>NZ_MUIY01000002.1:317984-381194 GCF_007115045.1 Wolbachia endosymbiont of Nilaparvata lugens | reverse complement strand
CCTCCATTTTCTTGCAATAACAGTTCTTTATACTTTTCTGATACTACTTTCAACACTTATGGGAAAGACTCCTTGGGAAAAATATAAAGAACTGGAAAAAACAATTCCTTGTCTAAGTGAAATACAAAAAAATTATATCTCATCAAAAGAAACATTTGTCATGCAAAATTACAAACATAACCAAGAGTTAAAGTCACTTCAAAAATATAAAACCTCTTAACAGGTATTTCAAGTTCAGACTTGATCTGACAAATTAGTTGCAATAACCTCTATGAATCACACAAATAAAGCCAACCCTCCTGCTATTTCTTCTTACCCTGCCTTACAGTTCCTGCCCTTGATTCATTGCAACTTCAGTATTGCTATCTTTAAGTAAATTTGAAGGACTATTACAATAGTACATGACTGCAGCAGTAATTAGACAACAAACTCCAACTGCTATTCCTATCGCTAACATTCCTGAGTAAACTGCAATAGCTATTCCTGAAACAATTCCAGACATTGCAAATGCAGAAATAGCTACAACATACATTTTTGTATTTTGGGAATCTGATTGCATACCTTGTTTGCTATCGCTTGCTGAAACCTTTAGTAAAGATCTATCTTCAGAGAAATAAGGAGCAGAGTTACTACCACTATTCCCAAAGCTGCTTTGATTCTTTAGTATAATTTCTGAACGCTCTTCATCACCTTTAGGATTCGATGATTGAGACAATGTTGGATTTGACTTATTATCACTGATAGAATTCATCGATGAAGATAATTTTAACTGATAATCTTTTTCATACTCATTATCAGAAGAGATAGTATGTTCTTGTGTCAATATTTGTAGTTGACCGCTTATTGTGGAAGTACTTTTATTGCCTAGGTTATTAAGCTGTACACTCTTGGCTTGAACATTGTTATGTAGTGTTGTGTTTCCAGTGCTAGCGGCATAATGTAAAGGAGTTCGCACGTATTTATCCCTTGCATCAATATCTTCCTCTATTTTTATTAGAGCTTTTACTCCCTCTTTATCACCAATCTCAGCAGCATGAGAAGTATATCTATCTGTATTGACCTTTATCACGGGTGTTATTTTACCTACGAATTGAATGTTATCATTTCTAATACTTACTAAACTTTCCGGTTGTAATACTTGTGTAAAACTCTCTTGTATTACATGATCTTTACTTTCTTGTCCTAAAGCTGGCTTTTTAATAGTAGGAAAATTAGTAATATCATCAAAATTGAGAGTTATTGAATTATTTCTGGAAAGAAAAATTACGGCTTGTGATATCCCATAATTAAGAAACTTCTGTGCTATTTCACTAATATTATCAGCAATAAACTCTACTGAAAGTCCAGCAGCATTCTTTTTGCGAAATTTGTTAAAAATTTTAGCACTAACATGAAGAGTAGCTTGTTGAGTATCCAAAGTTGCAATATGCAAATCTCCTGCATTTTCTGTTTTGGTAACGGCATCTCTCCTACTATAATCTGTACTTGCTATAAGCTCTTTTTCATTACTTGAAACAAGTATCTGTTCAGGAATTTCTAAAGTGTTATTGCTACAAGCTTTTTCAGCATTCATTTGCTGATTCTTATCACTTTGCACTGCGATTTGTAAATTATTATCACCTAGAGATAAATTCGTTGAAAAAAGTTCAGCTGTTGTTAAATCTTGCTCATTAGTTACTGGTTTTGGCTGTATACTTTCTTTAATCATAGAAGATGCTTGCTCAGCAGATTGAATAGAGGCTTGCTTTTTCTGCTTAGTACCAGCTAATATCACAGCAGTATCACTCTTATCGTCTTCACTTTCAGATTCACTTAACAAAACTTCTGATTCTACACCTTGTTTATTATTGCTTGCTGACACCTTTAATAAAGGTTGCTCTTCGGAAGAATAAGAGTTACTATCAATGTTTTCAAAGTTGCTTTGACTTTCTGGTATAGTTACTGAACATTCCTCATTATCTATATGATTCGATGATTGAGATGATGTGAGATTTGACTGATTACTACTGATAGAGTCCATTGATGAAGACAAATTTAACTGTTCATCTTGCTTATACTCATCAGCAACATATTCTTGTAACGACGTTTGCAGTTGACTACTTACTGTGGAGGTACTTTTATTCCCTAGGGTATTAAGCTGTACATTATCGGCTTTAATATTATTTGTTTTAACATTATCATGTGATATTATGTTTTCATTGTTACCTAATGCTCCATCTTCTAAAACCTCCTCTTGTGTTATTTCATGTTCATTACTATGATCCTTGAGATTACTATCTGCGCCTTTGTCTTTAATTAATTGTGCAGATGCTACAACTCCTAGTATTCCTGAGTAAACTGCAGAAGCTGTTCCTAGGAGAATTCTAGCTATTGCACGTACAGAAAAAGTTGCATTATTTTCCTGGAGTTGCTCAATACTTGGATTCTTGTTACTACCAGTATTCGTAAAGTTGTCTTGATTCTTTGGTATAGTTTCTGAAAGTTTTTCATCACCTTTAGAAATCGATAAGTGAGATGATGTTGGATTAGGTTGATTATCACTGATAGAATTCATTGATGAAGAGAAATTTAACTGATCATCTTTTTCTTCATCCATAGCTTGGATTGCTGCTTCTCTTAAGTTTTGTATATCTTTATTACTCAAATATTCAACAATTTCTCGATTGAAAGGACCTACTTCTCTATAAAAATGCATACTAATTATTTCACCTATATTTAAAGCATCTAATCTCTGCTTTCCTATCTTGAATTGACGTTTTAGATTACTACCATATATAGGAAATTCATTTTCATAGTTAAATTCTTCTAATTTTTTTTGTTTATCATTTTTTCTTATCAAACCTGCTAATTCATTAGCATCAGTTTCTTGCAACAATCTATACATGGTGCTACCACAAATGTTACCCTGTAATTTTTCTATTTCACCGCTACAATCATCCCAAAATTTAGATAGTTCAGCATTAGCATTAATAAAATCTGGTTTTATTCCATTAGAGTCAAAAAGCACAATATATTTGATTACAGATTCCTTCTTCCTTATATTTAATCGACGATTGTGAATAGCACAGTATAAGGGAGTATTACCTATGTTGTCTCTAGCATCAATAATAGCTCCACTTTGTAATAGAGTTGTAACTATCTCTGTATGACCATTCTCAGTAGCATAGTGTAGGAGAGTTCTGCCATTTCTGTCTTTTGCATTAATATCAGCTCCACTTTGTAATAGAGCTTTAACTATCTCTGAATGACCATTCTCAACAGCATAGTGTAGGAGAATGTAGTAGCTATTTTTGTTTCTTGCATTAACATCAGCTAAATGCAAACGAGTCTGTCGATTATATTTTGTTACACTAACGTCAGCTCCTGCTTTTATTAGAGCTTGTGCTACCCCTACATGGCCACTGCGAGCAGCAATGTGAAAGGAAGTATTGTTTTTGTCTTTTGCATTAACATCAGCTCCATTTTGTAATAGAACTTTAACTATTTCTAAGTGATTTAATAAAGCAGCAATGTGAAAGGAAGTATTGTTTTTGTCTTTTGCATTAACATCTGCTTGTTTGATAAGATATTTAACGTTATCTAAGCGATTACATACAGTAGCATTGTATAGGGGAGTTTTGCCATTTTTGTCTTTTACATTAATATTAGCTCCTTTGTCTAACAGAGCTTTCATTACACCTTGATTGCTACTTGTAGCAGCTATATGCAATAATGCAAATCTTTTTTTCTCTCCCATACATGGTACATCAAACAGATGATCTACATCAAAGCCTTTTTGTTTCCAATTTTGATACGTATCTTCATCTTGTTCCTGTAACTTTCCTTTTATTTGTTCAAATATATCACCTTTATTTGGGATTACTGCATCTAGTATTCCTTTCCACTGTTCTAATGTTAAAGTCATGATTTTTTCTATTGAAATAATATAATTTAATTATTAGGTATATAAGTAAAAAAAAGATCAAGATTTATTTATTTCTTTATCTTTTATGCAATATTATTAACAATTATTTTACTTTAGAAACGTACTAAAAATTAGCGTGATAAAAATTTTGAATGTTTACTTTTTCAAGAAATATAAAAAGATCGTATATTTGTGAGGACAAGCAGCGTAAAAACAAGGTTATGAAAATAGAAGATTTAAATTATTTCCATAAGCTTGGGCAAAACAGTTCGTATGTAGATTTAGTGAAAGTAAGCCAATATAGATGATTTTAGAGTATAATGAAATCACCATATTAAAAAGTTCGTATGTATCGAGTGGTAGACCAATGCATTCCAAAACGAAACGTTCTCTCACTAGCTGGTTTTGGGCGCTGGAAATGGTTTTAGTTTTTAGTGATACACGAAGTTGAATTAGTATTTAGAAATAGAAAGAGTACATTGTAGTAAAAAAATAGAAGTGTTTTTGCAAGTACTGGCTTTAGCTTTAAAAACATGAGCTATAATAAAATGCTAAAACATACAAAAAAGTTCTTGTTATGCTAATTTTATTAACCATAATGTAATTACTTATGTAATGAGTAGGGGGTATTATGTTAAATTTACCATATCTTGTAAGTCATTCATGGGAAAGTCCAGGATCTTCTAAGCAAATATCTGATCAATTCAGTTTAATAAGTGAGCAAGACGAAAATACACTATCGATGATTGGTTTAGATTTGCCAGAAGGTTTTACAATAGGGAAAGCTACTAATAAGGGAGATTGTTTCTTTCATGCAGTTGCACAGGGACTTAAACATATTAAACCTGATATGAACTTTACTGTAAGATCTTTAAGAGATATGTGTAAGGCATTTGCACAGAGTCAACTTAACCTTGACTCATCATGGCTTGTACAAGCTTTAAAAAATGATAAAAAAGACATTAATTATTATATTTCATTCATTGAGTTTACTGAAGATGATATGAAGAAAGGACATAAAGTAATAAATAAAGAAGTAGTGTTGACTACGTCTATGTGGGGTCTACCAGAGATTGAGGGAAGAATAATTTGTACAGCATATGATGTAAGATTGCATTTTATTGAAGTAGGTAAGACTTGTGATGAAGAAGATGTAATAACGCATCACATTATTAATAGGGAAGGTTACCAAAATGGTATAATCAATAGCGAGATTTTAAATAAGGAAGTTTACTATAGAAAAGATACTGTACATATAATAAATAAAGGGAGATTTCATTTTGAGCCAATCTTAAGAGGGACAGCAGAGCAAATGTTATCTTATTATTCTGATACCATGGATAGTGAAAAAAAATCGGACAGTGAGTTTGTTTGCTTTCAACAAATTTCCGAAGTAGAAATGAAGGATGTGATAGACAATCAAATAGACTATGAATATTATAAAGAATCTGGCTCTGATATGGAGGTATTGCCTGCTGAGTCAATAATAGAAGCAACAGTTGGCTATAAAGACAGATTATCTAATGAAGAGCTTCAATACAAACAAAGTCGTGAGCTTCAAGAGAGTCCAGTAAGTTCTAGAGTGGCAGACTCTTCATCTATAGACAGTGATAGTGTATGGCATAGTGCATTGACTAATTGTAGGTCAACGGTAGGAACGGCTAATGATACAGATCTTACAGATTATGAAATAGTGAAAAGAGCAGCTTTGTTTGTTAAGACTTTTGTTGAAAAATTCGAAAGAAAATTATCTGAATTTTCTGAAGAGGCAAAACCAGGTTCAAAAATAAAGAAAAAAGGCAAAATATTAGGTCAGGTTGATTCAATTGTGAAGAGTGCTGTTCCACCAGGTGTGCGAGTAATTCCTGATAAAGTAATTGAATTTATAGATTGTCTTTCTGCAAAAGAGCATAAGAAAAGAGCAAAAAGTGCTTCTGCAAAAGTTAGGTCTTTCGAAGATGAAACAAGAAAGATCTTAGTAGATGCTAGTTTGGAAATTTTTCAAAAATTTGAGAGGCAATTTACTAAGATCATGGATAATGATCAGTTATCTTGGGAGAGGGGGATTGAGAAGTTAGCAATAGATGCTGTAGATAGAGTAATGAATTATATTTTAGCTAATAAAGAAGTATTTTCCATTGATCTTGTAACTAAAGGTATTGTTTTAGGTGAATCAAAAAAGCAGAGCCTGTTTGCCTTATATTCTGGATATCAAGTGAAAGATAAGCAAAGTAATGAGATTTTAATAACTTCAAAAATATATGGAAATGCAGGAATAAAAAGAGAGTATACTGATGCTATTGATTATTATGAACCTAAGGAATGTAGTTATGCTAAAAAATGCGGCTATCGTCTTCCCTTTATATGGGAATTAGAAGAATGGGATAAAGAGATAGAATTAAGATATGTATTTACACAATCACTTGAAGAAAGAAATGAGTATATTTTAGATGAGGAAAAAAAGAGAAGATTGGCTAGTAGTATATTAGAAGAGATTAATGCAAACGATCCAATAAAAAGAAGAGATATAGAAGAATTGAGTGAAAAGGTGATGGAAATGTGTGGTAAAAAAGAAGATAAAAATACACATTTATTTGTCTTTAATCTAGGCCCATTATCAAAGTTATTCATAAAAAGGAGAAGGATGTTGGTAGATTTGGCCAGTATGCTAGACAAAGAAAGTCAAGAATTGGAAATGTCACGGACGGTCTTAATTAGTGGAGGACACGGGACAGGAAAAAGTGAATTGGCTAGAAGCTATGGGTATGATAGGAAGAATGGTACTTGGAAGAATATTATATGGATAGATGCCGAAACACCTAGTACTCTTTTATCTTCATTTCATAGCTTAGCTCAAGAATTAGAAATTTCTATAGAAAAAGGCAAAGGTATACAAAGAATAGATGTTAAGGTGAAAACTGAAATGCAACAAGAGAGGAAAATTAAATCTATTGTTGAAGATGTATATAAGAGTTTTCGAGACGCAAAAAGTCTTTTTATTTTTGATAACGCTAGTAATTATAAGGATATTGAAGAATTTTTACCATCTTATTTTTTTTCTTTGTTTATTGGTAAAGAAAAGCCTTACGTTTTCATTACTTCCTGTAGCAAGAACTGGATAGGAGAAATAGAAAAGATAGTGTTGGATAACGGATTTACTCTACCAGAAGCCATAGATTTTATAGAAACAGCCTTAGGCGTAGATGGTAGGTTATGTAATGCAGATTTGATAACAAAATTAGCAAAAACATTGCATTACCATCCATTGGCTTTGAAAGAAGCAACAAACCACATTAAGGAAGAAGGTGTTAGTATTAGTCAATACCTAGAACGCTATAATGAAAAAATGCAAAAATCAAATCTTGATGATTTAAAGGCGCAAAATATCTCCCCAGAGTTATTTATAACTTTGAAGGTCAATTGTGATAAAATAAAAGAAGAAAAAGATATTGGACAGCGGTCGAATGATATTTTAGCCTTTATGGCTTACTTGAGTCCTGGTAAAATTGATACAGCGGAATTTTTTTTCCAGGAGGAATCGGAAAAGGATCAGCAGAGTACTTCGGATGCACTTAATCTACTTGATAAATTCTCAGTGATTGAGTTAGAGGAATCAATAGCAAGAGTTCATATGGGAATACAAAAAACAATAAGATTAGAAAAAGAACAAGCAGGAACAGAAGAAGAAGTTTTAAGAAGAGTTATGACATCATTTATGGATAGTGGTACTACAAGTGTAAGTCACATTATATCTGCTTGGAGTCATGCAAGTAAATATGACAAGTTAGTTAATGAATTTATAGATTCTATTTATGATGGAGGTACTATCTTACATTTGCTAGCCAAAGATGGAAATGAGGAAGTTATTAAACTTATATTAGAGAAAGTAGATTCAAATAGATTAAGTAAGATTGTTAATGCTGTTGATAAAATGAAATTTACTCCTTTAGACTGTGCTGCCATGCATGGTCATTTAGGAATAGTTAAATATTTTATAGAGAAAGGAAGTGATTTGGATGGAGATCTTACCCCTTTACACTGGGCTGCTGTATGTGGTCAATTAGAAGTAGTTGAGTATTTTATTGACAATGAATATTGGGGGGTTGATAAGTTGAGTAGAGAGAGTGCTACTCCTTTACACTATGCTGTTATCAGTGGTAATATGGATATTGTTAAATATCTTGTAGAAAAAGGGGCCAATGTAAATCTACAGGATGAAAGTGCAGGGCCCTTGCATCATGCTGTTGAAGAGAATCGTTTAGATATTGTTAAATACCTTGTAGAAAAAGCAAGGGCTGATATGAATTTAAAGGACAAAGCGGATGGTATGAGCCCTTTACACTATGCTATTGTCAATGGTCATATGGATATTGTTCAATACCTTGTAAAGGCAGGAGTTGATATAAATCAACAAGATGAAAGTGCAGGGTTCTTGCATTATGCTGTTGAAGAGGATCGTTTAGATATTATCGAATGTCTTGTTACACACGGGGCTGATGTAAATCTAAAGGACAAAGTGGATGGTATGAGTCCTTTACACTATGCTATTAAAAACGATTTTTTAGATATTTCTAAATATCTTATTACACACGGAGCTGATGTAAATCTAAAGGACAAAGATAATATGAGTTCTTTAGACTATGCTAATAAAAGTGATAGATCAGATATTGTTAAATATCTTATAAGGAGAAAGGCTGTTGAAAATCTATGTCAGAAAAATGGTGTGAATTCTTTGTACTATGGTACTGAAAGTGGTAGATTAGATATTGCTAAATACCTTCTAAAGAAAAAGATTAGTATAATTTTAAATCAATCTGATGAAATTGGTATAAGTTCTTTCTACTATGCTAACTTGTATGGTCGCTTAGATAGTATTAAGTCCCTTATAATACGAAGCACTATAGTAGATCCACGGAACAAAGAAGATGTTAATTCTTTGCATCTTGCTGTCATATTTGGTTACTTGGATACTGTTGACTACCTTGTGACAAATGGGGCTAATGTGAATGAACAGGATAAAGAAGGTATGAGTCCTTTGCACATTGCTGTCGCATGTGGTCACTCAGATATTATTGACTACCTTGTGGCAAATAGGGCTAATGTAGATGAACAAAATAAAGAAGGCTTGAGTCCTTTGCACATTGCTGTTATTCATGGTCACTTAGGTAGTGTTAAGTACCTTGTAGAGAAAGGGGCTGATATAAATCTAAAGGACAAATATAGTATAAGTCCTTTATTGTATGCTCTTACTATTACCATTGACCGCCCAGATATTGCTTCCTGCCTTATTAAGTATTCTTCTTTTGTAGCGCAAGAAGTTAATGTGGAATCCGAATTCAAGAATCTTTTGCACAATAATGCTCCAGGTATTATTTATTACCCTGAAGCACAATCCTCAGCTTTAGACTTAAGAGTACAATCACATAAAAGACACCAGAAGAGATCTGCGTATTTCAGCAAATCTAATAAAAAAAGAAAATTAGAAGATGTAAATGAAACATCTAAGGAAAACACATCAAATATACAATTGCTTCAGGGTAGTCAAGATAACGTAAATCTACCATCAGACGTATCAATGCAATTTGAAGGTCTTTTGGGTAAAATGGAAAGTACGGTTAGTGTAACTAATAGGGCACCTATGTCTTCATTTAACAGAGTTGCTGTAGAGTCTGTGAATAACAAGAACTTACAAGCAGGTTAGTTTTATAATAAGCTATTTAATTTCATGAGGAGAATATTCAAAAAACCCGAGAAGTAAAATAATAAATTGATATAAAGAAAAGTTTGCACGTAAGGATTGGCAAAGCTTGGAAAGACTACATATGGCTGGTTTTTGGGTTTTAAATTGCATATGGTAATTAATGAAAAAGGTGAAATTCAAGGAGTTACAATGACTAAAGGTAACGTTGACGACAGAAAACCAGTACCAAAATTAACTGAAAAACTGACTGGTCTTTTGTTGGGTGATAAGGGCTATATAAAGAAAGAGCTCTTTGCAAAACTCTTCGATAGAGGAATAAAACTCGTTACCAAAGTAAAAAAAGGTATGAAAAACACATTAATGCTGCTTGAAGAAAAGATTTTTTTAAGAAAAAGGTCGATTATTGAAACAGTTTTTGGTTACCTCAAAAACAGACTTGATCTTGAGCATTCAAGACACAGGTCTCCAATAAATTTCTTGGTCCACATCTTTTCCACATTAGTTTCATATTCTATGAAGCCTAAAAAGCCCTCTATTTCTAGATTTTACTGTATTGATTAATCCGCAACTGGGGTTTGTAAGACTCAAATTGCTCTTGAAAGAGCGGATAAATTTTATCTACCACACAATACCTGCATGCCATATTATATCTACAAAGTGGATTATTTATTTCACTTATTTTTTCTTCAGTTAACATTCTTCCTAGAGTAGCAGTGTTTAACCTTGTACCTGACCAACAATTCTCATCACGAAATACGTTGTATAAGAATTGTAGTTCATCATCTTTAAGATATTCTACTTCTCCAGTATAGGTTTTTACCCATTTTTCGATAGCTAAACGCCTTCCGGCAGCAATATTAGAATCTGGATATTTAATGATATCCTGTAATTTCTTAAGTATTGTAGCATGGCGATCTGTCCATCTTGGCATTGTACCCCCTATATAAAAATATTTACTGCATTATGCAAAAGTTAGAATCAAATAGCAACACTAAAATTATCAAGGACAAGAAAAATTTTATGAAAAACATTTTTTATATTTAAATATCATCTATTTTGCACTTAACTGATGCGTAGAATTGGTGAGAAAATCAAATAGGCTATAGCGAGAATAGCGGAAGAGTTAGATGTAGGCTTTAATATATTAGAATAATGGATAAAGAAGTATAATAAGTTGAAAAGCGCTCTAAGGGAGCTACAGTACTTAAGCTTTTTCGTTGAGCTGTGAAATATCAGCTTGAGAAAGGCCTGTAGATTCAGCTATTAAGTCAACAGACACGCCAGCCTTAAGTAGGTTTTTGGCCACAGCTATTTTAGCTTGTTTTTCGCCCTCTTCCCTACCTTTTTCTGCACCAATTTTAATACCTTCCGCTTTACCTTTTTCCTGTCCGATTTGGATGCCTTCTTTCCTGCCCTTCTCTTCTCCAATTTGGATTCCTTCATGTTTAGCATCGTCGAGTTTTTGTTCTAAGATAGCAGCTTCTTTTTGTAAATCCATTACTCTTTCTTCATATGCTAATAAGTCCTTCTCATTCCAATGAAATTTATCTAACTCATCATATGCTAACTTTATTATTGGTGATTTTTCTGCTATTTTCCTTAAATCTTCATCAGTTGTTTCTTCTGCATATTTAAAGAAAAATAGCCAACGATCTACTACATTTTCTAGCTGCTCTTCTCTACTTTTGGGAAACTTTGGTAACTCAATGAAGATAAATTGAAAATCTTTCAAATCATGCTCATTAGTTTTTTCATCTCTTATGGTATGGCTAGATATATAATCAAGCTTATCAGGAAATAAATTACAATTAGAAATAGCAATAAAGAAAACCTTCTTTAAATCAATGTACTTACCACCTTTATCAGCCTGCCTCGAGTAAGCCTTAGCAGCGTAAAGTTGAGCGCGTTTTTCAAATCCTTTATCACGAGCGAGTTGCATTTCCGCAATATATCTATTTCCATATGAATCCTTACAAAGAACATCAACAATGCTTTGTTTATCAGAAGCAATCTCAGGATTCATAATGGTGCTGAGAAACTCAACATCTTGAATAACGTTGATTCCAGTAAAGCCTAAGATATCGTTTAGAAAGTGAATAAGGATATTCTTATTTTTTTCAGTACCGAAGATTTTCTTAAATGTTAAATCAAGCTTAGGATCTAAAAATTTTGAAAGAGCCATGACGAATTAACCTAGAAAGCATTAATAATTATACACAATTGTGAAGAAATATTCAACTAAAATTCAAACATAGAAAGAAGCATCCCTTTTTTATATCTTTATTTGGTAGTATTAACCTGTATAATATTTATGGCAAACATCTCAATAAGGTATCAGATAGCACAAAAAGTAAGGAGCTGGAGGTTAAAGCGAGGTTATACTCAAAAAGATTTAGCGGGAAAAATCGGCGTAACGTATCAAATAGTACTACAATATGAAAAAGGAACACGAAAAATTTCGATTGAGAAGTTGTACGCTATAGCAGAAGTGTTATCGATTGGTATTATAGATCTCATTCCTGTATCAAATGAAAAAATCTGTCTTGAAGATGAGGGAGAAGAAATATTAAATCTAGTAAGAGAATATAAAAAGATTGGCGGTCAGGAGTTACGTAGAGTGTTTTGTTTACTGACCAAATTGGTTCAAGTTAGTGAGAAAAGTAGTAAAAAAGCAGAGAAAATAAAAATTGCAAAGGGTCTGGTTAAAGCAGGAATTTCTGTTGATGTTGTTTCACAAGCAATTGGCCTCTCTGCTAATGAGTGTGTTGAAGAAAAAACAGGTTCTATCTACTATAAAATAGGAAAAAAGATAAAAGAATGGACGGGAATATACTCAGAAGGATTTGGCTGAGAAAATGGATACAACACGTGATGAAATAAGCAACTATGAGCAAGGACGTGTGGCCATTCCACTGGAAAAATTATATGCAATAGCAGAAACATTATCAATTAGCATTACAGATCTGCTCATAGAGGAAGATGAGATAGTAGAAAGTGAGCTACCTGATTTGATTAAAGAATACAAAGAAATTGAGAGCCGAGAGTTACGTAATGCACTAATAAAATCTCTGTTTGAAAGCATACAAATTTGTGAAGAGAAAATTAGAGAAGCAGAAAGAATCAAAATTGCAAAGGGTCTGGTTAAAACTGGAATTTCTATTAATATTATTTTGCAAACGATAGGCATCTCTTTAGACGAAATTCAACAAATTTAAGTAAAAAAATCAGTATCTATTAACATCTTTACTTCTTGATGAAAAAATAAGTAAAAAAGATTTAAAAATTGATTTGACTTCACTCGAAAGCTATGGCTCTATGCCAATGCTGATAAAAAACAGCAGTAAATATCTAAAAAAAGTTTGTTGTTAGTGAAAGGTAAATTATATGAATAATAATAAGAATAAAGAAGAAATAGAATTCAGAATATTAGAAAGCAAAGGCAAAGCACTACTTGATCGTGAAATAATGGAAACGTTTCTAAGTGCAGCACATGAAAGGCCACAAGCTCAAGAAATTGCTAAAAATCTGGTGAATACTTATGCAGGAGTAGGAAGGATTTTAGGCCGAGAAATGGATGACCTGAAAGTTATAGAAGGAGTAACTGATTCTGCAGTAGCAATGATTATGTGTGTTAAGGAAACACTAGAAAGGGTACTAAGAGAAAAGCTCAAAAGTGAGCCAATAATGGACTTACAAAGGCTAGTAGAGTACTTAAACGTAAGTATAGGCCACTCAGAAAGGGAATGTATAAAAATACTGTATTTGAATAAAAGGCGTCAATTAATCGGAGAAGAATCCTATATTGGTGAAATGGAAAAAGCACCAGTATACATAAAGGAAATTATAAAAAAAGCATTAATAAAAAATGCAACATTAGTAATAATGTCACATAACCATCCTGGAGGGAGTTTAGAACCATCAGAAGAAGATCAAGCAGTAACGAAGAGCTTAGCAGCAGCATGTAGTACTGTAAGTGTTAGATTGTTTGATCACATTATTATCACAAGTGCAGGCTATTTTAGCTTTCGAGAAAACGGATTGTTATAGCAGAAAGTATTTGCAAATCTACTCACTATAATTTATAATGAGTAATAGAGTGTATAAACTAAGGTTTGTATACTTAAAAAGTATTTTTAATAGTGAGGATAATATGGGTAATAAAATAATTGTACCTTTTGATGATAAAAAAGGAGGTACTTATCAATTAAACGTTGATCTTGATAAATTATCAGAAGGTGAGATGTTAAATGCTATTATAGGAATTGGTCGTGTTAACCAGCAGTCCACCTTTGTAAGCAAAATTAATAAGGCTAAAAAGTCTCAAGAAATAGCACCTTTCCCTGGTAGAGAAGTTCGCGAAAACAAAATCAACTATGGGAAAGGACTTGACTACATATATGGCACAAAACCTGCAAGTGATCAAGAAGATAAAAATCCATTTACCTCCGCCTTGCAAAAAATAAAGCCAAGTGCAAGCGAAAGCAAAGAATTGAGCTGGTTTAAAAGTGCTGTAGTAGAGGCAAAAAACGTAAATGAATTGCACAAAGTTATAGACAAAGTAATAACTTCTGGAGTAAGGCTAAATGCATGTAATGATGGGGAATGGAGTTTTGCAGAATATCTAGTATTAGGTACACATTTTCATAAATTTGATAAGGCTGATCGTAAAAAGCTAATACGTAAATTAATGTTAAGCGGTGCAGAGTTTCATGATACTTTATTGCAGAATAAACTGATAGGTGAAATCTATAATGAGTTACAGCCAGAAGTTCAGCCACAGATAGATAAGAGACTAGAAGAACTAGAGAAGGCTGGCGAAAGTGCTGTTCAAGAAGGATCCTTAATAGATTTCGAGATAGACAATACAACATCATATATAGAATTTTCTGATGATAGCAAGGTAGAGGTAGCCAAAATACTGAGAGAGTTAGGAAGTAATATTTTAAAAATTGGCAATGATGCGGTTGAGGTTAAAAGTGAGAAGGGAGGTATAAGAAACTATATCGATATGTCAGATGAAAGCTCTATTATATTAGAGTTTCCTACAAGCATTGGTAAGCTAAATATTATATTGTACCACGATGTAAAAAAATATGATCAAGTACAAGTCAGAGTAGAAAACAAGAAAATGTGGGCTGAGTTACAAAAAAGAGGCGAAGAAATTGGAAAAAATTGCCTCTTTGGGGGAGTGAAGCTTAAGGAAGCAGTAGAGAAAGGTGGTTTCACTAGATGTGGCATATGGAGTGAAAAGTATGCTATAAAAGAGATTAGCAATGATGAAGTACTCTCTCCACCTTCGTGGGTAAATAGAATATATGGAGGTAGTAAAGAAACCTTTAGGGAACTTTAATGTGTCTACAGTCAACTTTAAGGTTCCAGAGTTTTTTTCTTACCGTTATATCTGGAGCCTTAACAAAATTAAGCTATAGTAGAAAATATTATATGTATGGTTCTTTTAGTGGAAAAAAGTCTAGACTGTGAAGTAGGGGAAAAAGTAAAAAATTGGAGGTTAGAGCGAGGTTATACTCAGAAGGATTTAGCGGAGAAAATTGGTGTAAATTACTGGGTAATACTGCAATATGAGAAAGGGAACCGTAGAATTTCAATCGAAAGGTTGTATGCTATAACTGAGGCACTATCAATCAGTATTACTGATCTTATTCCTGTATCAAAAAGCTGTCTTGAAGATGAGGAAGAGGAAATATTAGATCTAGTAAGAGAATATAAAAAGATTAATGATCAGGAGTTGCGTAGGATGTTTTGTTTGCTAACCAAATTTGTTCAAGTTAGTGAGAAAAGTAGCAGGAAAGCAGAGAAAGTGGAAATAGCAAAGCGCTTGGTTAAAGCAGGAATTTCTGTTGATATTGTTTCACAAATAATTGGCCTCTCTGCTGATGAATGTGTTGAAGAAAAAGTTAGTTCTATATACTGCCAAATAGGAAAGAAGATAAAAGAATGGAGACTAGTGAGAGAGTATACTCAAAAAGATTTAGGAGAGAAAATGAATACAACACGTGACGAAATAAGCAACTATGAACAAGGAAGGACTGCTGTTCCACTTGATAAATTATATGAAATGGCAGAAGCGTTATCGATTAATATCATGGACCTACTTGAACTAACAGAAGATGCGGATGATAAAATAGAAAATGAGCTACCTGATTTGATTAAAGAATATAAAGAAATTGAGAGCCAAGAACTACGTAATGCATTAATAAAATCTTTGTTTGAAGGGATGCGGATTTGTGAGGAGAAAGTGAGAGAGATAGAAAGGATTAAAGTTGCAAAGGATCTAGTAAAAGGTGGAATTTCTATTGATATTATTTTGCAAGCGGTAGGTTTACCTGTTGATGTAGTTCTAGATGGGTAGCTCATGAAAAAATTATAGCAATAAAGTTTTAAATGGAGGTATATGTGTTTGTTTCTGCAAGCAATGTTAGTTATGGAATAGGGCAAAGAGTAGGAAATAGTAGGTTAATGCAAGGGTATAATCAAGTAGAACTAGCAAGTAAAATCGGTTTAACATATCAAGAGGTGAACAGCTATGAAAGTGGCTATAGCGCTATTCCAATTGAAGTATTATATACAATAGCAAAAGAACTATCGATTAGTGCTATAGATCTGCTACCTGAATCAGTAGTAGTAAGAGAGTATAAAGATGAAGACGAAGAAATACTCTATCTAACGAAAATATACGAGAATCAAAAATTAGGCAAAATAGTACCTTCATTAGTCAGGTTTATTCATATTAGCGAAAAAATCAATCAAGAAGAGGCAAGGTTGGAAATAGCAAAAAATCTAGTTAAAGAAGGAGTTTCAGTTGACATAATTTCCCAGGCAACGGGTTTATCTATTTACGAGTATGATAGTACAGAGAGAGAAATCTGCACTGATTCTATATATTACAGAATAGGACAAAGAATAAGAGAATGGAGGTTGATAAGAAGATATACTCAAAAAGATTTGGCAGATAAAGTTGATTTAACGCTCAAGGAAATACACGAATATGAAAGAGGGTACACTGCTATAACATTTGATAAATTATATGAAATGGCAGGAGCATTATCAGTGAATATTAAAGTTCTACTGCCTAAAACAAGAGAAAGCAAAAAGCTATTGAGTTTAATGGATGAGTACGGAGAACAAGAATCATTAGTCAAATCTCTATCTGAAGATATGAAAAATGGCAAGGAAAAAGTTAAAAAAATAGAAAAAATCAAAGTTGCGAAAAATCTAGCAGAGGCAGGTGTTGCTAGTGATGTTATTGTGCGAGCAAGTGGCCTAACTGCTGATGAGTGTGAAAATTGAATTGTGTTTAAGATACAAGTAAAAATAGTCAATATATTAACCATTCTAAATCCTTGTTTAGCTGACTCAACTGAAGCATTTTCATAAAGTTTTGCTGCTAATTCGTGTTGTTTGATAAACTTCAAATTTAATGCTTTTAAAATTGATGCTGAAAACACATATTGCTAATGCTAGCAGAGGAGCTAGTTGGCACAGCCGTCAGTACTCCCGATTACTTTTCCTGATAATGTGATAGTATTCGCAAGTATTATCATATATTACAAAAAAATCAGTTAGCATTTCTGTTTATTAAAATTATACAATAAAGCTGCATTTTATATAATACTTCTCAAATTATTTCTACTAAATATTTATGAATATGGTTAAACAGTAGATAGAAGAAACCTTTTCTATTATTGATCTTTTGTACAGTAAAGTTATCTCATAAAATATTAAATTGGGAGTTTTATGGATCACAGACTAAGAGCTTATTTGCTTGGAGTTACCTGGTTTATACTCAGTTTACTTAGTAGTGTAGTTAATGATACTATATCAAAGTGTCTCGGTTTACACCTTCAAAGTTTTGAGATAATCTTTTTCCGTTTTTTATTTAGCACTATTACTCTTATACCTTTTATATTTTACTATGGAATAGGAGTTTGTAAAACAAGTCGAATATCTATTCAAATAACTAGAGGTGCATTGTTGTTTTGTGGAATGACCTTATGGACCTACGGGTTGACTATTTGCCCAATAGTAACTGCAACAATTATAGGTTTCTCAATACCATTATTTGTTATGCTTCTTGCAATTCCTTTTCTGGAAGAAAATATAATTTGGCAAAGATGGGTAGTAGCTGTCATTGGTTTTATTGGTATTGCTATTACTACTAAAGCTTATAGCGAGGACTTTAATCCTAAAATTCTTATTTTTATTGTATCCGCATTAATCTTCGCTACACTAGATGTACTTAATAAGAAGCTTGTAATGAAGGAGACAATAATAAGTATATTATTTTACTCAGCTCTAACAACAACAATTTTTTCCACTCCATCTTTGTTATTTTATTGGCATATGCCTTCCTTGTCAGAATTAATATTACTGCTGATTTTAGGAATAAGTTCAAACCTAATTCTGTTCTTCATGTTAAAAGCTTTTGCTCTTACTGATGCTACTGCACTTGCACCGTATAGATACATAGAGCTAATAATTTCTGCAATAGTAGCATACGTTATATTTAATGAATTACCTGATAAAAGTGCTTTATATGGTACTTTGATATTAATACCATCAACCTTATTTATAGCTTATTCGGAAGGTAAGGCAATTAAGAAAAATAGTGTAATACTTTTTGGTAGTAACAAATAAAGATATAAGAAGGTAATTTTAATTATCCGTTTAAAGTTTTGAACTATCGCTATCATATAAACTTGAATTTGAAATTTTTGAATATTTCAGAAATGTCCAAAAAAGCATACTGGTCAAGTTAAAAGAATACATCTAATATAGCAACCATTTAAGGTAGTTATCTTATTTATTTTTTTTGAGAAGTTTTGATCTGAAATGAGATAATTTTTTTTAAATAGTCTATAAATTACTAATTTTATCATTTAATATCTAAAATAATTTTTACCGTTTCTCTTTTTTTTTATGCCACTTCTTAACTTGACGAGTATGGCAAATATCAGTAAATCATTTTTTTTAAGTAGTATTTTTGGCTTAGCTTCTTAAAACATTTTTTTGGAGAAGAGATATCCCTTGTTACAGAATTTTTTTGGCATTCCTACGTATCAAGATAAAATATCACAGAATTTCTCTATCACTTTTTGATTGTCCTCTATCATTGCATTTGCCTCTTGCTGAAGAGATTTGATATTTTTTGATGTAATATTATCCATTTCAGGTGATGCTATTTTTAATTGTGATTGTATACGTATATATTTATCAGCTATAACTTGATCAAGTTGGTAATTTACTGAATCTAAACTTGAGGCAAACATCACATGTAATAGTGGTTTTATCCAGCCTATTTTTCCAAATCTCTTTGAATTGGCTATGCTTCTATCTGTTCTTCCAGTACCTATCGATAACAGTATAATCTCATCATTTGGAAACAATTTCTTACCACTTGCGTATGCACATGCCGCTGGATTATTTGCAAAAACCCCTCCATCCACTAATACTCTGTCTATCTGGTCAATTTTTAGATGTTTTGGTATGAAGTAAGTAGGTGCAGCCGTTGCAGCTCTGAGTGCATCTTTCAGCTTAATATTACCTTCTTTCCAGTTTTTAAAGAAAAATGGACGATTATTGTGAATATCATAACTTGTTATCAGTACCTTACTTAATGTGTTTTTTAGAATATCCTCTCCAAAATATTTATCCAGTACAGATTCAATATTTTTATGTGGATATTGTGCGCAGTTAAACCAAGATAGTATTGATCGCCTAAAAAATGAAGACTTAAAAATATATGGTCCATATTCCCGATAGAACTCGACTAAATCATTAGCAGAATATTGAGGTTTATCTTTTTTACATAATCCTGCTATAACAATTCCACCGGTTGAGGTCCCCGCCATAAGATCAAAGATTTCAGCTACCCTCTTTCTTGTTCTTTTTTCTATTTCTGCTAGAATAATGGCTGGTATTATGCCCCTTATGCCTCCTCCGTCAACTGAAAGGATGTATTTTTTCATGATTAGATATTTATTAATTCTGTTAACTTGCTCACTTTTATCAGGTTGTGTTACCTGTCCAAAAACTACAGTCTGTTTTACACCTAGGGAAAATTGTGCCGAACAAATAACCAATGCTATAGATCAAGCTCAAAAATCTATATTAATTCAGGCATATCAATTTACTTCAAAGCCTATTGCACAATCTTTAATTAGAGCAAAAAAACGTGGTATTGATATTAGGGTTATCCTAGATGAATCACAGGTCAGCTCAAAATACAGCGTCATCAATGAATTATTTAGGCAAAAAATACCGATATACATAGACTATAAACCTGCAATTTCACACAGCAAAATTATGATTATTGATGAGCAAAAAATCATAACCGGATCATTTAACTTTTCAGATGCCGCTCAGCAAAGAAATGCTGAAAACCTATTGATCATAACAGGAGATCCTCCACTAGTTGAGCAATACATCGAAAACTGGAAGGATCGTAAATCTCAATCTGATCCTTATACACCAAAAGTAGAAGAATAATTACTTAAAATCAGCTTTAAGCTCATCCAATTCCTCAGAAAGATTTTTTACCCTTTCCTCAAGTACGAGTACCTTTTCCATTAAACCATATTCAATAAGTTTATCGTGAAATTGTACCCTTGAGTCTAGCTTGGATAACCACCATATCAATGCTACGGTTTGGATTAATATGGTAACAATTACCGTAATTGGGATTTTTTGATTTTGCATGTTTCTCCTAATTGTGTAATAAAAAATTTTCAACTACTTCTTGTTTCCAGTTACGAAATATTACCGCTCAGACTCGTGTTTCTTTTCAGCATTATAGAGCAAGTGTATAATTTCATCGTACGGTTTATCTTTATTATGCCGTGATCTTAGTACAGCTACATCTCTTGGGTTTTTCCCACCTGTGTCTCTAATGTTAGGGTTTGCGCCTTTTTCTAACAAAAGTTTAATTATCTCTAGGTTACCTTTGTATGAAGCTGCATGTAATGCTGTCCATTTTTCATATTTTGCTGTGTTTATATCAGCTCCTTCCTCTATTAGAAATTTAACAACTTCAAAACATCCTGCACCTGATGCATAATGTAATGCTGTTAATTCGGGAATCTGTGTATTAATATCTAATAGATTATTTGCTGAAAATTTCACTACTTCTAGGCTGCAGCTCTTAGAAGCAACTTGCAACATTGTTTTATAATTATCTGTAGCTTTTGTTTTCATATAGCAATAGGTAATAACAACACATATTATCATTGTTATACACCACCAAAAATGTAGCTTATTTCTTGAGTCTCTATTCATATTCAATACTTTTTTCAACATTAAACATTTGTTTTACTGATTTTCCTTTAACGTTGATGCTGACAACACAGTGCGATAACCTGAACTATTTAACACATGTTCCGCTCTGTCAATTATCCATTCACCGTCTATATCTTGATGAAACCCTAATAAACTGAGTTTTGCCTCTGCAAATAGTTCTGGATTACCAGGCATAGTAACATCCAATACTGCATTATTTCGCTTTAATTGTTTTAACTTAGCATTTGCTGCACTTAGTGCTGATTCTACATTAGAGTAAAGCGTTTGTATAGTATAACTTGGGCTACCAAAGCCAACTGTTTCTGACATAGTTTCACCTCTTTCATAGCTATGCCATTTTGCAACCACTGAGTTGTACCTACTCACAGTAAAATGCACTTTCCAATTTATCGTGTCTTGAGGTCTAATAGCTGTTGTTCCTAAAGCTTTTCCAGTTGCCGACTTTGCTCTGCCTTTTGGAATAAAAAGTATGTATCCGCCAGCTAACTTTGCCATTGCCTCACGTTCTATTGCTATTTTTGTTAATAAACTTATATCACTTTCTTCTGTTTGGTTAATATGGGAAATCAACACATTTTCAAATTCTTTTGCAACTTTGCATCCATATCCGTGCTTTTCTGCTATTTCCTTAACCAAGTTACCTAGAGTAATTTGATGCCATTCTTTAGATACTTTCTCCTTTAATGATAGTCTTAAATTTGTTGCATGAGCCTTTATTAGTAAGGTTTTAGGTGGACTCTGTACCGTAATTTCATTAACTGTATATATACCCATGGGCGTCACTCCGATTTCCCTATACCCTAAAGAAATATTCAATTCATCTGGGATATTTAAGTTTTCATCTCTGTAATCAACACACACTTCAACTACATCGTCTATTGTCCCAGATTCATCGGTAAGGCGTAATGATATAACTCTATCTTTAATTGATTCACATTTATCTATTATAAAATCTGGCTGCATTTATTCCCAGATCTTCAATTTTGACTTTTGTATTGTTTTTTGAATAGTAGGGAGCTTTATCTTTAATCCTGCCGGTAAAAAGCTTCCGTATTCTGCCAAACCTAAGTTCTCTGCTAGTACTAATTCCACTACTCCATCCGTAAATCCGTAATGTTTCCAGCAAATCAGATCTAGCATTTCTCCTTCTTTGGCTAAATAATATATAGTCATCTATAGCTCTTCAAACTCAAACTAAATTCAACTTTTCTTGGTAGTCCATTAGGTAAAAAATACATCTGCTTTTCTTCTAACTTGGTAATTACGAATTGTCCTAAAATATTACCTAAACTATCTACTAAAACATGTGGGTTTTCAGCTTCTTTCATATTCTTTAATTGATTTAGCCCGTTGAGATTATGTGGATAAATCGTTCCTTCTAAATCTATATTTTCTATACCTTGACCGATATTTTGTAATAGTGGTATATTTTCAATACACTCAATTGTACTCCAACGATTTTCTCTATTATACTTTAAACTTGTTGGAGCAAATTTATAAGGGCCAAGAGACAACATTTTAATAAACGGAGTCTATGGTATCAAATAAAACATCACGTGACTTTTCTCTTATCCTTTTTATTACTTCATCTGCAAGACTACGAACATCTTGATTTGGCTCTGCTTTAATGCTGATAGTATAATTATTAGTGATGTTCTGAGTTTTATTTTGTTCTTTATTTTCAAATTTACTCTTTGCAAATATCTTATCATTATCACTCTCTGTAAACTTTTTCTCCTCAATAAGGCTTTTGATTCTGAAGCTATTCTGATTTCTATTGGAAAATTCTTTAATTATACTGTTACCTAGCAAAGGATTTCCACTGTTGAGAATATTACTCTTTAGGGGACTATGTACTGCTTTTATTTCAGTAACAATACTTTTTCTTTTTTCAAATTCTTTCAGTGGACTATTTTTAGCAAATATGCTACTAACTGTATTTTCTATCCATGAAAAGGCTTCTCCTATAGGTTTAATGAGTGATTTTATGTATTCCAAAAAGCTAGAAAAAAAGTCTTTCACCTTTTGCCAGTTAGTCACAACAAGAGCTGCACCAGTAACAAGTCCAGCAATTAAAAGCCCTATAGGATTACTCATTACAGCAAGCGTTATTGCTCTTAGTCCTGTTACTACTGCAGGAAAAACTGTAGCTGATAAAAATGAAAATACTCCAAGTAGGTTTGCTTTCAGACCAAAAATCGTACTTCCTAGCAATGTAAATCCGTATCCTAGTCCTACTGCTACAATTTTTAAACTTATTAAAGCTGCTATAGTTCCCATGATTGCTGTAGTTAAGGTTGGATATTTTTCTGCAAGCTCTGCTATATATCTAGTTTTTTCTTGTAAAAATTCAGCTATAAATTTTAAAGTAGGCAGCATCACCGAGCCCAGGTTCATACCAACTTCAGCTATTGCATTTCGAAGGAGTTTTAATTTATTGGCTGTAGTGTCTGCACGATTTTTGAATTCTTTTTGCAGAGAGCTTCCGTACTTTTCTGTATTAGCCAATAACTTTATTGCATCCTCATACTTATTAAAACTTCCAGCTAATAATGCAATATCATCTTGATATTCCTGACCGAAAAGTTTCATAAGGATTGTAGAACGTTCCTGATTATCCATTTTCTTTAGAGTTTGAAAAAAGTGAAGTAGTGTTTCTTCTCCGCTTTCACTGATCCTTTGTACCATTTCTTCCGCGGTTATGCCCATTTCTTCTAGTGCTGCTTTGAATTCTTTTCCTTGACCTTCAGCAGTTTGAAGTTTGCTAAGCAGTGCATTTATAGCAGTTGCAGCTTTTGCTGGTTGTTTACCTAAACTAATAAAAGCATTTACTAAGCTGCTGGTTTGTTCAAACTTTAATCCAAACTGCTTTGCAGTACCACCAACTATTGCTAGAGCTTCAACCATATCTTTTGCTTTAGCAGCAGTGTTATCTGATAAGTGGTTGATTACATTACCAACATGCTCCATTTCACTAACATCAATTCCATAAACGTTAGAGAGTTTAGCTATGGAATCACCTGCTTGCTCTGCAGACATATCAAATGCTGTAGACATTTTTGCCACCGTTTCTGTAAATTTGAAAAGATCTTCTTTTTTGATACCAAGTTGACCACCGCTTGCAGCTATTTGTGCTAATTCTGCAGCAAATAAGGGTACAGTACGTGACATCTTTTTTAACTTCTTAACAAATTTATCAGCTTCCTTTGTTTCTTTGTTAAACTCAACTACTTTTGCAACATCAGCCATAGCCGATTCAAAATCAACAGCAACTTTAATTGGCGCTGCAAGCGTTAGCCCTAGCCCAATAGTCTCTATAATTTGTGACTTAAAATGTGCTTTGGTTGCTAAAAAACTTTGGTGACTACGTATTGCAGACCCAAGTTTACCATACTTACCTTTTAGCGCTTCAACAGATGAACCAAGTTTATATTGGTCACTTACTAATGACTTAATATTTCTGCCACTTTTCCTTACTTCTTCATTAAATGAATGCAAAGCATCTCTCTTTTTCAAATATGCTTCTTTTGCTTTTATTGCGGAGGTTTTAGCCTTGTCAAATTCTGCTTTTAAAGTTTTGCTTGGTTTCTCTATCGCTTTCATTTGTTTAGCTAAAGATTTTACCTGATCTTCAAAGCCTTTCCATGACCTCTTGCTAGTCAAAACATCATGACCTAACTGCTTAAACTTTGATACTGATTTTAAAGATGAGTCAAGCTTTCTTATATTCTCACCAAGACGAGTAAGTTGACTACTGCTTCCCTTTATTACAGTATTAAAACTGCCATCAAGTACCGCACCTATTTTTATCGATAATACTGACATTTGAACTCCCTAGCTAATTTGCTCCATAAAATAAACTCACTAATCTCCATATCAAGAATGTGCTCAACTCCACCACCTATGATAGAGCCAAGCACTAGTATTTCTAATCTCAAGTTTTTTGGATAATTGGTGAAAAAAAATCCTTTAATACCTCTTGCACTTTCACATAATCAGCAATATCTAACTCTTCAATCGCTTCTTTTGCAACTGATGTCAAATTGGCAGTCAAAGTTACTTCCTTACTTAGATCACTACCATTAAGTCTCTCAATAGCTAGATAATCTCTAACTTTTGGACGTCTAATGGTAAGCTCTGAGATAGAAATACCATCAACTGTTATTGGGTTGTTTAGTGTTATAGTTTGCATAAAATTCTCCTATAAAAAATAAAATCTTGTAAAATGTTGTAACTATTTGATCAACATCTAAAAAATAGAATTCTAAAAATCTTCATATTCCAAGCACCGTTTGAAGTAGTGCCATCTGATCAACACCATTTATCTTTCTAATCATATTTTCAGCATCGATTTCTATTAACTCATTACCACCTATAGTAAGTTTATAGTAATGAGCAGCTACCGTGCATTTGAGAGTGGCTTTTTCAGCAGGTTTCCAGCTACCAAAATCAAATTCCTTGAATATGCCCCTAAGGTTGATAATTACTCCTTCAATATCATTGTTTCCGCTGCCTTGTAATCCTCCTCTTAGTGTCAAAGATACCGAATTTCCATTTATCAACCCAAATAGCCGAAAGAGCTCTGTATCGTATTCAGAAAAAGTGAAATCTGCTTCAAGTTTCTCCATCCCCATATCTATATTTACTGGAATATCCATACCACCAGCTCTATATTCCTCAGTTTTAATGGTGAGCTTCGGCAAGGTTATCTCATCTATTTTTCCTGCATAACCACGACCATCTACGAATACATTAAAATTCTTTAAAATCTTCGGTAACATCTCTTTCTCCCATTTTTATAATATTGTACCACTCACAAGATGTGACCTGAAAGTAATCTGTTCTGCTGGATATGGCGGTGTAAACTCAAAATCAAAAAACACTTTTCCACTTGCAATGTTTGCCGGCGTATTGAGTTCTGGTGTTGCATAACATTTTCCGCTGATAATTGCCCCCTGTGCTTTCAGATGCGCAAGATAAGAATTCACCCCCTCAATTACATCATCTATATAAGTTTTGGTAATATTGCGATCAACTGCCCATAGATGAGCTCGAAGTAAACTATCATTGATTAAATCTGCAGTACGCCTCACTGACAGAAAAGCCCATTTCGAATCATTTGAACATGTTCTATTTCCCCAAAGCCTATAGCCATTTTGATGAATTATCGTTGTTACTTCATTTTCATTTAAGTGGTTTGCTCTACAATTTGTATTACCGAGCGTAAAATCAATAGGCCTGCTTGTTCCAACAATACCGTTTATTTCTTTATTTGAAGGTGAGTGCCAGAATCCTTGTTCGCTATCTACTTTCGCTATTAAACCAGCTACAAACGGGCTTGCTGGCAAAATTTCTTCTTCAATAAGTACCTTAACCCAAGGATCAATAATATAAACTCTTGGGCTACCTACACTTTTTCTCCACTTGATTGCTTCTTCATCATTAGTATTTGGTCCATCTGCAACAATAATTGCTCTTAATTTTTCTGCTATAGGAATTAATGCTGAAACCACTGAATTTTTGCCATCTTCTGGTAGTTGGTGAGTAAATTGAGGTGCAATTAATATTCTTGGAGCAATATGAACTATGCTTTCACTACTGAGGAATGCCTCTATCCCTTGATACTCTCCAGTCTCTTTATCAACACCGCCAATTATATTTTGGATAGTTTCACTTTCTTTAACTCGAATAACTACTACTGTTGCACCAATTTGGGAAAATACTCCATTTACTGCTGAAAAAAGAGTCCCCTTTTTGCCAAGTTTTACCGCTTCTTTTAAGCTTCCTGCAATTAACACTGGTTTATTTAGCGGAAATTTTTGCTCATCGGCTTCAGGAGCAGTACCAATTACACCTATCACTGATGATTTAGCTGTACGCACTGATCTTGTCCCTGAGGTAACCTCAATAACATTTACCCCATGTAAAAATTGTTCTGTCATAGCTATTATAAACTTTCTAAAGAATTCTTCACTTGCTTTTTAAAATTGTTAAGAAAACTCTTTGATTTTCTTTTGATTACTACTTTTTAAGATTTAGTATATTTATTAAAATAAAGACAAAAACTAGAAAATATAGAAAACTACGCATTTTGTAATAAGTCTTCTTGAATATTCTTTTCACTTCGTTTAATACTCTTTTGTTAAATAGTAACTTTTTTTACCAATAAAAATTCTTTGGTGCCTATGGCTTGTTTTTAAGCTCTAATATCTTACGTAGTGAAAGATACAAGTATTTTGGTTTCAACTTATATATTTTTTTAATGCCAAAGTTTATATGTTGCATCTAACCCTGGACATTGCCAAGCTCTTAGCGTCCTCTCTACGTCCACCTCAAGCCCTGTAGTTAAAAAATTGCTGCGAAAATTGTATATTCCCCACTGTATAAATTGACCATAGATTGTGCTATACGCATGCTCACTTGCAAAGAACTCAGGTGTCTCACCAACTCTTTCACCTTCTGAGTGAAGATTGGATGACGTATAAAGTAACACTGTAACGGTTTTTCCTGCTGGAATGATTATGTTACCTAATCCAATAAATTCAGAACTGCTAATTTCATGCTGATAAATACGTGTCCAAGTAATTCTCGAAATCTCTGACTTCCTTGTATTAGTTCTATCAGGTGTACCTATAAATAATCCTGCTCCCCCATAATTAACTTCATCTTTATACCACATTGCAGATCCAACAAAGTTTATAGTTTTACTTATATCTACATTGCTTGTGTTTTTTACGAATATTACTCCCAGTGCAGCATAAGGGTATTTCAGCATATTGAATTGCTCAGAAAATCCATCATACATAAATCTTGGGTATGATTCTCCATAGATAAATGTACCTTTGCTTCCCTCTAAAAAACTGAGTTGTCTTGGCAGATAAAAACTAACATAGCTTGTATCATATGTGTGAGTACCTGCTAGTAGTTGTAGCATATAGTCTGTTTTTGTTACATCACTACTCCACTGACCAAGCTCAGTTGTAAAAGTTCCGTGGCCAAAGTAATTATTTTTTCTACTTAGTACACCAAATAAGAAAGGTAATGCTCCAGGTTCAATCATATGACGATTTCTTACTTCTTTCATGATTGATGAGCCACTTGGTACATCGTTTATGGAGTTAAGCTTGGTTGGTTCTCTGCTCCTTATTTCCTTCATAATTGATGAACCACTTGGCACATCATTAACAGTACGGAAGTTATTTACTAAACCTTTAAGACCATCTTTATGATCATTGCCAACACTGTTTATTGCTGCAATATTGGCATTCTTTCTTGTATCAAGTAGTGATATATGCGAATCTGATGATGCTTTTAAAGTATTTAAGGAATTATCCCTAAGCTTGTTGATTTCATTAACAGACTCTGTTTTACTGCAGTTATTGCTGATATTGAGTTTGTTTTATTGCTGTTTATATCATTTAGGTGTTTTTTTGCACTATCAAGCAGTTCTTTTAGCTTACGATCTGTCATTTGCACAATTTCAGAAACCGCACTTTTGTCGACTATTGATTCCAATGCTTTAGCAAGATATGCAAGCTGATCTGGAGTACTATTTACCGCTAAATCCTTAAGTCTTTTTTGTAGTGTATCAATTATCCCTTTTACTTCAGTCATCTGTACAACGTTGGCAATAGCTTTTTTATCTGCTATCAATTCCAGAGATTTTGCAAGATATGCAAGTTGATCAGGTGTGCTGGTTGCTGCTAAATCCTTTATCCTTTGGTATATTGCTTCTTTCATTCCCAAAAATTCAAAAAAGTTTCAAAGCTAAATCGTTCAAAATTACTTTTAAGTTGATTATGTTTATTTTCTCCCTTACTTATATCCTCATCTATTTTCTCTATAGCTCTTCGAATACGTACTACATCTTGAACTGCAATATTTTCTGGATGAGGCAGTGGATATCCTCGTTTGGTTTGGTCAACAGTCATTATGTGACAATCACTCTGAGATTTTTTACCTTAGGGCGATAAACAACTGTTCCACTTAAAACTAATTTTATCCTTGTCTCATTGCCATTAAAGTTTGTCAGCACATGAGTTCTCTCTACCCAGTTTTCCCCTATTGGTTTTCCTGATGTTAAATTCACTAACTGCCAATCCACGTTTTTTTGCACATATGCTTTAACATCTGCAGTGCCAGGTATTAGTGCATCATAGGTAATTGTTATCTTAGTGTTAGCTCCTGCTGTAATGCTCCTAGTTACATAATCTCCTTTTTCCCCTATATTACCTATAACTAGCTGTAACCCAGGATATAGCACTGGACTTTTTTCTCGCCCTCCTTTTAGGCTTGCTTTTACCGTTAGCTCTCCAGATAATCTTTCACGCAATGCAAGTGGCAAATTATCAGACAGAAAGTTTTCTCTTCCCTCTTCGTCTGTTAAAATAAATTCTACATTGGTATCAAATGCTACTTTTTCAACATTTGTTAAAACTATTAAATCTGATACGTTATTCGCATTGACTTTGCCAAGATTAAAAAGGTGAAAAAGTTCGCTAAATTTTGCAGCTAGTAATCGAAACGTTAAATCTAAATTTTGATGTGGTGTCCACGTACTTGCATTGCTTGATGAGAGTAATACTCCTACTTGATATGGTTGACTTGTTACCCACCTACTATTTACTGCATCATATTTGCCAAGTTCTGCTATTTTTACTGCAGTATCTGCATCATCAGTGAGTAGCACTATTGCATACTCTTGTCCTGCATGGCAAAACACTGGTGACCAAGTAATACGTGTTGCTGTACCATCTACCTTTATATCTTTTGGCTCAATATAGCTTTCAGCGATAACAGTTTGTGAGGGCATTCCCACTGCTGTTTCTCTAGTCTGAACAACAACACGTTTTTTGCCTTTATTTACAAACCATAGCTCTACACCTCCTATGTGTCTGCTCTCATTTAAAGTAAATGTTTGGGCTAAAGGGTCAATTCTTCTTGCTGCGATAACTCTTCTTCTTTCTTCTATAGTAATAGTTTTTTTACCAGTATAAGTTGCTTCTCCATAACTGCCTTTATCACCGAAGAACTGCACTAACTTAGTCCCAGCAGGAATGTTTCTTGGTACAGTAAATCTTCCTTTTATTTTTCCTCTGTTATCAGCAATAAATGTTGCGATCATGTTTTTCTTTCAAATATTTTCTATGCTTGAGGTTGAATAAAAATTCCATCAAACTTTAATTCCTTAAGCTTTTCACCAGTTGCAAAACCTTCAATCTCAAAATTTTGAGTTGCTTCTCTCATAAATTCAGTTTCGTATGAAGTACTTGACAGCAGCTCTGTCGTTTCTTTAACATTAAATACTCTTGTTACTGGACTTTTCCAATTAGTGGTAACCTCGGTCCAGTGGTCAATGTTTTTATTTAGAGTAACTTGTGCCGGGACTGGATCAAAAGCTTGATATGGATTAATCTTTTCTCCTTTAGTCTGTAAAATCTGCTCCAGTAACGGTTCAAGTTCATATGGCAAAAGATATCTTTCCCCACCTTTTTCAATATCTGCAACTTCTACATCTATTGGCAAAACTAGCTCCCTATTTACTATCGCTGCAGTCTGCAAAATTCCTTGATCACGCATATCATCGTCAAAAAATGAATCAACAAATACTCCTTTTTTGGTGGTAGGTTCTCTTGAATTTGCATCACTGCGTAAACGTTCCTCTGCAACCAGCGCATAAAGATCATTTATTCCTTTTTTCATTGCTTCAAGCTCATTCATCGGTACAGCATGAATAGCATTATTCACTATTTTTACCCCTTCTTTTTCTCCGTTTTTCCACGTTTGGTGAATGTAGCAGAGCAAAAGTTGTCCACTAGGTGCTTTAGGCATTGATGGTCGCCAAGGGTGAGCTATACCTTTTATTCTCCTTACCACCCCTTTGCTATCGATAGTAATTAAATCAAAACGGGGCATTTTCCAAGTGTAATCAATCAGAACCAAGCTGTTATCAACTGCACCTTTTACTTTACACCCCTCTTCACTTATATCTTCAGGGCTTACGTGGGTACGGCAACGATAGGTTATTTGATAACTACTTCCAGGAGCTGGTTCTTTGCCTGGTAATGACCAATCAACATTTCCTGCGTTTAATTTATAATCTACACTATTTTCATAAATTACATTGCCTTGTTTAGCTTGAATAATCTCAAGTACTGCAGAGTCAGGTATTGGATCAATGGCTCCTGAATATGAACCATGAGTAATGGTAATAGTTTTTTGAATAGTGATATCTACTTTTTTAATTTCACTTATTGGGAAATCATTAACTTTAAGCTCCATTACCCTTTGGCTATTTGGCTGAAAAGTATGTGGTTCTGATTCAACTGATTTTATATCTGGATCTTCATCAAAAGAAATGCGAATACTGTGAGGTAACTCAATCTCATAGCCATCAACATGAGCTTTGCCCTCATTAATCACAAATATTTTTTTTCCTCCTTCTCCCTCTTCCTTTTGCAGGAACATTACTTCAAGACCATTTACGACGTAGGAACCATTTGCCTCTTTGTCATAACGAGCAAGAGCGGTAGTTACTATATTTGCTTGTGGTGGCGGTGAATGTTCTATTAATACTCCATTTTTAATATGGTAAATTGGGTAAAATTCGCCATTTGTAGAGTTAACAGTAACACTTTCTACTTGCTATCCCCAAATGGTAGAAACTTTAAGTCTTGCAGCTCCTACTTCCTGATAATTTCTTGTACCAACAGCAGGATCACGAAGATTTTCGTCCTCAAGTTCTGTAATCGTAGATTCTAGATAATAAACACCTATGCGAACTATAGTACTCAGTGGAATAATAAATTCTTCTTTTTCGACTTTTCTAACTGCACCACGCAGATAGATTTTTCCTCCTTCAAGTGTAACTTTACCAGTTTCTCTATCTATAATACAATTGCTTCCCGTTATAACATCACCATCACGAAATATTGCATCGCCTATGCCTTTAAGCTTAGAGAGAGCATACTCCTGAGTTTCGTTTAATTCTGCAGATTGCAAACCTCTTCCAGCTAGAAACAAGCTTTTCTCATATTCTTTGTCAGGATTAAAGCGATTGTAATAGGCGTTTAAAGTCATTTTATGCTAGAAAAATTCAAAAAGTTACAACAAATGAAAAAGTTTCCCGGGTGGCAGCAGTTCTGATAAGCGGCACTGTATGCTCAAGGACCAATAAAATTCCAGGATCTTCTATATCTTGTGGTTCAAAATATCTCTGTCCTTCAGGTAATCCTTCTTTTATTTTAGTACCAACCATAACCCCTAATTCCCGTATAACTTGATTTGCTGCGTCCGTGAAATCGAAAGTAAATTTAAGGTACAAATTATTGGTTGGTACATTTGAGGACCTAAACCTCCCTGTTGGAGTCAAAAGCTCTCCATTCTCATCACCTATGCAGAATAGTACTTCATCTGCAGTACGTCTACCAAGCTCATTGAGCAGTTTTTCAGAAGTTATCAGCTCTGGTGGTGTGCTTTCAGTATACTCTATAGTAACTGCACTATTTGCCGTGATAGAGCTATTTTTCGTACGTTTTATTACACCAGTACTGCTATCAACTATATAATCTATACTTGGCTGATAAGTTGTTTGTCCTGTAAAAACCCTTACATCTTTAATAGTATGGTGATCTAGAGCTATTTCACCCTCAACAAAAACTTTTTCGACCTGATGGCTACTTCCAGAGCTTGAATCACCACTTCCCCAAGCAAGATGTAGAGATTGCTCTTTTATGCTGGCTGCTATTGCTGCTCTACCTGATTGTGTAAGAATTGACATTTGAAAATTTGACTCCTGTATTATATATATACACGGTTGCTCAACAATTCGTCCAAATAATGTAAAAAAAGTTTAAATAATTTTAAGGCAGCTTTTGAAAATCAACTAAATCATAGAAAATAAATCCTATATTTGAGCAAGATTTTTGAAAATCAGCCAGCCTTTCCCATTAGCTTTTACATTTTCAAATTTCAGCAATTCACTTTCAATTTTCATATAAGCAGTCTGTCTTATTTAATTTTAGAGAAGTCTTATTTGATCTATTAATAAAATAATTATTGTCTTATTTTATTTTTCATAATAGATAAACTATTCTTATTTAAATTCTGCAGAGTCTCGAAAGAAGAATTAGTAATAAATCTTTGATTATTCGAGGTTTTTATGAAATCTAAAAATTCTTTTTCAGGAATTGATCCAATAATTGTTAAATATATAAAGTACTATGCTAGCTGTCTTAATCATACTAACTGCTTTATTGATAAGAGTCTTGAAGATATAGAGCTGGAACTTTTTTGTGAGGTTTGGCCTTGCCTTAGTCTGTATGATAAAACAAGAAGTAGCTTTAATACTTTTGTTGCTAATTTAACTAGACGTCGTGCTCGTAACCTCTTGCGTAACCAACTATGCACTAAACGTCAGATTAACTTTGGTATTGATGATAACATACCAGATTCTAAATATCTTGAAGATGATATAATGGTATACATTGACGTAAAAAATATAATCTCAAAATTACCGAAATCTCATAGAAAAATATGTGAGCTGCTTAAGGTTTCTACTATTACTGAAGCTTCAAAAACAACAGGTATACCAAAAACAACTGTCTACAACATTTTAAAGCAGATACGGGATAAATTTTCATCTTTAAAATGAGATCTTCTCGAACTTTTTTTATAAGTTTTGGACGAATTACATAGGTCACCGTGTATATATCTAGGTAGTTAAACCAGGAGAAAAATGAAAATAATTGGTAGAAATGAACGACTGAAGATGCAAACAGGAACGAAAATTGTGATCTTTGGTCCTTATGGAATTGGCAAAACTAGTTTACTTAAAACTCTTGATGAATCAACAACACTTTGCCTTGATTTTGAAGCAGGACTTCTAGCTGTACAAGACTGGAAAGGAGATTCAATCAATATGCGCACTTGGAATGAGGCCAGAGACATTGCTTGTCTTATTGGTGGTCCTAATCCTGCGCTGAAATCTGATCAAGCGTATAGTCAAAAACACTATGAGCATGTCTGTAGCAAGCACAAAGATCTTCTTTCTGAAGTTTCTAAATACCAATGCATCTTTGTAGATAGTATAACCGTTGCTTCACGTTTATGTCTATTATGGTCAAGAATGCAACCTGAGTGTTTTTCTGATAGATCGGGAAAAGAAGACAAAAGAGCTGCTTATGGATTACTTGCTCAAGAGATGATGGCTTGGCTCAATCAGTTTCAACATATCAGAGATAAAGACATCATCATAGTTGGCACATTAGGTCAATATCTAGATGACTGCAATCGTCCAACTTGGCTACCTCAATGTGAAGGAGCTAAAACTGCTAGTGAGATTCCAGGTATTGTTGATGAGGTGATCAGCATGGTTGGAATTAAGAAAGATAATGGCACAGAAGTACGTTCATTTATCTGTCAGACTATTAATACTTGGGGATACCCAGCTAAAGATCGAAGTGGCTGTCTGAGTATGGTTGAAGAACCACATTTGGGTAAATTACTTGCGAAAATTAAAGCCAAAACTTTGGCTCCTATTGCTTAATTAAAAATTGGAGAATAATTATTATGGAACAAAGCTTTTTCAATATCGGTCAAAAAATCCCTTTCTTCAGCGTAAAGGAGTATTTAAGTGATCAAACGCCAATACCAGAAGATATCATCTGTCCTAGAATTTTAACGAAAAGAGGTTTATTGGTACTGGGTGGCCCACCTAAAATCGGCAAAAGTGACTTTTTGATCTCTTGGCTTGTTCATATGGCTGCTGGTAGATCATTTCTTGGTATGACACCAAGTAGACCTTTGAAAATTTTCTACATGCAAACTGAAATTGAATATGAATATATGAAAGAACGTTTGCAACAACTTCAACTTGATAATGAACTTTTGGATGTGGCTGCTAACAACTTAATCATTACGCCAAAAGTGCACTTATCATTTAATCATGATGAAATAAGTGGAATCAAGGAAATTGTAAATGAACGCTTTAAACCTGATGTTTTGGCCATAGATCCATTGCGTAACATCTTTAGCAGTGAGTATGGAAATGAAAATGACAATAGTGCTATGTTGTTCTTTCTGCAAAAGACTCTTGAAAAGCTACGCAGTGCTGTCAATCCAGATGCTTGTATTGTACTCACTCATCATACAAAAAAATTATCAAAAAAGATGCTGGAAGAAGATCCATTTCAGGGTTTGAGCGGAGCTGGGTCTTTAAGAGGTTTCTACAGTACTGGGATGGTAATGTTTGCTTATGACGAAGAAAGTACTGTACGTCAGATAGTATTTGAGCTTCGCAATGGTGAACGCGTGCCAAACAAACTTGTCGATAAGATAAATGGTCATTGGGAGCTTGTAGACCAATGGAGTTGATTCTTTTTTTTACTTAAATTATAGGAGACAATATGTTATCAGATTTTTTAACTGATTTTAATAACGCGAAACTGCAAAGCAGTTTAATACCGAAAGGTATAATAGTCAAGGTAAAAATGGCAATAAAGCCTGGAGGTTATGAAAATTGGTTCACTAAAAGCTATGCTACCGGCAGCATCTATTTAAACGCTGAATTTATTGTCACTGAAGGTCCATATGCAAAACGCAAGATTTTTCAAGTAATTGGTATTAAAAGTGGCAAAGCAAGCGTTGAAGTAGAAGACATCTGGGGAGAATCTGGACGTTCTATGCTTAGAAGTATTTTAGAGTCAGCACGGAACATTCATTCAAATGACACTTCAGAAAAAGCAGTTATTGCTAGAAAAGTCAACTCTATAGCTGATTTTAACGGGGTAGAGTTTACTGCAAAAGTTGGTATTGAAGCTGATAGATATGGAGAAAAAAACAAGATTGCCACTGTTATTACTCCAGAACAATCTGAAGTTGATTGGTTGCCATTTTGAAGTACGACGAAGAGAAGCTCTGGATTGCTGTAATTGAGAGAGCTATCAAAGATGCAGCAGGAAAGAATCTAGAGCTAAAGAAAGAAGCAATTAAATGGTTTGATTCAGAGTCTTTTGAAACTGTTTGTGAGCTAGCTAATCTCAGCTCTAAACGTATGAAAAGTATGTATGGGGGTTTTATGCAGAGAAAGGAAATAAAAGGATTATTGATTGATAATATTAAGAAGTGTGTACCTTACCTAATTCCAAACGGTCATTTTTATCGAGAGAGGACTTATGTTGGTAATTGTGATGAGGATACGATTACAGTTAAAATAGTGGGTAAAGAAGCTGGAAATTGGCGTAATTTTACTAAAGGAATCAGTGGTGATATTATTGATCTTTGGACTTTAGTTAAAGGTGATATAAATTCCGCTAAGAAGTGGTTAAATACTAAAGAAAACACAACAGAACATAAAATTACATCGTTTTCAGCAAGGCATTACTTGAATGATAAATCACCAATGCCAAAAGATATAATAGGCCCAAGAATTTTAACTCCAGGAGGTCTTTTGGTTATAGGTGGAACTCCAAAAATCGGAAAAAGTAATTTTCTTCTTTCCATGTTAGTACATTTAGCTGCTGGAGTATCATTTCTTGGTATGAAGCCTGCAAAGCCACTTAAGATATTCTATCTACAGAATGAAATGGAATATGATTACATAAGAGAACGCTTACAGAAGCTAAGAATCAGCAAGAAAACCCTTGATGCAGGAACAGAAAACTTAGTTATTACTAAAAAAGTACAATTAACTTTGAATGTGGAAAAAATAAAAGAAATTATGTCGGAAAATCTCGATGTAAAAACAGTTGATCTTATAGTAATAGACTCTCTTTTTGATTATAGAAGTATGATCTCTTTTCTGCAAAATGGTATTGATGAACTACGCTCTATAACTAATCCTACGGCTGGAGTAATAGCTACACATTACACCAAAAAAGTGTCAACAACCACGTTAAAAAAGAATCCATTTCAAGCATTGAGTGGTGCTAATGTTTTAAGAAGTTTATATACATCTGGAGTAATGATATTTAGGCCAGAAAGGAATACTCTGCAATTGATGTACGAACTTAAAAACGGCAAACCAATACCAACAAAATTCATAAACATGGTTAACGGACGCTGGATAGCTACAGCTTAACCAAATTTCTAAACTTTAAATATATTGGAGATTTGATGGTTATTTATTGTGATTTTAATACTGTAGATTCAAAAAAAAATGGAAGCTATAAATTATCAGAAAAGAAAGAACAGCTAAAAGCTCAGCTTCTGTTGAATATCAGATCATGCCTTTCTTATCTATTACCAAGAGGGATTTTTCGTGGTGATAAGTTTTATGTAGGCAATGTACAAGGTGATAAAGGCAAGAGTCTAGTAGTAGAATTAAGTGGCAATGAAGCTGGCTTATGGCATGATTTTGCAACAGGAGAAGGTGGTGATATTATCGACCTTTGGGCGGGAGTAAATAGAAAAAGTACAAGAATAGAGTTTCCTGAAGTAATGGCTTCTATAGCTGAATGGTTTGGAAAAAAAACATACTAGGAAATATAAAAATCTAGAACAATTTTTAACATGCAGTTGGAACTACTACGATGAAAACAATCAAGTTATTGTCATAGTCAACCGTTATGATCTTCCCGGAGGAAAAGAATATCGTCCTTTTGATGTAAAACGATCTAAGTTTGCTGCACCAGAAATAAGGCCTCTATACAACATCCCAGGAATTTTAAAGTCTGATAAAGTTGTTCTGGTTGAAGGAGAAAAATGTGCTGAAGTTCTAATAGAAAAAGGAATAACAGCAACAACAATAATGTCTGGAGCAAATGCACTTATTGAGAAAACAGATTGGACTCCACTTAAAGGTAAAAATATTATTATTTGGCCAGATAATGATGAACCAGGTAAAAAGTATGCTGAAAATGCTAAAAAAAAGCTTTTAGAGATCGGAGTTGCATCACTTGTTGTTCTTAATATTCCACAAAATAAACCGAAAGGCTGGGATGCTGCTGATTGTGTATTAGAAGGAATGAACGTTGAAGAATTTGTTCTTAACAATAAAAGCCCTAGAAAGTCAAAAACAATTGATACTACAGCTTGGACTAACACTGCTCCAGAGAGAAAATGGATTATTAAGGATTGGCTCCCTGTGGGAAGTGTTACAGCTCTTTACGGTGACGGTGGTGTTGGAAAATCTCTTCTTGCTCAACAATTAATGACTGCTGCTGGTATTGGTAAATCTTGGTTTGGTATAGATATTCAGCAGATGAGAACATATGGTGTGTTTTGTGAAGATGAGGAGGAAGAACTTTGGCGCAGGCAATGTGCAATACATAAACTTTATCAATTGGATATGGAATCTTCTGATTTTCATGACAATGTTTGCTTGTCATCTCGAGTATGGAAAAATAATATACTTATGGTTTTTAATAACAAAGATGTAGGCCAATTGACCCATTACTTTCAGGAGTTACTTGAAGATATTGAATTGTTTCAGCCAAAGCTAGTGATTTTGGATACAGCAGCAGATCTATTCGGAGGTAATGAAAATAATCGTTCCCATGTAAGACAATTTATTCAAAACTGTTGTGGTCGTATAGCAGAAGCAATAAAAGGGGCTGTTTTGTTGTGTGCTCATCCTTCTGATTCAGGGATAGTACGTAAAACAGGTACAGGAGGTTCAACAGCGTGGAATAATTCTGTTCGATCTAGATGGTATTTGTCAAAACCAGAAAAGGCTTGTACTTGCCCTAATGATCGTGTTCTTTGCCGCATGAAATCTAATTATTCTGCATCTGAACAAGATAAAATTTCATTGTATTGGCACAACGGGTCATTTATGCAACATGATGTAACCTTTGATTCGGGAAGAATAGTAAGAGATAATTATAATCGAAAACTTGATTTGGAACGCTCAAGAAGACATGACATTATTTTAGAGTTAATTGCTAATGAAGCATATAAAGGTGAAACTTACACTGCAGCACACTTTGCTAAGTATTTTGAGGGAAAACTAGGCCTTGGAAGTGAACGTAGCATCCGTGAAAGGATTAGCCATCTTGCAGCTCTTGGCTATATAAAGTTCTTTAAGGAAGCTCTTGGATATAAAGTATCAAGCACTAAATCAAAGTACGGCTATTTATGTGTTAAAGACATGGAGTTAAAAATTTCTGAAAATCAACATGTACTGATAAAGCCAGATTATTATCTTTCACCAAATAACGGAGTAACTTTACCAGTTGAAAATCCAGACGTTTGGGTTATACATAATTCTATAAAACAAGATGGCAAAATAGTATAGTAAGTTGGCAAGACGGTAAGTTGGCAGACTTAAGAATTCGCCATCTTGCCAACTTAAAATTGATAAAAATACGAGAAAATCAATAGCTTAAAGAAATAGTAAGATGGCAAGATGGCAAAAAGTTGCCAACTAGGTAGCATGGGTAAAGTCCTCCTATATAGAGGGTTTAGGGAAGTTGGCAAGATGGCAAAAATCTATATATATATATAAATATATACTATGCTATTATACATAGTATATATCAGTTAAGAGAAGAACTTAACATTTTTTGAGATCCTTTCATAATTTTGCTTTGTCTATGGAGTTGCAACCTGTAATAAAAATATAAAGTGATTCGATATTGATGCTACGACCTTTTGGAAAAATTAAAATATTCGCAAAAAACTCGATAGTATTCAAATTGCTGATGTTTAGTTGCTTTATTTACACCCTGAGAAGAGATGGTTTCTTAAAAAAAGGCTAAAAAATACGTTTTTAAGCTAGGTGTAATTTTTAGGATGGGTTTTATCTAAGCTTATAACAGACCTTAAAGCTCAAATAAAAGCTATTCTTTAATCACCGTAGAAGAAAGAAAATCTTTCAAAAAAACTGTTAACGCAAAGTAGAGACGAATATTTAAGTCTTGGGTTTTATGTCTCCATATTGATGGGCAAAACTAGAGCTGTACCTTTTAACGTTTATACTCTGACTTTAAAAAATAGTGCCTTTTACCCTAAATTTTTATTGATTAAAAAACTGTAGTTGCAAAGAAAATTTTTGAAGTCTAGAGAACAAGTGGCTAGTAAATTTTTGAAAGGTTATTTTTGCAACAGCTAACTCTTGTTACTTCTACCATAAGGACGGTGACAAAATGTCCCCACCCTTTAAAGCTCTTGAAGAGGTCATTACAACACTACCTATAATTTAGATAGAGAAAGGGCCATCTTTTTTTAATTAACGCTTGTAAACCCCTTAAAAACCCGAATACAAGGCATCGTAAAAGATTCTATTAGTGTAAACAAACCCATGGTTGAGTTTAACATCATTTTTATTCATTGTAAAGGAAAGTTTTTAAGAACCTGTTCATAATCTTTTGAGGGTAAAAGCAAATTTGCAGGCTAATATTGAGTTTTTGCTTATCACAATCTTCTACATTTTTCCAACCAAGCAAAAGAGCTTTCAGAAAGCCATCTTTTCAGCAGTGCAGTAAAAAAATGTAACTCACCTTATGAATGTAATCCATTATGAGAGATAAATAAGCTAGAGTTTTAACCTCATGCTGCATAATTGTAACCTGAAAGCTGAGCATAAACTTTTGCAAGTAACTGAGCATCAATTAGCGCCCCGTGTGATGTTCTATCATTCAGCGATATATCAAAACGCTTGCATAACTCATTTAAAGATGCAGGTGACTTTGGAAACTTTTTTCTCGCAAGTGGTAATGTATCTAACACTCTGTTTGAAGAGATTAATTTGGCATTCAGTTTACCAAGTTCCATATTAAGGAATTCTACATCGAACTTAGCATTGTGAATTACCAAAATATCATTAGATATGAATTTAAGGAATTCAGGTGCAATCTCTGAAAATAATGGTTTATCTTTTAAGAATTCTTCACTGATGCCGTGAACCTTAAATGCCCCTTTGTCTATATGCCGTTCTGGATTGATGTACCAGTGGGATACTTTGCCTGTTGGAATACGGTTCCACACACCCTATTTCAATAATACGGTGACCGAACTTAACACTAAGACCAGTAGTTTCAGTATCAAGCACTATTTCACGTTGCTTAGAAAGTGCTACAGTTAGAGTAGTTTTTACCGCTTTTTTTCTTCTGGCTAACAATTTTTGTATAGCACCTTCAGATTTTACTTCGCCCTCTACTCCAGAGCATATAGGTACTTTGGTGTTTTGTCTTGTCACGTTTCTAAGGATAACTACTTCATCATCTAAAAATTTTTTACCATTGCCCTCTACATAAAGTGAAGTAAGATTTTTGAGTGCTATATCTCCTCCATAGTGATGGCGCCATACTCCAACAATGTTATTGTTTTCTACATTTAATAAAGTAAGATTTGGGAGACGTTTGCTGCCAATCAAAAATGCAAAACCTCTGTCGCCAATATTATTATTACTTATTTCAAGCGAAGTGAGATTTGTTAAATTGCCTAAACCTATATATCCTGCACCTTCAAAACCAAGTTTATTATTCCTTAGAGTAAGCAAAGTAAGATGTGTAAGTTTAGCTAACTCTTTTATATCTTTACTATCAATCTCTACATTTATTAAACTAACCTCGTTAATGCTTTTTTTATTCTGTAGAAAGTTTGCTAGCTCTCTTACATCAATTTTAGCACTTATATCTGATATTGTTAAAACTTTATCATGTACATATTCGCTAAAGCTCACCTTACCCCCCATTAACATACTATGTGAATATTGTAGCTGATATTTTAGTAAATGTCAATTCTAGACTGGCTTTTTTACTACAGATGTTTGAATTTATAGATTATTGACATTTGTGCTCTTTTTTACTTTCAATCGATAATTAGCGTTAGCAGCACTCAAAGAAAGTATAAAAGGATTGAGACGATAACCATGTTCCTTGCAAGAATATCCTGGCCAGCCAATGTTTTCAATAACGTCGTTACAATCTGTACTAAGCTCTTTGGATAAAATTTCTTTTATTGCTTTAATCATTCTATTTAGTGGCCTTTCTAATCTTATACTCTAAATTGTGAATTTCTGAATTAAAACCCAAACTCTCTCCTAGTTGATTGATATTAAGGAACTTATATTTTTCTGCTGGCAATCCGCTTTTGAAATCCTGCCAAAACTGAGCTAATAACACATGCATAATATCAAGACGTGCTACTGAATGCCTACTGATAATTTGGATGTTATTTATGTAGATTGAGTTATTTATAATATGCAAATGCAGTACCTTAGGCTGAGATAGCTCAGTGGATGGAACGAGCGACATTTACTAACTTATTATGTTTAATAAACTTATTGTAGTATATTTTCAATAAAAAAGTAGAAGTTTTTTGGACGAATTTTGAAGTTACCGTGTATATATATTATGTACACACTACAACTTACCTCTAATTTCTAGTAATGTCAATCCTAACACTGGACCTCGGCAAACAAACAGGCTGGGCAATTCTAACAGATGGAGTAATTGAAAGTGGAAGCAAAAGTTTTCATGGTAGTCGTTTCAGTGGAGGTGGTATGTGCTTCTTGAATTTTCGTAATTGGCTCAATTCTTTGAAAGACATTTCTGCAGTGTATTTTGAGGAAGTAAGAAGACATTTAGGAACTGATGCAGCGCATTGCTACGGTGGTTTTCTTGCAGTTCTCTCTGCTTGGTGTGAAGAACATCATGTGCCCTACCAAGGTGTTAATGTTAAAACTATCAAACGCTTTATAACAGGCAAAGGTAATGCAAGTAAGAGTGAAGTTATTGAAGCTGTAAAGAAAAAAGGGGTTTCACCTAGAGATGATAATGAGGGGGATGCTTTGGCTTTGATGTTCTACGTTAGTAAAGATTTTAACACATTAAAAATACCGTAAAAGTGGGTCCTTTCGGCCATACTGGCGGGTTTGGTGGGTTAGACCCCAGGCCTTTTCTAGTGTTAGACATATTTTGAATATTAACTTTTTAATTATTAAGATATGAATTTAGCAATCCACTACTATCCTGTTGAAAACCTCGTCGAATATAAGCGTAATCCTCGTAAAAATGATGATGTAGTCAACAGAATGTGTGCTTCAATCAGGGAATTCGCCTTTCGTATACCAATAGTTGCAAAAAGTGATGGTACTGTGGTTGATGGTCATTTAAGACTTAAAGCAGCAATAAAACTTGGTATGGAGAGTATTCCAGTGGTCTTAAGTGATAATTTAAATGAACCACAAACCAAAGCTTTTCGATTACTGGCAAATCAATCAGCTAATTGGGCAAAGTGGGATGATGAGCTTTTGAAAGTAGAAATTCAAGAGTTAGAAGATTTGCAATTTGACCTTAAAATGACAGGATTTGAATTGGAAAAAGTTCAAAGGTTTCTCGATGATTTTGATGGTGAAAAAGAAGATCTTTCTGATTTAGCTGTTGATAACAAAAAAGTAACAAAACCAGGTGATCTTTGGATTTTAGGTGATCATAGAATCTATTGTGGTGATAGCTCTGTAGTTGAATCATATAAAGCGCTGTTAGATGATAAAATGGCAGACATTACTGTTTGTGATCCTCCATATAACGTTGATTATGGTAGCAGTCAAGAAAGAGAAGATAAAAAAATATTAAATGATAATCAAGGTGAAAAGTATGAGCTTTTTCTTTACGACATCTGTTCCAATATTTTAGCATATACGAAGGGAGCAATTTACATCTGCATATCATCATCAGAGTTTTCAACGTTACAAAAAGTATTTGAGGAAGCAGGAGGAAAATGGTCGACATTTATCATTTGGGCAAAGAATCACTTTACGCTAGGCAGGTCTGATTATCAAAGACAATACGAAGCAATGCTCTATGGATGGAAAAGCGGCAATAAACGTGAGTGGCATGGAGGAAGAAATCAAAGTGATCTGTGGTTTTATGATAAGCCAACACACAATACATTACATCCAACGATGAAGCCAGTAGAGCTAATGGAGAGAGCAATAGTAAACAGCAGCAGATCAGGAGACATAGTACTTGATCCATTTAGTGGCTCTGGCAGCACACTGATTGCATGTGAGAGAACAGGAAGAATTTGTAGGACAATAGAGCTAGATTCAAAATTTGTAGATGTAACGATAAAACGTTGGCAAGTGTACACAGGTAGGGAGGCAATTCTTTCTGGTACTGGTAAAACTTTTTCAAAGATTCAAGAAGAAAATTCGTAGAAAAAAGGTAAATAAAGAGAGAGAGGAGAAAAAAAGTGAAAATCACACAAACAGAATGGGCAAGAGAGATAGGAGTATCAAAGCAATATGTCTGTTATTTAGTAAAGAAAGGAATAGTTGAGTTGGAGGATGGTTTGATCGACCGAGAACAAGCAAATGAAGCGGTGGCAGCAATAAGAGATCCGAGTCAGCCATTGAGGAGGAAAAATCCAGAAAGTACAAGTAACCTCTCCACAATGTTGCTAAAAACTAGAATAAAAAATGAAATGGAACGTGGTAAACTGCTTGAGGCAAAGGCAAAAGCTGAGATTGGTGAACTTGTAGCAGTAGAGGAAGTAAAGCGCGAAGCATTTAATGTAGCAAGAGTTGTCCGTAATAATTTACTTAATATTCCAAATAGAGTTTCAGCACTACTTGCATCACTGAGTGACACTGAAAAGATTCATATGGCGCTAACTGAAGAGATCACGAACTCATTACAAGAATTATCTAACGCTAAATTTTAATAATGTCTGCTAACTTAAGTTTGGAATTAATAAAGTGTCTCATTAATCAACCTGGATTAGATGTTAATGTTAGAGGATTAAATGGAAAGACACCACTACATTGCGCTATAGAGTTTGATGAATTAAGCATGGTAGATTTGTTACTCACGAAGAAGAATATTAATACCTTTTGTGGAAGATAAATGAAGGTAAAACAATCTCTTGATTACGCCAAAGAAGGGAAAAAAGCAGAAATATTACAAGCGCTAATTAATAACAAATACGGATCAGAGGAAGATAGCTTACTTCACTTAGCTGCAATGATAGGTGAAGTTAATGCGGTTAGATATTTGATAGGAAAAGGTGTTGACGTTAATGTACGAAATGCTCTGCATCATACGCCATTACATCTAGCAGCAGGCATAGGACATGCAGAAGTTGTAAAGATTTTGATAAGAGAAGGAAAAGCTGAAATAGATGTCTTTGATGCACGAAATCAGACACCAATGCACTATGCAGTTAATAATAAAAAGTTGGAGATAGTAAAGTTACTGCTGAAGCTAGGAGCAGATGTAAATAGTGCACGCATGGGACAAAACTCAATGAAATTGTCACCTGTTCATATAGCTGTAAGTAATGCTAATTATGATGAAAGAGATTTGTGTCTTGATATTCTCAAATGCTTAATAAGGGAGCCTAATGCTCAAGTCAATTTGCAAGACTACGAAAATAAAACACCACTACATTACGCTGAAAGACTTAAAACAATAGAAGTTTTACTAACCCGAGAAGATATAGACCCTCTGGTAAAAGACGATAGCGGTAGAACACCATTTGACTACGCTAAACCTGAGATAAAGAAGGCTTTGATGAGCAATAAATATGGATCTGAAAAAAATAGTTTATTACATTTAGCTGCAAAAAGAGGAGAAATTGAGCTTGTAGAGTCCATTTTAAAAGAAGAAATTGATATTGATATTTCAAACAATAAAAGTCTATCACCGATTTACCTTGCTGCAGAAAAAGGACATTTACATGTAGTAAAATTACTACTGGAAAAAGGAGCAAACTATACACCTGTTCTGCACTCAGCAATCAAGTCAAATAATTTAGAATTGTTAAAAACTTTATTTAAAGAAAAGAGTATCAAATTACCAGATGAGATAGGCAGATCTGTACCAATTTATTATAGGTGTATAGAGCATAGAGATGCAAAAGTAAGAAAATACAATAATGTGATCTGTATTTTTACCTCAGTAAGTGCAGTAGCAATAGCGGTATATATAGGGTTAACAGCAACAACAATAAGTAGTGCAATCATTTTTGCAACAACAACAGGGATATTTGCGCTTATTATAGCACTAATGATAAGTGAGATGAGCAAAAGATATATAGAAAACGAATTTCAGAAAAAGATGTTTATGGAATTGGAGGAGTGTGGAGGAATAAACTCTACTGTTAACAATATTGAGATAGAACCAATTATGAGTAGATGCAGACAATGATATACGCCACATCTTTTTCTGAAGGTTTAAAACCAGATCCAGAGCTTAAAGTATCAGAGTGGGCAGATGAGTATCGAGTTTTAGCCCCAACTGCAGCATCAGAGCCAGGAAAATGGAGAACGGAAAGAACTCCTTATTTAAAAGAAATCATGGATTCACTTTCTCCGTCCTCACCAGCAGAAAAAGTAGTATTCATGAAAGGAGCGCAGATTGGGGGAACAGAAGCAGGTAACAATTGGATAGGCTATATCATCGATCAAACGCCAGGGCCAATGTTAGTAGTGCAGCCAACAGTTGAAATGGGAAAGCGTTGGTCAAAGGGAAGATTTGCGCCGTTAATAGAGAGTACGCCATGTTTAAAGAGTAAAGTAAAAGACCCAAGATCAAGAGATTCAGGCAATACTGTACAAAGTAAGGAATTTCCAGGTGGAATAGTTGTGATTACTGGAGCAAACAGCAGTGTAGGACTGAGGTCTATGCCAGTAAAATATCTCTTTCTTGATGAAATAGATGCGTATCCAGGAGATTCAGGAGGAGAAGGAGATCCAGTACTGCTTAGTATTGCTCGAACTAATACATTTGCACGGCGAAAGATTTTTTTAGTATCAACGCCAACGATTCATGGAATAAGCAGAATTGAGAAAGAATTTGAAGCAACAGATAAGAGATATTTTTTTGTACCATGTCCGCATTGTAATTATTACCAAATATTAAAATGGTCACAAATAAAATGGGAAGATAAAAATCCAAATACAGCACACTATATATGTATAGAATGTGGTGAAAAGATAGAAAATCATCAAAAGACAGAGATGCTTGAGCGTGGAGAATGGAGGCCTACTAATAGAGTAAAAGGTGAGAAAAAAGGATTTCATCTTTCAAGTCTTTATAGTCCAGTAGGCTGGTATAGCTGGACTCAAGCAGTAGAAGATTTTCTTCATGCAAAAGAAAGTGAACAATTACTGAAGGTTTGGATAAATACTACACTTGGAGAAACCTGGGTAGATAAAGGAGAAGTACCAGACTGGAAGCAATTATTTAACAGGAGAGAATTTTTTCCCGTAGGCACAGTACCTAGGAGAGAAGTGGTGCGTTACTGCAGGAGTAGATGTCCAAAAAGATCGTTTAGAAGTAGAAGTTGTAGCATGGGGAAAAAGCCGCGAAAGTTGGTCAATAGAATACCGAGTATTTGAAGGTGATACTGGAAGAGGAGAAGTATGGGGAAAACTCTCTGAGCTCTTAAATCATCATTTTATCGGTGAAAATGGTCTTGAATACATGATAAGTATGATGGCGGTTGATGCTGGGTATGCGACACAAGAAGTATACAACTGGGTAAGAGGTCATCAAGGCTCTGGAAGAGTGATGGCAGTGAAAGGTGTAAATAAAGCGCTAGTACCACTTGGCAGCCCAAGTAGAGTAGATATAACAGTTGGTGGGCAAAAGCTGAAAAGAGGAATAAAGCTCTGGCCAGTGGGAGTATCGATATTAAAATCAGAGCTTTTTCAGCTACTTAATATTTTAAAAGAAGGTGAAGAAGCTCCAGCAGGATACTGTCATTTTCCGGAGTATGCACCTGAATATTTTAAGCAGCTAACGGCAGAGCAATTAGTCAGTAAGGTAGTAAAAGGATACACCAAACAAGAGTGGCAAAAGGNGTATGTTTTATTTCCAATTTGCAAATCTTCAGTCTCTGTTCAAGTTGACCAAGAATTAGTTGTGCTTGACTCTTGCTTACACAATGTATAACACCATCATCAGCATATCTTGCACACTTTACACTTGGATATTCTCTTCTCATCCACATATCAAAGCTGTAGTGCATAAATAGGTTGCTTAAGATAGGACTTACTACACCCCCTTGCGGCACCCCACTGAGACGCTTTATTTTTGTCCCATCTTTTTGCTGTATCTCTGCACTTAGCCATCTTTGTATATATAAGAGAACCCACTTATTTGTGGTATGCTTTCTGACTGCTTTCATCAGTAGATTGTGGTCTATGTTGTCAAACATTCCCTTGATGTCGAACTCTATTAACCAATCTTGGTCGAAGCATCGCCTTCTCGTTTTTCCTATGGCATCTAATGCTGACTTATTTGGCCTATAACCATATGAATCCTCATCAAATACCTTCTCAAGTTCTGGTTCTAAAACACTTCTCACCACTTCCTGTGCTATACGATCGGCAACAGTTGGTATCCCAAGTGTCCTTGTTCCTCCTTCTGTCTTAATTATATCACAAGCCTTGACTGCTGGTGGAAAATAACTACCAGAAGATAGCCTATTCCATAGCTTGTAAAGGTTCTTGCTTAAGTCTTGATCAAACTTTTCAATTGTTAGATCATCAATACCTGCTCCTCCTCTGTTTTCTTTAACTTTTTTATAAGCCGAAAACACTAGAGATTTCGGTATATCAAAAGGCTTTGTTCGTTCAATCATTTTCATCCTCCTTCAAGTTGAATGATTTACTAAAGTCGACTAGCTCAACCCCTTCGCTCCATAGTCATTACAACCACTTCTTCACTACTACAAGTTGATCCGCCCCAGTGATTTGCATTGCTACTCTAAAGCTTGAGGATTAGCCTCTTGCTTATCTCGCTTTTCATCAAATCGACTGGTTCCTGCAGTTCCTTATTAAAGCCCAGATCAGACTCGCGCCACCTTTATGCCGAACACCACCTACACAGTAATCAGGTTTCTTGTAAGCTCATTAAGAGGAGAACGACTCACTCCTCCTTTCGATGTTCACTTCCCTTTTCGACACGTTCATCAGTGGTTCACTTACGTTCGCCTTTCTGATCCACACCTTCCAGCTCTTACGCTGATTTTTCCTTAACGCTTATGACCCTATCTCTTAAATAGAGCCACTTAAGGTGGTTTGAAACCTGCTCCTGAAAACCGACTTCGAAGGACCTTCCTTCATCTTCAATAAAGCTTCTCACAAACATTACTTTGTTTGTTACTGCAGCACACAGCCGCTCTCGGGATATGGTAAGAAAAAATCCATATGCAGCAAATATAATTGATACGATAGTAAGTAACTCTATTGGAACAGGAATAAAACCACAATCAAAAGCAAGAGATGGAGAATTTCGAAAGAAGGTGCAAGAATTATGGCTAAAATGGACAGATGAAGCAGATAGCTGTGGAATAAGTGATTTTTATGGATTACAAGCTCTAGTATGCAGAAGTATGATAGAGGGAGGAGAATGTTTTGTACGTTTAAGAACGAGAAAGCTGGAAGATAGATTTTCTGTACCATTACAACTGCAAGTACTTGAGTCTGAACATTTAGATAATAAAACAAATCAAACTTTAAGAAATGGTAATGTAATAAGAAACGGGATTGAGTTTAACAGGCTTGGGCAAAGAGAAGCATATTACCTATTTAAAGAACACCCTGGTGAAGGCTCGTTTGGTGAATCAGTGAGAGTGCCAGCAAATGATGTTTTACATATTTATAGACCATTAAGACCTGGGCAAATCAGAGGGGAGCCTTGGCTTTCAAGTATACTGCTAAAGCTCTATGAACTTGATCAATATGATGATGCAGAGCTGGTGAGAAAGAAAACTGCAGCAATGTTTGCTGGATTTATTACGAGACTTGATCCAGAAGCAAATATCATGGGAGAAGGTGAAGCAAGTGAGCAAGGAGTAGCACTATCTGGTTTAGAGCCTGGAACAATGCAGCTTTTAGACCCAGGAGAGGACATAAAATTTTCAGAGCCATCAGATGTTGGAGGAAGGTATGAAGCATTCATGAGACAGCAACTGAGGGCAATAGCAAAAGGTACAGGAATAACATATGAGCAGCTAACAGGAGCTTTAACAGGTGTTAATTATTCATCCATTCGAGCGGGATTAATAGAGTTTCGTCGTCGATGCGCTATGCTGCAAAATAACATTATGGTATTCCAATTTTGCAGACCAGTATGGAGTAGATGGCTAGAGTTAGCAGTACTTTGGGGAGAACTGCGTATAGATGAAAAAGTAGTAAAAGCAGCGAAAGAAGAAGTAAAATGGATACCACAGGGATTTGATTGGGTGGATCCACTGAAAGATCAGCAAGCACAACAAATAGCAGTAAGAAATGGATTTAAGAGTCGATCGGAAGTAGTATCAGAAATGGGTTACGATGTAGAAGAAATTGACCAAGAAATAGCAGAAGATCAAAAGCGTGCAAATAGTCTCAACTTAATGTTTGACTCTGATTGTAAAGGATTATGATGCTCTTAGGAAAACCATTAATGCTTGAACCAAGGAGTTTTGAGCTGCTATCGTTATACAAAGAAAAACAGCCAATTTTCAAAAATCACTCCATCAAAAGTAACGTAGAAAGAACTGCAATTATACCAATTCATGGAATTTTAACTAAAAAACCGGGTGCGTTTGATGAAATGCTCGGGATGACATCATATGAGCAAATAGAAGTACAAGTAAAGCAAGCATTAGAAGATAGTAGTATAGAGACTATTTTACTGGACATAGATAGTCCCGGAGGAGAAGTAAACGGTATTTTCGACTTAGCTGATTTTATCTACAGTGCAAGAGCAAAAAAGAGAATTGTGGCAATAGCAAACGATGATGCGTACTCTGCTGCATATGCTATAGCTTCTAGCGCTGAAAAGATTTTTCTCACCCGCACTTCAGGAATTGGGAGTATAGGAGTAATAGCAAGTCATATAGATCAAAGTAGGTTTGATGAAAAACAAGGTATTAAGTACACCACAATCTTTGCTGGTAGTCGAAAGAATGATTTAAACCCACATGAGCAAATGACGTCTGAAAGTCTGGAAAGCTTACAAAAAGAAGTAGACCGACTATATGAAATGTTCGTCCAGCTAATAGCACGTAATCGCAATCTTTCTATACAAGCAATCAAATCAACGGAAGCAGGGCTATATTTTGGCGAGAAAGCAGTAGAAATAGGTCTTGCAGATGGAGTTACAACATTTTTTGAATTTATCAACAATCATAGGAGTGTTAGTATGACAACTATTGAGGAGAACTATCGTAGAGAAATTTTAGAGATAATAAGATTATGTAATGTATCAAAGATGCCAGAAAAGATAGGAGAATTTATAGAGCAAGGAGTAAGTATTGAGAAAGCACGGGAAGTTTTAATGGAGTTACTTGCAGAGCGAACGAAAAAGACAGAGATACTGAGTGCAATACCACAGAATTCAGGAGAAGAGTTGATGATGCAGGTAGCTAAAGCTAGAGCACAATCAAGTATTTAAGTTTTTTTATAACCGCCGCATACAATAACTACAAACATGGCGGTAAAACTAAAGGAAAAAAGGAGAAAAGAAAATATGACATGTATAACCGAACAAAATAATCTAGGTGACCTATTAAAGTATGAGGCATCAAGTTTATATTCAAGAGACCAAATAACGGTAGCAAAGGGACAAAATCTGAAGCTAGGAACAGTAGTTGGTTATGATACTAAAGATAATTTAATTAAAGCTTTAAATCCAACTGCCACAGATGGTACACAAACAGCGATAGGTGTAATAGCAAGCGATGTAAACGCAAAGGAAAATAGTAAAGGAGTAATTATTGCTCGTGGTGCAATGCTAGCTGATCATGCAGTTGTATGGCCAGCAAATATCACTGAAGAGCAGAAAGCTGCAGCAATAAAGCAACTTGAAGCACGAGGGATCATTATCCGCAAGGGAGCTTAAAAAGCTATTAAAAACACAAAAGGGGGAAAATAAAAAATGCAAAATCCATTTATAAATACAGCATTTAGCATGACGGCACTAACAAATGCGATGAATATATTGCCGATAAATTATGGACGAGTTGAAAATTTAAATTTATTTCCAAGTAGGTCAGTAAGATTTAGACATATTACCATAGAAGAACACAACGGAGTATTAAGTTTACTACCAACGCAAGTTCCAGGAGCACCAGCAACAGTAGGAAAAAGAGGAAAAAGAAAGGTAAGAACGTTTACGATTCCACATATTCCACATGATGATGTAGTGTTACCAGAGGAAGTACAGGGAATAAGGGCATTTGGATCAGAGAGTGAACTTAAAGCGCTGGCAGATGTAATAACTGACCATTTGCAGCTAATGAGAAATAAACATGCAATAACGTTGGAGCATTTGCGAATGGGAGCGCTGAAAGGAATAATTTTAGATGCTGATGGGTCAGAATTATTAAATCTGTACAACGAATTTGAAATAACACCAAAAGTAGTAAATTTTGCCCTTGGAACAGCAACAACTGACGTAAAACGTAAGTGTCTGGAAGTACTCCGGTACATAGAAGATAATCTCAGTGGTGAATATATGACAGGAATTCATGCCTTGGTAAGCCCTGAGTTTTTTGATACACTAACTTCTCATGCTAAAGTAAAAGAAGCATATGAGAGATGGCAAGAAGGAGCAGCACTTCGAAATGATATGAGATCAGGATTTACGTTCTGTGGCATAACGTTTGAGGAATATAGAGGACAAGCAACTGACCCTGAAGGGACGGTAAGAAGATTTATTGAGAAAGATACAGGGCACTGTTTTCCAGTAGGAACAGCAAGCACATTTACAACATATTTTGCACCAGCAGATTTTAATGAAACAGTAAATACTCTTGGACAGCCACTATATGCAAAACAAGAGCCAAGGAGGTTTGATAGAGGGACCGATTTACATACGCAGTCAAATCCTCTGCCAATGTGCCATAGACCTGGAGTGTTAGTCAAAGTTGCTGCAACATAACAATACCGGTAGAATGATTGTAGTGAGGTATTCTACCAGTATGTTCCTTCTTAGCATACTCATAAACCTTAATACATAAAATGGAGAAATGCAAAAAAATATTCAGAGACTACTAAAAGATTGTTTTGCCCATTTGGGAAAAGTAGCTTTGTATGAATCAAAGGATAAGTCATATATGGTACAAGTACTAAAACAACAGCCAGATAAATTATACGAGATTGGTGAAGGACAATTTGTGGGAGAGATGCTTTTTCTTGAGGTAAGCGTTTTTGATGTACTCAGGCCAATGGTGGGAGATATTTTTGTTATTGATGGTTGTAAATATAAAGTATATTCTCCGCCACTGCGAGGTAATTCAGGAATAGTTTGGAATATAAACTGTACAGTACTTGGAGAGAAGGATGTTTAACATTGAGGTTAATGAAAATATTGAGAGGATTATTCACAACATTGATGCTAACAAAGCCAAAATAGAATTGGCAGCGGTAAGAGCACTAAACAAAACGGCACTATGGTTAAAAGCGCAAGCAGCTAGGGAAATCAGTGAGGAAAAGAAAAGTTTGATAAGAAAGAGATTAAGAATTTTTAAGGCGAAAACTAGCAGATTAGACGTGTTAATTAGAGCAAATCTCTATGACATTAGAGCATCGACAATTGGCAAAATACAAAAAACAAGAAGAGGATCGAAAGTAGGAAAGCATGAGTTTATAGGAGGATTTGCAGCAGTTATGCCAAAAGGAAATAGCGGTATTTTTAAACGTGAAGGAAGAGCAGCATTGCCAATAAAGGAAGTTAAATTGCCATTGGAACCAGAAGCATCAAAAGTAATAAGAGATCTTGTTAATTATGAGGTTGAGAAAGTGTTTGAAAAGTTCTTTGAGCGTGATATTACAGAAAATGTATGAATTTTAAAGATTTACATCAAGCAATTTGCACTAAGTTAAAAGAAGAAATATCAGCAATACAGGCGTGCGAAATTTATCCATCAATAAGAAAAGAATTATTAGCGCCAGCGGTGTTTGTAGAACTAGCAAGTTTAGAACCAGGTAAAGATGCAGGTACTGAGGAATTAGCATTGAAAGCCAGGTTTGAAGCAAGAGTGGTAGTAGATAGTACAGTAGAGAATGCCTCAATAATTGTGAGATCATTAGCCACAGAAGTAGCAAGAGTAGTAAATAAAAATACTTGGAACGTGAAAAATGTTTCACCAGGAGAATTTATATCAGGAGGAGGAGATGATTTTAGGCCAGAACTAGATGCTTATCTTGTATGGCTAGTTGAATGGTTTCATGAGGTACACGTGGGTAAATCAGTATGGTCAACTGGCATAATGCCACATGTTATTGAGATAGGTAAAGTGCATGTTAGACCATAGTTTTGCAATTTCAGAGCTAAATAGAAAATTAGCGAATATTATCCGTATTGGATTGGTAAAAGAAATAGATTATGAAAAAGCAAAAGTAAGAGTGAAAATAGGCGAATTTTTAACAGATTATTTACCGTGGATAACAAGTAAAGCAGGAAAAGATAGAAATTGGTCTTCACCAGGTATCGATGAACAAGTTGTGGTATTTTCTCCTTTTGGTGAACTATCATTAGGAGTGGTATTAGGAGGAATATATCAGGAAAAATACCCTGCACCAGAGAATAAAAAAGAAATAAATAGTGTGAAGTTTCAAGATGGAACAAGATTGTTATATGATAAGGAAAAACATCATTTAGAGATTGAAGTAGTAGACAAAATAACACTGAAAGCTGGGGAATCGAGAATAGAAATGACAAGAAGTGGAATAAAACTAAAAGCAGAAAGGATCGACTTAAATTGAACAAAGGAATAGTGAGGTTAGGAGATTACTGTGGAGAAGCTATACCACATTTCTGCATTAGCGGCAGTAATGATGTTTTTGTAAATGGTAAGCCAGTTTGCCGAAAAGGAGATAATTTTACAGAAGGTAGAGTATTAATTGAAGGATCAAAAAAAGTGTTTGCAAATGGCTATAGTATAGGAAGAGTTGGAGATTCAATATCTTGTGGTTCTAAAGTAATAAGTGGTAGTAGTAATGTTTTTTCAGGATAAAATATGCTATACTTACCAGAAATAAAGTTATGAATATCGATATAACTACTAGCCTATTAGGAGACATTAGTAATTTAATAGATAGAGCAAAGAATCATCTTTCTGTTCAAATTAACTCTACTCTAGTATTGTTAAACTGGGAAATTGGCTCCAGAATTGATCAAGATATCCTAAAGCACAAACGTGCAGATTATGGGAAGCAAATCATCTCCCAACTTGCAAAAGAACTTCAGATTAAACATGGACGTGGGTTTGATAGAGCGTCATTATTTCGTATGGTGCAATTTTCTAAATTCTTTCCTGATCAAGAGATTGTCGCGACACTGTCACAACAATTAAGTTGGTCACATTTTGTAGAAATTATTGCAATTTCTGATGAGCTGAAGCGTAATTATTATATAGAAATATGTCGTATTGAAAGGTGGAGTGTTAGGGCACTACGTAGTAAAATCGATACTATGTTGTATGAACGTACAGCACTAGCAAAAAAACCTGAAGATTTCATAAGAAGGAGTATAAAAAATTTACGTGAAGAAAATATGTTAGCACCAGAATTCATTTTTCATGACCCATACTTCCTTAGCTTCATGGAATTGCCATCAAGTTATAGTGAGACTGATCTAGAAAATACAATCTTGGATGAATTGACAAAATTTTTACAAGAGTTTGGGAATGATTTTTGTTTTGTAACACGTCAAAAAAGGATGAGTACTAAAACAACTGACAGGTATTTGGACCTGCTATTTTTTCACAGAGGATTAAAACGCCTTATAGCAATAGAGCTAAAAATAGGCCGTTTTGAACCAGCTTATAAAGGCCAGATGGAATGGTATTTAAATTGGTTAGATAAAAATGAACGAAAAGCAGGTGAAGAAAAACCGTTAGGGATTATTTTATGTGCTGATAAGGATCAAGAGGATATAGAATATCTTGAACTCGAAGGCTCTAATATTCATGTTGCACAGTATTTAACACAGCTTCCTTCTAAAGAAATTCTTGAAAAGAAGTTGAGAAAGGCTATTTCTATAGCACGTGAAAAACATGCAAGTATTCAGTCAGAGCCATGAAAAATATATGCGAGGAATGGATGCTAAAACAGGAAAAGCATTAGAAGGAATAGAGCACTTAAAGCAATCGATAATTGATATACTAACCACTCCAGTAAACAGTAGAATAATGAGGAGAGATTATGGCTCGAGATTATTTGAATTGGTGGATAAGCCAATAAATAGAGATTTAACACTTGAGATATATGCAGCAACTGCAGAAGCACTGGGGAAATTTGAGAAGAGATTTAAGTTAGAAAAAGTAAAGATTGCTGAAGCTAAAGAAGGAAAAATGACTCTTGTACTCGAAGGTCTTTATCTTCCAGAAGGTAAGTTCATAAATATTAATGGAGTAGTTGTTTAAAAATGCAGCAGCCAAATATTATCGAACCACTGAACTTTGAAGAGATTTTTTCTCGGATGAAGGAAGAGTTAATGAAAAGTTTTACAGCATTAGTAGAAAGTGACCCAGCGATGAAGGTATTAGAAGTAGCAGCATGGAGGGAATTGTTACTAAGACAAAGAATAAATGAATCAGTAAAGAGCAATTTACTAAAATTTGCAACGGGAGAAGATCTTGATAATTTAGCTGAGTTTTATGGAGTGGAGAGGCAGAAAGAAGAAGAGGATGAACGATTTAGAAAAAGAATTAAAGCAAAGATAGTAGGCTCAAGCACGTGTGGAAGCAAGGAGTATTATAGGTATCATGCACTGTCGGCAGATAGTAGAGTAAAAGATGCATTAGTAGAATCACCTATACCAGGAAAAGTACAAATTTCAATTTTATCAACAAAGTTATCCACACTGCCAGAAGAGCTACTTGAAATTGTAAGAAAGCAAGTTACTAGAGATGATATAAGGGTTTTAACCGATACAGTAAAAGTGATAGGTTGCAATATTATGGAAATAGATATTCACAGCAGAATGAGCATAAGTCCTATAATATCAGAGGAAGAAATCAAGAAGCAGTTTATTAAGAAGTTTGAAGCAAGCAAAAGGTTGGGATGGAACGTAACAAGATCATGGATAATAGCAAATTTGTTTGTAGAGGGTATAGAAAACGTAGAATTAATCGAGCCAAGAGAGGATGTTGTGGTTCTGGGGAATGAGTGTGCAGTGCTTGGCTACGTCAAGTTAGATAGGATTTAAAACGTATTTTTTTTGTTTTGTGCCAGTGAGGGGATTGCGTGCAATAAGTGGTTTACTGGATCCAATGTTAGGGAGACGAAAGTATTGATTTTCTTCCAGAAGTTGTAACTTGTTTTTTAAAGTATGGATAATATGGTCAAATTAACCCTCTGACATTAACATCTATTATGGAAAGTGTTTTCGATATTAAGAACATCTTTATTTTTCTGCAACGATCTCTTGGTTACTCATAAGCTACCTAAATAAAGGAAATTAAAGCAACTTGAAAGAAAAGACAAATGAAAAATTTATTACCGCCAAACGCAACAAAGCAAGAGCAAGTACTGGTTGATGCAATAGATTATAAGGTAGATCCAAGCTGTATAAGAGGGTTTAAATTTAGATTAGAAGAAAGAATATTACCTTGGCTAATTGAGGAATATGAATTGGGGGAAATTCTACGTTGGATAAGGGATAAAAGAAAAGCCGTAGTAGAAGGAGTAAAATTTCAAAGACTGAGAGGAACACCAGCATCACTCAAAATAGCACTCAAATGGGCAAATATAGAAGATATTACAATTATCGAAGAACCACCTGGCAAGCACTTTTTTGAATTACAGATAGGAATAAAAGATGTTCCAAATAACTTTTTTGTAGATGCAGTAGTAGAGCTTGCAAAACTATCATTACCAGCAAGATCAAGGCTAATGAGGATTTTCAATGATCACTACAACGTTGATAGGTTTATTTTAGATGAAAGTTTTTTTGGAAATTTGTTATCGGATTACTCAGGTATAAAGGTTGAAAAGGATGGACCAGTGTTATCATTTGGAAGAGTAAATTTTTTCAGGTCTAGTGGTCCAGTTATTAGGATTATAGAAAACTATCTACGCGATCATTATGAACGGGCTTTAAACAATGATATATATCGCCTAGATGTAGCAATCCTTGGAGAAACAGAGCCTCACACAAAGGATTACAAAGGCATTTATGAAAGAAGTCATCAGTGGTATAACTTAAAAGCCCTGTATCCTCTAACTCAAAGCTTATTACCGTCGATTAAATTTGCAAAAGCGCAAGTTATATTATCGGACAGTTGGAACTTAGGAGAAACAAATGCGTGCTTTCCAGTAAGTAGCGTAGAAGAAAAAGGAAATAAATTTGTATTGGGAAACGATAAACTTTCAGGGCAACGTTGGAATTTAAAACACAAGCCAATTTTAGAAAGGTTTAGCGTTACTCACCACTACAAAATAGAAAATTATACAGATCAGAAGGTCAGAAAATATGTTTTAGCAGAACACAACGTTTACTATAAAAACGACTTATATTCAGAGCAAAAAGACTCAATACACGAATTAGAAAAGCACATTTTAGTGTTTTACCCGGGAGTACTGAAATGGCACGAACATCGACATTTGCACAGAAGTTGGAAAAATAGTCAAGCAATATGTGTAATAAGTTAAATACTTATATTTAGATCCTCATATATTATATTAATAATAGTTTAAAGTGTATGAAATAAAAAGAAAAGGACTTGCTTTCTTATGCTAAAACGGACATGACTTGAATAGCAGCAGGTAAATATAAGAAATTTATCTAACGCTAGAAAAGCTAATTTTGTGAGGTATGAAATGAGTTTTAGTAAGTTTTTTAAAGAAGTATCAAGTAAGGATATTAATAAAAGAAATGAAGAAGGAGAGACGATCTTGCACCAAGCAGCGGAAATCTCCGATTACAAAACAGTGAGATTATTAATAAAAAAGGGGGCAGAGGTAAATGCAAGAGATAAAAAGGGTTATACACCACTACACTGTGCAGTATTTGCGAAAAGCTTAGAAAATGTAAAAGTGCTGCTAAGGTCGGGAGCAGAAGTAAATGCCACTCAATATGTCAGTGGATGTACGCCACTCCACTCTGCGTGCAAAGGAGCAGGAGTTGAAATAATAAAAGAGCTAGTAAAGGCAGGGGCTGAGGTTAATCAACTGAATAAGTATGGTGCAACACCAATGTATTACATCTGGGAAAGTGAAAAGTATCGTCTATGTGATAGCAAAGAGAGTGAAAAGGCAAGTAAATTTTTGAGAGAAAAAGGAGGAATAACAAAAAGTAGAGAACTGACATGCTATGGAATAGAGAGGCTAGTGGGAGAAATAGCAGACATGTTGAATGGAAGCTACATGCCGGAGCTAAAAATAATAGAGATAGGAGAAATAAGGAAGAGAGACAAATCACTAATAAAGGAAGAATGTGAAAATTTAGCAAGCAAAATAATAAGCCAAGTAAGTGAAATGATAGATGAGGTGGTGAAAAGGAGGGCTTAAAATTCAAAAAAAGGTGAGGTCGGTTATGAGTAAAAAAGGAAAAGAGGAGTCACTATTAGAGAACTCGTTTAAAAATATTTATGCAAGAGATGAGAATGGAAGAACAGCTCTGCATTATGCGGTAGACGCAAAAACAGTGAAGTTATTAGTCGAAAAAGGAGCGAATGTGAATGCAGCAGATGTAGAAGGACACACAGCACTGCACCTAGCAGTAACGGAGAAACGTCTAGAAATCGTGAGAGAATTGATAAAATCAGGAGCAGAAGTAAATGCTGAGGAATATGGAAATAAATGCATACCTCTACACCTTGCGTGCATGGTAGGAGAAAAAGAAATAGTGGAGGAGCTGGTAAAAGCTGGAGGAGAAATAGAACAAGAGGATACATTTGGAATGACAGCAATGGATTATGCGAAAAATAGCAAAGAGATAACTGAAATATTGAAGAAAGAAACAGAAAGAATTGAAAAGTTATTTGAACAGCAAAGTGGGAAACCTTCTATGAGAGGCTAAAGATATGGAGAAAGAAATAGAAAAGAAAGTAATGAATTTAGAGAAAAAACCTTTGGGTGAAATGAGAAAAATATGGAAGAAGGTATATGGGGAAGAGGCGCCTAGATACTCAAAGAAATATCTGATACCAAGATTAGCTTATAGAATGCAGGAAAAAGCATATGGAGAAATGTCAAGAAAAGGAGCAAAAAGACTAGAGTATCTGGCAGATCGGTTAGAGAAGGGAAAAAGAATAAGTAGCGATAAATTACCAGTAGCAGGAACAGAGCTAATATTAGAGAGAGGGGAAGAAACGCATGCGGTAATGGTAACAGACAAGTGTTTAATCTACAAAGAAGAGTTTTATACATCATTGTCAGCAGTGGCAGGAAAAATAATGGGAATGAGCTACAACGGACCTTTATTATTTGGGATGCGTGATAAAAATGAAAATTGAAGAGAATAAAATGCTAAAAGAAGTAAGGTGTGCGATATATACAAGAAAATCAAATGAGGATGGACTAGAACAAAAGTTTAATAGTCTTGATGCGCAACGAATAGCATGTGAAAAGTACATAAAGAGCAGAGAGGGTTGGGTAATATTGGCAAAAAGGTACGATGATGGAGGTTTCTCAGGAAAAAACTTAGAAAGACCAGCGATAAAGGAATTATTTGAAGATGTAAAGGCAGGAGAAGTAGATTGTGTAGTGGTATATACTCTGGATAGGCTATCAAGGGAAACAAAAGATAGTATAGAAGTGACATCATTTTTTAGAAGGCATAGAGTAAATTTTATAGCAGTAACGCAGATATTTGATAATAATACGCCAATGGGAAAATTTGTACAAACGGTATTGTCAGGAGCAGCACAACTAGAAAGAGAGATGATAGTGGAAAGAGTAAAAAATAAAATAGCAACATCAAAAGAACACGGACTATGGATGGGTGGAACTTTACCGCTAGGGTATGATGTAAAAGATAAGGAATTAATAATAAATGAGAAAGAAGCAAAAACAGTAAAGCATATATTTGAAAGATATGTGGAGCTGAAGTCAATGGCAGAGTTGGCAAGAGAGTTAAACAGAGAAGGGTACCGTACGAAATCAGATATCTTTAAAAAAGCGACGGTGAGAAGAATAATAACAAATCCAATATATACGGGAAAAATAAGGCATTATGAGAAAGAGTATGAAGGAAAACATGAAGCAATAATAAAAGAGGAAAAATGGCAAAAAGCACAAGAATTGATAAAGAATCAGCCATATAGAAAAGCAAAATATGAGGAAGCATTGCTTAGGGGAATAATTAAGTGCAAGAGCTGTGATGTAAATATGACACTGACATACTCAAAAAAAGAGAATAACAGATATCGATACTACATATGCAACAATCACTTAAGGGGAAAAGGCTGTGAATCAGTAAATCGAACAATAGTAGCAGGAGAGATAGAAAAAGAGGTAATAAAGAGAGCAGAAGATTTATATGAAAAATGGGGAGAAAAAGCGGAAAAATGGAAAAATTTAAGTTTTGGAAAGCAAAAAGAAGTAGTGAAAAAGTTAATAAAGGGAGTAACGGTAAAAGGAGAGGGGATAGAAGTACGTTCTGAATCAGAGGAAAAATTTATACCAATAGAGAAGAAGGGAAAGAAATGCACAGTAATTGAACCAGAAGGTAAAACAAATAATGTGCTACTCAAAGCCGTGGTAAGAGCTCATTTGTGGAAACGGCAACTGGAGGAAGGAAAATATAGAAGTGTGAAAGAGCTGAGTGCCAAAATTAATATAGGTACAAGACGTATACAGCAAATTTTGAGGTTAAATTATTTAGCACCAAAAATTAAAGAAGATATAGTAAATGGGAGACAGCCAAGGGGTTTGAGGTTGGTTGATTTGAAAGAAATACCGATGCTTTGGAGTGAGCAGATGGAGAAGTTTTACGGGTTTAAGCAAGCTGTCTGCCAGTAAAAAATAAGATAATTTCTTCGGAAGAATCTATAAATTATTTACAATTCTTTAATCTCAATTATGGAAAGATTAGTAAACTTAACACTCCAACTAAATTGGATAAACTGATTACAAAAAATAAGATTTTCAATAAGTTGCTTGTATAATCGACCTTTCATAGGTAACAAAGCCAACTCTCCTGCTATATCTCCTTACCCCATAAGTGTTGAAAGTAGTATCAGAAAAGTATAAAGAACTGTTATTGCAAGAAAATGGAGGCAATAATGGATCAAATAGAAAGAGTACTAAATTTAATAAAAGATGAGGATTTAGAAAGGCTAGGAAAATTAAGTGAAGTAGATAAATGTAATACTAAATTGTTGGGCAAGATTATATTTAAAGGTCTAATGAAGTTAATATTAATGGGGCAAAAAACAAGCTTAAGAGCGCTAGAAATGGTAATAAACAGGTGTATAATGGATAAGAATAGCGATAAAAGTACAGTAACATACAGTGGTTTGTCAAAAAGGTTAAAAGTTATAAATCCAGAATATTTTAAGGGAGTATATATTGATTTGATGAGCAAGATTAAAAAGCTATTACCCCAAAAAACATCAAATAATTTACATAAGTTTGATTCGACAATCATAAATTTATCGGGATATCTCATAAAAGATGGGCTAAAAATAGGCGGTAAAAGTAACGACAGTCAAGTTAAAGTGAGTGTAGGATTAAAGGATCAATTGCCGACAAGTATAAGATTTTGTAAAGGACAAGAAGAAATTAGTGAAGATATAGCATTAGTGAGAGCCATTAATGAAGCTAAAGTTGAAAAAGAGGATATTTTATTATTTGATAGAGGAATCAGAAAAGTTGGAACTTTTGCCGAATTTGATGAAAAGGAGTACAAATTTATCACAAGAGTTAAAGTAGGAAGAAAACATGATGTTATAAGCAGGAACAAAGTTATAGGAGAACAAAAATCGGATGGATCAGAGATTTTAGAAGATATAATAGTTAATCTTTATCGTGCACGAGGTAAAGTAGCAGAAAAGCATGACCTACGTTTAATAAAAATTCGAAATAAGGCAGGAGATGAAATATGGTTTTTAACCAACTTGCTTGAAATGTTAGCTTATGAAGTAACAGAGCTATATAGGCGCAGGTGGGACATAGAGGTATTCTTTAAATTTATAAAGCAAAATCTTGGATATAAGCACTTTTTAAGCCATACTATGAATGGCATGAAGGTGTATATTTACATGATTATTATTACGGCTTTGTTATTTCTTGTTTATAAAATCAAAAATAATCTACACGGATTCAAAATAGCACTATTACAATTCACATTGGATCTTAATGATTCTTTTATACGTTCAATTGTTTTACTATCAGGAGGGAATTTACATGCCGTCAATCACCTTGTATCACTCCACTTATAGCACTTTCAACACTTATGGG
>NZ_MUIY01000002.1:224228-316703 GCF_007115045.1 Wolbachia endosymbiont of Nilaparvata lugens | reverse complement strand
TCACCAATATGATTGGAATTTAAATCAAGTAGAGTAAGGTTTGTAAGATTACCATCAGCTAAAGCTTTTGCTCCTTCGTCACCAATATGACAATTTTCGAGAGAAAGTTCTGTGATATTTTTATTCTCTTGCAAAAAACTTATCAGTTGATTGATATCTACCCTTACATTAGTTAAAAATAATTTATTTTCTTTAACATACTCACTAAAATTCATTTTTACCTTGCCAATATAATCTAATTAATATTTTAATGAAAATTGCAGCAATTGTCAACTTTATTAATATACTAACCAAGCTATATTATAGTTTGCAGAAAATACTAGGTGTTTTAGTACCACAATGAATTGAATTATTGACTCTTCCTAAAATTACAAAAAAGGTCATATATTTGTGAGAACACGTTGCGTAAAAATAAGGTTATAAAAATAGAAGATTTAAATTATTTCCATGAGCTTAGGTAACACAGTTCGTATGTAGATATGGATGAAATGGGCTAATGTAGCTAGTTTTAGCGTATAGTTAAATTGTTATATTAAAAAGTTCATATGGTACACATGGTAGACCATAAGATTCCAAAGAAACTATTTCTTACGTTCCTTGGTTTTGAGTGCTAGAAATGGTTAGATTATTTAATTTATTGATAATATATGTTGTTAAATTAATAATAATTCATCCAAGGATAGAAAGAAAATCTGAGGCAAATTTATAGTAAAAATAGATCTTTTTTTCTGTTAATAAAGAAATTCCTTTAATGTTCTATGTGTAATTTTTGTAGTCCCAATCTTTGAAATAAATAATTGTCTTGTTCAGGCACTGGATTTTGAGCTGTAAGTAGCTTTTCACCGTAAAAAATCGAATTAGCACCTGCAAGGAAACACAGTGCTTGCAATTCATCTGACATTTTTTCTCGTCCAGCTGATAAACGTACATAGGATTTTGGCATCATAATTCTGGCTATTGCGATAGTACGAACAAAATCAAACGGATCAACGTCAGCCACATTCTCAAGTGGAGTGCCAGGAATTTTTATCAGCATATTAATTGGTACTGATTCTGGAGGCTCATCCAAGTTAGCAAGAAGAACCAACATTTTTATTCGATCTTCATTAGTTTCACCCATTCCAAGGATACCACCACAACAGACCTTAATTCCAGATGCGCGTACGTGTTCTAATGTCTTTAAGCGATCTTGGAGAGTACGCGTAGTTATGATTTTATTATAATATTCTTCAGATGTATCAATATTATGGTTGTAAAAATCTAAGCCAGCTTCCTTTAGCATATTAGCTTGATAATCTTTTAATAACCCAAGAGTCACACACGTTTCAAGGCCCAACTTCTTCACTTCCCTAATCATCTCGCAAACAATTTTTAAATCTTGACCACGTGGACCACGCCAAGCTGCACCCATACAGAAACGAGTACTTCCAGCCTCTTTTGCACATTTTGCTGCTTCAATTACCTCAGCAATTTCTAACAAAGGCTTTTTCTGCAAACCAGTGTTATAGTGTGCTGACTGAGGACAGTAAGAACAATTTTCTGGGCAGCTACCTGTCTTAATACTTAAAAGCGTACTAATTTGCACTTCACTAGGATTAAACTGTTTCCTATGTTCTGTTTGTGCTGTATAAATTAGTTCAGAAAACGGAAGATTAAAGATTTTGTCTGCCTTGGCAAAAGTCCATTCTTCTGTCATGATTTAAACTCCTTCTTAAATAAGTAGATTGTGTACAAACTATATGATGAGTATTGTAATATATTACAAAATAAAGGAAAGTATCGAGAGCTTATATTAAACCCAAGCAAAAGTTTTATCGATTTCTCCACCAACGATTATCTTGGCCTAAGTCAATCAGAAGTACTGTTTGATGCAGCAAAGCTCTCTGGAGCGGAGTTTGGAGTAGGATCCACTGGTTCTCGGTTGCTTTCAGGTAATAAAAAAATATTTGAAGACCTTGAGGGGAGGATTGCCCAAGATAAAGGAACTGAGTCAGCTCTTATCTTTAATTCAGGTTTTCAGGCCAATATAACGGTTCTTGCAAGCTTATTAGATCAAGCAGTGTTGGGTAATAAACCTATTGTCTTTTTTGATAAATTAAATCATGCAAGTTTATATCAAGCTGTATTTTTAAGCCATGCTGAGCTTGTACGTTATCGACATAATGATATGGATCACTTAAGTAATTTACTTACAAAATTCAAAAATGACTTAAGGTCGAAGTTCATTGTTACTGAAACAATTTTCGGTATGGACGGAGATATTGTATCGATAGAGGAAATTTTTGCTCTGAGCAAAGAACATGAGGCTTTTCTATATTTGGATGAAGCACATGCAACAGGTATTATTGGTCATAATGGGTATGGCTTATCTACCAACATTGACCTTCAGGAAATTCCACATCTAGTCTTAGGTACTTTTAGTAAAGCTTTAGGGTGTTTTGGTGCGTATGTTGCTTGTTCCAATGTTATAAAGAATTATCTAATCAATAGATGCTCAGGGTTTATCTACTCGACCTCTCTTTCTCCAATGATAATTGGCGCAGCAGCCAGAAGTTGGGATTTAGTACAACATCTTACTGATCAACGTCAGGCTTTATTCTTTAAGGCTACAAATTTGAGAAACAATCTGCAAGATCTTGGATTTAACACAGGTGATTCAGTTACACACATTATGCCAATAATTCTAGGTGATGAGGATATTGTAATGAGTGCAAAAGAAAAGCTTTTGAAACAAGGGTTGGTTGTTTCTGCTATACGCCCACCTACTGTTCCTCCTGGAACATCAAGATTACGTATTGCACTCAATGTGAATCATACTGAAAGTAACCTAGACTGTTTAGTGCATGTTCTTCAGCAAATATGAACCTTGTATTTTGTCACGGTTGGGGATTTGATTATAAGTTTTTTCAACCTCTTATAAATAAATATTTCTCTAAAATTCCTTACTATTGTTTAGATCTTGGTTATTTTGGAAAAGAAAACCTAAACTTACCAGAAGATGGTGCACTTATTGGCATTGGACATTCTCTTGGACTAATAAAACTAGCTTCTTTAAATGTAAAGTTTAATGGACTTATCGGTGTACAAGCTTTTGTCAACTTTTTAGGATTTGATTTACAATTACAGAAAAAACGCGAGTTAGAGTTGAAAACGATGATACAGCATTTTCAAATAGATCCAATAAATACCCTGATATCCTTTTACAAAAGTTGTGGTGTTAATTTGATAGACTATAACTCTTTTAATTGTCTGAATAAAGCAAAATTAATGCAAGATTTAGAACTATTGACCATGGTACATCAGTTGCCGCATACACCACTATTAGTATTAGGTGCAATGAATGATATAGTTGTACCACAAAAACTTATCTATGATAATTTCAATAAAGATGTTAAAGTCGTTATGCACAACAAGGGTTGCCATAGTCTAGGTCTATGTGAATGTCATTTTGTATATGAACAAATTATAAGTTTTTTTTATGGAATTAAGAAAGAGGTGTATACAGGATAATTTTAGTAGAGCAAGCTCATTTTATGATAATGTGGCTTTTGTTCAAAAAGAATGTGCTACAAAACTGGTAAATCTATTAAAAAGTTGTTTTCCTGAATTTTATCCACAATCTATTTTAGATTTGGGTACAGGTACAGGCTACATTCCAGAAATTTTGTTTAGTTTTTTTCCACAAAGCAAATTTACTTTAAACGATATATCTCCTGATATGCTAGAAAAAACAAGAGAAAAATTAGCAGGGTATAAGGAGGTTGAATTCATTCTAGGTGATATGGAAATATTAGACTTCGGTTTTCAAGACCTTATCATTTCAAATCTAGCACTTCAATGGGTAAGAAATTTAAAAAAGATGATAAAGAATTCATACAATAATTCAGGTATTTTTGTTTTTTCATGTTTACTGGATGGTACGTTTAATGAATGGTCCAGGATTTTTACGAAATATTTACTACCTGTACCAACTTATCGTTACCCATCTAAGCAGGAATTGGAAAATTATCTACTTTACCTAAAACCAAAAAAATATTTTTTCAGTTCACAAGAATTTACACTGTGTTTTCCAAGTGCAAGTGAATTTATCAGGTATCTTAAAAATTTAGGAGCAAATCAAGGTAGCCAGAAAATTTTTCTACCTGATCTGAAGAGGATAGTTAAGAGCTATACAGACAAGATTGACATCACTTATGAAGTATTTTTTGGAGTTTTAAGTAGATGCAGATCTTTGTAACAGGAACAGATACTGATGTTGGCAAGACTATTATAAGCAGTTGGCTCTGCCTACACACTGGGTATTCGTATTTCAAACCCATCCAAACTGGAAGTATTCTAGGTACAGACAGTCATCAAGTAAGTAATTTGACTAACACAAATGTTTATAAAGAAAGTTTTGTTTATAAAGAACCTCTATCTCCTCACTTGGTGTCATCGCTGAAAAATGAAAGCATTGACATTAATGAGATTAATTTACCCAAGGCACATAATTTAATTATAGAAGGTGCCGGAGGAGTTTTAGTGCCAATCAATAAAACCACACTAATGATCGATTTAATCAAAAAACTCGCCATTCCAACAATTTTAGTTGCAAGGTCTACACTTGGCACAATTAATCACACATTGCTTAGTTTAGAAGCATTACGTGCCAGAAATATTCCTATTGTAGGAGTGATTTTAAATGGACTACCTAGTCAAGATAATCTGGAAGCAATAGAATTTTATGGTAGGTTACAGGTTTTAGCATCAGTACCGAAACTGCAAAAAGTTGATAGAGAATGTCTAATGCAAATACCACTCTCAAATCAATTAAAAGCTATCTTGGAACAATGAATTTAAGCGAACGTGACAGACAAATCATATGGCATCCTTTTACGCAAGAGAAAGTAGCCAAACTTCCAATTGCAATTAAGAAAGCTCATGGGTCATATCTTTATGATGAGAATAATAAACCATACCTAGATTTGATTTCCAGTTGGTGGGTAAATCTGCACGGTCACGCTCATCCCAAGATCGCTCAGGCTATATATGAGCAAAGCATGACTTTGGAACATGTAATTTTTGCAGGATTTACCCATGAACCTGCAGTAACGCTTTGCGAAAAGTTGCAAACTTTATTACCAGATAAATTATCCAGATTTTTCTTCTCAGACAATGGTTCTACTGCTGTTGAGGTAGCACTAAAAATGGCCTATCAGTACTGGTATAATCAGGGTGATTGTGAAAAAACTACTTTCCTGAGTTTTGAAGGTGGGTATCATGGAGATACATTTGGTGCGATGAGTGTAGGTGCTAAGTCTGGTTTTCACGATACATTTTCAAATCTATTATTTTCTGTTTTAACAATACCTTTCCCAGAAACCTGGGATGAAGATGAAGAAATAAAAAACAAAGAGAGACACTCTCTGGAAGTGTTGGAAGGTCACTTGTCTGCTAGTTCTCATAAAATTGCCGCATTAATTCTAGAGCCTTTAGTGCAAGGAGCAGGTGGAATGAGGATGTGCTGTCCAGAGTTTGTTAGAAAAGTTGTCAATTTAGTACGCCAGCATGGAATTTTGATAATTTGTGATGAAGTTATGACCGGCTTTGGACGCACTGGCACTTGTTTTGCTTTCGAACAAACTCAAATTATACCTGATTTTTTATGTATCTCCAAAGGATTAACAGGAGGTTTTCTCCCACTTGCTCTCACCGTTACTACCGAAGAAGTCTACTCAGCATTTTTAAATGAACATTTTACTAAAGCGTTCGCTCATGGTCACTCCTACACTGCCAATCCATTAGGTTGTGCAGCCGCAATTGCTTCTTTAGACTTATTAGTTAAGCCTGATACCATCGAGTCAATTAAGAGGATTCATAGTATACATAAAAAGGAATTAGTTGAAGCTTGTGAGAGTGTCAAGCATACACGTGTTACTGGTACAATAGCAGCTTTTGATGTTCATGATGCACAAACACTAAAGATAAAATTTTTAGAGCAAGGACTTTTAATTAGACCTCTTGGCAATTCAGTTTATTTATTACCACCCTATTCAATAAGTACTCCAGAGCTTGAAGAAGCTTATAACAAGATCAGAAATATTATTAGGATTTTTTCATAGTGACTTTACCAGACCATATATTTCGAAAGTAAAAGCTCCTTACGCTAACTAGATTTATTAATAAATAAAACTATGTTGCTTGCTTTTTTAGTAAAATATACTACTTAACTGATCATTATGTATAATCGCTCTATATTTTAAATAGAACAAAATGGTTCTGTCGCATCTATAAAGCGAAGTCAGTTTCATTTGTAGGAAAATAGAAAAGAAGTAATATAATCATCTTTAAAAAAGCAAAGATGTTGCGTATTAGTCCAAAATTATTGCCCTATTTCAAAGGATTTAGCTTTTCAGCAGATGTTATCAGTATACATGAAGTGTCGATTTTCTTTGAGCTATCGAGATTTGGAAGAAATGATGAGTATAAGAGGAGCGAAAATTGATCATGCTACGCTACAAAGGTGGATTTGTGCCACTGATAGATGAAGAGGTGAGGAAAAGGAAGAAGCAGGTTGGCAGTAGCTGGGGTTCTGTCGCATCTATAAATTGTAGTACAAGAAGATTGTAAAAACTGGAATTATGAGAGTTATAGAGCCATTAACATAGCAAAATTTTCAAAAGTAGAACCATTATCATTAGCTTTAATAATTTGTCTTTTTTGAATCATACGAATATTTTCTATGCCTGTGATGGTAATCTTTGCAGAATGGAAGCTTTTAAACCCAAGCATTAGTTTTATTAATTTTTTGATAAATCTATCAACAATATTATTTAGATATCTTACTTGAAAAACCGTGATTCTATAAGGTTCAGGAATTTCCGTATTCAAGTCATCAAGAGCAGCAATATTACTGCCGCTTTTATCAATTACTACTTTCTCAGGAAGATTATTCCTTCTAAAGGCTTTACGAAAGAATGCAAGTGCTGCAGACTTGTCTCTACGAGTACACAGCAGAAAGTCTACAGTATTGCCGAGACTATCTAGTGCTCTGTATAGATAAACCCATTTACCGTTTAATTTTATGTAGGTCTCGTCCATTCTCCAGCTACTGCCAACCTGCTTCTTCCTTTTCCTCACCTCTTCATCTATCAGTGGCACAAATCCACCTTTGTAGCGTAGCATGATCAATTTTCGCTCCTCTTATACTCATCATTTCTTCCAAATCTCGATAGCTCAAAGAAAATCGACACTTCATGTATACTGATAACATCTGCTGAAAAGCTAAATCCTTTGAAATAGGGCAATAATTTTGGACTAATACGCAACATCTTTGCTTTTTTAAAGATGATTATATTACTTCTTTTCTATTTTCCTACAAATGAAACTGACTTCGCTTTATAGATGCGACAGAACCAACAATTATCATTACTTCTCCCATACAACATTCAATGATCCATCAAAGTGCTGGTCTAAGGATTAATTGTTCTTGCTCTATACTAGTATCTTCAAGTTGAGAGGAAGTAATACCTATACCAGCCATAGAAAATGACATAAGAGCCATCACATAAGTAAATAATCCAAATGTAAATAGAAATGAAGTAAAATAAGCTCGATTAGGTTGTATAACACACTGTAGTAGAAAAATTGGGGCAGCAAGTATTGAAACTGTTAATCCAATATACATAACCGGGAACATACAAGTTCTGCTTGAAGATAAAGCTTTTGTACATAAACTTCTTATACGAGGAGAATCTTCTCTGAATAATAATTCTTTCTCCTTTTGATGTATCCGTCCAGTTATTATCCCCAGGGTTAAGTAAGCCACTAACCCAGCGATGGACATGAATAAAGAGGTACTATTATCACTCCCATATAAAGACTGTGCTACACAGATGGCGATACTAAATAACGATAATACTGCTAATGGCAACATTATAAAAATTAGTGATTTAAACAAAATAGCATTTTTACTGTAAAAATTATTCTTAAACTTTGCTTGAGAATTTTTAACAGCAGCTTCCAGTTTTACTAACATTTTATTATTTAGTCTTTTTTTTTCTTCACACCCTACACTATCAAGTCTGACAATCAATCCTAAAAATGTCATTAGACTTCCACTATACTCTACAGGTTGATGTATATAACCTTTTAATTCATCAATAATTACCAAAGCTTCCTTCATCATCTCCTCTTCTTCTTTTTCGTCAGCAATAGTAGGAGCAATGACAATTATCTCAACCAAACTATTTTGTAATTCATTTAATTTCATAACTCCAGATAAGAACATGTAACAACGTTGTATTGAGGACATTACATCACCCCTTACATTATACTAATTGAAATTATATATTCAAGTTACTTTTGTGAATATTTTATTATTTTAGTGTCCCCCTTCGGGGATTGTCTCGCCTTGAGGCGAAGGACAAGTTACAATAGTCGCGTATGCGACGTTATGGGTATAATGCACACCCTAAGTACGATATGAAAGTACACTTGGTATGGATTCCCAAATATCGCAAAAGGGTGCTAATAGGCCAAATTGCTATTAGAGTTAGGGAGCTGCTAAGGCAGGTTACTATGGAAAATGAGATCCAAATTATCTCAGGTAAAGTTGCAGTAGATCATATTCATATGTTCATATCATATAAACCACAGCAAAGTGTTAGTAAAATTGTACAACTTTTGAAAGGAACAAGTTAAAGGTTGCTGATGCAAGATTTTGCAAGTCTAAGGAAGCAATTTTGGGGTAGACACCTTTGGGCACGTGGATATTTAGCCGTAAGTTCTGGTACAATTACAGATGAGGTGATACAGGAGTACATATCTATCCAGGAAGGCGAGCCACTTCATGACAATGATCAATTTCAAATTGATTGAAATTTAACCCTTCACCTTGTAGGTGATGGTTGTTGAGTTTGTACGTTAGTGATAGCAAATCCGTTTCCGTTAACCCACTTCATTCCAGCAATCGGTACAACTCTTATTTCACTTGGTATTATGAGTAAGGATGGGCTTGTCTCGATACTTGGGGTGTTAGAGGTTGTCCGGAAACTAGTAAAAGGCTATGATATTTGAAATTTTAGTATGGGGTAAAGATGAGAAAAAAGTATCCAACAGATCTAAGTGAAAGGGAGTGGGCACAAATAGAGAAGTACTTCAGAGTATCATACAAAAAAGGAGGAAGACCGCCAAAATATAGTAAAAGAAAAATGTTAGAGGGAATTTTCTATGTATTGCGTACAGGGTGCCAATGGCGGTATTTACCAAATGATTTTCCGCTATGGAAGACTGTATATGAGCAGTTTAGGGTGTACCGTAGAGACACAAAGAATGCTTAAAAAAAATGAGCAAACTAAGTGCAAAGCTGCACAATAGATGAGGGTGGGCCCCTTGAAGTCGGTTTGCAAGAATAGGCTTCAAACAGCCATAAGCTGCTGTGGTAAAGAGCTATGGTAGTGAGCGTTATGGAAAAGGTGCAATTATGCATCATGTGTAAAATAGAGAGGCGAATGAAAATGAACCACTGATGAAGTGTCGAAATTCCAAAGACGACGTCAAAACCATGGGCTCCTGAATCTCTTGGGATAAACCTATCAGGAACTTGTTTACTGGATAGGTGGCGTCCGGCATAGAGGTGGCGTGAACCTATTTTAGGCTATTGTGTGGAACTGCGGGAACCTGTCGTTTCGATGATAAGGAAGAAGTCCAAAGAGCCGATCTCTGAGGATGAGAGTACCGATGCGAAAAACAGGGGCGGATTAGCTCATAGTAGTGAAGAAGTTTCTGTAATGGAAATGGAGCGAAGGAGCTGAGTTATTTAGTTTTAATTATTTTGTCAACCGTAATGGGAGGAATTAATGAATAAAACAAAGTCTTTTGATATACCGAAACAACTTATTTGGAGAGCTTATAAACAAGTATCGAAAAATAAAGGTGCTGCAGGTGTAGATGAGGTTTCGATAACAAAGTTTGAGGAAAATCTAAAAGATAATCTATACAAACTATGGAATCGGATGTCATCCGGAAGTTATTTTCCAGAGCCAGTAAAAGCTGTAGCAATACCGAAGGATACGGGAGAAGGACAAAGAATTTTAGGTGTTCCTTCAGTATTCGACAGGATAGGGCAAACGGCAGCTTCTATGTATCTTGAGCCGCTAGTAGAGCCAAAATTCCACGAGGATTCATATGGTTATAGACCGAATAAATCTGCACTGGATGCGGTAAATACAGCACGCAAGAGATGCTGGAGGTACGATTGGACGATAGATCTTGATATATCTGGATTTTTCGACAATCTGGATCACGAATTAGTTTTGCAAGCTATCAAGAAATATACAAACTGCAAATGGGTCATACTGTATGTTGAGAGGTGGATGAAAGCCCCTATTCAACAAGCAGATGGCACTAGGGAAGTGAGGAATAAGGGAGTTCCGCAAGGAGGTTCAGTTAGCCCAATCATCTCTAATATATTCATGCATCATGTGTTTGATATATGGATGAAAAAGAACTACCCGACAGTACCATTTGAGAGGTATGTGGATGATGCGATAGTGCACTGCAGAACTAAGAGACAGGCAGAATTTATGAAAGTAATGATCGAAGAAAGATTGGCTAAGTGTAAATTGAGGTTACATCCCGAAAAGACACAGATAGTGTACTGTAAGGATGGTAATAGGAGAGATGAGTTTCCTACACAAAACTTTGATTTCTTGGGCTATACCTTTAGAGCTAGAGGAGCAAAGAGCAAAATAGGAGAATATTTTGTTGGATTTCTACCTGCAATTAGCAATAAGGCCAAGAAAAAGATCACTCAAACCATAAGGTCATGGAAAATACATAGATTTACAGGAAAGAAGTTGGAGGAAATATCAAAGGAAGTAAATCCAATAGTCAGAGGCTGGTGTCAGTATTATGGCAGGGTTTACCAAACGGAGATGTATACATCTCTCAGAAATATAGAGAGATACCTCATAAGATGGGTCAGAACCAAATATAAGAAACTTCGAGATCATGGAAGACTAGCAAAGCAATTTCTAGGAAAAGTGAGAAAGAGGTCTCCAAATATTTTCTATCATTGGACACTTGGGTTAGGATCAAAGGGCTAAATAATGGGAGCTGTATAAACCGAGAGGTTTCCGTACAGTTCTGCGAGAGACTGGTGGGGAAGTTCCGCTGGTCTACTCTCCACAAGTAGTAAGCTAAACGTCCGTGTGGTTATTGGTATTATCAAGATATTCTCTAATCTTCTTTAAATCTTCCCAAGCTAAACGTTTTTGTGCTGGTTGACGAAGCAGATATGCTGGATGAAATATAGCAGCTGTAGTAATTGAATGAGATAAATATTGGTTAGTATACGTATGAAACCTGCCACGCAAGTTCGATATAGTTTTTGTGTTATCAAGAAGGCTATAACATGCAATTCCTCCGACAAAAATCAGAATTTGCGGTAAAACAAGAGCAATGTGCTTCTCAACAAATGGTCTGCACATATCAAGCTCTAGGTCAGTTGGTTTTCTATTACCTGGTGGACGCCAAAACACCGCGTTGCTTATATACACCTTAGTGCGGTCCAGACTAATTGCAGCGAGCATCTTATCGAGCAGTATTCCGCTTGCACCACAAAATGGTATGCCTTTAAGGTCTTCATTTGCTCCTGGTGCTTCACCAACAAGCATGATTTTTGCATTCGGATTACCATCAGAAAAAACAGTATTAGTTGCAGTTTTTTTTATTTCACAACCCTCAAATGACTTAACTGCACTTCTTAGTTCGTCTACACTACTACATTCACTTGCAAGCTTCCTTGCTTCAATTATCCAGTCACTTGGAAACATGGCTTTTTTCTGCTCGATGACAGAAGATTGTGCAGCTCTCTCATTTTCCATTTTTTTTTCCTCTTCACTTTCAGTTAGTGTGCAATCAACTCCCACTTCATGATAGAACTTCAACAATTCTAGATCTTCATTGCTCATAGTGCCTCTTAACCTTTTGTGCTTTTTTCATAGCCAAATCATACTTCGACCTAGATAAATGTCTAATGTATAATATACCATTTAAGTGATCCAATTCATGCTGGATACACCTTGCAAGCCAACCACTAGCTTTTAGCTTCTGTTCTTCGTTATTTAAGTTTTTATATTTTACAGTTAAATATTTTGGACGCTTGATTTCATGGCTTTGCTCTGGAATTGAAAGACATCCTTCACTCATAATCACTTGTTCATCAGATAATTCCTTAATTTCAGGGTTAATCATACAAAACTTGCCAACTGAGTCATACCCTGCTAGCTCATCTCCAGCCTTTTCTGTCTGAACGTCCATGACAAAAATTCTCTTCAGCACTCCAACTTGTACTGCAGCAAGACCAAGACCTTCTGCATCGTACATAGTTTCAAACATGTCGTTTACTAATTCTTTAATTTTATCGGTTATATCTGTTACTTCACTGGCGCGTGTAGTTAATCTTTCGTCAGGGGCAATTACAATTGGTAACTTAGACATAAAAATTGTAATTCTGTGTTTTATTTTTCTTTTTGTCTAGGTATATTAAAATGTTGCTACATTTATGATAGAAATATAAATTCATTCAGGGAAGCTACAATTTAAATGGAATCGCATCATAAGGTCAACCAATGTACTCTGCAGTAATAACAAAACCAAAGCAGAATGTTTTTGCTGTTTTAGACGTGGGTACAACAAAAATTATCTGTCTCATTGTTAAAATCAATAGCAATTTTAGCTATAAAATAATAGGAGTGGGTTATAAAAGTGCAGAAGGTATAAATGGTGGATCAATAACTGACGCAAAGCATGCAAGTTACTCTATTTCCTCAACTGTAGGTTTAGCTGAACAAGTATCAGAAGAGACTATAGACCAGATATATGTGAATGTGGCTGGATGTGGGATTTCGTCTTTTAACGTACATAACGAAATAATTGCAGCTAATCACGAAATTTTAGACCGAGATATAAAACGTGTAGTCTTTCAGACATTTGAGAAATATATCGAAGAAAATGTTATAATTCACAATATACCACTTAAATATCACTTAGATGATATGACTGACATAAAGGAGGTCAGTGGATTATATGGAAAAAGATTGTCTGCTGATGTTAATGTTGTCACTGCTTCGCGTCCAGCTCTTACCAACATTGAAAATTGCATAACTAATAATAGTGGGATAAGTATGGCTGGTTGTGTTGCTTCTGCATATTCTGCAGGTCTTGCTTGTCTAAGTGAAGATGAAAAAGAGCTAGGAACTGCCGTTGTTGACATAGGAGGTGGATGCACTGCAATTGGAATTTTTAAGAGAGGAAAGCTTGTGTACACAAGCAGCATTCCAATTGGTGGCATTCACATCACCCGAGATATAGCTTATGGACTATGCACAAGTATAGAGCATGCTGAACGCATAAAAATACTATACGGTAGCACTATTGTAACTTCAATAGATGAGAATGAATGTATTGCAGTGCAAAGTAATGAAAGCGATGAACCAACTCAAGTGTTTAAGTCTGAACTTGTTAACATCATAAGACCAAGGATTGAGGAAATACTTGAACTGATAAGAGAACAATTTCAAGAACAGAAAGATCCAATTAATAAAGTAGTGATCACAGGTGGAACCAGTCAACTCACAAGCATGAAAGAAATTGCAAGCTATATATTCAACAAACAAGTCCGTATCGGATGCCCTGAGTCTTGTAGCGGTCTTGATGGCGAATACGACAAAAATCCTGTATTTTCTGCTGCTTTAGGCTCTATAAAGCTAATAGTTGACACCTTTTATAGAAATAATTTTGGAATGCTCGGTCAAGATGGTAAAATAAGTAAATTGTACCATTGGGTTAAATCGAAAGTTACGGTTTAGATTTCTGTTTTACTTCTTGTAGCTCAAATGACTTGATCTAGGAGCTTATTTTTATAGTATTATTACACTGATGTATTCATAAGAGAAGCAGAAAATTACAATAAAACGTAAGAAACATGAACATAACTATACATTCACAGGAAGATTTTGACTTTATGCGTAAAGCTGGCAGGCTTGCAGCTGAAACCCTTGATTTTATTGCACCGTACGTCAAGGTAGGTGTTACAACCAATGAGATAAATGATTTATGTCACGATTTTATAATCAATGCAGGTGCAATTCCAGCACCACTGAATTATAAGGGATATCCTAAATCAATTTGCACTTCAAAAAATGCTGTTGTGTGTCATGGTATTCCTGATGATAAACCTCTTAAAGATGGAGATATTTTAAATATTGACGTTACAGTGATTTTAAATGGCTGGTATGGTGATACAAGTCGCATGTTTTGGACTGGTAAACCCTCAATAAAAGCAAAGCGTTTGTGTAATGCTGCCTACAATGCGCTAATGGAAGCGATAAAACAAGTTAAGCCCGGCAATAAGTTAAATGAAATAGGATTTGCTATAGAAAAATATATTGAAGATTTTGGATATTCTATCGTACGCAATTATTGTGGACATGGCATAGGAAAGGTTTTTCATGCTCCACCAAATGTTGTACATTTTTATGATGAAGGTGAGGATCTTATCTTAAAAGAAGGCATGTTTTTTACGGTAGAACCAATGATCAATGCTGGAAAACATGAAACTCTGCTCAGCAAGCTAGATGGCTGGACAGTGACAACACGTGATCTTTCACTTTCTGCACAGTTTGAGCATACGCTTGGAGTCACAAAAGATGGAGTTGAAATATTTACACTATCACCTAAAAATTGGCATTTTCCACCTTATGATTAGATTTTTTTAAACACTTGAAAAAATCTAACTCTTAACTTGTGATATAGCAACTAACCCAATTAGTGCACAGAAAATCATGTAAAAACTTGCTAAAGTTCCTTGTCCTGTAACTTTGATAATAGTTGTGCATATAAATGGTGCAAGACCACCAAAAAATCCCGAGGCTATATTTCTTGATAAACCAAATCCACTGTATCGTACCTTTGTTGGGAATAATTCGCACATAAACGCGCTAACAGGACCAAGAGAAGCAGCTATTGGGATTATAAAAAGAACGTGCGCCATTATGGTGAGACCACTTAGTATCATTGAAAAAACTGGATAACTTACTATTATAAAAGTCACAAATGCAAATTTCATAACTTTTTCTCTCCCTATCTTATCAGAAAGTATTGCAAATAGTATGGTCAATACTCCAAGCGCAATCTGATTCAATATTTCTACTGTGTGATTAAAGTGAGTGTTTATTGTTGATGCAAGTAGATTAAAAAACACTAAATATATGTAAAGAGATGCATTCTCAACTATGTCAACTCCAATTGATATTAGAAAAGGTTTTTTATAGCCATTTAACAGTTCTTTTAACGGTAGTTCATGTGGCTTTTCCTGCTTTTTATATTCTGGGCTTTCATCGAGTATATATCTCATATATATACTGATTAATCCTATTACAAAACTGAAAATAAAAGGCAATCTCCATCCCCAAGATTCAAAATCGGATACTTTTTTGCATATAAGCACCACTATAAGACTTAATATTGAGCCAAGAATTGCGCTCAATACTTCAATACTGCCAAAGAATCCTCTTTTATTTTTAGGAGCATGCTCTATTAAAAATGGGGCATTTCCTGCCTCTCCTCCAAGAGATATACCCTGCAGTAATCTTAAACATACTACCAGTACTGATGCGAGTACCCCAATGTTCTGATACCCTGGAACAAATGCAATCAGTACGGTTGATAGAGTCATCAATATGATAGAGAGAAATAGAGCAATCCTTCTTCCATATTTATCGCCAATGTGGCCAAATATAGCAGCACCAATTGGTCTTATTAAGAAACCCACTGCAAACACTCCAAAAGCTTTAAGTATGCTGACTAATTTGTCGTCTGATGGAAAAAACACATCTCCGATTATGCTTATTAGATGGCTGAAAAGCATGTGATCATACCACAACAAAGTGTTACAAATTAAACTTGATAGTATTACTTTTGTTATTTGTTGCACAAAATCTTCCGTAATTTGTTTGATATTATAGTAATATTACTTACTTTTTCAAACGTGAATTATGTAAATGTTATATTAATAATATTATCTTATTAAATTTTTATATCGTTGATTGTATTTAAATATTCTTATACTATACCTATATATTTCCATATATTTTTTGGCGAGAAAGTTATTTTAATTTAAGTGCACAAAGTCTCTTGATATGACACATATTCCAGTTTTGTTAAAAGAGATGCTACTGCAATTGTCACCACAAAGTGGTGGTATATATGTGGATGCCACGTTTGGAGCTGGAGGATATAGCAAAGCAATATTGGAATCCGCTGATTGCAAAGTGTATGCAATTGATAGGGATGAAACAGTTACCAAATTTTATGATGATCTGAACGTTAAATACCCTGATAGAATAAATCTATTTATTGAGAAATTTAGTAATATTAAAAGTATACTGAATAAATCCCCTGTCATCCCAGTACTTGATACTGGGATCCAGAAGAAAAATAACTGGATTCCAGCGTCACGCGCTGGAATGACATCAAATGGAGTGGACGGAATAGTTTTCGACGTTGGAGTTTCATCTATGCAGCTTGATAATGGAGATAGAGGATTCTCATTTCTACGTGATGGCCCACTTAACATGAGCATGGATAACTATTCTCATATGAATGCTTCGACATTTGTTAACGCTTTACGTGAAGAAGAGATTGCGAACACTATATATAATTATGGGGGTGAGCGTCATTCTCGTAAAATCGCAAGAGCGATAGTAAATGCGCGGAAGAAGAAAATTATCAAAACTACATTTGAACTTGCGGATATTGTACGTTCTGTGGTGTTTCGTGGAAAAAGCAAGATTGACCCTGCAACTAGAACATTTCAGGCAATCAGAATATGGGTAAATGATGAGCTAGGAGAGCTTGAAAAGGGTATTAAAGCTGCATCTGAGATTTTAAGTGAGAACGGCAAATTAATTGTAGTTACTTTTCATTCTTTAGAAGATCGTATAGTCAAAACTGTTTTTAAAGATTTATGTGAACCAGGATCTACTAAAACATTCTCCCTTTTAAATAAAAAAGTGATCAAAGCAAGTTCAGAAGAAATAAATGTAAATCCACGCGCGCGTTCAGCAAAACTCAGAGCTATACAGAGGTTGTCATGAGGACCTTTCGTGCCATTTCAATAATTATGCTTTTTTAGTATTGCTTTAATATAGTTATGCAAGAGGCCTAATTTTAAATAGCTAACGTAAAAAATTGCTTCCATATATTTTAAATCTGATTATAATTACAGTTAGAGATATTTTAAGAGCTCAAAATCTATCTTTGTCTGCAGACTTTTTCTATTAAACAATCAAATTCATTAAAAATGTAGTGTGTCTTCTTCAGTGTATACACATATACTTAATCTCTGTCGTATGTGCACTGCATTTTTTTCTAATCTTTTTTACACAGGAGGATTTTATGTCCAGAATTCCAGATACTTGACCTTTACTTTAGCTAAAAACCATAGGCGCCTATGGCTAATTAAAATAAAAATTTTTCTAATATATAGAAAAATTACTGTTTACTGAAAACGGGGCAAGAAAGCTGCTAATGTTACAGAATTTTAGGTAAATGTTGTTTGCTTGACGTATGAGCGTGCTCTCCTTACTTCAAGAACTCTTTAATATATGCTTAACCACTTAAGTCCTTTCAAGATATGTTCTTAGATTTAAGCTTTTAGGTAAACACACTACAATAAAATTTACTTTAGTATAAAATTATTTGCATAAGATTTTGGCACCCTTTTAAAATCTTTTGGCATTTCAATTATGTATTTTGTGTTATGTTTTTTTGCATAAGATACTGCTTTTCCAAGAGAATCAAACTTTAGTACAATCTGTTTTTTTGGGTCTTTTGAGCCAACCCAACCCATCAAAGGTTCAATATAGTAAGAACAAGGCTCAATTTTTAGGTGCCAGAATTTTGTATTACCTAAACCAGATTGTGTTGCAGTTTTTGTTGGCTTATAAATCTTAAAAACTACTTGATCGTTAATACTCATAGCTCTTACTAAGTAATCTTAAGTATATATCTAAATAAATTCTTTCACAAAGAATTAGTGTGAAAGAATGAAGTTTGAAATAAATATTTTTATGTTATATTATTTACATTAAAAGGATTAGCTGAATAGGAGTAATCGATGGCACAGCAAGACATGGTAACAATTAATGCAGAATTACGTGATGTAAAAAAAAAGAAAGAGATACAGGCTCTTAGGGAAAAGGGAAGTATACCTGCAGTTATATATGGTAAAGGGCATGATAACGTAAATTTGACACTATCTGCAAAGGAATTTACTAAGCAATATAAATCAGGTGCTCTTTCTGCACATTTAATAGAATTGAATATTTCAGAGAAAAAAGAATATGCTCTTGTTCGTGATATTCAATGGCATGTAGTAAAAGACACTGTGCAACATGTTGATTTTCAGTTTGTTGATAAAGGTAGTGAAATTAAAATAGATATACCTTTATCATTCATCAATGAAAGTAAATCACCAGGAATCAAATTAGGTGGAGTGCTTAATGTTTTGTGTCGTTCTATTACTGTCAAATGCTCTCCTGAGAAAATACCTCAAGTCATAGAAATTGATTTGTCTGGCAAAATGATTGGTCAGTCTATACATATCAATGATGTAAAATTGCCAGAAGGTGTTAAATTTGTAGCTCATGAGGAAACCATTGTAACAATCTCTGCTGCTGATAGTGATGTTGAAGAGCCTCAAACAAAAACAGAGGAGTAGTGCATTTAATAGCTGGGCTTGGTAATCCTGGTAGTAAATATGAATTAACTCACCATAATATTGGCTTCATAGTTATTGATGCAATTTGCAAGTATTGGAATTTTCAGTCATTTTCTAAGAAAGCCGATTACTTGATAACCTCCAGCATGATTAATAATAATAAAGTCATATTGATAAAACCTTATTCGTTTATGAATAATTCAGGTATTCCTATTGCAAAAATAAAAAATTTTTACAAATTATCGCTAGATAATATTATTGTCTTACATGATGATGCTGACTTGAAATTTGGAAGAATAAAAGTAAAAAAGGGCGGTAGCTCAGCCGGACATAATGGACTTAAGTCTATAGATAGCCTTATTGGTAATGATTATTGGCGTTTGAGATTTGGAGTAGGTAGGCCTGAAGATCAGAAAAGCTTAGCAGACTATGTATTATCAAAATTTTCAAATTTTGATAATGTTATCCTCTTAGTGGAAAAGATAGCAAAAAATATACACCTGATGCTACAAGGAGATAACACAGCTTTTATAAGCTCAGTTGGAAGTGTATAGCAAGCGAATACTGCCCAATACAAGCATCTATAGCTAACCGAAGTAAGATTTGCCCAAACACTGAAAGACAAAATCAATAGCCGAATTAATATTGGCTTGGCAGCACTTTTCTTATGACATGCTTAATGGCAAACCAGAACTTCTCAATCGGATTTAAATCTGGCGAGTATGGAGGCAAGAACAAAATTTTACACCCAATATTTTCTATCAAATTTTTCGTCCTTGCAGATTTATGAAAGCTTGCTTTATCGAGAACAATAGTCTGTCCAGGTTTTAATATAGGAACAAGTATATTTTCTACATAAGCATCAAAAATCTCGCTGTTGCAGTAGCCTTCAGGAAGCTTTAACTTTTCCTTCATTTAGTGCTCCAATTATTCTTACCCTCTTTCTTTTAAACCCTGGACAAATAACCTCTTACCTTTTTGAGACCACCCATATTCATAAAATCTGTTATCTTCTACTCCATACTCATCTATGAATATCAAGTTTTCTTTTTCTATTCCTTCTATTTTTTTATGAACTCCTTGGGTTTCTCTTCATTCCTTTCCTGATAAAGAAAAGTTTTTTTTATATGTATAGCTTACTTTTTTAAGATAATTGTAGACTGTATCTTTGCACATGTTGCCAAATTTTTCAATTATTTTTTCAACCGTAATATCTCGGTTTTCATTCAGAAATTTGACAAAGCTATCTAAGTCTTTAATTTTATGACTATGTCCCTTTTGATAGTCTGAAGACGGTTTTATACTTCCTCTTTCTTCTCTTCTTTTCCTCCACTAGTATATAGTTTTCTATCAATTTTTAACATCTTGCTTACTTCTTCCACAAGACCTACTGGGAAACAGTATGGAACTAAATTCAGCGTGAGTTAGGTCAATAGCAGGATCAATTAAAACTCGTGTTTGAGATTTACCAGATCAGCAATTATGTTAAATCTCATGTTGTATTTCTTCTGAAAATTGCGATAGGTATGTGACATGATTTTAAAAACCTTAATTTCATGAATTTTATGCTCCACTCTCATTCTAAATGATGTCAGCTTTCGATTGTGCTCTTTTTGATCATCGGTCAGCGATTTTTTTCGATACCTTTTATATGGAATTACAACGTTACTCTGCAATTTTTTCCACCCCTGATACCCATAATCAACATACTTGATATTCTCTTTTGACAACATTTTTTCCTGTTTTCGTATCTTAAAATCATGAATTCGACCTCTGTGTGACTTTGACACTGATAGAATTTGCCCATCTTCTTTTATAACAATTTCTGTTTTTATTGTATTTACTCTTTTCTTTCCGGAATAAGACAATTTTCTTTTCTTCCTATCTTTTGATCGTTGTATTGGTTGTTCTGTAACATCTGCTAATATTTTCAAAATTCTTTCTGGCGTCATAGTTCTATCCTTTTTTATTAAAGCTAATAGAGATGTTTAAAGGTCAAGCTTTTTCCTAGTAGCGGTCTGGAAAGCTCTAATACTGAACATACTTATTTAAATAGGTAAAGAGTTATTTAGAAAAAAATTGGAGAAATGTTCAAGGAAGTTCATTGGTAAAATGCAGAGGTTTAATTATAGCTTTGTAGTTTAGATTCTGGTTAAAGATTTTTATTTTAGCAGTTAAATCAAAGTCAGATCTAATTAGAGAGAGGATCTTCTTATCTCTTCTTTACCTTCATTTTCATTTCTAACAATTTTTTTTCCACTTAATATGTCTTTTATTTCATCTCCTGTTAAAGTTTCAAACTCCAGTAGATTTTCAGCAATGAGCTCCAAGTCTTTCCTACGCTTGGTTAAAATATCTTTTGCTTTTTCATAGCAAGAAAATACAACTTTCTTTATTTCCTCATCTATAAGTCTTAACGTATCTTCAGAAATTGTCTCAGAATCATGTGTGATTTGTTCACGATTGTGATATATTGGCCCTATTTTGTCGCTCATTCCCCATTTTGTCACCATAGCACGTGATAAATCTGATGCTAGTTTTATATCTGAAGATGCGCCGCTTGTGACTTTATCATAGCCAAAAATTAGCTCTTCTGCCACACGTCCACCCATTGCAACAGTTATATCTGCTAGCATCTTTTCTCTTGTGAGGGACACTCTATCTGTTTCTGGTAGTCTCATAACTAAACCAAGTGCTCTACCACGTGGAATAATTGTTGCTTTGTGTATAGGATCAGAAGCAGGCATATTAACTGCAACTACTGCATGACCAGCTTCATGGTAAGCAGTAAGCTTTTTTTCTTCTTCTGTAATGACTAAGGACCTTCTTTCCATGCCCATCATCACTTTATCACGTGCATACTCAAAATCATCCATGGTAACAATTTTCTTATTTCTTCTTGCAGCAATAAGCGCAGACTCATTCACTAAATTTGCTAGATCAGCCCCTGAAAAACCTGGCGTTCCCCTAGCAACTGTTTTTACGTTTACATCTGGTGCTATCGATATTTTCTTTATATGCGTATTTAATATTCTCTCACGCCCATTTATATCAGGTAAAGAAATAGTAATCTGTCGGTCAAAACGACCAGGTCTAAGTAGTGCTGGATCTAGGACGTCTGGACGGTTAGTTGCAGCAACTATTATCACACCTTCATTAGACTCGAAACCATCCATCTCAACCAGTAACTGGTTTAATGTTTGTTCCCTTTCGTCGTTACCGCCACCAAGACCGATGCCGCGATGCCTACCCACCGCATCTATTTCATCTATGAAAATTATACAAGGAGCATTTTTCTTGCCTTGATCAAACATATCCCGGACACGGCTTGCACCAACACCGACAAACATTTCAACGAAATCAGATCCAGAAATACTAAAAAAAGGTACATTAGCTTCACCTGCAATTGCACGAGCAAGTAGAGTTTTACCAGTTCCAGGGGAACCAATTAAAAGACATCCTTTTGGTATCTTCCCACCTAACACTTGAAATTTTTGCCTTTGTTTAAGAAAATCAACAATTTCAACCAATTCTTCTTTTGCTTCATCAATCCCAGCAACATCATCAAATGTCACTTTTTTTCCAGTAGTCATAAGCCTAGCTTTTGATTTGCCAAAGCTTATAGTTCTATTACCTCCTGCTTGCATTTGTTTAAAAAGGAAAAGCAATAAACCGATAAAGATAAGCGTCGGAACCCATTGAATAAGTAATCCACCAATTATACCTATTGCAGAGTCTCCAATTGAAAAGGAGAACTTCACTTTCCTATCATGCAAACTTTTTATTAAGTCACTATATATAACACCACTTGAGTTAAAGGCTGACCCATCCCTAAACTTCCCTTCGATGCTTTGGTTTCTTATTGTAATATTTTCTATATCATTATCTTCTAGTCTAGTTAAAAATTCTGAAAAAGGTATGGTTGTTTTACTCTTACCTATACTTCCGCTAAATTGAATATAAGCAACTGAAGTAAGAACAATAATCACTAACCAGATCAATAAGCCTTCTAAAAATTTTTTCATTTACATTTCTAATTAAATACTAATCAAGCTTACCAAATTTTGTTTTATCGTGCTATTAATAATGAATCGAACCTTATCATCATCGGTATTTTTTCCGTTATAATTTATATCAGGATAAGCAAACATCTTTCCATCTTTTAGGACTACAGGTAAAGAGTAAAAAACTTCAGGGCAGCAGTTGTAATCTTTTAGAAATTCAGGAATTTTTTGTGTTTTCTTTAGCGGAGCAATAGTTACTGAACACTTCTGATTGCTAAGTATTGTACAGCCAAATCTATTGTCCCATGTAATGGGTTCGCACATAGGCAAATTTACAGTAATTTCTTGTATCTTTGACGATTCTCTAATTATTAAGATATTTTCTCCATATTTTCTTATTTTGCACCCAGAAAGTGTACAGTTAACATTACTACCCTTTTGCAATATTTTATTAAATATTACGATAAGGCTGTTGTACCTTAGTTTATAATGTTTGCTGGCAATTGCCATTATAGAGTAAAGAAGAAGCCTCAAGGCTATTTCCTCTGGCAATTGATAAAATTCACTTAGTTTAATTTCAATATAACCAAAATCATGAACATTAACACAATCATCAAATGCAAGGCGTGTGTAATGCATTAACGCTTTTGCGGCTCTTTTCATATGAAGTGCTGTAAGGCATATTCGCTCTGTTAGAACATCTTGATTATCACTTGCTTTAAGCAAGTTACGGTATAGAGTTCGCCTGTATTTTAAGTCATAATTGCTTCTATCTTCGATCCATCTTAACTGATGAAGCTTAGCATACCTTTCTATTTCACTACGACTAAAATTTAACAACGGCCTAAATATATAAACACCATTTAAGAAAGATTTGTAATCCATTGATGATAATCCATCTACTCCACTACCCCGCTCTAATCTCAACAAGAACGTTTCTGCTTGATCATTTTTGTGGTGAGCAACAAATAAATATTTAACATTATTATTTTTACACCATTTTGTTAATAAGTTATACCGTGCTTTTCGTGCCTGCAACTGAATATTGCCTTTAATATTTTTCTTCTCCCAATTTAACATGAACGATTCCTTTGCCCCAAGTTCTTTTGCATAGCTTACAGCAAAATCAGCTTCTTTTTGAGACTCTGAACGTAACCCATGATTTACTGTTAATGCTATAGGAAGTGAAAGCTTGTTTTTTTTTGCCAAGTTAGTCATTAAGTGCAGTAAGACTATACTATCTACACCACCTGATACTGCAACTGCGATTTGATTATGGAAAGCAAAGCTATTAGCTATATTTTGAAATAATAACTCTAATTTCATTATGTTTCTTGATCGCCAGATAGTCTCTACGTCATACAGCGACTTATTTGTGGTATATCGCCGCTAACAAGCCAGAATTGCTCTCTCTTGTCATCCCAGTGCTTGACACTGGGACCCAGGTTTTAATGCAAGAAACTACTTCTTTATCCCAGAAAATGAAAATTCCACTCTACGATTTTTAGCATGGTCTTTTTCGTACTTAGAATTTTTAGAATCATCTTTTACGTCAACCAAAGGCTCAGTTTCACCTTTAGAAGCAGTTTTGATTCTATTTTCTAGATAAGGCGTACAGCTGACCATAAACTTTTTACCTGCATCTGCTCTTCTAGCACCTAATGCAAGATTATATTCATGAGAACCACGATTATCAGTATGACCAGTTAAAGTAACCTTTGCGTCAGGATTATTTTGTAACACTTCCATCACGTCAAGTAATACATCTGCACTCACTTCACCGATACTAGATTCATCATAACCAAAGAAAACTCTTTTATCACCTATCTGCTTAACAACAGCATTCATTTTATTTGTCGTATTTACTCCTTTTTTAGGGCAAGAACTTACACCAGTAAGAAGCAAACAAAAACAACACATTATAATCAGTCTACTCCACATTACTAAACCTCCATAAATTTAAAATACAGTGTGTAATTTTAATTCTAGTACTAATAATTCCTCTATACTAGAATAGAGTCAAGGAAAATAAAATACTAAATGTTTTTTTTACAATCTTACAATTAACTTTCTGATAAGATGCTCAGTTCTTAGCAATGAGGTACAATAAAACAATAAAATACAATTTTTTATTGTACTTTAAGCAAATATACTTTTAACTTTATTATTAATCTATTACGATATTAAGCAGATGTTTCAAAGCAATGATAAAAATGGAATCTTATAAGTTTTTAGAGGAAGTATTAGATAAGGTAAGGAATATCGAAAACATACTAGAACTAGTAAGTAAAAGCCAATTGAATGTAGAGGACAAAGTTGAACAAATGTGTCTTCTAAGGGAAATCAAACATGAAATTATCTCTCATAATGCAATAAAAGAATCATTAGCAAATGCTCTTAGCAACAAGAAGAGTGCGAACACTCAGCAGCTAAAGTTAATAGAGAAAATACATAAAAGCAATAGTGCTATTCCTGTTGATTTAGTAAAATCTTTGCTCAAAGCTAAGATTGAATGCCAAAACTTACGGAAGCTAGCTAATTCTGAAATCAGTAATTTAGAAAAGCTGAAAGAACGCTTTGCTGATCTAATCAAACTTGCTCGTGAAGTAGCTTCTATAAAATCGCAGCAATTAAAGTGCTCAAAATATGACTCACTGCTTGCTGATTATGACTCTAACATCACAGAAAAGAATATAAACGAAATATTTCCTAAATTAGGCAAATTTTTTAGTGAAAATGTAGAGAAAGTAATTCAAAAGCAGAAGAAGGATAAGGTTACTAATATACAAAAAGTTACGGTTCAGAGACAGATTGAACTTAGTTCCTTATTCTTACAGCAAATGAGTGTTACACCAAATGAGATTTCCATTTCTTATTACGATCCTATCGATTCAGATGAATCTGACCTTTGTTATGGTTTATTTTTACTTTTACGGCATACTGGTCATGCAATTCATCAAAAATGTTTAGCGCAAAATTCTATAAAGAGCTCAATTACTAAACATATTATGTATGAAACTCAAGGATTATTCATGGCAAGGATCATTGGAACATCCAGAGAATTTATTGAGTTCATTCAACCACACATAAAGGAGAAACTTTCTACAAAAGGCAAAATTAATAGTAGCGTTGAAAATTTGTATTTGATTTTCAATAAAGTAAACCTTTCATCTTTTTTGAAGAATGCAGATGAATTTAGTTTGTTGGCTCACATTATGCTAAGAACTAAATTAGAACAAGATTTAATAAATGGTACGTTAGAAGTTAAAGATCTACACGATAAATGGTTGGAAGGTATGAAGCATTACAAGATTTCAATAAAAGCTAAAAATGAGCTAGACACTTATTTTCAAGATGAGTATTGGATAAGTGGTGTTATAGGCTACTTTCCTATAAAAGTCATAGCGTTAATCGCTGCTGTGCAGTTTTTTTCTTTCATTAAGAAAAATCATTACGAATTTTTAGATTCTATAGTAAAAGGAGATTTCAGTTTACTTATCAATTGGTTCTCTAAAAATGTATATAGTGCAAAGTATGGCTTTTTGGAACAGCTAAAAAAGGTAACAGGTAGGGATTTAGATATTGAGTGCTACACTAATTACTTATCTGAAAAGTATAATTTGTCTCAATAAATGTTTTTCTTGAGTTGTGTATGAGTTTTGTTCAGAATTTAATCAGAAATTTTTTTACTTTCAAAGGTTTATTTGCTAGCGATATTGCTATAGATCTTGGTACTGCAAATACTTTAGTTTATCAGAAAAGTCAGGGGATAGTGCTTGATGAACCCTCAGTTGTAGCAAGAGTAAAAGAAAAAGGAAGTTACGTTCCTTATGCTTTTGGCAAAAAAGCTAAGATGATGCTCGGAAAAACACCTGGAGAAATAGAAGCGATAAGGCCCTTGAAAGACGGAGTTATTGCTGACTTTAAAAGCGCGGAAGAAATGTTAAAATATTTCATACGCAGCGCAAACACAAGATTCACTGTTAATAAACCTAGTATTATCATATGTGTTCCATCTGGATCTACCCCAGTTGAAAGGCGTGCTATACAAGATGCAGCAGAAAGTGCTGGTGCAAATGAAGTATTTTTGATTGAAGAACCAATGGCTGCAGCAATCGGAGCTGGGCTCCCGGTTACTGAACCTGAAGGTTCTATGATCGTTGATATAGGAGGCGGTACAACTGAAGTTGCAATTATTTCTTTAGGTGGAATTGTTTATTCACGTTCTGCCAGAGTAGGTGGTGATATTATGGATGAGGCAATAAAGTCATACATTCGTGAAAATCATAAGTTATTGATTGGCGAAACAACTGCTGAAAAAATTAAGAAAAACGTCGGTTCAGCCAGTCTGCCAGTTGAAAACAACAAAGAGGGAATGATAATTAAAGGCAGGGATTTAGTGAGTGGTATGCCAAAAGAAATGCTTTTATCAGAATATCAAGTTGCAGAGAGCCTAATAGAGCCTGTACATCAGATAATTTCTGCTATTAGAACTGCACTGGAGAGCACTCCACCTGAACTTTCTTCTGATATAGTTGATAGAGGAATAATTTTATCTGGTGGAGGTGGATTATTGCGCAACTTGAGTAAAGTTATTAGTGAAACAACAAAATTACCAGTTCGTGTTGCAGATGATCCACTTTGTTGTGTTGCCCTGGGTAGCGGAAAAGTACTTGAAAACATGGACTATTTTGGCCATGTTTTATTCAAGCAAGATTAAATTGTTTTTGAAGGCAGTTTATCGAATTGTTTTGATGGAATTATGTAATATAAATGAGATCCCAGTGTCACGCACCAAGTAATTTAAAGGCAGCAGGAAGGGGTGTCATCCCAGCGCTTGACACTGGAACTTGACTACAAATAAGTATGCTGTTTCGATGAAATTGTGTAATAGAAACTGGATTCCAGTGCTTGACACCAAGTTTGTGTTTATAAATTATATGCTAAAAGAATTTGAAATTGAACCTTTATTAAAAGATAAAGCTCCGCATCAAACTAAGGCTATTGTTGCAATGTCCGGGGGAGTTGATAGCTCCGTTGCTGCAGCACTGCTGTATAATCTTGGGTACGAAGTGATAGGTGTGACTCTTCAGCTATATGGCACTGATGGCAATGCTAATGCAAGAAAAGGTGCATGCTGCGCTGGACAAGATATTTATGACGCCAAACGCGTAGCTGAAAGTGTTGGCTTTCCTCATTATATTTTAAATTACGAAGAAACATTTAAAAAGGAAGTAATAGAAGATTTTGCGAATACTTACATGCGTGGGGAAACCCCCATACCATGTGTAAGATGTAACCAAACAGTAAAATTCCGTGATCTATTGCAAGTCACAAAAAATCTTGGTGCGGATGTGCTCGTAACAGGACATTACGTAAGAAGATTAGAAGAAAATGGTGAGGTAAAGTTGTGCAGAAGTATTGATAAAAGTAAAGATCAAAGTTATTTTTTGTTTGCTACAACTGAGGAGCAGTTAAAGCTTTTGCGATTTCCACTAGGTGGGTTTTATAAAAGTGATATAAGAAAATTAGCAAAGTATTTTGGCTTACAAATTTCTGAAAAGCCAGACAGTCAAGATATATGCTTTGTTTCTCAAAGCTATACTAAGACAATAGCTAAATTAGCTCCACAATCTGTACAGAAAGGTAAAATAGTAGATATTCATGGAAAAGTGTTAGGTGAACACAGTGGCATAGTAAATTTTACAGTAGGGCAAAGAAAAGGCCTCTGCATTGCACACAGTGAGCCTCTTTATGTAGTAAGAATTAATACAGAAAATAATGAGGTTATAGTAGGTCCGATCAATGCGCTAATGCAAAAAAGGATATTGGTCAAAGAGTTAAATTGGCTAGAGCAACCAAAAGAAGGGATGGAAGTCACTGTGAAGCTCAGGTCATCACATGCAGGAAGCTTAGCAACAATACATTCAACTGACGAAAAAAACAAAGCCTGTGTAATTTTAAACGACGATTACTTTGGCATCAGTCCAGGTCAAGCCTGTGTAGCGTATAAAGATGAGCAAGTAATTGGCGGTGGATGGATATGCTCTTAACTAAAGGGCTTAATTCTTTGATACAGAGTGTAAACGTACAATAATATTTATTGCTATTTTGCCATGTATCCCTTATACTATAAAGTAGAACATTATAGGTTTTAGCAATGGTTAAGGAAGTTGAAGAACTAATAAAAATTGTTGGTAAAGGCAATTTATTAGAGGCCTTGTTTATTTTTTTAGGCAATTTTCAACATGCTAACTCAACTGGTGAAATAGACCATAGAAACCATATTGGTTTGTCTTCATTCGTTAGAAAAAAAGAGGAATCATTAGATAAATATTTTAACTTACAATTTAGTCTACAAGGGTTGTTCTTAATTTATACTCAAGCTTATAAAATTTTAAGCGGAAGTAATAATCTGAGCACTCAAGATATCATAGATGAAATATATAAAGTTATTAAGGAGTCTGAGTTAGGTAAAGACATACACGAAATAGTAGATGGAAGAAAATTAGATTTACTTAACGTTTTGGCAAATCCAAAGAGAGAATCAATATTTAAAACAGCAGAAGATTTTGAAAATAAGGTGCTTATTGATGTTAGAAGGTTGTTAAGTGAAGAAAATGCATTAAACGAATATGATAGAGAATTTACCTTAAATAAATGCATTATTAACTTCTATTATTCTATTCACAACATAAAAGTAGATAAAGATATAGCATTGTTCTTTTCTTTAGGTAGTCATTATAAAAAACTTTCGTCATCTAACAAAACAGTAAAAAGAGAAGTATTAGAGATATGTGAAGATCCATTAATAGAGGGCTATATAATGCTCTTAGCTGACTCACTACACAAGATCGAGCTATCAAGTAGAGATAAATATACAGTCGACTATGAGAATGTGGATTGGCAAGAGAAGAAACAATCGAAAGTGAATGGATTAATATATCCTATAAATAAAAAAAACACCCTAGAGCGATTGTTAAACAACCAAAATAGTGATGAATTTGAACAATTAGTAACAAGCTCTGAGAATATACACTACTTAGTGCCACAAAAAGAAAAAGATCGTAAAAACACGTCCTATAAATTAGCTTTAGGCATGTTTATATTGTCTGTTGGATTATATACTGCTGATTATTTCTTTATGGAGCAAAAGTTATTCAACTCAATAACAAATATTTTGCCACAAAATAATCTCATCAATTTCATAGTTGCTGCAGTACTTACTATCGTAATAGTATATGCTTTATTTCAACTACTAAAATCACCTCAAGAACCGCCACATTCAGCAGTCAATGGTGCAATTATTAATGATCTTACAAATGGTCCTACACAGTCCAGGCGTTCATGAATCTCTACTTATAAATGATAAATGTAGTACTCTTAAAGCGTATGCTATATAATATCTTCTCTTGAATAACGAGGTAATCCATGGATTTAAGTAAAATAACAGCGGGACCAAATGCGGTGAATGTGGTAATTGAAATAGGCGCAAATGCTGAACCCGTAAAGTATGAATTTAATAAAGAGCTTGGGTTGTTACAAGTTGACAGATTTTTGTCTACCTCAATGACTTATCCTTGCAATTATGGGTTTATACCAAATACCTGCGCAGGTGATGGTGACCCTGCGGATGTTTTGGTGCTAACTCAATTTCCTTTAGCGTCTGGAGTTTTGATATCAGTGCGTCCAGTAGGTGCATTACTTACCAAAGACGAGAAAGGAGAGGATGAAAAAATATTAGCCGTACCTATCTCTAGTGTTGATAGCTATTATGACAATATAAACAACTATTCTGACCTACCTAAAAGCTTACTAGATAAAATAGCTCATTTCTTTTCTCATTATAAAGATTTAGAAAAGGGAAAAACGGTGACAGTTGGAGAATGGGCTGATGTAGAAGAAGCAAAAAAAATCATTGAAAAAAGTAGAAATTAGTTTGCGTTGATTTAGCCTTAAATTATAGTTATTCGGAAAAATATTGTTGTTTTTAATGGGTAAATATTGGTATCCGTTCAGGATAGCGGTAAGGTAGTATAACCATAGAGTAAAAGTGAGTTTACAACAAATGGTGTCATCCCAGTGCTTGACACTGGGATCCAGTCCTTTCGCACAAAAAACGTTGTAAAGTAACTTAGTTGGATCCCAGTGTCAGCTACTCTGATGACAAGAAAGGGAGTACAGGTTTCAATATTTGCATGCATCTGAACAGATACAAATATTGCAATTAAAAGCATTAGACAGGCAGTAAAGGTCTTGATATTATAGTAATAATTTGGAAGGGTGGCCGAGCGGCTGAAGGCGGCGGTTTGCTAAACCGTTATACGATTGAAAAGTCGTATCGAGGGTTCGAATCCCTCTCCTTCCGTATATTATTGTTTAGGTATTCATTACAGTAATTTTACCCTCTTTTTAAATTATTAAAAAGTTAGCTAGCGTTTATTCAGTATTTATTATAGAATTAGTTATTAGCTAAATAATTTTATATGCATAAAATACTAATTTTGATATTAATAATGCTGCCGCTTAGGTTACTTGCAACTGAGATTGAAATTGTTGCAGATGTAAATGGTGAGCCAATTTCAAATTTAGATATCGAAAGACGTATAAACTTCATAAATTCATTGCTTGGCACTCAGAAGATTAATCAAAAAGAGGTAAAATCTCAAATTCTAAGACAGTTAATAGACGAAATTATCATTGTCAGCGAAGCACAGAAGATGAATATAGAATTGAGTAACGAGGAGTTAAATAATGCTGTCACGTTATTCTTAACTCAAAGTTTAAAACTTAAGGCTGATGAAGTTGATCAATACGTAAAAAAGCATAATATAGATCTCAATACCCTAAAAAAACAAGTAAAGTGTCAGCTACTGTGGAACAAGATTATTGAAGTAGGAGTTGTACCGCTTATTAATATCAGCGATCAAGAAGTGGATGATGCAAGAAAGCAAAAAGAGAAGTCTGATTACCTTATTACGTTTCAGGAGTTCATAATTCCCGATCAGAAGATAGCTGAAGACTTAGTAAAAAAATTACGTACCAGTAATAATCCAGAATCTTCAATAAAGATGCGCAAAGCAACAGTTAATTTAAGTCAGCTAAAAGGTACTCTCAAGGACGTTTTGGAAAGATTAGAAATCAGTGATGTAGCAGGTCCGGTTAGTTTAAGCGAAGGTTACTCTGTTATAAAAGTCATAGATAAGGTACAGCTCGATCATACACTGCTGAAAAGTACTTTAAAACTGAAACAGGTTGTAGTTGAAGGTTCAGAAAGTTTACTCTCTAATTTTAAGGAGCAAAAGGTCAGTTGTTTAAATTTTGAAAAGTTAGCAGATGATTTCAAGTTGCCAAGCGTAAAAGAGTTTGAAATAAAAATGCGAAATTTAAATCCTGATTTACAGATTTTATTTAGTAAAACAAATATGAATGAAATAGTAGAATTAAGAGAAAATAGCACTGCAAAGTTGATGATGTTATGTGATATCAAAAATAATGCAATGGATATAGAAGCAATCAAACAGGAAATGTATCAACAAAAGATTATGATACAAAGCAACCTGTTATTGGATAATATGCGTAAAAATGCAGCTGTTAGTTATCAGTTTAATTGAAGTTAGAGAGGTTTTCTACTCCATAAAAAGTTTATGAAGAATATAATGCTCATTGGCGGTGGAGTTGGAAATGCAGTGTTATTTTCGATAGGCAAAGCTTGTCTTGAAAACAATCATAAGGTTTTATATTTCGCTGGCTATAAGAAATTAAGTGATGTATTTAAACGAGCACTGATAGAACGTGCATCAAACGTGACAGTTTGGGCATGTGAAGAAAGATTGATAGAAACAAGCAGAGAACAGGATAAATCCTTTCATGGTAATATAGTTGATGCAATAATCTCATATCAGCAAGGAAAGTTAGGTAAAATTACTATTAGTTTAAACACTATAGATAAAATCATCACTATTGGTTCTGATAAAATGATGAAAGCTATAAATGAAGCTAGAAAAACAATTTTAAAACCATACCTAAAACCAAATCACGTAGCAATATCATCTGTTAACTCTCCTATGCAGTGCATGATGAAAGAAATCTGCGCTCAATGTATTCAGCAACACATAAATAAGGAAACAGGAGAAATAAGTTTTGTTTATAGTTGCAGTAATCAAGACCAGGATATGGAGCTTGTTGACTTTGATTTTTTAAGTGAGCGCTTGAAGCAAAATAGTTTACAAGAAAAGCTCACTGCAAAATGGATAGAACATGTTCAAAGACACTAAACAGCACAAAGAGGAACTAAGGAAGCAATATAGAACCATAAGAAAAGATATTGATGAAAGTTATTCTAATTATGCAGCAAATTCTCTTATTAATCTTTTTAGTCAAAACTTAAGTTGCGTTAAAGGTAAAACAATAGCAGCGTACATTCCAACAGACGGAGAAATTAATGTTGTGCCTTTGATGCATCGTTTGCTTGATTTAGACTATAAAATAGCAATTCCTAATAAAAATAAGTTATTAAAATTTGAGGAATGGAATAAAGCAGATGAAGATATAATCCCCGATACAATCATTACTCCTGTTATTGCTTTTGATGATCATTTTAATAGGTTAGGTTTTGGCGGTGGTTGGTATGATACAATGATAAAAAAATTACGGCCACTTGGAAAAATATTTATAGGTGTAGCCTATGAGAAGCAATATTGTAAAAATTTACCTGTGGAAAAACACGATCAAAAATTGGATATTATAATTACTGAGATGTGTGTTAGATTAAAAATGGAAAAGTAGGGATCTATTCGGGAACGTTTAAAAAAGGATAGGCATCAAGTTAAGGAAATAAAGGTATGAAGAAGATAGGATAAGAAGATATAAAATTCTCTCGGGTATATTTTAGTGAGAGAACTAATGATGAATAAAATAACTTGCTTATCAAATCACCTCAACAAATTTTTCAATGAAATGGCAAATAATTGAAACAGAAAAGGAAAAGAAAATTGAGTAATTGATGATTCATAAAAGCTATAATTTTGGGTAATATAGGGGTTACAAACTGAATCATAGATACAATGTGCCAATTATTAAATGAAGAATCTGTGATAATAACGAAACAGGGTTTAGATTTCAGGTTTACTAAAGAAGCAGTAGAATTTATGAAAAGAATGTACAATGGCTTTATTTTAAAATACCCTGCAAATTGATTGTAGAATCTTGCAGCAATTTAAAAGCATTGGATAGTAGCTTTGCCTAAGAACCTGTTAAGAATCTTGGAGAGATGAGGTAAAATAGGCATAGATTTAAGAAAGAGGTATATCTATGCAAAACAAGTGATATAAGTCGAAAGCAATTTGAAAAAATCAGAGCAATTTTAGAAAATAGCAGAAAAAGAACAAAACCAAGAAAACTTGACTTATATCATGTGTTTTATGGACTGCTATACGTCCTAAAAAGTGGCTGCCAGTAGACCAAAGAACTTTCCAAGGTATATATTACTATTTTCAAGCTTGGAATAAAAAGAATGGAGAGGAATCAAGTTTACTAGTTAAAAAAAATTAGTTGGAGAGCAACAATGGTCGAAAAGAGAAAACCAGTTTCTGTATAATTGATGCCCAAAGTGTTAAAAATACAGATACCGCTGAAAGTAAAGGCTATGATGCTGGTAAAAAGATTTCAGGCATAAAACGCCATATTGCAGTTGATACGCAGGGTTTACCACATGCAATTTATGTAACAACAGCAGACACAACTGATCGCAGCAGTGCTATGAAAATGGTTGAAAGTGCGCAAGAAAATCTCTCTGAGGTCAAAAATGTACTTGTTGATGCAGGTTACACCGGAGAAAAATTTGCAACTCAAATAAAAGATATTATCGGTGCAACTGTTGAGGTTATAAAGCGCAGTGAGTTATATTCTTTTGTTGTGCTTCCAAAGAGATGGGTTGTCGAACGCTCTTTCGCTTGGTTAGAAAAATGTAGACGATTGTGGAAAAATTGTGAGCGTAAACTTAATACTAGCCTACAGATGATTGTTCTCTCCTTCGTTTCTCTCCTAATTACGAAGATTTTAAACAGGTTCTTATAGCGCTTTAGTCCCACCTATAGTAGTAAGATTATCTACTTATTATTGTATGGGAATTTACCAATTATTAAGATAATCAGTGTAGTAAAAACATATTCTAATAGTATGGAAAAATAAAATGATACCTGAACAATCTATAAAAAATGGCGTTATAAATTTACATAATTTTCGTAACAACACAATAGGTGAGCTTATCGATTGTTTAAAAACAAGAGACGATATCAAAGAATTTGCTTTTGAAGATGATGATACTGATCATAGTATACAATCTATACAATATAGAAAAGGTAGAAATATTAGTAATAATATGAAACTTAGGTGTATAGGTGTAGGAATTGGTTTAGTTGCTGGTCTAGTTGCAGGATGTTGTTTAGGGCAAGAAACTTTAGCTCTTATTGGCGGTTCTGGTGTAGTGTTGATTGCATTTGCTATAGTTGGTGCATTGATTGGAGCTGGAGCGGGCTATGTCGTAGGTAAATGCCTTGACAAAATTAAGGTTACAAATATGCAAGGAGAAAGAAGTTGTTAAAGGTTCGTGTTATATTCTGAATTTCTTTCAATACTTAAAGATTTACAATCAGAGCAAACTACCTGGCCACGTGGAACTGATTTCAGCTCATCAGTTGAAACTTTACTTGAGCAGAATATGCATTTTATTTTATCACTTGGGGCGAGTGAGTGATCAACAGCAATTCTATCATCAAAAACAAAACACTCGCCTTCCCAATTACCACTTTTATTACCAGTTTTTTCAAGGTAGGAAAGAATACCGCCTTTAAGATGGTAAACATCTTTAAATCCAAGGCTTTTCATATATGCTGTAGATTTCTCACATCTGATTCCACCAGTACAGTACATACCTACTTTCAGGTCTTTACTCTCAGAAAATGACTCTGCCCACTGAGGAAAATCGCGAAAACGCTGAGTGTGTGGATTAATTGCATTTTTAAACTTGCCTAGTTTTACTTCGTATTCATTTCGTGTGTCTATCACTAAAACATCAGGTTGAGAGATAAAATCATCCCAATAATCTGGATCAATGTACTGACCTCTAATGGAAGTATCGAGATTACTTACACCAAGATTCACAATTTCTCTTTTTAATCTTACTTTCATCTTACTAAATGGTTGATATTCTGCTGCACTCTCTTTCCATGTAAGGTCCCTTAGTCTATAATCAGAACGTAAAAAATCAAATATTTTATCAATCGCGGTTCTTTTACCAGATACAGTTGCATTAATACCCTCTTCTGCAAGGAGTATAGTACCCTTTAATTCGACATTATCGCATGCAACTTTTATTTCATCTTTCATGTCATAATAATTAGAGAGTTTTACAAAATGATAGAAAGTTGCAATGACAAAACTCATAATTAATTAGTTTATCGATTTAAAACATAATATATAAAATTATGAAGATATTCAATAGGACGGCTGTTAATTACTGGATATCTTTAGTTTTTGCATATAACATTTTAATATCAAATATAGATTCAAGTTAATGTTTCTGAGAGTATTTAAAAATATATTCTTGTTTTTAGTAAGTGTATTATTTGTCTGCCCTATACTATCGTTAATATCGATTCTATTTACAGAATCAGCAAACTCTGGATGGGTAATTAGTAGACTTTTTCCTGAATATATACTCAATACGTTAATTTTGATGGTAGGAGTAGGGTTAATATCCTTTATATTTGGAGTAATTCCAGCTTGGCTTACTACATTTTTTTCGTTTCCCGGAAGTAGAATTTTTGAGATTGCCTTATTCTTTCCGATATCAATTCCTGGATATATAGTATCGTTTGTTTATGTAAATACGCTAGAGTTTTCAGGTCCGATTCAGAGCTTGTTAAGAGATACTTTTCAATTGGGCAAAGGTGACTATTGGTTTCCCGAGATCAAATCCCTAGGTGGTGGAATATTAGTAATGGGATTTAGTCTATATCCATACGTTTATATGTTGGTCCGCTCAAGTCTAAAGAGCGTTAGTAACTCAGTCACTATTGCATCAACACTTGGGTTCTCCTCATTACAGAGTCTGTTTTCTGTCATCATACCCTCCATACGTCCATCAATTATAGCTGGGTTATCCTTGGTACTAATGGAAGTAATTACAGATTTCGGCACACCACAGTTTCTTGCTATCGATACTTTCACGACGGGAATATACCGTACTTGGTTTTTACTGCATGACAAATATTCAACTACTGTTTTGGCAGTTGCAGAACTGATTTTCGTTGCAACACTAATAGTTATCGAAAAAAAACTACAAAAAAGAGAAATATCTTACTCTTCAATCAATACTAATGCAGATTATCACAATAAACGTAGTATAAACGGTTCTATATCGTTGATCTTTTCTTATCTTATGTGTTTATTGCCGATATTAATAGGCTTTATTTTACCAATGATTCCACTTATATATTGGAGCATAGAGAAAGGCTTTTTCATATACGAAGCAAGATTTTATAATATAATAACAAACAGTATTAGTTTATCGTTTATTACCGCGCTAATCTCGATCAGCATTGCAATAATTATTGGATATACAGCACGTAAAAATAAAGTAATAAGCAATATAGTACGTCTCATTTCTCTTGGATATGCAATTCCAAATGCAATTATTGCAATTAGCATAATAATGTTTTTAAGCAGAATATCTTCTTTCATTACTCAATATATTGTAGAAATTAGCTTGGTAGGAACTATTGGCGCATTAGTTTACTCATATTTATTTCGTTTTTTTGCTATATCTTTCAAAGCAATAGAGTCGGGACTCAAAAAAACACCAAATGAAATTGAATGGACTTCATATACTATGGGTCATGGGCCTATTTCCACGTGCCTGAATATTCATATTCCCCTTATCAAGAAAAGCATACTATCGGGATTTCTGCTCGTGTTTATGGATACGGTAAAAGAACTCACGGCAACACTAATTATCAGACCATTTAATTTTGAAACTATATCAACTAGAGTATATGAACTTGTCAGCGATGAGCGTTACAGAGAAGCTGCCCCATTTTCGTTAATGATAGTTATTATAGGTTTAACCTCTACAATAATCTTATTCACACTTGATGATAAGAATCAAAAATAAACTATTTTGCATCTGTTCAGCAGAGTAACAAAATAAGATAGACGAAAAAAGACAACTATAGAAGCAAATGGTCAGTGCTTTCGTGTTTATCAACTTAGTTGGATCTCAGTATCAGCTACTCGGATGACATTATGGAAGCTCAAATGACAAAGCAAGAAGCACTGGTTTCAGATGCACTTAAACAAATACACTATCTTGATGATCAATGAGGTCTAGTGTTAACGTATGGACTATCTAAGGAAAAGGGTGGTACCATAACATCAAAGGTTTTTATGCTCTCTTCGTTCAGAAATTCATATTTACCCTGCATTATTCCTGATGGTGTATTTAAGTATGTTCCACTTGTATATTTGAATACCTCTCCAGATTTTATTACAGGTTGTTCTCCAATAACACCAACTCCGGCAATTTCATTTATTTTTCCCTTATGATCTATTATTTGCCAATAGCGACTTAATAATTGAATGGTTGATGAGCTTTTGTTTTTTATCTTAACATTATACATCCATACGTAACAATTTTCATAAGGAATGGATTGCTCTTCAATGTAAATTGGCAAAACTGTAACTTCGACAGAATTAGTAATAAGTGTGTATTTCATGGTCATCGTAAAGTGTTCATGATAAAAGTTTAACACACTTCAATTATACACTTTTTTCATAGATTTTCCAAGCATATTATCGTACTCTAACTAGGAAATATTAATCTACATGATGAACAAAACAGATCCACTGGATAAAAAAGTGATAGGAATAATAGGAAGTGGGCAATTAGGTAAAATGACTGCTATCGCTGCAATAAAACTTGGGCACAAAACGCATATTTTTGCCAGTACTAAAAACGATCCAGCTTGTTCTGTTGCTGATGATTTAACAATAGCAGACTTCTGTGATAAGAGGGCACTTGAATCTTTTGCACAGAGTGTGGATTTAGTCACTATTGAGTCTGAAAATATTCCATGTAGTGCAATTGATATTGTGTCGCAGCATACAGATTTTTATCCAGGTAAAAAGGCGTTACACATTTCGCAAAATAGGCTGAGAGAGAAAGATTTTATTAGAGATTTAAGCATAAAAACTGCTGATTACAAAAGTATACAAAATTATAATCAGCTACTAGAAAGTAGTGAAACTTTTAGCTATCCAGTGAGGCTAAAAACAACAGAAATGGGTTATGATGGAAAAGGACAATATGTGATTGAAAATGATTCTGAACTGAAGCAATTTGCTTCCTTCGATTGGAATAAAGAGTACATTCTTGAAGCAAGTGTTGATTTACTGAAAGAGGTTTCAATAGTCGTTGCAAGAGATAAAAACGGTAAAGTAGCTTTTTTTACTATAGCAGAGAATCACCACGTTGACGGAATACTTAATACTTCAATAGCACCAGCTAAAATAGATAATAAATTAGCCCAAGAGGTACAAAAAACTGCAGAGAAAATAGCAACTGCACTTGATGTAGTAGGAATTCTAGCTATTGAATTTTTCATCACTCAAAATCATGAATTACTAGTTAATGAACTGGCCCCAAGACCCCACAATTCTTGCCACTGGAGCTTGGATGCATGCAACGTTAGTCAATTCGAGCAGCTAGTTAGGATAATATGCGGTCTATCTGTGCAGGAAGTAGTATTACGCTTTCCTTGCATGACAAAAAATATAATAGGTAATGATATATATAATTCTCACAAATATTTGAGCAACGAAAAAGCTAGTTTAACCATATATGGGAAAAAAGAGGTTAGGGACAAGCGTAAAATGGGACATGTCAATATAGATTTAAGTTATTGAGCTATAAATGCTCTTTGATCAAGATCTCCAAGATCTGCACTATATTTAGTGCTGCACCTTTGCGTAGATTATCAGCTACTATCCACATATTTAATCCGTGTTTAACGGTATCGTCTTGTCTAATACGCGATATGTATACGGCATCCTCTTGCACAACATCAACCTGAGTCATATATCCACCATCTTCGCGCTTATCTTGCACTAAAACTCCATCGTCTTCACTGAGCATTTCACGAGCTTCTTCTTCAGTTATATGCTGATCAAATTCTACATTTACTGCTATAGCATGACCAACAAGAACAGGTACTCGGACACAAGTTGCAGTTACTTTTATATCCTCTTCTAAAATTTTTTTTGCCTCCTCTTGCATTTTCCACTCCTCTTTTGTAGAACCATCTTCCATGAACTCTCCTATATGAGGAATGCAATTAAATGCTATTTGCTTAGGAAATATTTCAGGTTTTTTAGCTTCATTCATAAAGATTTTTTTTGTCTGATTGTAAAGCTCATCCATTGCTGCTTTACCTACACCAGAAGTTGATTGATAAGTTGAAGCAACGATTCTCTTTATTTTTGCTTTTTGGTGTAATAAATGTAATGCCAGCAACATTTGTATTGTAGTACAATTTGGATTAGATATTATGTTATGGTTTTTATACTCCGTAATTTTATCTTTGTTGATCTCTGGAATAACTAGTGGCACGCCTTCTTTCATCCTAAAATGAGAGGTATTATCTACGACAATACATCCAGCTTCAGTTGCAATCGGTACGTATCTCTCGGAAACATGAGACCCAGCACAGAAAATTGCTATATTAATTCCAACAAAATCGTAGTTCTCAAGGTCTAAGACAGTTAATTCTTCATCGCCGAAACTTACCTTTTTTCCCTCTGATTTTTTTGATGCAAAAGCAACAACAGAATCTATTGAAATTTTTCCTTCGTCTTGAAACTCGGCAAGCGCGCTTAATACCTCACGCCCTACTCTTCCTGTTGCTCCAATAACTGCAATCTTACATCCCATATAAATAAACCTTTGATTTTAAAGCTATATTATATTTTTACTGATAAAATTTACAATTACTTTAATATTTTTACCTTGCAATTAACCATAATTTAGTTATAATTATAAGATACTAGTAATATTGCATGGTAGAATGAAATGAGTAAAAAACATGATGACACTAAGGTCAAATCTGTAGTATCTGCATTTCAAAAGCCTGAAAAAGTCAATAGATTAGAGATTCAAGATGTTCTTTCGAAAAAAAGCAAGCCAGCGATAAATTTTGATGATAAAAAGTATGGTGTAAAAATTCCTAAGACAGATCAGTATCTATCAAATAAAAAGCAAGAACCTTTCAGACTAAAGGATTTTTTAAGTTCAATACCAATAATAGGAAGATTTTTAGTGAAAATTTTCACGCCTGAAAAAGAAGAGTATAAAAAACTGCAATCGCAAATAGGTCTTTCTAATAAAGCAAAAAATGAGATCTACATAGATAATAAACGAACAGAAGAAGTAGGTAGCAAACTTGAGAATGGTAATATTGAACAAGTAGATAAAGAGAAAAAAAACCTTGGCCCATAAATATTAACCATTTAAAGTGCATCTCTCACTACTCAATTTGTTGCACAGAAGTCTTGCAGTACCACAATAAATAAATGGGTATGCCACTTGCAGTAAACAGGCTCGAAATCAGCAGAGTACCTACAGGGGTTTGTAATATCACCCAACAACAAAAGGTTGTTGCTATGCTACCAATTAAAAGCTTATAACAACTCCTCTCCTTTATAATAACCTTTAGAAAGGCAAAACAGCACGCAAGATAAACGAACAAAAATGAAATTACAGAAAAGTCAATAATCGACGTAATCTGCTGGGCAAAATTGTTGTTTGAAGTGAGAATTAGTAAAATTGCAGTTCCAATTGAACTAACTGTTATTCCCCAAAAAGGAGAGCCATGCTTGTTCCTTTTAGCAAAGAATTTTGGCATTAGTCTATCTTCTGCAAGACCAAAAGCAACTTGTCCACTAGATAAAACCCAAGCGTTTAGACTGCCAACACAAAAAATGAATGCAACTATAGAAACAATTAAATGCCAATTACCAGAAAACATAATTTTTATCGCATCAACATATGGTGCTCTTGAACTTGCTAAATTGTTGCCATTGATCAATCCCATAATCGCAAAATTGTTGATAAAATATATAACAGCAACACAAACTGTGCCAAGCACCACAGCTTTTGGTATAGTTTTAGCTGGATTATCAACAGACCCTGCAGGTGCTGTTGCCAATTCAAGTCCAATAAAACACCATAAAGTAAGGAGTGTAGAGCGGGCAAGAATTTGCGATGTTGTAAGACTTAATATTTCTTCACTTATGATAAAATTATTTCTATCGAAAAAAAACAACGCTGCTACAGGTATTGCAAGCAATACAGCAACCTTCACAACCGTGAGCAGAAACTCAACGTGCCCTGCAGTAGCTATTCCCCTTAAATTTATTAATGTAATGATTGTAAATAACAACAGCTCTAAAAATAAACGCATACTTTTGATATCTTCATGGAAAAATGGTGTAAGATAGCCAACACCCACAACTATTAAAGCTGTTGTACTAACCCATGAGATTACCCAATATGTCCAACCAACAAAGAACGCTGCAGCAGGACCAAAAGTATGTTTCACATAAACGTGAGGACCTCCTGTTTCTGGAAACTTTGCACATAGCGTAGCAAAAACTAGCGCAAGAGACACAGCACCAGCTCCTGATATCATCCAGCTTATAAGGCTATAAGCGCCATATGGAGCAAGGCTAATTGGAAGCATGAAAACCCCAGAGCCGATCTGACTGCTGATTACTAAAGCAAAAATAGCCCAAAACCCTATTTTATTTGACACAATACCTCTTAATTCTATTAATGTAAGCCAGTAGTATAGCTTAAGAATTTTAGCAAATAAAAAATTTAAGTTAAGTTTTTAGTTTATGATACCAAAGTAGATAAATAAGCGTGCCGCTTAAAGGGAATAGGCTTGATATTAACAATGTTTTTATAGAAGTCTCGTATACTATCCAGCAGCAAAAAAGTACAGCCACGCCTCCAATTAAAGATTTGCAGTATTTTTTTTCTTGAATGATAACCTTAAGAAAAGCAAGGCTACATGATAAGTAGATAAACAAAAATGACACTACAGAGATATCAATTATTGAAGTTACTTGCTCAGCAAAACTTTTGTTTGACGTTAGGATAAGTAAAACTAACACCCCCAAAGTACTTAGTATTATTCCCCATAATGGAGCATCATGCTTATTTTTTTTGCCAAAAAATTGCGGCATTAACTTGTCTTTTGCAAGGCCTAAGGTGACCTGTCCATCAGCTAAAAACCAAGCATTTAAATTACTTACAGAAACGATAAAGGCAACAACAGAAATAATTAAATGCCAATTACCTAGAAACATAATTTTTATCGCATCAACATATGGTGCTTTTGAACTAGCTAGGTCATTACCACTTATCAATCCCATAATTGAAAGACTATTGATGAAATATATCACAGCAACACAGACTGTTCCAAGCACTATAGCCCTTGGTATTGTTTTAGAGGGATTATTGACAGATCCTGCAGGTGCCGTTGCTGATTCAAGCCCAATAAAACACCATAAAGTAAGGAGCGTAGAACGAGCAAGAGTTTGCGATATTGTAAAGTTTGATACTTCCTCACTTACAATAAAATTATTTCTATCAAAGAAAAATAGCCCTGCTATGGGTATTGCAAGAAGTGCGATAATTTTAACAATGGTCAGAAGAAGCTCAACATACCCAGCAGTAGTTACCCCTCTTAAGTTTATTAGCATGATAGCTAAAATTAATGTTATTTCTAAAAGCAAACGTATATCTTGTATATCATTATGAAAAAGCGGAGCTAAATAACCGATACTTGCAATTGTCACAGCTGTTGAACTAACCCATGAGCTTAGCCAATAAGTCCAGCCAACAAAAAAAGCTGCTGTAGAGCCAAAGGCATGTTTCACATAAATATGAGGACCACCCGTTTCTGGAAATTTTGCACACAATGCAGCAAAAACTAAAGCAAGAGATATAGCGCCAAATCCTGATATCACCCAGCTTATGAGGCTATAAGCGCCATAAGGTGCAAGGCTAATTGGGAGCATAAAAATTCCAGAGCCAATTTGGCTACTAATCACCAAGGCAAAAATAGCAAAAAAGCCTATTTTATTTGACACGAAAATGTTTAATTTTTATCTGAATAATTAACAATATAGTTGAAGCTCAGAAATTTCAATTGATCTTTTTAATTTGCATTTTTTTAATTTAAGCATATAATTAAAAGTATATTAATAAATTATTTAAGAGTTAGCATGAAGTTAGCATGAATCCAAGGTTAAAAGTTTTTTTGATTAATTGTAGTTTTATTTTATTCTTATGTTTTATTTGTTATTATTTAAGTCTTTTCATTAACTATATCCTTGATCCAATTTTAGTTCGTCCTTGTAGTGAATTAATTGGTAATCTTTATACCTACTTATCTACAAGTACCTCTAGTCCTACATTAGCGTTCTTTGCTACAGGTTTTATTGTTATCGCTGCACTTATTTGCCTGAAGAAAATGCTCCTGCCTTTGCAAGAGAAAATCACAAACAACTATAACTCATTTAAATATGACAACATTGATAGTAATAACATGTTATTTGAGATTTATAATGATCCGACAATAAAACTAAAGGACAAAATCTTATTTTTCAATATACAGTTAATATATTATCTACAGCTTCCATTTTTGTACGTTGCATCAAAAATATCAGCTCTACGTAGAGTTTTTATATTCAATTTTGGTTTATTATTGTTAAATTATACACTGCTAATTCCAGTAGCATTTCTTGAGTTAATAAAGTATCCATTGATAAAGCTCTTCTCGCCTCTGGGTTTAAGTGTAAAGCAAATGAGCTTTTTGTTTAATATAAGTGATGTGGGTGCTGATAGACAGAGTGTCCATACGAGTAGTTTTCAGCATAGCATTCTACAATGCGCTCAAGATTTAAAGCAGAAATTTGGGAATCAATCAAATGTACTCAATAAAGACTTTGAAGATTACATAAATAATTCAGATGAGTTGACAGGGAATCAAAAAGAACAATTAAAACTTTATCTTAACTTTAATGGTTCCAATGGAGCAACTTATAGAGAATCAAGAACTGAATTAACGCTAACACAAGCTGCAAACTTAGTTTTAGCTGCAGGCAAGAATCAAAAGTTAGATGTAGATTTACTAAAATGCATGTTACTCATGCGTTTACAAGAAGGAAATGGTGCATGTTATCTTGGAATGTTTAATCGTATTATTTATTCGCTTAGTTACCTTGAAGTAAAAAATAACTTTAAAGTTGAGGTAAATGCTCAAGTATACGAAAGAATGCCAAGCATCACGGAAGAGTTTCTCAACCATTGTGAAAGTAAAAAGATGAAGATTTTAAAGGATAATTTTGACAATTTCTACTCTGAGAATGATATGGATCTTGAAGTAAAAGATAGTATGGGTAAGTTGATGGAAGAGGCAAAGCAATTTGTCTTTAATAAGCTGTATGTTGATTACTATAACAGATATGGCCAAGAGGTTGGAAGAGCTCCTATAAAGCAGAAATTGAAAGAACTAATTACAGATGAGGATATCAAGGAAGCAGTAAGTGCTGTAATAGATAATATAGAAATCCCTGAAAAACCATCTACTTATCTTGAAAAGATGAAAGCATTTTTTGCAGGGCATACAAGATTCTCTGCTGCTTAGAGCTCTGAGACTTACCTAAGCTTTGGTTGTGAGTTAGGCGTGAAGCTAAGGGTGTTTATGGTTAACTCACAGCAAGCCAAGCAGCAGTAACCTGGCAGCACTTCTAATTTTTCCTTATTGATTTGTAGCAGATTCTTTGTTAAAGTCCATGATTATGAAAAGAAACTTAAAATCTCATCAGTATACTTTGATGGATGAGTATTGAATATGATAATACTGATAACAAATGATGACGGCTTTGAAAGTGAAGGAATAAGATTACTAAAAGAGATTGCACATAGTTTTGCATCAGAAATATGGATAGTGGCACCAGATACTGATAGGAGTGGAGCTGCAAGATCTCTTGATTATCCAGTGAAGCAATCTATTAAAATAAATCGGCATAGTGAAAGAGAGTTTAGTGTATCTGGTACTCCCGCAGATTGTGTCATTATCGCGTTAAATAAAATTATGAATAAAAAACCAGACTTAATATTATCCGGAGTAAATATTGGATCAAATGTCGGAGATGATATTTGTTATTCAGGAACAATTGGTGCTGCAATGGAAGGCGCTGCAAGATCTATACCTTCTATTGCACTAAGCCAAGCTTATCATAATGAAATAAACTGGCACAATACAAAGATTTTTGCACCAAAGATTATCGAAAAGCTAGTTAAAGTTAGTTGGCCTAAAAATATAGTAATGAGTATAAATTTTCCTGCTACAGAAAAAGTGAAAGGGGTCGAATTTGCTGAACAAGGTGAATATAACATTGATGGTGATTTAACTTTTACTGAAAACTTGAGTGGATTTTTGAACTTAAATTGGTCTCGAGAACACTCAGGTAGTGGTAGTATAAATAAAATTAAAGAAGGATTTATTACTATTACACCAATAAAGTTAGATTTTACAGATTATGATACATTGAACGATATGAAAAATTCTTGTGCAGACGAATTTTCTTCTATAGCTAACACTCCTATTGCTCTTGATTAGATATTTTCTACTATTTTATCACGAGTGATTACTTTTTCTTCACCCGTATCCATGTTTTTAATTTTTAAAGTTTTACTGCTTAGCTCTTCATCACCAAAGATTAATACAACTTTTGCATTTGCTTGATTTGCTTTTTTCATTCGGGTTTTAAGCGTTCCACTATGTTCATGAATTACATACAAGCCATTTCTGCGCAACTCATTTGCAAGTGTGAGAGCATATTCTTCAGCCTCTCTACCAATTGGAATTAGGTAAATGGGTCTCTCTTTTTTTGCAGAATAATCAATTAATTCCATTATACGCTCAATACCTCCTGCAAATCCTATTGCTGGAGTGTGTTTTCCACCTACTGAAGATACTAGATTATCGTATCTTCCACCGGCAAAAACTGCTCCTTGTGCACCTAAATCTTCTGTGACAAATTCAAATACTGTGTGACAATAATAGTCTAGACCTCGAACTAATTTGCTATTTACAGTGTAAGGTATGCCAAGAGCTTGCAGTCCATTTAACACCTGGTCAAAGAAATATGAAGATTCTTTTGTATAATAATCACTGATTTTTGGTGCGTCAGAGATTATTTCTTTATCTGTCTTATCCTTAGAGTCTAATATTCTGAGTGGGTTTTTAATCAATCTATTTTGACTATCTTCTGATAGGTCATTTTGAAACTTTTTTAAATACGATATCAAAGCTTCTCTATACTTACTTGTTGTTTCACTCTCACCCAAAGAGTTGATTTCCAGTCTTACATTCTCATTGATGCCAAATTCAGTTAACAAATGCTGAGCGAGTGATATCAATTCAATATCAGCTTTTGGATTTTCTATACCAAAAACCTCAAAATTTATCTGATGAAATTGTCTTTGTCGTCCTTTTTGTGGTCTTTCATAGCGAAATGCAGGTCCTGTTGAGAATAATTTTACTGGTGTTTGCAGTTTTTTTTCAATAAGTAGCCTGACAATCGCTGCTGTGAATTCAGGACGTAGAGTTATGCTCTTTCCTCCTTTATCAATAAAAGTATACATCTCTTTATTTATGATATCTGAACTATTACCTAAAGTCTTTGTAAAGACTTCTGTGTATTCAAATATCGGAGTTTGAACAGGTAAAAAGCCGTATAAACTTGAGATTCTATTTGCTGTTTGCTCTATGTATTTAAATTTATACCATTCATCAAACAGAAGATCTTTCGTTCCTTTAACTGTTTGATTAGTCATAGCATAGTCTCTATACCTGAAACTTCTGGTATGTGATAGCTTAGCATATTCTGCACTCCTTGTTTTAAGGTAATTACAGCACTTGGGCACCCAGAGCAAGCTCCTTGCAGTTCAACGTAAACTATTCCGTCTTTATAGCCACGGAACTTGATATCACCACCATCTTGAGCAACTGCAGGTTTAATATAACTTTCCATCAATTCTTTTATTCTATTTACAATTTCTATATCATTTTCATTAAAGAATTCTTCCTCTAGCATTTTATTATCACTTACTCCTTCTTTATCAAATGCTTTTCCACCAGAAGTAAAGTGATCCATAATTGTAGTTAAAATTTCCACCTTTACTATATCCCAATTCATTCTATCTGATTTTGTTACTGAAATAAAATCATGACCAAAAAATACTCTTACAACATGTTCTATTTGAAAAAGATTTACTGCTAGTTTGGAGTTCTTTATTTCATCTGCATTTGAAAAATCAGCTGTTTCTCCTTCGCTCAGAATTTCAAAACCAGGAAGAAATTTCAGCGTGTTTGGGTTTGGTGTTTCTTCAATCTGGATAAACATGTTATTTACCATGACAATTATAATTGTTACTATTTAATCATAAAATGATAAAAAAATATACATGTCATTCATCTTCTTCCTTTTTTTGATATTCACAATAATCACGTTTGTTTTACCTAGCGTTGTTGTATTTTTTCTCTTTTTGGCAAAGAGAAATAACATAAGTTTTATGATGAACTCTATATTAAGTAAGTTTTTGAACGAATTTAACAGCAGTAAAAGTTACACCAAAAATTACACTGGTGATAATATGTCCAAAGATGAAGCATTAAAAATACTGGGGCTGAATTCCGAGGCAAGCCAAAATGAAATCAATAAGGCATACCAAAATTTAATGAAACTGGTCCATCCAGACAAGGGAGGATCGGAATATTTTGCACAAAAGTTAAACGCAGCACGTGATAGATTGCTGAAGACCTAATTTTTAACTATTGAAATTTTTCTCTGTAAATTTTGCTTGCACATATTAAGTTGCATGATACAAAGCCGGAAACATTATTCTTTAGGAGGTATTTGATGAAAAAACTTGAGAGATTGAGAAAGAATTTATTTGCGGCTATAGATGAGCTTAATATTAAGAAAGTTAAAAGATATGTTAAAAAGGCAAGATATATAAATAAAGAAAAAGAGATTATTAATGGTAAAAAAGATGGTATGGCATCTATACATCTTGCTGTTTATAGAGATAGCTTAGAGATAGTGAAGTTTTTGCTTAAAAATAATGCTAATATTAATATTGTTAGTGATGGATGTCTTGTTCCTTACTCGCACGTTACTGCCATGAATAGCAAAAAAAAATAAAAGAAATGATATATCATTGTACTAGTAGTACCAATTCCCAAGTAATGCAAGGTTTTACGGCTTTACACTTAGCCTTTTTTTATTGTCGATTAGATATCGCTAATTTTCTGCTCAATAATAAAGCTATTGATCTTAATATTAGCAGTGCAAATGGCAAAATAGCATTTGAGGTTATTCCAGGTTATGAAAGTCTTTGCAGTGATGGCTGTGACATAAAAAAAATATTCTTAGCTGTATTAAGATTTCATAAAAATAATTGTACAGAACTATTACTTTCTGCTAGAACAAATACTAAGGTAGAACTAAAAGCTGGTGATGCCACAGATGCAGCAAGTAGTACAGCGAATCCTTTTTTAGCCTCCACCAGAGCAAATACTAAGATAGGATTGGAAGCTGGTGATACTCCAGATCTAACAAACAGCGCAGTAAAACCTTCTTTTTTTATCAATAGTATATTTAGTTGGGTAACCACTACCACCATCAGTGGCTTATTCAGCAGTGCTCCTGCTTTACCTTCTGCACAGCAATCTGTTGACCACTTAGATGGTAGCCCAATTGGTTCTTCACAAGTTGATTTTAATGGAACAGTTCTACTAACTGATGTAATGATCAGAAAGTTCACAGGGAAAAAATAAGCCCACTAGAAGATTCACTTCTCACAATAGAAGAAATTAGAGAAAGAAAGCTTAACACTATAGAAAAAAACTTCGAGACAGCACTGAGTAAGTGTGAAAAACTTTATCAATGTCCTGAAAGTTCATTAAGTAATTTAACGATATCTAAAGGTATGCATCAAAAGTCCCTCTAAATCAGTTAAAATAAGCACTCTAATTAGAGTGCTTATTATCCCTTATTTCCTTTTCTAAAGCATATTGCTTTTTATCAAGAACCAAAAATTTTGAATAAAGAAGCTCAGCATGTCTTGTACGAAAATTAAAATGATAGATTGTTGGAAGACCTAATTTTTAATTATTGAAATTTTTCTGTAAATTTCACTTGCACATACTAAATTGTGTGATACAAAGTCGGGAGCATTCTCTTTTAGGAGGTACTTAATGAACGAGATACAAGAACATATACAGATTGAGATCTTTATAGATGAGTTATTTGTTGCTATAGAGGAGCATAGTCTTCTAAAAGCTAACATATGTATCAAAGGTGCAGTGAACATGAATTTAAAAAGTAGGGTTTTTACTGGTGAAAGATACGGTATGAAACCTATAAGTTTTGCTGTGAAAGAAAATAGCTTCAATATATTGAGGTTTTTGCTTAATAACGGTGCCAATGTTAATGCTGCTAGTAGTGAAAGTTTGAGAGTTGCATTGCACGTCGCTGCTGAATATGGCAGAGAAGATGCAGGACAGCTTCTACTTAGTCGTTATGCTCAGATCAATTTGCAAGATATAACTGGTAAGGTGCCTTTGTACTTAGCGTCTTTCCATTGCCAAGTGGCAATGGTGGAACTTCTTATCAAGCATGATGCTAATGTTTATATAAGAGATGCAGGTGGTAGAATACCACTAGATGTTGTTGGAGATGATCCAAAATCTATATGTACTAGTAATACAAGGCAAAAAATAATATCTACATTAAAATGTGCTGATAAAGAAGTTAATTGTCAGACATTAGCTTCTAGAGCAAATCCTAAGGTAATAGAAGCTAGTAATCACTCTAGCTATCATAATAGTACAAGTGTGTTAAGCGGTGCAGTAAAACCTTCTTCTTTTATTAATAGTATATTTAATTGGGTAACCACTGCTACATTCAGTAGCTTATTCAGGAGTGTTCCTGCTTCACCTCCTGCACAGCAATCTGTTGACCACCTAGATGGTGGCCCTATTGGTTCTTCACGAGTTGATTGTAATGGAACAATTCTGCTAATTGCTGTAGCAATAAGTAAGTTTACAGGAAAAAAATACTCAAGCCCACTAGAAGATTCACTTCTCACAATAGAAGAAATTAGAGAAAGAAAGCTTAACACTATAGAAAAAAACTTCGAGACAGCACTGAGTAAGTGTGAAAAACTTTATCAATGTCCTGGAAATTCACTAAGCAACTTAACAATATCTAAAAGCATGCATCAAAAATTTCTTTAAAATAGGCACTCAAATTTCAGTGCTTATTTTCGTATACTCCTCTTTAAGTTTAAGCTCTTATATGTTGGGAATAAGCTGCTACGAAATTTAAGTAAATTAAGGAGGCTTATGGTATTTTGTACAAAAACTAAATGTAGCACGTGATGAAATAACAATCTTTTACGTTGTAAATTTTTTTTAATTTTACATATAAACTTTACTAGCATATGCCCAAATTATGTGGTATAAAGGTAAAAATTTTATCCTTTAGGAGGGGTTATGGTTACAAAAACAGAAGTTGAAAAATGGAGAGATGGGCTACGTTCTGCAGTAAAGGAACGTGATTTTCAAAAAGCTGAGGAGTATATTAGAGAAGGAAAGACACATACTACTAACGTTATTAACTCTAAAGATAGAAATGGTAACTCACCCTTATCGATTGCTGTTAGTAAACAAGATTTAGAAATGATGGGTTTTTTAATTGAGAATGGCGCAGATGTTAATATTGAGGACTTTTTTCGTGTGCCTCCTATATACTATGCTGTTACAAAGGGCACCACAGAAATGATAGAGCTTCTAATCGATAAAAAGGCTAGCATTAGTGGTTATTTTTCATATGCTGGTGAAAAACGCACTCTTGTAGGCTGGGCTATAGATGAAAATAGTCCGGAAAAAGTTGAGGTCTTACTTAAACATGGTGCTAGCCCAAATGGCAAATTTGATCTTCTTGCTTATTCACAAAATTCATGCCTACATGCTGCTATTGAAAAAAACTACTCAAGAATAGTTGAGCTTCTTATTGAATATCGTGCTGATGTCAATGTTAAAAACGAACAGGGGCAAACACCTATATATTTAGCTATTAGATCAAAACGCCCTGAAATGATAAAATTGTTATACGGTAATGGTGCTGATATTGATAATGTTAAAGATATAAGGAACGAGACACCATCAGATTATGTTAAGTTATTTTATCCAGGTAAAACGATAAAAGAAATTGCTGCAGAGGCAGAGAGTGCCAATGTAAACTCAGAAGATATTACTCCTGCACCAAGTAGTGCAGTAAAACCTTCCTCTTTTATTAATAGTATATTTAGTGGGATAACTACTACCATCAGTAGCTTGTTCAGCAGTGCTCCTGCCTTACCTCCTGCACAGCAATCTGTTGATCACTTGGCTGTTAGCCCTATTGGTTCTTCACAAATTGACTGTAATGGAACAGTTCTCCTAACTGCTATAGCAATAAGTAAATTCACAGGGGAAAGATATTCAATGCCACTGGATGATTCACTTTTAACGATAAGACAGGTTAAAGAAAGAAAACTTAATTCTCTAGAAAGAGATGTCAAGATGGCACTTAGCAAGTGTGACAAACTTTATCAGTATCCTGAAAGCTCACTGAGCAACTTCACAATATCTAAAGGTGTATGTCATCAAAAGTCCCTCTAAATCAGTTAAAACAAGCACTCAAGTCTGAGTGCTTGTTTTCGTGAAATCTATTATTTAAATTAAACTTTTTATTGTGCGTTGTAGGTAAGTTGTTACAATAAAATGAGTTAAGATGAAAAAACTTTAAGTTATGGAAGATGATAGCAAGAAAGAAATAACAGAAGAAAAAGGTATATTAGGTTGGATAGAGTATAGACTGCCTATATTTTCTTTTCTAAAACATACTGCTTCTTATCAAGTACCAAAAAATTTAAATTATGCTTGGAACTTTGGTTCTTTAGCTGGTATAGCGCTGATTTTACAAATAATAACAGGTATATTTCTTGCCATGCACTACACTCCGCATGTTGATCATGCATTTAATAGTGTGGAGCGTATAATGCGTGACGTAAGTTATGGATGGCTGATACGTTATACTCATGCTGTTGGGGCGTCACTCTTCTTTATGGTGGTCTATGTTCATATCATGCGTGGATTATATTACGGATCTTATAAGAGACCGCGAGAAATGGTATGGTTTATTGGCATATTTATATTTTTTGCAATGATGGCAACTGCCTTTATGGGATATGTTCTTCCATGGGGACAAATGAGCTTTTGGGGTGCAACAGTTATAACTAACTTATTTTCAGCCATACCTTTAATTGGCAATAAAATAGTTATATGGTTGTGGGGTGGTTTTTCCGTTGATAACCCAACGCTCAATCGTTTTTTTGCACTTCATTATCTTCTTCCTTTCATTATTATTGCTTTAGCTATGTTGCATGTTGTTGCTCTGCATAGATTTGGCTCTAATAACCCAAGTGGAATAGAAGTCAGGTCAGGTAAGGACACTATTCCTTTTTACCCTTATTATATAGCAAAGGACTGCATAACTTTTGGTTTATTTTTTATAATTTTGTTTGGATTTGTTTTTTATGCCCCTAATTATCTTGGGCATCCTGATAATTATATAGAAGCTGATCCTATGGTAACTCCAGTACACATAGTACCAGAGTGGTATTTCCTACCTTTTTATGCAATGTTGCGCTCAATTCCAAATAAGCTTATTGGTGTACTTACCATGTTTGGATCTATTTTAGTTTGGTTTCTTTTGCCTTGGCTTGATAAATCAAAAGTTAAAAGTGGTGCTTATCGCCCATTATTTAAGAAATTTTTTTTGGTTTTTGCAATAAATTTTGCATTTCTTGCTTGGCTTGGGGGGCAGGAAGTTAAAGAGCCTTACATTACTTTAAGTAGACTTTCAACTCTTTATTATTTTTCATATTTTATGATAATTTTACCTTTACTTAGTAAGTATGAGAAACCAAAAAGATTACCAAAAACAATAAGCGATTCCGTTCCGGAGATGAAGTGATGCTGTTGGTTAAAGTTGCTGTATTTTGTATATTATTTCTCACTAATTCTTTATCTGCAGAGGAGTTTAAACCTTTACCAAATAAGAAAATCGACTGGAGTTTTGATGGAATTACTGGATCTTTCGATAGAGAGTCAATTCAGCGTGGCTATAAAGTATACAAGGAAGTCTGTGCTGCTTGCCATTCAATGAATAGAATAGCGTTTCGTAATTTGCAAGATGTTGGTTTTTCTGAAGAGGATGTAAAACAAATTGCAGCCTCTTATCAAGTGAAAGATGGTCCAAATGATTTGGGTGAAATGTTTGATAGGCCGGGAGTGTCTTCGGATTATTTTATTGCACCTTTTGATACAAAAGAAGCAGCTGCAGCAAGTAATAATGGTGCAATTCCACCAGACTTATCATTAATTGTCAAAGCGAGACATGATGGTGCAAATTATGTCTATTCACTACTAATTGGTTATCAAAATGGTGAACATGATGAGAACGGTTTATATTTTAATCCATATTTTTCAACAGGTAGGTTAGCTATGGCCCCACCGCTTTCTGAAGGAATGGTAGAATATGATGGTGCAAGGCAAGCCACAGTTGAAAATATGGCATATGATGTGGTAAATTTCTTACAATGGGCAGCAGAGCCAGAACTGGAGCGCCGACATAAACTTGGGCTAAAAATAGTGACATATTTTATAATTTTGACGGTGTTTTTTGTTCTTACTAACAATAGAGTTTGGAGTAAACTCTATAAAAAGGGAAAATAGAATTTCATTTACGCTCGTTTTTATACCTTACTCAGAATATCATGTGTATTATGTAATGATAAATATATTATGAAAGTATAGGGATTATGGCATTTCAAATAGTTACAAATTTTCAGCCAGCTGGGGATCAACCACAAGCAATAGATAGTTTAGTTGAAGGACTAAATAACAAAAAAAGAGATCAGGTTTTGCTTGGAGTTACTGGCTCTGGAAAAACTTTCACTATGGCAAATGTTATTGCAAGAACAAACAGGCCTGCGTTAATTATGGCGCATAATAAAACTTTAGCGGCACAGCTTTACGAGGAGATGAGAGGATTTTTCCCCCACAATGCTGTTGGATACTTCATTTCTTATTATGATTATTATCAGCCTGAGGCTTATTCACCACAAACTGACACTTATATTGAAAAAGACTCTTTAATAAATGAAAGAATTGATATGCTACGCTATTCTGCTATATGCTCTCTTTTGGAGCGTAGGGACACGATTGTAGTTGCAAGTGTTTCTTGTATATATGGTCTTGGTTCGCCTGAGAGCTATCTCAGCATGACCTTGACTTTAAGTGCTGGAGATAAGATTCATGTTAATGACTTTCTGAATAATTTAGTTAATCTCCAATATAAACGTTCTGATGTCAGATTTGAGCGAGGATATTTCAGAGTGCGCGGCGATATTATTGATATATTTCCTGCCTATTATGAAAATAAAGCTTGGCGTTTATCATTGTTTGGTGATGAAATAGAAGAAATTTCTGAGATTGATGCCATGAACGGCAATATTATCAGACGCATAGATAAAGTCACCATTTTTCCAAATAGCTATTACGCTACATCACGTGAGACTCTTTTGCAAGCAGTTCAACTGATTAAAAAAGAACTACATGAACGCCTGGATTATTACTATTCACAGAACAAAATTGTTGAAGCAAAACGCCTTGAGCAGCGTACTAATTTTGATATTGAAATGATGATGGCAACGGGAGTGTGTAAAGGTATTGAAAATTATTCGCGTTATCTTTATGGAATGAAAGCCGGAGATCCACCGCCTACATTGTTTGAGTATTTACCTAAAGATGTAATTTTATTTGTTGATGAAAGCCATGTAACCGTTCCCCAGATAGGTGCAATGTATAGCGGTAATGAAGCACGTAAAAAGAAATTGATAGATTATGGGTTTAGGCTACCTTCTGCTTTTGATAACCGTCCATTAAAATTGGAAGAGTGGGAGGCAATACGGCCCCAGACTATTTACGTTTCGGCTACTCCAGGAAAATATGAGTTAGAAAAGACTAACCACGCATTCATAGAGCAAGTTATCCGCCCAACAGGACTGACAGATCCCATCTGCACCATAAAACCAACAGAGAGTCAGGTTGATGATGTGATTCACGAGGCGCAAGTAACAATAAAAAAAGGATTTTGTATTCTAATTACCACATTGACAAAAAAAATGGCTGAAAAGCTAGCTGAGCATATGAGTGAGCTCAGTATGAAAGTAACTTACCTACACTCAGATATTGGTGCACTGGAAAGAATTGAAATTATATGCAAATTAAGATCTAAAGAAATAGATGTTCTTGTTGGCGTTAACTTGTTGCGGGAAGGTCTTGATATTCCCGAGTGTGGGCTGGTTGCAATTTTAGATGCTGACAAAGAAGGGTTTTTACGATCAGAGACTTCGCTCATTCAAACGATAGGTCGTGCTGCACGCAATGTTGAAGGCAGAGTAATTTTATATGCAGACAAAATTACTAATTCTATGGATCGTGCACTGAAAGAAACTGAAAGGAGAAGAAAGAAACAGACAGAGCATAATACACTGAATAATATTGTACCAAAAACTATAATAAAGCCTATATCAAATACTTTACAGGAAAAAGTGGTAGTTGAGAATTTTAGTAAGAATGATCTAAATAGTTTGAAAAAGCAAATGTTGAAGCATGCTGAAAATTTAGAGTTTGAAGAGGCGGCAAAAATAAAAGGTATTATTGAAAAATTTAATAACAGACCCGTTACATAACTAGAAAAAAGATAAATGATTAATAGTTAAGCTGACTTTGATTTACCAAAGATTTGAAAAACTATTATCTCAGAACATATCTTGAAAGGACTTAAGTGGTTAAATATTAAAGAGTTCTTGAAGTAAGGAGAGCACACTATACGTCAAGTTTACCTAAAATTCTGTAACATTAGCAGCTTTCTTGCCCCGTTTTCAGTAAACAGTGATTTTGTAATTCTTCTATATATTAGAAAAGTTTTTATTTTAATTAGCGTTAAACTATAGGCGCCTATTGTTTTTTAGCTAAAGTAAAGATCAAGTATCTGGAATTCTGGACATAAAATCCCCCTGTGTAAAAAAGATTAGAAAAAAGTGCAGCACACATACAACAGATATGCACTAAAGAAGATACGCTACGCTTTTTGATTAAAAATTTGACTGAACAGTCTGCAGACAAAGATAGATTTTGAGCTCTTAAAATATCTCTAACTGTGATTATAATCAGATTTAAAATATATGGAAGCAATTTTTTACGTTAATATTTTAAATTAGGCCTCTTGCATAACTATATTAAAGGTTAGCACCAGCAATTACTCCTCATTATATATTTTATCGCATTAATAATTGTTATGTTTTTGCTCTCCCTATTGCTCCTTGTGCAACATTTAGCCTTGTAACTTATATCACTTGTTACCCTCCTATTTCTTGCTTTATTCTTTTTTTTCCTTTCAAAACAGGTTCTGAGTGGCAAAACATAGGTCCACTTTAATGTGTATTAAACAAGATTTTATAACTCTAATTGTCTTTGCTTGTGCTGTTCAACTGTGATATCAACCATTACATTCAATGGAAGATGATCTGAAGGGTATCTCTCTTGTTGGAATTATATCATCTTTACCCATGCCTTTCACCGTACGCTGTATACTCCTTTATAACAGGGGATAAAAAGCAAAAATCTATTCTTTTTTTGAGATCATATACAGATTCTAACAATTAAAATCTCACAACAAATTTGTTGTTTCATAGCTTTTATATAATCTATAATTGCAACTGTTTTAACAGTAATCAGCGCCTAAAAAGGGGGTGATTCTCAATGAATTACTTATAAAATAAACTTATGAAAAGTAGAGCTTGGTTCATTTGGCTGATCAGCAACTTAATTGTTATATTCAGCAATATGCAAATAATCTACACCTTTATAAGTGTGGATCTTGAAAAAGAACTTGGGATCACGATTGCGCAAGTTGCACTGGTTAATTCAGCATATACTTGGACTTTTGCTATCTCACAATTTTTTAGTGGGGCAATGTTTAATGTTTTTTCCAGCAAAAAAATTTATTTTCTCTCATTATCGATTATGATCTTTGGGTTTTTTATCCTTATTAGTAGTGACAGTTTTGTCCATCTAATTTTATCTCAATTCTTGATTGCAATTGGAGCATCATTTGGTTTTGTTGGAGCTGCTCATATAAGTAGCACATATTTTCCCATTACCCAATTTGGACTGATGTTCTCACTAGTGCAGACAATTTCAAGTCTTTCAGCTTTGATGATTCAAATGTTGTTCTCTAGCTTCCTTGCTGAAGGTATGGATTGGAAGAATTTGATTGTATACGTAATATTATTTGGCGTATCGATATTTGTACTTATGTTTTTTTATCCGAAAGGACTTTCAAAAAAAAGTTTGGAAAAATGCACAATAAAAAGCTCTATAAAAACAGTAATATGTTCTATACTAACGGTGCTAAAATTAAGAGATATCTGGATAACTTCAGTAGTAGGTGCTATTACTTTTGGAACATTTTTAGCGCTTAATATGCTGTGGGCACCAAGGTTACTAAGCAACTTAGAACTAAATACAATGGAGTTAGGTGTGGCAACTGCAATATTGTGGCTTGGTCTTGCAGTTGGTGCTCCAATTGCAGATTTAATCTCAAATCTATTTAAAAATAGAAGGCACGTAATCTCTGCTTTTGCCATATTGCAAGGTATTTCAGTTATTATTTTACTATACGGCAATTTAACAGTTCATATTATATACTTTTGTATGTTAATGTTTGGTTTTTTTGCAGGCGGACATATGCTTAATTTTACTGTTGGCAGTGAGATTGTTGAGCAGAAGTATATTAGCACATCATCATCCATTATCAATGGATTTATGTTTGTTATGAGTGGAATTTTAGTGTCAATTTTAGCACTTTTTTCAGATCATCAAATGGCGATTTTCACAATATTTGCAATGTTAACATTTGCTAGTATTTTTAATTATGCTACAAAAGAAACATACTATAAAAATAAAGTAGCTGAATCTTGAGTCGACTGTTATATTATATTAACATACTATAATAAATTATGACAACAAAAGACACAACAGTAACTAAGGCAACAATAGCTGAATGTATAAACCAGAAAATTGGATTATCGAAAGAAGACTCTATTGCAATAATAGATGATATATTGGATGAGATAAAAACGAGCTTAGCAAAGGATGGGATAGTAAAAATATCTTCATTTGGAACATTTTTGGTTAAAAACAAGAAAGAAAGACCAGGAAATATACCAAAGACATTGGAAAGGGTAGTAATTCAAGCGAGAAAATCAATTTCTTTTAGACCTTCAAAAATGATGAAGAAATTAATAAATAACCGATGAATAAGGAAAAATTATTTTACACAATTGGAGAAGTAGCTGAAGAACTACATTTGGAGCAGCATGTTTTAAGATTCTGGGAAAGTCAATTCCATCAAATTAAACCCATAAAACGGAAGGGAAGAAGACTATATGATCATAAGTGTATAGAGGCAATAAAGAAAATAAAATATATGCTATATGAAAAAGGATATACAATAAAAGGAGTACAAAAGGAATTTGGTAACGATGTAGGAATTGACCATTATTCAAGAAATTTGTTGCAAGAACTTACCGATTTAAGAGACTATTTGACTGATAAAATAAATGAAGAAAGTAATAAATAGACGGAAAACACTATAAAGTTTCGTGAAAGTTGATATATCTAGAGATAAGTTTATGTGTCGTATAGCCTTGTTCTTTATATTATCAGCAATACTGATAAGCTGTGGCCTGCAAAAGCCTGCACCTGTACTACTTAAAGGCGAAGAATTTTATGGAAAAAGAGACCTAGAGTACACAAGGGAGTATCATTTGATTAAAGAAAATGTTGATTCTTCGCTGCAAAAAAAAAGTAGAAAAGCCTTCGTAGATAAGGTATATAACAATAATGCACAAAGCATGTGTAAATTTGTAATACCGGTTAAAGGTGCAGTTATCTCTTCTGATAAAATATGTCAAGATGGCATAAAAATTACTGCTCAAAGTGGAACAAAGGTTATTGCTTCTGCACCTGGCAAAGTAATATACGTAGGCAAAGGCCTGAGGTGGTACGGAAATTTAATTATAGTGGAACATAAAGATAATTACATGACTATGTACTCCTACTTAAAAAACATACAAGTTGAAATTGGTGATAAAGTAAAACAAGGTCAAGTAATTGGATCTGCAGGTAAATCAAGCACACAAGATAAAGATCCGCAGATGTGTTTCACAATACGGCATAATGGTCAAGTAGTCGATCCTTTAATACATATAAACTGTGATTGAATTTATGAAATATGATTTTAAAAACGTTGAAAAATTCTACCAAAATAAGTGGGATTTTTCTGTAAGCAAAAATAGTAAAAAGAAGAAATGTTACGTGTTGGAAATGTTTCCATATCCATCTGGTAAGATTCATATGGGGCACCTGCGTAACTATGCAATAGGAGATGTTATAGCACGTTACAAGAGAGCTCGTGGATTTGAGGTTTTGCATCCAATTGGCTGGGATGCGTTTGGATTACCAGCTGAAAATGCAGCAAGGGACAATAACATTAACCCTGCAGCATGGACACAAGATAATATAGATAATATGCGCGCGCAGCTAAAATCTATAGGTCTTTCATACAATTGGGATCGTGAGCTCTCCACATGCGCGCCTGATTATTACAAACACGAACAGAAATTTTTTCTGGATTTTTTAAAGCATGGTCTTGCCTATCGAAAAGAGTCGTGGGTTAATTGGGATCCAGTGGACCAAACAGTGCTTGCAAATGAGCAGGTAGTTGATGGAAAAGGGTGGCGATCAGGTGCAGTTGTTGAAAAACGTAAGTTATCTCAGTGGTTTTTAAAGATTACTGATTTTGCTGAAGATTTGCTTCATTGTTTGCAAAGTTTAAAAAATTGGCCAGAAAAAGTCAAAACTATGCAAGAGCGCTGGATAGGAAAATCTGAAGGGGCAACTATAGATTTTGAAATAGTTGGCCTGAATAAGAAATTAAAGATTTTTACAACTTCTCCTCATACTTTATTTGGAGCTTCTTTTCTTGCAGTAGCAGCAGAGCACCCTATTGTACAAGACCTTAAGGACGAAGACATACAAGGCTTTATCAACAGTGTGAAGGCAAAGGGGGAGAATGATGAAAAAATCGGGATTTACACAAGATTAAATGTCAAACATCCATTTCTTGATAAAGAGTTGCCACTGTACATAGCGAATTTTGTGTTGATGGAGTATGGAGAAGGTGCGATTTTTGGTTGCCCTGCACATGATCAGCGTGATTTTGAATTTGCACAGAAGTATGGTTTACCGATTATTCCTGTAGTTTGTGAAGAGACCAAAGAGATCTTAAAAGAACCGTACTTCGGTGATGGAGTGATGTTCAATTCTGAATTCTTAAACGGACTAATGATTAATGAGGCAAAGGAAGTAATCATTAAAAAGCTTGAAGAAAAAGGAATAAGCAAAAAAACAGTAAACTACCGTTTGCATGATTGGGGAATTTCAAGGCAACGTTATTGGGGATGTCCTATACCTGTTATATATTGTAAAGATTGTGGAATTGTTCCAGTTCCAGAAAAAGACCTCCCTGTTGTTCTACCAACGGATGTAGAATTTACAAGTGGTGGTAATCCCCTGGACAAGCACCCAACCTGGAAATTTGTTGATTGTCCAAAGTGCGGAAAGCAAGCAGAACGTGAAACTGATACATTTGACACTTTTTTTGAATCTTCTTGGTATTTTGCTGCATTTTGCAGTGAAAATAAATCGATTAATAAAGATACTTGTAATCGTTTTATGCCTGTTGATTATTACATAGGTGGAATAGAACATGCAATTCTACATTTGCTTTACTCAAGGTTTTTCTGCCGTGCTTTAACTAAATGTGGCTATTTTGACATTAAAGAGCCTTTCTCTACTTTAATCACTCAAGGAATGGTCTGTCATGTAACTTATAAAGATGAGAATGGCAAATGGCTCTTTCCCGAAGAAGCAAAAGAGTTGATTGCGAAGGGTACTAAGATCCAAGTTGGAAAAGTCGAAAAGATGAGCAAGTCGAAAAAGAACACAGTTGACCCAAACTTTATCATAGAAAAATACGGTGCTGATACTGCTCGTTTGTTTGTATTATCTGACACTCCTCCGGAAAAAGATATGGAATGGTCTGATGATGGAGTGGAAGGTTGTTTTCGCTACATAAATAAATTGTGGCGTATGGTAGTGCAACTTAGGCCCGTAAACATACACTATGATAATGAAAACATTGTAGGTAAACTCCTAGAGTACAGAAAAAAAATCCATAAACTATTGCAAGGACTTACAGATGACTTGGAAAACTGCAGATTAAACTGTGTGGTAGCAAAGTTTCGTGAAATGACAAATTTAATAGCTGAAATAGACGTAAAAACTGGAAAATCTCTTATTGATGAAGGTATATGCATACTAATCAGAGTAATTGAGCCATTCATGCCACACCTGGCTGAAAATTTATGGCAAGAAATAGGAGGCGAAGGTATGCTATATCTAAAGCCTTGGCCAAAAGCTGATGAATCACTACTAATTGATAATATGGTGACTGTAGCAGTGCAGATCAATGGAAAGTTACGTGCGACCATTGAAGTGGCAACTGATTTACCTCAAGAAAAATTGAAGAAAATAGCAACAGATTCTGTATCTAACAAAATCGATCAAAGCAAAATTCGCACTATATATGCTGTACCAAATAAGATAGTAAACATAGTTATATAAAAATTTTGAGTAGCATGTCGCTAATTTCGTAGGTATTCTTTTTTTAATATGAAATTATATCTTTTTTAATATAAATGATATATACTTGTGCATTATATATTTTTTTGTATGGGTAGTTATATGAAAATAAAAGGATTGTGTGTTTTAGCTGTTTTGCTCACTTCATCTCTAGCAGGTGCAGCTAGTAATAAAGTAGCTAGTAATAGTGCAAAAGAGCAGTATTACGCAGGTTTAAACTTTGGTGGTGGATGGGGTACCGGATTAAAAATAAAACCTGGCTTAGTTTTTGGTTATAATTATGATAAAAGCTCTAAGTTTGAACTTGAGATTCTCACCGACGTAAGTGATATGTTTGGAGGTAAAGTTGTAGGTGAAGGTGGAAGATTAACACAAGAAGATAAAGTAAAGAAAATGGGAGCTAGTTTATTAGCAAATTACCGTTATTATCCTGACGTTGACATTGATCCTGTGAAACTATATGTCAGTGGAGGTTTAGGAGGACATCTACAAGTATATCCTTTTGAGATTGTTGGCGCTGAAACACTAGATAAAATACTGGGTGCTATTTCGTACAAACTGAAGGTTGGTGTTGATTATGAAATTGCTCCACAGATAGTTGGTACAGCTGCTTTAACCGTAGGCGGGCAACTGAGTGGTCTAAAAGCAAAACAAATGCCAGATGCAATGCTGGAAGTAGGAGTACGCTATAATTTTTAATGCTGGATAACATTGAGTACATTTTTAATGTTTAGGTGTAACCACAAGCAATGCTCAAAACTTGCTGCTAGCATGTTTGAACACTTATTCCAGTCTGTTTTAAGGAAGTAATGTGTATGAATTATATGAGAACGATGAAAGTGTTCGCTGTGTTGATTGCTTTAGCAAGTACAGCTAGTAATGGTACAAGTGAGTTAGAGGATCAGTACAAAGATCGGTATGAAGACCAGTACAAAGATCATTATGAAGATCAACATAAAGATCATTATGAAGATCAATACGAAGATCGATATGAAGACCAGTACGAAGATCATTACTATGTAGGTTTAAACTTTGGGACTCGATGGGGTGAAAGCTTTAAATTGAACCCTAACGTTGTCTTTGGTTATCATCATAACAAAAATTCTAAGTTTGAACTTGAGGTTCTTGCTGACATAAGTGATATAACTGATAAAGCAAAAAGAAAAGTAGGAGCTAGTTTATTGGCAAATTACCTTTACTATCCTGATCTTGAAATTGATCCTATTAAATTATATGTTAGTATAGGAATGGGTGGATATATTCGAATATTACCATCTTTTGGTCTTGGTAATGCAGATACATCTCAAAATGAAACACTAGATAAAATACTGAGTGCTATTTCCTATAAAGTAAAGTTAGGTGTTGATTGTGAAATTATTCCGCAGATAGTTGGCACAGTTGCTATTGCTGCAAGTGGTCAATTAAGTGGCTTTAAACCACCGATGAAAAAACCAGATGCAATCATAGAAATAGGTATACGTTATAATTTTTAAGCTATGAACACTTTGAATCCTTATACACAGTTGTATGCTCGGTGCTATATATGTGCTATTTGCAAAGGTATTCTGTTTATGCTAACATTAAGCTAAACCTTAAGCAATAAAATCAGAAGGATCAACTTCCCGCTGTAAGCAAGCAGCAACTACAGTGTTTATCATAAGAAATGCTATTGTCATCGGGCCAACTCCACCAGGCACTGGAGTAATAGCTTTGACTTTTTCTTTTACTCCCTCAAAGTCAACATCACCCACAAGCTTACTTTGACTTCCTATGTTAATGCTATTTATGCCAACATCAATCACTATTGCACCTTTTTTTATCCAATCTGGTTGAACAAAATTTGGCTTTCCAACTGCTGCAACTACTATATCCGCCTTAGAGCAATAATCAGCTAAATCCCTACTTTGTGAATGCAAGATGGTAACAGTGCAATTTTCTTGCAACAATAGGTGAAACATTGGCTTACCCACAATATTTGATCTGCCAATGATTACCGCATTTTTACCGGACAGATTATTTTCAACTGACTTAATTAAATGCAAAGAACCTTTGGGAGTACAAGGTATCAGACAATTTTTTTCACGTTTAACTAACCTGCCAACATTTTCATCATGAAAGCCATCTACATCTTTTTCAACACTTACTGTATTAATTATTCTGCTTGCACTGATGTGCTTTGGTAAAGGTAACTGCACTAAAATTCCATGCACAGATGAATCTTCATTTAATGTATTAACTTTTTCAATCAATTCGTCTTCTGAGATACTATCAGGCAAAACAATAGTTTCAGAACTTATGCCTATTGATTCTGCTTTTTTTTGTTTATTACGAACATAGACCTGACTTGCTGGATTGCTACCTACGAGGATTACTTTTAAGCAAGGAAAAACATTATACTCTTTCTTTAAAATATCAATTTTTTTTGATAGCTCCTCACAGAGATCATTTGCTATTTTTTTACCGTTAATAATAATTGACATTTCCTTGCCACTCCTTGAAGTCAGGTAATGCAATATCAAATAAATTCAATGCTTTACCAACAGAATGATTTACAATATCATCCAAAGATTTTGGTTTAATGTAAAAAGCAGGCATCGACGGAGCAATAATTGCTCCCATCTCCGTTAGTTTTAACATATTTCGGAGATGTCCAAGATGTAGTGGAGATTCTCGCACCATAAGAACTAATTTTCTTCTTTCTTTTAGAGTTACATCTGCAGCCCTTGTTAATAGATTGGAGGTTACTCCCGATGCTATTTCAGACATTGTTTTCATAGAACATGGAGCAATAACCATCCCTGAGGTTTTAAATGAGCCGCTTGCTATTTTTTCTCCTATTTTTTCTTCAGAATAGTAAAAGTCTGCAAGTGATGTAATATCTTCAAGTTTTTCTTTAATCTCATGAGCTATAGTTATTTTTCCAGCACTGCTGATCACTAAATGAGTTTCATGATTGGTATTTTTTAGTGCCTCTAGAATCCGTACACCGTAAATAGAACCAGATGCTCCACTTATTCCAATTACAATCCTACTATTCACCTTCGTAATTCATTCCCAATGCACGTTTGTAGGTATCAAGTAATATTTCCTGTTCCTCCCTGTCATCATCATCCATCTTTCTTAGCCTAATAATCTGTTTCATCACTTTTATATCCCAGCCTTCATCTGCAGCTTTTACATATACATCACGAATGTGATCTTGCACATCCCTCTTTTCTTGTTCAAGTTTTTCGATTCTCTCTATATAGCTCTTCAAATCTTTAGCTGTTATTTTTACTGTATCTTCCATAGAACCCAACTAATTAATTGCTACTACAGTATTATCAGTTTTTACTTGTACTTCAATCATAGTAATAATATTTTTATCTTTTTTTAAAATCTTAAAGTAAAAACCGTACATGGAAAACTCTTCATTTTCTTCAGGAATGCGCTCTATCTCGTTTACAATCATACCTGCTAGAGTTGTAGCTTCTTCATCAGGAAGATCCCAATGTAACTGTCTATTAATATCCCTAATAGTAGATTTTCCTTCTATGTGATACATATTATCGGATATCTTTTTTATAAAATTGTCTGTGATCAAATCATGTTCATCCGCAATTTCTCCAACTATTTCTTCCAGTATATCCTCAAGAGTTACAATTCCCTGCAACGCTCCATACTCATCAATAACAAATGCAAGGTGTTTCCTATTTTTACGAAAGTTGTGAAGTTGCACACTAAGCGGTGTACTTTCTGGTATAAACCAAGGCTTTGACATAACTTGGGTAATATCTATTTTATCACCCTTTTCACGTAAGGCATTTATTAGATTTTTTACGTGAACCACTCCGACAACGTTATCTGGTTCTTTTTGCCATAAAGGTACCCTACTATGACTACTAGTCAAAATCTCTTTTATTAACTCTTCTTTGTTTCGATCTATATCAAGAGAAAATAAGTTTCTCCTGTGGGTAATAATTTGCGATATCTCCGTCTCAGCCAAATCAAGTATACTACTTAGCATATCTAAATCCTGTTGTAACATAGTTCCTTCACTGCGATGAAGAGTAATCATATTACGCATCGCATCTGCTGCAGATATTACCTCCCTATTCTTATGAAGCCCACATAACTTCAGAATGAGATTGACAATAAACTGAATACCTAATGTCAATGGAGAAAGAATCTTGACAAAAAACAGCATAAAATAAGCAGAAAGTAATGTAAATTTTTCAGGATTTTGCATGGCGTAAGTTTTTGGCAAAACTTCACAAAATAGCAAAATACAAAACGTCATCATGAATGTTGAAAGAAAGATGCCTTCACTTTCAAAAAAATGTATAAATATTGCTGTAAATAAAGCGGAACAAGTAATGTTAATAATTGTATTGCATAGTAATATTGTTCCTATTGTCAATTCTTTTGTATTTAACAAGCGGTCTATTATCTTGGCTTTTTTGTTACCTTCTAGCTTTAGTTTATTCACTCGGGATCGGCTAATTGAGGTTAACCCTATTTCTGCTCCTGAGAATAAAAACGATAAAATCAACAAGAAGAAAATTGCTGACAATACTGAAATCAATAACCAATCCATTAAAGTATGACGTTATTGCGATATAGAAACAGAGTTGATTTTATATGTTGTAAGAAGCATTTGCAAGTCTATATATCTTTAATATAAAAAAATAAATCATGAAATATATCACACACTGCATTCACATGCATATTCTCAACAACAAGTGGAGGAGTTATTCTTATTACCCTATTATTTAAAATTTTAGTCATTATTAAGCCTTTGTCAAGAGATTGTTTAACAATTTTATCAGCCAAAGGTACTCTAAGCTCTATCCCTATCAATAAACCCTCCCCACGAACTTCTGAAACGATCTTCGGAAATTCTTCAGTCAAAGGCAACAACTTTTCTTTTAGATATTTACTGACCTTCTTAACATGGTCAAAAAAGCCTTCCTTTAGCATTACGTCGAGTACTGCATTACCAACAGTCATAGCAAGTGGATTACCTCCATAAGTTGACCCATGAGTTCCTGGAGTGATTGCTTCTGCTATATAACCTTTTACTAAACATGCAGCCAGAGGAAATCCATTACCCATAGCCTTCGCACAAGTGAGCATATCAGGTTCAACTCCTATATTTTGATAGTAAAATAGAGAGCCAATCCTTCCATATCCGCATTGCACTTCATCAAAGCACAAAATTATTCCTTGAGCTTTTGTTATCTCTCTTACTTTTTTAAGATACTCTACGTCCAATGGATGTACTCCTCCTTCACTTTGTATGGGCTCTAAAAATATGGCAGCTGTTTCGCTATTGATTTTCTTTTCTAATGCTTCAATGTTATTTCTTGGAACTTTATCAAAACCAGAAAGGAGTGGAGCAAAACCTTCGCGTGATTTTTCATTTCCCCCAGCGGAAATTGCAGCAATACTGCGGCCATGAAACCCTCCTTCAATTGTAATGATGTGACTGCGCTTTTCTTGTCCATTTAAGTAGAAATAGCGGCGAATAAATTTAATTGCAGCTTCTGTTGCTTCAAGTCCACTTGAGCAGAAAAAAACTTTATCGGCAAAGGTAAGTTCTGTTAAACGCTGAGCAAGCCTTTCCTGCTGGGGAATAGTAAAAATATTAGAGCAGTGCCACAATGAATCGAGTTGCTCCTTCAGTTTATCTGTAATGTATGGATGACAATGCCCTAGAGAGATTGTAGAAATTCCTGCAGCAAAGTCTAAATATTTTTTACCATCCTTGTCGAAGAGATATACTCCTTCTCCTCTAACTATAGAAGCTTCAGATCTATTATAAGCGTTAACAACATGATCCATTTTAAATATTATCTATAGTGCATGAAAAAGCTTTCCCTTAATATTGCGTAAACTAAAAATTGGGCTAATATTCCACAGCTCAACATAAAATTCAGAAATTTAATATGTAAAAAAGTAAAACTACACCAATTCACATTCAGCAAAAAAGAAAGCTATTTCTCTATGAGCATTCTCTAGACTATCAGAACCATGCACTCTATTTTCACTAATATCATTAGCAAAATCACCCCTAATTGTGCCTTTATCTGCCTGTTTTGGATCTGTAGCACCCATGATTTGTCTGTATTTACTGACTGCATTTTCACCAATTAAAACTTGAACTATCACAGACCCAGAAGTCATAAATTCCACCAACTCTTCAAAAAAAGGCCTATCCTTATGAATTTCATAAAACAGCTCTGCTTGTTTTTTTGTCAACAGCATCATTCTTTGTGCTATAATTTTTAGTCCAGATTTTTCAATGTAAGAATTTACATTACCTGTAATATTATTTTTTACTGCATCAGGTTTTAATATCGAAAGTGTCCTCTCAATTGCCATATCATTTCCTTATATTAAGATCGTATATTTACTTTATTGAGAATTTTTGTTCCATCAAAGAGATTTTTTATTTATAGTCAAAAATAAATCATTAAGAAGGTATTGTATGGGTGCGTGTTATCATAACAAAAATAATAGATACATTGATCCTGCTATTAAACAACCAGTTAAATTTGCATCTACTACTGAAAAATTGATCAACAACTTAAAGTCATCAATTTTTTGCGGAACAAAAGGGTTTTTAACTTTCAGCTTGGCTCTTTTGAGTTATTTGGAGCATAGCTCACACCATAATACAAAATTAAAAGAAGGTGCTGCCTTTGCAATGAAAAGGAACATCATTCCATTTGGTGAAATGATTGCCATACCGCTGTTTATTTGTTTCGTGTTACCAGCTATGGTAGGTAATACAAGTCTTGTGGAGTGTGCACTTACATGTGCTGCATTGATGGTTGCAACATGTTTTATTGTAAGAACCTTTCACTTGCGTGAAAAGTTATTGAAAAAAATGACTAATAATGAAAATTATACCGAGAAACAAATAGAGCAGGAATTTAAGAAAGACATTATAAAATTTCCTATCTTTGATAAAAACAGACAGCATATTGAGTATAATTCTCCTAATCCAGGACAACTAATGAATGAAAGTCCTCCCTCTCTCTTTGTTAGGGTTTTACTTTTTCCCCTTCCCCTTACGATTTTTCTGAAGGCTCTACAAAGCTGCATAATGATATCTTTGGCTGCTGTTGAACTTTTTGAAGCAGTGCCAAGTTTTTGTGTTGATGTGGTTTTTGATAGAAACTTTGTATCTACACAGAGTAACGTGAAGAGATCTGGCCATCTATTGTATGCTAGTGTGAGAAATTTAGTGCCTGTAACTAAACTTGATGAGTGTGTAGCTGATTTTATAGGCAAACCTGAAGCAAGGTGTTGTCAGTGAAGAAGGCAGTAATCTTATTTAACCTAGGCGGACCTGATTCACTGAGTGCAGTACGTCCTTTCTTGTTTAATCTATTTTATGATAGAAGAATAGTCAATCTACCCAATCCTTTCCGCTTTCTTTTAGCAAAGTTTATCTCCAAAAGGCGAGAAAGTACTGCACAAGGAATATATGAGTACATTGGAGGTAAATCGCCAATTTTAAGTAATACAAAAGCACAAGCTGATGCTTTAGAACTAAAATTAAATGAAGATGGAAATCATGTGTATAAAGTATTCATCTGTATGCGTTATTGGCATCCATTTGTTGATGAAGTTGTTAAAAGCGTAAAGCAATTCGACCCTGACGAAATCATTCTGTTACCACTATATCCGCAATATTCAACCACCACAACTCTATCATCCATCGAAAATTGGCAGAAAAATGCTAAAAGGTATGGCTTAAAATGCAATACAAAAATAATTAACCATTATTATGACAATCAAGACTTTATTGAAGCTCATGTTAATCTGACGTCTAAATATTATAAATTAGCTAGCAAAATCAGTAAGCCAAGGGTCTTATTCTCAGCCCACAGCTTACCTGTACGCGTAATCAAAAAAGGTGACCCTTACGCTTTACAGATAGAAAAAACAGTAAAATTAATAATAAAAAAATTGAATATTAAAGACCTTGATTGGGTAATATGTTATCAGAGTAAGGTTGGCCCTGTAAAATGGTTGGAGCCTAGCACTGAAAGTGAGCTATCACGCGCAAGAACCGACAATATACCTGTAGTTTTATCACCTATATCTTTTGTTTCTGAGCATTCTGAAACACTGGTTGAACTTGATATAGAGTATAAAGCAATTATCAAAGACGGATATTACTTTCGCGTACCAACTCTCAGTACTGATCTCTTATTTATCAAGTGCTTGGCCGATTTATGTTTAGATCACCCTCAAAGTACTGATTTATAGCACTTTTCTTTTTAGATTTTTATAGTATAATATTAAAAATTTATTATCTACTTATGCCAAAAGGTAAACCAAATACATTTATACAAACTATACATGATGTTCATAATCATGATATTAGAAAGATGTATTGTATTGCAATAGGTTTAACAGGCATATTGTGTAAAATTTCATTGCAATTTTGTTGCGATTTTATTGACAACAACAGATCAAATATTTGCACTGTATTAGATATTTCTAAGTTCATAAAACTACCAACATCAATAATACTTACTCTTCATTTTGGTCTCAATTTAGCTGGATATAAATCTAAAAAACTTCAGAATGGTAAAGAGGAAAATGAACCTGAAAAACCAATACAGGTGATAGGTAACTCAGCCTTCTTGGCAAACTGTGTCATAGGAATATTGATGCAGACGAAAATCATTCATTTCCTAGCTGGGAACAATAAAGATATAATAAGTTATATTAGCTTAACATCAGCAGTTCTATTTCTATTTTCAGAATGCATAAACTGTTATTATACATGGAAGAAGTATCTAAATAATAAGGATTCTGAAAAGTCTGCTCAATATGGTAAAGACGTTATTTTTAGCACATTCGCTGTGTCATTGGGCTTGTTAAGCTTCATCTTAAAAAGAATGGAAATTTCAACCATACCAATAGATTTGGGTGGTGGTATAATCTATAATTTCAACTTAACTGTTACGGTTAGCTTGATACTAAGTATAGCATATCTAGTATCAAACATCGATAAGTTTGTCAATCAACCTAATAATGGTACTGATCCTTCTACTGGACTTGATGAAGCTCACCATGCTCATCACAATAGCACTACTGTGGAAGTAGATTAGAGATGAAAAGACCTGATTTCCACTGCCAATGCTAGCACTGCTAATTTACTAACAATATTCCAAAGTGGCAGAGTTTTATTCCCTTGGCTGATGTCATAAAATTCACAGTCAGTGGAATTCAAGCTAGAATATGTATCTTTTCTGCTATTGCATCGATATAAGTAGCACGCAGGCGTATTTCCTATATAGTATATCAGAGGTTCTGCAGGACTGCACTTAAATACATCGATGGTTGGTACGCCTTCTTGTATAATAACGCTACTTACTTCTATACCTTCCTTTACCTTTTTCATCTTACTGCGCTTTTTCTTGTTGAGGTTTAATATTTCTTCACCACTTGTCACTGTTATGATACCCATTCCGTATGTGCCATTGCTTGCTTTGATAAAAACGTAAGGTTGTGTTTTTATTTTATATTCCTGATATTTACTTTGTATTAGAGACAATACTTGATCAACTTTAACCGCTATTGTTTTTAGTGATGAATCATCATTAAAATCTACTCTATTGCAGCTTTCTGTAAGTGCAGAAATAAGCCATGGGTCTATTTTAAATTCGCCACAAAATTCGAATGCTAATTCTTGGTAAATCTTAAAATATTGAAATTTTTGTCTACTATGCCAACCATATAACGGGCTTGGTATTATCTCTTGTTTTACATTTTTGAGAATATCAGGAATGTGGCTTGTCATGTCTCGATTCAGTATAATAACATCGGGTACAAATCCTGAAGCTGTCTTTAGTAAAGAATTTTCCTTCACAATAGTCTCGTATAATTCTATTAAATTATATGCTTCATTGTGAAAGAGACCGATTTTAGTTTCAAAATCTGCAAGTTGCAGTATTTTTTCTATGGCAAATACATTTTCTATATACATTTTATTTCGTGTATAATTCTCTGGTATTATAAGAGCCTTCTTATATTGTTTTGTTTCGAAGTAGCTTTTTATCAACTTTGCTGCTGTTACTCTCGATAAATCGCTCAGATTATTGAAACCTGCAGGAAATAAATTAGCGTCTACTGGAGCGATTTTGCATCCTGAATTCCTAAGATCTATGGAGCTATAAAATGGCAATGTAAAACTATTAAATTTTGTTTCGAACCAATTATTTATATCTTTTTCCAAATTTGGATGAATTATGTTTTGCATCTACACTTTAAATGTTATAAGAAAAGTACTATATTATAAGTTATAATCTTAATATAATATAAGGAATTAAAATAACAAAAAAATGATTCATCATGACAGCAGTAAAATGTATGGTACTACTATACTGTCAATTAGAAGAGACAAAAATGTAGTAGTAATAGGTGATGGGCAAGTCTCGCTAGGCCATACCGTTATAAAATCTGGAGCAAAAAAAGTTAGGCGTCTTTCTGGTGATTCCGTAATTGCTGGTTTTGCTGGAGCAACCGCTGATGCATTTACTCTCTTCGAAAGGCTAGAATCTAAACTTGATAAGCATCCAGGACAGTTAATGAGGGCATGTGTTGAACTTGCAAAAGATTGGAGAATGGATAAATACCTGAGAAAATTGGAAGCTATGATGATTGTGGCAGACAAATCCATTTCATTAGTCATCACAGGAACGGGTGATGTTCTTGAACCTGAAGATGGCATTGCAGCCATTGGTTCTGGAGGAAATTTTGCTTTATCTGCAGCAAAGGCTTTGATTGACGTCAAAGGGATATCAATAGAGGAGATTGCAAAAAAAGCTATGAAAATAGCCGCTGATATATGTGTTTATACAAACCACAATGTAATTATTGAAAAAATAGAGGAGTAATATGTCAAGAACTTTGTGTACCAATTCTTCTGGTCAACCTTTAGTGGGTCAGTCTGATAATAATGATGACTGCAATAAAAAAAATGGCCTCTATGAAAATGAAGGTACAGAAAGTAGCAGCATCCAAAACTCACAAGCTTTATTGGATGATCTACCACCACAGAAGATAGTTAAAGAATTGGATAGATTTATAATTGGGCAGGATGACGCAAAGCGCGCTGTTGCTATTGCGCTCAGAAACCGTTGGCGTCGAAATAAAGTCCCACTTCCACTACGTGAAGAAATTATACCTAAGAATATACTCATGATAGGCCATACTGGAGTTGGTAAAACTGAAATAGCTCGCCGTTTAGCAAAGCTTGCTGGTGCACCTTTTATAAAAATTGAAGCAACGAAATTTACCGAAATAGGATATGTTGGGCGTGATGTTGACTCGATAATACGTGATTTAGTTGATGCAGCAATAGTTTTAGTTAAGGAAAAAGCACGTAAAGCCTTAACTAAAAAAGCTTTAGGTTTGGCTGAAAAGATAATAGTCAACTCCATGGTTGGTGAAGATGCAACCGAGGAAAGCAAAAAAGTTTTCAGAGAAAGACTGAGAAATAAGGAATTTGAAGATGGAGAAGTTTCTATTAACGTCAGGGAGAGCAAGGGTATGCTACCCACTTTTGATATACCTGGCATGCCAGGTGGGCAAATTGGTGTGATGAACGTAACAGAAATCGTGGGCAAGATGTTTAATGGGAGCAAAAAAACAAAAACTATTACAGTTAAAGTGAAAGAAGCACGTGAAATATTGATTAATGAAGAAAGCGAAAGGTTAATGGATGAAGACAAGATAATCAAAGAAGCGATTGATCTTGTTAGCAATGAAGGCATAGTGTTTTTAGATGAAATAGATAAAATTGCAGCACGTACAGAAATAAAAGGTGAAGTCAACAGAGAAGGAGTGCAGCGCGATCTGTTACCATTACTTGAGGGAACAACTGTTTCAACTAAGTATGGACCCGTAAAAACAGACTATATATTATTTATTGCATCTGGTGCTTTTCATTTATCTAAGCCATCTGATCTTTTACCAGAATTACAGGGTAGATTGCCAATTAGAGTGGAACTTAAGGCGCTTACTCAAGAGGATCTAATAAAAATATTAAAGGAACCAGAATCTAGTTTGTTAAAACAGTATATAGCGTTAATGAAAACGGAAAATGTAACACTTGAGTTTACTGATGATGGTATAGAGACTATAGCTGAAATAGCATTTACAGTTAATAGAGAAGTGGAAAATATAGGTGCAAGAAGACTTCATACTGTCATGGAGAAGCTTTTGGATGAAATAAGTTTTATCGCTTCTGAAAAAAATAGTGAAAAATTTGTTATAGATAGCAAATATGTAAGAGATAAACTAGAGTCAATTTCAAAACAGCTTGATTTATCTAAATTTATACTTTAGAGGAAGCCTGCTTTAAGTAATATAGAGCATTCAAGAGGTTTTATTTTTTCTTACTTCGTAATTCTTTAAGCTATTTTTCAATAGTAGAATTCAAGCTTAAATCAATTATTGAGATATTTTCTTCATCAAAATCTATTTCTTTTATTAATATACCAGTTAAAAGATCAGGTGGAGAAAGAACTGTTCTTTTATTACCAGCCCTCATTCCCACAACTCCAAGTTCTATAGCAAGTGGTATTTTTTTGTCACCAACCTTAAACTGCACTATTTGATCTTTGATTATATACTCACCATTATGTCTCTTTATGCTATATTGAACTGATATCTCATCGCCACATTTTACTCGCTTTCCAGTTTTGTTAATTAAGTCATTAAAAATCATCAGGTTATTTACTGAATCGGGATATTTATCTTTTACTTCAATCAGTTTGATGTAATAAGAGTTAAAACTCATTTTGTTGTCATCAGCAGCAATAGTAACTACACGCTCTCCGCCTTCTTTCATACCTATTACCCCTAAACTCACTTCTTTTAAGTAATCCTGACCTATTTTCAAATTGACATCAGTCGGAAGTAGCGTTGCTAGGTTGTTGGAGACTTTGTACATTTGTAGCAGAACTTCTTGGCCACAGAAAACTTTACTGCCACTACCTTCAGTAATTTCATAAAAGTTTATCATCTCTTCTTCTTTTTGCTGTGTTATTTCTTCTAAATATTCTGCTAACCCATGCTTTTCAATATAACGATCAAGAGCTGATTCAAGTATCGGCCTGACCAAATAACTTGCTATCATCTGTGTCAAACCACCATGTGTAGAATTTATTTCGTAAAGCTTTTCCCTTTTCTCTGGTTTATCTTTGTTTATATAAACAATCGTAATTATAAAAGCAGAAGCTAAAGTGAGAATCATTACTACAGAGATAAACATTTGTAATATAATTTTTCTAACCATCTTTTTTTACTTGATTCAATAAATCATATAAGTCACTAGTATTCCCTGAAAGCGTGCTTAAATTATCTGAGGCCTGTTTAAAGAGACTATCTATATAGTTTTCCATTTCATTTTTTCCAAGCACGGACATTAAATTGTTTGTTTTATCTTGCTCATAATCTTCGATATCATCCTTGGCTTGAAAAATAAGCCCTAGATTTATTCCATATTTATATAATGCTTCCCGCTCCTTGTCTGTAGCGCCTCCTATTATAGCCCCTATTTCACATGAAGCTGCAAATAGTTTTGCAGTTTTCATCAAATGAATTTCTTTTATTTTGTCAAAATCTGCACCTATATCTAAAATCTGCCCTCCCACCATTCCCTTCATTCCTATTGCTTGAGAGAGCACTTTTATGATCTCACAATTTAACAAAGATAATACCTCAAAAGCCAGGGTAAGTAATGCATCTCCGGCCAGTACTGCTGTTGCTTCACCAAATTTTTTGTGGCAGCTTGGCTGGCCTCTGCGGGTGTCACTGTTATCCATACATGGCAGATCATCGTGAATGAGAGAGTAAGCATGAATAAATTCAATTGCTGCTGCTGCTGTTATTGCTTTTTCAACCTTTATGTTGAATATCGCCGAAGATGCTATAACTAAAAAAGAACGTATATGTTTTCCAGGAGCAAGAAGCACATAACGCATAGCTGATATAAGTCTATTCTCGCTATTTTCAGGTAAGAGCTTATTCACTTCTACAACAAGCAAATTTTTTGTTGTTTCGTCTAGCATTTTTAAATTTATTAACTATCGAGTGCTAAGAGATAGGAAGTTTTTAATAGTTTATATAATCATAAAAGCTATTGCAAACATCAAAATTTCTTATAACATCAGAGAATAGGTTATTTTTTAGTAAGAAATGAGCGAATTGGCAAAAACCACTAGGGAAGATATAGAAGGAAAAGTAAAGAAGATTATACTAGAGCACATCAGTAAGGATGTAGAGAAATTTGGTAATTCTTCAAAGCTGTCAGATCATGGCACAGATAGTTTAGATGCAGTTGAAATAATCATGGCAGTTGAAGAAGAGTTTGGTATAGAGATTCCTGATGAAGATGCGCAAAAAATGGAAACTATGGAACAGATAGTTGAATATATAGTAAACAAAGTAAACAATTGATATTGAATGAGCAGAAGAGTAGTAGTTACCGGTGTTGGCTTAATTACTCCACTAGCAGCAGATGTTAATAACACCTGGTCAAAGCTGAAAGAAGGTAAATCTGGCATCAAAGCAATCAATACAGATAGGTTCGATTCTTCTGATCTTGCTTGCAGAGTTGCAGGGCAAGTTCCAATTCAATCTGATGATATTGAGAACTATTTCAATCCATTAGATTATATTTCTGAGAAAGATCTAAAAAGAACAGATCGCTTTATTCACTACGGCTTTGCAGCTGCTGTTCAGGCAGTAGAAGATTCACTAATTTTGGAAAATAAAAATATTAATAAAGAGCGAATAGGTGTAGCTATTGGTTCTGGTATAGGTGGTCTTCCGTCAATTCAGGAAAATGTAATTACCATGCAGGAGAAGGGTCCTAGACGTGTTAGCCCATTTTTTGTTCCTGCAAGTCTAATAAATTTGATATCTGGTCATATTTCTATTAAATACGAATTTATAGGTCCAAATGACTCAGCGGTAACTGCATGTGCAACAGGTGCGCATGCGATTATAAATTCAGCAAGAGCTATAAAACTCGGTGAAGCTGACATTATGATTGCAGGCGGAGCAGAAAGTGCGTTATGCAGAGTTGGAATTGCAGGTTTTGCATCGATGAAGGCGCTATCAACTAAATTCAATGATAAGCCTGAAGAGGCCTCAAGGCCATGGGACGAAGAACGCGATGGATTTGTCATGGGCGAAGGGGCAGGTATATTAGTTCTGGAAGAATATGAACATGCAAAAAAAAGGGAAGCAAAAATATATGCAGAACTCACTGGATATGGACTCACAGGAGATGCGCACCACATCACAGCACCACATCCAGAAGGAAGAGGCGCACTTAAGGCAATGGAACTTGCTTTAAGGAGTGCACAAGTAAGCCCAAGTCAAATTGGGTATATCAATGCACATGGAACTTCAACAACACTTGGGGATAAAGTTGAAGTAATAGCAATGAAGCAGTTATTCGGTGACTATGCCTATAAAATACCTGTTTCCTCGACTAAATCTTCTATAGGACATTTACTTGGTGCCGCAGGAAGTGTTGAAGCAATATTTAGTATCCTTGCATTAAACAATGGAATTGTTCCACCAACTTTAAACCTACACAAACCTTCAGAAGGGTGTGATTTAAATTTTGTACCACTTAAAGCTCAAGAGCATAAAATTCAATATGCGCTTTCTAATTCATTTGGTTTTGGTGGTACCAATGCGTCTCTCATCTTTGGAAAGGTGTAGTTAATTATGCTATTTTGAATCGACTACGAAAATGTTATTCGAGTAGCTGAAACTGGAATCCAGTTAAATTGGTCAGCATAAAAGTAATGTTGAAATATAATATTTTGATGATGAAGAAATGGATCCCAGTGTCAGCTACTTGAATGACAGAAGAAGAAAAAGCAAAATTTTGCCTTTTACCGCTAACCTATTATACTTACTTGATAAGTTCTATCGCTTGATTAAATGCATAAAATATTAGTAAGAAGTAACCATAAGCCCTTGATTGGAAAAATCAAGATTAATGGTTCAAAGAATGCCGTCTTGCCAATAATGGCGGCAAGCTTGTTTAGTAATTCTTCAATAACTTTGCATAACGTACCTGATTTAATTGACGTGCATTTGATGTCTGAGCTGCTTAAGAGTCTTGGTGCAGAAGTAAATTTTATATGCAATAAAGACTATAAAGCAAATCATACTTTGGAAATTGACTGTAGCAATATCAATAACCATTTAATATCACATGAAATTGCAAGCAGACTGCGAGCATCTCTTTTAATGCTAGGTCCAATGCTCAGCAGATTTGGTAGAGTTTCAACAGTATTTCCTGGTGGATGTAATATTGGAAAACGTCCTGTTGACATTCATATCAAGGCACTTGAAGCAATGGGAGCTAAAATTGAAATTGATAGCTGTAATATAACTGCAACAACAAAGGGGAAATTGCAAGGCAAAGAAATAACATTTGAAAAAGTGAGTGTTGGTGCAACAGAAAATATAATAATGGCAGCAACACTTGCAGAGGGAGTAACAATAATAAACAATGCTGCAATCGAGCCGGAAGTTCTTGATTTAATAGAGTTTCTGAAGAGTATGGGTGCCAATATTGAAGTTAATAACACAAAAATCACAATAGAAGGTGTTGAAGCATTAAATGGGTGTGAGCATAAAATAATACCAGATCGCATAGAGGCCGGTACTTATGCTTTGGCTGCTGTCATTACCGGCGGCGAGCTAAAGTTAGAAGGAGTAAATTTGTCTGATATGGAATGTATTGCAAATGAATTGAAGACTATAGGAGCCGGAGTTGAGTTATGTGACGATGGTATTATTATTTCTAGAAAAAATGGCTCTATTAAATCTACTCACGTTACAACAAATCCATATCCCGACTTTCCCAGCGATATGCAACCACAACTAATGTCTGCTATATGCATTGCAGATGGAATATCAATCATTAAAGAGAACGTTTTTGAAAGTAGATTTGCACATGCAAATGAGCTAAGAAAATTAGGTGCTAATATCAGCATCGAAAAAAATAAAGCTACTATAAGTGGAATAAAGAGCTTATCTGGAGCTAATCTATATGCTAATGACTTAAGATCAACGGCAGCTTTGGTGCTTGCTTCTTTGTTGGCTAAAGGAGAAACTACAATAAATAACTCACATCATTTATGGAGAGGATATGAGGCCATGGATGAAAAACTCAATTCATGTGGGGCTGATATCTCTGTTTCATCTTGAGAATATATTATGAATGAGACAACTAAGCGAACTACAGTAAAAGAGATAGATGAAATTCTATACGAAGAACATAAGGTGTTAGATCATGGATTTATTCGAGTGATTGATTATATGGGCTCTGATAGCGCCATAGTTCAAGCTGCTCGCGTTTCTTATGGAAAAGGAACGAAAAAGATAAATCAAGATGAAGCGCTTATAAAATATTTGATGAGAAATCATCATACAACTCCATTTGAAATGTGTGAAATTAAGTTTCACGTGAAACTTCCAATTTTTATTGCAAGACAGTGGATAAGACATAGAACTGCAAATGTGAATGAATATTCCGGAAGGTATTCGATACTTGATAATGAATTTTATATACCAGAACAGGTTGCAAAACAATCTGATAATAATAAACAAGGCAGCGGTGAAGCTTTTGACTCAAGTACTTCAAAAGAAATAATAGATTCTCTAACAAAGGATTCTAATTTAGTATATTCTCATTATGAGAAATTTATTGAGCAGGGCCTTGCAAGAGAAATTGCCCGAACTAATCTAACACTTAATTACTATACCCAATTTTATTGGAAAATAGATTTACACAACCTTTTTCACTTTTTAAGGCTTAGAGCTGATAAGCACGCCCAATATGAAATTAGAGTCTATGCAGAAATTATGTTGGACATAGTGAAGAAATGGGTTCCGCTGGCCTATAATGCTTTTGTTGAATATTCCCTAAAATCAGCCTGCATTTCAAAAACTGGTCTTGAAATAATTCGCAAGCTAATTAAAGGAGAAAATATTACTAGAGAAGAAAGTGGCATTGGTAAAAGAGAATGGGATGAGCTGATGTCTATACTTTGTACATAACCAAAAAGATCAAGTTATGTCCGTTCACAGACTTGCAGGTGTGAGCAACAATTTATTCATACCTTTATCAACTAATATATCAATTATTTTTGAATTTGTTCTTTCTGTTGTTTCATAAAGCTTTTCGGCTTTCTTTAACATTAGTGTTGCATTTCTAAGCATAATATAAACTTGGCAATAATCTGCAAAATTTTCAATATACATATCATATGAATAACGGTTTACAGCAAGTTCCATTACCCTACAAACTTCCTCTAATGTAAAATTGGCAGCTCCTGTATCAGGACAAAAGCCAACCACTCCTTTATTAGAATCAAAAAATATGTATTTATCATTCTCTGCTTTATACACCAACATAGAATGTCCAGCACCCTTGACATCTGCTCTATTATAAGTAAAACAAAAAGAACTAAATTCTAAGTAGCATCCTATTTCCACATTATTTAAGACATGTTTGATTTGTTCTTGGTTAGTATCTATCCATACTTTTGTTGAAAATAAATCATCATATGACTGCTCATATATTGTCTCATCAGAATAAAATGGATCTCCTTCTCGCTTTTTAATGCTCTGAACATCAAGAATAGGTAAGAATTGCGATAAAAACTGCATCATCAATAACTTAATCGTTTGTTCTTTTCTTCCATCAATATAATTCATAAAATCTTGTTCAGATATAATATTATCAGACTCGAGGAATTGAACAAAATCTTGCCTGTTCTCTAATTTTAGAAAAGTAATAAAGTAATTTAGTGAGTGACATAACCCTCTTTCGAGAGAAAAACCTAAAATTTCTTCAAATCTATCTTTTAATTGTACAATTTTAGATATACTATCTGACATAAAAGTATTCAAATTAAATTGAATGGCTTTTTCACTTTCAAATAATTTATTATATTGTTCTTCAGCGGATAAATCTGGTGCTTTATATACATATCTAGCATTTTCTCTACGTATACCTTCTATATCTTCAACGATACCGCGTTCTATATTTTTACTGATAGCAATTTCGTGATTCCTTGTATTAGTAAATAGGTTTAAAAATTCTACAATTTGCTGCTTTGAAAGTGTTTTTTCAATTTCTCCATCTTTAGTTTTAGAAAATACTCTAATTTTAGCGTTTTTCTTGTCAGTATAGACTTTTAATACAATAGATTCAGCAATGCGATTAACATATTTTGGCATATTGATTATTAAGATATTAACTATATATCTTAATAATAGAATAATTTATACCATCAGTCAATTAATATATTAATAATAATACTTATTATACAAATTCATCATTTTTGTAGAACATCTCATTAAAATCATTCAAAATCTTGATCTTCAATGAGATGTCATGCCAGCAGAAGGAAACGCTGGAACGTTTATTTTTGAAAGTAAATTGCATAGCAGATGATGTTATTCCAGTGCTTGACACTGGAATCCAACCTTTCTATATCTCATTGAAGACGTTGTTTCCAGTATAATGTTTCCTATGATTAATTTGCGCTCGTGAACAATCTGGATGCCAGTGTCTGGGCACTGGCATGACATCTTCCTTTTAAAACTCTAGTGGTCAAGCGCACAACTGTTGCAATTTGTAGGCAATTTTAGTAGTAGATGGTCAGCACTTGATGCTGGAATCTAGTAAAAAAAAGCCAGTGTCAAGCACTGGGATGACAGGAGAAGATTTCATTCCTTATATCAATTAATTCTCATCCACCTTTTATGTTACATAAACTCATCACTTTTATAGAACATCTCATTAAAATCATTCAAAATTCCAAAATCTTGATTTTTAATAAATAGATGCCCATCTGCAATATAGGACTCAGCAAGAGTAAATGGTTCATCATGATGCTGTGATGCTGGCCTAACAATTTCATTGTACAAAACCATTACTTGCTCATAATTGTATCCACTACCATCATGATATTTACCACGTATAGTGTCATAAAAATTTCTTACATCATCATACGTAACTTGCAGTTCTACCTTATATTTCCCTATTTCAACAGCCTCACCCACTTTGATTTTTAAAGGATGTTGTGATTCTTCTTTCACATTATCTATAACAATTGTTTCCTCTTGCTTCTCTTCGTCTCCTATTAGCGACCTTTTATTCCTTTCTTCACTTGCAGGTTGATCTGCTGGCATTTGGTCTATATCGTTAGATTCTTCCTCTTGCGTAGTAATTTTTTTGAGATAGCTAAGCATATCCTTTCCAGCTTTTTCCCAAGTTGCAGCTTCTTTTGAAAGCTCACGATAATAAGAATCATTATCGCCTTTGCTATCTATTACATCTCTTGCTAGTCCTTTCTCTTCTGCCCATAACTCAGCATGTTCAACAAGTGTCCTGCCATCTTTGCCTACAACGTCAACGTCAGCTTTGTTTTTTATTAGATATTCTATTGTATCTAACTTTCCATGCCTCACTGCATGAACTAAAGGTGTCCAACCATCATTATCCTGAGCATTAATATTCGCACCTTTTTCAACTAACTGCTCTATCATCTTCTTATTCCCAAGATCAACAGCAAGATGCAAAGGTGTTAAGCCGTAGCTATCCTGAATATCAATATCCGCATTATGCTCTATGAGATATTTAACTACTTCCATATTTTTCATGTACATGGCAAAATGTAGTGGAGATTTACCAGAGCTAATATCACGGGTATCAACATCTATACCACGATCTATTAAGTATTTAGCAATTTCCGTATGTTTTAGCTCAATTGCATAGTGCAGCAGTGTTTGAGCTGACGTGTTTTTGATACCAAGATCTGCGCCATGCTCAATTAAACTCTTAACTATTTCCGCATTCCCTAGCTTAATAGCAGCAAGTAACGGAAAAGTATAATAACTTTTACTATTAGGATCTGCGTTATGATCTAATAGATACTTCACTATTTCTGTATTACCTGAATAAATAGCACTGTATAATGGCGTTTTGGAATAAGCATCTTGAATATTAGGATTTGCACCACGATCTATTAAGTATTTAGCTATCTCTATATTTCCAGACTCAATAGCATAGTGTAAAGGTGTCTTATAATACACATATTTAGTATTAGTTTTCTGATAATAATTGTCATGAACATTAAGATTTGCTCCATGATCAATAAGATATTTTGCTACTTCCGTATTTCCTGACTGAATGGCATAATGTAGTGGCGTTTGTCCATTATGGTCTCTTGTATCAGTATATGAATTGTGTTTTAGTAGCATTGCTACTTTGCTTAAATCTCCCAATGAAGCAGCAAAATGTAAACTCGTCGCACCTGTTACCTTATTTATCTCGTTTACTTTTCCTATAGTGTTTTCTACATTATTGTCATCAATATTCACCTTTAAGAAAGGCTGTTTATTATACTTCATAACTTTTGTTGTAACAGCTTTTCCTTGTTCGTCTTCACTCACTTTTTTAGCAGGTTGCATAGAATCTTCTCTACTGACACTTGATTTAGATTCTATCTTGGTTTTATCACCACTTACATTATGTACTGGACTATAACCATACAGACCCTTGCCAGCACTTTGTTGGCTTGTTGAATTTTCAACACTGTTAGATTTAACAACATTATATTCCATATGTTGTTCACCATTCAGCTCAGCCTTGACCCACTGTTTAAACTCCTGAGTATAACCTTTTAGCTCAGCCAAAAAATCTTCAAATAATTTATTACCTTTAGACCCATTCGTACCAGATTTAGAAAGGCTCTTGAGCAAATTATCAATCATATCTGGGTATTTATCTTCAAGAAATTTGATCACTTGTTCAGCATCTGAGTGATAATGTTCACCTTTATTGCTTATAATATTATTGCGCAGTATCTCATCTGGTTTGAGATCTTTATTTCTTATTGCAATCAAGGCCTCTTTATCTCCATGGTCATTGACATGCTGACCATCTTCCAAACTTGCCATATAGTTAGCAATTCCTTCATGCATAGCCTTAGACAAAACTTCACCTGTACCATAATAGGAATTAATGATAGTTAAGGCGTGCCCCAATTCGTGTTTTAAAGTTTTACACGAGTCATCAAATTGGTCTTGTAGATAAAAATAAACATGAACTTCTGAGCCACGCCCTTGAACTGTTAAGCCAGAAGCACCTTTATAGTTAACGTTCAACTCCTTAAGATAATTTTCGTAGTCACTCTTTGTATTAAATACGAAAACATTAACTTTATTTGGTATGTTGTGCCAAGGCTGAGAATTATTAATGCCAAATGCTGAATCAAAATCTTTTATAGTACTCTCGATGGCATTTTTTACACTACTCAATTTGCTCTGAGTTAATTCATCATCATCATGTTTTATGTTTATTTGAAGCTTGTGTTCGCCGAAAGTCATAACTTCACTATCTGGCACAAGATCTGCTACAATTTTATTGCCACTTTTTACATCCATCCACTGCTTAAATTCTTTTTCAACTTCTGAGTTATTCAAAAGATGCTTGAATTTTGATATCGCTTCTACTCTATTGAAGGACATCTCAGTAAGTAATTGCTTTATGAATTGAGGATGTTTTTCTTGTAGGAATGTCACTAAGCAATCTGACATTCTATAGTCATTAGACATACTTGCTATTTTATACGGTGTATCATGACCAGATTCCTGCATTTTATTGTATGCTTCTTTTGTATAATGCATATCGCGAGTGCTTTCTTTTTTAGCTGCATCATAGCTCCACATGAAAAGCTTCATACCGGTACGTAAAACTTCAGGTACTGTATCCATATTACCGGTAGAGTACTCAAGAAATGCATCGCTCATTTTTTCCATTAAAATTTTAGATTTTGCACAAAGTAAGCCATTTACATCTCCAACAATAAAAGTCTTTGCTATCGTGCCGTCAGCTTCGTGTGCTCTTACTGTTCCACCATCCCATAATTCTCTATGGTCCTTACCATCTGAAAGTTCCTTGATGTGAGCTTTGTAATCATCGTAATTTTTCAGCACATAAAGCTGCAATTTTACTGGACCAGAATGAACGCTTTTTTGTGAATAGAAATTATCAGACCAGGCTCCGTAAGCATCTTTTACAGTTTGTTTTATATACTCAGGGGTATAACTAGCTAATCCCCCATATTTTACTTCTATTGTAAGCTGATCGTTTATTACTATACTTTCTTTATTTGGAAATAATTTTTTAATCAAAGTTTGTGATTTATCATATTCAGAATTTGTTTTAAATTTCATATCCACCTCTTAAAAATTTTCACTATAAATAAGTCTTGAGAAAAATGCGTTAACTGTAGATTCAGCCTTTACCTTGTTTTTACACAACTGCTTAGATAGTTGATCATCGCGAAAAAGCAGATTCTTAGTATCGAGATATTTAGCATAGTTGCCAGAAGGTATTGAGTAGAAACCGCTTTCAAGTTCAAGATAAGAGCTGCTATTCAGAACAAAAAATAAATCGCTCTGGTCAAGCAGTATGTCATAACCAGAGCTCGTGCAATGTAAGTATTCATTGCCTTCATACTCTGCTATGTAGTACTTACTTGCATCAAGATCACCATTAAGCTGTAAAATTGCCGCTGAACGTCCATTCCCAATACTATGGCCTTTTATTACTTTAAGTACTTTAATCTCATCATTTCCTATGAGTTCTCTTAACTTTTCATTCTTTTGATTTAATTCTTCCTCTGCTTTTCTTCTGTCTTCTTCTAATTTTGTTTCTTTTTCGACAAGCTCATTTCGTATTTGCAAAAACATATCTTGAATGGTTAAGCCATTTAGAAAGTAATCCAATACAATTGACACAAACGGCTGCAATTCACCGTTATCTTCGAAGCTCTTTTCCTGCTTTTTATCATATTGATTAGGGTTATAGATTGCATAGAGAGGATAAAAACCATAATTCACCTCATCGAATGATAACTCTATCGAAAATCCGCTCTGATCAAGTGGAAGTTTAGTAGCTAAATATCTACCATTATTATCTCTGACATACAGCTCATTTATACCATAGTGCCCACTATATTTGTTGTAATAAATATAAAAATTCTCAGGATTAAGATTAAAGTAATCATCTAATTTGTTAAGTTTACCGAGCTTTTCACATAGAAGACACTTGCTCTTATCTGTAAGTTTGATGCGTGTAGAGAAGTAACACCGATCTATTCGGTCACCTTTTTCTATTTCAAAATCTAGGACTATTTTATCGCTAAACATACAGAATTTCCTCACATTTCCAGTATTTATGATTATAAATTGTGTACTATGAAAAAAGCATTAAGGCTTCTTTATGTATCTAAAAACAGCGCTAACTTATGACAAGAATAGTTGACGTATTACTACCACTTCCAATTGATCAGCTATTTTCATATGCAGTTGAGGAAGATACTGAAGTTTCAATTGGAGATTACGTAGTGGTGCCGTTTGGCAGAAAGCGTTTGATTGGAATAGTTTGGAGAGAAAGTAGCAAAAGCGATCGAGAATTAAAATTTATTGAGCAAAAGATCGATTTGCCGAGGATCAGACCAAAACTGATCGAATTTGCAGAGTGGGTTGCACAGTATAATGTAATACCTATCGGTATGCTTGCCAAAGTAATAATGGGAGGAGTATTAAAGGTAAATCAAATAGATAAGTTAGTTTGCACTAAGCAAAAGCAAGAAATAAGTGAAATAGATTACCAATTAAGCCCTGAGCAGCAGGTAGCTCGAGATAAAATAATAAGTAATTTGAATGAGTATTCAGTAACTTTACTTGACGGTGAAACCGGGTCTGGAAAAACGGAAGTTTATCTCTCTGTAATTTCACAGTTGATTAAGAATCATAGTATTTACGAACATTGTGATTTGGGTCTACGAGTAAGGTGTCATCCCAGTCTGGGATCCAGTTTTTCATATAATCTCATCACAAATGTTTATTTTAATTTAAGACCAATACCCAACTTAGAATCAAAATTCCTGGATTCCAGTGTCAAGCACTGGAATGACACCTTTGCATTTAAGGCAAAACCCTCTGTAACATTTAGCATACTGCTTTTGCCATGTACTGGAATGACACCATTTGCTATGCAATTTACTTTCAAAAATAAACGTTATGTCATTCCAGCGTTCAATACACAACTAGACGAATGTTACAATATAAGAGTAATTTTTACCAAAAAGGATGTCATCCCAGTGCCTCGACACTGGGATCCAGAAAACTTAATTTCAAATCAGTACACTAAGCAGTTGTACGATAAAGACTGGATTCCAGTGTCAAGCACTGGAATGACATCATCTACTACTAAAACTACCTGCAAATGTTCAAACACCAAAAGGTTACACACTGGAATGACACCAGAAGAGGGTAATGCACAAGTGCTAATCCTCTTGCCTGAAATTGTCCTAACTTCACAATTGGTAAATCGCGTTCGCAGTCAGACATCTGGAAATATAGCTGAGTGGCATTCAGGACTTACTCCTAAAGCTCGCCGAAATAATTGGCTCAATATAGCAAATGGAAGTGCACAGATCATTATTGGAGCACGGTCAGCACTTTTTTTACCTTATAAAAACCTAAAATTAATCATCATTGATGAAGAGCATGACTCATCCTTTAAACAAGAACAGGGGATTATATATAATGCTCGAGATATGGCCATTATCTTAGCCAAGCTCGAAAATATTTCGATTATTTTATCATCCGCTACTCCGCTGCTTGAAACAATTTATCATGTTAAAAAAGGGAATTACAACCATGTAAAGCTAACCGAACGATTCGGTGGTGCAGAGTTGCCGCACATAAAAGTAGTGAATAATAAACAATGGATTTCAAATGAGCTTTTCGAAGGGATAAAACAAACCATAGAGAAAAAACAGCAAGTTATGCTCTTTCTAAACCGCAGGGGGTATGCGCAACTTGCAGTTTGTAAAAAATGTGGATATAAAATTTCCTGCTCAAATTGCACTGTATGGCTTACGTACCACAAGAAAAAGAATGTCCTTTTATGCCATCACTGTTCTTATCAATTAAAACTTCCAGAAAAGTGTTCTAATTGTCAAAGTCAGCAGTCATTATCCCTTTGTGGTATAGGAATTGAGAGGTTACTTGAAGAAATAGTAAAATTAATACCAAACGCAAAGACTGCGATTATTAGCAGCGACCAGAAGTCGCTTGGTAGCGTAATTGACTCAGTGCTCAAAGAAGAAGTGAATATTATAATCGGTACACAAGTGATTGCTAAAGGGCATAATTTCCCTAAGTTAACTTTGGTTGGAGTGATAAACGCAGATTTAGGCCTTGAAAATTCTGACCTCAGGGCAGCAGAAAAGACGTATCAATTATTGCATCAAGTTGCGGGTAGATCTGGGAGGTTCAACGAAAAAGGAACGGTAATAGTGCAAACTAATAATCCTGAAAGTTTGATAATAAAAGCATTGCAGCAGCAAAAAAGGGATTTGTTTTATGAAATTGAACTTGAGTCAAGACGCAAAGCTAAAATGCCCCCATTTAGTAGGCTAATAGCGCTTATAGTTTGTGGTAAGGATCAATTTGCAACGCAGAAAGCAGCAAATGAGATAACAAACTTTTTGCATAATCAATTTTCAACTACCTCTCAGCACTTGACATTGAAAGAATTTGAAATTTTTGGCCCATCACCAGCAGCAATAAATTTTTTAAACAATAAATATCGTTATAGAGTGTTACTAAAAATATACAATAACCATAGTCTATTCATAAAGAAAAAGCTGAAACATTGCTGTAACTTGAGTTCAAATATTGAAGTAACAATAGATGTTGACCCTGTGAGTTTTTTTTGATGTTATTTGAATTTATTTGACACTTGTAGGAATTGCTAATAAGTTGTATTAATTTTTTAATTAAAAATTTGACTTTTATTAGAATTTATTATATTATTAGTATAATAATAGGTAGATAATATGACTGCTTTACTTCAAATCATTAATAATCCAGACAAGAATTATGATAAAAAAGTTATAGAATTGCAAAACTATCTTAAGGATAATAGCGAAATTGTGATTAACAAGGAGTTATTCACACTGACTCTTTTAGATAGAGCCCCTATAAATGGAGATTTTATCAATAAGGAAGGAGGAAAGATAGTATACCCTATATTGCACCACTGTATTGAACACGGTAGTGCAATATCTGAGAAAAAAGAGAAATTATCATTTCAAGACGTGATGAAGATTTTAGATGAAACTGTGAATAGGTTTATTACTCCTCAGTATTTCTACAAATTGATAAATTTTCAAGATCAAAGTAGTAAAAATACATTATTACACCAAGCTGTTATAAGTAATAACACTGAGGCAATAGAAGCCCTTTTAAAATATGGTGCAAATCCTTTGATAAAGAATGAAGAAGACAAAATTCCATTAGATTTAGCTCATGGAGATACAAAAAAAGTACTCATCGAATGTATGAAAGACCAAGCTCAATCGAAAAAAGAAAGTGCTAGATGTAATAGTTTGATTGGTATCATACCTGGTGTTTTTCTTGGTGTTGGTGGTGCTTTAATACCTTCAATGACTATTATATTATGCGCACTCGCAGTATCTGCTCTTGTTGCTGGAATAGCAGTTGGAGTAGCTATATATTTCTTGAGTCAGGACTATAAGCAGGCTAAAGCTATAGAAGAAACTGTTAACCCTCAGTCGTCTCTTGTCAATCATGCAGAAGCTTCTGAAATCGTAGGTAATACCAGAAGTTAAATAATAACTGTGTGTTTTTTACATTAGATCTGTTGCACAATCAGGTGTCATCCCAGTGCTTGACACTGGGATCCAATAAGAAAATCTAGATTCCAGCGTCATGCGCTGGAATGACATCAACTTTCGAATTCCAGTTATGCAAGCATCGAACAGACAAAATCTGTCAAATCAGAAAGAAACACACAAATTAAGTTTTTAGTAATTTTCAAGTATAGTTATAGAGGGAGCGCCTCTGCAGTTATGATCGACATTTTCAATGGTGCCTAAGTGCCCGTATGCAAGCATGGTCTTGGAAGGAACGGTCAAATCATTGATGGAGTCATTTAGACTACCTCGGTTAGGAGATTGTACTATCAACCGTTCCAAGCTGAAGCGTTTCCCTGTAACAAATTATATGTAGGAGTTACCATGAAAAAAGCAAAAAGTAAATTAGAAATAGTGAATCCTAATGCAGCAGGAATAGACATTGGTTCAGCTGTACACTATGTGTGTGTACCTGAAGGAGGAGATGAACAACGCGTTCAGAAATTTGGCTGCTTTACTGAAGACCTTCATAACTTAGCACAGTGGTTGAAAAAGTGTAAAGTTACAACAGTAGCTATGGAATCAACAGGAGTATACTGGATTCCTTTATTTCAAATACTTGAGTCATATAAATTCGAGGTAAGATTGGTAAATGCACGGCATGTAAAGAATGTACCTGGTAGGAAGTCTGACGTTCAAGATTGCCAATGGCTCCAACAACTGCATAGCTACGGACTGCTTCATGGATCGTTTAGGGTGTACCGTAGAGACACAAAGAATGCTTAAAAAAAATGAGCAAACTAAGTGCAAAGCTGCACAATAGATGAGGGTGGGCCCCTTGAAGTCGGTTTGCAAGAATAGGCTTCAAACAGCCATAAGCTGCTGTGGTAAAGAGCTATGGTAGTGAGCGTTATGGAAAAGGTGCAATTATGCATCATGTGTAAAATAGAGAGGCGAATGAAAATGAACCACTGATGAAGTGTCGAAATTCCAAAGACGACGTCAAAACCATGGGCTCCTGAATCTCTTGGGATAAACCTATCAGGAACTTGTTTACTGGATAGGTGGCGTCCGGCATAGAGGTGGCGTGAACCTATTTTAGGCTATTGTGTGGAACTGCGGGAACCTGTCGTTTCGATGATAAGGAAGAAGTCCAAAGAGCCGATCTCTGAGGATGAGAGTACCGATGCGAAAAACAGGGGCGGATTAGCTCATAGTAGTGAAGAAGTTTCTGTAATGGAAATGGAGCGAAGGAGCTGAGTTATTTAGTTTTAATTATTTTGTCAACCGTAATGGGAGGAATTAATGAATAAAACAAAGTCTTTTGATATACCGAAACAACTTATTTGGAGAGCTTATAAACAAGTATCGAAAAATAAAGGTGCTGCAGGTGTAGATGAGGTTTCGATAACAAAGTTTGAGGAAAATCTAAAAGATAATCTATACAAACTATGGAATCGGATGTCATCCGGAAGTTATTTTCCAGAGCCAGTAAAAGCTGTAGCAATACCGAAGGATACGGGAGAAGGACAAAGAATTTTAGGTGTTCCTTCAGTATTCGACAGGATAGGGCAAACGGCAGCTTCTATGTATCTTGAGCCGCTAGTAGAGCCAAAATTCCACGAGGATTCATATGGTTATAGACCGAATAAATCTGCACTGGATGCGGTAAATACAGCACGCAAGAGATGCTGGAGGTACGATTGGACGATAGATCTTGATATATCTGGATTTTTCGACAATCTGGATCACGAATTAGTTTTGCAAGCTATCAAGAAATATACAAACTGCAAATGGGTCATACTGTATGTTGAGAGGTGGATGAAAGCCCC
>NZ_MUIY01000002.1:179830-223700 GCF_007115045.1 Wolbachia endosymbiont of Nilaparvata lugens | reverse complement strand
CATAAGTGTTGAAAGTAGTATCAGAAAAGTATAAAGAACTGTTATTGCAAGAAAATGGAGGCAATAATGGATCAAATAGAAAGAGTACTAAATTTAATAAAAGATGAGGATTTAGAAAGGCTAGGAAAATTAAGTGAAGTAGATAAATGTAATACTAAATTGTTGGGCAAGATTATATTTAAAGGTCTAATGAAGTTAATATTAATGGGGCAAAAAACAAGCTTAAGAGCGCTAGAAATGGTAATAAACAGGTGTATAATGGATAAGAATAGCGATAAAAGTACAGTAACATACAGTGGTTTGTCAAAAAGGTTAAAAGTTATAAATCCAGAATATTTTAAGGGAGTATATATTGATTTGATGAGCAAGATTAAAAAGCTATTACCCCAAAAAACATCAAATAATTTACATAAGTTTGATTCGACAATCATAAATTTATCGGGATATCTCATAAAAGATGGGCTAAAAATAGGCGGTAAAAGTAACGACAGTCAAGTTAAAGTGAGTGTAGGATTAAAGGATCAATTGCCGACAAGTATAAGATTTTGTAAAGGACAAGAAGAAAGTAGTGAAGATATAGCATTAGTGAGAGCCATTAATGAAGCTAAAGTTGAAAAAGAGGATATTTTATTATTTGATAGAGGAATCAGAAAAGTTGGAACTTTTGCCGAATTTGATGAAAAGGAGTACAAATTTATCACAAGAGTTAAAGTAGGAAGAAAACATGATGTTATAAGCAGGAACAAAGTTATAGGAGAACAAAAATCGGATGGATCAGAGATTTTAGAAGATATAATAGTTAATCTTTATCGTGCACGAGGTAAAGTAGCAGAAAAGCATGACCTACGTTTAATAAAAATTCGAAATAAGGCAGGAGATGAAATATGGTTTTTAACCAACTTGCTTGAAATGTTAGCTTATGAAGTAACAGAGCTATATAGGCGCAGGTGGGACATAGAGGTATTCTTTAAATTTATAAAGCAAAATCTTGGATATAAGCACTTTTTAAGCCATACTATGAATGGCATGAAGGTGTATATTTACATGATTATTATTACGGCTTTGTTATTTCTTGTTTATAAAATCAAAAATAATCTACACGGATTCAAAATAGCACTATTACAATTCACATTGGATCTTAATGATTCTTTTATACGTTCAATTGTTTTACTATCAGGAGGGAATTTACATGCCGTCAATCACCTTGTATCACTCCACTTATAGCACTTTCAACACTTATGGGGGCTGGTGGGGAAGTTCCACTGGTCTACTCGACCCAGATAATCAGATGTGTGTATTGCGCAGTTACGTACGGCAGCGCAGAAATCTCACTGAAAGTGCATCTACACATATTCTACGTATGCAGAAGGCATTAATTCAAATGAATATACAATTACACAAGGTTATTAGTCATATTACTGGGATAACTGGTATGAAAATCATTGAAGCTATAATTGAAGGCGAAAGAGATTCTGAAAAATTAGCAGAATTCAGGGACGTGCGAATGAAAAATGATCAGTCTACTATTGCAAAAGCGTTAGCTGGTGACTATAGAGAAGAACACTTATTTACGCTAAGGCAAGAATTTGAACTATATAATATTTATCAAGAAAAAATAGCAGAATGTGACAGAAATATTGAAGCCTATTATAAAACGTTTGAAACAAAGTCTTGTGAAAGCAAACAGCTAAGTAAGCAAAAGAATAAAAATAGCAAAAGTAAGCCAAGCTTTGCTTTGTATGAGGAACTGCACCGAATCACTGGTATGGATTTTACTAAAATTCCTGGATTTGATGTATTAAGTATACAAACCATAATTTCAGAAGTTGGTATAAACCACAGTAAATGGCCAACAGAAAAGCACTTTTCGTCGTGGTTGGGACTCAGTCCTGCTAATAAAGTTACAGGGGAAAAAGTGTTTAATACAAGAACACGTAAAGTCATTAACCGTGCTGCAAATGCTTTGCGAATAGCTGCTCATGCTGTAGGAAAGAGTAAAAGTGCGTTGGGTGCATACTACAGAAGATTGAAAAAACGACTAGGAGCACCAAAAGCAATAACAGCTACTGCAAGAAAAATGGCATGCATATTTTATAGTATGCTCAAATACGGATAGGAATATGTAGAAAAAGGAATGGAATACTATGAAACACTCTATAAAGATAGAATTGTAAAAAATTTGATCAAAAAAGCGAGCGAATTTGGCTATATATTAGTTCAACAAGAAGAGTTAGTTGAGTGAGTTTCTTAGGAGAAATCTATTCATTTAAAACTTGTTTGAGAAACCGTAGCTATACCGCAGGTACCAGTTGGTTTTTATTAACTAAAGTAAAGGTCAAGTATCTGGAATTCTAAACATAAGATCCCCCTGTATAAAAAAGATTAGAAAAAAATGCAGTGCACATACAACAGATACACTCTGAAGAGGATACGCTACATTTTTAATTAGTGTGATTAAAAAGTCTGCAGACAAAGATAAATTTTTGAGCTCTGAAAATATCTCTAATTGTAATTGTAATCAGATTTAAAATATGCGGAAGTAATTTTTTAGCTATAAAATCTTCTAAAAAATTAACACAAAAGTTAGTTTCACAAGTATTTTTATCAAAAACCATTTCAAAAATAGGGTTGAAAATTTTCAAAGATGAGATAGTCTTCCTGTAATCTACTCATTAATTTTTTATGTTACCAATAGAAGGTCAAATAAACGCTGCAGCAAATTTTCAAGCAGAAGACTTTGAGTCTAAAAATGCTACAGATCTTGATTATTTAGCTAACCCTCTAAGTGCTTCGAATGCAAAGATTGCTGAGATCAAAGATAAAAAGAACGAGGTGCCTTTTTCCAGTAGAAGAAGCAGCTCGCATGTTTTAGAACTTTTTTCTAATGAAGATGTTGAGATTAACTTTCAAGATGAAACACCTTGTGCTGCTCGGAGTGAATCAGGTATAGCTGGAATATTTAGAGGTATAGCTGGGTTGTTTAAAGGTAGGAATAGTATGGACGTAATCCTTTATCAATCTAAAGTGCAACGTAGCTCTGCAATTGATTACAGTACTACAGAAAGTATAGGGTCACGACTATTAAGTATCTGTCAAGGAAAAGAAGATATCTATTTTGACCAAGAGATTGATTATCTATATAAAGAGGGTTGTTTGTATGATGCATTATTGTTGCAAGACGAGAAAAATCAGGACACACCTTTACATGTGGCCATAAAAAAAAATCGTGCTGATTTTGTAAAAAAGCTTTTGTGTATTCTTAAGGAACCATATTGTTCGAATGAGTTTTACAAGCACAAATATTTTGAACGTAAGCAAGAGAATGAAAAGCCGCTTTTCAAAGTTATTAATACTAAGAACAAAGACGAAAAAGATTTAATTACTCTGGCTATTGAGGGTAATAATTCAGAATGTGTTTCAGCTCTTTTCAACTACTTAACTCATGAAAATATTAACAGAAGGAAAGATGTTAAAAGTGAGTACACACCTCTACACGAAGCTGTGCTTCTTGGGAAGAATGAAGCAATCAAAGAGCTTCTAAAATCAAAGGATATAGATACTGAACTCATGGATAAGGAATCTTACAAGGCATATAATTATACTAATAACAAAGAGGCAATAGAATTGTTTATTAAGCACTATAGTAGTAAAATTAGTGAGTTGCGTATAAAATTAGAAGATAATAATAAAAAACTAGCGCGAATTAAGTGCGTCCTAAACAAAACAAAACTTACTTGCATATGCTTAGCAGCCTTCGGCTCTTGTTTTAGAATGTATAAAAATTCTCATGACATAATAAATGAAGAAGTGAGTGAAGATATGTTATATTATTCTCTTGAATTGCTCTCCAACACTACAGGTCTAATATTATTTTTTAATTATTTGATCGATACAATACTTTCCAAGTATGAAGAAAAAAATTCTAGTTTGAATAAAGAATCGGACAGTTATGTGGAAGAAAGAAATATGTTGAAAAATAAATTGCGTCACTTTCAAAAAAGAGGTGCTGGAGTAACTACGCAAATGTATGAGATAATTTCAGTTATACCTGAACCAGAGTTAGGTTACAGTAGATTATGATTACATTACTTTTTTCACAATAGTTCTGAAAAAATGGGAATCTTTTTCATAGCCAATCAAACTAAGCTTCCTTTACAAAAGGTTTGGTGTTATCATTTTATGTACTATCCTAAATTTATTGAATGAACATTAATATAAAAAATTTAGTTCATGCTTTTTCTAAATTGCCAAGTTTAGGGCCATCATCATCACGAAGGTTAGTTATACATTTGCTTCAAAATAAAGAGAAAGTCATGCTACCCCTTGCATCTTTGATTAGAGAGCTAGCGGATCTTATAATAGAGTGTAAGATTTGTGGAAACCTAGATACTAAATCGCCGTGTTCTATTTGTATTAACCCAAAGCGCGACACCAAGTTAATGTGTGTAGTAGAAGAATTGGTTGATCTATGGGCATTTGAAAAAGGGAGTATATACTCAGGTATGTATCATGTTTTGGGTGGCAGGCTATCAGCAATAAATGGCATAGGTCCAAAAGAACTCAATCTTGAGAGTATTCATAAAAGAGTTACAGAATTTAAAATTGAAGAGGTTATTGTTGCAATTAATCCGACATTAGAGGGCCAAGTCACTGCACAATATATAATTGAATTGCTAAAAAACTTGGACGTAAAGATATCACGACTTGCTTGTGGCATACCGATCGGTGGAGAAATTGACTACCTAGATGAGGGAACGCTGAGAATAGCACTTACTTCAAGACAAGAGTATGAGTTAAATATAAAGTAAGGCATGTGCTTAAAAAAACTTATATCGCTAATAACATTAAAAAAAAAAGAAGAGGAGCAATTGCCTAAGGTAATAACTTGGGAGAATGATTGCTTGGGTTACAAACAAGTTGCAAGTAGATTTAGTAATATAATTAAGACAATTGATCAGTCTTTTTCGATCGTATCCTTAGAAGGATATAATGAGTGGGGTAAGACATTTTTTTTGAAAGAATGGGTAAAGGATCTAGAGCAGCAAAATGAAATTGCAGCTTATTACAGCGCATGGGATATTAGCGCGCTAGATCAGCCATTGCCTTCTTTTTTGCATTTTCTGTTTGAGGATCTATTTGCATCATACAAAGTAAAAAGGAGTGTTATACAGCAGTTCAAAAACATAAACCAAGAACTATTTTCTCTCAATACATTAGGAAAGCTGATCAGTAAATCTCCACTTGCTATGCTTTCAGTATTTCTCGATGCTGCAAAAGAGGCTGATAAGAAAGACATAGGTTTTGTCTTGGGTGAATTAAATCTTCTCCAAAGGAGAAAAGAGAATATTAGAGATTTTAAGATACAACTAGCAGATGTGGTTAATAAAATTAGAAAAGACAAAAACATCTATATAATGGTGGATGACCTTGATATATGTCGCCCTAAATTCATTGTCGATTTTTTAGAATCCATAAAGTACATGCTTGATGTCGAGGGACTGGTTTTCATTATCTCTGTTAGTCAAGATAAAAGTAACGTGCAAAGAGCAATCAGCACAATACTTGGACCAAGTTTTAGCCTAAAATCTTTTACTGATCTCTCTCTGCATTTGCCAAAACAGCCAATAGAGAAGTTTACAAGAAAGCTATTTCAAAATGTTGAATTACCGAAAAAATCAAAAAACTTAATTATAGATAGCTTTATATTTTACGCAAAAAGCTTCTCATTATCATTGCAGGCAATACAATATTGCGTAAAGAAAATAAAGCTATGTTATGCGAAAATTGATCCGAATTTATTTACATTTTTAGTAATACTACAGTCAGTAAACACTAATTTGTATGAGGAATTATATTCATCACCTCAGAAAGCACTGGAGGAGATTGAGAGCGCTTTGATTCTAAACGTTCAGGAAGAATGGGAAAAGCTTAAAACTTCTCTTGAGACTACTTTTAAAGAAAAAGAATCAAAGACTCACAAATCTTTGAAGCAAATAAGAGATCTCTTGTTCTAAGAATAAAGATAATTGTAGAACAGAACCCTCTTCTTATCATTTCAGCTTGCATGACAAATTGGCTCACATAAATTTTAGCATATATGACCTTGAAAGATCGCTGTGCAATACTTAAATTACTAGAATAGCAGGCTAATAATGGAGCTCAAAATGCACAACATAAAAGAAACTGAAAGTTTAAAATTTGACGCTGAAGTAGGCAAAGTACTAAATATAGTAATTCATTCACTTTATACTAATAAGGATATTTTCTTGCGTGAGTTAATATCAAATGCATCAGACGCATGTGATAAATTGCGCTATGAATCGCAATTAAATCCTAATTTACTAGATTCAAGCGATGAATTGAAGATTACTATTAGCTCCAGTAAAGATAAGAATGAGCTGTATATAACCGACAATGGAATTGGCATGAACAGGCAAGATTTAATAGATAATCTTGGCACGATTGCAAGTTCTGGTACGCAAAAATTCTTGGATGCAATTAAGAATAATAAAGATTCAAACCAAGCTGTAGAACTGATTGGAAAGTTTGGTGTTGGTTTTTATTCAAGCTTCATGGTTGCCTCAGAAGTTATAGTAGAGTCAAGGAAAGCTGGAGAAGAAGAGTCTTGGGTATGGAAATCTAAAGGAGATGGAGAATATTCAATCAGCAAGTTAGATGGTCAAATCTCTCGTGGCACAAAAATTACGCTCATCATGCGTCCTGAAGAAAGCGAATTTTTAGACAAATTCCGTATTGAAAACATTGTTACTACTTACTCTGACCACATAAATTTTCCCGTTGAGTTTGTAAATGAAGAGGGAAAAAGTGAAAAATTAAACAGCAAAGCTGCAATTTGGACTAAGCCAAAAAATGACGTTACTCAAGGAGAGCACAACGACTTCTTCCGCGGTGTTGCGCATGTAGGTGGTGAGCCTTGGATGATACTGCATAATAAAAATGAAGGTGCAATAGAATATACGAATTTGCTTTATGTTCCTTCTATCAAGCCTTATGATTTGTTTCATCCGGATAGACGCTGCTCTGTAAAGTTATATGTCAATAAAGTATTTATTACTGAAGATAATGTACAAATTATACCACAATACCTGCGTTTCTTGAAAGGTGTGGTTGATTCACCAGATTTGCCTCTTAACATCAGCAGAGAAACACTGCAGAATAATCGCGTTGTTGAGCAGATTAGGAAATCCCTAACTAAACGCGCGGTATCAGAGCTCGGCAAAAAAGCAAAAGATAATTTAGAGGAATACACGAAATTCTGGACCAATTTTGGTGCGGTGTTAAAAGAGGGTCTTTGCGAAGCTATGCCAACTGATGAAAGAGAAGCGTTGCTTTCCATTTGCAGATTTCATAGCACCAGTGATGATAAGCTAGTTAGTATTGATGATTATATAAGCAGAATGAAGCCTGAACAGGAACATATCTACTATCTCACAGGAAATAGTCTCGATTCAGTAAAAAACAGTCCACAACTTGAAGGATTCGTCAGCAAAGGATTGGAAGTGCTTCTATTTGTTGATCCAGTTGATGATTTCTGGACTAGCGTGATTCATGAATATAAAGATCAAAAATTTAAATCTGTAACTCGCGCTGATGTTGATTTAGAAAAATTCTCTTCAGAAGAAGGTAAGAAAGATGAAGAAAATAAATCAGATGAAAACAAAAGCGAAGAAAACGCGGATTCTATACTCGAATACTTCACCAAGGTTCTTGGAAGCTTAGTAAAAAGTGTAAAGATCTCTAAGAAATTGACCGACAGTCCTGTGTGTCTAGCAGTTGATGAAGGAACTATGGATCTTCGTATGGAGCGTTTTTTACGTGAACAGAAGCAGCTAAATTACCGCACGCCAAAAGTACTTGAAATTAACATTAAGCATCCTTTGATAAAAAACATAATGGAATCTCACGCTGAAAATGGTGAAAATCCAACACTTGGAGATATAATTTACTTATTGTTCTATCAAGCTTGTATAGTGGAAGGTGAAGAGATGGAAGACGTAAGTCTGTTTGCTAAAAGACTCAATAATTTGCTTGGCAAAATTTCTGTTTAATGCTATAATTAACTTAGCTAGTAGTTAGGGGGTAAATCATGGGTGGTTGGAATTTACTTGGTGGACTCATGCCGCCAGCAGTAGATACTGCAGGAGAAAGTGAGCGTGGAGAGTAGACCAGGAGAACTTCCCTCCTGGCCCCTTCCAGAACCCTACGTGAAACTCGCGCTTCATAAGGCTCCCACTAGTCATTGCCCTAACCCTATACTCAATTTCCAGTGCACAAACAGACTTGGTCTGCTCTTTGCAGTTCTTTCTAGTACCTTAGCTGCTTTGGTTTTGTGTCCTCTCAGCTTTTTGTACTTTGTCTGGAACCACTTTCTGAGTTTCCTATTAAACATTCTTATTATGCTATCTAGTGCAGTTATATGATGCTTCCCGTAATAGTTAAACCATCCTCTCAGGATTGGATTACATATTCGTGATATATCTTCTATTTCCAAGTTTGTTCTTCTAGCAAATTTCCAGCTTCTAATTTCTTTCTTCATCTTGTTCAGACTTTCTTTACTTACAGTTGGAGTAAAGCTTACAAACAGACTACTATCTTTTCTATTTCGTACAAGTCTTTTTCGAAATTCATATCCAAGAAATGTAAATGATACATTCTCATGATTATCCCTTCGTTTTCCATCTTGACAATAGATAATTTTGGTCTTCGTATGTTTTATTTCCAATTTGCAAATCTTCAGTCTCTGTTCAAGTTGACCAAGAATTAGTTGTGCTTGACTCTTGCTTACACAATGTATAACACCATCATCAGCATATCTTGCACACTTTACACTTGGATATTCTCTTCTCATCCACATATCAAAGCTGTAGTGCATAAATAGGTTGCTTAAGATAGGACTTACTACACCCCCTTGCGGCACCCCACTGAGACGCTTTATTTTTGTCCCATCTTTTTGCTGTATCTCTGCACTTAGCCATCTTTGTATATATAAGAGAACCCACTTATTTGTGGTATGCTTTCTGACTGCTTTCATCAGTAGATTGTGGTCTATGTTGTCAAACATTCCCTTGATGTCGAACTCTATTAACCAATCTTGGTCGAAGCATCGCCTTCTCGTTTTTCCTATGGCATCTAATGCTGACTTATTTGGCCTATAACCATATGAATCCTCATCAAATACCTTCTCAAGTTCTGGTTCTAAAACACTTCTCACCACTTCCTGTGCTATACGATCGGCAACAGTTGGTATCCCAAGTGTCCTTGTTCCTCCTTCTGTCTTAATTATATCACAAGCCTTGACTGCTGGTGGAAAATAACTACCAGAAGATAGCCTATTCCATAGCTTGTAAAGGTTCTTGCTTAAGTCTTGATCAAACTTTTCAATTGTTAGATCATCAATACCTGCTCCTCCTCTGTTTTCTTTAACTTTTTTATAAGCCGAAAACACTAGAGATTTCGGTATATCAAAAGGCTTTGTTCGTTCAATCATTTTCATCCTCCTTCAAGTTGAATGATTTACTAAAGTCGACTAGCTCAACCCCTTCGCTCCATAGTCATTACAACCACTTCTTCACTACTACAAGTTGATCCGCCCCAGTGATTTGCATTGCTACTCTAAAGCTTGAGGATTAGCCTCTTGCTTATCTCGCTTTTCATCAAATCGACTGGTTCCTGCAGTTCCTTATTAAAGCCCAGATCAGACTCGCGCCACCTTTATGCCGAACACCACCTACACAGTAATCAGGTTTCTTGTAAGCTCATTAAGAGGAGAACGACTCACTCCTCCTTTCGATGTTCACTTCCCTTTTCGACACGTTCATCAGTGGTTCACTTACGTTCGCCTTTCTGATCCACACCTTCCAGCTCTTACGCTGATTTTTCCTTAACGCTTATGACCCTATCTCTTAAATAGAGCCACTTAAGGTGGTTTGAAACCTGCTCCTGAAAACCGACTTCGAAGGACCTTCCTTCATCTTCAATAAAGCTTCTCACAAACATTACTTTGTTTGTTACTGCAGCACACCGCCATTCCAGGGATTTAGGTGCTGAAGAAGAATTTGAAGTTTTAAATAATGAAAATCAAGATGTTTCATATGCTAAGGATCTAAGCTTAGAGAATGCAATACTTGCAAACTTTCCTGATGGTTGTGATAGATCATTTATTGTAGAGTCAAAAGATGAAGACTCGTATGACATTATTCCTAAAAATTTAACTTTTGCTGAAGTAATAAGTATCTTAAATCAAGCTGTAAAAGAAGATAATTATGAAAAATTAGACGAAGTTATACAAAATATTGAGGATTATGAAGGCAGGTCTATTACGCTAGAGAGTACAAATTTAAAGAATTTTTGTGAGCAACAACTTAACTTAGATTTACGAAATAATCAACATATATATTCAAATATACTATCACAGTATAAATTTAATCAAGTAGAGCTTAAGTACGATTATTTAGTAAAAGAATTGGTGTTACTTGCAATTGCAGCTAACGATAAATTGGCAGAAAAATATCAAGACATACTTTTTGCTGAAGGAAACTTAAGTCTTTTACCTTTACTTGTTGGTGGTCAAGAATATATAAAAGCTTTTATAGAAAAATTCCATAGTATCGATGAGGTTTATAATAAAATAAAGGATCAAACTATACAACTTGTTGAACCCAATAAGATTGGCTTTTTCTCAACCATAGCATTAAGAAGAGAACAAGAGTTACTAGAGACAGTTCTTGCAGAACCCTTCTTAAGGGATCTTGAGCATGCACTAAAAACAAGTAATCCCGATCCTTTATATGGATATGGCGTCCTTGAAACAGCATCTTTGGTTAAAAATGAAAAATTTATCACGATAGCGCTAAATGCATTTGAGAGATATGTTGATGAACCAACTAAAGATCTATTGAAAGGAAGTTTTGTTACTTTATTAGAGACTGCGATAAGTCAGGAGCATCTGCCTATCATCGAATACTTGTGCAAACGATATATCAATAACAAGGGTTCTACTAGTTATGAGCAAGCATTTGTAGACGATAGAATTATTAAAGTACTCAATCAACAAATCTTAAAGAATATAGGAGCTCGTGGTAGAAAAGAAATTTATGATTTAGTTCTAAAAACTGCACTAGATGCTGGTAATATCACATTTATTGAGCACTTATGCGAAGAATATGCTGAATGTAGTAACGATGTTATCGATTATCTCAATCAAAAATTTAAAAATAACGAATTTGATAATGCATATGAATCAGCTCTTATTGCATTATCTAATCTCGAAAATAAAGATATTGTAATCGATGTAATTGCCCACGTTCAAACCTATCAGAGTATATCACACAATGAGCAAGTCACTAGGCAGGTTATACAGAATCTACTGAGAAATGCAGTACGCTACTCAATAGATCAAGAAGATTACTCCTTAATCAAGAAAGTATGTTACTTGTGCACAGAAAGTGATGAAATTAGCGTAATTTTTCGAGAGAAGTGTGAGATTTTTAAATCTAGCATAGAGAAGCGCATGGAAGATCTAGAAAGGGAAAATAAATTATTGCAGTCTGAAGCTTTACATGAATATAACTACAATTATGTGCCGGGTGTTGTAAATGGATTAGCTCAAGTTGCTCATGCGGGATATGATATATACACTGAAGATCCAAAATACAATAAACGCCAAAAGAATACTGATCTTATATTAAATTTAATGCATATTAGAAATATTCTGCAATTTTCTATTGATGTGCAAGAATATTCTTGCACTGAACGTCAAGATTTATGGGATCAAATGTACAACACTTCAGCAACTTTTATGGTGCGAAAAAAAAGTGATAACATTGCAGATAGATCAACAATCTCAGCTATAGAAAGTAACATTTTATCAGAAAATTCAGAATCTCAAAGCACTGATAGTAAGCAGCTACAAAGCAGTATTGTTGATAAAGGAGAAAATATTATAGCTAATAAAAAGGCTTCAAAAGAAGCTACAATTAATAGGAGGGGTAAAATGCCTAAAAATACAAAAACTATAGAGAAAAAATTGTCTAATGCTATCAATAGTATCGATTTTCCTAGTGTGGCAAAATTACTAGTGCTACCAAACAATAAAGTAGATAAACTTATTTTACAGAAGTCCTTAAATCAAGCAAATAACAAAATTCAAAGCTTGAAAGAGAGCAAGAAGAAGGAAAATCAGGAAAGGAATCTCAGGCTAATTATAAAACTTCTTACAGGAAGGCTTGAAGAAACTGTGTCAGTGGGTGATAAGGCAGATTGTAGCAGTACTACAAAACCACCCGTTATGAACAGTACGGATAGCCAACAACCGCAAGAAAATGTTGTTGATAAAGGAGAAAATATTATAAATAGTGAAAAAGCTTCAAAAGAAGCGATAGTTAATAATTGTGAGGAGAGTAAAATGCCTAAAAATACAAAAACTATAGAGGAAAAATTATCTGATGCTATCTTCGATCTTAATTATGAAGAAGTAATATCTCTAGTAGAACAGGTAAAGCAAGAAAATAATAGTGTAGATGCAAAGCAAATCTTGAATAAAGCCTTAGAAGACGCTAATAAGACGGAGGTTGCTAAGAAAGATAAATTATCTCAAAGCAAGCTCGCAGAAATTAAAATATTTCTTGAAAAAGAGTTAGAGCACACTGCTGCATTATCAGTAGGCGATGATGTAGGTGCTACTGCAAGTAGTCAACAAATTCCTGTGAAAGAGGTTAAAGAACGTGAATCAGATTCATCATCACTGAGTTCTGAGGATAATGACTTTTCTAAGCTTGAAGGTGATAAGAGTGACGCTTTTGCCGGAACTTCTTCAGACTCTAATAGTAATTCTCCATTTGAAGAAATTAATGAAGAAAGTTATGAAATAAGAATACCTATAATTGAAACAGTGGAACCTGAAGCAACAGCTTCTACACCAGAAATGCCTTCAATGGCCACTGAGGAAAAGCCTGGTAATATAAATGACAAAGAAAATGATGATCAACAGCAACCGGCTGACAATACAAGTGTTAAAAGTGCACTATCAATTGATGGTGACGAGGAAGAGCAAGATTCTAACCAATCTGCTAAGTGTGTAAAACAAACGGTTAAAAGAGATACACAACAAGAAACAGTGTTGCCAGTGATTAATAAGCAAAGCAGCAAAAGTGGCCTCAAAAAAAATTCACAAAACACAAAAAAGTATATTGTAGCTGCTTCTGCGCTTGCAATAACTGGTATTGCCTTAGGAGTAGCTGTTGCAGTTTACTTAGAGATGTTAGCAATAGGAGTAGCAGTTTCAGCTTGTTGTCTTATTGCAGCTACAATTACGTACTGCTATAGGCCTAAAAGCTTAGTTGAGGATAATCAGGTCAAAAAGGTTATGCAGACAGAAGAATGTCAGTCTAAGTAATAAATATAGTAGTCTATCATTTAATAATTTATTATAATTATATTGATTGTTAATAGATAAAAACTTGGTAGACTACGAAAAAATATTCTTAAATAAAATCAAAGATATAAAAGAAGAAGGGCGCTATCGTGAATTTACGCATTTTGCGTCATTACCTGGCAAACTTCCCTATATTATGGATTATGAAAGAAATAGAGAGGTTATTGTCTGGTGCAGTAATAATTATCTGGGAATGTCACAAAACGATAGTGTCATTGCTGCTATTCAAAATTCATCTGTTGGTGCTGGAGGAACAAGAAATATATCAGGTACAACAAAGGAAGTTGTTGAGCTCGAGAAGTCTTTGGCTGACTTGCATCAAAAAGAAGCTGCTTTAACTTTTGCTTGTGGCTACCTTGCCAACCAAACTACGCTTAGCACTTTGTCGTCTGTTATTCCGGGTGTGGTAATTTTTTCAGATGAGAAAAATCACTCTTCAATGATAGAAGGTATAAAGTCAGGAAAAAGACCGAAGCACATATTTAGGCATAATGACACTGATCACTTAGAGCAATTGCTAAGATCTATAGATATAAAAACACCGAAAATAATAGCGCTTGAATCTGTATACTCAATGGATGGTGATGTAGCACCGCTTGAAGCGATATGTGATCTAGCAGATCAGTATAATGCAATTACCTATTTGGATGAGGTACACGCAGTTGGCATGTATGGACCGCGCGGTGGCGGAATTGCAGAAAGAGAAGGTTTGATGGATAGAATAACTGTTATTCAAGGTACATTATCAAAGGCTTTTGGAGTGATGGGTGGATATATAGCGTCTTCAAAGAGCTTGGTGGATGTAATAAGAAGTTCAGCCCCAGGATTTATTTTTACTACTGCTATGTCACCCGTTTTAGCAGCAGCAGCAAAGGCAAGCGTTGAGCATTTAAAATCGAGCAACGTTGAAAGAGAGAAGCAAAAGCAGTCTGTTGAAAAGGTAAAAGACTCACTGAGAAACGCAGGAGTGAATTTTATGCAAACAGAAACTCATATAATTCCAATCATAATTGGCGATCCTGAGTTGTCCAAAAAAGCATCAAAATTGTTATTTGATGAGTATGGAATATATGTACAACATATAAATTACCCAACAGTTTCAAAGGGGACTGAGCGCTTCCGTATTACTCCTACGCCTTACCATACAAATGAAATGATAGAGCATTTAACAAAATCTCTTGTAAAAGTTTTTGAGAAATTGTCTGTTTGTGTCTGTTGTTGAGTTTAAAGTTGCCAAGAATAAGGTATCTATTTAAAAGCATGGTTAATGTACAAAATCAGTGCTTTATTTCTTGTCATGAAAGTAGCTAACACTGGGATCCAACTAAGTTACTTTACAACGTTTTTTGTGCAAAAGGACTAGATGCCATTGTCACACACTGACTATTTGTTCCTATAGTTGTCTTTTCTCGTCTATCTTATTTTGCCACCCTGCTGCAATGAGGGGTAGGTAAGACCATTTATTATTTTCACTACGTGACTTTTGCTCTTTTGAATGAACTTTAGTTTATATCTCCAGCAATGACAAGCGCGTTATCTTCCCTTAATCTCCCACCGCTTTCTTGCAGAAAAAGCCTACCGAGTGAAGTTTTATATTTATTAATTCCAGAGTAAATTATTCCATTGTATCTTCCGGCAGCAAGATATGCAAAACCTAGTACCGTTGAGCCAAGGGAGCGTAGATTATTATTGTCAAGTGGTAATTTATTTAACAAATTACCACTTATGTCTATTATTCCCCCTTCACGAGCTTTCATCCGCATTTTTACATGGCGAGATTTGAAATCTTCAAGAAAAGCTCCTTTCTTTTCCTCTGCCCAGAAAGTTTCTCTAAGGGCTGGAGCATCAATCACAGCTGCTACAACTCTGTTTTTATGAATGAGACAAACTGATACTGCAAAATAAACCATACAACTAAAAAGGTTTTCCTTGCCTTCTATAGGCATAATAAACCAAGTATAACCGCCGTCTTTTAGATCTTGGCCCACATCGTCTTCAAAAATAAAGTCATAGTTCTGGTTGTAGTTTTTCAAGCAATCGTATATAAGTTGCTTGGATTTTGAATAAGTTTTATTGATAAAGTCTGCTGACTTAACGCTTGAAATTTGCAATTCATTAAAATCACGTATAAGCTGCTTGGAGGCACTGCGTACAGAATCAAGCATCACATTGATTCTTGGTGATGAAATGGCCATTTACTCTTTTACTCTTTCGTAATAGCTGTTATCAGGAGTATGTAATACAATTTTATCCCCTTCTTTTATAAATTGAGGCACGTTAACACGTATTCCGTTTTCCAAAATTGCAGGCTTATAAGAAGCAGTAATAGTCTGACCTTTGATAACAGACTCTGTCTCTTTTACAGTTAGTGTAACGTGATTAGGTACATGTGCAGAAATTATTTTATCTTGATAAGTTACTACTTTAATTTTCATATTATCTTGCAAATAAGCCTTCTTTTCCCCTAATAAGTCTAAATTTATAACAATCTGCTCGTAACTACTTGGATGCATAAGATTTACGATATTCCCTTCAGTAAAGAGATAAACATATTCCTCTTCATCTAAAATTGCCCTTCTGATTGTTGCATCAGAGCGAAACCTCTCATAGTACTTTGCTCCTGTTTGGATATTTTTCATTTCAGCTTGTATATATGCACCACCTTTACCAGGTTGAGTATGCATAATACTTACAACCAAAAACAATCCACCATTATGTTCTAGTACCTGACCTGGCCTGATATCATTAGCCCTTTCTGCCATAATTACACTTTTAATTTGGTCTGATTATTATAAATAACTTTATACAAATATCAAAATTTTTATTGGCCAATGAATTCTGGCATGTTGATTACTATATACTTTTCCTTCATGTTGATGTATGGAAATACTTCTTTAGTAAAAGATAACATAATGTTTTTTTTTGTGCTGATAACCAAAATTTCTAATATATCCCCTGAGCCGAAATTATTCACAGACTTCACATAGCCATATAATTCATTACTCTCTAGTCTTACTTCCATATTCACAAGATCATCTTGGTAAAATTCATCCTCATCATTTAACTGTGGTAGCTTATCTCTTTCTATATATAACTTTTTATTTCTTAAAAGCTCTGCTTCATTACGGGAATTCACACCGCTAATTGTTGCTATTACTAAATTATTACTGACAACAGACACCAAGCTTATTTTATAATTTTCACTTCCGATTATTAGTTCACCATATAGGAAAATATTTTCGGGCTTTTCAGTAAAGGTTTTTATTTTGACAGCTCCTTTGATTCCATGAGGAGAAGTAATTATTCCGAGGCATATATTCATATTAATATGATAGTTGAAATCAGCTTTTTGTCCATAGAATTGACAATTTACTGAATTAACATACAATTAATATTGTGATAATTATAGTGGGTAATGTGTGAGTTCTATCAGTAATCAAGAAAAGCAAAGTATTATAAGTAGCTTAGAAAAAATCAACTGCAAGCTAAAAGGTGAATCTATAAAACTTGATGATACAAAGGAATCTATAATAGTAGCACGTCGTAAACCTGTTGTTGAAGGGGTATTAGAACATCTACGCAACCCTTGCACTACTAACTGTAATGTTATGGTAGATGCAGAAACTGGATTTGGTAAGACTTACGACATTGGAATACTGAGTTATGTACTAGCCCAAGCAGGGTTTCATCATCTGGTTGCAGTACCAAGTAGTGACCTAGTGAATCAAGCTAAAAAAATGATGAGTAGTGCATTTACTGTAAACATTAGGACACCTAAAACTGCTGAGGAAATTAAAAATGCACTGAAGGCAACTAAACCTACAACAATTATAGTGACACATGACCTGTTATTGCAGCAAGAAAATAATCGTAAATTTAAAGACCAAAATACCAAGTTGTGGATTAGTGTTGATGAAGCAGACAGTATTAACAAGCAGCAGGATTTTGAGAATATGTGCAAGCTTGATGAGGAGTATCCTACAACTTACCTAACTGCAACACCAAAGAGAAGGATTTTAAATAGATGCGGAAAAGTTATCAGCCCGACAAGATTGAGTAGACGTTGTATTGGAAACGCCATCGAAACAGCAAGTGTTATTACAAAAACCAATAGGAGAGCAAATTTCACTCTAGCATTAGTCGTGAATATTGCTACCTCCATAATATCTTTAGCTATATTGTTTCCTATTATAAATAGTAACGTTGCTGCTGTAATTGGTCTAACTTCAGATTATTGGCTGTATTCTGCTTTGATTGGAAACTTATATTATACAATTTCTATGTTTATATTTGGTATAGTAATGTTGCCAATTTGGTGGGTACTAACTAAAGCAACTGGTGTAGAGTCAAAAGAACTGCTTTCTAGATTTCTTGCTAACGTGCGTAGCTTATTTACTAGAGAAAAATCGAGCCCAGCTCATGAATATGTTGAAGAGAGCGAAGAAGTTTTTAATTACAATAAGCTTGTTGATACCGATGATTTATTAACTTCTATAAGATGGAATGTGCAAAGCCCAATTGGAGAAAGTGCTCTGCTTTTAGCTGATGATGTAAATAGTATAGTTAATCTTAACTTTGCGTTGCAGGGTAGAGATAATTTAGTATATGAAGGTAGTACACGTTATGAAGTGTATAATAAATTTCAGCCTGAAGGGATATCTTATCAAGACTATAGGCTCAAGTTACGCGAAGCGAACTTTATAAGCTGCGTTAAAAAGCAACATCCTAGTCTGACAGAAGAGCAGATATCTGAATTAAAAGAAAAGGTGGATTTCAGTAGTACTGCTGAATATCTAAAATATAGAGTAATGCATTCAATGATCGATCTTACTCTCTCATATTTAATGAAGTGTGATAATATTACTTTAGATAAAAAAAGAAGAGAAGGTTTGAGTGAATTGATAGAAGATGTTAAAAAGAATGTTAGCACCACTAATGATAACAATATTATAAGATACCTAGAGAGAAAAGGCTTTAGTGAGCAATTTGCTAGAGATGAGCTCTTACTGCAAATAAAGACAGTAATTGAAGCACTGAGTAAAAGTGATAATGAGCAATGCAGCTTAATAGTTGATAATTGGCGCTTAAGCAAAGAGCTCCATGACCTCATGGAAAGAGAGGAAGGTATACTACATAGTCTCATTGATTTCTGCAAACAAAATAAATGTATCTTTGCAGGAATTGGGAAAAATGATCTTGGTATTGGAGAAAACAGACTCTTTTCAGCGATAATACGTAATCAGATAGGTGGATATCGAACTCTTTATTGTGATTATGAAAAAAGAGATTTTGATTCATTGGCTAAATATGCGTTGACAACGGTTATAGATGGATCGAAAGGTCGTGGATTTGATAGTGAATATAATCATGTTGCATTAATATTTGCAGATTCGGTTAGTCAGTTCAATAATCCATCTGAAGCCCTACAGAATCTTGGAAGAAATAGAGAGCGTAATGAGAGCAGACAATCATGGTTTTTCGCTGCTGCAGGTGAAGAAGTTGAGCTATTTGTGAATAAGATCTTAGCAAATTTTAAAAACGAACCACAGAAATTTTGTCAGAAAGTTTTGTTTCCAGCTACTAATAAATACAATAAGTTGCTAAAAAATAGAATGGGAGAAGAACTTGGAAGAAAAATAGAAATCTATATTAGTAAAAATATTGATGCATTAGGAAATATTGATGATTCAGCTCTGAAGAAGTTTTCTAGTGATTTGATAAAAGAAACGTATGAAAAAGTTCATGATATAAATGATTTTGATGTCAAAAAGACAGAACAAGATTTACATAGGATTTTAAAAAGTACAGAGGCATACCTTCGTTCATATGAGAACAGAATTAAAAACAACGGTAAATTATCTTGCACACGCTCAGCTTTATTTTCTGTGGGGAGTGCTATAACAAAGGTAATGTATTATCTTTGGGCAGGGTTTGACTATTTAGTCTTTTTGGCTAAAGCGTACAATATAGATAAATCTGGAGATACCAGTGCAAGAGCGTATGTACACATAATCAGAAACTGTCACTGTGAAAGTAGTGTGAAGGCGCAAAATGTATTGGTTCATGCATTAGAAATTGCCAAAGAACATGACAGCAGTTTCAAAAGAAATAGTTTGTACGAAGGCAATGAGGATAGATGTAAAGAAAAAATCATCTCATATTTTCAATCCAAGCAATATATACGTGCATTAGATAGAACAATTGCTCAAATTGAAAATAAACACTTGGTAACAATTTTGAAAGCTGTAGGCTACAAAGATGATGCTAATAAAATGGCACAAGAAATCAAAGATTTTTTATGTGATTTAAAGAATTTAAATTGTGTAGACTTGAGAGAAAAATATTATCAAGGCAACTTATATCAAGAAAGCAAATTATACAAAATCAATAATCAAGTTAGTACGATAATTGATGAAATTGTAAGGTGTCATAAGTGGCATCATGGAATAGAGGACTTAGAGCTAAAATTAAAAATCAACCATAATATTTTTGAAGTCAGAGTTAACAATGATTTTTCTAAGTTACGTGAGAAAAACTTTAACAAACGCTCTAAAGAAAGGACATATCTAGGTAGAGCTATGTTACTTATTGGGTTTATAATTTCAATGGAGCTTATAGGTAGAATATCATCAGGTCAGGCCATGCCATTGCCTTTACTTTGCGGTTTTATAGTATTTGGACCATTGGCACTCTTGTGTGGTGCATTGTTATATGAAATAACAACCTATTTAGTGAGAGGAGCATTTTTTATTTTTGGAGTGCCAATTCTTTTAGGGGAACTGTCTAAATGTGTTTTGAGAAACGGCTCAATGAAAAGTGTGTTAGATATGACATTATCGCTTGGTAACTCGACTTTTTTCAATATTCCGAAAGACATCGTGCAATCGTTTATATTTGAGGATATAACAAAATTTGACTCACTAAGTGATATAAATGCGCTTACACTGATAAGAGAGCAGGAAAAGGTAAAGTGTACAAATGAAGTAGCTGATAAAGTTGTAGCTACTGCTTTATCTGCAATTTTGATACAGCAAACAACTAGTGAGCAGGAAGGTTTAGTTTTTAACTAGAACTTTTCAGATAAATACTGAGTGAGGATTTCAATGCCTTCATCAATCTCTTTTTCAGTGATAATGAGTGGAGGCAAGATTCTTACAACGTTATCTGATGTTACTCCAACAGTGAGTAAACCACGGTGACTTAGCTCTTCTGCAAATTTTTGGTTATTCATTTTTACTTTTATTCCTAGCATCAACCCTTTTCCTCTCACTTCTTCTATCATTGGAAACTTGCTTGCTAAGTCCTCTAGTTTGTTTTTTAAAGACTTACCTCTAACTTCAACATTTTCTAAGAAGCCAGGGCTGAGCAATTCATCCAATACAGCATTACCTACTGAAGTTGCAAGTGGATTACCACCAAAAGTAGAACCATGCATACCGACCGCCATGTACTTAGCAGCCTTTTCAGTTGCAAGACAAGCCCCTAGAGGAAAACCTCCTCCTATTCCCTTTGCAAGAGCACATATGTCAGGCTTAACTCCTATGTGTTCATATGCAAATAATTCTCCTGTTCTACCAGCACCGCACTGAACGCAATCAAAAAATAGCAGTATATCGTTTTCGTCACATAGTTCTCTTAGCTCTTTCATGAAGACTTCACTCATTACTTTAATACCACCTTGTCCCTGTATTGGTTCTATTAATATAACACCTATGTCATTAGAAATTGCTTTCTTTACACTCTCAATATTGGGCTTTATGTTATCACACCAGTCAATATAAGGATTCAGTAATTCAGAAAATTTCTGTCTATCGTTTGTTGAGCAAGTTACAAATGTCCTTCCATGAAATGCACCATGAAATGTTAGAATTCTATAGCGATTTTTATTCCCTTTTCCATTTTGATAGGCCCTAGCGATTTTAAGTCCACATTCCACTGCTTCCGATCCAGAATTTGCAAAAAATACAGTATTAGCAAAGCTGTTGTTTATTAAATTTTCTGCAAATTTGTTGGCAGTAGATATATTATAGGTATTTGATATATGCCATAGTTTTTCTCCTTGTAATTTTAGGACGTCAGTTAATCGTGAGTTGGCATGACCTAAACTGCTAACAGCTATTCCAGAGTGAAAATCTATATAGCGCTTATTATCGATATCATACAAGTAAATACCTTTGCCATAAGAAAAATTTATGTTAATAGGAGAATAAACTGGCAAGATAGGAGAAATTGTCATAAAAGTATGATATGCTAATTTTTTATTAATACCATAAAAGACGTTATTTCACAATGAGAAGAATATGTATAAATTAAGTAAATTAATGTTTACTACACTAAAAACAAATAGATATACAAAAATTATCTCGCTATTCTTATTAATTTTTGTGGTTTTATTGGGCACAATATACCGCAATTATTCATTAAAGAATAATTTTCTTTCTTTTTACCGTAATTCAAATGCAAACTTAAAAGATCTATTGGAAAATAGTATAATAAAAAAATATCATTATTTACTAATAGAAAAACATCATATTAAATATAACAGTTTTGATTACATAAACCAGTTGGTAAAATTGCGTGCTGAATTGTTACAATCAGTAAGCAAAGTAAGAAATTTTAGCTTAATACTGTATGATCAAAATGCCAGAGTAATTTTCAGTAATTTTAATACTCAAGGTCATGACTATGAGCAGTTGCTTACAAATGATGAAATTGATAAATTGCTAAGCAATCAAGAAATATTTTACGCTACAGGAAATACATTAACTTCTACTTTCCCTATATTTCATGAAGATGACATTAAGCCTTCATTTTTTTTGAAGATCATTCAAAGCTATAATGACTCTTATATTATGGTATATAGTCTATTTTCAATATTAATGGGCTTATTACTGGTTATCTTAATACTAATAATGCTTTATTTGCACTTTTCCAATACCCAAATGCTAGCCAAGCAGCATAAAACTAATATTGAATTACAAAGGGTTAAAGAGGCATTAGAGCAAGAAAATGCAAATAAGATAAAATTTTTTGCAAGTGTTACACATGAGTTGCGTACACCTCTTAATGCTATTATTGGATTTGCAAAGTTGATCAAAAATGAAACTTTAGGTTCGGTAGATCACTTTGAATACAAGGAATACGTAGACGATATATATAATGCTGGTACACATTTACTTGCTTTGATTAATGATGTGCTCGATTTTTCTAAAGCTGAATCAAGTAGTTTAACAGTAGAGAAAGTGAAGTTTAATCTGAATAAGATAATAGATTCGTGCTTAAAAATGTTATCACCTAAACTAAAAGAAACAGGTATTAGTTTAAAGAAAGAGATATCTGATAAACAATTATTAGTTATTGCAGATCCCAAAAGAATGAAGCAAGTTATAATAAATTTGTTATCAAATGCAATCAAGTTCACCCCTAAAGGTGGTTTAATAAGAATGGTTATTAAAGAGAATATAGAAAAAAATTTATTAACTATTGAGTTTCATGATAATGGAATAGGGATAATGCAGCAGGACATATATAAAGTTATGTCCGTTTTTGGTCAAGCAGATTCAGGATATAGAAATGAAGGTACAGGTATCGGATTACCGCTAAGCAAGAAATTAGTAGAGTTAATGGGTGGGACTTTCAGCATTAAGAGTGAAGCAAAGCTTGGTACTACGATAACATTGAACTTCTTTTATGAAGAACAAACATGTGAAGATCTGATTGATTTTTAGTAGAATATATTTGATATTGCACTTTTATATCTAGTACATTCCTAAGTCATACTGACATGATACCTCTTGACTGCTAACAAGTAGCGGGATGTCAGTGAACTTAAACTACTTTAGCTATACTTCCTAAAAATACTTTATAACTCTTGAGTATAAAGAAAATTCCTTTAATAATGTAGCATGCTAACCAGGAACTTAATAAAACAAGCAACTCAAGTAGGAAGTGGTGAAAACGTAATACAATATGTCGAATATCTCTATCAATTTGAGAAATTTAGAAATACATTGAACCTCACTTTGTCACTAATAAAGCAAAATAGACTCTCATTTGAAATATATCAAGAAGGATTAATGGATATGGAAGAGGGAGTGTGTAAGACAATTCGATCTTCTGGTTTAAATAAGTATGTTATTGTGCTAAGAAGGTCAAATCCTTACATCATAGTACATGAACTTTCACATATGGTTGAAAATGAACTAAACTTAATCTTAGAGCAGGAATTTCTCTATAAAGTTTATCAGGATATTGAGCAGAACTTGAAGCAGTCAAATATTCTGGTACACAAAATTATTGGTCAAGTTATATTTACAGAGATACAAGCTTATCAAACTCCAAAATCACGTGCATCTGAGTTATTCGCACGCTATTTTGAGCTGTTCGCTTGGGCTCAGGAAGTTTATCCTAAAGATAAAGAATATCTAATTCGCACTCAAGATTTAAACAAAGTATTTCTTGCTACTAACCAATGGAAAAAGAGCTATCTAGATTCACAAATAATGGAGAGAATAGATAAAGAAGTAAAGGAGTATAGCAACAAAACGGCCTTTAAAGATATAAAAAGAGTACAAAGCAGCTGGACTAATAAATTTTCTCCTGGGAGTAAAAAAATTGGTTCTATATTTGGAGACAGTGATTAGATTATAGCTAGATGTTCTTCTGCATTTACCATTATAGGTGAATCCACTAATGAGCAGTGGAATTGTGATTTTCATTGATAAGGTAATTCTAGCATTTTACAATGCGAGTGATGAGATATAATAAAGAGATGCATGCAAATATAGACTTGCCACCTGAGGTAAGCACTAGAGATCTTATAGTAAATATGCTAAAAGGTTGAGTAGGTTGTGTTCTAGGGCGATATAAACAACCAGTAATATCTCCTAATGGGCTGAAAAGAGGTAAAATTGTCTGATGATTTTATTGATGTGCTGATGGGAAGGGAAGTACAAATATCCCGCAATGCTGTCATAGCAAAGTGTATCAGGGTAATAATGCGTGCAAATGGGGAAGAAATATCAGAAGAGAAAGAAATAAAATCCCAGGGATTTGTTACAACACTAAAGGAAGAAATTAGGATATCTGCCCGAGAGAGCATTATAGAATGGGCTGCTAACGGAAGGGTTTAAGCAGACCACTACCTAATTTAGAATATGTTACTGTAGCTACAAGTCAGTAAAGCAGGCAATAATAGTAAAGTTAAAAAATTTACTTGTATTAATACTATACTATTAATAGTCTAATATATTGAGGATATTTATTATGAGCATATTAAGTAAAAAATCATTATTAAAAACAGCTATTGTAATGTTGTTATTAACTTGTGTGTCAAGTGCATCTTTTGCTTTTGAAAAAAGTGCAAGCAACAGTGAGAATGAGCATAAAAATGAAAAAAAACAGGAGTGTTATGTAGGTTTGACCCTAGGTCAAAAACTTCATCCTTTTCATGACTTAGTGAACAAATTATTCAGTGCCTCTGCTGGTTGTAAACTTGAAGATTTTAGTATTGAGATTGAGAGTATAGTTCCAACGAGTGGAAACGAAGGCCTCCCCCATCTTATGCTAATGACAAATGGTTACTATCACTTTAATAATAGCAGTCTTTTTACTCCATACATTGGTTTTGGTGTAGGATTAGCCCAATTAGGCGGATACATCAATTTTGATTTTGACAAGAAAGATGATTTCATAAAAGCTTATCAGGGAAAGTTTGGTTTAAGCTATCGTTCAAGTAGTTCAACTGAGATATCTTTTGGTTACCAATTTCTTGGTTTGCTAAATAATACTCCTGAGGTAAAGCAGCTTCAAGGTTATGATAGATATCATTCTCATTTTCATATAGTAGAAATTGGATTCAGGTTTTATATCTAGTTCATTGAGTGGTAGGTACCTACCACTTAAAAACTTACTTTTATTAAAAGCCTGAACAGACGAAATCTGTAAAACCAAAAAGAAACTCTTTCTCTTTACTTTATGTTTTTTGGATATAGTTTTACGAAGAAGCGCTTCTGCAGCTATAACCGAAACAATCAATGGTGCTATAAATGCCCGTTTGAAAGCATGGTTTTGGGGGAAACGGCATAAGTGTTGAAAGTAGTATCAGAAAAGTATAAAGAACTGTTATTGCAAGAAAATGGAGGCAATAATGGATCAAATAGAAAGAGTACTAAATTTAATAAAAGATGAGGATTTAGAAAGGCTAGGAAAATTAAGTGAAGTAGATAAATGTAATACTAAATTGTTGGGCAAGATTATATTTAAAGGTCTAATGAAGTTAATATTAATGGGGCAAAAAACAAGCTTAAGAGCGCTAGAAATGGTAATAAACAGGTGTATAATGGATAAGAATAGCGATAAAAGTACAGTAACATACAGTGGTTTGTCAAAAAGGTTAAAAGTTATAAATCCAGAATATTTTAAGGGAGTATATATTGATTTGATGAGCAAGATTAAAAAGCTATTACCCCAAAAAACATCAAATAATTTACATAAGTTTGATTCGACAATCATAAATTTATCGGGATATCTCATAAAAGATGGGCTAAAAATAGGCGGTAAAAGTAACGACAGTCAAGTTAAAGTGAGTGTAGGATTAAAGGATCAATTGCCGACAAGTATAAGATTTTGTAAAGGACAAGAAGAAATTAGTGAAGATATAGCATTAGTGAGAGCCATTAATGAAGCTAAAGTTGAAAAAGAGGATATTTTATTATTTGATAGAGGAATCAGAAAAGTTGGAACTTTTGCCGAATTTGATGAAAAGGAGTACAAATTTATCACAAGAGTTAAAGTAGGAAGAAAACATGATGTTATAAGCAGGAACAAAGTTATAGGAGAACAAAAATCGGATGGATCAGAGATTTTAGAAGATATAATAGTTAATCTTTATCGTGCACGAGGTAAAGTAGCAGAAAAGCATGACCTACGTTTAATAAAAATTCGAAATAAGGCAGGAGATGAAATATGGTTTTTAACCAACTTGCTTGAAATGTTAGCTTATGAAGTAACAGAGCTATATAGGCGCAGGTGGGACATAGAGGTATTCTTTAAATTTATAAAGCAAAATCTTGGATATAAGCACTTTTTAAGCCATACTATGAATGGCATGAAGGTGTATATTTACATGATTATTATTACGGCTTTGTTATTTCTTGTTTATAAAATCAAAAATAATCTACACGGATTCAAAATAGCACTATTACAATTCACATTGGATCTTAATGATTCTTTTATACGTTCAATTGTTTTACTATCAGGAGGGAATTTACATGCCGTCAATCACCTTGTATCACTCCACTTATAGCACTTTCAACACTTATGGGGGAAACGGTAAAGCCATTGATGGAGTTCTTTCTGGACTACCTCGTTTAGCATCGAACAAAATGAATCTGTCAAACCAGGAAGAAACTCATCAATTTAAGTTTCTAGTAGTTTTAAGTATAGTTGTGAAGGAAGCGCCTCATGCAGTTATAACCGGAATCTTCACTGGTGCCATAAGTGCCCGTCGTTTAGCATGGTTTTGGAGGAACGGTCAAATCATTGATGGAGTCCTTAGACTACCTCGGTTAGGAGATTGTATTATATCAACCGTCCCAAGCTGAAGCGTTTCCCTGCTATAAATTATATGAAGGAGTTACCATGAAAAAAACAAAAAGTAAATTAGAAATAATGAACCCTAACGCAGCAGGAATAGATGTTGGTTCAGCTATACATTATGTGTGTGTGCCAGAAGGAAGTGATGAACAGCACATACAAAAATTTAGCTGTTTTACAGAGGATCTTCATAACATAGCAAAATGGCTAAAAAAGTGTGAAGTTACTACAGTAGCCATGGAGTCAACCGGAGTGTACTGGATTCCTTTGTTTCAAGTACTTGAATCATATGGACTTGAAGTAAAACTTGCAAATGCAAGACATGTAAAAAATGTACCTGGAAGAAAGTCAGATGTCCAGGACTGCCAATGGCTTCAACAACTACACAGTTATGGGTTAATCGAAGGATCATTTAGGCCAGATAATCAAATGTGTGTATTGCGTAGTTATGTGCGGCAACGTAAAAACTTAATTGAAAATGCTGCTACACATATTAATCGTATGCAAAAGGTTTTGGTACAAATGAATATTCATTTACATAAAGTAATAAGCGATATCACTGGCGTCACAGGAATGCAAATTATTAAAGCAATAGTAGAAGGTGAAAAGAATCCCAAGAAGCTAGCTGAATTCAGAAGTGTGAATATGAAGAACGATAAAGCTACTATAGCAAAAGCATTAACAGGCGATTATAGAGAAGAACATTTATTTGTACTGAAACAAGAATATACAGCATATACTTTTTTTCAAGAGCAAATAATTGAATGTGATAAAAGCATAGAAAATTACTATAAAACATTTGAAACAAAGTCCGATGAGAGTAAAGAGTTAGGTAAGGAAAAAAACAAGTCTAGAAGAGGCAGACCAAACTTCACCTTGCGTGAGAAATTGTATAGGATAACCGGAATAGATTTTACTAAAATTCCTGGATTTGATATACTAACTGTACAAACTATTATTTCAGAAGTTGGCATTAACCATAATAAGTGGCAATCAGAAAAGCACTTTACTTCATGGTTAGGACTTAGCCCTGCTAACAAGATCACAGGAGAAAAAGTATTTGGGACAAAAACTCGTAAAGTCATTAATCGCGCTACAAATGCCCTGCGAATGGCTGCTTATGCTGTGGGAAATAGCAAAAGTGCATTAGGTGCATATTGTAGGAGATTAAAAAGACGGCTAGGAGCAATAAAAGCAATTACTGCCACAGCAAGAAAATTAGCATGTATTTTTTACCAAATGTTGAAATATGGACAAGAGTATGTGGAAAAAGGAATGAGTTATTATGAAACACGCTACAAAGAGAAAATTGTGAAAAATTTGATCAAAAAAGCGCAGGAGTTTGGCTACACACTAGTTCAACAAGAAGAGTTGATTAATGGAGTTTCTTAGGAGAAGATTGTATAACCTAACCGTCCCAAGCTGAAGTGACCTTACCCAGAAAAAGTAGACAGAAAGTTAAGACGTTTTTGCTATGAGAATGATGAATCAAAAAGCTCAGGAATGCAATAGTTAATAGTAGAATGTCTACGCTGTTTATTATAAAAAATTTCTATATATTCAAATATTGCGGTTTTAGCTTGTTGTGCAGAGTGTTGTGAAGTATCAATGAGTAACTCTCTCTTAAGTGAACTAAAAAAAGCTCTCTGAAACAGCATTATCATAACAACAACCTTTGTGACTCATACTAGAAGTAATATTTTTTGTACTTAGTAAAAATTGATAATTTTTAGAGGTGTATTGCGATCCTTGATCGCTATGAAATAGTAGATTTTTAGCAGATTTGCGCCTACCAATAGCCATGAATAACGCATCTATAACTAATTGCCTATTTACTGCATTACTCATTTACCAGCCAATCACCATGCGTGAATATAAATCTATTATTGCTGCCAAATATAACCATCCTTCATTAGTTTTTATGTACGTAATATCAGTTACCCATATCTTGTTAGGTTGATCAGCAATGAAATTCTGATTTAATATGTTAGGAGTTATAACTCTATTGTCTATTTGTGGTTTTTTACTTTTAAACTTTCGTCTAAGCTTAGCTTGAATGCCATTTTTCTGCATAACATTTTGCACTGTTTTGATGTTATAATTTTTACCTAAAGCCTTTAATTCAGCGTGAATTTTAGGAGCTCCGTATCTGCATTGTGATGATCGATATACCTTCTGAATATCTTGTATGAGCTCTTCTCTTATTGATTTTTTGTTGTTTTTTTCCTTAGTAATCCATTTATAATAACCACAAGCAGATACGTTCAAAAATCTGCATAATTCCCGTATTTTATAGCAGTTTTCATGTTCTTTTATAAAAGAATATTTTACTCTTTTTGGTTTGCAAAATATCCCAGGGCTTTTTTTAAAATGTCTCTTTCCCTCGTTACTCTTGCCAGCTCTTTCTTTAAATCAAACTTTTCTTTGTCACAATGAGCTACTTTCCCCTTTTCTGGAAACGCATCTACTCCAGACATTCTATCATTGTATGTTTTTACCCATCTGCTTACCGCTAATACCCAAATCTCTTGCTATTTTTGCTGATGATTGACCTGTTTCTTTTACTAGTCTTATAGCTTCAATTTTGAATTCTGCTGTATATTCTTTTCTTTTTGTCATACCACACCTCTTTGAAAAAACGTTTTAACTTTCTGTCTACTTTTTCTGGGTAAGGTCACCCCCAAAAACTAGCTGAATTTAGAAATTCAAACATGAAGAATGACAAGCCTACTATAGCAAAAGCATTAACAGGAGACTATAGAGAAGAACACTTGTTTGCACTAAAACAAGAATATGCAGCATATACTTTTTTTCAAGAGCAAATAACGGAATGTGATAAAAGTATAGAGAGTTACTATAAAACATTTGAGGCAAAGTCAAATGAGAACAGGATGTTGAATAAAATACGAAAGCGGAAGCAGAAGAATGGTCCAGATTTTGATGCGGATGAGGATTTAAATCGAATAACCGGGATAGATTTTACTAAAGTCCCGGGATTTGATGTATTAAGTGTACAAACTATCATTTCGGAAACAGGTATAAATCATAATAAATGGCCAACAGAAAAACATTTTTCTTCCTGGCTTGGATTAAGCCCTGCTAATAAAATTACAGGAGGAAAAATTGTTGGAACATGAACTCGTAAAGTTATTAACCGCGCTGCGAATGCATTTCGAATGGCTGCCCATTGTGTGTTGAGAAGCAAAAGTGCAATAGGTGCATATAGTAGAAGGCTGAAAAAAAAAGGCTAGGAGCACCAAAAGCAATAACTGCGACAGCAAGGAAATTAGCATGTATCTTTTATCAAATGTTGAAATATGGACAAGAATATGTAGAGAAAGGAATGAACTATTATGAAACACTTTACAAAGAGAGAGTAGTCAAAAATTTGCTTAAAAAAGCAAAGGAATTTGGTTATATACTAATGAAAGAGGAGCCGATAGATGAAAAAGGTTCTTAGGAGTTTGTTAGAAGATTGACTTGTTTTATTACTAGTATAGCATACCAAAGATATTTATTATTAGTATAAATATCACTACTAAAAACAGCTATTTCAATGTTGTTATTAATCTGTGTGTCAAGCACATCTTTTTCTTACAAAAACAGTGAGAGCAACGGTAAGGATAAAGATAAAAAAGCAGAACATTTTTTTTATACGAGTGTAAATCTAGGTGTGGTAAAATCGGCGTTACTTAATACAGAAAAAGGATAGGAGAACTCTAATAAAGAAGGTTTTTTATTAGCAGTGCTATTGTCCATAGAGTTGAAAACGTGGGTACAGAATTTGAGATTCTTGATATATCTTCAACAAAAAGAATAGAATTTAGTAATTCTTCTTATATTATTAATGATTTTTAATAATGAAAGCGATTTTATCCCATAAGTTGGAAATTGGCAAAAGGTTTATTACAGGGTAAAGAAAGAAATTAAGATGTCTGACCAAGAGAATATAATAAATGAGTTGCTGATTAATTCATGGAAAGGGTTTAGGAAGGCCGCTATTTGATCTAGAACTGCATCTATAAGTCAGCAAAATAGGTAATAGTGTAGATTTAGCTCAAGGTATATATGTTTTCCAGTTAACTTCTACAGCATTTCAAGGTATAGTTTTTTATAACCAAAGTATTTATGAAGACTATTTTAGCTATTGAAACAAGCTGCGATGAAACTGCAGTTGCAATTGTAAATAGCAACAAGCAAGTTCTTGCTCACGAAATTCTTTCTCAGGCAGAGCATAAAAAGCGCGGTGGAGTAATTCCCGAAATAGCATCACGTGCTCATATGAAGCATTTAAGTGGTTTAATAAAAAGTGCTATGGAAAAATATAACCTTAGTTTTTGTGATTTGGATGCAATTGCAGCGACATCAGGACCAGGACTCATAGGTGGATTAATAGTTGGTACAATGATGGCTAAAGCAATTGCGCATGTAGCACAAAAACCGTTTATTGCAGTCAATCACTTAGAAGCACATGCGTTAGTTGTTAGGCTACTATATGAAGTTAAATTTCCGTTTTTAGTCCTACTGATATCAGGTGGCCATTGTCAATTTTTAATTGCACAGGATGTAGGTAAATACATCAAACTTGGAGAAACGCTTGATGACTCATTAGGAGAAGCATTTGACAAAGTCGCTAAGATGCTGGGTCTAAGCTATCCAGGAGGTCCATTGATTGAAAAATTAGCTAAAAAAGGTGATGGTATGAGATTTAAACTGCCAAGGGCGATGACAAAACGCTCCGGATGTGACTTTTCGTTTTCTGGAATTAAAACAGCAGTAAAAAACTTAATACGAGAACTTGTAATGAATGAACAGGATGTATGTGATATGTGTGCCTCATTTCAAGAGTGTGTCAGCGACATACTACTTGATAGAGTCAAAAATGCAATTACTATTGCTTCATCCTTAAATATTAAAATTAATGATTTTATAATTACTGGTGGAGTTGCAGCAAATAATTTCCTGAAAGAGAGATTAAAAAAGCACATAGACTTGAACGTGCTTTCTCCTCCAAGCAATTTATGTACAGACAATGCAGTGATGGTTGGATGGACAGGAATTGAAAGGTTACAGAGAAACTATGTAGACTCTCTTGACTTTGCACCAAGGCCAAAGTGGGAATTAGAAAATATTACTGGCACAAAAAATCATCTACTATATAATGCGGCTGCTGGTGAATTTTTGTAGGCTTGAAAATTATAGTGGAAAGCCTTATTCACTACCAGCATTACTATTTATGAGGTACAGTATGTTCAAAAATACAATTACTAGTGTTTTCAAAGCTAAATCTAGTACAAGCGCAAAGACACTCAGTTCAGGTTTATTTGCTGCGGGAACCATTGGTATGGCAAGAGCAGTTAGTAAGATTGACCTCTCTTCATTACAAGGCAATTCAGAAGATGAAGTAAATAAGCAAGATTTAATAAGTCTGTATGATTATATCAATAAAGCAACTCAAGAAGAAAACTATAATATATATGCTGACAATCTTGATGATGTAAAAAGCAAAATTTTGGAACGCAAACTCAAAAGTATAAGTGATTCATTAGCTGAAAAATTTTGTCAAGATGGATGGAATATAACAAGTAATGATGGTTCTTCGCTATTAACAGTGGCTATTGAAAGAATTAGAGAAAGACAAAAAAGAAATAAAGATTGTGATATTCAAATGGCTGTATCTCTAATTCTTGGTATGAAGAAAGAGTTGATTACAGAACTGGAGAATTTTGCAGACAGTAATGATAAAACGCTTCTACATTACTTAGCTGAATCGGGTAGAGAAGATATTTTACGTTTTGTAATAGAAAAGTTTAATTTCAACATTAAAGAAGCAGTAAAAGATAGAAGTGGTAAAACACCACTACATTATGCAGCTAAATTTGGCAAGAAAAAATGCTTTGAAACTCTAGTGGAAAATGAGGCACACTTTATTAGCACCATTAATTATAAGAGTGAATTGCACTATGCTGCTAAAAGCGGAAATTTTAGCTTCCTAGAATATTTAGGAGAAATACTTAAGGCAAAAGGAATTTTTGATAGGGAAAAAATTAAAATAGATAAATATTTAAATAACGCATTACACTATGCTGCCCAATCTGGGAATGCTGAGTGCATAGGGTTCTGCATCAATAATCAAGTGCAATTTTTAAAAAATCAATATAATGAGAATCCTTTGCATAAGATTGCAGGTAACGCAAAAATCCAAGACAATGCTATAAATTTTCTTATAGAGCACCTAAGATTGTTAGGTAAGCTAAAAAGTGAAATTAATCGAGAAGATGTAGGTGGCAACACTCCATTACATATAGCTGCACAATATGGAAATAAACAACTAATAGAAGTGTTGAGTAGATTAGGTGCAAAAATTGTTAAAAATAAACAAGATAACACCCCATTACATATTGCTATTATACATGGTAATACAGATTGTATTGAGCTATTTATTGAAGAGAGTGAAAATAAAGAAGATAGCATCCTTGAGTTTAAAGGTGAGCATGGAAGAGATCTTGTACATTTGGCTGCAATGTACGGGCAATTTGATTGTCTAAATTTCTTACTTGATAAATTTCCTGATTATGATTTAAACACAAAAACAAGCAAAGGAAATACAGCACTACACTTAGCTCTATCGAAAAGCACAGAGATAGAGCTAAGAAAAGAATGTGTGAAACTATTAATACGCAAAGGTATACAAAAAAATGAGAGTAATAATGAAGGAAATACCCCTTTACATTTTGCTGTTCAACTGGTTGATCTAGAATTTTTAAGAATATTACAAAAAGAGTTAGCAAACAACATTCATCAGGAGATTTTTTGTGAGAACCAAAACGGTAACACCGCATTTCATATGGCAGCGCGTGTTGGTAATAAATCATGCCTTCAGCACCTTTTCTCTCTTACACAGAAAAAGGAAGTAGAAGAGATATTAAGCAAGGAGAATAACGATGGACACACCTTACTACACTTATCCATGTTAAGTGGAAACGTAGAATGTGTTAAGTATTTGATGGAAGAAAGCCAAGTTGATATTTTTTCAGGACAAAATACACAAAGAAAGTTGTTATTTGCAGCTATTTTGAGCGGTAATAAGGAATGCCTTGAGTTTTTAGCAGAAAGCCTTGTAGATAGAAACGTGGCTGATAGCGTTGGAGTGTTATTTTCTCATAATGATGAAAATGACAATACATCGTTACACATGGCTGCCCTTGCTGGCTGCGTAGAATGTTCTCAGTATGTTATTGGAAGTGTTTTTAAGTCAACTATTAGAACACTCTTTAACGCAGCAAACAATCACAGACTTACACCTCTACACTTAGCTGCTATGAGCCTTAACGCTGAAGTAATAGAATATTTTATGACAGATAATTATTCCTATAATGAGCAAATGTTGAATGTTGTATCTAAATCTGAAAGAACACCATTGCACTATCTTGTAATGAATGATAATGATTTTGAAAGAATGATAAATGAGGATTTTAAGCAAGATAAATTCTTAAAAAATCTAATTTTAGAAAAGCGTAAACATAATAAGCACTTAATGGAAAAAGCTGTCAGTGCTTTACTCTATTTAACAATGGACAGCAAAGAGAAAATTGTAAATAAGAAAATAAATTTTGATATAAAAGACAATGCAGGAAAAATAACTTTAGATTATGCTCTTGAGCATAATCTAAATATCTTGAGGCTATTCTTGGATGTTTTTTATGAAATAAGGGAAGAAATAAAAAGAAGATATGATAGATTTGAGATAGATTATCAAGAAAAAAGAGAAATAGTTTTACACATCACTGGTTTGCTTACACCAATAGCAGGTATTACTATTTCACTTTGCATTCTATCTGATCAGTCGGACTCTGAAGTGAAAAAAGTTTTTACCTATGTTTCGATGGTCTGTTCTTTTATATCATTTGTATTTTTCTTGTCCAATTTAGTAGTTGGCCGTCAAAAAGGACCTCTTAAGAGTAAAATAGAAAACTATACTGAGAAAATAGACAGAATTGAAGAGTTAACAGGAAAGTCAATTAAAGAAGCTTGCGATTTAGAAGGATATAACGTAATATTGGAACAATTAGCAAAAAGTATAGAAGACACTGCACAATTGCAAAGTAAGTTTAATAAATTTGTGGATGAAATTGACTTACAGAATAGAGATAAACTCAGTATTCCTTTCCAAGAAATGAGTGGGAGTGGTAGTGCAGCGTCAGCAGGAAGAAGAAGCTCATCTTTTCTGGGTAATTTAGAGGAAAAGCTTAGTCAGTATGCAAGACACAACAGTAGAATGCAAGACAAAATTGACAGACACGATAGTGCATCATGTTTAATTACTATGGATAAGTATTCAGAAAGTAAACCAAAAGCTCCACAAAGCAAATTCAAAACTGCAGTAAACAAGATAAAGGTATCTAATATTTTTGGAAAGAAGGAAAACGTAGTTAACTCATCGCAAAGCAAATTCAAAACTGCAGTAAACAAGATAAAAGTAACCAGTATTCTTGAGGAGAAAGAAAATCTGGTTGATTCATTAAACTTATTAGGAGAAAAAAATACTACAAAAAAGGATGATGAAGAAAAGCAGCCTCATAGCTACTCAATATTCTCAAATCCCTTTAATCCAAGTTGTTCAATACCTATAAAAAGAGAATTTGATGTTATTGATCATGCAAACAGTCATTATGTGGATCTACCTTCTATGAGCAAGAAGCCCTCTAGTTCTAAAGCGAAGACTACCATTAAAGAAGAAGACTTTTTGGAAAGACCAAGGGTTCAATCAAATCGGATTTATATGATAAGAAAAAAAGCCATAGGTAAATTACACAAATATAGTGATCATAGTGATCATATAGAAAGGGTAAAGAGTTCAGTATTTTCAACTTTAAGTTGCCCAATTCTCACAAAAGAAGAGTGTGGTATCACTGGCTATACAGGTAATAGCGCAGTTCATCTGAAGAAATTACCTTTTGTGAGCGAGGAACTTCCACATACAACGCTTTCTAGCCCTGGAACAGAGGCTATTATTCAGGAAGAAAACTTTTTTGGATTAGAGTACAGGCCAAGAACACAGTCAAGTCCACCTTGTATGAGCAGAAGAGGAGTTGCAGGTAGAGCACTAAGATCTAGAATATCTTCTGATCATATAAGAGGAATAATGAGGATTGTAGTAACTGATTCGGATGGCGTCAATTTTTAGATTTAAGTATTGAGTAGTAGGCAGTTGGTAAGGCTATCGCAAGTAAAGAAGGAGTAAGATAGCCTTGCTATGAAAAAGTTTATATTCGCATATCATTAATATTTTATTACATTAATGATATGGTAAGGCAATAGCTGTTAATACTTTTGAAATAAAAACTATATATGGTACATATATTAAATAAAAAGGAAGATTGTGGAAATCACTCCGTCAATAAAAAAGGAATTAAAGCAAAGTATACTATATACTTGTCTAGAGAAGTGCAAGAGTGCGTTTTGGTTTATTTTCTGGTTTAGCTCAGGGATTAATGCGTTAATGTTATTTTTGCCACTTTATACCTCTCAGGTACTTGATCGAGTGATATCGAGCGAGAGTGTGTCAACACTAGTTATGCTGACGATTATTACTTTATCTGCGTTTGCATGTTCTGCAATGCTTGAAACTTGTCGATATTTAGCTATGGCTAAAATTGGTGATTGGATTGATAAAACCGCAACACCAGACCTAATAGTAAGGTCAATCAGGTTAACATCAGTACAAAGCTCAACTTCAAGTGGTGAAGCAATACGAGATCTTGGAGTAATAAAAAATTTCATTACAGGAAATGGTATATTTTCACTGTTCGATACTCCATGGTCGTTAATTTACCTTGTTGTGATCTTTATGATACACACCTCTACAGGGTTTATAGCTATTGCTGGAATCATTATATTAGTTTCAATGGCAGTATGGAATGAACTTGCTACTAAGCGTATACTGCGAGAGACTAATGAAGAAACTATACGTAATATTAATGCTATAGATGTTGCAACAAGAAATGCAGAGGTGGTTGAAGCTATGGGTATGTCAGAATTTATAGTTTCTGATTGGTGTAAACGGAATGATCAAAATCGTGCAATGCAAGTTACAGCGCAGAATCGTTCTAATGTGATTACTGGGATTACTAAATTTCTACGCTCAACTCTGCAAATTTCAGTAATTGGAACAGGCGCATTACTTGCAATCACAGCTCACAAAACTGCCGGTAGCATTATTGCTGCCTCGATTTTGATGGGTAGAGTATTGGCTCCATTTGATGCAGCAGTTCATACTTGGAAATTTTTAAATCAAGCCAGGATGTCATATGGCAGGCTGCAAAGACTTATCCTAACATCCCCAAAAAGAGAGCAAACTATGGCTCTACCAGAGCCTGAAGGGAAGTTGGAATTTGATAGGGTATTTTTTACTCCTTATGGGAGCAATAAGCCAACAGTAAAAGGAATCTCATTTGTAATAGAACCAGGGGATGTAGTTGGTGTTATTGGTGCGAGTGCTTCTGGTAAGTCAACCATTGCAAAGCTAACCGTTGGTGTATGGAAGCCCATATCAGGTGTAGTTAGACTAGATGGTGCTGATGTATACACTTGGAATCGAGAAAATTTTGGTAATTATGTTGGTTACTTACCTCAGGATATTGAACTATTTAACACGAGCGTTAAAGCTAATATTGCCCGCATGAGACCAGATCCAAATCCTGAAGAAATAATCAAAGCAGCAAAAATTGCAGGAATACATGAATTAATACTGAGCTTACCAAATGGGTATGATACAACAATAGGAGGACCTGGAGGAGTAATACTCTCTGGTGGCCAAAAACAGCTTCTTGGACTTGCAAGGGCTTTCTATGGTAATACTAAGCTTTTAGTGCTTGATGAACCGAATGCTAACTTAGACAGTAATGGAGAGGCGCGCTTGATTAATGCAATCAATGTTGCAAGAGAGCAAAATACTACCACTGTTATCATCACTCATAAGCTACAGCTACTATCTGTAGTCAATACAGTGATCGTCATGTCAGATGGGGTTATTTATGCTATGGGACCAAAAGATGAGATTTTGAGTAGATTAGTTGCTCCATCACCACCAGATGCCACAGAAGATAAACGTTCTTCAGCAAGTGGTTAAGAAAGAGAGAAGTTGTCACACTTCTCTTTCTCTTATAGAGTACTATATGCACAGTTTATAAAATCTTAAGCAATTGTTATTCGAAAAATCCAATAATGATTAGCCACGGAACCTATTTGCTAATTCTCTCACATTAACCTTAGACATTTCTGATATAGGCTCTTGTGTATATGAGGCATCAGATTTAACGCCTTTTTTGTCATGACCTTTAGTAATAGAACATACTACAGTATCAGCCTTTACATGCTTAACACTTGGATCTGATTGAAACCCATGCTTTCTTTCCATTTGTGCTTCAAGCTTACTGCTATCATGTGTAACCCTACACCTTTCTAGATTACGGTCACGTTTGTCAGGAGCTACATATCCATCTATATCACTACATAAGAGCGGGTGCACTTTGAACCTGTCTGAACTAACACCATTTTCAACACTTGCAGAATTATGAGCTTTTCTATTATTGCGCATTTTATCTACAGCTTCCTTTATTTTTTCTTTTGATGGTTTTGGCAGCAGTGCTGGCTTATATGCACATGCTGGTAGTTCTGGAAATGAGTCTTCCTGAGACAGCAAATGACTTTGGTTTCTCTTACTATCTGATTCTTCAATATTCTTTATTGATGTCTTGAAAGAGTTTTCGTTTTTCTTTTTTAGATCTAACTCATTTAATCCGCTTCCAACATTATTTTTTCTTGTTGTAGTGTGAATAACACCTGGAAGTTTCACTTCATACTTAAATTTTTTATCAATGGTATCCATTGACTCATTAGACGAGGAATCTATTTGAAACCTATCGTTTGAAAATTTTGATTTTGCAGCATCAAAAAATATACTACGTTTTTCTATCTTTTTATCAGTCATATTTTACCTCTAAACCTATCAATTAATAAAAGTATAAATTAAGAGGTATTAATTTTATTATAATAATAAAGGCTCAAGAAGCATCACCGTAGGGTTTTCTATATAGTACTTAAAGGCATTTAAAAATTTTGCTCCGAGTGCTCCATCAACTGCTCTGTGGTCAACAGAGAGAGTAACTGTCATTATCTCTGCTACCTCTATTTTTTCACCTATGACAACCGGCTGTTTTTTAGATTCACCAACAGCCATAATGCAAGATTGCGGTGGATTGATTATAGCGCTGAAAGTTTTTATACCAAACATGCCTAAGTTGGAGATAGTAAATCCTCCTCCTTGAAATTCTTTAGGCTTTAGTTTTCCAGATCTTGCCCTACTTACTAAATCTTTCACTTCTTTTGATATAGATAAAACACTTTTTTCATCAGCATTTTTTACTATAGGAGTAATCAGTCCATCCTCAAGCGCTACAGCAATTGAGATATCTATATTTGAGTATCTTACTATTTTAGTATCTATCCACGATGAGTTTATATCAGGAAATTTTTTCATGCTGAAAGCCACAGCTTTTATAATTAAGTCATTAATTGTTACTTTATTGTTTTCATTTGCTGAATTAACCTCATTTTTGAGCGATATTAGCTTATCAACGTGGCAGTCTACAGTTAAATAAAAGTGTGGAATATTTTGCTTAGATTCAACTAGGCGCTGCGCTATCACTTGGCGCATATTGCTTACTTCAACTGTTGTATTTTCCTCAAATCTCTCATAGCTTTTAGTTTGATCTAAAAATTCTAATACATCAGCTTTGATGATACGACCATATGGACCTGTACCTTTTAATCGCTTTATATCAACACCTTCATTTTGAGCTATTTTTTTAGCTAAGGGGCTTATTTTTATTCTATTTTCTGTTGCTCTATCCTCTTTTTTAGATCCCAGTGTCACACACTGGGATGACATTGAAGAGCTAGATGAAATCGAAGGGTTGGATGAAAAATCGGCTTCAACCTCCTTCTCAACCTTGGTATTGACGGCAGAAGCTAAATCAAGTGCGCTTTTATCTTCCCCTTCCTCTAACATTAGAGCTATCAGTTGATTTACAGGTACGCCACTTGTTCCTTCCGACACTAAAATTTTTGCTAAAACTCCTTCATCGACAGATTCAAACTCCATTATGGCTTTATCAGTCTCAATTTCAGCGATTACATCACCTATTTCAACTTTATCTTGTTCTTTTTTACACCACTTTACAATTTTTCCTCCAGTTTTACTCATTGTTGGGGAAAGAGCAGGCATCAATATTTCTATAGGCATTTATTCTGCATTAAAAGATCTATTTAATTTTTAATTTACTCTTTACCCTATGTCAATCTAATCGTAAATTATGATACTTATATCAACTTAGTACGTGATCTTGGTTGACTACTGTTATCCTACTATTTCTATTGCTTAGTCCTAGACAGAGTACAAATAGTAAGATTATCATGAAAATAGACGAATATGTTATAATGGAAATAGAAAAATGTAGTACTTACTATCCTCTCACAAACATATAGCTTGGATACAGAAAAAATTTATATGAGGAGCTGGTTAAATTGATAAAAGATCAGAATTAACAGTAGTTTCCGAATCTTCTGTAGCAGGCTCTTCATGTGAAGCAGAGGATACACTAACTTCTTTATCCTCTGTCCTCTGTATAGAACTACCACAAAAACTCCTTAACATCTCCTCAGCAGATGAATTTAGAATCTGTACAATAGACTTTTCACTTTGTTCTTTCAGCGATTGAGCCATTTTAGAAATCAACTCGAAAAATTCACTACCTTCTTTTCTAGCTTCACTTTCTATCTTGTTTTTTATGCTTTCTATATTACTTTGGTTAATTTCTTCTTTCGTTATGTTAAATGAATTAGCAATACCTTGATACTTAATCTCGCAATCGCCACAGCCAATTATACACAGAGCGATGGAGTTAGATATTTCATTTGCAGCCCAATTGTGTATAGTGTAAGCCAACTAATTGTCATGGTATTTTATATCAAGCTGCTCCTCTATAAACTCAGAAATTTTCTTTTTTTAAGACATAAAGTACCTCCTTCTTACATTACTGTACCTTCTGATTAAAGTACAACAGCTGCTCCTAAATAGCAATCCATATATGGTTTACTTTAATAAATTATTAAAGTAAGAAGCTTTTACATCCTAAAACATAACTTAGATAGGCCAATGTAAAAAAATTTTTAAACGAGAATTATTGCATATATATTACCTATTTGGTAAAGTTATTTTGGTAAAATAGCATATAAAAGTTGAGGCTAATTATGAATGTTAACGAACGAAAGGATTTACAACAGGAGTTATTAGGAATTGTTTTCAATATACTAGTAGAAAGTGAAGATAGCGCCATAGAAGCTATGGAAACAAGAGCAGTAGAGATAATTAAAAAACTAAAAGAACACATTAATGATGATATAGAACATGGTGTAGGATTTGATAGTCAAAAAATGACAATTTTAGACTGGATCGTTGCTTGTGATTCTCAGAATCATGTTAGACTAAACAACAAGTCGCTATTAAAATTTGAAAAGACAATTAAGGATGTTGGAGGAAGATCAAAGGGAAATTCAAGAGGTTATGTTGGAGGTGAAAGAGAAACATTTCTGAATTTCCACTTTTTTGAAAACGTGAATGAAAGAAGGGCAAGGAACTATGAGAGATTAGATCATATTCTAAATATAGTAAGGCAAAGAACGCAAGAGATACTAAATAACATCAGAGATCTTGATAGAGCAACTGACAGAGAACTATTCTCTGGAAACAGGAGTGAAAGTATAAGAAGACCAGGAGAACAAATGCAGCCAAGTGAAGTATCACTAAATCTCTCCGAAAATAGGGATGAATATACAATAATGAGAGAAAGAAGAAGAGCGGGAAGGCGAATGCGGCCAAATTTTGTTAGACGTGAAAGAGAAGTAACACTTGGTTCAAAAATAGGACAATTAATTGTTGTAGTTTCGTCCATAATTGTAGGTGCTTTCATTGGTACAATGGTTGGTATGGTCATTGCTGGTTTATGTATTGAGCTTTGTGTAATCACCACTGCAGAACCGATTCTTCTCATCATGGGTGCTACTGCTGTTATAGGAGCTATTGTAGCAGGAACTGCTCCTGTATTAAAGCTAATAGAGATGTTTAAAGGTCAAGAACCTAATCTTTTTCCTAGTAGCGGTCTGGAAAGCTCTAATACTGAACATACTTATTTAAATAGGCAAAGAGTTATTTAGAAAAAAATTGGAAGAATGTTCAAAAAAGTCCATTTATAAAATACATCGGCTTAACTATGATCTTATAACTTAAGCTAATTAATTAAAAATTTTTGTTTTAGCGGTTAAATAAAGGGAGTGTTAAATAAACCATACGCGTCAAGTTAAGAGATTGTGATCAAATTTAGAGAAGTTAAGGTGGATACCCTAGTTTTTCTGTACTTGTCTTTTAATGAAAACTGCGACCAAGTTATGGTAAGCTTTTTGAGAAAAATATTTAAGCCTTTAATTTTATTATTTAGTGCTAAAAATAACTCTCTAATCCGTCTTTTTAGCTCAATAAATGCCTTTGTTAAGCTAAGCTCCGTATTTTTTTTCAGTTCTGTGCAACCAACTATTCCATGAAATATAAGAATTGCACACAATTTGGCATATAGCTCACATAATACTCTGTATGGCTTTCCTCTCAGCTTATCAAGCCTTATATTACTCTTATATAATTTGAACAATAATTCAATTTGCCATCTTATTCGGTAAACTACTAGTATTTGCTCAGCATTAATCTTACTTTTTGGAACATTAGTTATAAATATCGACCAATTTAGTAACTTTTGGTTCCTTTGAGAAGATGTGTATCCATGTGATCTTGCTAACCTATTAGCCTTTCTTCTTCTAGCCATAGCTTGTTCTTCAGTTAGTTTTTTAAATATAATTCTTACTTTAACCCTTGTCTCTTTTCCTAACAATACCTCCTGTTCTAGAAAAGATCGATCTCCCAAATGTTCTAGTAAATCTATTTTTTGACCTGTCTCTATATCATATATGTTAGTATCGGATTTATAACGACTTATGAAATAAGCTCCTATTTCATTGATTTGTTTAAAAGAACTTGGCACAAAATAACCCAAATCAGATATTAGTAAATCGTTGTTCGATATATTGCTTAAATGGCTTCTATAACCCTGATCTGACCTTATTCCTTCAGTTATATTAAGCTGGTCTAATGTCTGGTTTAGGTAGTAAAAAACTAATTGTAACTTTATTCCAGACTTAGTATTGCTTTCATAACCACTGTAGCTTGTGCCATATCCTTTATACATGTCTTTCATACTGTTAGGTAAGCTAATGTAGCTGCTGTCTAATAATTTAACACCTCCAAAGTGCTTCAAGATTCTGCAATCAACTTGTAAGGTATTTTTAAGTAACGTTAAAGATTCATTATACATTCTTTTCATAAATTCCACTGCTTCCTTGGTAAATCTAAAGTCCAGACCTTGTTTTGTTATATTTATCGAGTCTTCATTCAATAATTGACACACTGTCTCTATACTACAATTATCAACCCCTATATTACCCAAAACGATGGCTTTTATGAACCCTGTTGTAGCTGAGATTTTATCTGCTTTTTCATTAAAAAATTCTTTGAGCTTTTTTGAAATGCAAACTATTCTTTTCATTGTATAAGTTCTCCGTTTTCTTTGTTAGATTTAAGAGAACTTATATCTTTTTTTTCTCTTCCTTACACTAAGTTTATTACCACAGTTCCTTAACTTGACGCGTATGGTT
>NZ_MUIY01000002.1:0-178342 GCF_007115045.1 Wolbachia endosymbiont of Nilaparvata lugens | reverse complement strand
AATAAAGCATACGCGTCAAGTTAAGGAAATAAAGGTATGAAAGAGATAGAATAATAAGGTATAAGTTCTCCCAGAAATACTTTTAGTGAGAGAACCAATGAATAAAATAACTAGCTTATCAAAAAAGCTCAAAGAATTTTTTAATGAAAAAGCAGACAAAATCTCAATTACAACAAGGTTTATAAAAAGAAAGAGAAAGCTAAAAGGTTCATCGTTCGTAAAAGCCATGGTCTTGGGTAATATAGGGGTTGATAATTGTAGCGTAGAAACAATGTGTCAATTACTAAACGAGGACTCGATAGATATAACAAAACAAGGTTTGGATTTTAGATTTACTGAAGAAGCAGTGGAATTTATGAAAAGGATGTATAATGAATCTGTGGTTCTCTTTAAAAATATCTTGCAAGTTAATTGCAAAATCTTACAGCTATTTAATAGTGTTAAATTATTGGACAGTAGCTATATTACTCTACCTAACAATATGGAAGAGATGTATAAAGGTTATGGTACTAGCTACAGTGGCTATGAAAGCAATACTAAGTCTGGAATAAAGTTACAATTAGTTTTCGACTACATGAATCAGATAATAGACCAACTTAATTTAACGGAGGGAGTAAGATCAGACCAGGGATATAGGAAACATTTAAGTAATATATTAAGTAATGATTTGCTAATATCTGATCTCGGTTCAAGTTCTTTTAAACAAATCAATGAAATAGGAGCTTATTTCATAAGTCGTTATAAATCCGATACCAACATATATGATGTAGAAACAAATCAAAAAATGGAGTTATTAGAATGTTTAGAGGATAAGTTATTTTTAGAAAACGAGGTATTGTTAGGAAAAGAAGCAAAAATTAGAGTAAGAATTATATGTCAGAAACTAACTGAATATAGCCAGAAGAAGGAAAGCTAATAGATTAGCAAGATCGCAGATCCTCTAAAAGAAATCAAAAATTGTTGAACTGGTCAAAACTAATATTCCAGAGGATAAAATTAGTGCTGAGCAAGTATTACAGAGTAAGGTGGCAAATTGAGTTATTATTTAAATTGTATAAAAGGCATATCAGACTTAAAAGGAAAGCCATGCAGAGTATTATGTGAACTATATGCTAAATTGTGCGCAATTCTTATATTTCACGGCATAGTTGGTTGCATAGAAGTGAAAAAGAATACAGAACTTAGCTTAACAAAGGCATTTATTGAGCTAAAAAGGCGGGTTAGAGAGTTATTTTTAGCACTAAAGAATAAAGTTAATAGTTTGAAAATTTTTCTTAAAAAGATTACCATAACTTGGTCTCGATTTTCATTAAAAGACAAGTACAGAAAAACTAGAGTATCTACCTTAACTTCCCTGAATTTACTTACAATCTCTTAACTTGACGCGTATGGTTTATTTAACACTCCCAAGTTTGTTGATACAATACCTTTGATATTGCCTACATAATAGGTATCTTGACTACCTAAGTATCCAGGGTGTTGTGTCTCAATTTCGCCATTGGCTTCTTTTTGTTCCTTAGTTTTTTCTAAAGCAGCAACTTGCTTCTCTGTTAAAATTATACCGTCTTGGACCACCTTCGCTTCCAGCGCCTTCAACCTCTTTTTAAAATTTTCGAGTTTGCCGTATTGACCTTATCCCACTAGCAGATATTAGAATTCCTTTTTTCTTTAATTCATTAGCTGCTCTTTCTTGTCCATATGCTGGAAACTCTACTAACTACTGCTTCTTCTGTATCCTTTGGTACTCTATTGGCAAGTAATGGTTTGCTTTTGTTTATCTCATATAATCCCTCCTGTTTCATACAGCTCTTTGAAGCGGTAAAATGTATCCCTTCATTACTTTACACGCCTGTGATACATTTCCTAATTGCTTTGCAAGTTCTAGCAACCCCAACTTTGGTTTTAGTATTTTTTCTTGTGTTTTACTCATATCTGACACTCCTTTAAAATTTATTTATATTTTTATCTTACTTTGTTAATCTGTCAGATCAAGTCTAAACTATTACAGATAAGTATGTGTGTGCACCCACGTACACTGAAGAAGATACACTACATTTTTTGATGAATTTGATTGTTTAATAAAAAAAAAGTCTGCAGACTAAAGATAGATTTTGAGCTCTTAAAATATCTCTAATTGTAATTATAATGAGGTTGGAAATATGCGGAAGTAATTTTTATACGTTAGCTACAGTTAAAACATAATTGACTTTGCCTAGTTAATATTTCAAATTATAAAAAAGGCAAATAATTCTATGATATTGCAGGGTAAAAAAGGGTTAATAACCGGAATAATAAATAAGAGGTCAATAGCATATGGTATAGCAAAGACCCTCTCAGAACATGGAGCTGAGCTTGCAATCACTTATCAAAATGAAACAATAAAAGAAAAATTATTACCAATAGCAAATGAATTAAATGTGGAGTTAACATTACACTGTGATGTTTCAAATGAGGAAACCATAGATAATGCTTTTGAGGAAATAAAGAAAGAATGGAATACTCTTGACTTTTTGGTACATGCAATAGCATTCTCCGATAAAAATGAGCTAAATGGTAAATATGTCAATACTTCACTAAACAACTTTATTAATGCAATGCATATATCGTGCTATTCTTTTACTGCTTTAGCGCAAAGGGCGGAAAAAATGATGTTAAATGGCGGTAGTTTACTTACTTTATCTTACTATGGTGCTGAAAAAGTTATGCCAAATTATAATGTGATGGGTTTATGTAAAGCAGCACTTGAAGCAAGTGTAAAATATATAGCATGTGATCTCGGACCACAGAACGTCAGAGTAAATGCAATTTCTGCTGGTCCAATCAGAACTTTGGCATCTTCTGGAATAAGTGACTTTCACTCCATATCGGAATGTAATAGAAGTAATTCTCCACTTAGACGCAATGTTACAATAGAAGATGTTGGCAAGGCAGCACTATACTTATTAAGCGACCTGAGTAGTGGTACAACTGGAGAAATTTTACATGTTGATTCAGGGTATAATGTTGTGGGAATGAAGATAGTAGACTAATACAGTACTGCAGATGCATGTGAAGCCTGTGTTTTTTTGTTATCCGAGTAATTGACATTGGAGTCCAGTGTCAGCTACTCGAATGACAACATTTTTTAATTAAATTGTGTGATTCATAGAGGTTATTACAATAAGAATGTAAGGTCAAATAGAAATTTGGATTTGCAGTAGTGTATAGACCTTATTACAATTGCAAAGGATAAATTAGTTAATCTAGGGTTAAACTACGTCTGAGTTGGATAAAACTATACAAAAAGTTGGGTCATGCAGGAAAGAGCATTATGGTATTTCACGTTTTACCTTACGTAAATGGTACAAACGTTATGAAGAGTTAGGTGAAAAAGGATTAGTAGATCTCAGTAGTAAGCCTAAAACTTCACCTTTGCAAAAGATCAATGAATCAAGCTTATTCTTCATCTAAGACAAACTAGAAAGCTAGGGGCAAGAAACCGAGTTAAGACGTCTATATGATTTATCATTGTCATTGGCTACTATACACAAAATTTTCAAAAAACATAGTGTAAGTCTTCTGCATGTTAAACGTCATTATCGCAAACAGGTCAAGCGTTATAACTGTAAAGTACCTGGAGAGCGTGTGCAGATGGATGTGTGCAAAATATCGTCAGGGCTTTATCAATATACTGCTATAGATACGTTATAAAATTGTTGCATTATATTCAAGACGTACTTCAAAAAACACTTTAGATTTCCTAAAACAACTAAGAGAAAGAATACCTTTCCATTGCCAAAGGATTCAAACTGATAGAGGGCAAGAATTTTTTGCTTATGAGGTGCAAGAATGTTTGAAGGAATGGAAAATTAAATTTCGTCCTATTAAGCCGTTTTCCCCACACTTAAATGGTAAAGTGGAAAGAGCACAGCGTACAGACTTAGATGAGTTTTACAGCAGTGTTACCATCAAGAGCTCTGAATTGCAAATTAAACTTAGGGATTGGGAAGAGTATTATAATAAACACCGCCCTCATAGCGCTCTTCAAGGAAAAACTCCTTGGGAAAAATATAAGGAACTGGAAAATACGATTCCTTGCTTAAGTGAAAAACTATATCTTATCAAAAGAGTCGTTTGTCATGCAAAATTATAAACACAATCAGAAACTACAATCACTTCAAAAATCCAAATCTCTTAACAAGCCAACTAGTTCAGACTCAATCTGACAAATTAGTTGCAATAACCTCTATGAATTACACACTTACTACTATTCACAACTTTACCTTCCAAACTACAGTGTTTACGTCTGCATATCCCCAATATTACTTTAGGCATTAGCTTCTTAAACAATCCCTCTACGTAGAAGCATTTAGTGGGCCACCTTCTTAGTTATCCTTTTTAAACAAGGGATAATAAGAGCTTCCATGTGGTTACTCCGTTCCATGAAATCGTTTCACGTTAGACTTAGGTTCTTACTATTTGCCGGGAGACAGGAAACATCTTGATCAAACATAAAAATTTTGATCATCCTATATTTCTCCATACCTTTTGGTTTATGCGTTTCAACCTTATTTCGCATATTATGGGTTATGACAATTCAGACATAAGTTCCTTTCGTAACCATATCTAACTCTTCTTGGAAGGATTTACCATAAGGTTTAGTATTACTCCCTTTTTATCCATGTTTGCACCATGTGAAGTTGCCAATTTCACAAAATGTGGATAACGATTTCAGCCAGATGTTATGGCGGATGGGATTGAACCATCACGATTTCATGACTTTCAAGTCGCACGAGAACTTTTCGTTTTGGAATCTTATGGTCTGCCACGTGATCCATATGAACTTTTATTTATAATCACTTTGTTATACCTTATAACTAGCCATAATAGACTACTTTAGTCAAATTTAGATATGAACTGATCGGCTTAGCTTTGTTACAAATTTTACACTTTTATTTGCACAACGCTGCTTTTATTTAAGCCGTTCTCGCAAGGATACGTACCTTTTTGCGATTTTAGGAAAAGTAAATAAGTAAATTTTACTTGATGCTAAATGAGATGCATGTTTTAAAATGTTTCTCTGAAAAGTTTTACAGCTTCTTCTTTGAATTCTGCTGTATACTCTCTTCCATTTGTCATATTACACCCCTTTATAAAAACATTTTTTACTAAAAACGTCCCAACTTTTTCTCCACTTTTTCTGGAAGGTCAGTATCTTTTCAAGAAGAGAAAATATAAAAAAAAACTAAAATGAGTAAAATTATACTTGCATTAGGTTTTTTATTTTACATAACATATAATGTCTTTTTGTAATGGTGGAAAGTCAAAGGTATCTTTAATCCTAAATAAGTTTCTGATACAAAAATAAGTCCATCATCTAGGGAGTTACACTGTTGTGAAAATGTTTTAATAAAGAATGTAATGTTTACAGGTAAATTTCAGGGCTCTTTTTCTCAAGAGCCAAATAATGAAGATTCATGGAGCTCTTCATATCTTCCAGATGGAAATGGTGATGTAGGTGATTGGGGTTTAATGGATCTGATATCTTCAGATGATAATTCCCTTATCAAAAAGGGTGATTTTTCTGAATATCTTCCAGATGGAAATGATGATGTAGGTGATTGGGGTTTAATGGATCTGACATGTTCGGATGATGACTCTCTTATCGAAAATGATGATTTTTCTGACGATGAAGAAGATGATGATTTCTTTGATGATGAAAAAACTGTACATGATCCAATTTCAGCAAATGGCGATGAAAGAACTGCGCATAATTCAATTTTAGCAAATTTAGACATGTTGTTAATTGAAAGTAATGATGATAGAAAGCTGATGGATGAGTTTTATGAGAAAGTAAAAAACGTTAAAGAGAAATATAGGCAAACAGAGAGTGCTTTAAACCGCATTCAATATATAACAGATAAATACTTAGAAAAAGGGATAAGGCTAAACTTATGTTATAGTAACTGTGGCAAGACTGTGACAAATCTTATATTTGAAGAAATAACAGGTATTCTTGATAATATTGTGCGTGTAAGATCCAGTACCACAACATCTAAGGGGGGGTATAGCTATAGCGATGCAGATGGATTATCAATTAACAATTTAGATACAATACAAAAAATTGTTGAGAGTTTGTTATTAAAAGGTGGAAAGGTAAGACGAGATCTCTTTTATCATGATGAAATGCAGTATGCAACTGAAGCATTTATGAATAATGAAAATTTCCAATTTGATGATCATATTTATATACAATGTCAAGAAGTTAAAGATGAGCTAAAAATTTTAGCATATGGAAGTGTTATAAACAAAAGCAACCAGATCAAATCTGTATTAAGAATATGCAGAGATAATAAATATTTTTTTATAGAGTATTCACACGATAGTGCTGTTGAACCTGCAAAAATTACAAGTAATCCAGAATTAAAATTTTATGTGTTACAGATTGGAAAAAGTATAGTAACAGTCAAGAGTGTAGAGGGAAAAAGGAACTATACAGACATCTTAGAAAGCAGTATCAAGATGACTTTTACCACTGAAGTAGGAGAAGTCAATATTCAATTAAGTCCTAGCGACAAAAATAGCAACAAAATAAGAGTGGAGATAAGTGACGAGGACAGAAAGAACTTTGATCAATTAAAGAATAAGAAAGAAATAGGAGAAGATTGTTTACTTGGTGGATACTCAGTTTATGACGCTATTAAGCAGGGGTATTTTGAAAAGCATAAGAAGCTATGTCAATTTTCTGAAAATGCTGAAAAAATTGTGAAGGAAGATTCTCAAAATAGCGGTAATTATTGGGTGAATAAAATACAGCTCTCAAGAGAAAATAGCATGAAGTGTGTAATTCATAGAGGTTATTGCAACTAATTTGTCAGATTGAGTCTGAACTAGTTGGCTTGTTAAGAGATTTGGATTTTTGAAGTGATTGTAGTTTCTGATTGTGTTTATAATTTTGCATGACAAACGACTCTTTTGATAAGATATAGTTTTTCACTTAAGCAAGGAATCGTATTTTCCAGTTCCTTATATTTTTCCCAAGGAGTTTTTCCTTGAAGAGCGCTATGAGGGCGGTGTTTATTATAATACTCTTCCCAATCCCTAAGTTTAATTTGCAATTCAGAGCTCTTGATGGTAACACTGCTGTAAAACTCATCTAAGTCTGTACGCTGTGCTCTTTCCACTTTACCATTTAAGTGTGGGGAAAACGGCTTAATAGGACGAAATTTAATTTTCCATTCCTTCAAACATTCTTGCACCTCATAAGCAAAAAATTCTTGCCCTCTATCAGTTTGAATCCTTTGGCAATGGAAAGGTATTCTTTCTCTTAGTTGTTTTAGGAAATCTAAAGTGTTTTTTGAAGTACGTCTTGAATATAATGCAACAATTTTATAACGTATCTATAGCAGTATATTGATAAAGCCCTGACGATATTTTGCACACATCCATCTGCACACGCTCTCCAGGTACTTTACAGTTATAACGCTTGACCTGTTTGCGATAATGACGTTTAACATGCAGAAGACTTACACTATGTTTTTTGAAAATTTTGTGTATAGTAGCCAATGACAATGATAAATCATATAGACGTCTTAACTCGGTTTCTTGCCCCTAGCTTTCTAGTTTGTCTTAGATGAAGAATAAGCTTGATTCATTGATCTTTTGCAAAGGTGAAGTTTTAGGCTTACTACTGAGATCTACTAATCCTTTTTCACCTAACTCTTCATAACGTTTGTACCATTTACGTAAGGTAAAACGTGAAATACCATAATGCTCTTTCCTGCATGACCCAACTTTTTGTATAGTTTTATCCAACTCAGACGTAGTTTAACCCTAGATTAACTAATTTATCCTTTGCAATTGTAATAAGGTCTATACACTACTGCAAATCCAAATTTCTATTTGACCTTACATTCTTATTGTAATAACCTCTATGAATCACACAATTTGTTCCACTGTTCTTCATCTAAAATTTCCACACCCAATTCCATTGCTTTTTTATATTTTGAACCTGGATCTTCTCCTGCAATTAAATAGTCAGTTTTAGTAGAAAGGCTTGAACTGATCTTTGCCCCTAAAACTTTAGCTCTTACTTTTGCCTCCCCTCTACTCATAGCACGTAGCTTACCAGTAAACACTATAATTTTGTTATTCAAAAAAGAATCGCTAGAGTTGGAGCTCACGGGAAGAATTTGCAGATATGCAGTAAGATCATTTAACATTTTAATGTTACGTTCCTGAGAAAAAAACGATTTTAAAGATTCAGCTACTTTTTCTCCTATACCATCTATACCTACCAACTCAACATCATTTGATAACGTCGAATTATACCAGTTATCATAAGATACATAATAATTTGCGAGCAATTCTGCTGCAACTTGGCCGATAAATCTGATACCCAAAGAAAATATGAACCTATCTAGAGTGATTACTCTTCTGTTTTGTATAGCACTTAATAGATTAGCTATTGACTTCTCGCCCCAACCATGATGCTCTTTTAAGGAAAACTCTTTTAATCTTTCCTCTAAAATAAAAATGTCTGGAATTTGTCTTATTAGGCTAAGATCATAAAAAAACTTTATTTGTTTTTCACCAAGGCCAACAATGTCAAATGCATCTTTTGACACAAAATGTTTTAGTTTTTCTACTATTTGAGCCTTGCAATTAAATTCTTCAGAACATCTTACTGCCACTCCTTCAATCTGCACTTTACTACCACATTCAGGACATATGTCAGGAAAAACAAATTCAGGCATATTTGTATGACGAGAACCTTCATCTACTTTGACAATTTGAGGAATTACATCCCCAGCCCTTTTAATTGTTACAACATCTCCCTCTCTTATATCTTTACGTTTTATCTCATCTTGGTTATGTAGACTTGCTCTGCTAACTAATACTCCACCAATATTGACTGGTACTAAATCTGCAACTGGAGTTAAAACCCCCGTTCTACCCACCTGTATAAATATTTTATTTAACTTTGTCTTTGCATAAACCGCAGAAAATTTATATGCAAGCGCTGAGCGTGGCGCTTTGTGTGTACTTCCCAGACGACTTTGTAGCACCAAATCATTCACTTTATAGACTATCCCATCGGTATCATAATCCAAGTTATAACGACAATCATAGATCTCGTTATAGAATTTCAGCATTCCATTCAAACTACTTGTTAAGGAACGATACTCATTTACACAAAAGCCAAGTATTTCAAGCTTTTCTAGTACTTCACTTTGACTTTTCTCTATTCCACCAATTAAAGAATAAGCAAAATATCTAAGAGGCCTTTTTGCTGTAATGTTCGCATTCAATTGCTTTAAAGAACCAGCAGCTGCATTTCGAGGATTAGCGAATTCATTATTTTCATTTAACTTTAGAAAGTCACTGTTACTGATATATATTTCACCTCTTACTTCTAGTCTTCCTTGCACATCTTGTAAAAACTTAGGAAAGCCTTTTATTGTTGCAACATTGTGAGTTACATCCTCTCCTACAAAACCGTCACCTCGAGTTGCAGCTTTAACAAATCTTCCATCCTCATAAATTGCAGAAAATGACAATCCATCAATTTTTGGCTCACATAGTATCTCTATTTCGTCTTCAATTAAAAACCTCTTTATTTTAGACAAAAATTTTTCTACACCTTGTTCATCATAAGCATTCTCAAGAGAAAGCATAGGTTCTTGATGTTCCACCTTAGAAAATCTCTCATCAGGCGGAGCACCAACACTATCTTGTGTTGCATAAGCTTCTGGCTCTATTGCAGCTAACTTTTTTTTCAGTTCATCATATTCAGCATCACTTATCTCTGGCTTACTTTTTTGATAATATAAGATATTATGATAATTAATTTGATTTTGCAGTTTTTCTCTCATCTTTTCCAAGTCAGTCATGATACCAATATAACGCTCTTTGTCGTCAAGTCATGAATTTTTTCAAAAGGTACTATAAATTTATACTACTACCCTGAAAAATTATTATACTAATATTAATATAATTTTTGTACTTGTATATTAATATTAGTATAGTTTTTAAATTAAGGAGTATATTATATGGCAAAATATAGTAATAATTCGAACGATCAACCAAGCTATTATAATCTAAGATCACATTTTGACCTGTTCAATTCACTACCAAAAAATTCGGAAAGTCAATCGAGTTACGACACACAGAATACAGTATGGAAAGTACACAGGAACCAGCCACAAAATTCAGAAAGTCAATTGAGTTCTGAAACTTTAGCATATGGTGTAAGTGATACATTAGGAGGCTGGTTTGGCATAGATAAAGCAGCAAAAAAAGCAGCAGAACAAGTAATATCTAAAATGGGTAACGATTTAAAACTAGAAGCTAGAAAAGCAGCTCAAGATGAAGTAAAAAAAATTGAAGGAAAAATGCTGACGTTAGCTGAAGAGAAAGCTAACAAAATAGCTAACCAAAAAGCTAATGAAATAGAAAAAAAATATCGAATTCGATTGATAAGACAGTAAAGTCAGTAGAAGCAAATGCTGAAAAAGCAGCAAAAAATGCAGCTGAAAAAGCAGTGAAAAAAGTAGGACCAGAAGTTGCAGATTTGCTAAAGCCAGAAATCAAAACTCAGGTAGAAGAAGAAGTAAAAAAATATACTGAAGAAAAGATTGAAAGCCTTATCAAACCTGAGATCACAAGCAAAATAGGTGATTTTCTCACTGAACAAAGTGAAGAATCAAGCAAATTTCTAGAATATGAAATGAATAAGTTAATCGAAAATGCACATAGGGATTTGGATACAAGAATAGACAAGATTGAATGTGAACTCATAGAAGCAAAATCTGAGGTTTTAAAAACTGCTGCAAATAGTTTCAATGAGAGTGCAGAATTATTGTCTATTATGGCAAAAAATGAAACATGTGAAAACCAAGATTTAGTGTATTTTTAATCATGAAAGGGGTTTTATGGGCAAAATTTAAAAAATCCATAAAACCCTTAGCTAAATCAAGGGAAAATATATACTATATAGAATTACTTTGTTAAATATTCTCTACTCCCAGGTTTCATTATGGGTAATTGTTTTAAGTCACTTGGCAGTTCTTTCTCGCTATAGTTTTCGATATTAAGTTCAATTAAAGATATGATAGGAAAAGGTAGTTTTGTTTCACTATTTCTCTTGATCAAAGAAGCTTCAGCAACAACTTTACCTCCTTTCTCTTCTGCACATTTTACTGCTTCAAGTGAAGATTTACCTGTGGTAATCACATCTTCAATTAGTAATATCTTCTCACCTTGTTTAATCTCAAATCCACGGCGTAATTCAAATTTACCATTAATACGTTCGCAAAATATTGTTCGGATTCCAAGCTGTCTACCAATCTCATAACCCACGATTATTCCACCAATTGCAGGAGATATTATTAAATCTATGGGTTCAATAAGATCTTTTCTTATTTTATTCGCCAATAGCTCACAAACGTTCATTGCTCTGCTTGGATTTTCAAAAATTTTAGCGCATTGTATGTAAGTGTTGCTGTGCAGCCCTGACGAGAGTACAAAATGTCCGTGCAAAATCGCACCAGCCTCTTCAAATTCTTTTATTATTGTATTATCTAATATCATTCTTGAGTTTTAAATTCTTTATTAATTATCTGTGTTATACAGATATCAGACCACACATTTATTGCAGTTTCAAACATATCAATGATTGTATAAATAGGCAAAATCAATCCCATAATGTACAAAGGAACATTCATTGATACCAAATAACTAGTTGCCATAAAATAGCACCCCATCGGCACTCCAGCGTTACCAATTGCAGCTCCTGTAGCTAAAAAAATCCATATGAACATCTCACTTAAGGAAAATGTGTGCCCATTCATCTCTGCAACAAACATCACTGTGATTAAAATAAATGCAGCACACGCATTCATATTGATTGTTGTACATATTGGCAGAATAAAAGACGATAATTTCTTTGGTACCTTTAGCTGATTTTGCACACATTCTATAGTTGTAGGTAGCGTTGCACTAGATGATTTAGAAAAAAATGCAAGTGTAAGTGCTGGCATAACACCTTTCATCGTTTGAATTGGTGATATGCCTTTATACCATATTAGTAGTGGCAAAATCACAAATGCTTGCACGAAATTTGCGGACATTATGCAAGCAAAATACCAAAAAAGACTATGGAATTCGCTGCCACCTTTTAACTCGTATAAAAAACATGTGATAAAAGACCATACAGCAAGAGGAATAAACTTTAATAACCCTTGAGCAATTCTAAGAAGTGTATCAAATAGTGCAGAAAATATTTGGTGTAATATATCTTGTTTTTCTTTTGAGAGCGAAATAATAGCTCCACCCATCAAAAAAGCAATCAATATGCTGCCAATAACGTTATTTTCAAGAAAAACTTGCACAAAATTTGATGGAATGAGTGATTTTAAGTATGAAAAGTAATTGTGGTTGCTGTCACTCACACTTTCTATTGTGTTACTTATGAAATTTTTTCTTACTGGATCTATGAATAAATAGAAAGATAGCGCAACAAATGCAGCTATAATGGTTGTAAGCAGCGTATAAAATAGTGTTTTCTTAAGTAAGACTTTAATTTCAATTGAGTCTTTAAGCCCTGAAATTGTGGACACGATAGATAGAAAAACCAAAGGTAAACTGATTAATTTCAACAAACTGATGAATATATCACTAAATAGCTTTGCTACTTCAAATATCACTTCATTGTTTAAATAGTAAGCGACAACTGCAAATAGTATAGAAAAGAATATTGCAAGTTTGCGCATTGAAAATAAAACCTCAAAATGATATTATACAACAATTTTTGGAATTAGTTTAAGATAATCAGCAGCAGCTATCTACCTAACACTCTTATCTCCCACTCAAGTTCAATGTTAAATTTATCTTTTACTGCATCTTTTACTCTGTTGCCAAGGTTTTCTAAGTCAAGTGCAGTTGCATTATTGTAATTGAGTAGAAAATTACAATGTTTCTTAGAAATTTTAGCTACACCATTATCTAATCCTCGGCAGCCAGATTCATCAATCAGTTTCCATGCCTTGCAGCCTATTGGATTTTTGAATATACAACCAGCAGTTTTTCCTCTTACTGGTTGGCTTTTATTTTTTTTATCAATAACTTCTTTCAATCTTTGCAATATAAGCTCATACTCTGAACTTACTCCTTTAAATTCAGCTTCAATAAAAATCCACCTGCCTTTTAGACTGTGTCCACGATAAAAATATCCCATTTCTTCGCTGGAAAATTCATATAAATTTCCATCTTCTAGATTTACTGCTCTTATCGACTGTACAACACTTGCAATATCACTACCATATGCACCTGCATTCATTTCTATTCCACCACCAACTGTTCCTGGAATTCCAGCAAGAAACTCAAGTCCACTAATTTGCTGCTCCCCTGCAAAGTATGCAAGGTTACTGAGCAGCGCGGCACCACCCGCAATTATGGAGTTATTATCTTTACATTTAATATACGCAAATTCCTTACCTAATTTCACCGTTATTCCTCGAATGCCACTATCTTGCACTATTATGTTAGATGTTGCACCGATAACGCTAATTGGTAACTCAGTATCTTTTATCAAGCACATTAGATCTTCAACGTCACGTGGTTTAAATAGTACATCAGCTTGGCCACCAACATTTAACCAAGTCATTTTAGACATTGAAACATTATAACGGTAGATTCCACATACTTTAGGTAAGCTTATAAGCATTTTGATTTTAACTCTAATCCTGCATCCATACCTATTTTTTCTGCATCTTCTATAAATGAAGTACGCTCAGTGAAGTATATACCTCTCTCGCCCGCTAACATACAACGAAGACGTAGCATGTTTTCAATCACATATTCCGCCAAAGCTGCAAGCGGCGTAAAGCATGAACCATTTACCGTCTTCATGAAACTGCGCTCTGATTTTGCCCTTATAAAAGACATATTATTATTAATTTTCTCTAAAAGATCGATAACTTTTATATCATTCTTTCGGCATTGAATGCAAATTGCCCCCTGCCCTACTGCGTTTAACATGACTTTTGGTGATAATACTTCTGTAATTAAATGGTGTTTTTTTAATCTTATCAGTCCTGCTTTGGCTAAAATCATTCCATCAAAATTCTGATTTTGCAGTCTAGTTGTCACATTTCCACGCAGTGGCACTATATTCAGATCTGGCCTAAAATTTAGTAATTGAACTTTTCTTCTTATTGAAGAAGTTGCAATTGTAGCCTGCTGTGGCAAAGTTTTTAGACTTTTATATTTATGAGAAACAAATACATCACATGGACTTAGTCTCTCTAAAACACAAGGAATTGTTAAATCCTTCGAGAAAAACGCAGGTACATCTTTTAGCGAATGAACTGCCATATCTATATTATTCTCGAGCAATTCAGCCTCAATTTCTCTTAGGAACAGTCCTTTACCTCCTATTTCAGCAAGGGTTACATTAGCATATTTATCACCAGAAGTTTTGATTTTAATGATTTCAACGGATAGATTAGGAAAAGACTCTAATAATCTTTGTTTTGCTTCCAAAGCTTGGATGATCGCAAGGTCGCTTCCTCTCGTACCTATTTTAACTAGCATATATCCTTCATATTATATGTCTATATTCTATGTCCATTTTTTATTATCTCCAGTTTAGTTATTGAATACTTTATAATTAGTGCATAGTATCACGAACATTTAGTAATCGAGGAGTATGTATGTTTGATATTTTAAAAGATTCTAATGGCAGATTTAATAAAAAGAATATTTTACCTCTTGTAGGTGCCACTGTCGCTATTATTCTAACAGCATTAAGTGCAGTAGTAGCAATTTCCAGATTTTTCTCTCACCCCTCTCTATCTAGTCCTCTCGTTTGGAAAGATTTAAGTTATAGTAAATTTCTTGCTAATCACATACCACTTAGCATAGTTATTTTCTTAACACTTGGTTTATGCACTTACCTTGCAATTGACAAAATTAGACAAAACAAACAGAGAATCTGAGAGCCAACTCTGACATGTGTGATTCATAGAGGTTATTACAATAAGAATGTAAGGTCAAATAGAAATTTGGATTTGCAGTAGTGTATAGACCTTATTACAATTGCAAAGGATAAATTAGTTAATCTAGGGTTAAACTACGTCTGAGTTGGATAAAACTATACAAAAAGTTGGGTCATGCAGGAAAGAGCATTATGGTATTTCACGTTTTACCTTACGTAAATGGTACAAACGTTATGAAGAGTTAGGTGAAAAAGGATTAGTAGATCTCAGTAGTAAGCCTAAAACTTCACCTTTGCAAAAGATCAATGAATCAAGCTTATTCTTCATCTAAGACAAACTAGAAAGCTAGGGGCAAGAAACCGAGTTAAGACGTCTATATGATTTATCATTGTCATTGGCTACTATACACAAAATTTTCAAAAAACATAGTGTAAGTCTTCTGCATGTTAAACGTCATTATCGCAAACAGGTCAAGCGTTATAACTGTAAAGTACCTGGAGAGCGTGTGCAGATGGATGTGTGCAAAATATCGTCAGGGCTTTATCAATATACTGCTATAGATACGTTATAAAATTGTTGCATTATATTCAAGACGTACTTCAAAAAACACTTTAGATTTCCTAAAACAACTAAGAGAAAGAATACCTTTCCATTGCCAAAGGATTCAAACTGATAGAGGGCAAGAATTTTTTGCTTATGAGGTGCAAGAATGTTTGAAGGAATGGAAAATTAAATTTCGTCCTATTAAGCCGTTTTCCCCACACTTAAATGGTAAAGTGGAAAGAGCACAGCGTACAGACTTAGATGAGTTTTACAGCAGTGTTACCATCAAGAGCTCTGAATTGCAAATTAAACTTAGGGATTGGGAAGAGTATTATAATAAACACCGCCCTCATAGCGCTCTTCAAGGAAAAACTCCTTGGGAAAAATATAAGGAACTGGAAAATACGATTCCTTGCTTAAGTGAAAAACTATATCTTATCAAAAGAGTCGTTTGTCATGCAAAATTATAAACACAATCAGAAACTACAATCACTTCAAAAATCCAAATCTCTTAACAAGCCAACTAGTTCAGACTCAATCTGACAAGTCAATTGTAATAACCTCTATGAATTACACATAATACATGTGTTTATACTGCTTCAATAAATGATGTTCTAAAAGAACAAAATCAATTATAGAGATATTGGTTCTAGGCTTGTTTTTTATCTTTCACGGACCTTTTCATTTAGGTGCTTGTGATTAGCAACCATTCAGTTTACACTGTACCTAAGTATAGTTTAAATTTATGCTAAACAAGCTCACAGTTAAATCTCTTTCAGTATTGCTAATTTTTTTGCTATCTTTATATATAATACTGCCAAACTTCTTTGATAATAAGTTTCTCACCTCAAAAAAGAGGATAAATCTAGGGCTCGACCTGAAAGGTGGATCATCTATACTTCTAAACGTAGACTTAGACTTTTACTTTAAAGAGAAACTGGGCATGCTAGCCGATGAGGTAAAAGAAGGTCTGTTAACACAAAAGATTGAATTTAGCGCAAAAAACGATAAACAAGTGGCTGTAACTTTAAATAATATTGATGATTACAAAAAAGTTTCAACGTTAATACATAAAATAAACCCAAATTTAGAATTGAGTAGAAAAAATACTGCAATTTTCATTTCATATAAACCGCATTATAAGAATTCATTAATCAATGAAGTAGTTTCAGAGTCAATAGTTAATGTTCAAAGACGCTTAGATAAGCTTGGTACTAAGGAGGTAAGTGTGCAAAAACAAGGACAAAATAAGATATTAGTCCAAGTTCCTGGAGTAGAAGACACTCAGCAGATAAAATCTCTGCTTGGCAAAACAGCCAAGCTGGCCTTCCATTTGGCAAACACCAATGTAGCTAAAATGCAAGATATCGATCATGACACTACGATTATGCTCAAGGATTCTTTGGGTAATTCCTACCCGATATTCCGCAAAACTGAAATAGGCGGTGATTCATTAGTTAACGCATCAGTTAGATTTGGCAATTTAGGTAAACCAACAGTACATTTCAAATTCGACAGCATAGCAAGCAAAAAATTTGCAAAAATTACTAAAGAAAATGTAGGAAAGCCTTTTGCAATTGTTTTAGATAACACAGTCTTAACTGTACCAACAATACGTGAACCTATTCTAAATGGAGAGGGAGAAATTAGCGGTAATTTCACTGAAAAACAAGCGAGTGAACTTGCAATACTTTTAAAATCAGGTGCACTACCTGCACCACTTAAAATAATTGAAGAAAAAAACATTGGTCCAAGCCTTGGAGAAGAGTCAATAAAAGCAGGAGAAATTGCAGCAATAATCTCTATCATAGCCGTTGGTTTATCTATAATCATTACTTACGGCAAATTAGGCTTGTTAGCGTCTGTTGCACTCGTTTTTAATGTAATCTCTATACTACTCATTCTTACCTTACTTGAAGCAACTCTTACTCTCCCTGGAATTGCTGGCATTGCTCTAACTGTTGGCATGTCGGTAGATGCAAATGTTTTAATATTTGAACGCATTCGCGAAGAAATAAGAGCAGGAAAAAGAACGGTTCGTGCAATTGAAGAAGGATTTAAAAACGCAATAAAAACAATCCTTGATTCAAACCTCACTACACTAATTGCTTCAGGAATAATGTTCATTATTGGTAGCGGAGCAATTAGAGGATTTTCTATCACTTTATCGATAGGAGTTTTATGCTCGATGTTTTCTGCAATCACAGTCACAAAACTCCTGATAGGACTGTGTGTGAACCCAAAGAAACTAGTACTTTAGTGTCCCCCTTCGGGGATTGTCTCGCCTTGAGGCGAAGGACAAGTTATAATAGTCGCGTATGCGAAGTTATGGGTATAATGCACACTCTAAGTACGATATGAAAGTACACTTGGTATGGATTCCCAAATATCGCAAAAGGGTTCCAATAGGCCAAATTGCTGTTAGACTTAGGGAACTGCTAAGGCAGGTTGCCATGGAAAATGAAATCCAAATTATCTCAGGTAAAGTTGCAGTAGATCATATTCATATGTTCATATCATATAAACCACAGCAAAGTGTTAGTAAAATTGTACAACTTTTGAAAGGAACAAGTTCAAGGTTGCTGATGCAAGATTTTGCAAGTCTAAGGAAGCAATTTTGGGGCAGGCACCTTTGGGCACGTGGATATTTAGCCGTAAGTTCTGGTACAATTACAGATGAGGTGATACAGGAGTACATATCTATCCAGGAAGGCGAGCCACTTCATGACAATGATCAATTTCACATTGATTAAAATTTAACCCTTCACCTTGTAGGTGATGGTTGTTGAGTATCTGTTCAGCATAGTGACAAAATAAGATAGACGAGAAAAGACAAATAAATGGTTGTCATGAAAGTAGCTATCCAGTCTTTTCGTCGTCAAAAACGTTGTAACATGCTTACCAACTTAGTTGGATTCCAGTGTGTCACCCCAGCGCCCAAACACTGAAATGGCTTTGTTGCATCACTAACTATGAAAGGCCAACTATACAAGCAACGTATTGAAAATCTTATTTTTTGCAATCAATCTGATCAAATTTAAGAATAGTAATTTATTGTTTGTATTAGTAAATTTAATTTTACTTAAAATAGCTAAAGCATTGAAATTCGTGAATTTTATCTGGGTTCTGTGAACAAAATATGCTGTGAGAAAATAAAGTAAAGAAAAAGTAGGAGAAATAAGGAAAAAGAGACCGTGAATAATATAGAGAAACTACCAATGGAATATTACATAGAAAAAAGAAAATGGGAACAAACTTTTGAGTTCTTAAAGGGAGTCAAAAAAGGACAGAGAAAATTTTGAAATGAACGTTAAAACTGCCACGATTTAAGAAAAATGTCAAGACGATGGGCATTTTCCAATAGTATAGTATTTTCTAAAATGGATGATAAAGTTCCATTATGGCATTACCAAACAAAAGTTGTAAGTCTGTATATTTATACATTAGAGGTCTGAGGCGGCTTTTGATGTTATGCCAACAGTGTTCTATGGGATTCAAATCTGGTGAATATGTTGGAAGATAGAGCAAATGACAGCCAAAAGATTCTATTAATGACCTTGTTGTAGGAGTCTTATGAAATGTAGCATTATCCATAACTATGGTTGTACCAGGTTGTAACTGTGGAATGCTCTAACCATGCATTAAATACTTCTTTGTTACACCCTCCAGTAAAAGTTATTGGTGCAACAAATCTCTTTCCAATCCACCCGGCTACTATACTGATTCTCTCTCGCTGGAATATCTTCATAAATTTTCTTTCCTCTTGGAGCGTGCCCATACTCTCGGTATAATCTATTGTCAACTCCTGCTTCATCTATATATAAGGTGCTAGAATGGTCTATTTTTGAGATTTTATCGGTAAATTGCTGTCTATCTTCTTGATTGCGCTCTTGATATAGTGTGACTTTTTTTTAAAGTAATTCTTAGCTGTTTTAGTCTATACCAAATTGAATGTATTCCAAATCCAAGATTTCGTTTCATCTCTGCCAGAGTATGATCTGGATTCTTTGTAACATATTCTTTGAGTATTTTTGGGTCTATTTTTCGAATAAAGCTGCCGTTTTTAGATGGCTTTAGGCTTTCACCAGCAGCTTTCTTTTTTAACCAGCGGTACAGAGTCTATCTCCATAAGCTCTGCTACCTCAATCTTCGTCTTCCCTTTTTCTATCATCAATACTGCCTTTTCCCTTAAATCCACACTATATGCCATTATAACTTAAATACCTTATTATATCTTTATCATTTACTTTAGGAAATACTTCTCTTGATGAAGAGAGGGGGTAAATTACAGGAAATTTTATAAAAAAACCTCTGATCAAGAAATAGATAAATATAAGTGTAGAGTAGTGGTAAATCATCTGATTAGGAATAATGTAAAATCGTCTGATATAGAGGTAACAAGTGTGAGTAATGGAATAGTGATTAGAAGCAAGAGCAAAACAGGTGTTTAAAAAATATATTTAGTGTTTCTGTAGGTGGAGAGGAAGGAGGGCTGTATAATTTGTTTTGACTTTCGTAAAAAATGTATTAAAAAGTAGTTATGCCATTATTAGAATTAATATTAATGTTTTAATATTATGTTAGTTTTTTAATTAGGGAGAATATTATGTCAAAAAATACACAAAACTACCATACTTATCCTTTTACGAGTAAAAGTAAGGTGCAAGAATCTACACAAAAATTATTTTCTTGGATAGACGAGCAAAAAGCACGTGACCATAATCTTTGCCACAGAAAATGTAAAGAGATACATGATTGGTATAATCCTGCCGGGCGATCTATATGCAAGGCAAGATGTAATAATATATATGATCTAAGTTCTGAACCATTTGATCCACAAAAGACAATAATGGAATCATCTTTGGATGAATACGATTACATGTCTATTTAATAAAAAAGTGTGAGGCTTTTTTGTCTTCCGAAATTTTCAATAAAGAATTATATCGACAGATTATGGTAGGTTGAGTATATACGAGTTTGCTGATGCTCGGAAGAAATGACACAGACTAAGTATAGTATTGCAAGACATTATTAGTAATAGGGATCAGCAGCTGGCTACTGGATTGTATTTCTATTACTCTTCGTCATCAAAAATCAAGAAGGCTCTGCAACTTGATAACTCTATTCTTTTATTGACGTAGATGACTCTGAAAAATTGCGAAGCTGAAGTGCTAATGCTATATCCCTTAAAGAACAAAACCTATGTTATACTAGAAATAATGTGCGGAAAAGGGGGGATTCGAACCCCCGACATATTTTCATATGTGCACGCTTTCCAAGCGTGTGCTTTAGACCGCTCAGCCACCTTTCCATACTTATTCATAATATTAAAAATTATGCTGCTAAACAACTGGTATATATGGTTCGCCACGGAAATTCACAGTATTGTTAAACTTGTTTTTGCACGTTAAAAACGCTTTATCACAACCTGCAAGTATCGAGTATTTATCTCCGGTAGAAATTTGATATGGAGGAGAAGCAAATAATGTAACTACTTTATTTTTGTATTCTTTAACTACAACTTCAAATGTTGCTGAACTAAACACTCCGTGCTTATAATATCCATCGCTTTCGATTAAATTAGTGTCTTCAAATCTTCTTTCATCTATCACTTTAGTAATTGTGCTCATTCTACTAAACTTTTTAGCATCAGCTTTACATCTATCATCGCAAAATTGTGCCCTGCATACAGGAGAATATAGCTCTGTTATGCTTCTCTCAAGCTTTGTCGCAAGACCTCTAATTTCAGCGATAAACCTCCCACTATTTAATGTTACTTTACCAAAAGTTCCTGCATGCAAATTCATAATTCCCTGACTCAAATCTTTATAATTCACAAGAAATATTTCAATATTTGCAAAGTCATACCTTCCTGATAAAACATCTTTTTCTTTAATATCAGCACTATTTAATATTCCTTCAATTTCTAGATTATCAGTTCTCAAATCGCTATTTAATATTATGCTACTAGCTGTAAACCCACTTGAAGATTTATAGAGTATATTATTGACATTTAAATCTTCGTCATAGTCGGTAAATCCCATTACTTTCCCACCTACAAGTGTTAATTTCCAGCAAGTAGCGATGGTAAGTAATTCTCCAGCTAAATGGTTTTTTAATTTGGTTTGCATAGTTGTCTCCCGCTTAATTGATTGAATTTGAAAACGTTCGATAGGTAAGGGATTACGATAATTTATCCATTATCTGAGTAACCATAGGGTGTCATTCCAGTGCTTGACATACAGCTTTACAAACATTTGTTTGTAAAGCTATATGTTAAGTGTTATAGCCGGTTTTGCCTCAAAGACAAAGGTGTCATCCCAGTGTCCAGACACTGGGATCAAGAAAAATTGATTGTGCATTATACAACATTTTCGATCAAAAGCTGGATTCCAGTGTCAAGCACTGGAATGACAAGAAAGGGGTGCTGGGATAACAAGGAGAGAAATACTGATATGACAAAAATTGGCACTGAGACGATAGAAAAGGAGCACTTATGGAATATGGCTACAAAGGCTTATACTCTTCAATATTGCCTAATTTAGCATCCTCAATACCTGAAAGGATTTCTTTGATGATATTATAGCTTAGCTCAGGGTTATCTTCAGCAATCTGACCAATCTTAGCCCAATGTTCGATTTGTTGCGGTACAGAACTATTTTGCAATATGGAATGAGACTGCACTATTTTCTCGAACTCCCCATCAAGATTTACTGTTATACTCATTAGATTATTACTTCCTAGTTTTAGCTATTATATCATATATTGGAAATTTTTTCAACATTTTGAAAGTGCATAGTGAAAACACACACCACATTCAAGCTGTGGTGTGTATTGTTAAATAACTAGAAAGAAAACTTCACACCAGTGAGGAGAAGAACTCCTTTGTTAGAAGGTACCTCAGCACCTTTTTGATCTTTCAGCGCACCTTTTTCATCAGTCATAAAATAATGTAAGGCTGCATAAGGAACAAATTTGCTCTTATTGCAAGAAGATAGATCATACTGAACACCAAGTGCAATATCATGAAGCATATCTTTATCATTCATTCTGCTACCAAAGTATGTCAAGCTTGTGTAGATATTATCATATTGATAACCAGCACCTGCAGTCCAATACATAGTGTCTTTACCGCTCCCATCAAACTGAGCTTTCAGCCCTATTACTCTTTTATCAGTATCAGGAAGAGATTTATATTCATCAGGGTTATTACCAGTACCTTTTATCAGCGTTTTAATACTCTTAGGTTGCCCCGACTTGCCCAAGTATGCAAAAGAGGCAGCAAATTTTACACTTTGATCTTCATCAATCTTATAATCAGCGCTTGCACCTAAATTAACACCCATCAAGTTATTGTACTCTATGAATTCCTTATAAAGATGCTTATCTTTACTTGGCTCTTTTGCCAAGCCAAACTCACCAACTACGGAAGTTTTAACTTTTATATTATGTTTACTAAAGTCATATTCATATGATGCACCAGCACTTATTATATGCTGGTAATCTGGTCCAACATGTCTTAACGTTTCCTCATTCTTTACCTCATCTTGCTTTTGAGCATTTTTAGAAAGAACTGAATCTATTTCTTTTACAACGGATAAACCACTATCATAGCGAGGTGAGTAGCTAAGACCAAATCTTGCACCCATATAATTTGGTGAGTAGTAAGCAGCTCTAAACGGCAATGTGGTCATAACGTCTTTGTTGTATTTTCCTGCCATACGGAAGGAGAGTTTTTCGCTCTCGCTCGAGAAGCTTTCAGTGTAAAGACGTGGTGTTACGTAAAATGGGAAGTTTGCAGCACTTCCTTCTAAGTTTACTTTTCTGAACCAGTCACTATCTGCAGCTCCATCAACAGTTGCAATTCTTGTTGCATCAAGTCTCATCAAAGACTCAGGACCAAACTGATAGCCAAGTTTCAGATCACCATATTTTGAGTTCAAAAACACATGTGCACTTCTACCTCTTGCAGCATTCACGCCTTGTGAAGCTCCTTTACCTTCAGTAACTGGAACATGGAATTGTACATCGGCACCATAACGAAGACCAATATCCTCATTTTTATTTTCAGCTCTTAAGTGCAATATTGCATCTGAAACCATGCCCATGTTTTCACTGTAATCACCAATATTCCCTATCCCTTTAGGAAATATTGGATTTGCTCCTTTTATACTATCTGGAGTATTGTTAAAATAATCTGTAGATTTACCTGGCATAACATTATAATGGTTATAGCCACTTAGCCCATGGTTACCATAACCTTGAGAATCAACAACGCCACCGAAAGTTATTCTTAAACCATCCCCTTGATTGGTATTGATAATATCAACCCCACCAACTGAAACAACAGGACTTGCCTTACCTTTTTCCTCTGTATTGCTGTTAACAACTTTTACATCCTTTTTTATATCTTTAGCTTCAATTTTAGCATTCTTAGTTTTAGAATCCTTAATTTTTGACTTTTCTACATTAGAATTTTTAGTGCTTAGAGCTTTCGCCTTTGAATCCTCTATAAGCTTTGCTTTTTTCTCTTTTGCTAGCCTAATTTCATCTTTTTTCTTTTGTTTTGCTACTAATTTTAACTCTTCTTTTTTCTTCTTTTGTTCAGCGGCTAATTTTAACTCCTCTTTTTTCTTCTGCTCAGCTGCTAATCTTAGTTCTTCTTTTTTCTTAAGCTCCTCAGCTTTTTTTCTTGGATCAGCATTACATATCCTGTCCATTTTTTCTTTTAGTTTCTTATTTGACGTCTTCATCACTTCCATCTTTCCAGAAGTTTTGGTTGACTCGTTACTCTCTTGCTTTTTTATTTCCTTCATACTCTCGTCAGAAAAGTCAGCAGCAAAGCCACTGAAAGAACATAAAGTCAATAGAGAAGCTAGAGCAGTTCTAGTATAAATAGATTTTTTCATGAAGTGCCCCCAAAAAATTTTAAAATCATAACACAAATAGTATAAAGGTGTTGAAAATCCAACTTAAAGCAACCTTATAGCGAAAATAAAAGTAAAATGCAATACTTTAAAAGCAACTTTCTTAATACGCTCAACGTGTATATTAACCAAAATTTAGTACAGAGGTTTGCTTGTTAGTGTATTATAACTCTATACTTATTCTATGGAAGTAAAATTTACTCAAAGTAAAAGCATAAAAAGATTAAATTATTAATATAAATTATTGATAATAATATTAATTTGTATTACAGTTGGTAGATTATTGTTTTATTTTTGACAGATTGGGGTACTTATGGATTTTAGTTTTTTACGCAATTGGTTTAGCACTACAGGTGCTGCTACAGGCTCAGAGCCAGGTAATACTGAACAGCCAGACTCTATCTCAGTAGATGATGGCAAATACGAGATGAAAGAATATGACGATGAATTTGAGATCATTGAAGATTATGAATTTATAAATCGTGCTGATCCAAATGAGCCATGTTCTTTACCTTCTGACTATAAAATAGATGAAAGTATTGTAAAAATTGCAGGATTTGATAGAGAGAAATTATTAGAAATGGGTAATTTCTGCAAGATAAGCTATGGCGATGATGATGGTAAATTAAGTAAAAAAAGATGTAACAACCTAGCTCAAAGAGCGTACAAAACTGAATTTGAAATTGTAGAAGATTTTGAAATTGTTCCATCTACTGAAAAAATGTATAAAACTAGAGCTGAACTCATCAGCGAAGGTTATGAAATTATTCCATTTGGTAATAGCTTTGAAAAAGATGCTGGTCACGTTTTTATAAAAGGTAAAGAAATAACAATAGCTTACCATGGCACTCGTCTGAGCCAGAGTTTTAATGATGGAATTACTGATATAAATGTACTTTTTGCTACTTCGGAATTTTTACCTGAAGGTGGAAGAATTCATTGTGGTTTCTATAATTCATTTATGGATTCATGGCCTAATCTGTATGGCATTTTGAAATCTCATGCTGAAAAACAGGGATCAGAAATCAAGGATTTTAAAATTAATCTCACAGGTCACAGTATGGGAGGAGCTATTGCTAAGATAGCTGCTTTATGCCTCAATAAAACAGAAGGAGCTGAAGATGTTCATGTTGCAACTTTTGGTGATCCACGAGTTTTTGATCTTACTGCTAGTGAATTTTATAATGATGTTCTTCAAGAAAAAACCATTAGAGTAACTCAACATAGACAAGACCCAGTACCAGCGGTATCACCTGGTATTTGTGGTTATGCTCATGTAGGTGCACAATTGAGAATATCAGTACCTGAAGGATATTTTGTTCATCAAATAGATGGTTATCATGAAGCCATTAAAATAATGGATGAAAAGGATTTCCGATCGAACAATAACGTTTCTCTCTTTTATTACCCTTCGAGAATATTAAGCCGAATTAACTGTGCAGTTTTAGGTAATGCTCAATATTATGCTGCTAATTTAGGTGATTATATTCTTGGTGGGCAAAATTTTTTCGAGAAAGTAAAAAAGGAATACCAAGATAAAAACTTAGAAAATTTTTCTAAGCTTGAACAAGCAGAAGTTAAGCAAAGGGCACATCAAAATGTCTTTTCTACTACAAGGAGTTTATAACTACTATACAGAGCAATCATTAGATTGCTCTGTAGCATCTATTCATTTAAATTCAATATAAAAATTTTCACCAGAAGTTATTTTCCATTCTTCTTTAAATTTCTTTAGGTGTTCTTTTTTTTCGCATTCTAAAAGCAGTTCTTCTATGCTCTTATTATAGCTTTCTGTAGTAATTCTTCCTTGATGATGCATAAACCTCAAATAAATCAAATAAGTGTTAATCACATCTGTTTCACAATAATCGCGAATCTCTTGTATTTTGCCACTATCATATAAGTCCATAACTTGTGACCCATCGACTCCAATCTTACCAGGAAGATTAAATGCTGCGCAAACTTCGTTCATCTTCATTCTTGCAGAAGCTCCAAAATCAGAGAGAGATTCAAGCAAATCACAATGCCAATCACTACTGTACCTCTGATTGTAACTATTCCACTTATCGCCAGCTTTGTGAAAATATTCTGCTTGAATGCCATGAACCATAGCACGGTACTTCAGTACCGGTATATCAAAAGTGCGTCCATTGAACGAAACTAGTCTTGGCTTTTTCTCTGATATGTAGTTAAAAAATCCCTTTACTAGCTCTTTTTCATTGGAGTTTAATGTGCCTCCAGATCTTATTTCTTGTAGTGTGAACATTTCATAACCGCTCTGGCGTGTTATATTACAAAGTAAAAAACTAATAACTACAACAAGGTGGAGGGGCTGACGCAGAAAAGAGTTTTGCCCGTTTGTTATTTCAAGATGATATTTTGTTAATGCATCCCTCTTTTCTTCTACACTGCTATCATCACTAATATTGAGTAAATTCTTACAGGAATTTACATCTGGTATAGTTTCAATATCAAATACCAACAAAGAATTAAGCATTACTTATATATTCCTCAGGGCGATCAGTCCAAGGTCGCACTTTTACGAACAAAAAGAGATGAACTTTACACTCAAATAACTTTTCCAATTCTGTACGCGCCTCGATATTAATTTTTTTTATGCTACTGCCGTCTTTTCCTAGCACTATTTTCTTATGATTATCTTTCAATACAAATATGATCTGTTTTATGACTAAACTCTTATCTTTTTTTTCCTCAAATTGTTCAGTTATAACAGCTGTAGAGTATGGCAATTCTTCACGTAGGTTCAAGAATAACTTCTCTCTTGTAATTTCTGCTGATAAAAAATCAGATGAGGAATCGGTTACTTGATCTTTTTCATAGAACCAAGGGCTTATCGGTGCAATTTCAGATAAGTAATTCATCAAATTAGAAAGTCCATCATTCTTCAGTGCCGATATCGTAAAAATTTTTTCAAACTTATAAAGCAAATTTAGGTGCTCATGTGCCATCTTGAGCTCTGATTTCTTTACTAAATCAGTTTTATTGATAACCAAAATGCATCTGCCTTTTGTGCGCTCCAGTCGTGCAAATATCGTTTTTATTCTTTCTATATTTTTTAGGTAATTGTTTACATCAACAAGCAACAAAGTAATGTCACTATCCTTAACTGCTCCCCATGCAGATTTAACTAAAGCTTTTTCAAGATTTGTTTCTGCTGAAAACACTCCTGGAGAGTCAGTAAAAACAATTTGCGCATTGTTGCATATAGCAACACCCCTTACCTGCGTCCTTGTTGTCTGCACTTTAGGGGTGACAATTGCAATTTTCTTACCTACAATGCTGTTAATTAATGTAGACTTTCCAGCATTTGGCAAACCAGCTATCGTTACAAATAAGCATTTTTCTTCTTTCACGAAGGAAATTATAAAGAAAACTAAATGCTAACGTCAATTGATTATTATCTAACTAGTCCATCTTCCTCTTTTGAAGAAAAACATTTTCCAACCTTTTCAATTATAGGTGATATAATATACTCACTCACTTTTTCAGCTATTGTTTGTATAATATGCTGTATTGCAAATGCCCCCGCGAAGAATGCTATGGGCGCGATTATTGCACCTGCTAAAGCTGAAGATCCCATTCCAAGCATTATACTTGAAGAAATAGCAGTTGCAGCTGCGGCAAGACCAACTCCAACTGCAGTACTTGCAGCATACCAACAAGCATAAAGGAAAAGGCCTTGTTTAGAAAGTGACCCCTCTTTTATTTGATCAACTATACTATACGCAAAAAGTAAGGTTACAGGAACAGCAGCAACAATTCCACCCATTACCAATGGTGATAGAGTTGTAAAACTCAGCGCTAAGCCTGTAAGTGCTCCTATTGATGTAGCTATACCTGAGAGAAATAACACTGCTTTAGTATCGTCGTCCATATAACCCTCCTAAATAATAATTTTCTAAAAAGCTTTTAGCTACTTTAACCATAGCTGAACTAGTTGAATAAGTGAAGCAATTTTTTTTATGTTAAAAGAAGAGCGGGAGAAGGGGTTCGAACCCTCGACCTCAACCTTGGCAAGGTTGCGCTCTACCAACTGAGCTACTCCCGCAATCAAAATCTATTTATCCTTAATTATAGGTGCATATCATAATTTGTAAACCCTACATACATGAAAATCATGAGAGCACGTTTTCTATGATCTTTTCGTATACTTAAAACTCATTTTTGATTATTATATGTGTCATAAAACATATTAAATTTATGAGAATATTTGTACATAAAGACGACCTGCCAGCCAGCACAATACCGAATGATATAAGATCTATAGCTGTTGATACAGAGGCAATGGGGCTACTTCATGGTAGAGACAGATTATGCCTTGTGCAGCTCTCTTTTGATAATGGCAACGCTCATTTGATTCAATTTAAAAACGATTATACAGCTCCAAATTTGAGAAAAATATTAGGGGATAAAAATATAACCAAAATATTTCACTTTGCGCGGTTTGATGTAAGTATAATACATTATTATTTAAAAACCTGGGCACTGCCTTGCTATTGCACGAAAATAGCCTCACGTTTAGTTCGCACTTATACAGATAGTCATAGCTTAAAAGAGTTGTGCTTAGAACTACTTGATATAAAACTAAACAAGCAACAGCAATCTTCTGATTGGGGAAATGAAAATTTAACAGACAAGCAAAAAAGTTATGCTGCATCTGATGTTTTATATCTCCATAGAATAAAGGAAAAGCTAGATTTAATGCTGGAACGTGAAAATAGAAAAGAATTAGCCGAAAAGTGCTTTGAATTTCTTTCCACTCGTATTGAGCTAGACTTAATGGGTTGGGGAAATGTAGATATTTTTAACCATCAGGTTTTATGCAAAACACTTTGAGTTTGCAAGAATTTAGTTGATTAGCTACTAATTGGTACGCTATATTTTATAAAAATTTAGGTATTTTATGAGTGATGATATTAAAGCGGTAAATGATCAAAATTTCGAATCTGAAGTTGCTAACCACAAAGGATTTGTGCTGGTAGATTTTTGGGCAGAATGGTGTGGACCATGCAAAACTCTGATGCCACGTATCGAGCAGTTAGCCAAGGATAGAAAAGGCAAGATCAAGATCTGCAAATTTGACATAGATGAACAAACTGAAGTGCCAAGTAAGTATGGAGTTCAATCTATACCTACTTTAATCATATTTCAAGATGGTAAGGAAATTGCACGCAAAATTGGCGCAATAAGTGATTTGCAAAGTTGGGTTGATAGTGAAATAAGCGAGTAGACAAATTTCCTTTTGTGTGTATTATAAGTGTTAATAAAAGGGATTGTAGCTCAGTCGGTTAGAGCAGTTCGCTCATAACGAATTGGTCGTAGGTTCGAGTCCTACCAATCCCACCACTGTTGATACGATTGCAAAACCTACCTTCTTACATAAGTTTTTTGTGTTGTTAAAGTACGCAGTATTGCAGTTGTTAGTGTTTGAAAATTCCATTATATAAAAATTACTTTCGCGTATTTTCAATCTAATTATAATTAAAGTTAGAGATATTTTAAGAGCTCAAATTTGTCTGCAGACTTTCAATTAACTTTTCAATAAAAAACGTAGCGTATCTTTTTCAGCGTATACACACATCTGTCATATGTGCGCTGCATTTTTTTCTAATCTTTTTATACAGGAGGATTTTATGTCCAGATATTTGACCTTTACTTTAGCTAATAATGGGTGCCTTTGGTTTTTATAAAGAAAGTGTAGAAAAAAATAAGTTCTAGTAGCAAATTATCTTAGTAGAGATGTTAGCTTTTGAGGTATACTCTGACTTATTGAATAATTCTTTAAATTGATAAAATACTGTTCCTTTTCCTCTATTTCTTTTTCACTATTCTTTCCACATATCACTTCTGTTTTTATCTCTTGATTGAGCGAGCCCTTCTTTTCGATCTGTGAAACATAGTCAACTTCTATTGCTTAATAATATGATTAAACATCTATGTTCTCTTTGAGACACCTTTCCTTGATCAGCTATAGCTGATTACGTTTTTCCTCTAACGTATATCTTAACAAATACAAATTTTTTCATAGAAAACCTGTTTTAGGTACTATTCTTAATCTTTTAATTTATTTATCTACTATATTAGTTGAAATCTTTAATATTTTATGCTACTATTAATATAGATTCATATATTAATCACTAACTTTAATTATTAGGAGAAAACACAATGAGAAATGTATTTAACAAAACAGACATATTATTTTGCACAGCCGGCATTACTGCTATTGTAATTCTAGCAACATCTAGTGTAGCTTCTCTCACAGCTGGTGCTATTATTACTTTGGTTCTATTGGCATCACGCTACGTTACAGTCTATACTTTTGTTGCTTTAGCACTATTATTACTGCCTTATTTGATAGTTTGTTTCCCCGCTGCAGTACCTGCAGCTATTGGTTTATTTATTGGAGTTGCAGCTCTGAAAGTATGTTCTTTGCTACTAAAACACTATGACATATTTTCTGCTCCAGCCATAGTTCTTAAAAAAGTACATATGTACGGAGAGGAGGTATATACAGCATTAAAAGTGGCATTTATATCTGTAAAGAGTGCATTCAGTGATGGTCGTGCGCTTGATCTTTTTAAACGTGACATTCTATTACCACTAGAGAATGTACTGAGTGATAATCGTGCGCTTAATCTTGTTAAACATAACGTTTTATTACCATCAGAAGATATATACACAGCATTGAAAGTGGCATTTATATCTGTAAAGAATGCATTCGGTGATGGTCGTGCGCTCGATCTTTTTAAACGTGACATTTTATTACCATTACAAAAGGTACCTACAGCACTTGCAAATACTGCGTGGAGTCTAGTAGAAAATCTGAGGCAGCAAGTAAAAGTATCTGCAAAAATCCTTATGTAATCTAGGGTCAAACATGGCAAAGCATCAGATTGTACTTTGGTATATTATTTTATCGAGTAAGAAACATATTATATGTCTTTTTTTTTGCTATATTTCTTAAAAATGTAAATAGTTGTTGACTAATGTAAATTTTAGCATTATACTTAATATTTTAAGTAATATCTTTGCGATGTTAACTAATGCTAACTATAAACAAAAAAACCTCAATATTATTATATTAATGAACATCACACTGTCAGTTATCTGTATGGATCTCATATCAGGAAAAAGTTTAACTATGAAAAATATTGAAATAATGTTCCATGGAAGTGTTTCTATATTGTTATCAATCTTAAAATTGCTTACCATTTTCGATAAACAAATTAGCAATAATCTGAAACAAACTTCTAATATTTTTAAAATATGGAGTTTTGTTGAAGATTATATTGCAAAAGATATAAGAAAAAGTTTTTCATTGGAATATTACTTATCAGAAAATGTATCAATAGATGATAAACTTACTAAGTCGCTTGATAACATATTATGTCAGTACTACAAACTTCTTGCAAATGAAAGCATAAAACAAATCTTTCCATGCCATTCAGAAAGTGGAACTAACATTTATAGTAGTGATTTTGTAGAAGATTCAAAACCTTCCTACTATACTTATGATGCTAAATTTACAAATCATTTTTCAGTTACAGATACATCACATTGTCAGAACTTCTATACTAGATAGAACTTAATTTTATAGATAAGACTGAACTGACAAATGGCTATGCACTAAATCTTGTTAAACTTAACATTTTATCACCATTAGAGAATATATATAGAATAAAAAATTAATTTATAGCATATCTATCTTTATATTTATTGGAATTAAAGTAGTAGTGAGAAATGCTTCTTGACATTTGATAAACCTAAGCGTAGCCTAAAACAATTTAGTGTTTATTTATGACATTTGTTCAATCACTTAATAATCAATTAGATAGTTTACACTTATTAAAACACCCATTTTACGAGTCATGGAATGAAGGTAGCTTAAGCCTGCAGGCTCTGCAAACCTACGCTAAAGAATATTATCATCATGTTGCTGCTTTTCCTCGTTATATCAGTGGTATACATTCCTTGTGTCCGAATTTGAAAATGCGGCAAGTTTTACTTGGTAATTTAGTAGAGGAAGAACAAGGCGATGAGAATCATCCAGAATTGTGGAAGCGTTTTGCTGAAGGACTTGGTATTACGCGATCTCAACTTCTTGAGGATGCACAGGTTAAGGAGACACGAGAATTAGTTGACGGTTACTTTGATATTGTAAGATCGGGTTTTGCAGAAGGTCTTGGAGCTCTGTATGCTTACGAACGTCAAACTCCAGAGGTTTCTAAATCTAAAATTGAAGGTCTAAAAAAACACTATTCAATAAATGATGAGCGTTCTCTCAAGTTTTTTACCGTTCATATGGAAGCCGATGAGTGGCATTCTGAAGAATGTGCAAACCTTATTGCAGATTTAAGCGAAGAAGAGCAAGAGAAAGTCATGCAAGGCGCTAAAAAAGGAGCAAAACTCTTATGGGGTTTTCTTGATGGCATGATGAATGTTGATGTTTGTCATTAATTATAAGTAGATACTAAATTCAGTGGTAGCATGTAATCTTCTTATATCTGATTTACGGCTTTGGGTTCATTTGGGATGTAGTGCAGAAGAGAAGTTTTCTCCCCAATTGGTGAGTATTGATGTTGATTTCACTTTTAAATCTCCTCCTTCAGGGCTTACAACTGATCAACTTAAAGATACTATCTGCTATTTGGAAGTAGTGCAAAATATTCAATCTCTTGTTCAGGGCAAGCAATTTAATTTAATCGAGCATTTAACTCATGAGATATACAGAGCCATTAATAACCTTTTGCTGCGAAAGAAGCATATTATTTCTTCTGTCAGGGTGACTACTCACAAAATTGCACCACCAGTTCCTGGTGTGCATGGGGGCGTTTTTTTTACTTACTGTAATGAATTGCAAGAATGATCTATATTTCTATTGGATCAAATATAGGGAATCGCCTTTCCCATTTACAAAGAGCTACTGAGTTACTAAAGAAGCGCTATTTAAAAGACTTAAAGTCTTCGATCATTCTAGAAACTAAGGCTATTTTACCAAATGGTGCTCCACCTGATTGGAACAAGCCATTTCTCAACATGATTGTCTATGGAAGTTGTTCTTCTTCTCCTGAGGAGCTACTAAAAGGCTTAAAACAAATCGAATGTGATATTGGTCGTCCACAGACTCATGAAAAATGGGCACCTCGTGTTATTGATTTAGATATTTTGTTATGGGATGATCTAGCGCTTGATATACCTGACCTTAAAATTCCTCATCCAGAATTGGTAAACAGACCATTTTTGCTCCACTTGATGGCAATGATTAACAAAACATCTGCTTTCAATGTTCAAGATTGTTTTTCAAAGAGTTTTACACTTTCACCAAAGCTTATGGGTATCGTCAACATCACCCCTGATTCATTTTCAGATGGTGGTCTTTATTATGATGCGAATCGAGCAACCAAGCAGTCATTGCAGCTGGTATCAGATGGTGCAAGCATAGTTGATCTTGGAGCTCAATCAACAAGGCCTGGAGCTTCAATAAAGACGCCAGAGGAAGAGTATGAACGTCTAAAACCAGTACTTGATAATCTTAGCGACTATATGAAAAATGGTGATATTGAAGTCAGCATTGATAGTTTTTGGCCAGACGTTATTTTAAACGTTTTGAAGCACTACAATATTGCCTGGGTAAATGATCAGAAGGGAGATCTGAGTAGTAATACCTTAAAAGAAGTTGCTAGCAGTGGGTGTAGTGTCGTTATTATGCATTCACTTTCGATACCACCACATAAGGACAATATTATTCCACATGACACTGACCCAATTGATATCATAAATAATTGGGCAGAGAAGAGCATTAACAAACTACTAGGCCTGGGTTTTGATGAAAATTCAATAATTATTGACCCTGGTATTGGTTTTGGCAAATCTATGTATCAGAATATTCAGATTTTACGCAGTATAGAAACTTTACAAAATTTTGGCTGCAAGGTTTTAGTTGGCCATTCCAGAAAGTCATTTATTTCCTCTTTTTCCATAGAATCTCCCTCTAATAGAGATTTAGAAACAATTGCTACATCTGCTATACTGCAAAATAAGGTTGATTTCCTTAGAGTGCATAATGTACGCGACCACATGAGATTTTTTGTAGCCCAAGCTGTCTTAAAGGGATGAAGATTATTGGAATTATGGCTGTTGACCCTAATGGGGTAATTGGAATAAATAATGATTTGCCCTGGCGTTATCCAAGTGAGTTTAAACATTTTTGTCAAGTGACCGACAAACAAATTATTGTGATGGGAAGAAAGACATTTGAAACCGTGCCTCAAAGCATACTAAAGAATCGTACACCTATTGTTTTCTCTCGTAACAAGTGTTTTAATAGAGACCCAAAATGTACTGTTGTCTCTTCTATGCAAGAATTTCTATCTATTCAAAGTAGTTCTCAAGTTTTTGTGATTGGTGGGGCGCAAATAGCACACCTTTTTTTAGAGCATAACCTAATCTCAGAATTTATTATAACTGAAATTCACAAGCCCCATAAGGGTGATACATACCTCAATTTAGCATTTTTTGATGGATGGAATAAAACTATTCTCGTCAGAACAGAAGACTATACTATATTCAATTGTATCCGTTCAGCAGAGTAGTAAAATAAGGTAAGCGAGAAAAGACAACTATCAGTGCATGACACTGGCTCCTTTATGATGGTCAGTGCCCAGAAACTGGCATCCAGTTAAATTTATGGATCTCAGTGTTAGCTACTTAAATAACAGGGGAGAGCTACTAAATGACATCTTCAATTTCTGTACAGCTACATCGCAAGAAAGGAAGCACTGGCTTTCACATTAGCAAATTCCCTGAATAGATGTATACAATTTAATGCATAATGAAGTGTGACCTTAGCCAAAAAAAAGCAGCAAAAAAGTTAACGCGTTCTAGACGTAACTTTACTAAGTACCATTTCTCTTAATTCTTCAGTCAGTGTGCCACTATCCAAAACACTGTTATGAGGATCATCTCCATATATACACAGATCATCACGAATCTTGATCGGATTACCATTTAATAATCGATCATCTCTCATTGCATTTGCCAACTGTGCAGGAAGTGGTATTAATTTGTCTCTTGCGTGATTAATAATTACTATTAGCGTTTTTTCATTTTGTGACTTTTGTAAATTATCTACTATATCAAAGTCTAAATCGAAGGCTTTTAGTATTCTTTTTAGTAGGAATGAGGGCAGTATACTCAAAATTTTCGTTGAGGCATTGGAAAATGCTCTATTGCTGTATGAAAAGAACTAAAAGTGCTAGTGAAGACAATTCCTCCAAGTTTAACATCTCTATTCGCAAAATGCCTTGATACTTCTGATGCAACTGCTCCTCCAAAAGAATGACCGAAAAGTATAATATTTTCGGGTTTTACACCTTGATTTATTAGTTGATTAATTTTCTCTATTGAAGACTTGAATAAGTTTTGATTCTTATTTAGAAACGGAATCATGAGTAGCAATATAGATAAAAAAACACAAGCTGAAGCTGATAAGACTGCCAATCCAGCTGTTCTAGCTGTTATTGGATTAGTGAGCAGTATGACAGTAGGTGGCAATATTGATGCTAGTAAGCATACGAAGCTGGTTAAGGCATAAGTTATATAATTTTGAAATGCAGCCGGGTATTTGTGTGCATGAGTGTGAAAATTAGGTATATCATGGTGGTGCATGAGCTCAGATTGCATATCTTTACAGAATGTAGTTGCATTTTTATAATTATCCCCTAGTCCATGAAAGAATATAAGATGTATTTCGTTAGGCATTATTCTCACTATAAAATACTTTCAATTATATACTATTCTTATAATTTTGCTAAGCTTTTTTATGTTAAACAGCAAAACGGAAATCTTAAAATGCTTTACTTACATCAAGTTGCATGAAGTTTTCTTCGTACATTCTCTCTGTTTTTCTTGTTTGGGATCTTTTAAACTCGGAGAAGGCAACTTACTCGAAAACTTATTGTCTTTATGTGCTCCCCATTCTCTAAGAGTTTGAGCCATTTCACAATATTTAAATCTCTCAGCTACCTCCAATGGCGTTCTTCCAGAGTAGCCTTTATAATTCAGATCTGCTCCACTTTCTTTGCAAAACTCAGCAATTTTGATATCACGTTTAGCAACAGAGCACAGGAGAAATTCTCCGTATGTTTCCTTAATATAGTACCCTTTGTTTTGCACAAAATCCTCTACTGTTTTTGCTAAATTTTCTTTGCTTAAACCTTTCTCAAAGCACCTAGAGAGTGTACCGTAATAAAAATCTTCTATTTCGTCACGATAATCTAGCGTTATTAAATTAGAAAGAGATTTACCACAATACTGATCAGTGTCTCCACGTGCACCCCATTTTTCAAGAGTTTCAACCATTTGATTTTTTCCATTTTCTCTAGCAAGCCAGAGTGATGTTCTTCCATCATCACTTACATAATCAAGGTTCGCTCCGCGATTTTTACAAAATTCAGCAACTTGAATATCACCTTGAGTGACAGCAATAATCAATAAGCAGTTATATACTTCTTTAGATTTCCATTTATTGCTACTTATAAGATTATCTATTATTCTCTCTGCGCTTTCTCTATCACCCTGTTTAATGTATGAAAATATATTCTGCCAATATAATCTCATTCCTGAATCTATAGCTTTTTTTTCCTGACCATTATTCATAATACCTCCTAAGCTAGTTGCAACTCTTTCCAGCGCAAAGAGCTGCTTTATTAGCTACTTTGTATACTCACCAAATTCCATTGTCAAATAAATATCTGTGCGCAAATTGCTACAATGTTCGTACATCTGTGTGTCAAGCGCTGTAGAAGTCTCTCCTATTTTCTCTTGATGAATAAATCTAAGTAGAGTATAGTAAAAATGCATTTATGTAGCGATTAATGAGCAACTTAGTTTTAGTCTATATAACTTTTTCAAACCTGAAAGAGGCTAAGACTATTTCTGAAGAATTGTTAAACGAGAAGTTAATTGTATGTGTAAATATATTTCCCGAAGTAAATTCTCTGTATTTATGGGAAGGTAAAATTAATAGTAATTGTGAAATAGTGGCAATTATGAAGAGCAGGAATGATCAGACTGATAAGATTGTAGAAAAAATCGAGGCAATGCATTCTTATGATCAACCAGCCGTTGTGATAATACCTATAGGAAAAGCGAATAAATCTTTTACTAATTGGGTTAATAATGTTATTGATATAAACAATATTGGGGTGTAGCCAAGTGGTAAGGCAGCGGTTTTTGATACCGCCACGCGAAGGTTCGAATCCTTCCACCCCAGCTTTATTAAAGTGTGCGTGAAATGATATCACTTTTTTATAAATTAAGGTTATTTAATTATATACTGGGCAGCTTGAAAGATATAGTTGTCAAGCTATTTCTTTTCACTCTGTATCTTTATACATCGAGCATTATGCTCATGTTTCTCACCAGTGGCTTTTGGTATGCTGTAGAGTTTAGCTCTTTCAAAAATGCATTTTACCATTTGTATCAATATTTAAAATGGTATTATGAAAATAGAGATGATTTGGGTTATGGAGTTTCTATTAGAATATTAGTAGCGTTTCTTACTCCGCATTTTTTCTACAAATTATTTTCTGGCACAGGCTGGAAGTCTTTTTTCAAGGAGAAGATAGTTCAGATACTCAGCACAAGAAGAAAAATGAGTAATAAACCAAATGGCAGTAGTTATGGTTATAGTAATAAGAACAGTTACGGTAACAATAATCTTCAAGAGGCAGAACGGAAAGTGAATATGATAAAGCAGCTATTAATCCAAGATATAGATGAAGCTATAGAAAAAAGATTAAATGATATTTTTCTTGGTGAGAGGGGTAAACCTCATTAAAAGGGCTTTATCTTTTTTAGAATTGGCTGTATTTTGTTTTTTACGTATAATGGATCGCAATCAGCCAGTATACATGTTTCAACAAAATCTTGACTGAAGTCTGATAGCCAGGAAATTGCTTTACGTTTCTCTACCAAGCTTTCTGTTTTTTTACAGTTACTTGCTGCATCAATCATTGCCTGTGATATCACTGATTGCCACAGTATGCAGTACCTTTGTATATCATCTAAAGTGCTATTTGCTTCGTGATGGTGAAAAAATTCTTTGAAATTGAAGTTATTTGACATTACGTACCTCTTTAAGTTGAAAATTAGAATTTGAAGTAGTGCGAAAGTTGTCTGCTGCAATGAATAGCCTTTATGACAGTCAGACCGGGTTTTATGTGAGCTATAAATGTTTAAGAAATTATATCTGTTCAGATCTATGTGAAACCAGTGCTTCTTTTCTTGTTATCCGAGCTGGGATCCAGGTTGACAAAAGCGCTTTACAACGTTTTGTGTACAAAAGCCAGTGTTGCATGACACTATTTGTTCTTACACCCTTTTTGTCTATCTTATTTTGTCACTCTGCTGAACAGATAATTTTCGCCAATAAGCTTTCTACTGAATTTTTGTTATTAAGCTCGCACAGATCAAAGACAAGTTTTGAGTCAAAAATACCCTTAATATTATAATAAGGGGTTGGTAAAATGTGTCTAGTAAGTTTCTTCTCTATGCAACTGCACCTCAAGCTAATAATGGACCATCAGGCGTATTACCAATTACATTGATTTGGTTTAATATTTTATTAGTGGGGTAAAAATAATTTTTTATAAACTCCTTATATATAGCTGTTAATTTATGTATATCGTCTATTGATACGCATTCATTTACCTGATGTGCGGTTTTGTTGATCATACCAAATTCAATTACTGGACAAATATCCTTAATAAACGCAGCATCAGATGTGCCACCATTTGTACTCAGCACAGCATCAATACCGGTAATTTTATTTATCGCATCAAGCATAATATCAGTATTTCTATCAGGAGTAGAGAGAAAAACGTCCCTGCTGCTCTGCATAGACAGTTTATAATCGTTAGTCACATTGGTGCATATTGTATCAATCATCTTATATAAAACGTCCGGTGTTTGTGTATTGTTATATCGAACATTAAAACCTGCTGCTATTGAACTAGGTATTAGATTATTAGTATTATTTCCAACGTCGATAGTAGTAATTTCGCAATGTGAAGGCTGAAAGTATTTATTACCAGTATCAAAAGTGGTATCTTTTATCTTACTTAGTATCGATACCATTTTATATATTGGATTATCTGCTAGATCTGGGTAGGCAACGTGCCCTTGTTTACCATGGCAAATCAATTTAAATGTTGCAGAACCTCTTCTACCTATTTTTATGGTATCACCTAATTTCTCACTACTCGTTGGTTCTCCAACTATACAAAAATCTATCTTTTTTTGCTTACTTTTCATCCATTCCAAAACGGCCTTTGTTCCATGTTCTTCCGTGCTTTCTTCAGCACCGGTAATCAATGCACTGATTGAACCACTGAATCGAAACTTACCTGCAACTGAATCTACGATAGCAGCAATAAATGCAGCTACTCCGCCTTTCATATCAGATGCTCCTCTTCCGTATAGCATTCCATCTCTAACTTCTGGCTTAAATGGATCAGATATCCAATCTTTTAACTCACCTGGTGGTACAACATCAACATGTCCAGCAAAACACAAGTTTGGTACTCCATTTATATATTTCGCATAAAGATTTTTAACTTTATCACCAAACTCTAAAATCTCACATTCAAAACCACTTTTCTTAAGAATGGCTGCTATATGCTCTATTGCTCCATCGTCTTTTGGTGTTATACTTTTAAAAGAAATTAATTTCTTAGTTAGTTCTACAGGGTCAATCTTCATATCAATCTTGAAATACTAACATTACCGTATTGTAAACATTCTATGCGATATTTAAAACAAATATTACAGCACACAGAACAAGTTCTTATTAGGGGAGTAAGAGTACTTGCTGATAATATCTATGAAATATGTAGACAATACGGAAATGACATTTTTCTGATTGCAGATGAAAATACAGCAAAACTTTTAAACAAAAACATACTTAATAAAGTTTCTCATTTAATTATTCCAGCCACAACTGTCATTCCAGCGCGTGACTATGATGGATCGCAGTGTCACGCTACTTGGATGACACCAAATAGACTGAACAGCGCTGCTTCCCTCCAAACTGTAAACCTAGTTAGAAATAAAGCAAAAGATAGTGACTTAATGGTTGCATTTGGTAGTGGCACTGTTAATGATATCTGCAAATATGCAAGCTACCTCGAGAAAAAAGATTATATATCGTTCCCAACAGCCGCTTCCATGAATGGGTATAGCTCTGCAAACGCTTCAATATTAGTTGATGGATATAAAAAATCGTTCGGAGCACATCTTCCAAAGGCAATATACATTGATAACGATATAATTGCCAACGCACCACCACGCCTCACATTAAGTGGATTTGCAGATTTCATCTGCCGTTCAACAGTACAAGCCGATTGGCTATTATCTCATCTATTACTTGGCACAGAATATAATGAACTCCCCTTTAAACTTGTTCGCAATCTGGAGGAAATTTTGCTCAGAGAACACTTGGCACTTGCTAAAAAAGATAAAAGAGTAGTTTTATTACTTATGGAAGCCTTATTGATTTCAGGACTTGGAATGGTGATGTCAAAAGGCAGCTACTCTGCAAGCCAAGGAGAACATATGATAGCTCATGCAATGGAGACTGTAACAAAAGATTATTCCTCCTCGTTACATGGCGAAAAAATTGCTGTTACAACGATTACTATGGCTAACTTGCAAGAGGAGATATTGTCAATACGAAACCCGATTACCAAACCGATCACTTTAGATGTAAAACATATAACTCAGTGCTTTGGTAATACCGAATTTATAAAAATTCTAAAGCAGAAGCAAATGATGCAGCAAAAAATTCAAGAGATTATTTGCAAAGAATGGAGTAATATTTCTAGTTTAATTAAGCAAAATTTACTATCTGCAAAACACCTGCAGATAGTATTTGAAGATCTATCAATTCCATACTTACCGGAGCATCTTAATTGGAACAAAGAGCAATATTGCAAGGTAGTCAATCTTACATTTGCAACAAGAGATAGATTCACCTTTCTTGACCTAGCTGGTTGTATAGAAAAAAGTTAGATTTTGTATATTCGTTCAGTAGGGTAGCAAAATAAGATAGACAAAAACACAGTAACAAATGGTGTCATTCAAGTAGCTATCCAGCCTTTCTTAACAACAAAAACTTAGCATGACTTTTGTGCTCAAAAAACTTCTGAATTCCAGCATCAAGTGCTGGAATGACATGGTGAAATATTATTCAAGTAGCCTCTGTTCCAGTGCCTATTCAGTGTCATTCAAGTCAACTCTTTTCTTGTCATCCGAGTGCCTAGACACTGGGATCCAGAAAACTTCACTTTAAATGAGTGCATTAGATTGTTTTTATATAGATGCCAGTGTTAGCTACTTGGATGAAATTCATTTAGTTGTCTTTTCTCATCTACCTTACCACTTTCTTGAACGGATACCATTAGCCATTCCCTTGAATAGATACAACAAATGTTGTATCTTTATCACTTCACATACATTATTCCATATACTATATGAACAACTGAAAAAAAACTTCAGTTAATTGGACAATGAATCACGTTATTTTGTCAAATGCGCTGCTCTTGCCAAACCATAGTTTAGCTTGAGTGGCTGAGGAGGGATTTGAACCCCCGACCAAGAGATTATGATCCTCCTGCTCTACCACTGAGCTACTCAGCCTAATTAAAAACCTTGCTATATATGTAATCTATATGTTTCATATAATACTTCAAATCAAACAAAGACTCAAGCTTTTCAGAGTCAATAATTCCATGCAAGGATTTATCTTGTTTCAATTCGAACAGAAAATCACTGTTATCTTGCTTTACTTTCATTGCATTATTCTGAACAATTTTATATGCCTCTTCCCTAGTTAAACCACTACTTACCAACTCAAGCAATACACGTTGTGAAAAAACCAAGCCTTTTGAAGAATTTAAGTTCTTTTCAATATTTTCCTTATTGATCACCAATTTATCTATCAAATCTGTTAATCGTACTAAAGCAAAATCCATTGCTATACAAGCATCAGGAGCAATGCACCTTTCCACAGACGAGTGCGATATATCTCGTTCGTGCCATAGTGCAACATTTTCTAATGCAGGAAAAACATAGCTGCGTATTAAGCGTGAGAGCCCAGTCAAATTCTCACTTAAAATAGGATTACACTTATGCGGCATAGCAGAACTTCCCTTCTGCCCAGTGGAAAAATATTCAGAGATTTCGCCGACTTCAGTTCTTTGCAAATGACGAACCTCAATTGCAATATTTTCTATTGAGCTTGCAATTACTCCCAAAATTGAAAAGAACATGGCATGTCTATCACGAGGGATGACTTGAGACGATATGGTTTCAGGTATGAGTCCCATTTCTTTCGCTACATACTCTTCAACAAATGGATTAATATTTGCAAAATTACCTACTGCACCTGATATTTTACAAATTGAGATCTCTGTTTTCGCGCTAATTAATCTCTGATAATTGCGTTTAAATTCAGCATAAAATCTAGCAAATTTTAATCCAAGAGTTGTTGATTCTGCATGCATTCCATGACTGCGCCCAACACAAACAATATTTTTATAGTCCTCAGCCTTTTTTTTCAATGCTGCAAGTATATTTTTTAAATTTTCGAGCAAAATATCACATGATTCCTTTAACTGAACCGCAAGGCATGTATCTAAAACATCAGAACTTGTCATTCCGTAATGGAGATAACGAACATCAACTCCTGCTTTTTCAGCAATATATGTCAAAAAAGCTATAACATCATGTTTTACAATGGATTCAATTTCGTTAATACGCTCAATATCAAATTCAATAGCACCAGAGAGCTTTTCAGCAACATCATTTGGAATAACTTTTAATTTTGCTTGAGCTTCACATGCTACTTTTTCTATTTTGAGCCATATGTTGAACTTATTTTTTTCTTCCCAAATGGAAGAGATTTCTTTGCGGCTATAGCGTGGGATCATTAGATGATCCCTGTCTTATCTTTGAACATGCTAGATCCCAGTGTGTAACACTGGGACGACAGAAAAAAAGTGCACTGGAATGACAGGAGTAGTTGAAATATTTTATTCACTGCTATTCGTTATTTGTATCTTCTTGTTGCTCAGATTTCTGATTTTGCAACTTTACTTGCCTCAATTCATGTGCATCTTTCTCAGATCTGACAACGTATATAGTAATTGGCACTATCACTTTACTATGTAATTCTATATTCACTTGATACTCGCCCAAATTTTTGATACTTATTCCACCAAAAGATAAACTATGATGACTTATCTCATATCCTTCTTGTAATAAAGTTTTTGCAACTTCACGTATTGTTACAGAACCAAAAATCTTTCCATCCTCTGAAGCCTGCTTTATTAATATAACAAACTTATCATGCAATGATGATGCAAGCACTTTTGCTGAATTTAATTTCTTGATATTTTCTTCTTCCAATAACAAACGCTGTTCCTCTAGCTTTATTAAATTTTCCTTAGTAGCTTTCATCGCCTTTTTTTGTGGAAAAAGAAAATTACGTGCATAACCTGGTTTAACTTTGACAACTTCACCAATCTTACCTAAAGTTGTTATATTTTCCTTTAAGATTATTAACATAAATTACCTAATTTTTTTAGTACAGTAAGGAGCAAGAGCTAAAAAGCGTGCTCTTATAATTGCTAAGCGCAACTTTCTTTGTTTTCTTGAGCACACACCTGTTAACCTTCTAGGTAATATTCTACCATAGTCAGAGGTGAATTTGGACAATAAATCTATATTCTTATAGTCTATGTCCTCATCTTTAGATGCAGCAAGAGGACAGACCTTAGGACGCCTAAAGCCAGTTCTGTTATTTACAGACACGTAAGAATTATTAAAACTATTTCGTCTTTTCATCATTATGCACTTTTCTCCTCAATTTGTTTATCCATCATGTAAGATTTACCTTTAAAAAACTCATTAACCCGTACAGACAAGTGGCGAATAATATTCTCATTCAGTTTTACTCTACGCTCAAATTCATCCATAATGCTTGAAGTAAAACTTATACACATCATACAGTAATGACCACTTTTCATCTTATTTATTGGGTATGCAAAATCCAATAGACCCCAATATTCATATTTTATCAATCCTGAAGCTTCAATATTTTTCAAAAGCACTTCCAGCGTTTTACTCAATTGATTTGAGTCTACTATTTTAAAACTTTTTAAAACCTCTTGAAGGGATTTTATTAGATGTTGTGAAATATTTTCCTTAAAAGCATTTACTACATTATAGATAAATGCACTTTTAGTGTTAGCTCCTGGAAGGTCCATAAAATTTTGTTTTATTCCCGTATCACTTAGTTCATTTTTCAATTCTTTATCGATTCTTGACTTTATTTCTTTTAAATTTGAAAAATCTTCTTCCAATTCAACCCATAAAATTTTTGTCAGAGTTTCCAAAAAATCAGAGTAAACAATCAGACTTTTTTTAATGCTTTCAGTACTTGCCTCTAGCTCTTGTTTTGTAACTGTGCTATGTTCTCTTTCTATGAGACCTTTAACCTCCTGAGAAATAACATCTGCTTTAATATTTTTCAACAAAATAGCCAATTCTTGGACCATTTCTTCTACTTCTTGCTGCAATAAGTTCGGTTGTGCTATAAAAGTAAATTCATAGAGATTCACTATATCTTCCTTTAATATCAATTAAACACTTTATTATATAAAACTTTTTTATATAAGCAAGTTATTTGTATTAATTTCTACGCCTTCAATCCAACTTAAGTGAGATATTTCATAAATGGCTTGGGGGGTGATTGAATATGCACCTGGCAACAAGATGCTGACTTTATGTTTTTCGAGAAGAAACTTTAGCATTATTTTGGTTTTGCCTCCATTTTTCAACACTGAATTCAACTCCTCAGCAACTTTTTGCGAGTCTGCACATACAGCAGTTAAAACTAATCCTTTCATTAGAGAAGTAACCTTTTCTGTAAATTCAGATATGTCCTTTCCTGATAGTCTCGTTGTGTTTTCTGAAATTTCAAGATCAATTATGACAAATGCTCCAGGTGAAAATAGATTCCTTTTTTCTTCTATTATTTCATTATTGTAGAATGCTATTTCAGAAACATTGTGGGGATCAGAAAGTGTTAGGATAACAAATCTTCCACGTTCTGAGGTTCTCATACGCACATTTAATATTACACCAGCAGTTTTTATCGTCTTACTCTCTCCGATAAACCCAATATTTAATTTTTTTAAAAGAGTTTTAAATTTTTTAAGCGGATGATTAGTCAAATAAAACCCTAGTGAAAACAACTCATGCTCTAATTTTTCCTCTTCATTAAAATCTTCCACATCCTCGAGTTTTGGCTTGAGGACATCAAGATTGCCAAATAAAACAGCTTGATTTGACTGCCTATTTTTATTTGCAAAGTAAATCAATGTGTCTATTGACTCGTATAACTGCTTTCTATTTTGGTGCACACTATCGAATGTTCCAGATTTAATTAAACTTTCTAATGCCCTTTTATTTATTATATGACCAGAATTTTGAATAAATTCCCATATGTCCTTATAAGGTGCATTTACTATTCCTTCTGCTATAGCAAAACCAACATTACGCAAAGCAGCAATTCCGTAGCGTATGTGCTCACCCTCTATTGAAAATTCAGCCTTAGATTTGCTGATATCAGGCGAAAGAACAGCAACTCCACTGAATTTTGCAGCATGATAAAACAAATTCAGTTTGTCTCTATCATCAATATTGAGATTCATCAAGGCCGTAAAAAATTCTAGCGGGTAGTTAGCCTTAAGGTAAGCTGTTTGGTAAGATATAATCGCATATGCTGCAGCGTGGGATTTATTAAATCCATAACCAGCAAATTTTGCAACAAGATCAAAAATATAACTTGCTCTGTCGTAATCAACACCGTTTTTTGTTGCTCCTTGAACAAAAAGTTCACGTTGTTTATCCATCTCTTCCTTAATTTTCTTACCCATGGCACGTCTGAGTAAATCCGCCTCTGCTAAGCTATATCCAGAGAGAATACGCGCTATTTCCATCACCTGCTCCTGGTAGATTATTACCCCAAATGTTTCTTTTAACACTCCTTCAAGTAACGGATGAATATAATCTGGCTTTTCAAGGCCATGCTTTCTTGCAATATAAGTTGGAATGTTATCCATAGGTCCTGGACGATAAAGGGAAATTAAAGCGATAATATCTTCAATGCAATCTGGCTTTAATTTAATTAAAGCTTCTCTCATTCCCGAACTTTCAACCTGGAACACTCCAATTGAATCACCGCTAGAGAGCATCTCATAGGTTTTTTGATCATTCAAAAGAACTGAAGAAATATCGACCTTTTTTTCATCACGATTAATTAAACGACATACATGATCTATTAGTGTTAGCGTACCAAGTCCAAGAAAATCAAATTTTATTAACCCAGCTTTCTCTACATATTTCATGCTGTATTGAGTGATTGGCAGAGCCGAATTTGGATCATAATAGACGGGAACAAAATTTTCTAATTTTTGATCGCATATTACAATTCCAGCAGCATGAGTTGAAACGTGACGATATATTCCTTCGAGCTTTAGTGATATATCAAGAAGCTTTGCAATTACCTCATCACTATCTCGTTCTTTCTGCAGGTTTTGATCAAGCTCTATCGCTTGCGATAAAGTTACAGGATTTACTGGATTAAATGGAACCATTTTAGATATTTTATCCACTTGAGAGTAAGGCATTTGCAATACTCTACCAACATCACGCAATACTGCCCTTGCTTGCAATTTTCCAAAAGTGATTATTTGAGCAACATAACCGTACTTTTTCTGAACATAATCAATAACCAGGTCCCTTTTCTCTTGGCAGAAATCGATATCAAAGTCAGGCATTGATATACGATCAGGGTTTAAAAATCTTTCAAAGATTAGACCAAATTTTATTGGATCAAGATCTGTAATCTGCAAGCTCCAAGCAACAATTGATCCAGCACCAGAACCTCTTCCCGGTCCAACTGGAATGCCATTTGCTTTGCTCCAACGAATAAAATCAGAAACTATCAAAAAGTAGCCAGCGTAGTTCATCGAAGTTATTACGCTTAGTTCGTAATTCAGCCGATCGTAGTATTGTTTAAGGTTTATGTCTGTTTCATTTGCAATGCGGAATTCTAATCCTGCAACTGCCTGCTCCCTCAGTTCTTCATTCTCAGTTTTATTTTCTCGACAAGGAAATTTAGGCAAGATAGGCTGCCTGCTTCTTGGCATGTAAGAGCACCGCTTAGCTATCACTAAAGTGTTATAAATTGCTTCGGGAATGTCGCTGAACAGTTCCTCCATTTCTTCCACAGATTTGAAGTAATGCTCGGTAGTTAACTTCTTTCTGTTATTTTCCAGGGCATAACTGCCCTCCGATATGCACGTTAATATATCATAAGCTTCATAATCAGATCTATTTGAAAAAAACACATCATTCGTTGCCACTAGTGGTATATTGCGCTGATAAGCAAAATCTATTAAAGCTTCTTCAAGCTCTAGCTCTTTATTCAGCCCATGACGCTGCAATTCAACATATAAATGACCATCGAATGCTGAAAGCAGTTTTTCAACCGTTTCTTTGTCTTGCTCCAATAACAGTTGAGCCAAACATCCACCAGTTAAGGCGATTAGACCTGTATTAAAACTTAATAGCTCATCAAAATCAACGTAGGGAATATCGCTGCTATTTTTGCGCTTTTTAAAAGACTCACTCACCAAGGTGACTAAATTAGTGTACCCTTGTTCATTTTTTGCAAGTAGCAGTATTGATAAATTTTGTTCTAAGTGTCGAACGATAATATTGCATCCTATTATTAGCTGTATTCCCCTATTAGCTGCATATTCTGCAAATTCAAGTGAGCCAAATAAGTTGCCTGAATCAGTAACTGCAACTGCCGGCATTTTGTTCTGCAAACAAAGACCAATCAGCTCCTCAATTTTAACCGAACTCTCAAGCAGAGAATAAACGCTATGAACACGTAAGTGTATGAACATAAAAAATTTTAGATTAGCAATAGTTAAGGATAACATTAATTTACTTATAAGGATATGCAATAGAGTCAACTTGACAAACCTCATCAGTCTTCTTATCATGACAATAAGAGTGTTTATCCTTGTTTTTAATCTCTGCAGATTTAACAACAAAAATTCAGTAAAAAACTCAGGTATATATTGGCAGATTACATAAAATTATAGCGGCTGCATGTCTTTTTTATTTTTTCTACATTCAGCCAAAACGCGCTTTAAATAAGCGTTAGCACATTATTACAATGCCGATTTACATTATTATAGGGTTAAAACTCACTACTGGGGGATTCTTTTGCCTTTTTTTTGCTTGGTAAATTTATTAATATTTTTGATTGGTTAGGAGTTCTATAGAGATGTCATTTCAGTGCTTCTTATTACCTGTTCTGGATCCCAGTGTCAGCTACTTGGATGACACTGAAGGGGTTACTCGAATGACAAGAATAAGGAGTACTGGGATGACAAGAAAGCACTGGTTTCATATGCATCTGATAAAAAAGATGATGTCATGCAAGTAGCTGACACTGGAATCCAGTTTTTTTGTGCAATTCCGTCAAAAAAGCGCTTTCGTGTTTACCAACTTAGTTAGATTCCAGTGTCAAGCACTGAAATAACACCAAAGAGGCTACTTGAATCTAATTTACTATTCACAATCCCGGTTATTAGCTTGTTTGAATTGACTTTTTATCATAATTATGTAATAATTAAACATATTGTTTAATATTGAAGGTAGAATTATGACAGGAGAATATGAATTACTGAAAAAAGTACTAAGTACGATTGAGGTTAAGGAAGGCTTAAATAAAGATAATATAATTGAGGAAATACAAGAAGAACTAAAGGAACAGGGTCAAGGTCTATATCAAGAATGGGAGAAAGGTAAATTTGATGTAAATCATGGATTTAGCTTAAATATTTCAGGGATAGAGTACTCAAAGCTTCCATTATTAATAATAGCTGCTCAGAATGGTTACACAAAGACAGTAAAGGCTTTAATTCAAGCAGGAGCAAATGTTAACGCAGTGGATCAATGTAAAAGGACTCCTTTACATCATGCTGCTTTGAATGGTCGCGTAGACACAGTAGAGGTTTTACTCAAAGAAGGAGCAAAAGTTAATTCAGTAGATCAATATGAAATGACTGCTTTGCATAATGCTGCTGAGAATAATCACAAAAAGATAGTAGAGGTTTTAATCGCAAATAAAGCTAATATTGATGCGAAAAATTTCTGTGATAATACTGCTTTGTATTGTGCTGTTTTAAATAAGAACGCAAATATAGTAAATGCTTTAATCAAAGCAGGAGCAAATGTTAAAGCAGTAAATAAAGGTGGAGAGATTCCGGTAGATTGTGCTCGTAAGAATCTCCGCGTAGACGTAAACATAGTAAATGCTTTAATTGCAACAGGAGCAAATGTTAATGCAGTAGATAAAAATGGAAAGACTCCGTTGGATTGTGCTCATGAGAATGTCCGCGTAGATGAAGATATAGTAAATGCTTTAATCGCAGCAGAAGCAAATGTTAATGCAGTAGATAGAGATGAAAGGACTTCTTTAGATTATGCTGAGAGTAAAAACGTAAAAAAAGCTATGTTAGAGAAAGGAGAAGGTTCTTTTTTGAAAGCATCTCGTAAAGGAAAGATTGCCGGTGGAGTAACTATATTATTAGGCACTGCCATAGCAGTGGCACTTTTTACAACTGGAATAATTGCAGCTCAGTTGATACCTATAGTTATATCAGTGGTTGCAATTGCAGCAGCACTGGTAGTTGGTTATGCTACATATGCGTGGTCAAAGCCTAGTACTAAAGTGGGTGAAGTAGAAAAACCGCCTGTCGTCTTAACAACAAATGAACAGCGAGGAGCTGCTATATAGTAGAGCGCGTGACGCTGTTTCACTTTATGACGATGTCATGCCAGTGTCTGGGCACTGGCATCCAGTCTATTTCATCACAAATATTGTTTTTGACATATACTCCTACAATCTTTACATGATTTGTTATATATGGATCCCAGTGTTAAGCTACTCGGATGACACCAAAGAGGGCTACTTAGATGACAGAAAAAGGAGTACTTGAATGACACTCATATTCCAGCGCGTGACGCAGGTTCCTGGATCCCAGTGTCTGGGCACTGGGATGACAACGAAGGGGCTGCTTGAATAACAACGAAGGGTTATTTGGATAATAGCCGTACTTGATCTGGATTCCAGTGTCTAGGCACTGGGATGACAAGAGGGGATACTAGGATGACAACGAAGGTGCTGGAATGAAAGGAGTGTAAGATAAAGCTACTTGTATAACTGTTGCACATCCATAAACTCCTTCTCATCTTGAACGATAATGGTAGCGTGAGTGTTGAAAGGTAAAGGGTCATTTATATGTCCATGGCCTACTCCTTTTATTGTAAATACTGGAAAGTTAACACTTTTTGCAAACCTTTCTTTTACAATTTCAACAAGATTATCATTATAACAGTTAACAAAGTCACCGAATATTACTGCATCTACTCCATCAAAAATATGAGCTTGTTTTAGGTGATCTAGACTGCGCTCAATTGAATATGGATAAACTTTTATGTCTTCTAAAAATAGAATTTTGTTTTTTGCGTTTATTTGCCAAGCAGTTCCTATGCTATTTTCAACCAAAGTCATATTACCACCGATGATTTTAGACTCTAATTTGCCATTTTTTAGTCTAATGCCATTGTCGATCATTTTTAGGTTATCAAATCTGATAGAGTTGCGTTGCTTAAGAATTAACTCTTTTAATTTTTCAACAGAGGTTTCAGCAACAGAGTTATTTACTATCATTTCCAACATGGTACCGTGAAGAGTTTGCCAGTCATATTTAACTTGCAGATAAATATGTAAAGCAGTGATATCACTATAGCCTATAAGAATTTTTTTGTTTTGAGCAATTCTTTCTTTTTTATCATTGGGTAACTTTTCTAGATAGGGAATTAGCCGAGAAGCCCCTTCTCCTCCTCTGATACACCAAATTATTTTGCTATCATCAGTGAGCGCATTAACCAAATCATTCGCTCTAAACTCATCAGAGTTAGAATAAAATGGGTTGTCATTACTGTATATTTTCTCCGAAATGTGAGGATTAAAATCCAAAGTTTTTACGTATTCTCTTATAGTAGGCAGATCTGATTCTTTTCCCTTGGAAGAAGGAGCAATAATATCAATTTGATTTGCAGGACTAGTGAGTAAAAGGCATAGAAAATAAAGAATAAAGGAATACATTAAAATATCTTATGAAACTCTCGCTTTAATATATCATCTAATTCGCAAAGAGAAACTTTTACTCCTAGTTTTTCCATTGATGTAACGCCGTAATCTTTTAGTCCACAAGGAATAATACCCTCATAGTGGGAAAGGTTTGGAGAGACATTAAGCGCTATGCCGTGATAAGTTACCCATTTTCTCAAGCGAATGCCAAAAGCTGCTGTTTTTTCTTCTACTCCGTTGTTGTTCACCCAAATGCCTATTCTATCTTCCTTAAATTCCCCAAGTATATTAAAGTATTTTAAAACATTTATGATCCAATTACTTAGGTCTCTGATATATAGTTTTATGTCACATTTGTTTCGTTTTTTGAGGTTTAGCATTAAGTATATAATGCGCTGCCCTGGTCCGTGATATGTATATTTACCACCCCTACCTGTTTTATATATAGGAAATAATTTTTCAATAATGTCATCATCTGTTGCACCGATTCCTGCAGTATAAAGTGGAGGGTGCTGGAGCAGCCATACTAACTCATCAGATAAATTATTGTGAATTTGTTGAATTTTTGCTTCCATGAATTTTATAGCATGGTTATAATCAACAAGTTGGTTAGATATTAGCCATTCCGTCATGTTCAATTTCTTTTATTAAGCTTTATATTACTCAATAAGCACCTTAGCTTTCAAGCAAGTTTAGGTTATTGGTGAGCTTTCCACGCAAAAGTAACAGTCGTGTAAACTTTATAACGAGAAAAGGGAAGCATTTGCCACTGTCCGGTGATAATGAAAGACTTGACATATATTACTGAATTCAGCAATATATTAATAAACAATTAATATCTGTATTAAATTAAAATATTTTAGTTAGTTTTATATGAGAATTTTATGTTAGGTACAACACAAGAAAATCAAAATGAATTGAGTCAGTTTAATCAAGAACAATGGGATCAATTCGTAAAAGACTTGATTAAAAAGGAAAAGAAGGAAGATTTAGAAGTAGTAAAAGAACAATCTAAGAAAAATAAAAAGGAAAATATAGAAACTCTGGAAAAACATTTCCATGATAGAACAATTCAGCCTATAAGCTAGTTCAAGAAAGTAGGAGAGAAAGAAGCAGGCTGCAGCTCAGGATTTCAAGCAGAGCATGAGTATAGTAACAATGAAGGTGATAAAGCACATTTCATGATTAAGTCTGTTCTAAATCATACGCTTACAAAAGAGGAAGAACAGTCTAAGTTAGCACAATTCAAAGAATCTTTTTACAAAGGATCAAGAAAAGCTACAAAATTGCAAAATCCTTATTTGTCAGATTCTATAATAAACAATCGTATTGATCCATTATGGCAGCAGGTAGAAAGCAATATATGTTATGATGACCTTAATATTGCTGATTTTATCAGGGAATATGTTGCTGGTGATTTATATAAGCTGTTTTTATATGACAGAGCTCCAATTGTTGAATTGGTAACAAATAACGATTTGCCAAAGGAAAGATTTGCTAATGGTAATGATCAATTTAAAGAGCGCATTGAGCAAGAGAAAAATCAAGGGCAACTTCATTTGAGATCAAAGTTTTTGGACAAATTTACAACATTAATGGATCTTAAAGAAAAAGGCAAAAACTACCAAGATGCAAAAGGTTTTGAGAAAATACTGGCTGCTCAAATATTGCTTGGAGAAGCTGATATTGCACAACCAGAAAATTTTGGTGTAATAGAAAAGGAATATGAAAATGCAGGAGGTAAAAAAGTAAAAGAAAAGCTCTGGGCAAAAATTGATCATGGTAGGTCATTTTATTTGAGCTTTAGTGGCACCAAAAGTTGTTTACAAAACTTTTATATCTTTCTGATCATATTGAGAAGCTATGGCATAAAAATAGATCTAGAAAAGCTATCAAAAGAGTTGGAAGATTTCATTGACTACTATGATAAGAACAAAGAAAAGTTCGAAGCTTTAATAGATAGGAAGGCAAGCACTTTAAATCATGTATTGAATCCTAACATGCAATTTAACCTTAGGTATACTAATGGATCCATATTGAATGTTAGGAATTTTAAGTGCATAAACGGGGAATTTAAAGCCCAGAAGATGTTTTCTCTTTCAATTCTTGATAACGATTCTCCAAGTACTAGTTTTAGTGATTACTTTAAGCAAAACTTAGAAACCCAGGTTAAAATGGCAAGAAATCTTACTGGTCCATTGAAAGATCTTGCTGGAACATTGAAAAATTTCGATAGAATTGAAAAGATTTATAGTTACGTAATCAAACCTTCATTCTGTCTATTTGTTCCAACGTTAATAGCAGCTATATTTACAAGTGGAACCTTAGGCACAGCTTTTACTGTAGCTGCAATGATTACAGGAATGTGTATGCTTGTTGGAATAGTGACAAACATTTGTCTTAATGTTTATGCAATGAGTAGCTGCAATAGCAAAATTAACAACCCAAAAGTTGAGGGATTTCAAGGAGAGCTTCAGCTTTGATAACAGCTTTTCTGGTTTCTTTACGATGGTGTAGTTGAAGTAGTCCATGTTTGTCATCCGAGTAGCTGACACTGGGATCCATTCTTCTTTTTTTTTGTCACGTGCTGGCTTTGTGTTCGAGGAAAAATTAGTTTAAAATACTGTTTTTGAAATAAGTAGCTTTGCGTGTGATTCTATTTTCCTGGATTCCAGTGTCAAGCACTGGAATGACAAACATGGAGCTATTTGAATGGCACTATCGTAACCTGGAGCCCTTCTCTTGTTATCCCAGTGCTTGACACTGGGATCCAGCTTTTCATACAATCTAGTCACAGATGTTCATTCTAGTATAAAACAGCTATGCTCACCAGTTAAGTGCGCTATCTACAATTAAATTCTTGGATCCCAGTGTCAAGCACTGGGATGACATCATCATAAAGGAACCAGTTTCAGCTATTCTAACAGCTCATATTAATTCAACTATAATTTCAAATTTTTAACAAAATTTTCAGGAGGCACATATGAATTTTAACATTTTTCAAAGAAAGAAAAGCAGTGAATACTCTGCTTTGCAACTAATGATGGAACCAAGTTGGAGTAGGCGCGATTATGCAAGTTTTGCTGAGGAAGTCTACATAAAAAATGTCATTGCCTTTCGAGCAATTAATATGATCACAAGTGCTGCATCTTCGGTACCTTTTATTCTCTGCCAGCTTACTGACCAGGGAAAGTCACAACTAAAAACACATCCTTTACTAAAATTACTTTATTCTCCTAATCCAATGACATCAAAATCGGAATTTATTGAGGGGATTGTGACTTATCGATTAGTTAATGGCAATTCTTATGTATTGATGATTGAGGCGCAGAACAAACCAACAGAGCTTTATCTTCTGCGCCCCGATAGAGTTGAAATTATTCCAGGAAGAAATAACGTTCCTTATGTCTATCGTTATACCGTAAATAACAACAGTTATGACTTTAAAGTTGATAAATTGACTGGGCGTTCAACAGTACTGCATCTTAAAACCTTTAACCCTTTGAATGATTGGTATGGACTTTCACCAATTGAGGCAGCTGCATATAGTATAGATCAGCATAATCAGGCTGGTGCTTGGAATCAGGCAATGCTGCAAAATGGAGCAAGACCAAGTGGTGCAATAGTTGTGAAATCAGAAAAGGATGGAAGCGTTGGAAACTTAAGTCAAGAGCAGTACCAACGCTTAAAAGCGCAGATAAATGATCATTATTCAGGTCATGTCAACGCTGGGAGACCTATATTGCTTGAAGGAGGCTTAGAGTGGAAGGAGATGAGCTTATCACCAAGGGATATGGATTTTATTGAATCCAAGCATAGCTCAGCTCGCGATATTGCGCTAGCTTTTGGTGTTCCACCGCAGTTGCTTGGCATACCAGGTGATAACACTTACAGTAATTTAGTTGAAGCACGTCTTTCCCTTTGGGAACAGACAGTCTTACCAACGCTAGAAAATATTATTTGTTACCTGAATTCTTGGCTAGTGCCAAAATTTGGTAAAGATTTATGTTTGTCATACGACAAAGATGCAATAGAAATTCTAATGGAAAAAAGGCAAAAGATGTGGAAATACGTAGAAAACGCAAGCTTCATGACGCTCAATGAAAAAAGAGAAGCTTTTGGCTTGCAACCGTTACCCGGTGGTGATAAATTGGGTTGATATTATTCTTTTTACATATTAAATTAATTATAATGAAATTGCGGGGAAAATTATGAATGAAAGAGAACAAGTGGAATTAAATAAGCTATTAATAAATTCTTCTCAAGGAGTGAATATACAGCAAATTACGGAGTTGATAGAAGCTGGAGCAGATGTTAATGCAGTAACATCTGCGGAAGAGGAGACTCCTTTACATGTTGCAGTTAGGTGTGATAATGGGAAATTAGTAGAATTGCTGCTTAAGAAAGGGGCAATTGTTAATGCAATAGATAATTTGGGTATGACTCCTTTACATTTTGCACTTAAGTATGATAATGAGAAGTTAGTAGAATTGCTGCTTGAGAAAGGGGCAAATATTAGTTCAGTAGATATGCGCGGGCAAACTTCTTTACATATTGCAGTTCATTACGGTCGTGAGGAATTAGTAAAATTGCTGCTTAAGAAAGGGGCAAATGTTAATGCAGTAGACAATAAAGGAATGACTCCTTTATCTATTGTAGCTAGTGATACGTATTGCGATAAGCCGACGCTAATAAGAACTATAATTGCATATGCTGTGTTACATAGTGGTATCACAACGAAACCAGAGTGTATTGTTAACAATAGTGAATTGTCCGAATTTTGGGATTCTTATAAGAAGAGGATGGAGGACGTTAAACTTAGTAACAGCACTATATCATTATATCAGTTTCTGCGAGAGACTGATGAGAATAAATTAGCAGGTTATTTGTCTGATAGAGAATATGATGAAATAAGATGTTCTGACGCATTGGAATATATATCAGAATTTCCTGAACACGCTGATACAATAGTAAGCCAATTTGATAAGGCATCGGACAGAAGGGATTTATTAGATAAAAGTAAAGCAGCTATTCCAAGTCAGAATTTGGATAATCCAAGTGCTGAACAACTTCAAGCAGCTGCTCAAGCTCATAATTAGAGTAATGTACACAGGCCTATGCTCATTATAAAAGGAGAAAGTTTTACCATTACCCTGGTGATAAGTTGAATTGATATTTATATAGTGTAGATATTTATACTAAGCTGTAATAAACTGGAGGTATTTTATGTATCAAGAACAAGGAAATTCAGTAAGTAATTCTCTATTTACTCTTCCTCATATAGAATTGTCATCGAGACGCAAAGCAAATATTAATGCAGCAGATCGTAATGGTGAAACTCCTTTACATTACGCTGCTAAAAGAAATCGCTTAGAGCAAGTGAAATTATTGCTTAAAAAAGGAGCAGTTATTGATGTAAGAAATCGTTTCGGTTATACTCCTTTATACCATGCTGTTCATTCAGGCCACACAAGTATGGTAAAATTATTGCTTGAAAAAGGAGCAAATATTAATATATCAAGTAATTCTTGTGTTACTGTTTTACATTTATCTGTTCTCAAAGACTATAGGGAGATAACACGTTTATTGCTTGGAGAGACAGAGAGTCCAAGTACAAGCTGCAGCGATGCAAGCATTGAGCAGGTACAAACAATCAATCAGTTTTATCATTGGTGAGATTAGAACATCTTTTACTAAGGTCTAACTTAAAGACAGATGGTCCCTTAAATCCTACATCTAAATGAGTTAACTATTTTGCTTGCTAACTAAGGTGTTGTAAATTTGGTCTACATCAAAACTCATCTTAGGGCACCAAATAGGGCCATCTAAGTGTGCCTCGATATAAAGAGGACTATTATGATTTGGTAGTATGAAAAAGAGTCTGAATATAGAAGTTAAGGAGAAATTAGATAAGATTAAATTAGAAGAAATAGAACCTGATGCTTGATCGATACTAAACTGTGAACTAGTTGAACATACACCACTGTTAATACTTACTTTTCCATTAATATTTTCAAAAAGCGTACTGCCATTATATATATCAACGTAAGCAAGCTTGGAAATTTCAGGTTTATTCTTACTGCTTAACAACTTAGTGATGAATGAATTAAAATCCACATTTGTAAACTCTATTTTCTGTGCTTGAAAGTTTACATTTCCTGATAAGTTACTAGCCCAATCATCAAAGCTTGTCCCTTGAGTTTTGATTTCACCACTTAAGCTTATCTTGCCATTTATGTTATTAACTCCTATAACTTCCTTGGTGTCCAAATTTGCAATAGAAAATTTTGTGTGAATTGAGCCTGCTTTTAGATAACCCTGAAAAAACATTTGTCCATGTTTTAGTATGTAACTTATCTGTTTGATAGTGATAGTGTTGTTTCTTATCACTGTATCCAAGTTAAAATCTTTTAAGACGTTTTGCCCAATTTTAAATTCTGTAGTTTTGATTTGCACGTTTGCATCAAAATCTCCTTTCTCATCTAAAAAATTAAGCTGCTTTGTTGACCATTGAATTTGATTTATTTCATTTCTTGAGTTTCTTTTTACCTCTAATAGTTTTGGTAATTTAAAGATATTTCCATTAAATTTATTACCTGTAAGGTTTACGTCTAATAAAGGCTTAGTGTATTTTTGATCCACTAATATTTTTACACTACCGGTAATGTCGAAATCTTCTCCGAATAACTTTATTTTATCTGCAACTAGCTTGTTCTCTTGTATTTTTAATGCAAAATCCAAATCTTCAATTTTTGTACCATTGAATATAGAATCTTTAACACTAGTTCTTATATTTACATCATACTTAAGATTTTTCAGCCATTGCACTTTGCTGAATAATGAATAATCATATTTATCTATATTAATGTTATGTATGCTAAATTTGCTATCGATCATATTGTGTTTTTTTGTGTGATTTACCTTAATTGATCCTTGCCAAGATTCTTTGTTATTTAGCAATCTGATATCTGAAAGAGATAATATTCTAGGTGCTAAATATAGTTTAGAACTTGCTGTAAATTGACTTTTCTCTCTTTCTTGCATCTTGATAGAAGGTAAAATATGTGAAATGAACGACTCACCCTTTATCAATATATCACCATTAAATTCAGACAAGTTGCCATTGTTTGAAACTTTTCCTGATAAGCGAGATATATTATTGGTTCCAGGAAACTGAAGAAGAGTATCAACGTTTATTTCGCCATTAGCAAATTTTAGCGTAGCATGAAATTTGTCCAATATCCTGTTTTGATATTGAATATTTGAAGCTTCCATATTAAAATCCAAGCTCAGGTTCTTTGGCACAACCTCTCTAAAAGATTCTAAAAGACCCTTCATATCTGTTGTTTTGTGTGAGCCGTTTTTTAGGTCGACTTTACTAAAACTAATATTGATATTAGTATGATCACTTTTTCTATCATTTTGTATTATACCAGTGCCTTGCATGCTTTTGGACTCAATTTTTAAATCAGTTGCCGTAAACTCGCTTTCATTGAGATTGATATTGGATGATATCTCAATATTTTCGCTGGGAATCACATAAGAAAGGAAGCTAAGATTAATGATTTTTGCTAAATTGCTCACAGAACCGGAACTGTTATTGATTGTCAGTATTAAATTACCCTGTTGATTTCTATTACCTTTAAATAGCAAATTTGCAAAATTTGAATCAACACTAATGTGTACATTATTTTTTGTGATATTAACCTTTCCAGAAAAATCGTAATTGTTGTCACCAATCTGTACTTCACCAAAAAACTGCTTATTTTTTTTTATAGCAACTTCCTTGATGTTAATAGTATCGGCGTTAAAACTTATTTGGCTGTCCTTTATTAATATATCAACTATATTATCATTGGCTTTCGTATTTATAATATTAAGTAAATTTTCTTTGTTGCTTTTCATGCCCAAAAATGAAATTGACTTTGGTTGCAATGAAAATGAAAACAACGATGGCCTTATTTCAATTTTTTTTGCACTAATTAAATCTGATAATTTTTGTTCCTTGTTTTTGTTATATTGTACATATACATTGTGAATAGTAAGTTTTGGAGTAATGAGCGAAACTTCAATTTTTCCTCCAACATGTACTTTAGCATCATACGTCTTCTCTAACTCTTTTACGATATATTCTCTGTAGCCACTCCAATCCTTAAAAGTTGCAGCAACGTGCATGAGAATTAATAGAAACAAGATTGATGATATGGCGTATAAAGAAAGTTTCATAATAGACCTCTCATTCCAGTATCCCTTCTCTTCTTGTCATCCCAGTCTGGGATCCAGGAAATTTGATTAGACATTAAGTTAATTAGCAAAAAAGTAGCTATTCTTATGTTAAAACACAGCATTTTTACATGAGAAGCTGGTCTGATGAGCACTGAGTTCCCAGTGGAAATTGCTCTCAAACCACAACACTCATACAGTTGTGTGTGTGACACTGTGATCCAGTGTGACTTAAATAAGGTTTTCCAGATTATATAATCAACAAAATTTCTGGATCCCAGTGTCAAGCACTGGGATGACAGGAATAGGTGCTGGGATGAAAGGAGTGGATATTGGAATAGTAGCTGAAATGACATATAGCAATACAAAGGGTGTAATTTATACATATTTCAAATTATTCAAATTTCCTCTAAAAATTAGGTAAAGAGTGCTAGAATAAATAATAACACTCAAAGCTATTAAAGTTACTAAATAAACAATACGAGCCAGCCCTCTATCGAAAAACAACCCTGCTGATAAGTAATTAGAGAGATAAAGAACTATTGACATAACCAATGTTGCAGTGAGAATTTTTACAATATTTAGTAATAATGCTTGGCTAATCTTATACATCTTATTTATTGTTAAATAATTAATCAATAAAATAGAATTTATCCAAGTGGAAATGGAAGTAGCAATAGCAATTCCTATATGTTGGTATTTGTTCATTAATAGGAGATTTAGTATTACATTAATTACAAGGCACGTTAATGAGAACATAGTTGGTATTTTTAGCTTTCCCCTAGCAAAGAATGTGGGTAGCAATACTTTATTTATAATAAATGCGGGTAAAGAAAGAGAAAATGCTACTAATGTAGGAACAGTTTGCTGCACTGCATAATAATCAAATCGGCCGTAAGAAAAAAGCGTAAGTAAAATTATGTCAGGAATAATGATAAAAGCAGCAGTTATTGGCATAATTAATATTAACCCTATATTAAGGGCCTTGTTCTGTATTTTAACTATATTCTCAGTATCATTTATTCGTTTTGAAATCAGAGGAAGAAGTACTGTACCAATTGCAGTGCCAATTACTCCTTGCGGTAGTTGATTTAGTCTATCGGCATAATATATATAAGAAACTGCATTTGGTATAAAACTCGCCATGATTGTGTCAATCCATACACTTATTTGTATTACACAATTGTTGATAATTGCAGGTATTACACGCTTGAAAAACAACTTCACTTCGTTACTTAATTCTAAACTAAAAGAAAAGAAAGCCTTTAATTTGTATGCACTAAATATTATTAAAAGTAGCTGCAAAATCCCTCCAATCAAGACGGCTATAGAAAGGTTATGAGCCGGTGTTTCAATGTAAGGTAAAAACAAACTGATGATTAAACAGAGGTTCAAAATGATTGGTGAAATAGCTGTTGAAGCAAAATGCTGTTTTACTTGCAACATTCCACCAATAAGTGATGCGATTGACACGAAGATTATGTAGGGCATCATAATTTTCGACAAAGTTACAGTAAAGGTAAATTTATTTTGGTCAAATCCAGGAGTGAAGATTTTGATCATGTAAGGGAAGAAGGTTTGTGTGATAAGGCAAAAAATTACTAGAATAATAAACGTAATGGATATTACACTACTTGCGAAATTAAATGCCTTTTTATTATCATATGACTCTGCAGAGTATAATGGTATGAATGAGGTAGTAAATGCTCCCTCTGCAAAAAACGCTCTAAATAGATTAGCAAAGCGAAACGAGGAAAAGAATATATCTGCAAGAGAGGTTGCACCAATAATCGCAGCAATCAATACATCCCTTATTAACCCTAAAATTCTTGAAATAGCTGTAAAAAAACTAAATGTGAAAATACTTTTAAACATATCACGGTGTCAATACGATTGAGTATAATGATAAAAGCATGAATGAAAATATTTAAACCCTCTGCAAAAGGAGGTAGCTTAAATAATCAATTGACTATTTGTGCTCGTATGTTAAAAATTTTATACCTTGGCGGGCGTAGCTCAGTTGGTAGAGCGTCAGTTTGTGGTACTGAATGTCGCCAGTTCAATCCTGGTCGCTCGCCCCACTAAAAATTTCCACTTTACATAAATATAAACATTAGATATTTTTGCACGGCCGTTAGCATTCCTTGTTGCTCTAGTATTTAGATGGCGGAGGGGAAGTTTGCGATTTAGAGTAAAAATGCCTATTAATTAGTGAGAGGGATTGTATGTATATTTGTTTGTTAGCTTATAGTATAGTGTCAGCACTAGGAGTATTAGCTTGGTGGTTGAGTTTTAACGCTTCGTCACCTTTAGCCATAGGTGCAATTGCTGGTTCTATGGCTCCAGCATTGATTGCAGCTTTACATGTAGGATGTTTGCTATATAAGTTTTGCAAAAGAGATTCTATTGAGGAAGATCATGGAAAAATAGCAATTTTTTTGGGTATGGCTATACCTATAAGTACTATGATTGGGGCAGTGCTTAATGCAAGTGTGATTGCTGTTCTTCCTAATCCAGTAGTAACAGTGATTATCTTAGTAAGTGCAACAACAGGGCTAATATCAACAATTATTGGGTTTTATGTAGCTACATCTTTAGTGCATTGTGTAGATGAAACAGCAATGAAATCTGCAGTAAGTGCAATTTCGATTGCAGATTCTACATATGTCAAAATATCTCAGGAAGAAGAAGTTAATAAAAGTATCATCTTTCCCAAAGTTGAAAAAGTTTTTTCTGCGAGAGAGACGGCAGTTTGAGCTAAGTTAGTGTGCAATGTTGTAATCTGTAAAGTTTGACATCAATCACTGATAGTTGGAATATTATAGAGTAGAAATTACTCAAGAAGATGCATAAGTACGACGTAGTGGTAGTAGGTGGAGGTCATGCCGGGTGTGAAGCAGCCGCAGCTTCAGCTCGCCTTGGTGCAAACACACTACTTATAACTCACAAAATTTCAACTATAGGAGAGATGTCTTGTAATCCAGCAATTGGAGGAGTTGCAAAGGGTGTTGTGGTGAGGGAAGTTGATGCTCTTGATGGAATAATGGGAAGAGCTATCGACCGAGCAAGTATACACTCGGTCGTTTTAAATAGCAGCAGAGGCGCAGCGGTATGGGGCCCACGTGCACAGGCAGACCGAAAATTATACAAAAAAGCAATACAGGGAATTATTCTAAATTATAACAACTTGACAGTAAAAGAAGAGTCAGTTGACGATTTTCTTATCGAAAGTGATAGTAATGGAGAATCTTATATAAAAGCTGTAATAACAGACTCAGGTGAACGTATACTGACAAGCAGAGTTGTTTTGACTACAGGGACTTTTTTACGTGGTGTGATTCATATAGGAGAGCAAACAACTCCTTCTGGAAGAATGGGAGATAAACCTGCAATAGAGCTTGCAAATACGCTAAAGAAGTATGACTTTAAATTGGGTAGGTTACGTACTGGAACTCCACCGAGACTCAATCGTGGCACTATAAACTGGTCAGGATTACAAGAACAAGTGGGTGACAATTCACCTACACCGTTTTCTTATCTGACAGAGAAAATTAATCAGCCTCAGGTTCCATGTTTCATTACTCATACTAATGAAAATACACACAGAGTAATTCGAGAGAATCTTCACAGATCGGCTTCTTCATATTTAGATGACGTTATTGCACCAAGATACTGCCCATCGATTGAAGTTAAAGTTAAAAAATTTGCAGAGAAGAACAGTCACCAAATATTTCTAGAACCAGAAGGGGTTGATGATAACACTATATATCCAAATGGAATTTCAAATTCATTGCCCATCGAAGTGCAGTATGAAATGATAAAGAGTATAAAAGGGCTTGAAAATGCAGAAATATTAAGACCTGGATATGCAGTTGAATACGATTATATCGATCCACGAGAGCTATTTCATACTCTCGAAACTAAGAAAATTAAAGGACTATATTTTGCTGGTCAAATTAATGGTACCACTGGATATGAAGAAGCAGCAGGACAAGGGATTATTGCCGGAATCAATGCATCACTCTCTTTATCTCAAAAAAGTTTTGTTCTTCATCGTACAGATTCGTATATCGGTGTAATGATAGATGATCTGGTCACTAAGGGGATTGCTGAGCCTTACAGATTATTTACCTCACGTGCAGAGTATAGGCTGGCGATTAGGTCAGATAATGCAGATAGAAGATTGACACAAAAAGGTTATGACATTTCCCTTGTATCGCATGAGAGATACTCTATTTTGCAGAGTAAACTTAAATCCATTAAGCAACTTGAAGAAAAGATGAAGAGTCTGACAATTACCCCTGAACAGCTTAGATCCTATGGTATTAAAATATCTTATGACGGGATAAGAAAAACAGCACTAGATTTGCTCGGTTATCCAAATATTGACTGGAATAAATTACGAGAAATATGGCCAGAGTTAAACATGGATTCCAGTGTCAGCTACTTGCATAACACCAAAGCACCTCTTCCTGTCATCCCAGTGCTTGACACTGGGGTCCAGTACTTGAATAATGATAGAATGGATGCAGTTGACACTGAAAAAAATGTAGATTCCAGCGTTATGTGCTGGAATAACACTATAACTGATAGCATAGCCAAGAATGAAATATATGAAGCAGTTGCAATTGAAGCAAAATACAAGCCTTATTTAGTAAGACAAGAAGCAGATATGAAGTTTCTACAAGAGGAAGTTAATACTCAAATTCCAACTAATTTCAACTACTCACAGATTAAAGGCTTGTCAACTGAAGTGATAGAAAAGTTGCAGTCAATAAAGCCAGCAACAATTGGTATTGCGAAGCAAATACAAGGTATCACTCCAGCAGCGATAGTTAGCATATTAGTGTACCTTAGGAATAAGAAAACGAAAATAGCTGCTAATTCTGCGTAACATGTCAAAAATCGAAGAATTTCGCTCTTTTATGCACGAAATAAATGTTGATACATTTATGTTGAATACTAAAGACGAGTATTTAAATGAATATTCAAAAGAGTTAGCAGAGTTATGTGGCTTCACGGGAACAAATGGGCTACTTATCGTTACAAAGAGTAATAAGTGCCCATTTTTTACAGATGGACGCTATATCACACAAGCTCGCAGTCAGCTCGATCAGGGCAGTTTTCGAGTATATAATATACAAGAAGAGGATCCACACAAATGGGTAAAAGCAAACTTAACATTGACTACCTCACTGGGTTACTATCCGCAATATTTTACTATGAAGGACATAAGAAAATATGAAGGCATTTGTAAACTAGTACCATACTTAATTAAAAAAGATAGTAGTCATAAAGCACAAACAATAGTCTCACATGTATCTGGTGAGAGTGGTAAGGATAAATGTGAAAGAGTAGCTAAAAACATAGAGGCTGAAGCAGTGCTTCTGACTGATCCAAATTCAATTTCGTGGTTATTAAATTTAAGAAATGAAAGTTCTGAATATACTCCTTGTATATTGGGTCGTGCTATATTGTATAAAAATGCCAATGTTGATTTATTTATTCAAGATAAAGAACATTCAACTATAGAAGCAAATTTTGATAACCATATAAATGTTTTTGATATTAGTGAGCTAGAAAATTCACTACATAAGTTAAATTTGGTGGTGATAGATCCAAGCACGACTCCAATGAGCATTATGAATGCAATAGATCCCTTGTATAACCATTATTTAAATGAAAAATCAGCTTCGGTGTCATTCCAGTGCTTGACCAGAAATAAAAAAGCATGGATCCCAGTGTCAAGAACTGGGATGACAATAAGTAATGAAAGAGGTCTAATAGAAAATAAGCAGATAATTGAGAAGGAGGATCCTTGTTTGATTCACAAAGCAGTAAAAAATCAAACTGAAATAACTGGAGCTATAAGTGCGCACATCAAAGATGGAGTAGCAGTTATAAATTTTCTATATTGGCTTGAAAACAATATTGACAGTGAAATTACTGAGCTTGAAGCTGAAGAAAAAGTTTTAGAATACAGAAAAGAGCAGAATTTGTTTAAGCAACCGAGTTTTCCAACAATTTCAGCATTCAACGAGAATGGAGCAATCATTCATTACCGTGCAAGCAATAAGACAAATAAAGTCATTCAAGAAGATGGGCTGTATTTAATTGACTCTGGTGGTCAGTACCTTGATGGCACAACCGATGTTACAAGAACTATAGCAATTGGTAGTCCAACCAATGAGCAACGAGCTCACTACACAATAGTATTAAAAGCTCACATTGCGATAGCAAGTGCGGTCTTTCCTTCTGGCACTACTGGTGGAGAATTGGACATATTAGCGCGTATACATTTATGGAAATTTGGAATGGATTACATGCACGGTACAGGACATGGAGTAGGAAGTTACCTTTCGGTACACGAAGGACCGCAAGCAATATCAAGAGGAAATAAAGTGGAACTCATTCCAGGCATGATACTTTCTAACGAGCCTGGTTATTATATTCCAGGAAAGTATGGAATAAGAATTGAGAATCTGATGTATATTGAAAGGCGAGAAAACGTCTTTTTAAGCTTTAAACAATTGACCTCTGTTCCTTATGATAAAAAGCTAATAGATATACAAATGCTTACTGAAGATGAAGTTAAATGGATAAATAGCTATCACCAATTTGTTTATAAAAATATAGAAAATGGCATAAAAGATAAGGAATGGTTAAAGAGAGTATGTGAATCTTTAAAATAGTTAATTTGTCATTTAATAAAGTATTAATATAGTTGTTCTTGTATTGTTTTTAATTAAAAACAATATATAATATTAGTTTCAAATAGGTGTAATTATGACAGATAAAATGCAAGATGATGAATTTATGAAGCAGTACATGGATACTTGCAAAGAGCAAATAGAAAAATTGGCAAGCGACCCTAATTTGCTTCAACAGACCTTAAAGCCATTCATGCAAATGTCTCAGCAACTTATGGCTGGTGGTATGCTAGAAGGAAATATGCCTAGCATGATACCTGATATGGGTGGTATGGATATCAACAAGATGATCGCTCAGATGAAGGAAATGTATGATTACATAAAGAGTAATCACAAAGAACTCATGAGAAAAGATGCTTCACAAATTCAAGAGCTTGATGATTCTAGCAGAAGACTGAGAGGCATGGTCAAGAAATTGATAGAGAAAGTTGAAGCTAAGTAGTATTTATTCATATCAAAGAGCTATAGCAGTAGTGAGGTCTTGTTCCTCAAATTTAGTATTACCGTAAATATAAACATAAAGGGATGAAGAGATGATTGAACTTAAAAGCCAAGAAATTTGTCCAAATGGAAATAAGAAAAATTTGATTATTTTTTTTCATGGTTGGGGTTCAAGTGGCGATAATTTCGCTCACCTTGCTAAAGTTATGAGCAAATTTTTACCCGATTCATGTTTTGTGGTACCGAATGCTCCGTTTGAGAGGGAAATAGGTGATGGTTATCAGTGGTTTAGTTTAGAGGATCGTAGTGAAGAAGCACTATATAATGGGGTGAAAAATGCTGCATCAATTGTAAATCATTTTATTGATACAAAATTAAAGGAGCTTAATTTAAAAGATACTCAGCTTTCTTTAGTTGGATTTTCTCAAGGGGCAATGCTTGCAATGCATGTAGCTCTTACCCGGCTTCAGTCTTGTGCATCGGTTATTGCATATTCTGGTAGGTTTCTTTCACCTTCAAAAATTGCACCGGAGATCAAATCAAAACCCAGCATATGTGTTATTCATGGTGACGCTGATGATGTGGTACCTTTTTCTTCCCTTGATTTAGCGGTTAAAGCTTTGAAAGAAAATGGAGTAAACGCTCAAGGATACCCAATTCATGGATTAGGCCATATTATTAATGAAGAAGGAATAAGGTTAGGGGTTGAGTTTATCAAGAAAAATTTTGGAAATTAATTTCCATGCACTTGTTTTGCTTTGGTTACGGATATGTAGCTAAATTTCTATCGAAAAAATTGCTAAATTTAGGCTGGAAAGTTAACGGTACATCAAGAAATAAAGATATACAACTTTTTGATTATGAAAAGGTTGATCAAGATCTGCTTAAAAGCGTAACACATGTTTTAGTTTCTATTCCTCCAGACGGCGATGATGTTATGGAGAGATACGGTCATTGTCTGGAGAATATTAAATGGCTTGGTTATCTGTCTGCAACTAATGTTTATGGTGACCACTGTGGTAATTGGGTGAATGAGGAATCTGAAACAAAGCCTATAGAAATTAGAGGAGAAAAGCGCCTTGAGTCTGAAAAGAAGTGGCTAAGTAGCAAATTGCCTGTACATATTTTTCGTTTGGCTGGGATATATGGTCCTGGTAGAAATGCGCTAATTGACCTGCAGCTTGGCAAAGCAAGAAATGTGAAAAAAATTTTTTCTCGTGTTCATGTTGAAGATATATCTAATATTTTATTTTCTTCCATGCAAAATATAAAGCCTTATGAGATATACAATTGTGCAGATGATTTACCTGCTACGCAATCTGAAGTGGTCACGTATGCAGCCGAGCTTCTCAATATTAGCCCTCCAGAGCCAGTTGAGATTTCTTCCGTACCAAATTACGCACGGGGTTTTTATTTAGGGTCAAAAAAAGTAATCAATACTAAAATTAAAAAAGACCTTGGTGTCTCTCTAGTTTATCCTGATTACAAGGTGGGTTTAAAGAGTTTGTATATATTAGAATAGAGAAAATAGATTGCCAGATGCAAAAAATTTTTCTTGAATGTTCCTTGTTTTGATGTAGTACCACTAGGCATACTATTATATAGAGGTAAATATGTTCAGCACTCAATCGCTCCCGGTTGAAAATATTCTATTAAATCAAGCCGCTTATAACGGTAACATAAATGAAGTTAGGTTATTACTTAATGTAAAAACTGATATCAATATCAAGGATAAAAAAGGATTTACAGCCTTGCATTTTGCCGTTTGTTCAGGACATTTAGACGTAGTAAAGTTACTAATCAGTAAAGAAGCTAATATTCATGCAAGAACTACTAAAGGCAGTACAGTTTTACACTTTGCTGTTGCAGCTAAAAGCAAAGCTATAGTAGAGGAGTTAATTAAAGCGGGAGCTGATCCCAATATAAAAGACTGTACTGATGGTAAGACACCTTTACATATTGCTGCTCAAAATGGACTTGTAGAAGTTGTAAAGGTGTTACTTAATACTCAAGAAATTGAGATTGATGCTAAAGACAATAAATTTGGTATAACAGCTCTGTACTTAGCCTCTCAGAACGGACATACTGAAATAGTTGAACTATTAATTAGCACAAAAAATGCTGATGTTAACATAGTAGATAAAAAAAATAATGTCACACCCTTGTATCTAGCTGCTCAGAATGGGCATGCAGCAGTAGTTAAGTTGCTTCTTGATAATGGTGCTAAAGTCAATGGCTGTGATACCAGTATGAATCCTTTGTGTGTAGCTATTGATAATGACCATGACGAGGTAGCTCAATTATTACTTAGTGTAGAAGGGGTGGATGTCAATATTGGCAATCAGCTTGGCAATACACCTCTACATATAGCAGCTATGAAAGGTAATGAAAAAATGGCAAGATTACTGCTAGAAAAAGGTGCTGATCCTAATATTAAAAACCTTTCAGGAGATACTTCCTTACAAGCTGCTGAATACATAAGAAAAATTAGCTGGCATGATAATCCTCCAAATGTACAAGAAGGATTCTTAGTGTTAGTTGGCTCGAATGGAATATATTCATTTCAGCAATTTTATGAGCAAAAAAAAATTATGGAGCTTTTGGTACAACATATAAAGGACAGCAGACCTAGCTCATCAGTAGATGAAATTGACGTATCTGTTCAGCAGAGTAGCAAAATAAGATAGGTGAGAAGGCTAATTTGTGACATTGGCGTCCAGTTAAATTTACATGGATTCCAGTGTCACGCACTAGAATGACATCTTCAATTTCTATACAGCTGTGCATCATGCACTGAGATGACATTATGGAAGCTGTGATGACAAGAAAAGAAACACTGGTTTCACATGCATCTGTCTTAGTGATGTAAATTCAACTTTACCCCATTTGCAACAATCAGGGTCCTTTTACTATGATCCTAACAATTCGTTTTCGATTTCTTTTTTAATTGTCTCAATAATCTTTTTATCAAGTTTATTTATTAAGGAATCATTAATACCTGTGATGTCATCTGGATTTTGTATCATTTTTTCAATAGCATCATCTATTTTTTTTACTCTTCCTTTATTAATTTTATCAAATATAGGTTTAATCTTCACATAACCAGGAGCACCTTTACTGTAACTTTTGGTGCTTTTGTTAATACAACCGCCAGCACCGTATTTTTTATTCACATAGTTTTTACTACATTTTTTTACATTTTCATACCCAATCTCACCATTTCTTATGTATGCTATTTTATTATCCTCCCCAGAGTTTAGCTTATCTCCTCTTGTAACTTTTTCTTCTAATTTTAAACTTTCTTCATGAATTATTGTCTCTTTATAATCTATTTTTCCATAGGTTCTGTATGTACCACCACCTGCAACAGTAATTAAATCTTTACAAATTATTTCTGAAGGGTCTTTGCACATTTTTATTAAAGTTGGTCCCCCATCTTTGTTAAATTTATAATCTTCTTGCCCACCACCACCTTCTGTTACTTTTACTTTAATGTAGGGATAATCGGGGTTGATTTTTAGTTTAGCTTTAATGTAATCACCTGGCCTTCCTTGCTTGCTTACAGTAGACCGAGCTTTACCAATTATATGACCAGCTTCACCACCTCCCCATGCTTCTATTTCAACATAATCATACATCGATAAGTCATTTGTATAGCCATCTCCAAGCTCATAAGACTCTTTATTACTCTTTTCAAGCTCCTGCTTCCTACCTTTCAATTGTGCTACTATTATTTCACGCAATCTCTTTTTTAAACCGTCTAAATCGAACCTGCATAATTTATCAGCGTAAAAGACTTCTGTTCTATTTGCTTTAATTGGTTGATCTAACTTCTCTACAGCTCCATTTTTATCCTGTGAAACTCTTAAGTAAAATGGCTTATCATTCTTATCTACATACTGTGTTGAGCGACTACATACTTCATTAAAACAGAGGCAACCATCATCACCTTGCTTACATTCTTTTTTGTGTTTCCCATCTGTTAATTCATATACTATCTTGCATTTGTCACAATTTTGTTTTGTATCTACCTCTTTATCCTCTTTTGCCATGCAATTGTCTCTAGACTTATTTTCAGCAGGAATGGAAATATATCCTTTTTTATTGAATATTATTTCATTCAGTGCATCTTGTGGCTTTGCTAAAACCTCAATTGTTTCGTTACAGGGAAAATAATAAAGCTGATTAGACTCCTTTGAATAAACAGTATTGTATTTATTGTATCTTGCCCCCATTGATTTTAGCGATATTAGCTTACTTTCTTTTTTAAGAGCAAACTCCTCTGGTTCTGGTTGCCACCCAGAAAGGCAGAGCATTTTACTTTTAGAATTTTCTTTATATTTTATTTCTACTTTTGGATATCCTGAGCCATCTAGTTTGCACTTACCATTCTGAAGCTCTTTACATTCTGTTTCAATATCGGGAACATATCCATATTTTTCTAGAACTTCAAATTGCGAATTATTTTTTAATATACCTTCTATTACGCTATCGATGTCGCTTTTACTGTTACTGCTATCAGTTGTTTTTGCCACTATTGCTGGCTTTACTACTTTTAAAGGTAGATGGCCAACATATGTAGGAGAATTTTTATTAACATAAAAAGTACAGATGCCATTACTGTGAGTTCCACGTGCGTCATAAATACAAACGTTCTCACTCATCTTCATTTTTACTTTTAGCGTATTTTCGCCTTTACCCTCATTAGGCTTTGGTATGCTCACTTCTTCAATCTTTGGAGCAGGTGGCGCTGGGAAGCAGCGAGCAGGAAATTGTAATTTTCTTTTGGACTCTTCTCTCTCAGTACCATAATATTCAGTGCAGAGCTGACCTTTTTTTCTATAAGTTTTAAAGTGATGGTGGGTATCTTTATCTGGAATAGAGTATGTAGCACTTTGAATGTTTTTATTACTTGAAATAACGCGTGGAAAAGGTAGCTCTCTTCTTTCTTTCAGCTCACCAATAATGACTCCAACTCTTGGATGGAAATAATCATTTTCTTCATTTGTTATAGGAACAATTCTAACTTGTGGTGGTGACATCGCAAGTTGTTCACAAAATGCAGGTGGGCCAGGTGCAAGTTGCACAGGGGCACACTTTACTTTTGTTTGATAGCATGTATCACAAGCTTTTTCCATCTCTCCAGGACGAAAAATATTTTCCCCAGAAAATACTCTAGAGCCCCATGAAGAAATGCCTGACATACAAGCCCCCTTTTGACTACAAGCGCATATTTTAGGGGCATTAGCAAATTTTACTTTTTCTTCATCAGTAACACCATCTGCCCATTCCCATCCAAGACCTTGGGCAATTTCTCCTCCAGCTTTTGTTTTATCTCCTTCCCAATCTATAAAAGCTGCTGCAGAAACTCCAGCTCCTGTACTCTGCGTTCCATATATCTGGCGGCAGAATGTTCCACTGGATAATATATAACAGTTGTCGTTCCCTTCGTAATCGCAGACCTTAATCTTTGGATCGAAGTAACCTTCTGGTCCCTGATTATTTACTGCTGTAACTTTAATAAATTGCAATAATTTTTCGTCAAAATCTATATTGTTCCAATCAAAGCTAATAATCTTCCAAAAGCCTTTACCTACTTTACTTGCATTTGCCTCAATATCAGTATTACTTTCCACAAAACGCGGACAATCAGCATATCCTTGATAAGAAAGACAAAATATCAAGGAGAATATCAATAAAAAATTAAGCTTTACATTTTTCATAGAACACCGGTAACCACTTACTCACTTTTTCGCCTTTTTCCTTCATCGCCTCATACATATACTTTATCGTCTCTTTATTGGCTGAAAGTACATGTATTTCTTTCATATTCTTCAAATCTAGATTTAAAGTTACTAAACCTTTGTATTGCTTTATCAAAAATAAACCTTCCTGTGTTGGTGTTTGCAAAATGACATTCAGTTCCTCTTTCGACAGAGAAAATGCTTTCATGTATAACCTGTTTGCATTTATGTTCGGCATCAGGATCCTTGTATCGACATGCTTATCTAAATATTGAGTAAACTTGCTAGCAAATGCTAGGTTTAAGTTCTCAGTACTTAGAATTACTACAACGTTTAACTCTGTCATCCTCTGCATCCAATTATCAAACTCTTCCTCTGTAGGAAAAATATTACTTATCTCCCATGCTTCATCCAAAACAAGTATTGCAGGTGAGCCATCACATTTTGCTTCGAAAGAGTATAAGAAATAGTAAAGTATCACGGACATACATTCTTTTTGCTTGGTGAGATTTGCAGTATTGAGGGATATATTTTTTGTTCCCCAGTCAATATCTGACTCATCACCATCTTGGAATAAGTAAGCAAATTCACCATCACCACACCATTTACTTATTTTACCCCCAAGAAGTAAAAGCACTTCAGAAATTTGAGAAATAGAGCGCGATTCTCTTGGTATAGCAAATATAGAATCTACAATTTTTTTTGTCTTTTCTTCTACGTCTACCAAACTTGCATCTGCAACCATCCTTTTGATCAATTCAACAAGCATATTGCGATTAGAAGCACTATCTTCAATGTTCAGTGGGTTAAATTTTAGACTTTTATCTTTATATTTTGGATCAATTATGTAATATTGGCCGCTTACTGCTTTAGTAAATATTATTGATTTTCCAGTATTATCCAATATAACAATCCTAGGGTTAAATTTTCTTGACTCCGAAAGTAAGAAATTGATCAGTGAGGTTCTACCTGAATTTGGAGCTCCAAGTATTGTGGTATGACCATTATTTTTCTTTCCATGAAAGTTAAAAAAGTAAGGACTGCCTTTTTTTGAAAAAAAAACTGTTACTGCTTCTTTCCATCTTCCTCCTTTTAACGTACCTGATGTAAAATCATGCAACATAGCAAAGCTGCAAGCATATTTTTCTAATATATTTTTTGGTTGTGTAACAAAAGCAAAGTTTCCAGGAAGCTGTGCCCAAAAATGATTTTCCATGTGCAGATCAGTTCTAAACATCATCAACCCGATTAATGACATTACAGAGGATAAATCACTGATATTTTTAGCTAACCTATTCTTATCATCTGCAAAGATTGTAACAATAATTTTCTGTTGACAAAAATCCATAGCAGAAATTTTTTCAAGCTCTATTATTTCATTTATTCCTGAGTTTTGAAGTAAGGTATTGTCCTCACTGATTTGCAGTATATTAATTTGTTTTTTAAATTCTTTTACTGCTTTATTATTACTAGTAAATATTATTATTTCTGTGATGATAAGCTCAGAGTCAAGTTGCAAACACCTATCTATATTTTCTAAGGGGATTTCTCGATATTCCTTTATGCAAAAAATAGAACCAAACTTCTGTTGACCTTCAAACGATGTTTGAAATTTATTGAAACCAAAAGCTACTTTTAGGTTTTTCACATGCTGCGATAGATCCCTTTCACATATTGGATAATCTTTGTGCGTTAATGTAATAATGTAATGGAGAAATTCCATCATTTGAGAATATATTTTGCCTTCACTAGATCTAAGGCCCATTTTTTTAGCTCCAAAAGGTTCTAAATCTTTTTGAATCAGGTCAGTTATTTTTTGTAATTCTTGATGATTTTTTTGTAAAAATAACTTGTGCCTATTCTTTATCCCGCCAAAAAAAAATGTATTATTAATATGTTTGCCAAAATCACTAAGTAACACCACAATGTATAGCTCATTTATATACTGTAGTTTACTATCAACTAGTTTATTAAACCACGTTGAGTGTAGCTGATCGGAAAAGTCTGCAGTTTTATTCCACTGTAAGCTCAGTTTATTGCGTGTGCGGACAGTGTGAATCCAAACGGTAAAATATAAACTCTTGATATTTTTTGATATACTTTTTCTAATTTCAGTTCTAAGATCACCATAGTTATCAACTGAAGAATAGTCTTCTAATTTGATTATTTTTAATAATTCCCCCTGTTTTGTTAGTATAGTTTCTTCATCGTAGTGGCAAGCATAAGGGATAAAATCTAAATTAATACTTTCTAGTAACGCTAAATTGTTCTTTTTTTCAGAATTAGAGCTAGTGGCTGGTACTTTTGGTTGCATACAATATCATTCGTATTCAATAAAAAGATAATAAAGAATCATCTATCTTACTTAATCCTTATCTTCTTTTTTGTTATTGGATTGTAACTGTATGTCCTTTGCAAAGTTGAATTTTTCTTTCAGGTAATCTGTTGCCTTTTCTGTGCTTCCAAACATCATGACCAGTACGCCAAACATTATCATGAAAAAAATTAGGCCTCTGAACACTACTGCAAGTATCACTGTAGCTATACATAAACCTATAATTGTTGAGGGACTCATATTTTCTACAGTGTCTTTAACTGAAAATGAAGAAATAAGTTCTTTCAACGTTCCTGGTATATTTTTCAATTCATCACTTGCTTTGCTAGAACATGACATGAAGATAAAACTTAACAGGGCTACAATAGCAAAAACTCTACCCAATTGAATATGCATCAGCTAAATACCTTTAAGATACTCCTCAAATGTAACAATTTTTACATCAATAGGCAAGAACCGAATTCACTTGCTCACCATAAGTAACTCATATTTAACTTTTATCACTGTGTTAGCTCTTTATTATCAACAAGAGGACTCACACTAATGGATGTCAATTTACTTGACAGAATATTTGAACAAAATTCAGCAGCAGCTGCTGTAGCAAACACTGCAGCCACCACAAACAGTCCTGCTCCTACTAATCCTGATGTCATTGCTCCTGCAACAATGCACCCTATTGCTAAGAGAGCAGAACTTGTTACAAGTGCGACGTGAAGATTTTTGTTTTTGATTTTACTATTATTTTCATAATTATTGGATTGCATTGTATCTTTTACCTTACTGCCTGTCACTGAGATCACACAATGAGGCCCTTCTTCAGTCTTCTTATAATATTTAGAAGGGGATCTTCTTCCGCTTGGCCCTTTGGGCCTTGTTTTGTTCGGATGTGCTAATTTTGTTTTTCCTTCATCTTCTAGTTGCAAACCATTATCTTCCTCAGCAGGGTTTAATTTTAAGTGTACACTTTCCTCAGATGAAATTGAAGTTAAGCTGCTCCTTCTGCTACTTGATGCCAAGCCAGATGAATTTATTCCACTATCTGAGTCATTGCCACTACTGAGTTTAGAAGTATTTGCACCGCTTGGCACTTCTACAGCATTCACAGTTATGTTAGGCTTTTCATTTTTTAAATCTTTACTATCAATCGAAAGATCAGATTGACTACTCAATTGTGATTGTGCGATCTCCTTTCTTTCTTGCAGTTGTTTTGATATAAGAGCTGTTGAAGCATCATAACGATCTAAACTTCTCAAGGGATTATATATTCCAGGGGTTCCTTTTCCACTTACACCCTTAGCTAAAGAATCGCTTTCTAGAGCATTAACAACCGAATTTTCAGCAATTACAACTTCACTAGGAAAATTTTTTTTCTTAAATAATCCTATAGCATTATCTTGTCTATCTGTTTGATGACTTTTTTGATTTTGAATAGTGCTACTAGAATGATCTTTATTGTTGCTCTTTTTAGTAATCTCTGAAATTATTTTTAATATTTTTCCTTTTATTGTTGGTGATTTTTGTGATGATTTTTCTTCGTTGTTAAGTACTGAAGGTTTCATTAATTCCTCTGACTCTATCACTTTTGTTTTCAATGCTGGAAGGAAGTTGTCAATATAATATTTATAATATTCTTCTTGTTTTCTCAATGACTTTTCTAATTCAATTAATACGTTGGGATCAGCTCCTTTGTTGAACAACTCTATGCATTTTGCGATAGTTCCATCTCCCTTTTTTAGATTTTCATGATTATGTGTTTTTTTTGTGACCTTTTTGTATATATTGGTGAACAGTTTACGATCTTCTTCATTACTCAAAGATTGAATAAGCTCTTCTATTTGATAAGGTAAATCATTACTTCTAGATTTTTTTAAAGTACCTAGCATAACATTCCTCTCATACAAATAAAATGTATGAATACCTCTTTAGCGTTAATTTTACATTAAAACTGGGCAGTTATGCCTTATTGCGGATAATTATAGCAATTTGCTAACTATTTTCTTTGCTGATTACTGATTTTACATTTCAACATAATTGCTTGCCTGTTGAACTAGCATATCTATCACTTCTTTTACAGGCTTTTCTCTATCAACCATGCCAACACTTTGACCGGCCATTAAAGATCCTGTTTCAATGTCCCCTTCAATTACAGATCTTCTTAAAGCACCAGCCCAGAACTTCTCTATTTCAAGTTGCCCCTCTTCTTTTGAGATTTCTCCATTTTGATATTTATCGATAATATCTCTTTGATGCTTCATAAAATCGTCACTTGCTTTGTTAGCTATAGCCCTTACTGGAATTACAGGGAAATCAGCACTGATCTGTATAGAAGATACTGCATTACGCGCAGCTGATTTGATAAACACTTCTTTAAAATTTTTATGAGCGATTGACTCATTCGTGCAGACAAATAATGTACCTATTTGACAGCCACTTGCTCCCATCTCTAGGTAGTTCATTATCATTTCGCCTCTTCCTATTCCACCTGCAACAAAAATTGGTGTTTTCTCATTTTTAAAATAAGGTAGTATCTCTTGTGCGAGAACAGAAGTGCTAACAGGACCGATATGTCCTCCTGCTTCCATCCCTTCTATTATCAATGCATCTACTCCCATTTTTACTAACCTTTCCGCAAGGCTTAATGCTGGTGCAAAGCACATAACTTTAATACCTGCATTCTTGATTTTTTCTATATTAGGTTTTTTTGGTAATCCACCAGCGAGAACTATGTGGCTTACTTTTGTTTCAATGCATATATCTATTAACTCACTCAAATTTGGGTGCATAGTAATTAGGTTTACACCAAATGGCTTATGAGTTAATTTTTGTGTTTCTATGATTTCTTTTTTCAATAAGTCTGGAAACATTGCGCCACATGCAATTACGCCAAAACCACCGGCATTTGAAATTGCTGAAACTAAATTTCTCTCTGAAACCCAGCTCATAGCGCCACCCATTATGGCAAACTCACTACCGAGAAAATCTGTTCCTTTTTTCCAGAGGCTATTTAACATATAACCTATATCATACGTTTAAAAATATTTTGTTTATCTATGAATGTGTGTTTCAAAGCGCCAAGTATATGTAAGATTATAAAGAGTACCATAAAATACGCAAGTATCGAATGTAGCTGATTAGCTGCACTAGCTAGCTCTTTGTTTTCATTGATTAACAAGGGGATATGAAAAAAATATTTGATTTCTTTGCTAGAAGCAGAAGACATGACATAACCAGATAGTGGCATTAGCACCATCAAAGCATATAAACAAAAGTGTATCGTTTTGCTCGCATTGATTATGAATCGAGAAAAATTGGCTGGTAATGGAGGAACATAAGTAAAGACGCGAAAAAATATGCGTACTATAATTAGTCCAAGAACAGTGATACCGCAAGCCTTATGAATAGCGTATATGCTAAATTTAATTTCACTGCTAATCGGCAAACTTTTCATGTACAGCCCAGAACAAAGCATGCCAATGATTAAAGCAGACATTAACCAATGAATGATCCTTAAACCTAAACTATATTTATTGTCTTTCATTAATTTTGATTACTCTAAAGTAGAATTTATATAGTAAAAAAACTATTTCTCAATCAAAATTACCTATACATAATTTCGCTGTCTTAATCAACATAAGTATAATAATTGTACGTGCAACATAAACATTGTCTATCAGATCATAAGTAGGTGATGAAGTTTGTAAGGAGTTTTTCTATTGTAACGATAGTTATGCCGGTGCAAGAAGCCTATTGACTTTAAGCACATTTTACCCTATACAATTTCAATACCTTAAACTACCAAAGCATGCCTGATCTAAAGACAATGATGTTAAACTTTGGTCCTCAGCATCCAGCTGCACATGGGGTGCTACGCCTTGTTTTAGAGATGGATGGTGAAGTGATCAAGAGAGCAGACCCCCATATTGGGCTTTTGCACCGTGGCACTGAAAAATTGATAGAGCATAAAACATATCTTCAAGCTTTGCCTTATTTTGACCGTCTTGATTATGTGTCACCAATGTCACAAGAGCATGCATATTCGTTATGTGTAGAGAAATTATTGCAGTGCGAAGTTCCGATTAGGGCAAAATATTTGCGTGTTCTATTTTGTGAGCTGACAAGAATACTAAATCATTTACTAAATATCTCTTCCCAAGCACTTGATGTTGGGGCAATGACTCCTCTCTTATGGCTCTTTGAAGAGAGAGAAAAAATACTCGAGTTCTATGAAAGGGCCTCAGGTGCAAGATTTCACGCAGCTTATATAAGGCCAGGTGGACTTGCAGCAGATATCCCAGAAGGTTTGATTGAAGATATTGCAAAATTTATAGAGCAATTTCCAAAGTATATAGATGATGTTGATGATCTTCTGACAGAAAATAGGATATGGAAGCAACGCACTGTAGGAATTAGTGAAATATCAATAAAACAGGCGCTTGATTGGGGCTTTAGTGGACCAATGTTGCGCGCTGCTGGGCTTGCTTGGGATCTGCGAAAAAGCCAGCCATACGAGATATATGACCAATTAGATTTCGATATACCAATTGGCCAAAATGGTGACTGTTATGATCGTTATTTAGTAAGAATGGCAGAGATTAGGCAGTCTGTTAGCTTGGTGAAGCAATGCATAGAGAAAATCCCTGAAGGGCCAATAAAAACTGAAGATAGAAAAATCTCTCCACCGCCAAGAGCGGAAATGAAAGAATCCATGGAAGCTATGATTCATCATTTTAAGCTTTATTCAGAAGGATATCACGTGCCAGAGGGTGAGGCTTACGTAGCTGTTGAGGCACCAAAAGGCGAGTTTGGAGTATACATAGTTTCAGATGGTACCAATAGACCTTACAGATGCCGAATAAGAGCACCTGGCTTTGCGCATTTACAGGCCTTAGATTTCATGGCAAAAGGACACATGCTTGCTGACATTGCAGCAATTATCGGTTCACTCGACATAGTCTTTGGTGAGATTGATAGATAAAGTATTCGCAATTTCATATTCATTACATATTAACTTTCACCCTCTATATTGCACCTAAATAATTTATGAGAGGCTAATATGAGTTTTTTTTATTGATGAAATAAATCTTTTTTCAAGTATAGACCTTTTTAAAGTCAAACCAGACTATCAAGCAAGAGATGATATTGAAACTAAAATAAGCGCAATTCTTCCATCTAAACATACAATTAATGTTGAAGGAAGTGATATTAAAGTAGAGTTATTTCATTCAGATATCACTGATGCACAACTAGAAGAAATTGAAAAAGTTATAAATGACACTTTTAAACTATGTCAGAAATATAAAATTGTTCCAAACAATACAGATTTTAACTTCCGTATGTTTCTGTTTGAAGATAGTAGTCAATACAATAATGTACGTAAAGTATATTTAGGAAGGGAGGAAGATACATCGGACGAGATGGGACTTACTATTAGTAAACTAAGTGAACCATTTGCACTTCCTGATGTGTTAATGAAGTTTCTTCCCTCGTCTGAAATTAACTATCTTACTCTCTCTCATGAGTTTGTACACTGTATGCAAGAGATGACAAAGCATAAAGATTTACCTCCGTTAAAATTGCTGGAAGAGGGTACTGCAATGGGAATTTCATGTGAGCTCTTAGATGAAAATGTATGCAATACTCCATGTCAAAAAGGAATAATGGATGGTATTAAGACAGTCTTTGCTAAAGATATACGTTTTATAAATAATTCCCCATCTGATCTCACGGAAAGTGACAATTATTCAGTTGGGTTAGTAATGTTCAATTTTCTTCAAGATCAGCATCCTGAAATTATCAGCAAAATTTATGAGAATTACTTAACAGGAGGTACTGCTAAACTTACTAATATGTGGCAAAGGTTACACTGCATTGATTCAGAATTTCGATATTGGTTGCTTGGCACTACTGCAAAGAAAATACGTAGTCAAGATAAAATAAACTATGATCTAGAAAAAGAAATACTTCGTGATATTGAAGAGCATTCTTGTACACAAAATCCTGAATTTAAAAATATAGTGGATAAACTTTCTAAAATGTATAGCGGAACTCATGAAACATTAGAGTGGGCAGAACAGATCCTTGAAACTTATTTCATTTAATAGAAAGACTTCTAAACTTGATGTTACCTTGAGTTAAACTTTATAGATTTACAAAAGGTTAAAGGATAGAAAAAATGAGCAAAGCTGACAAGCATTTTTTATGTTAGCTCTGCTCATAGGAGCTTATCAAAAAAAAGCTAAGATAGGTCCATTTTCACTAATTTTTCCTATGAATTCATCGTCCATGATTTTTAGCTTTTACGATGAACACCTTGGACGTTAAGATGCTTAGTAACAGGATTTGCTTGTGAGATATGTTAATTACGTGTTAGCACATCTTCTATTAAAAACTGCACAAATTCATTGCCATTCCAGTAATTCATAGAGATTTTACCCAAAATGGCTTTAACATTACCCTGCATAATAGCAGAGCCAAGCTCAGTATTTGCACAGCGAAACGCAATAGCTTTGACCATAACATTATCGTCAGCAATAAAACATTTTATATGATCAACTCCTATAACTTCCGGCTTTCTTATCTTTGCTCCTTGGATGATAAATCTCGGTTCAGGATTGCCAACACCAAATGGCTCTAAGCGTTGCAATTGATTCCACAGGGATAAGTTTATTGCTTTAGCTGTTACTATACCATCAGCTTTTATGATTTTGTCATTTGTAGAGTTTGCAAATCTTTCAGTAAAAAAATCATGTAGATCACTTATTTTGTCTTCCTTAATCGAAAATCCCGCTGCCATACTGTGACCGCCACCTTCAATGATTAGGTTGGTAAATTTTGCAGAAAGAACCGCAGCACCAATATCTACTCCAGAAATTGACCTGCAACTTGCTTTTCCTATTCCATTGTTTAAAGATATCACTATTGTTGGTAGGTGAAACTGCTCCTTTAGTCTTGATGCAATGATACCAATTATTCCTTGATGCCAATTGCCACTTACCATTATAAAATTTACACCTAATAAGGTAAATTTTTCTGCCTGTGTTGTAGCTTCTAAGAGAGCCTCATTTTCTAACACTTTTCTTGCATTATTTAAATCTATTAATTTTAGCGCGATTGAATGCGCCTCTTCTTCATCATCGCTGGAGAGCAACCTTGCACCGAGTGATGCTTCTCCAATTCTTCCTCCGGCATTTATACATGGCCCAATATTAAACCCTAACCGTGAATCACTTGGTTTTTCAAGGATTCCCAAAGCGTCAAACAAAACACGTAAGCCAACATTTTTTCTTGCTGACATAACTTTTAATCCTTGTAAAACAAAAGCCCTATTTAGGCCTGTGATCTGCATAACATCGCAAACAGTTCCAAGTGCAACAAGGTCCAGTAGATCAAATAAATCTGGTTCTTTTTTGTTGGTAAAAAATCCTTGCTCACGTAGGCTTCTGTTAAGGGCAACAATTAGCAGAAATGATACTCCAACTGCTGCAAGATTAGTATAAGGAGAACTCTCATCAAGGCGGTTGGGATTAACAACTGCTACAGCACTTGGTAATTTTTCTATACCAAGGTGATGATCGACAACTATAATATCAAGTCCAAAAACCCTTGCCTCTTCTATTGGTTGATATGCAAGCGTACCGCAATCAACAGAAATACATAAATCAATACCATTCTTTTTAAGTTGTAATAAAGCATCTGTGTTCAATCCATAGCCCTCATCAACACGATCTGGAATATAGATTATAGAGTGTGTCCCAATCGCTCTTAGGTACCTATTAATCAATGCTGATGACGTTGCGCCATCAACATCATAGTCACCAAATACTGCAATATTTTTATTATTGTTTATTGCTTTTATTATGCGAGAAACAGCTTTATCCATATCAAGGAGGTGAAAGGGATCTGGTAATAGCGATCTGATTAGTGGATGTAAGAAGTCATGTGCATTTTCGATGTTAACACCACGAGCAACTAATATTCTTGCTAATATTTCTGGCAACTCAAATCTCTGTATAAGAGTTAAAATTTCCCTTTGATCTGCTTCTTGTAACTTCCACAGTGCATTTGTTATACTGCGTTTTTCAATATCAAGTAGCATATCCTTTGTAAATAAAACTACTTTACCAGAACTTTTAAGCTTGTTCTATAATTGTATTAGACTTCTGCGTAACCTAAAGAAAGATATAGGAGGGTGTCACCCGAAAGGAATCACATTTATTTTGACAAAGAGCATCTACAAAATCTGATACTTCTTCTTACATAACATGCTCTTTAATTAGTATTATATCTATATTAGCATATAAGTGTGAATATTATATTAGTGTAATTACTTTTTAGGTATGCATGGCAAATTTATGCCTGGAAATGGTTTTTAATTACTCGAACCTTTTCTACCTTTATTTTATATTCTTTAAAGTATTTCTATTTTTTACACTTTTTTATAAAAGCAATAGGCGCCTATTGTTTTTTTTAACTTAAAAATAAAAGTTAAGTATCTGGAATTCTAGACATAAAATCCTCCTGAAGATTAGAAAAAAATGCAGCGCACATACAACAGAATTTGAACGTGTGCTGAAGAATACGTTTTTTGTTGAAAAATTGACTGAAAAGTCTGCAGACGAAGATAGATTTTGAGCTCTTAAAATATCTCTGCTGTTGTAATAAGGAAAGCGAGAAGGTTTGTCAAGCAATCTTTATTGGCTGTTGTACTAGAATCCAGTTTTTCGTATAATTTGCTAGAATTTGTGTGAAGAATTTTAAATATGAAAGGCCTATACATTAAAACTTACGGCTGTCAGATGAACGTTTATGACTCTGTTTTAATGGAGAATATAGTTAAGCCTCTAGGGTTCAGTGTTGTAAGTGATGCAGAAAAAGCTGATTTGGTGATATTAAATACTTGTCATATTAGAGAGAAGGCAGCAGAAAAGCTTTACTCAGAGCTTGGAAGGATTCATTCATCACAAAAAAATAAAGAAATGACCATAGTGGTGGCTGGGTGTGTAGCACAAGCAGAAGGAGAAGAAGTGTTCAGAAGGGCTCCTTTTGTTGATATTGTTGTTGGTCCGCAGAGTATTGCTGCTTTACCGGAGTTGATAGTCAAAGCAAGTAGAAGTAAAGGTCATGTAATAAATACTGATTTTCCTGAAGTTGCGAAGTTTGATAAATTGCCAGACGAATGTTATGGTAATAATCAAGGGTCTTCTTCGTTTCTTGCTATACAAGAAGGTTGTGATAAATTTTGTACGTTTTGTGTGGTGCCTTACACTCGCGGGGCTGAGTATTCACGACCAGTAAATGAAATATTCCGCGAAACATTGAAGTTAGTTGTAAATGGAGCAAAGGAAATTACTTTGCTTGGTCAGAACGTCAATGCTTATCATGGGGAGTGCGAAGGAGAAGTGTGGGATTTAGGAAAATTAATTAGTTACATTGCTAAAATTGAGAAGCTAGAGAGGATTCGTTATACAACTTCTCATCCAAGAGATATGCATGAATCTCTCTACTTGGCACATGCGGAGGAATCAAAACTCATGCCGTTTGTTCATCTACCTGTGCAATCAGGTTCGAATAAAATATTGCACGCAATGAACAGAAAGCATACGGCAGAGGAGTATTTGGAAATAATAGACAGATTGTGCAAATTGAAACCTAAAATTGAATTTTGTTCTGATTTTATCGTTGGTTTTCCTGGAGAAACTGAAAAAGATTTTGAAGAAACTATGAAATTAGTAGAAAAAGTAAAATATGCTCAGGCTTATAGTTTTAAATATAGCCCAAGACCAGGTACACCGGGAGCAGAAAGAAAAGATCAAGTAACAGAAGAGGTTAAAACAGAGCGCCTTCTTCGATTACAGGAATTAATTAGCAAGCAACAACTTGAATTTAATCAGAGTATGGTGGGGAAAACTATTCCTGTTTTGTTCAGCGATAAAAAAGGTAAACACCACAATCAAATTATTGGTAAAAGCACGTATATGCAATCAGTATGCGTTGATGACCCTGATGATGAATACAAAGATAAAATAGTAAATGTAAGGATATTGGAAGCTCGGCAAAATAGTTTATTGGGATGCGCTGTCTAATAGAAGATGGTTTCTATGAAGAAAAAACGCTTCTATGTTGCTATTGTTTAAAGTTTTTCAGTTACTTAAGCTAATAATACTCAAAGAGCTATATTCCTTTATTCTACAAGTGCAAGAGGCCTTATCTATATAACTTCCAGGACTATTAGCTGTTTTTGGTCCCCATTTAAGGTGTGACTTTTTAATCTCTCCAGAATCATTGTATTCATAAAAACGTGAGCTCCAAGTAGGATTGTTTCTACTATTGCTTTTACTGGTATCATGAAATTTCTGATAAGGCCAATTGTTATTGTTTCTGTTCATCTTCAACTTAAGTAAATAAATCTGATCAATTAATATCTTGTACACGACAATGTCAATACCTTTTTATGTTTATAGAAATAGAGTTTTTGAATTTGTAATTTTCTGGAAAGCTCTATATTCTTTGATTTTATCCAGTTAAAATGAACATGAAGCATTATCCTGATACAAGCAGTAGTCCTGATTTTTCATTACTAGAAAAGGAAATCATAAAATTTTGGCAGGAAAATAAAATTTTTGAGCAGTCAGTCAAGAAACGTTCCAAGGATCATTGTTTTGTATTTTATGATGGGCCTCCGTTTGCAAATGGACTTCCGCATTACGGACACTTACTTACTGGTTTCATCAAAGATGCATTTGCAAGATATCAAACTATGCTGCAAAAAAGAGTTGAACGTAGATTTGGTTGGGATTGTCATGGACTGCCAGCTGAGATGGGCGCAGAAAAGGAGCTTGGAATATCTGGCAGAACTGAGATAGAAAAATTCGGGATTAAGAAATTCAATAATCACTGCCGTACTTCTGTGATGAAATTTTCATCAGAATGGGAGAGGTATGTAAATAGACAAGCAAGATGGGTAGATTTTCACAATGACTATAAGACTATGGATAAGTCATTCATGGAGTCGGTCATGTGGGCATTTAAGCAGCTTTATGATAAAGGTCTGGTGTATGAATCAATACGCGTTGTTCCCTATAGCTGGGCGTGCGAAACTCCACTCTCTAATTTTGAAACAAGGCTTGATAATGCATATAGAGAAAAAGCTAGCAAGGCTGTAACTGTTGCATTTGAACTTTTAGAAAACCTAAAGCAATTTAAACAAAAATGTAAGTTGCTTGCTTGGACTACAACCCCTTGGACGTTGCCAAGCAACCTTGCACTGGCAATAGGGAAAGATATTGAGTATTGTGCAGTGTTAGTAAATGATGAAATATACATTTTCGCTAAAAGCTATCTAGAAAAATTTATTGATCACTGTACAAAGAGCAATATTCAATATGAAAACTGTAATACAAAACTTAAAGCGAGTGATCTTGCAGGTCTTTCCTATAAACCACTGTTTGATTACTTTAAAGATACAAAGAATGCGTTCCGTGTTTTCATTGCTGGTTATGTTACAGGAGAAGATGGTACTGGTGTTGTGCACACTGCTCCTGGATTTGGTGAAGAAGATTTTTACCTTTGCCAAAGCCATGATATTCGAGCTGTTTGTCCAGTTGATAACGCTGGAAAATTTACTACTGAAGTTTCAGATTTGGCAGGAGTTTATGTTTTTGATGCCAATGATACAGTAATCAAGAAATTAAAAAGGCAGGGGAGCTGGTTGAAAACTGAGCAATATATTCACAATTATCCACACTGCTGGAGAACTGACACTCCTTTAATCTACCGCACTATGCTTTCTTGGTATGTTGCTGTGACAAAGTTTAAGGGAAGAATGACAGAGCTAAATAAGAGAGTTAATTGGATGCCAAATCATATAAGAGATGGTCAATTTGGAAAATGGCTTGAAGGAGCGCACGACTGGTCTATTTCACGCAATCGATTCTGGGGTACTCCAATTCCTGTGTGGAAATCAGACGATGCAAAATATCCAAGAGTGGATGTGTATGGCTCAATAGCAGAACTAGAGCGAGATTTTAATGTTAAAATAGATGACTTGCACAGACCGTTTATCGATACTTTGACGAGACCAAATCCTGATGATCCAACAGGAAAATCAGTTATGCGTCGTGTGCCTGATGTGTTTGACTGTTGGTTTGAATCTGGATCGATGCCGTTCGCGCAAGTTCACTATCCGTTTGAAAATAAAGAATGGTTCGAGAAAAATTTCCCTGCGGATTTTATCACTGAATATATAGCACAAACAAGAGGATGGTTTTATACGCTTTTTGTGCTTTCCACTGCTTTATTTGATAGTGAGCCATTTAAGAATTGCATATGCCACGGTGTGGTTCTTGATGTGAAAGGTCAGAAATTATCCAAACGTTTGAATAATTATGCAGATCCAATGGAGGTTTTTGACAAATATGGTTCTGATGCGCTGCGTTTTCTTATGCTGTCTGGTTCCATTGTTTGCGGTGGTAATTTACTACTCGATAAAGAAGGAAATTTAGTGCGTGATGTTCTAAAAAACGTAATAAAACCTATTTGGAACAGTTATCACTTTTTTACTATGTATGCAAATGCAGATGGAATTAAAGCTGAGATTTGTCAAGATTATCAAAGTACTATTGATCGCTACATGATTTCAAAATGTTTTGAAGCTGTGGAAGGTATCCAAGCTTCTATGAACAACTATAACTCCCAGGAGGCTTGCAAAATCCTGACAGATTTCTTTGAAGTGCTAAATAACTGGTATATTCGTCGCAGTCGTGAGCGTTTTTGGAAAGGTGATTTAGATCAAGACAAAACCGATGCTTATAATGTTCTGTACACAGTTTTTTATTACATGCTTCGAGCTGCAGCTCCTTTGTTGCCACTCATAACAGAGACTATATGGCAAGGGCTTAAGTACAAAGAAACATCTGTTCATTTGGCTGATTTTCCACAATCAGATAGATATGACAGTGAACTCATTGCCAAGATGGATTTGGTAAGAGAGATATGTAACTCTGCATTATCCATCAGAAATACGTTTAATATACGCATCAGGCAGCCACTTGGCAGTATGACTATCTACCATCAGTCTTTCTGTAGTTTTTTTGAAGGTGAGCCGTTTTCTGTCATCCCAGTGCGTGACACTGGGATCCGGTGTACTGCAGATTCAAATGAATACCAAGAGATGATAAAAGATGAGGTAAATGTAAAAAAATTAGAATTAGTAAATAGACTTGAAGATATTGCATCACTAGAGCTGAAACTAAATTTCCCTCTACTTGGCAAGAAGATTGCAGATAAAATCAAGAAACTAGTTCAATATGTCAAAGAAGAAAAGTGGAAGCAAATTGAGAATGAGCAAATATTTCTGGGGGATGAAACAGAGAACTATACTTTAGAAAAAGGTGAATATGAACTATTGTTAAAAGCAAACAGTGAATATTCTTCTGTATTTGATAACAATAAAGGGATTGTTGTTCTGAGTACTGAGCTCAATGACGAACTAATTCTAGAAGGACTCGCAAGAGATGTTGTGAGGCTTATTCAAGAAACTAGAAAACAAGCTGATTTTCATATATCAGATAGAATTAGAGTAACAATCAAAACAGAAGATGAAAAAATTAAGGAAGCAATAACTACATGGAATAAATATATAAAAGAGCAGACCCTTGCCTTATCTTTGGACACTAATAAAGAGATCGAGGCCGATTTCTATTCTAAGGAATATCAAGATTTGATAGTTAGTATTAAGTTAATAAAGTTGCAAAGTTACTAATGTTTATGCTATACTTAGATTGCTTAGTGTAAGGTAATAATATGAATCAAATTGTTGCAGATAGTCATAAAGAAGTTGACTTAAATGATAATAGTGATGGTTTAGATAAAGTACAATCTATCACTACTTTGGAAGAGGGAGAAGAGTTTTTCGATGCTATGGAAGCTGTTTCTAGTATAGAAGAAAGGAGTGATTTGGATCTTACTACTTTAGAAGAGGAGGAATTTTTTGATGCTGTGGAAAGGCAAGAACCGTTAGCTAATACTACTTTGGAAGAGGGAGAAGAGTTTTTCGATGCTATGGAAGCTGTTTCTAGTATAGAAGAAAGGAGTGATTTGGATCTTACTACTTTAGAAGAGGAGGAATTTTTTGATGCTGTGGAAAGGCAAGAACCGTTAGCTAACCTTAACATTCCACTGAGTATATTTCATTATAAAGATTACAATTCCGACTTTTTTACTTCTTGGTATAATATATCAAGCAAAATATTTAAGGAAATAAATAGAGCTTGCCCAGAAAGGAAAATATTAAATTTAGCTCTATCAGTTTTAGTACTTCCTTACATTGCTTTTACTGCAGTGGGGTTAGCCATATACAGTGGATTTAAAGTAGACAGCAAGGAACAAGAAGGTGTAGGTGAAGATAAGACAAAAAAGGGTAAAATAAGTGTACCAAAAAGATTGGCATATGGCTCTCTTGCTGCAATGGCAATTTTTGTTAATGTGACTGTGCTTGTAGCCTTAATCGTTCCTGCAACAGTTGCTTTGGCTACTTTTTATCTTTTGAATAGGGATTTATCTCACTCTTTAGTGGCTGCTCTTAAAATAAGTATGGGACAGTATTCTAATAAGCACCAAAATATTGAGGTATCTTTTCATGAAACAGAAGTTTCTGAGTCAAGAATTGAATATGATATGGAAATAAAATTTCCACCACAATTTAAAAAATTACTTAGAGATTTATGTGAGAATGAAAATAATAAGTGGTTTAGTGTAACACGGGATTCGGAGCATAATATTATATTGAAACTATCAACTAACATCAATTTAAAAAACGGTCTTAAGCCTTTACGTAATGAAATCAATGATGTGCTTACAACTTCCATAAAAGAACTTGCAAAAGCCATGGAAGAGCTGATGAAGCTAGAAAAGAAAGATATTACACATGATAAATTGAAGGAATTATTGAACGAATTCAGGTTGAAAGTGGTGAGTAGTATAGGTTCTAAGTTGACAACTCATTTGATAGAAAATGCTTATCAAGTTGCTTTTATACAAGCAATTAAATTTGCACAAAAAAGAAAAAAAGATTTTTCATTAGAAGATGCGCTAAGAGATATGTTAGTGAAACAAGAGTTGGAGAGTCAAGGTAAGGAATTACCCACTGAAAGAGAAATGATAATAAAAGATCTAAAAGGACTGCTATTAGGTGATGATGACCTTCTTGTGCTTAAAGCAAGGTGGAAACAGTTCATAGAAGAAGATGACATAGATGAAAGGAAAGTAATTGATATATATAAAGGTATGTATCCTAAAGAAACAGAGAAAGCTCTAGATAACGCTAAAATAGAGATTGAGTGTTTAGAAAAAGAAGGACAAAAAAGATATATTAGAGTACGCGAAAAATTGAAAGAAGTATATGATGAAGAAAAAAATAACTTCATAAACGATGATTTAGAAAAGAAATTAGAAGATTTTTTAGAAGAGGAGGAACCAAATGGGATATACGAAAAATTGAAAGAAATATATGAGAATATAAAAGGGAATGGTTCAACATATGGTGTTTTAGAAGGGAAATTAGGAAATCTTTTAAAAGAAGTAGGAGAAGGTGAGAGACATGAAAAATTGAAAGAAATATACGAGATTATAAAAAAGAATAGCTTAGCGGAGGATAATTTAAGAAGGAGATTAGAAGGTCTTTTTAAGTTCGAGTATGATAATCAAGAGGTTAAGCAAAAGCTAGTAAAATCAGTAATGAGAAAAGCCAAAGATGAGTTAAGCCAATTAGGTATATTAAGCCTGATAGAGGAGCAGTTTGTAAATTTAGAAAAGAAGATAAAAGCTTCTTTAAGTGAAGAAGCTTTAGATGAAGTGAATGATTTTGTAGAAAAGGTGTATTTAGAAATAACGAAATGTAAAATGCTAAATTTATTTAGAGGTCAAGCAAAGTCTATGAAAGGATTATGTGACCTATTAAAAGAAGATAAGCCGGAGCTAATAGAAAGTATTAATACACATCGAATAGAAATTGCAGAATGCTTAGAGCAACGTATATCGTTAAAGGAAGAAATAGAAGAAAATGAGAATTTATTAAACAAAGATTTAGAAGGTGAGCGAAAGGAAAAAGGAGAAGAGCATCCAAATACAAAATTAATAGAGAAGCACTTTAACAATAACCAAGAAATTCTAAAAGTACTAAAACAATTAGAATTAGAAGGATTATTGATAAATGAAAAAACAATAAATGATTATAGAGAAGAACTGGAATCTCGTGAAAAAATAAAATTTGCAATAATAGAAGATGATTTACTTAAAGCGTTCGAGCATGAAACTTTTGATGAAGAAGAAATTAAGAAGTTATTAGAGGAAGCGGAACTTGAGTACTACTTGGCAGAAAAGTGCATAAAAAGTCCTGTAATTAAAATGAAAGATAATATCAAGCACTTTTGTCAAGATTTATTGTCTCCTCTAGTAGATAGATTAGCAAATCTTATAATAAATAATGTACCAAAAGATAATGAGAGTGGTTTGTGGAGGATTTGGAACTCTTTCAAAGTTGGTTTTAATTATAATGTGATTGGATGGTCAGCTATTGTAAACAAAGATAATAGCACAGAAGGGAAAGCATTGAGTGTGGCACATGATACTCATAAGGAAGTAGAGACATTTCTTCAACATTTTCAATCAAGTTATGAAGGAGTTGGAGGCTTTTTAGGCAATTTATTTTCTGATGATGGAACGACATTTAAAAATGATGTCTGGCCTAAAGTAGAAGAGCATTTGCATGGAATGTGGGATAGGTTTTTCAAGGATATTGAATTCAAGATAGGGAATAAATTGGATTAAGTAAACGTGACACAGCAAAATCAGGAAACGGCGATTACGGCTTAATGATGAGCTCTCAAAGTTCCTTCAGTATTTTCACACACTAAGTTGACTATCATATTTGATTCTTTTTGGATTTCCTCTTCAGTTAAAGTGTGAGTTGGAGAGCAGAAAGTAACTGACAATGCTATAGACATCTTATTCGGCTCTATGTTATTTCCATGGTATACATCGAATATCAAAACTTCTGTGATGAGCTCTGAGCTTTTTTTCACCATATTGATTATACTGCCTGTTGCTACATCTTTATTTACAATAAATGCAAAGTCGCGTTTTACACTTTGATATTTATAATCGATAAATTTTTTTCTACTTATAGGTAAATTTTCGATATTTTCTAATATCAACTCAAAGCCTACAATTTTTTGTTTGATGTTAAAAAAATCCAATATACTCGGATGCAATTCTCCAAAATAACCAACTATTTTACTTCTAAAAGATAAGGAGCCTGATTTTCCTGGGTGATAATATTCTTTTTCTGCTCTCTCTATTGCTAAATTATCACAATTGACATTAAAAAGTTCCAAAGCTGTTATGAGGTCAGCCTTTGCGTCAAAAATATCTATTTTTCTATCAGTGTTATAGTGGTTTTTCGGCGAATTATTTCCTGATCTAATTCCACTTAAAACGTACTTAGATTGAGCTTCGTTATTATAAATTGGCCCAATTTCAAAAATTGCAAAATCAGGTGTACCATGGGCAGTATTATCTGCAGTAACTTTTAACAAATTTGGTATGATGCTTGGTCTCATTATATTAAAGTCATTATTAAATGGGTTGTCGATAATAAATAATTTATTCAAGTAACCAAACTTCTTAGCTGTTGATTCACTCATAAAAGACCAAGTTATCACTTCATGAAACCCTCTGCTTGTCATTAAAATGCGCAAATCATCTTGTGTCTCTTCTTCTACTGTAACGTCTTCTGCTAGTTGCTCTTCCTTTATTTTATCATAGCCGTATATTCTTACTACCTCTTCAACTAGGTCAGCAGGTATGGTTATGTCTGGTCTCCAGCTTGGTACATGTACGCTCCAATTATTTTCAGTTCTTTTATCAATACTAAACCCTAATTTTGTTAAAATATTGAGTACTTCATCAGGTGATGCAGATACACTTCCAAGTTTGTTTGCATTCTGATAATCAAAATTTATCTTGGCATCAGCCTTATTCAGATTACCAGCAGACACTACACTTGACACTTCTCCACCACATAACTCCAAAATCACCTGGGCTACAAGATTCAGCCCATCAAGAATGAATCCATGATCAACTGAGCGTGCAAACCTGTAACTTGAGTCTGTGGAGATGCTGAGCTGCCTTGAAGATTTAGTGATAGAGATGGGGTCAAACCAAGCAGACTCTAAAAAGATATCAGTAGTCTCAAGAGAGCATTCACTGTACTTACTGCCCATAATTCCAGCAATTGCATGAACATTTTTATTATCAGAAATAACGATTATGTCTTTGTTTAATAAGTACTCTTTATCATTTAAACCAATAAATTTTTCTTCGTCATTTGCTTTGCGTACTATGAGCTCTCCTTCTATTTTTTTTCCATCATACGCGTGCATCGGGCGCCCGAAAGATATCATAATGTAATTAGTAATATCAACTATTGAAGAAATGGAGCGCATTCCTATCGATTCCAATTTATCTTTTAACCATTTTGGGCTCTCTCTATTTTTTACATTGGTGATATATACTCCACTAATAAAACTCTCCCCATCGATGACTTTGACGTTTATTAGTGAGTTCATAGAAGCGGTAAGTTGTGGAATGATTAAAGTCTTTAACGTTCCAATTCCAGTTGCTGCTAGATCACGTGCTATTCCATAAACACCTAAGCAATCTCCACGGTTTGGAGTGATGTTTATGTCAATTACAGGATCGCAATTGAAAAATTTATCTCCTGTTTTATAATCATCAGAAAGCTCGATTATTCCTTCACTTTCATCTTGAGTCAGCGAAAGCTCAGAGGCAGAGCAGAGCATCCCTTCACTTAGCACTCCTCTTATTTTTGTAGGCTTAATTGTAAAGTTGCTTTCTGGCAATGTGCTACCAAGAGATGCAAGTACAGTCTTTATGCCTTCTTTAACATTTTTTGCTCCGCAGACTATCTGCAGAACTTTACTTCCATCATTTACTCTACATAATTTTAATTTATCAGCATTTGGATGAGGTGCGACTTCTAATACTTCTGCAACAACAAACCCGGCCAATCTGGAATTGTCGATCACATTCTCTACTTCCAACCCTATGTGAGTTAATTTATCAGTAATTTCTTCTAAACTAGCATTGGTTTTTAAGTACTCTAATAACCAAGATAATGTGAACTTCATTTATCTAACAAGAAACAAAAATTCATTGTAATGTAAAATGTGATGTTTTTAAAGTTTGTTGTAATAAGTGGCTTCTATATTGCAAGAAACAACAGAGAAGCCTACTCTTTCTACAAAGAAAGAATTTTCTTTATATCACCTTTGCAGTCCATTTCCATGCAGAGTTGAATGTTCATATTGTGATCATCTATATGGAAATTATAAATGTAAGCATCACCAGTGAAATTTCCTATAACATCATGGCTTTCATTTAGCATTTCACCTGCCATGTGGAAAAGACCAGTGTCTGAGTTAGAAGAATGATCTGTAAACTTGATGTACCCGTTACCACATTCCTGTTCTAAATTTAAAGGTGGATGAATAAAATCTATTTCGTTCATAATTGCCTCATATTAAAATTAAATTATAGTTAAAATAAGATGTTAAGTCAAGAATTTAGAATAAGATTGGTAGCTGACTATAATTTGCATTTTAATTGTATATTTTGTTAATAATACAGAGCTCCCTATCTTAACTCTTGACTTTATTCTATAAAATTTATACTTTATTTACTGCTGCAGTTTAAGTATACAGGGCCAAAATGGCGTTAAATCCGCTAGAACAATTTAAAGTATATACAATAATAGAGCTACCAAAGTTATTTGGATATGACATAAGCTTTACCAATTCATCTCTTTTTATGATGATTTCGGTAATATTGGCAGTACTCTTTTTGCTTCTTGGAGTAAGAAAAGGGGCAGTAATACCAGGGTATTTGCAGGCCGCAGTTGAATATGTATATGATTTTGTTATTTCAATAATAGAAAATAACACTGGAAGTAAGAGTCTAAAACATATTCCATTGATATTTACAGTATTTATTTTCATTTTATCATGTAATTTAGTTGGTGTTCTGCCTTATAGTTTCACGGTCACAAGTCATGTAATAGTCACTTTTGCTTTGTCGATGGTGGCTTTTATTTATATAACGATTGTTGGGTTTAAAGAAAGGGGAGTAGAGTTTTTACGCATATTGCTACCAAAAGGAACTCCTTGGTGGCTTGCACCTGTAATAATTATTATTAAGTTGTTTGCTTATTTAGTAAGACCGATTAGCCTATCAATAAGGCTTGCAGCAAATATGATTGCTGGCCATACAATCATCAAAGTAATAGCGGGGTTTATCGTAAATATGAACATATTTTTCACTCCTGCACCTTTTTTGTTTATAATTGCACTAATAGGGTTTGAAGTGTTTGTTGCAGTTTTACAAGCTTATATATTTACTATATTAACGTGCGTATATTTGTCAGATACAGTAAAGTGAGTGCTTGACTTACCTGTAGAACATTTTATAATATTATTAAGGAATAGTTAAAGGTAGTATATGGATTTAGTAGCTTTAAAATTTGTAGCAGTTGGTTTGATGGCGTTTGCTATGTTAGGTGCTGGTTTGGGTGTAGCTAATATTTTCTCTACTATGCTAAGTGGGATTGCGAGAAACCCTGAATCGGAAGGTCAAATGAAAACTTACGTTTATGTTGGTGCTGCTATGGTTGAGATTATGGGATTTCTTGCATTTGTAATTGCGATGATATTAATATTGTAGTGTTTGACACATGCCGCAGCTTGATGTTTCCACTTTCTTTTCTCAAGTTTTTTGGTTTTTAATTTTTTTCTCTTCACTTTTTTTTGTAGTAAGTTGTTTGTTCTTACCAAGGTTAGATGAAATAATAAACACTAGGAGTAAAGGGGTATTAGATTCTTTTAATAGTTCTGTTCACCTTTTAAGACTTACAGAAGAACAAATTGCCAAGTATAATGCAGCTTTAAACCAAGCTAAAGTACGGGCAAAAAAAATCATAGATGATGCACTTGCTCAGGTGGAAGAAATGAGAGCGAGTGTTAAGAATATATTAGAAGAGGAAGACAAAAAAATAGTCAAGCTTGTTGAAGAAAGAGTGGCGAAATTTAAATCTAAGCATATTAGTGAGTTAAAACAAATGGCTACTAGTATTGCTTTAATTTACTACACTAAGTTAACTAATTCTGAAATTGAAGAGGAATTTGTTGCTGACTTGGTATCCAAAGAATTTTAGGGTTTTTATGTCTACATTACTAGTTATCAGTCTTGCTTTTTTAGTAGGTTTTATCCTTTCGTATAAATTGCTAAGGAAGGTAATAAAAAACGCACTTAACAATAAACGTAACAAAAGCAAGTTTTCAAGTGAAGAAACTGAAAAATTCAGAAAAGATATGTTGGAGTATTACAAAAAATCTTCTGAAAAATACAAAAAATTAGATGCAGAAGTTAATAAAATGATGAATGAAGCACTTGATAAGGCTAATAGTATTATTAAGCATAATAGACAGCAACTCGATCAAACGTTAGATGAAAATACCCATTCTAATTTGAAGAAAGTTACTGACCAAGTTGAAAAAGCTCTTGGGGATTTACAAGCTAACACAGCGAGTATAGCTGCTGATGCTGTAAAAAAAATAATGCATGAACGTAAAGATGATAAGCGTAGTAGTGAGGTTATATCTTCGTTTTCACGTGACTTGAGCAAAAAGTTGCATTAAGTTTAATGCTTGTACTTCAAACTGATAATGTAGAAAAAATTAAATTTGATTCTAGTTTATGCAAAGAACAAGAGAAACTTTTCTACTATAGGTTTAATATAATTCCTTGGCAAAAATTAAATGATACTACTTTTTTTATGGTTGAAGACATAAGCCAAGATATCAATCTTTGGGTCGAATCTCATTACGGTATTGAATATGTATTGATAAAAGTAGATAGCAAACAGATTTTAAATCTTCTTAACTCACACTTTGGTATTTCAGAATTCGCAAGTAACTACTTATATTATAAGAATCCTAATTTTTCAGCTAAAAGCATTAGGCTCAGTTCAATCTTTTTTTCCTCTTTCTTTGTTATGATTTCGACTTTAACACTGACAAAAAAATATGCATATTTTGCTTTGATGTTGATATTTATAATCGAATGTTCTAGTTCTTTATTCAAATTTGTAACTAAAATTTTTGGCTTGCGTAAAATTTCTAACCAAAAAGCAGGTTATGATAAGATGAATGAACCTATATATACTATTTTATTGCCTGCTTTTAAAGAGAATGCGGTTATAAAGCAATTGATTAAGAGCATTGAAAGTTTGAATTATCCAAAATCAAAATTAGATGTAAAGCTTGTGATAGAGAGCGATGATCAAGAAATGTTGGCAGCTATAGAAAAATGCACTTTACCACAGTATTTTGAAGTAATAAAAGTGCCTCATTCTCTGCCGAGAACAAAAGCTAAGTCATGCAATTATGCTATGAGCTTTGCTAGAGGAAAGTATGTGGTAATATATGATGCAGATGACAAGCCAGATCCGTTCCAGTTAAAAAAAGCACTAATTGAATTTAATAAGGGCGACGAAAAGTTGGCTTGTGTACAGGCGAAATTAAATTACTATAACTTTGGTTGCAATTTTCTTACAAAATTCTTTTCTCTCGAGTATATGAACTGGTTTCAATATTTTTTGCCTGGATTTCAAAAAATGAACATGCCAATACCTTTGGGCGGTAGCAGTAACCATTTTTCAGTGGAAATTTTAAAGAAAGTGCTTTTTTGGGATGCTTACAATGTCACTGAAGACGCTGACCTTGGTTTGAGACTTGCGCAAATGGGATATAAAACCAGGATTATTGATTCAGAAACATTGGAAGAATCACCAACTACTGTGTTTGCTTGGATCAAACAAAGAGCACGCTGGATTAAAGGTTATATGCAAACTTATGTCGTTCATTTAAAAAATATAAAATTACTTTTTAAGCACACTGGGCTTAAGGGAGTTTTGCTATTAAACCTTTTTGTTGGTTCCTCAGCTTTTATATTTTTCACGACTCCTTTTTTGTTACTTTCATTGGTGCTGACTCAAATTTTGAATGAATTATTCTTATATTATTTTATAATAGTATACGGTATTAACTTGATTTTTTTGATAATAGCTATCAGACAACAAAAAATGCCTTTTTATTTTTATATAGTATCAATATTTTTTCCCGTCTATAGTCTACTACATAGCGTTGCAGCTTTTCTCGCTTTGTGGGAATTTGTTATTCACCCTCAGCAATGGAATAAAACTCAGCATGGATTATGGAAGCAAAACCTGTAGCTATTTGGCTTTTTCTCTGCTCTCTCATGGTGATTTGCATGGTGGGAATTGGTGGATTTACCAGACTTTCAAAAGCAGGATTGTCAATCACGGAATGGAAACCAATTACCGGAACATTGCCACCGCTGAGTGAACAAGACTGGCTAAAAGAAAAATCAAAATATGAAGCTACACCTGAATATAAAGCATTTAATTATGGTATGAGTATGGAAGAGTTTCGCACCATATACTTAATAGAATATGTGCACAGGTTAATTGCAAGGCTGACAGGTTTAGTTTTTATCTTACCATTTATATACTTTACACTAAAAAAAAGAATACCTAAAAATGCAGTAATAAGGTTATCTACAGCACTATTATTTGGAATTTTACAAGCTTTTGCTGGTTGGTATATGGTAAAAAGCGGTTTGGTAGTCAATCCTCATGTTAGTCACTATAAGCTCGCACTTCACTTACTGCTTGCATTGGTTATTTTTGCATTATTGTCATATCAATTTTTTGATTACCAAATCAAACCAAAACAGATAATTAAAATTAATAGCAACATTACATGTTACATATGGATAATTTTAATCCTAGTTACAATACAAATAATCTTCGGTGCATTTGTTGCAGGGCTAAATGCTGGTTTAATTTACAATACCTTTCCACTGATGGATGGACAAATTGTTCCAGAAGATTTATTTTACTTACATCCTGCTTGGCTAAATATCTTTGAAAATAGAGTAACAGTGCAATTCATACACCGGGCATTGGCATTGCTGGTATTAGTTCTGACAACAATACTCACAATAAAAAATGCCAGTATAAGACCATTATATGTTATGCTATTCTCTGTCATCATTCAGGTAATTCTAGGAATAGTCACTTTGTTGCTGCATATACCAATGGCTATTGCTATAGCCCATCAAATGTTTTCATTTATCTTATTTGGCTCAGGTTTATACTGCTTGTGTTATTTAAGAAACCAGATCTAATACTAAATCACCAGCCTGTACATTTTTCCCTTCTTTAACAGAGATATTTTTTATTACCATTTCTGATTCAGCACATATAATGTTTTCCATTTTCATTGCTTCCACAACAAATAAGGGTTGTCCTACCTCTACCTGATCTCCAGCATTGACGTGTAATTTAACCAATAAACCAGATATTGGAGATTTCACAGTATCTACTGAAATCCCTTCAGTTTTGTTGTTTAGCATTAATTTGCTTAGTTTAGCTATATGAGGTTTCAATACACAACATTCAGCTCTCATACCTGCGTGTCTTATGAAATATTTGCTGTCTTGTCTTTCTATTTTAAGTGCTATATTGGTATCATCATTAATTGTGATATATAGTAATCTGTAACTTGATTTCCACTTACCCACCACGGAGTATTTATTGTGGTTATATACTGTTGTTAATGTGTTATCTTGATACTTTGCATTTGCGGAGTACTCATTGTCATCTATTTTCACTGTGAATACTTCTTCTATTGACTTACTGTAATACCTTCCCTCATTTTCTAAGTGAGCATACAGTGCAGTAAAGATAAATATTTTAATATATTCTTCTGTAATAAAATCGCCGTGAAATCCACTAGGGTAATGATCTGGAATGAATCTCGTGTGGAGCTTTACTGCAATAAAATTTGGATGATGGAAGATGGATTCTAGAAATTCTATGTTGTTTGTTACTTCTCCTATATAGCACTCAGATAAAGCTCTTTGCATTCTGCTGATTGCTTCTATTCTATCTTTTCCATAGGTTATAACTTTTGCAATCATTGAGTCGTAGAACATGCTGATTTCTGAACCGCTAGCTACTCCATCGTCTATTCTTACATCATCCGGTTTATCGTAATATTTTATTCTTCCGCTAGAAGGAAAAAATTTTTTTGATGGATCTTCAGCGCAAATTCTGCTTTCTATTGCAGAGCCAGTGAGTTTAATATCATCCTGATTGAATCTCAATTTTTCTCCGCAGGAAATTCTGATCATTTCTTCTACTATGTCTATTCCTGTTACGAATTCTGTTACTGGGTGCTCAACTTGTAATCTAGTATTTACCTCAAGAAAATAGAAGTTTTGGTCTTTATCAACAACAAACTCGACAGTGCCTGCTGAAAAATAGCCGACTTGTTTTGCAAGAGAGACACATTGGGCATACATTTTTTGTCTTACTTCTTCACTAATAAATGGGCTTGGTGTTTCTTCTATTATTTTCTGATTATTTCTCTGTATCGAGCACTCTCTCTCTCCAAGACATACTACATTGCTGTATTTGTCTGCGATAATTTGTATTTCAATGTGTCTTGGCAGCTCTATATATTTCTCTATAAAAATACTACCATCTTTAAAACTTTTCTCTGCTTCATTTGTTGCTGATGTAAATGCTAGTTCAATTTCTTTTTTGGAATGTACAATTCGCATTCCTTTGCCACCACCACCTGATGCAGCTTTGAGCATAACGGGAAAACCAATTTCTTCAGCAACCATGGATGCATGGTCAGCGTTTTCGATCTTACCCATATATCCTGGCACTACATTTACTCCAGCCTTTCTTGCCTCTTCTTTTGCTGTTATTTTATTGGCTGTAGCTTCTATTGTTTCTGCACTTGGACCGATAAAATCTATATTATATTTTTGGAGAGCACGTGGAAAATCTGGATTTTCTGCTAAAAAACCATAGCCAGGATGAACCGCCTCAGCACCTGTTTCAACTGCTACTTCGCATATTTTTTCAATATTTAAGTAACTGAGGTAAGCAGGCGAAGGACCAATGTGCCTCGACTCATCTGCCTGCCTTACATGCACAGAATTTGCGTCTGCATCTGAATACACACATACACAAGATATACCCATCTTGCGCGCAGTCTTGATTATCCTGCAGGCAATCTCTCCTCTATTTGCTATTAAAATCTTACTATACTTCTTTCTTATCATCTTATAAGTATACTTTCTTAAGTTAAGAAAGTAAATTTCTATATTATTGCTTGCAAGTACTTCATGCTAGAGCTAAACCACCATCTACAAGTTGCATAACATCAGGATCTGTCAATGTAGTACTTTCGTTATTAAAGCTATATATCTCGTTACATGCCTTAAATAGCAGATATGAAGATCCTCCAGAAGCTATTGTTGCTATTGAAGCCAATGCAAGAGATTGAGAAGCTGAAAATAGAAGATACAAAGATATACACATAGCGATAGCACACACTATAGCCCCTACTATGTATAAGAATAGATGAAACTTTTTACTACATATAAAGCTGCATTTTATGTCTGCAATTTGTTTAACTTCCTTCCGCTCTGCAGGATCCAAGAAGTAAAGAGGTGATACTGCCTTACTTCCGTTATCCTTAATATAGCTTTTATCGCAGAGTGCTTCCTTAATATATTTCTTATTATTCTTAAGTTCTGCTTCTAATCTTTTTACTTCTTTCCAATCTTTAGCTTCTTTTGCTTTCTTAACTCTGCTCTCAGTATTTTCTTCTAAATCCCTCATAATCTCCTTGAGTGCAGGTAACAGAATTCCTTTATCTGCTGCTATATGAAATGGGTTCCCATCTTCATTGAGACTATGCTTAGCTACACAAGCAACTCTTTTCTTACAAGCGTTAACGAATTCATCTTTATTTCCTTTTCTTGCAATTTCAAATAAATTATCCATATATACACCTCACTGCATTCACTAATACTAAATTATACAATGCAGTTTGTTAAAAATAAATGTAAATTGATCTTTCAAATTTACTATAGTTCCACATTGTTGCAAGCACAAATTTTGGCTATCATAAATTACATTATTACAATAGATAAATATGCCAGGTATAGTCACTAGATTCGCTCCATCACCAACAGGATTTTTACATATTGGAGGAGCTCGCACAGCTTTATTTAATTGGCTCTATGCGCAGCGTCATGGTGGCCAGTTTTTACTAAGGATTGAGGATACCGACAGAAAACGTTCAACACAGGAAGCAATTGATGCAATAATAGATGGGTTAAAATGGCTTGGAATAAACTATGATGGGGAAATAATATATCAATCAAAAAAAATAGAGCAGCACATTGAGGTTGCAAATCTTTTAGTTGAAAAGGGTAGGGCGTATCATTGTTACTGCCCCGAGAATGAAGTTGCGGAGAAGAAAATAAGAGCAAGAGAAGAAGGAAAAATATATAAGCATAAGTGTACTCATTCGACATCAAATGCAGAGCCTGTTGTTCGCTTTAAAGTGCCAGACTCAGAAAATATTGTTGTTGACGATAAAATATACGGCCAAGTTAGAATAAGTAGCGATCAGCTTGATGACATAGTAATCTTGCGCTCTGACAATACTCCAACATATATTTTTGCTGTAGTGGTTGATGACCATGATGCCGGAATAACTGATATTATACGTGGCTCTGATCACCTCACTAATACCTTTAAACAATTGCTGATATATCAGGCTCTTGATTTTGATGTCCCACGCTTTGCACACGTACCCCTTATTCATGGAGAAGACGGGAATAAGCTATCTAAAAGGCATGGGGCTACAAGTGTTTGCGATTATGAAAAAATGGGAATATTACCAGAAGCAATGCGTAACTACCTGCTTAGACTGGGTTGGAGTCATGGTAACGATGAAATTATTAGCGATGAGCAAGCAATAGAGTGGTTTAATTTAGAAAACATCGGTCGTTCACCTGCACGGCTTGATTTTAAAAAATTAGAGCATTTAAATAATCATTATATTAGTAACATGAGCAATGAAGATATCCTTACTCTTATTTTTGAAGAAAATGCTCTAACTGATAAGAAAAAGAATTATTTATTACAAGGACTAACAGAGCTAAAAAAAAGAGCAAACTATCTGACTGAATTATTGGATTTAGCAAAATTTTATATTCAAGTTGATTTGAGTGAAGAAGCTCAGCAAATTGTCAAATCTAACCTCAATGTAATTAAGTTACTTGCATCATTTCTTTCGAGTGTAGGTAGTGAAGATTGGAATAAGAATTTTTTATCTTCTCAGATTAAGGAATTTTCAAAATTACATAATATAAAAATGAGCGATATATACCACTCATTACGCGCCCCTATAACAGGAGTAATGGATGCGCCTGGAATCATTGATATCATGGTAATTTTTGGTAAAGATGAGTGTATAAAAAGATTGCAACAAATTTAAATAAAAAATTACTTGACAGACTCTGTTGGCTTCATTATAGTGGAAAATGAAGGTTTTTTAGGATCCAAAATCTATCTTCACCTGCAGGTTTTTTCACCAAATAATCAAATTTCAGCAAAAAATATATAAGTTTATTTTTGCTAGCTCTTTATTCATATAGGAGGGTTTATGTCTAGAATTCCTGATACTTGACTTTTATTTTTAAGTTAAAAAAACAATTGGCGCCTATGGTTTTCACATTAAATCATTTTAAATTGTTAAAGTTAATACGGCCTTTTTTTATTGGTATTTTTTTCATATTTTACATATCTGTTCAGCAAAGTGGCAAAAAAGACAAGTAAATGAGTATCATGAAAGTAGCTTACACGTAGCTGTAGGAATATTCATTTTTTAAGGTAAATTAAACAGCAAATATTGTCATTCAAGTAGCTATTCCAGCTTCTATAATGTCATGCCAGTGCTCGACACTGGCATCCAGCAAAATTTATCACAAACAAGACAACATTTTCAATTAAAAAACCAGTGTCTGGATGCTAAGATGACACCTTCATAAGGAAGCCAGCATCAGCTACTTTCATGACACTCATTTAGTTGTCTTTTCTCGTTTACCTTATTTTGCCACTCTGCTGAACAGATATTAAAATAGCAATCCTCAAGGTCAGAAGCCTGCTATTACTTACTGGTTACTTTACATCAATTTTCTTGATGTGTTTCTCTGACTTAGGTATGGTTACATGCAATACCCCATCTAAAAAGTTGGCAGATACCTTATCTTGCTCTACATTTGTTGGAAGCTGAATGGATCTATAGAAAGAACCATAGTACCTTTCTTTATGGTAAAACTGCTTATCTTTTGATTCATTATCACATGTTTTTTCACCCTTCACTATTAAGTTATCGCCAGATATACTAATGTCTATGCTTTCTTTAGGAATACCTGGTAACTCTAATGATAGGCAATAGCTTTCCTTTGTTTCATAAAGGTCACAAACTGGTAGTAGGCTACTGCCTCTTTTAGAAAGCTCTGGGTTCCATCCTGTAAAGAAGCTATCAAATATGTCATCAACGGCTCTTTGTAACCCTCTTACACTAAAATTATCACGGTTATTGTTTTTATTTAAATGAACTATATTACCCATGTTGTACCTCCTTTTACTAATACATGAACTACATAATCACTCCACTTATTGATTTCAATCCTAAATCTAAAATTTTTGAGATGCGAAAAATTTTCCCCGTTTACTATAACCTGATTATGAAAAAAATCTTGTTTGGATTACCACGAGTAGTTCTATAAACTAGATTAACTGTAAAAAAGGGCAAGTGTACGCAAATTTATTACTTCTCTTTCCACTTCCACAATCAAACAATTTTGAATGTTTCTTATTTGACTTGCCAACAATGAGAATTGGTATAACTGCTAGCTCCGTCTTTCAGCTATGGCATTAAACAATGATATGCATAAGATCTAATAATATGTATAATTTATAAATAATTTTTGAGGTAAATTGTGAAATTGGGCGTTAATATTGATCACGTTGCAACCCTTCGCAACGCACGTGGAGCTTCTTATCCAGATCTATTAAAAGCAGCAAGAATAGCTATTGATGCTGGAGCAGATTTTATCACTGTACACTTACGAGAAGACAGAAGGCATATCAGAGATGAGGATGTATTCAATCTAAAACAAAACATTAGCACTGAGTTGAACCTTGAAATTGCAGCTACGGAAGAAATGCTCAAAATAGCAAAAGAAGTAAAACCCTACTCGATTTGTATAGTACCAGAAAAAAGAGAAGAATTAACAACCGAAGGTGGCTTGGATATCGTGAATATGCACAGTAAACTTTCTGGTATAATAGAGGAAATGCACAGCTTTGACACAAAAGTCTCACTGTTTATCGATCCAAATATTAATCAACTAAAATATCTTGAGAAGCTAGAAAGAAAGCCTGACATAATAGAAATTCACACGGGGAATTACTGTGATAATCCATCAGAAGAAAAATTAAAACTTATTACTAACTCTGCAGAATACATTAATAAGCTAGGAATAGAATGCCATGCAGGGCACGGCATAGATTATAAACATGCTAAAAGAATAAAAGAGATACCTCACATCTCAGCTCTTAATATAGGCCATTCTTTAATCAGCGAGGCTATATTTCATGGCTTACACAGTGTAACTAAAAAGATGAAAATGACTATATCTAAATAGCTCGTGCTTTCTCTTTGTTATTTAAAGCACTTGAAAGAGCTTGACTTGCTTTAAACTTTACCCTTTTCTTTTCAGGAACAGTCATAATCTCACCATTTTGAGGATTGCGGCATTGTCTTTCCTTACTTATAGCAGTAGAGAATGTCCCTATTCCATGCAAACGTATTTCACCTTTACGATTTAGATCGTTCTTGATTGTTTCCATAAAAATATCATGAAGCTTACTCAAACTAGCTTTTGTTATATCTATACCTTGACTAGAGCACTCTTGACTCAGTTGGTTTACTATATCTTCTTTACTCATAAATTACCTTAATATTGAAAAATTACATAAACAGCATATTATGCTAATACCAATAGTCAACTAAATTCGTCATAAAAAGAGAAAATGTCATAAACCCTTGTAAGAACTTGTATAATATTTACAAAAAAAATACCATTATGAAATAATTATCTCTTAGAAAACTGACATTTTTTTCGAGCTTTATGTTGACCATATTTCTTACGCTCAACAACACGTGAATCTCTAGTTAGGAACCCACCTTTACGTAATATAGAGTGTAGATCTTGACTTATACTACTTAAAGCTCTGCTTATTCCATGAGCTAAGGCACCTGCTTGGCCAGATAGTCCTCCACCTTTTACAGTTGCAAACACATCATACCTATCTAACATAGAAGTTACTATGAATGGCGCTTTAATCATTTGACACACTGATTCTCTTTTAAAATAAGAAATTAAATCATCTTTTTTATTAACACTAAATTTTCCACTTCCTGGCTTTATCCATACTCTTGCTACAGATTCTTTCCTTCGACCTGTGGCATATGAACGACCAAGTGAGTCAATCATTGCCTTTTTTGGCTGATCATTATTATTTATTTTCACTTTTTACTCCATTATTTCTTATTTTTACGATTTAAAGAGGCAAAATCTATTTTTTCAGGTTGCTGTCCTTGATGCTTATGTTCTGAACCAGAATAAACATACAAATTTTCAAACCGTCTACGTGCCATAGGACCATCATCAAGCATTCTTTTTACTGCCATTTTTATCACACGCTCAGGGAATTTGCCATTTAAAATATTATCTGGAGTAGTTTTCTTTAAACCACCAGAATAACCTGTATGCCTATAGTAGATTTTATCTTTAAGTTTCTTTCCAGTAAAATGTACCTTTTCTGCATTAACAATGATTACATTATCACCACAGTCCATATGAGGTGTATATTCAGGTTTATGTTTTCCACGCAACAGCATTGCTACAAATGCTGCAAGCCTTCCTACTACTAATCCTTCTGCATCTATAACAAGCCATTTTTTATCAATTTGCTTCTCTTTTAAGAAAAAAGTTTTCATATATCAATACATAACAGTAGATTATGATATACTAAGTTGCTTGATAGTGTCAACAACATTAGTTATTGATTATTAAAGTAATTTATGCTAATAACTTAAACAACATGCTAGAAAGCAAAATGTTTCGATTGATTATTATATTTGTAATTGCTTTTTGTACCATAGGTTGCTATGCAATTGATTTGGAGGAAGCTATAAGCAAAGCTATCAAAAACAGCTCAAAAATAAAGTCTCAATTTTACCAATATAAGAGTACTGAAAAACAACTAAAATCTTCCGGATTGGCTGGGTTTTTACCTGACATTAATTTACAATATAATTTCGATAGTAATTTTAATATTATTAACAATCTAGAAAACTCTGGAAAACGTCTAACATTAAGTCAAAGAATAATAGATGGTGGTGGCACTTTTGCTACATTCAGCCGATCAAATCATCTTCTTAAAGCAGCAAAAATTAGATTTCAGCAATCTAAGCAAGAAGTTGCACTCAGCGCTGTGAAAGCATATGTTAATGTTTTACAAAAGGTAGAAATATTAAAACTGAGAGAACATAAAGAGCGTGTTTCTTTAGAGCATTTGTCAGCTATGAAAAAACGCTTTTCCCTTGGAGAAGTTACTAATGCTGAAGTTTTATTCGCAAAAGCAAAATTTTCATCTTCTATATCCAAAAGAGTTGATGCTGAAGGTGAGTTGAAGCTGGCTAATATTGCTTACTATCATTTAATTGGTGAAGATGCCGATAATCTTTATGAGACTAATGGTAAACTACCTTCTATACCAGAATTAAATGAATGTTTACAGTTAGCAAAAACCAATAACTTATCCCTAAAAGCAGCAATTTATAAAAAAAGGGCTGCTGGAATGGAAGTGATTGCTGAAAGTTCCAAATGGCTTCCTTCTTTGAATCTAAGCGCAAGTAAAAATTTTGGAAAGGACAATATAAAATTAGACACGTTACTAGAGAATGCGAGTGTTGTCTTTACTCTTGATATTCCGATCTTTAAAAGAGGAGTTAATACCTTTGGTGTCAGTAGAGCTAAAATGGATGCAAAACAATCCACTTACGATTATTACGAAGCAGTAAAAAATATAGAACAAGCAGTTATAAATGCTTGGAATAACGTGCTGACAGCAAAAGCTATTATTAAAGCAAGTCAAGAAGCAGAAAAAGCGGCAGCTTTAGCATTAGAAGGAGTTGAGCAAGAAGTAAACTTGCATTTAAAGAGTACAACTGATCTTTTGGATACTGAAGATGAATTATTTAAAGCACGTTCCGATCTAATTCAGGCAAAAAGCAATTATGTAATTAGTGTTTACAACTTGCTTTTTATGATAAATAGTATAAACCTTTAAATTTAATGGTATGAGCGATAATCAATCTGTAAAAGATATACTAGAAGATATAAAAAAAGCTATATCGGGTAAAAATCCAAGTGGCGATAAAGCAGAAGTAATGGATGAAGATGATGAAGTATTATGCCTTGAAGAGGAATACCTAGAAGAAATTGAAAAAGATGTTGATGATAAAAAGGAAAATAGTGAAGAAGAGAACGATTGCCAAAGTGAGAAAATAGCTTTTAACAATAATCAATCTAACAGCCATAGTTACAACTCAGAAGAAAAAAATTTGTACAACGATATACAAATTAATAATAGCAAAGCGAGCCATCAAGTACAAAATAACGAGCATCTAATTTTAAAAGAGAATATGGAGGAAATTAAAACATTGCTTGAAAAGATGCAAAGCGAACTACGGCATAAACAACAAAAAAGAGCGGATCTTACTGTTGAAGAATTAGTTGTATCTCTTTTAAAACCTCAGCTTTCAGAGTGGCTGAATAAGTATCTACATGCATTGGTAAAAGAAGTAGTTGAAAAAGAGCTCAAAGATATAATTAATAATAAGTAGGTTATTAGTATAAAGACCAGAGTAAAAACAGCTAGAGGTAGAAAGTTATCTTCAACAAGATGGCTACATCGCCATTTGAATGATCAGTATGTGCAAAAAACCAATAAGGACGGTTATAGATCGCGCTCGGCATATAAGTTAATAGAAATAGACGATAAATTTAAACTACTCCAACAAGGGCAAAAAATTATTGATCTTGGCGCTTTTCCTGGTGGGTGGTCACAAGTTGCATCTAAGAAAGGAGCGAGTGTGATTGCTGTTGACATAAAACCAATAAACGCTATTAGTGGAGTAGGGTGTATACAGTGTGATATTATCAGCGAACTTGAAATTTTAAGAGAAAAATTCAAGGATCACAAATTTGATGTAATTTTATCTGATATGGCACCAGAATCTTGCGGTTTAAAATCGTTAGATCATATCAGAATTATGCTTTTATGCGAAGCAGCGCTCAATTTTGCAAAGCATTTTTTGAATCATGATGGCAAGTTCGTAGTAAAAATTTTTCAAGGAGAATCTGATAAAGATTTCTGCAATGAGCTAAAAAAAATGTTCAAAACAGTAAGATACTTCAAACCAAAGTCAAGTAGATCTGAATCTACAGAAATGTATTTAGTAAGTTTAGGCTTTATTGGTGGCAACTATTCTGTATAGCAGGTACTTACAGAAACGTTGACGAATCTTGCTTCCTTATTCCTTATAAAACTGAAGATTAATAACGCTCGTACAAAAGCCTCTTTTTCTTGTTTATGATACCTAGGTATAATTATTAAATTCTTGACTTTATTACTAAAACATACAATAATTAAAGTATATTATTACAGGAAAAGTTAATATGTCAAGGTACGAAGATTTAACAGAGAAGCAAAAGGAATTATATAATAAGTTAGAGGATGCGATAAAAGATAAAAACGATATTACTCCTATTCTTAAAGAAATTAAAAAAGAAGGCGCATTAAAAGAAGTTCTTACTACTGCAAATATAACTAAAAAGTTAGATGGTACGGAGTATAATCTAACACCGCTTGGCTATGCTATGAATTTCAATAATTTTGAGGAAGAAATCAAAGTTATTTTAGATGTAGCTCAAAAAAATAGTGTATTAGAAGAACTGCTTAATAGCATGCAGGAAAGTGATCGTGCAAATCTCAAGAAGATTTTAGAATCATTAAAAAGTAAAGAGCAAGATGAAGGGCAAGAAACTAAAATTGATAATTGGCTAGCAATAGTTGCAGATAGCATATCTAGTTGTGAAAGTAATGAAAAGCCTTTAGTGCCTGAAAGTAGCGTGCCTAGAACTGAAGAAAATATAGTAAAAACTACTAATAAATCAATAATGATTGGTAGTGTTTGTGGTGTTGTAGCTGCATTAGCAGTTGGTGGTGGATGTTTTGCTGCTGGTGTTGCATTACCAATATTGGCTTTAATTGGTATAGCTGTTGCTGCTTTCGTACTTACAGGACTTGTTACTGGTGGTATTACGTATGAAGTGTGTAAGCCTTGTAATGAGCTAAATGAAGTTGGTTCACAACTAGAAGTTTCTTCAAAGTTAGGCGCAACAGTGTAGTTAAGTAGAAGGAAGAAGTCCCTTCTTCCTTTTCAAGTAGCTGGCACTGATTTTCATCCAAAATAGTTTCATTCAAGTAGCTGACACTGGTTTCTTACCAAGAAAAACTTAGCATAACTTTTGTGCTCAAAAAAACTTCTGGATTCCAGCATCAAGTGCGGGAATGACATGGTGAAATATTATTAAAGTAGCCTCTGTCCCAGTGTCCATTTGGTGTCATTCAAGTCAGCTCTCTTCTTGTCATCCCAGTACTGGGATTCAGAAAACTGACCAGGTTGGTCACGCGCTGGCTCTCTAAAATTACTTTAGCTACAAATATTAAGAAATTTACTAAATAAAAAAAAGACAAAAGAATCCCCGTATAGCGAGTTTTAATAATGTAAATTGATAATGTGCTAACAAGCGCGATTTGGCTGAATGTAGAAAAAATAAAAAAAGCTGCTATAATTTTATGTAATTTACCAATAAACACCTGAATTTTGTCGTTGAGCCCAAAAACAAGGATAAATACTGTTATTGATATAATAAGGAAAGTGGGAAGGTTTGTCAAGTAATAAAACTAGAGAGCTCAAATGGAAGAAGGTAAACTCTAAAGTGTACGTTCAGTAGCACTTTCTATAAGAGAGATTGTATTATCTATCCCATAAAGCTTGATAAAAGATCCCATTCTTGGACCAGTTTTTTGGCCGAGCAGCGTTTCATACAGCAACTGAAACCAATCACGTAAGTTGCTGTAATTGTGCTTTTTTCCAATGGAAAAGACCTGAGATTGAATCTCTTCAGCAGTGGCGGTAATAGGCAAGGAATGTAGGTTATTCTTTAAATCTAGCAACGCTTCTTTCTCTTGTTCGTTTGAGGTTTTATATGCTTTTATTGGCTTGATAAAGTCATGATAATACCTAACTGCAAAATCCGAAAGCCTATCTAGCATTTTGTTGCTTTCTGTTGTAACGTTTGGTGCATAAGTTGATATAAAACCCCAAAGAATCTCTTTATTTTCAGCATTACAAGCTGCTGCCAGGTTTAAAAGTAACGAAAAATTTATGCCTGAAGTTTCTATGTTTGGAACTTTACCTTGATGGATGTGCCATACAGGACTGTTTACATCCTTTTCTTTACTTTCATTATAACGCTTAACAAACTCCAAATATTCATCAGTTGATTTTGGTATCACATCAAAATATAAACGTTTAGCTTTTTTAGGACTCTGAAAGATGTATAACGCTAAACTCTCTGTGGGTGCGTAAGTTAGCCACTCCTCAATTGAAATACCATTTCCTTTTGATTTTGATATCTTCTTTCCTTCTTTATCAAGAAATAACTCATAGCAAAACAAAAGCGGTGGCTTTTCTCCAAGTATTTTACATATTTGACTTGAAAGCACAGCAGATGGAGTCAAATCCTTTCCATGAGCTTCGTAATTAACTCCGAATGCAGCCCACCTCATCCCCCAATCAGGTTTCCATTGCAGTTTACATTTTCCTTTAGTCACTGTAACTTCTATTTTTTCCCCGTTTGGGTCTTCATACGTGATTGTTCCTTTATCTGTATTTGTTTCAATTACTGGAACTTGTAAAACTTGGGAAGTTTTTGGGCATATCGGCAAGAATGGACTGTAAGTCTGCTGCCTTTCTTCCCGAAATGATGGAAGCATTACTTCCATCACTTTATCATAATTTTTCAGCAAGAGTAAGAGCTTTTCATCGTAAACACCAGATCTATAACACTCTGTAGCGCTTCTAAATTCGTATTCAAACTCAAATAAATCAAGGAATTTGCACAGCAATGAATTCATATGATGGCCATAACTCTCATGAGTGCCAAATGGGTCAGGTATCATAGTTAATGGCTTGTTCAGATTCTCTCTTAGCATTTCCTGATTTGGTACATTATCTGGTATTTTTCGCAAACCATCCATATCGTCGGAAACTGCAATGATTTTGGTTTTTATACTAGGAGCTATTTTTTTTAGAGCGTTTGCAATGACTGTGGTACGAAAAACTTCCCCAAAAGTACCAATATGTGGCAAACCTGATGGCCCATATCCAGTCTCAAATGTTATCTCTTTTTTATTAGGGAATTCTTGTAGTATTTTTTCTGCTTCTTGAAATGGCCAGTTTGTCATAGTTAGAGTTAAATTGGTTATCTTACCTAAAGTGCTATTCATTTCAATAGATTTTTAATTAATGATGTAGTATTAGTGTTAGAGCTATTAATTAGAAGATCAAGGGTATGTCCACAGGTAATATACAAACGGATCCATTATTTAAAGGTCTTACAAGACCCGCGATGCTTTTTGGTGTGAGTTATATGTTTGCAATATTAAATGTTCTAATTTGCATGCTAATTTTCATTAATACAAATGATCTTAGAACTTTCTTGATGTTATTTGGGGTACACGGACTTGGTTATATAGCTTCTGCAAAAGAACCATTGTTTATTGAATTATTTATGGTAAAATTGGGAAAATGCTCCAAATGTTTAAATCGTTTTTATCATGGAGCTAATTCTTATGATATTACTTAAAGTAATGTGATGCTGAGATTTAGAGCTATTCAATCGAAGAATAAATCTACTCTAAGCAGGGAGGTTCACGCTGCTGAATTTATACCTTATTCTTGCTATTGGAATAGTACGACCCTAATAACAAAGCAGAATTGGTTGGTTAAGTTTATCAAATTAAATGGCTTTGCGTTTGAAACGGCCGATGATGAAGACTTGGCGATACAAAATAATATCAGAAATCAGATGCTAAGAAGCATTTCATCTCCAGCATTTAGTTTGTACTTTCATACCATCAGGCGTAAGAAGAATATCTTTTCTGATGAATTTGCAAACCAGAGTTTACCAAATTTTTTTGCTAACCATGTAAATCTAAAATGGAGAGAAAAACACGCAACTAGGCAATCTTTTATTAATGATTTATACATTACGATTATTCGTAGAGCAGATACAAAGGGAGTAGAATTTTTATCACATCTACTGAAAAAATTTGGGCATGTAACTTCAAAACATGCTTGGGAAAGTGATATGCGTGATACCTATGAAGATTTAGAGGAAACGACAAATCGTATAGTAACAAGCCTTAGGAATTATTCGCCTAAAGTCCTTGGAGTAAAAGAAACTCCAAACGGACTGTTTTGTGAAATGATGGAGTTTCTGTCTAGAATTGTAAATTGTGGCTTTGTTACAAATACGCTTTTTCCACTAAAAACTGAAATATCAAGATACTTACCAGTTCATAGGTTATTTTTTGGCCATAAGATGATACAGGTTGTGACTCATAATGAAAGTAAATATGCTGGAATAGTTAGTATCAAAGAATATGGAAATAATACTTCTGCAGGAATGCTTGATTCTTTTTTACAACTTCCTTATGAATTTATTATCACGCAGTCTTTTCAGTTTACAAATAGGCAAATGGCAATTGCGAAAATGCAGATACAGCAAAATCGTATGATACAATCTGCAGATAAAGCTATTTCTCAAATAGCAGAAATTTCTCATGCGCTTGATGATGCAATGAGTGGTAAAATTGCGTTTGGTGAACACCATTTAACTATCTTATGTATAGAAAAAAGCCCTAAATCATTGGACAATGCTTTATCATTGGTTGAATCGGAGCTTTCTAATTGTGGTGTTTATCCTGTTCGTGAGAGGGTTAATCTAGAACCAGCATTTTGGGCGCAAATTCCTGGTAATTTTGATTATATAGTAAGAAAAGGTACAATAAGTAGTCTTAATTTGGCCGGTTTTGCATCTCAACATAATTATCCTACTGGTAAAAAATTCAATAACCACTGGGGAGATGCTGTTACAGTTTTTGATACAACATCTGGCACTCCATTTTTCTTCAACTTTCATATAAGGGATGTTGGACATACTATGATAATTGGTCCAACAGGTGCTGGCAAAACTGTTTTAATGAATTTTTTATGTGCTCAAGCAATGAAATTTTCTCCAAGAATATTCTTTTTTGATAAAGATCGCGGTGCAGAAATTTTTTTAAGAGCACTTGGTGGTATCTATACTATAATAGAACCAAGAACTAAAACAAATTTTAATCCTCTGCAACTTGACGATACTCCTGATAATAAAACATTTTTGATGGAATGGATAAAATCTTTAATTTTAGTGTACAACGATAAATTCACTTCAGAAGATATTGCTAGAATTAATGATGCAATTGAGGGAAATTTTAAATTAAAAAAAGAAGACAGATTTTTGAGAAATCTTGTACCATTTTTAGGACTTGCGGGCCCTGATACTCTAGCTGGAGCAATATCTATGTGGCATGATGATGGCTCTCATGCTGCAATATTTGACAATAAAGAAGATTTGCTAGATTTTTCAAAAGCAAGAGTGTTTGGCTTTGAAATGGCTAGCTTGCTAAAAGATCCTGTTGCTCTTGGGCCGGTCTTGATTTATTTGTTTCATAGGATTAGTATATCACTTGATGGCACTCCATCTATTATTGTTCTTGATGAAGCATGGGCGTTAATAGATAATCCAGTTTTTGCACCTAAGATAAAAGACTGGTTGAAAGTGCTGAGAAAGTTAAATGCTTTTGTGATTTTTGCTACTCAGAGTGTTGAAGATGCAAGTAAAAGTGCTATTAGTGATACACTTGTACAGCAGACAGCAACACAAATTTTTTTGCCAAATCTGAAAGCTACTAGTGTCTATCGAGATGTTTTTATGTTAACTGAACGTGAGTACATACTGATCAAACACACAGATCCAAGTACTAGATTCTTTTTAGTAAAGCAGGGAGTTAATGCTGTAGTAGCTAGAATAGATCTGAAAGATTTGGATGATGTGGTCAACGTGTTATCTGGACGTGCAGAAAGTGTCCTATTGTTACATGATATACTGAAAGAAGTCGGAGATGATCCAAAGATGTGGTTGCCTGTGTTTTATCAAAAGGTGAAAAATGTTTAAAACTAAACTGTCATTACTGTTAGTTGCGATATTTTTGTTAAATATAGATTTTTTGCTCTCATATCCAGTGTTTGCAGATACAGTAAGTGGTACTGACAAAACGGAATTTGTTAGCAGATTTAATTCTACTGGCAGCTTTAGTCGTGCTTCTAATCCTGACTGTAAGGCGTTTGAAACAGCTGCAGCAGTTGCTGGGATAGCAATTGCTATTGGTGCAATATTTACTGGTATTGTTTTGATTGTCTCTTCTGCTGGTTTATTTACTGCTCTTGTTATCGTTGGAATGATAGCTGCAATTGTTGGAGTCTGGAAGGCAGTGGGGGGACTTATTGTTTGTCAGCATAGTTTTGTTAGGCATCCAGTTGCATACGATAATGATGGGAGATATAAAAATTTTAAACTAAAAGATACAGGTTATAGTGGTGACACAGATAAAAATTATCGAACAGAAGATGAATATTTTTCTGCATTACAGAAAAGATCAGGAAAAGATGGAAAACAAACAGAGAAAGATATTTTAAACTTTACTGATTGGGATGTTGTGAATGTTGATAGGGAACACTACTACTGGCCAAAAAATGGTGTGCAATATAGTGAATACATAGAAGTATGTCATCGCAATCCTTTAACATTTGGCAACCTTTTCAAGACGAATGACTTTAATTTCAGAGGGGAAGATGGATACATAGACTTTGATATCAGAGAGAAAGATACTGGATATGAAAGTGGGTCATGGTCTCCGAAGGTTGATGGCGATCTAGAATGTAAAGTGCTTAAAGCTGGACAGAGCGAAGACATATATGGATCAACGTTCAGGGCACTGAGAAAAATGGGTAGGTTATGTGTGGAATTGGCTGAAGTTAGGGCAGCTGGAACTGCTTGGCCGCAAGGAATTGATATAGGATGCACGGAATTACCACCTGATCCGATTGCTCCTATGTGTGAACAATCTGTGATATTATTCAAAAATAAAGATGGTACAGGTGGTGAAGAAAGGAGTTTTATCAACAGGGATGACGATTATAAAACTCTTATCAGGAAAAAAGAAAAAGAAGGAAAAATTTTTGTAGGTTATGACAATAAAAGCTGTTTTAGCTCGTATGTCTCTGAAGCTTGCTACAATCAAGCGGGAAGTAAGTCATTATCTCCTATTCCCATAACTTCTATGATAGTGCAATGTATTAAGGAGTCGTTAGATAATTTAGTGGCAGGTATTGATTCAAGTGGTAACTTACTTACAGACAAAAATGGACATGCTAAGGGTAGTTTTTTGTCTGTAGCACAAGGAAGGTTGAAAAATACTGTAACTGCTGTTCTAGTTTTAGCTTTAATACTGTTCTCTATAAAAGTTATGTCTGGTGGAGTGCGTAGTCCGCAAGAAATGTACATGTTGATCATTAAATTCGCTTTAGTGATTTACTTTACGACAGGTAGCACTATGTCTCATTATTACGGGGAATTAACAAAGCTTTCAAATGGTTTGTCAGAGATAGTGCTTAAAGCGTCATCTGAAAGTAAAAATATATGTAATTATGAGTCAGGTACAGATTATGAATACGATCGCGCAGGAAAGAGGGTATCCTACAGTTATCTTGCACCTTGGGATAGGCTTGATTGCAGAATTTTATTTTATTTAGGTGCCCCTTTAGATGGAATTGGTGGCAAAATTGGTACTGGAGGTGTTGCAACGTTAGCGGTTTTGCTTGGCGCTGCTCCTGTCTTGTTAGTTGCAGGTTCGGTGATTGGTATTATTTTCGCTGGTGGACAGATCTTAGTAGCTCTTGTCTGTATATTTATGGCCATTTTGATGATGATGGTTATTTTGTGGATGTGCTATGTATTTATCTTATCTTTAGTTGCGCTTAGTGTAATTATCATCTTATCGCCTTTATTCATTCCTATGGTTTTGTTTCAACATACTAAGGGATATTTTGATGGTTGGCTAAAAGAGTTAATTACCTACAGTTTATACCCAGTTATCCTTTTTGCGTTTTTATCCTTTATGTTCATAGCATGTGATAAAATCTATTTTAAAAATTTAAATTTTAAACTGGACGAGTCATATAAAAATGAACAACCAGACAAGTCATATGAAAAGAAACAAGCAGAAATCTCATATAGTAAGAAAAAACAGTGGTTTAAGTTGAAAGATAGGGAATGTGATAAAAATGAAACTACTCTCGCATGTATGATGCAAAATTATAGCTTTAAAAAGAGCAGCATACTTGGTCTATTCGACTTTACATACATGGAGTTTGGCAGCTCTCTAATCGGAGAATTATTAAAATTGTGTTTAGTATTATTCCTCTTTTACCACTTTTTAAACGTTCTTCCCGGCATGGCTGCTGAGCTTGCTGGTAATCACAGAGCAGCACTTGGTTCAGGTAGCACTCCTGCACAAATGGTGAATAAAGCTTTATCTGCTGCCAAAACTGCTGCTGGAGGTGCTGGTCAAGTTGCTGCTGCGGCTGTAAATAAGGCAAGAGGGGCTATTGGAGGAGGTGGAGATGATAATAAGGGATCGGGATCTTCCTCTAGTGAATCTATAAAATCCGGTGGAGAGTGAGCGCAGGTGAGTAACAGATGTTTGAACATTTGAGCAACCAAAATTTGGTTAAGCTATGCATAAGTTTTGTGATACTCTTTTTATTATCTGGGTGCGGGTGTATTAAGCCAGAAGATTCATCAGGCTTGCGTGAGAAATTGGATATAGTGTCAACAGAGCAGAAATGGGTTGATTCTGGAGTCTATATTTCGGATAAAATAAAAGTAACAGAGATTAATATAGTACCTAATAAGGTTAATTTTTGTTCGCAATATAAAGATTTTGCAATTGAACCTGGAGTAAGAAACGTTACATTACCGTTTGCGCTTAAAGCTGGCGATGCGATAAGCTTTAGTGTTGTTGGAAGTAAAATGTGTAAAAACAATAATGGCATGGTCACCTGCAAAAAAATTGACGAAAATTGCGGTGAAGGAGAGACGGAGTATTTTGCACATGTTTTAAATCAAAATGAATGTCAGGCAATATGGCAAAATGGAGAATACAGGTACACAATATGTCCTAATAAATATGAAATAGGCAATGCACAATGGTTAAATGGAAAAGAGTACTGGTCTTCAGAATTAGATCAAAGTGAAAGAGAGGAAATTAGAAATGTCATCGACTCTATAAAACAGCAAGGGGAAAATGTAGACTGTAGCAAGCTTTCAGAGAGCAGTGCAAGTAAGATGGATACGCGCATTTTAAATTTACTCTGTGGACGTATATGTAGATTTTCTTTCGGCAGCGGAGAAAAAGGTTGCGTATATATTGAATACAATAGTATAGAAGGTGAGATATTCAATACTTTAAATTCTAGAGGTGAATCTGTTATTGCTGAAATTATTGATAACGTATTAAAGGAAAAACGGGTAAAAACTGACATTACACTATTACGTGTTCGCATGGATAATGAGGAATTTGAACACATTCCAGGAGGCGGTATATGTATTAACTGTGATCATAAGATAGATCGTAACCATCCAAAACCAGAGTTAACTTTTAGTTTAGGTGATGGTAAGGGCAAGGGTGGTTTCAACATAAGAGTAACAAGAATCCCTAATTTAGAAAAAAGCTTATATATAAGCGTTTCTGACAAATTTCCTGAGCGTGAGCCCGATGAAACTCAGGGAGATATACCTGTAGACATTAGCAAAGTTTATAATACTCAATATATGGAAGGCTTAAAAGAAAAGCTAAAGGACAAGAGTGGCACTATATATTACGGAATAAGAGATCATGGCTGTGATTATAAGAAAAATGAGGGTCAGTTTAGCATTAACCTTACAACTAAAGAGCCACCTATAAGAACTTTTAGTGCGATATATAATTTTTTTGATGAAAAAGTAAAAACTGCATTTTTCGGTTCTAGCTACAAAGACACTAACGCGATTCACTCTGATACTAGCCCTGTGAAGTCTCTTTATCAAAGTTTTGTAGCATCAAATAGAACAAATACCATCAGATCTACAATAGTGTCGTTATTAGTATTATATATAGTTTTATACACCCTTTATTACTTTTTTGGATTGTCTCATGCTTCTATATATGAATTTTTAATTATATGTGTAAAGATAGGAGTTATTACCCAATTGCTGAACGATAACAGTTGGAGTTTTTTTTATAACAATGCATTTTCTATTTTTGTTAATGCTCCAAAACAGTTAATAGAAATAGCAAATTTCAGAGGTACAACATCAAATGTTTTTGAATTTCTTGATTTACCGCTCAATAGGTTTTTATCAGCACACTCAGTGTTACTAATAGTATCTCTTATATTCTCCGGTCCTTTGGGTATTGTATCGTTTTGCTTGGTGATTTGGGGTTTGATAACAGTGAGCTTATCGATGTTTAACGCCTTATTTTCTTTTATCACATCTATAGCAATAGTTGCATTATTGCTTTCCTTGGCGCCTCTTTTTATTATTTGCCTTCTATTTGGATATACTAGACAGATGTTTCACAATTGGATCAAAAATTTGGCAAGATCTGCAATTCATCCGGTAGTGCTTTTAATTTTTATATCATTAATAAGCCAGGTTATGGATTATATTGTGTATTCGGTCTTTAATTTTGAGGTCTGCCCTACATGTATACTTAATCTTAACTTAAAGATTTTTAATCCTTGTATTATTTATGGTTATGCTTCCAAACATGCACCTAACATCACAGCTATGATGGCTTTTGTGATTTTGGGACATGCTATGAAAGCTTTAGTTGAGGCATCTTCAACAATATCTGATTCGTTGTTTGGTGTTTATGTAGCAAGCGAACCAGGAAGGCAATATCAGCAAAGCTTAATGGGAACAGTAGGTTTAGATGAACAAAGTATCCAAAGAAGAGCAGGTCAGCAATCTGGTACACCAAGTCGAAGACCTCAAATACCACAATCAGCTCAAAGATCAGCACCTAAAATACCGACAAACACAGGAAATCAATGATGAGCAGAAAATCATTATTATTGATACTATGTCTTGTAATTACTGGCTGCACAATGGATTGTGTTGAACCTGGGTTGCAGAGCAGAAATACTAGTGTCAGTATAGATGTTCCAGTTCGTGAAGCTGGCGAAGGAGTTAAAATTCATTGGGTTGATTCTGGTCAAGTAATTAGCAAGGATGAGAAAATCAAATTTACTCTTGGTGGGTCAGTAAATCTTTGTCCTCTTAAAGAAGGGAAAAATCCAAAGAGAGTACTTGTGCCCGCTGTATTTTGTGCTAATGATTTAATACCAAATTACAGTAATAAGTTAACTGATAATGCTAGTCTTGATGAACGAGAAATATGTGGGGACATAGGCTTTGGAAATAATGAATTCTATAGCAATAGACGTTATGTAGATACTGGAATTAAAGCAAATCCTGGTGATAAGTTAAGCTTTAGCTTAATTCCCAGAGAGATAACGATTGATTATGACAATCCACAAGGAAAAGGAATCAGTTTTGATGACAATTGTTATAGAACTGAAAGAGGGGATGAGAAAGATAAAGTTACAATAAAAGACATGTTTGGTGGAGGAACATTCTTTTGTGGAGAAATTGGTAAAAGGACTAAAGTAGAATTTCCGTTGCTTAGCAAAGAAAAAATGAAAGTGTTAGTTGGTAACGGCTACACTCCATACGATAATAAAGTACATTTTAATGATAAAAGTCCATGGATGAATGGTGCGTTGTTAGATCTACGACGAACTAAAATAGGACTGAATGAATTATGTAATGGGAAAAGGTGTGATTTTAATGAGCTGAACAAGTACAGTTCTTATGAACTTAATTGTTACTATCAGAATATATGTTACAACGCAAAAGGTATAGGGGAGGATTGCGTCTCTTCTATAAGGTATGAGAAGTATGATGAAAGAAATACATGTGACATGTATTCTCACCTTAAAGGTATTGAGGATGAACTAAAAAAGATTGAAGAAAATAAGAGGGATTCTAAGCAGATTGACATTAATTTAATATCAAATTCTAAATTAAACTTCAAAGAGAACAGAGGAGATATTTCTTGGGCTGAGGCTCTTGTTGCAAAAGTTGGCGATCTTGATAATCAGAATACAGCTAAAGGTATTCAATGTTTTCCAAATGAGAAAGGTGCGGAAGGAGATAATGTATGTTCACAGATTAATTATAAATTTGAAGATTATTCTCTGAGATTAAATCATTACTATACAGTGAATAATAACGTAGTACCTGATAAAAATAGTCTGATGCTTGCTATTGCAGATTATGGTAATTATGGAGCTAACAGGGGAGGGTATCATGTTGAAGTGACTAGATCATGTGAATATATTAATGGCGAAAAACTGTATGTGTATTTGGGTGATGATCTACCTAAAGATTTGCATGTTGTAGGAACTGATAATTTTAAAGTAGTAGGAGTGAGAACAGCAAAAGATGAGTATAAGATATTAGATGTAATAGAAGGAAAACATCTTCAGGATGGAGAATCTAAAAAGATATATTTCGGTATCGATGTAAGTAATGTGGAGAAAGATGATATTACGGACAAAGACGGCAAATATTATGAAAATAATAAGTACACAGTAACTTTATTTGTCAAAAGAAAAATTAATGATTTTATTTCATCGAATGTAAACGAGGTATTTAAATTTATAAAAGAAGAAGTAATTGGGGACAGCGTTAAAGATTCATACAAAGGATATGCAAGAGGTCTTCTGCAAGGAGTAAGAGCTTTGCTTATTCTATACGTTATATTTACTGTTGTTGGCTATATGCTAGGAACAATACAGCTAAGTAAATTTGACTTTATTGTAAGGATGATGAAGATAGCATTTATAGCTTTTGCCTTTAGCGATAGAAGCTGGGAACTTTTTGGTACAACTTTATCCAGACTTTTTATAGATGGTAGCACTTATTTAGTTGATAGTTTTTCTGGCTATATAGGAGAAGGAGGTAAAAAATTTGCATTCTTAGATTTAACAGCGGGAGTATTATTTACAGGAGAAACATGGCTGAAATTTTTATCTTTAATGCTATCAGGACCTTTTGGCTTTATTGCATTTTTGGCAATACTTTATGCTACTTTTGTGTTTTTAAGATGCATTATTAGTGCTACGTTTAAGTATGTAATATCTACTGTTTTAGTGGCATTTTTATTGTCATTGGCACCTTTATTTATCGTATTTATTCTATTTCAACAAACTAAAACATTATTTGATAATTGGATAAAAACGCTGGCTCATGTTTCATTGCAACCAGTCATTTTATTTTCATCCTTGTCTCTTTTAAACCAGTTAATGTATTCAGTTCTATACAACCTCACAAATTTTTCTGCATGCTATCAATGCTTAATTAGTGTAAATTTTTTATCGTATGATCTGTGTCTTATGAAATCAATATTACCTCTTGGGTATAGTCCTGGTACTAGTGTTGATGTTGCGCTCAGTACTGGAGAAAGGGCTGGTGGGCACTTTGCAGCATTACCTATAGATCTAATCCAGGCATTTATATATCTCATCATTGCTAGTGCAATGGAAGCTTTTGTTTCTATATCAGAAACTATGGCGCAGGCGTTGTTCAGCTCTGGTTATGGAGTTGCCCAAAGTGTTAGTCATATTTCTAGGAGCGCATCACAAGCTATGCTGTCAACTGTTGGCCTTGATGATAGAACCCAAAATGTGATACATAACATCAAGCAGGGAATGAGTAAAGATCGTAGCAAAATTGAAGCTAAATTGCCTGATACACCAAAGCAAGCAGATGGGAAAGCGAGTACTGGCAGAGAAATGAGCAAATCTGAAACACTAAGCCAGCCAGATAAGCAAAAGGATTCTGATAAAACAAAAGGACAAGTCAAGGAAGATTGATAAGATATATGGAGTAACTAATTAAAAAGATATTTGAAGTAAGGTTTTAGAAATTTATTCTGTATTGGAAAAAGTTTAGGTATGCAATCACGCTTAGGCAAATGTTGGTTTAGGTTATTAATTTTGGTAATCTGTGTGCTGGTTACAGGTTGTAGTAAGAATGATATGCCTTTTCCAAGATGTATATCTGCTGATTATTTTGGTCCTGAACCGGTTGCAGTTGGTGCTCATTTTTCAAGAGATCATGATGCTTTTGTTCCAGAAGATAGAGAAATTATTGATCCTAATACTGGCGAAATTAATTATGGTTTTCACTCTAATCAAGTGGTGAAGTGGAAAGATACTGGATTTGAAACCAATGGAGATAGTTTAGTAGTACGAGTAAATTGTGCATGGACATCTTGGAGCAATAGTAATAAGAAGGAATCTCAAAATAGTTATAGTTTGGAAAGTTTGGAGCAGTTAAAATATGCAACCAAATTTGAAAGAGGGGAAGGTGACAACAGTCTGCCTGACTTTCACTTGGTTTGTAATGATTATAAACCTAGCATACAAAAATTTTCAAGTAAGCCTAATGCAAGTTGCACTGTAAATTGCAAATGCATTAATGAAGATGATAGCGCAAATACAGTATCACGTGGTGCTCCATGTTGGTTTACTAACGGCCATGGTGCTTATCTTTTATTTAAAAGGCCTAGCGATTCTAGTCCTAACGAAAATTTAAAATCCATGCGTAACCCTGAGTCTCCTACTGTACATCTAGGTTACAATTCCGTAGCGGAAGATGGAAGTGGGCTTTTTACTTTAGACAGAGATAACACCACATTACAGGACAGGAATTGTAATACGGTGAGGTTAGAAAAAGGATGGAAAATATATGTAAAGATATTAGATAGATATTATCTAGATAATGCAGGTGGCTACTCTTTTGAATTTTTGAGCGGAGTGCAGAAACCAAGTAACTTTGGATTTTTTGATTACGTTTATAACTATCTAAAATGTGTATTATTGATTAACGAAAATTGTAAAAAGCATTTTGATAGCAATGATCCTGCATCTGCACAGGCGATGTTCGAAAATATAGCTGAAAAAAGTACGAGCTTTCACAATTTTGTTCTTTCCTTGCTTGTTCTATTTGTAATGATTTCATCGCTTCTTTATCTTTTTGGCATGATACGAGAAACTAAGCATGATATGCTCATCAGAATGATGAAAATCACTCTAGTAATAGTGCTTATATCTCCTGGAAGTTTTAGATTTTTCTATGATCATTTTCTTGTTTTATTTGTCAAAGGTCTTGAACAATTGATAAGCATAATTACTAATTTTGCTCCCAACATGAACACCGGAGGTAATTCAAACGTTGCTCAAGGAAATGAAGCTAAATTGTTTAGCTTTATGGAGGATATGTTTAATAAGTTTTTTGCTTACTCTGTTTGGAAAAAGTTTGCAGCATTCTTACATTATCAAATGTGGGCAAGTCTCCTTATGATACCGGCAATTTTTATAGGGATTGTCTTATATTTCCTGCTGTGTATGTATGCTTACATAATATTCCTTTCTGGTTTTATGGGTATAGCTTTTCTTGTAGCTATAATGCCGCTATTCCTAATCTCTATTTTATTTTCACCACTGAAAAGTCTATTTGAGGGTTGGATAAAATTCTGTATTAGTTTCTGTTTGCAATCAATTATGATATTTACCCTGCTGTCATTACTTGCTGCGATGATAATGAATACCTTTTATAAACAGTTAGGCTTTACTGTGTGCTATAATAAATGGCTTGAAATAAAGTTATGTGCTCCAAAATGGGTATTTGGTGGTTTTTGTATAATTGATAAAGAATACTTTAGCTGGACTCCAGGGCAAATTTTTGTACCTTATGCTATTGGAGAGGCTTCTCCATTGAACGTAGATAAGAACATAGAAGGTATAGAAAAACTAAGCAGAATAGGTGGTACAGTAAAGTTTACTGGTGGCGCTGGATATATCCCTCTTCCACCAGATTACATTAATAAAGGTTTTCGTTATATAGATTATCCTTTCTTTAATCCAATTCCTGGAACTAAAGATAATCCAGCAGACCACTATATTGCGGAAAGTGATATGATAGTTAGTAATGGCTGTAGTGCAAAAGATCTAGTACGCTTAACAAATAGTTTATCTCATGCATCAGAGAGGGCTGACATTATATTACTGATCAACAATATAGAGAAAAGGATAGGTGATGTTAGTGAAATAATAAAACGCTACTGTCAAGATATAAATAAATGCAATAGTTATAGGGAAATAATTAATGAAATAAGATCTTTAGTGCGGAGTGCGGTAGAAAAACAAGGTTGTAGAATACTGAAACTTCATGATTTATATAAGGATCCCAACAGTGAATACTGTCAGAAATGTAAGGATTGTGAGGATTGCAAAAATTATCAAGAAAATAGTGATTACCAAAGGGTGCAAGACATACAGAGAGGTTATTTAATCAACGCAGGAGAGATCTTTGTATTGTTCTTGCTTTCGTTTTTGATGTTTTCTTTGAAGGAGTTTGTACAACAGATGGGCTCAAGCATTGCCGGTGGTGGGTTTGGTGTTTACAATATATCTAGTATGTATCAAGCATCACCTCTAACTGGTGTCACAGAGGGATTAAAGCAGCAGTGGCAGAACTTTGCTGGCGGAAAGTTAGAGTCTTTAGGCAGTTGGGTTACTCATTTACCAGATAGATTAGCTAAAGATGCGGCTAATCAGCTAGGTAAAATACCAAGAGTTGGAGGAGTGCTGAAATATGCTATTGATGTACCGCGTAAGCTTGTAGGTGCTACTATTGAAGCAACAAAATTTGCAACATCGCCTGAAAATGACGTCGATAAGCTTGAGGAAAAAATCTACAGGGCGTTTGGAATTGATAAAGAAGATATTGCACATAGAAGAATTGATAAATATTTAGAATATTATAAAGGATATGTAGGATCACATTTGGGCTATACAATAGAAGATGCTATGAAGTTTACTTGGGAACATGGTCTCGACTCTATAGGAATTAACCCTGCTACAGGAGAAAAGGATGGTTACCAGCATAATCTACTCTATAGAGCAAAAACATATAGACGGGAATTTCTTGAGAAGCTTCATGACTACACTATTGGCCGCAAGAGAGAACCAAAAGAAGATGAATCATCAAAAGAAAATAAGCCTAATCAATCAAATCGAAAATTAGGTGCGGAACCAGAAACCCTAAAAAATACTACAGAAGCTATACGTGTCGGAGAAGATAGAGAGCGTCAAGATAATGAAAGGAATGAGAACATAGAGAATGATGAAGAATCGTAATTTCAAAGGGCTAAGTTATTATGGTCTTCAGCAAGACGAAGATGGTAATATCAAGTTAAACGATTACAATGATGTTTTAAATGCGCGCAGAGCGAGGGTAGATTTGTTACTAGATAGCACTAAGCAAGGTGATGTTAGTCTTTCAAAGCTAAATAAAGCTCTGAATGAGAGACTTATAGATGATAAAGGGCTATCGTCAGAATTTGATAAAGAAGACAAAGAAATTGCACAGAAGGAGCTTAAGATGTTCTCTATTTTAGACGATCTTGATAATCTTGCAAACATTGAAAGTGAAGATCTATTAGAGGTTAGTTTGTTACTATCAGATCTTAGTTTTATAGAGAGAAATATTGTGTTGAATGCCGATCAGAGTTCTGATTTAGTAGGATTTAAAAGTCTATTTATAGAAAAAAAAGCATCTGGTGAGGAATATAGTGATGAAGAGTGTTACAATTTCCTCGATAGTATAGAGAAAATCAATACTTTAATTAAGTTAGAGTTAGAAAGTAGAATTGAAGGGATGGGTCATGATGAAAAAAACAACCATGATGATTTACAAGACGAGATTGGTCGTGCAATCAGTATAGAAAATAAATCAAAGAAAAGCGATTGATCTTGCGTTCCTCCACAAGCAACCTTCTTTCTATTAGACTGCTGAAGCTATGTTGACATTAAATGTGTATTATAAATAATTAGTTAACTTCGAACTTGTTTTATATGTTACGTGTTATTGCGGGTAAATATCGTGGAAGAAAAATAACTACAGGCAAGAATTTAGCTGCACGGCCCACTATGAGTATTGTCCGAGAAGCAATATCTAGTATACTTTCTTCAAGAAAACCTATTTATAACCTAAATGTACTTGATTTATTCTGCGGAAGTGGCTCTTTTTCATTTGAAGCACTTTCTCGAGGTGCTAAACATGCATTCATGGTAGATTCAGATTATTACAATTTGCAACTGCCTAAAAAAACAGCAGAAGATTTTGGAATTACGAACGATATCACGCTAATTTGTTGCAATACTAACGGATTACCAAGACCTATTTCAAAGTGCGATATAGTTTTTATGGACCCACCTTATAATAGTAATCTAGTTAACTCAACTTTAGACAGGCTAGCTCACTCAGGCTGGTTAAATGATGATGCATTAATAATTCTAGAGATTAGGAAGAACGAAAATTTTGAGTGCAATAAAAACTTCAGTGTAATTTTGGAGCGTACCTACGGTATTGCAAAAATAACTTTTCTTTCTCTATCAACTTAAACTTGTATAGGCTTTTCATTGACGAGTTTCAGTTCTATTTTCGTCAAGTTTCCGGAGAAATTACTTATTCTGTAGTGCCCTAGATCAAAATTTTTATTAAATTCAGAGTCTATTAAATATTTATGCGCTTCTTCAATAAATTTATTTTCTTTTTCTTCGTAACTGGTGTATTTTTTTATATCATTATTATCCTCACGATAAACTAAATGTTCTTTATGATCAGCATGAATATTTTTGTATCCATTCAGAGGTGTGGCAAGGATAAAAAACAATTGACATAATATATTAAAGTAGTAATAACACAAAATGTTGATAGTAAAGTAAGGCTAAATTGTTGATCAGTATTGTAGAGTTATGTAAAAACTTAGAGCAGAAAGTAGCAAAGCTTGAAGAAAAAAATAAAATCTTAGAAATAGAGAATGCTGAACTAAGAGAGAGACTCGGCTTAAACTCAAGGAATTCATCTTTACCAAGTTCAAAAGAGCTGTACAAAATAAAAAAAGACACACCAGAAGATAAGTCAGAGAGCGGCAGGAAGATAGGTGGTCAAGTTGGACATAAGGGAAATTGCCGAGCTAAAATGGAAGCAGATGAGGTGGTGAAGGTAGAGTTACCAAATAGATGCGAGTGTGGTGAAGAAATCGCAATATCGGAAAAACCATATGTCTATCAAAAAGTTGATTTACCAGAAATTAAGCCTTACGTAGTTGAGTATCAATTAGAACATGGTCGCTGTCGTAAATGCGGAAAAAGAAGGAGTAGCAAATTACCAGAAGGAGTTACACCGGATACCTTTGGTCCTAGAGTTAAGTCAGTAGTTGCATCACTAAGTGGGTTTTATAAGAATTCAAAGCGAGAAATAGCGAATATTATGAAAGACATCTTTAACATGAGTATAAGTGTTGGTAGTGTGTCCAATAGTGAAGCAAGGGTTTCGTCAAAATGTAAAGAAGCCTATGAACAAATAGAGGAAGAAATAAAAGCAAGCGAAATTTTGCATATTGATGAAACCAGTCACTACAACAAAGGCAAATTGGGATGGTGCTGGATGTTTGCCAACAATAAAGCAAGTCTTATGAAGTTAGCAGATACAAGAGGAATGAAATTTTTAAAGAATAGTGCATTTTGTGATTACAAAAACCTGGTAATTACCGACAGATATGCAGTTTACAACCACTTCAGTGATGAAAAACGACAAATTTGTTGGGCTCACTTATTGAGAAATTTCGAGAGGTTATCTCATAGTTGGAATAGTGAAGTAATGAGACTTGGCCATTGTTTAAAAGACGCAGCTAATGGATTGTTTGTATTAAAAAACGCTTTGTCAGAAAATGAAATTAGTATTTCAAAGTTCACTAAGCAAGCTAAAGAATTACGAAGATACATACAGTACTGCATGATAAAAATATCTTATATACTTGAAGCAAAAGGAGCTTCACGAACGGTAAAGGGTATTATAAAATCCGAGTCAATGATGTGGACATTTTTGGATGACCCAGAGAATATTCCATTAACGAATAACCATGTTGAGCGACAGATACGGCATTATGTTGTCTATCGTAAGAATTCATATTTTGCACAGTCAGAGCGAGGGAATAGATTTCTTGAGCGGATAATTTCGTTGTATCTGACTTGGAAACAAAAGGAATTAAACCCTTTTCAAAACCTGCTAGCTGTTGTTTCTTAAACCACACCTCTGAACGGATACATATTTTTGCTCTTACACTCCGTGTCTTGAGGATCGTGTTCAAGTACTATATTCCATCTAAACCATTCAGATGTGGATGAATCTGGAAGTTTAGCAACGAGTTGTGCTTCCTGTGGAATTACAGTATCGCCTTTCCTGCCAGCAATTAATACAGGGCATTTTGTATTCTCTATAATCTCTCGTGAATTAAATTCCAATCCGCAACGATTAAACCAAAAATTCAAGAATTTTGCAGGAAGCCGTCTCATGAAAAAATTCCCTATCCCATGAGGAAAGTTATTAGTTGCATCCTTAAGTGAGCTATAAGAATTACTATGAATTAATGTTAAATAGATACCTTGTTTTTCAAATCTTTTTAAAACTTCTGCTGCAATTCCTCCTCCAAGAGAGTTAGTATCCAAAATTATATTGTTTGGATGCACACCTTTTACAAGTAACGTGTTTACCATTGCCATTCCAGCTTGAACTAACTTTTCACCGTTTGTTAGAAACTTGTATAATGCTACAATTTTCTTTCTTTCCAAGAGGAACTCTACAATATCTTCTACATCTTTATTTTCTCCTAACTCTTGATCGTGAGCTTCTGCATCCACTTCCTTATCGTCACCTACAAGTTCTTTTTTGTAATTCTTTATCCACTCAGGGTTGACTTCATTTTCCAAAAAGTTTTTCATTCTATATGCAACAAACCTTCTCTTAACAAAGTCAAAAAACATCCATAAGCAAAGTACGACAAAACATATAGCAGCCAAAATTGATAGCACTACTGATGCAAAAGCTAACCCTGTAAGTACCTTTTTTGATTTTTGATTCTGGTATGCCAAGTATAACGATATAATAGAAGTAGTGGATAATATAGCAGAACATAACCATAATGATAATATTATCCTATTGAATTTTCTTTCTTCATCATTCAATTCTTTTTGAAAGAATTCTGGATTAACGATTCTAGAGAAATAAGGATAGTCAAAATAATGCTTAACTAACTTGCTTTCTTGTCCCTTAAGTGGATTTTTACCACGAGCATTAACCTTAATACACCCAAGTACTCCAAAAAAGTTTACCACGTGTTTTGTATTTTCTTCTCGCTTGATATTACCACTGGTGTAATAAATAACTTTCATTTCCTTTTTAATAAACATTAAATATTTGCACATAAAGATAAAAAAAACAAGATAATCTTAGAATATAAATAACCAGTGTGATGGAAAGCTTATAAGAAGTTTCTTATGATTCCTTTTAAGCGAGTTTTGAATTTTTGAAACGTCATGACATTGTTGATACGCCTGTCAAGAAATGAGAGAGTATCCACAAAATCTTCTGAGTAATCATTGATAAAAAAAAGTATCGTACTTAAGTACACTCCAGCTAATATTGCCCTTTTTGTATAATAATTAAAATCTGTTGATTGATCGTAAATACCGTACCAAATTGTGCTCACAGTTTTGTACAAGAGTTTACTAGAAAAGTATGTATTTTGGGGTAATATGGAGAATGATAAAACATTTTTTAAACACTCTCTGTAATTTGGTAACTTAGCGTAGTTTGAAAGGCGTATTTGAATAGCTAACTTTACCCGCTCTCGCACTTTCATATCTTCTAAATTGGAATTTCTTAGTTCAGCTTCCATTGAGCTATTTAAGTTTTCTGCTATGTACTCCAAAGCACTATATATTCCATTTTGAAATTTACAAAAACTATTGGCTAAGTTAAGGTTCGTGCACGCTTTCAATAAGGTTGCATCACTTATTCCTTCAAATGGAATAACCTTAATCAGCTCATCTACTATTAACTTTTGCTCCATACAACATTATACTAAACACTACATGTAATTGTACCTGAGATTTTCAAACATTCTGCAAAATGCTTCACCGCGTTCTTCAAAATTTTTCCACTGATCAAAAGAAGAACATGCAGGAGAAAGTAATATCGCTACTTCTTCTTTGCTATTTATGGCCTCTTCAAAAGCCAGTTTAAATGCGTTTTCTAGATTATAGCACTTCATATAATCTATTTTGTTCTCCATAATGTTTGCAAAAACTTCAGTTGATTCTCCAATAAGAAAAGCTTTTCTAATCTTGGTGAAATGCTTGCTTAATGATTCTATTCCGCCTTTTTTGCTTTTTCCGCCAACAATCCAATATATGTTTTTATAAGATAAAATTGCCTTTTCGGTCGATTCTGCATTGGTTGCTTTGCTATCGTTGATAAAAAGTACATTATGTATTTTGCCAAGAAATTCATTTCTGTGTCTTAGCCCTGGAAAGGATTTGATTTCATTGACAATAGTGCTGCTATCTACTCCAAGTAACTTGCACACAGCGTGTGCAGCTACTATATTTTCTACATTGGATACTAGGTTTACTTTCATATCACTCATTGATAAGTTGTGATTCTCTAGTTTTAGCGAGATATCCTGGATCTCAGCACTCCTTTTGTCATCCAAGTAGCTGACACTGGGATCCAGATAATTTCGATCTATACCAGTAATCTGTTCACTATAATCAAGCAAATTGTTATCTGCCAATGATATTAGATCTCTTGCACTACCCTCTATCATCTGAGTAGTTGGCAATGGTTTTTCTTTTCTGGTCATGCGCTGGAATGACACCAGGGAATATGTTACTGAAATTGGAATTTTGTTCCCAGTGAATTTATTGAATACATCAGCGGTAATTTTGTTATCACATCCTATCACGGCAATCTTGCTACCATTTATCAATTTTAATTTAGTTTCTATGTAGTTATTCATACTTCTATGTCTATCTATGTGGTCTGGTGTGATGTTGAGCAATACAGAAATGTCTACATTAATTTTATTTATTAGCTCCAATTGAAAAGAGGAGAATTCAATTACATAAATTTCTGCGTCTCTTTCTAAATCCAAAATAGGCACACCTAAATTCCCGCCAATAGCTACTTTTTTGCCTGTGGATTTTAATATGTGCCCTATTAATGACGTGGTGGTTGATTTGCCATTTGTTCCGGTGATGCCTACAACCTTCTGGCTTGTAGTTTTAGTTTCAAGAAATAGCTCAATGTCTGATTTTATTTTGCAGTTAAAGTTTCTTGCAAGTTTTACTATCCAATGTGGCTCTGTTGGCACTCCAGGGCTCAAAATTAGTGTGCTTATCTCATGCCAATTATACTCATTGGGATGAATAAAGTTACACTCTTTATATATTATTTTTGCATTTGCTCTTTGCTCTTCATTATCATCCCATGCATATATTTTTGCACTGCTTTTTGTTAGGGCATTAATGACGGACAAACCAGTTTTACCAAGGCCGAAAACCGCAACACTTTGATTTTTGTATTTGTTTAGTTGCACTTCTAGATAACTTATGCGAACCATTTTATAAAGATATAATACAAATTCTAATGACTTCTTCCATAGTTTTTGGCAGCGCTTAACTTTATTGTCACAACCTTAGCCAACAGAAAATTCCTTGACAGACTTCGCCAACTCCCTTACTCTTACAATAAGAGTATTTATTCTTGTTTTTGATCTGCGCAGATTCAATGACAAAATTCAGTAAAAAACTCAGATATTTATTGGCAAATTACATAAAATTATAGCGGCTGCATGTTTTTTAAATTTTTTCTACTTCAGCCAAAACACGCTTGTTAGCACATTATCTATTTACATTATTAAAACTCGCTATACGGGGATTCTTTTGTCTTTTTTAAATTAGTTAAATTTCTTAACATTTGTAACTAAAAGAGCAGCGCGTGACGCACAGCTGTACGAACATTGTGATTTGGGCTAAAAAGAGGGTGTCATGCGAGTAGCCCCTTAGGCGTCATCCCAATGCGTGACACTGGAATTCAGAAATTTTTGAGCACAAAAGAGGCCATCTTATGGTAAGTTTTTGTTGGTAAGAAAGGCTGGATCCCAGTGTCAAGCACTGGGATGACAAGAAGGAGAGTACCCTGATGATATTCCACCATGTCACTCAAGTAGCTGACACTGGAATCTAGAAAAAAAAGAACCAATATCTGGGAACTGTCATCATAAAGGAACCAACTTGGATGATAAAAGTAAGGAATATCGGAGTAGTGTGCTAGACTTTATATCTCTTGCATTCAAACTCACATAAATCATGAATTATGCACGTTTCACACGAAGGTTTTTGTGCTTTGCAAACATATCTACCATGTAAAACTAGCCAATGATGAGCATAAAGTAGGTATTTTTTTGGAACCACATTCAAAAGAGACTGCTCTGTTTTAAATACATCTTTTTCTTTCACAAGCCCAATTCTATTGCTTACTCTAAAAACATGAGTATCAACTGCCAATGTTGAAATACCAAGCCCTGAATTTAAGAACACATTAGCGCTTTTTCTCCCAACCCCTGGTAAAGATACCAAATCATCGAAATTAGTAGGCACTTTGCTATTGTACCGCTCAATCAATATTTTACTGAGCCCGATTATATTTTTTGCTTTGGAATTATATAAACCAATACTGCTTATGCATTTTCTCAGCTCACTTTGCCCAAGATTCAACATCTTTTCTGGCGTATCAGCGATACTAAATAGCTCCTTTGTAATTTTATTAACACTTATATCGGTCGTCCGCGCTGACAGAACTACTGCAATTAATAACGTAAAATGATTGGTATAATTTAGCTCTATTTTTGGCGTAGGATTTGATTGCTTGAATTTTTCAAATATCAATTCTACTTTTTTTGAATCCATGCATAGAGCTAAAAGCTTATACTACACTGTTTGTTGTGTAAATCCAATTTCTTGAGGTTTAAATTGCTGCTCAGTGTTGACATCAGACACATTAGTGTTCACTTCATCAAAATTCCTCTCAGCAAATTCACTTGCCACTTCTGCAAAACACTTTCTAACAAGAGGCATGATAATTGGCATTAACAGTTTTCGTGGATCATACCGTCCTAACAGATCAGTTTCCTTTTGCACTCTATCTTTTGGATCCTCTTCTAGTAAATCTTTTGTGTGCTTGTCGGCATATATTTCACAGCCTTTTGAGAAAACAGAAGCTAACGCTTCAATTAATACTGCCAATAACAATAGTGGACCAAGTATAGCCCCACCAACAGTTAATCCATTAGCAATGAAGTTTGTTGTAAGTAGATAAAAAGAAAAAGTAGCTAAAGGATAGAGCATAAGAAGCTTACTGCTTAGCATGATATAGCTCATTTTACTTGTGAATTCATCAGTGGAAATTTCTGAGTTTTTATACTTCTCCATATAATAATTTACTAATGAACCAATGACTTTATTACAAATGATATTAAATGCTATGATCCACCATGAAAAATAGCAACCTACAGTAACTGTGGTTAATAGACTTAAAGGCAGAAAACTTATTTTTGGGACAAGCAGTAGAAAATTTTTATACCCTATAAATTTCAATGCTAATTGTTTTTTATCCTCATTACTAGATCCTTTTTGTTCCCTAGAGGAGAAATATAAGAGCGTAATTGCTCAGTATCATCATTAGCACAACCCTCATAAAGTTTTTTTTGCAATATAGAATTCAATTTTTCGTAATCCCCACCTATAGCTTCTTCACCAATCCCTAGTGTACTAAATAGCTTCTTCCTATAGTGAAACTCTCTTGCCGTTAAACGTCCATCACTTTCAGCATCAATACTGACTTTAAAACAAGGATTTCCTGATTCCAAAGGCTCAATATATTTTTTTAGTTCTTGATAAGCTTTATAAATTTGATCAAATCTATTTTTATCTCCGCCCTTGTCAGGATGATTTACAAGAATTAATTTCTTATGCTGCTTCTTCAAAATTGCGCTAAGCTCTTCATAATTCTTGTCTACAACTTGCTCAGCTTTTATTTCTAATACTTTAAACAGGTCAGCGTTATCATAAAACTCCTGACTAGTTAACTTAAAATGTTGATTCATTACTGTGCCTCACATAAATATACCATGCTATTATCATACTACATTTTGTATTTTACACAAGCATAAACATGTTTAACTCTCATTAAGAGAAAAAACCCTCTTTCCCATCGTATAAATACAATTTGTCCATTCTCACTACATCAAAATTATGTTCCTCAAATTTGACTAGCAAGTTATTCACATCACTATTTGTAATTTCATTATTTGCAATGAACCTGCAGGTTATTTGGTCACTTAAAAATTTTGAGTTTCCTGGCGAAATCGCTAGCCCTTTTGAGTATATTGCTATAATTTGCAGATTACTTGATTCAAACAACTTCACTATTTGGTCAAAATCAGCCGGCTTACTCCAGGCAAGCGTTATATCGCTACCAACTAGCTTTCTAACTTTGTAGTCCTGTTCGTAGCTATTTTGTATTTCACTTCTTTTGCTATTTGTACTGCTACCGACTGTAAGCTCAGATAATATTGCAGACTTCTTTCCTAGATTATCTATAACAGCCTCTGCAAATTCTTTTGTACCAACTTTCTGTTTACTTTTTTTCTCTTTATATAAATCAGCAGTATGTATTCCATCCTCCAAAGTCTTCAGCCACGCATCATAAATTAGTTTTGCAGTACTCACTTGACCAATATAGACCAACATATGCACTGCAGCATTTAAAAGACCAGAAGGATTAGCTATGTCTTTTCCTGCAATATCAGGAGCAGAACCATGCACTGCTTCGAACATCGCATATTCGTTGCCGATGTTACTACTTCCGGCAAGCCCTATAGAACCTGAGGTTTGTGCGACTATATCTGATAATATGTCGCCATATAGATTCTCGGTTACTATAACATCAAAATTCTCGGGTTCTGTGGCAACACGTGCCATTCCAATATCAACTATATAATGTTCTGTCTTTATATCTTGGTATTCTTTTGCAATACGATCAAACGCTGCATGAAAAGCGCCGTCAGTCATTTTCATTATGTTGTCTTTAGTCAGGCAAGTTACTTTCTTTCTGTTGTGTTTTTTCGCATATTCAAAAGCGTACCTGCATATTTTTTCTGAACCAGATCTAGTAATAATTTTAGTGCATTGGTACGAGTCACCAGTGAGCCTATGCTCTATTCCGGTGTAAACGTCCTCTTCATTTTCACGTATTACTACAATATCAAACTTATCAAATTTATTTTCTATGACAGGATGATATGAAATGCATGGTCTGATATTTGCATACAACCCTAGATTTTTTCTGAGTGCAACGTTCAAGCTTTTGTGGCCTTTACCTTGCGGAGTTGTTGTTGGAGATTTGAGTAATATCTTTGTCCTTTCGATAGATTCCCAACCACTCGGAGAAATTCCATGAGACCATTCCTTACTATAAACACGCTCCCCTATTTCAATAATATCTATTGAGATCTCTGCTTTCGCTTCACGCAATATCGACAGCACCGCTTCCATAATTTCTGGTCCAATACCGTCACCATACGCAACTGTGATTGGTGTTGACATAACTTTCCTAACTATAAATAACTTAATGTTAATTCAAATAATAGAGTGGCACAAGCAGCTAGTATTGCCTGAATTAGAATATTTATGATTATTTAATAACATACTTTTATATTAGTTGGTAATATTGCAAAATGTAGGTGGGGTTATGGATACTGAAACGAATATTAAAGTAAATTATGCGAAAATTACTAAACGCGTTACAGCGTATGTAGTTGACCAAATAATATTTCTAGCCTTTTATTTATTCATTTTGTTCATGTTATCAGGTAAACACTATGCTGACTTTTTTAGCGATTTCTTTTCTGATACCAAGACAGCCCCTTCAGTGCAAAATGAAGTACTAGAAGCATTAATATATATAGTATTAGAAGTATTAATGATAATAAAACTTGGCTGGACTCCAGGAAAATTGTTATGTGGTATATATATAAAAGATGCAAATACACCTAAAAATGTTGCTTTAATGCAAGGAGTAATAAGAAGTACTTTTAAAGTGTTTTTATGGGTACCTTGCTATATTTCTGGTTGGTTTTTTATTTTACCAATTTTTGTTTTAATATTTGCAGTATTTGATCGACGCAAACAAACTTTCTATGATAAAATCGCAAAAACAGTAGTAATAGACTATAAACCTAGTTGATATTTTTCTTTAGTTGTCTTTATTACTGCTTGTAAAGTGATTTTTTTCGTTTCTATATTAGCTACCTGCTAGCTAACGTTAACTACCAATATCATATCTGAAGAACCCCCCTGGCCATTCTAGAGAATTTAACGCTGAGTACACTTTACTTTTAGCTTCTTCCACAGTGTTTCCTTCTCCTACTATATTTAGCACTCTTCCGCCATCGGAAATCCAATTACCACTTTCATCCAACTTAGTACCAGCATGAAAAACTAGCACACCAGGAATGTTTTCAATTTTATCCAATCCTTTAATTACCTCTCCTTTTTGATAATCACCAGGATAGCCTTTACTTGCAACAACTACACAAACTGTAGTTTTGTGATTAAACTCCACCATTTTTGTATTTAACTTGCCTTCTGCAACTGACAACATCAACTTTAGCAAATCACAATTTGGATCAAGTCTAGGTAACATAGATTGTATTTCCGGATCCCCAAACCTAACATTATACTCAAGAAGCTTTGGACTATCTTTGCAAATCATTAAACCAGCAAAGAGTACTCCTTTATAGGATGTTCCCATGTTAGTCAGTGCTTGAATTGTAGGATATATTATTTTTTGGATAATTTTTTGCTCCATCTCCTTACTTATAATCGAAGGTGATGAGTATGACCCCATGCCTCCAGTATTTTGTCCCTCGTTATTTTCACCAACTCTCTTGTAATCTTTTGCACACCCAAGGGTTACTACCTTCAACCCATCAATAAGAGCAAAAAAACTTACTTCCTCTCCAATTAAAAACTCTTCTATGATTATTTCTTCACCTGACTCACCAAGATTTTTCTCCACTAGCATTGAATCTATTGCTGAAAAAGCCTCATTTTCTGTGTGGCATATTATGACACCTTTCCCTGCTGCAATTCCATTTGCTTTAATTACAAGCGGCAATTTTATTTTATTACTACGGACAAAATTTTTCGCTAACCTTTCATCAATAAAACGTTCATACTTGGCGGTCGGTATACCATATTGTTTACATAGTTCCTTCGTAAAAGACTTTGATGCCTCAAGTTTTGCAGCTGCTTGACTTGGAGCAAAAACGTTTATCCCCTCCGCAGTTAAATCATCAGCAAGTCCATTAATTATTGGTTGCTCTGGACCAATAATTACTAGCTCTATATTTTCTTTCTTGCAAAATTGTGTAACATCCACTGAATCTTGAATATTTATATTCACAAGAACTCCAAAATTCTCCATGGCCGGGCGACCAGGAGTAACATATAACTTAGTCAAGATAGGAGACTTCTTTAGAGCCCAAAGTAAAGCATGCTCACGCCCACCAGAACCTATAACCAAAACCTTCATCTTTATTTCCTCGCTTTTCTATATATGTCAAAATTATTGTTTGCTTATAACAGTATCATTACTCATGTATCTTTGCAACACGTTTGGTATTGTAACTGACCCATCGGAATTTTGATAATTCTCCATTATGGCAACAATTGTTCTTCCTATGGCTAAAGCTGAGCCGTTTAAAGTGTGAACGTATTTTTTTGTTTTTCTGTCATTTTCTAAGAAGTATTTAGTGTTCATTCTTCTTGCCTGGAACGTACCGCAATTTGAGCAGCTTGATATTTCTCTATATTTATTTTGCTCAGGTAACCATACCTCTATGTCATAAGTCTTTTGTGCAGCAAAACCCATATCGCCACTGCAAAGTAGCATTACTCTGTACGGTAATTCTAGTTTTTTTAATATCTCTTCGGCAACACTAGTCATACGTTCAAGCTCGTCTTTTGACTGGTCTTCAGTTGTGATGCTTACCAACTCCACTTTACCAAATTGGTGTTGCCTTATCATACCTCTTGTATCTCGTCCTGCACTGCCAGCTTCTTTACGAAAACATTCTGAATATGCAGTAAAACGAATAGGCAGTTCTTTTTCTTCTATTATTTTGTCAGCAACTAAATTTGTTAAAACTACTTCACTTGTGGGAATTAATCTTAATTTATCGGTAGTTAAATATGAGTCATCAGAAAATTTTGGTAGCTGACCAACGTTATACATCGCCTCGTTTTTCACCAGGGCTGGGTGATACACCTCAGTATAGGCAAATTCATTAACATGTGTTTCCAGCATAAAATTTATTAATGCTCGTCCAAGCTTAGCTAACTGTCCTTTTAGTATTGTAAACCTTGATCCAGAAATTTTTGCTGCTTGTTCAAAATCCATCAAGCCTAACCTTTCTCCGAGTTCATAATGAAATTTTGGTGTAAAATCAAATTTTCTTCTCTTTCCATATTTTCTGATTTCTACGTTGGAGCTCTCATCTTCACCTGTTGGTACATTTTGTGCAGAAATATTTGGTAAGTTAGATAAAATATCCACTAACTTATTTTTTTCTGTTTGCTCCTTGAGGCTGATTGTCTCTATCTCACTTGTGATGCTTTTTGATAACTTTACTTGTTCTTCACATGGGCTTTTGTTCATTTTAAGCCTCTTTATTTCTTCCGTGACCTCGTTTCGTCGCTTATTTAAAGCTTGCAATTTAGTAGTCAGTGATCTTTTTTTATGGTCAATCTCTAATATTTCTTCTGTAGTAAATTCTTTCACCCCTCTGCTTTTTATTGCTTTTTCAAATCCTTTAGGGTTTTTGCGTATATGTTCTATATCATGCATATGTTGTGCTATTACTAACATCATTACTCTACTTCAAAAGCTTTGAATGCTCAATATTTTTACATATAAATGCTAATATTGATTTTACCTTCATAATTTGCTAGAATTAATAAACGTAAAATATAATATGTTAGCCATCATAGAAAGATACAATAAATCTAAAGAGAGTACTCACTTCACCAAACTTAAAGCTGGTGGAAGATTTGCCATTTATGCGCTTGGTATATACTTGGCAGCTACAGTTACTATTGGCTGTTTGGGATTAATAATAGGATCTACCTTCTTAACTTTACCACTTGCTATGCTAATTTTTCATCCTATAGCTTGGATTTTAATGGGAATAGTGCTTACAGTGACATACAAAATGGTCGTTGAGCCTTTATTTCACTTGGCAAAGAGTTACATCAATGAAAAAGTAGCTGTAAAGGAAGAAAAGAGTCCAAAAGAGCAAAAATTCACAAGAAGTAAATCACTGGATAGTGGACTAGATACCATATCAGGAAAAACAGATGATTCAGATGATAAAAGACGTAGAAATTCTTACTCTCCATCTATAGATAGTGGTGTGAGTGTGGGCTCAATAGAAAGTGAGCAACCTAAGCAAACAAAAATTGTTCGATATAGTACTGCAGGTGATGGCAATTGCTTTTTCCATGCAGTGTTTGGTGTCAACAGCTCTGGTACATATAAAGCTGAAAGAGCACAAGATATGAGAATTGAATGGCACAAATTTTTAAGTCAATTTAACTCTTTGAGTGATCCAAAGATGCCTGAGTTATTGAAAGAACAGATGCAGAAAGTTTTTGGTGCATTCTTAGAAAATCCAAATCATTTGATTGGTAGGTCTGATTCAATAAAAGATTTGGCTCAGCATACAAACAGACGAATAGAGAAGATTGAAAAAAAGACTAATAAATTAATAAAAAAGTTATGTTGTCTTACTACATTAGAAAAAAATGAAGTTATAGGTGATTTAAGAAATATTAGTGTTAGTAACCTCAATATTAGTGAGAAAAAATATGATAGAAATTACAATAGTGATACTGCAGCAAATTCTTTTCTCAATGGCAAATCCATTTATAGATCTTATCTAGAGGCAATTAGCAGTCAAAGTTACTATATTTTCATAGAAGAAATTCCTATCTTAGCTTCGCTGGCTAATATTGAAATTGACGTCTACTATAAAAATAATGGTAATGATGTAAATACATTGTTTAAGCAAAATGCAGGAATGATAAATGAAGGTTATCAGCGGAACAACGAACTATGGAGAAATAAAAAACAAGAAACTATACACTTAATACCTGGTCATTACGAGAGAGCTGAGGTAGTAGAAGTAGAGCCTTCTCTTATGGAAAAAGTAAGTTCGGCTATACAAGGTGCCGTAACAGTATGCGTAAATGCGCTAGGTTTGAACACATAGAATATATGTCTCTCCAAGTAGGAAATCTAACTATTGATTATCCAGTTATTTTAGCGCCAATGTCTGGAGTGACTGACTATCCATTTAGGAGTATTGTAAAGAAACTTGGTGCAAGTTTGCTAGTCTCAGAAATGATTGCAAGCAGAGCTATGATCATGCAAACTCGCCAGAGCATGCAAAAAGCAAAAGTCGATGAACTAACCGCTGTACAACTTGCTGGTTGTGAGCCTGATGTTATGGCGGAAGCTGCAAAGTTAAATGAGGGCATGGGTGCAAAAATCATAGATATAAATTTTGGTTGTCCAGTTAAAAAAGTTGTAAACGGTTACGCAGGGTCAGCACTTATGCGTGATGAAAAAAAGGCTGCTGAGATAATAGAAGCTGTAGTCAAGGCAGTGAGTGTGCCAGTTACAGTAAAAATGCGTACTGGATGGAATGACGAAAATCGCAATGCTCCGCGCTTGGCAAAAATTGCAGAAGATTTGGGAGCAAAGATGATTACTGTACATGGAAGGACAAGGGCACAGCTTTATAATGGTCAAGCAGATTGGAAATTCGTTAGAAATGTTAAAGAGCAGGTAAAAATTCCAGTTATAGTAAATGGGGATATTAAGAGCTTGGATGATGTTCAAAGTGCACTTAAAGAATCTGGGGCAGATGGAGTAATGATAGGTCGCGGTGCTTACGGCAAACCTTGGCTGATTAATCAAGCAATAAACTTTTTGAGTGGAAATAAAGTTTCTGAGCCAACAGCTTCAGAGAGATTAAGCATAATACTCAATCATTATGACAGTATTCTTGAGTACTATGGAAGCGACATAGGAATAAAGATGGCCCGCAAACATATAGGATGGTACAGTAGCGGGCTTCAAAACTCATCTGAATTTCGTGTAAGAGTAAATAATATAATAGACAGCACAGAGGTGAAAGAAAATATAATTGATTTTTTTAGTTAAAAACAGATTAAACATACTACCTCATTAGCTATATTCAACTTGACTGATCATAGTGCGATGCCACCACACTCTCTTCTTCATCAGAATGTAATTGATAACTATTATCACTCAGCAATTTTTCGTCATAAGTCTCAATATCAAAATATTTTTCATATTTATCTATATTTTCACAAAGCGAAAGTGCTTTCACCTTATTCATAACTAAACCCGTACCAGCAGGAATTAATCTTCCTACTATAACATTTTCTTTTAACCCATTCAAAGGATCACTCTTTCCACAAAATGCTGCTTCCGTAAGTACTTTTGTTGTTTCTTGGAAAGAGGCAGCAGAAATAAAGGAATTAGTTTCAAGGCTTGCTCTAGTAATTCCCTGCAGAATAGGAAGATAATGAGCAGGTCGTTTTCCAGAGTTATTCATAGCATCATTTTCTCTATCAATTTCCAGCCTGTCGATATTTTCTCCAATTAAGTACATAGTATCACCAGGATCGGTAATTTCTACTTTTTGTAGCATTTGCTTTAAGATCACTTCTAAATGCTTGTTATCTATGCGCACACCTTGCAATCTATAAACTTGCTGTATTTCAGAAATCACATAGTGTGCTAACGCTTCTAACCCAAGCACACGTAAAATATCATGAAGATCAGGATCGCCATCCATCAATAAACCACCTTTACGCACAAAATCACCTTCATTGACTATTACATGCTTACTTCTTGATACTAAATACTCAACTGGAGAAGCTTGCTCATCTACAGGTTTAATTACTATACTACGTTTTCCTCTACGATCTTTTTCAGAGAACGTTACATAACCGTCTATTTCGCTAACGATAGCATGCTCTTTAGGACGACGTGCTTCAAATAACTCTATCACCCTTGGTAAACCACCAGTAATATCACGAGTTTTAACTGACTCTCTTGGCGTTCTTGTGATAACATCACCTGCATGAACTTTTTGGCCATCCTGTACATTAAGCACTGCACCAACTGGTATAAAGTAACATGCTTCCACACCACTTGCAAGCGTTATTACTTTTTCATTATCATCAAGCAGTGCAATACGAGGACGTAAATTAGCTACACCAGAGTGCAATTTCCAATCTTTTACTACTCTATTTGATATTCCTGTAGATTCATCCATCACTTCAGTGATCGAAATTCCATCTTTTAAATCCTGGTAAGATATTGTACCACTCTTTTCCGTAATAATAGGTAGTGTATACGGATCCCATTCTGCAACTTTATCACCAATTTTTACTAACTCACCTTCATTTACATAAAGTTTAGCACCATAAGGCACACTGTGCTTCAATTTTTCACTACCAAGGCTATCAATTAAGATGACTTCACAGGAACGGCTTATAACAACTTTATTTCCGTTTTTATCTATAATTATATTACTGTTGTTTAATTTTATTCTAGCGTTAATAGAAGCTATAATATTTGAGGATTCAATACCTCTAGTCATTACTCCACCTATATGGAAAGTACGCATCGTTAACTGAGTACCTGGCTCTCCAACAGATTGAGCAGCGATAACACCAACTGCTTCACCTATTGAAACAATTTTACCAGTTGCAAGGTCTCTTCCATAACACAAAGAACACACACCATGACTTATTTCACAAGTTAAAGGCGATCTAATTTTTATAGCATCAAGACCTGCAATGTTGATTTGCTTTACTTTATCTTCATCAATTAATTCCCCTGCTTTTAATAATAACTCTTTGGTTACTGGGTTATATATATCATTTGCAGATGTTCTACCCAGTACAACACTCTCTAGAGATGCAACTATAGTACTCCCTTCAACTATAGCTCTTACAATAAGGCCATTTTTCGTTTTACAGTCATGTTTTATAACTATGCAATTTTGAGATACATCAACCAAGCGACGAGTTAAGTATCCAGAGTTTGCAGTTTTAAGTGCAGTATCAGCTAAACCTTTACGCGCTCCGTGAGTAGAATTAAAGTATTCAAATACATTCAATCCCTCGCGAAAATTAGAAATTATAGGTGTTTCTATAATTTCACCAGAAGGTTTGGTCATTAACCCTCGCATTCCTGCTAACTGCTTCATCTGGGAAGTAGAACCTCTTGCACCGGAGCTAACCATCATATATATTGAATTGTACTTACTATTTTCATCATACACAGATATCGCTTTTAACATATCATTCGCTATTATATCTGTGCACTTAGACCACTCATCTATAACTTTATTATACCTTTCACTTTTAGTGATTAGCCCGTCTTGATACTGTGCAGAGAATTTCTTAATTTCACCCCTTGTATAGTTAACGTGTGTAGCTTTAGTTTCAGGTATGACCATATCGCAACGACTAAAAGAAGTACCAGAAAATGTAGCATACTCAAAGCCAAGTGTCATCAATTTATCAGAAAATATCACTGTAGCACTTTGACCGCAGCTACGATATACTAAATCAACTATGCTAGTTATTTCCTTAACTGTTAATACCTGATTTATTAAATCGAAGCTTAGATTCTCATGTTTAGGAAAAATCTGCCATAATATTAAACGTCCAGGAGTTGTACAAATAGTTTTATACTGAATGTTTCCATCGCTATTGATGTATTCCATTTTGTACTTTATATGAGAATGAATATGTAGAGTGCCGTTGTTTAAGGAATGCTCAACTTCACAAAAAGCACAAAAAAGTAGTAAATCATCCTCCTTCAGTTGCTGTAAAGTTAGGTAGTATATACCAAGCACTATATCTTTACTAGGAACTATAATCGGTCTTCCATTAGAAGGACTTAAAACGTTATTAATTGACATCATCAACACTCTAGCTTCAAGTTGAGCTTCCAATGAAATTGGCACATGTACTGCCATTTGATCACCATCAAAGTCAGCGTTAAATGCTGTACAAACAAGTGGATGAAGCTGTATTGCTTTACCTTCAATAAGGACTGGCTCAAAAGCCTGAATACCAAGCCTGTGTAGCGTAGGCGCTCTATTTAGCAAAACAGGATGCTCTTTTATTACTGCTTCAAGCATATCCCAGACTTCTGGCTTTTCTGCTCTTATTAACTTGCTAGCATATTTTATAGTTGGAGCCATTCCATATATTTTAAGTCTTGAGTAAACAAAAGGTTTGAATAACTCAAGAGCCATTCTTTTCGGTAATCCACACTGATTTAGTTTCAAAGTTGGACCAACAACTATTACAGAACGTCCAGAGTAGTCTACCCTTTTTCCTAAAAGATTCTGACGGAAACGACCTTGCTTTCCTTTCAGCATATCGCTAATAGATTTTTTATATCCAGTAGCGCCAGCTTTATTTACCAGAGCATTACGACGACTATTATCAAAAAGAGAATCAACTGCCTCTTGTAACATTCTTTTCTCATTACGAATCATAATCTCAGGAGGATTTAAACTTAATAATTTTCTCAATCTATTATTCCTATTAATAATAGTTCTATAATGATGATTTAAATCAGAAACTGCAGGTCGACCACTTTCAAGCGATACCAAGGGACGCAAATCAGGTGGTAAAATAGGTATAGCTGTAAGTATCATCCACTCAGGTCTGTTTCCAGACTTGATAAAATTTTCAACAATACGTAATCTCTTTATAATTTTCTTTCTTCTTATTTCAGAAGCAACAGATTCTAACTCCTGTCTTAAATTCTTCCTAATTTCATGTAAATCAAGGCGTGTTAGCAATTCTCTTATAGCTTCAACACCTTGCATAGCTATAAAGCTATCGACCCCATAGCTATCTTTAGCTTCATTATAAGCTTTCTCACTAATAATTTCACCTTTTTCAAAAGAGGAAACAAGAGGATCTATTACAACATAATTATCACTATATAGAATACTTTCGATATCTCTAAGAGACATATCTAATAATGCTCCAATTCTTGAAGGAAGTGACTTCAAAAACCATATATGAGCAACAGGAGATGCAAGCTCTATATGACCCATTCTTTCTCTTCTTACTTTAGAAGATGTAACTTCTACTCCACATTTTTCGCATATACGGCCCCTATGTCTTCTTTTTTTGTACTTTCCACATAAACATTCATCATCATTGACAGGACCAAAAATTTTAGGACAAAATAATCCACCTTTCTCAACTTTGAATGTACGGTAGTTTGCAGTTGAAACATCTGTTATCTCTCCATAAGACATACGTTTAATACTTTCAGGGCTAGCAATGGAAATGCTAACCTCATTAAAAGATTGTGCGATATTAGTGTGAGATATATCTTCAATTACTATGTCATTTTGCTTCAAATCCACATTAAAACACAAGGAACGCAACTCTTTTATCATGACATTAAAGGATTCAGGAATTCCACATTCAAAGTTACTGTCACCTTTTATTACCGATTCATAAATCTTAACCCTGCCATTAATGTCATCAGACTTCACAGTTAACATTTCCTGCAAAGTGTAAGCAGCACCGTAGGCTTGCAATGCCCAACATTCCATTTCACCAAAACGCTGACCACCAAAATGAGACTTTCCTCCAAGAGGTTGTTGAGTAACCAAACTATAAGGTCCTACTGAACGCGCATGAATTTTACCATCTACTAAGTGATGCAACTTAAGCATGTACATGTAACCAACTGTAACTTTGCGATCAAACTTCTCACCCGAACAACCATCATATAATACAACTTGCCCAGAGTTATCCAATCCAGCAAGTTCAAATAGCTTTACTATTTGTTCATCTTTTGGACCTTCAAATACAGGTGCAGTAACAGGAATGCCATCACGCAACTTATACGCAAATTCAATGAGGTGATTATCATTAATATCGCGAATGTTATTACAAATAGATAAATTACTGCCACAACTATAAACCTCAATCAGGAAGTGACGTAAACTACTGTGTGCATCTTTACAAGAGTTGAAATAATTCTCTACTAATGTAGTCAATTCATTATTTAATTCATCCTTATTAGGCGTATCTAAAATAGAAGCCATTATTTCATCATCATTAATATCCTCAAATTTTTTATTATCAAGATATAATGCTGCAAATTTTTCAAAATCATCATCACTGAGAGATCTAATTGCCTCACAAAAAGCACGTTTGATTTTATTGATCTCATCAAGAATATTGCCTACTTTTTCTCCTAATTTTTTACAAGCCCAACCTACATGCGTTTCCAATATTTGACCTACATTCATTCGCGAAGGAACGCCAAGAGGGTTAAGAATAATATCAACAGGAGTACCATCTTCTAAATAAGGCATATCTTCTACTGGAACAACTCGAGAAATCACACCTTTATTTCCATGTCTACCAGCCATTTTATCCCCTGGCTGCAAACTATGTTTTACAGCAATAAAAACTTTTACTGACATCGACACACCTTGAGGCAGATCATAACCTTCATGCAATTTTTCTACTTTTCGCTTAAAGTTTGTTATTGCATGTGATACTTTTTCATCAAAATCTTTTTTTAAGCTCTCAACTTGCTTAGAAATAGATTGGTTTTTCAATCCTATATCCCACCATCTCTCACGTTCAATAAAATTAATACTTTCTCGATCTTGAGAGCCAGAATTAATAAGAATTTTTCTTAATTCATCATAGAAATATTGATTAATAACATTGATTATATGGTCTCGTTCTTTCTCAAAGTCGTTTGCCTCTTTTTGCTTAATAAGAAACGCCCTTTCGTTTTCTTCTTCCCCTCTGCGTGTAAAGACCTGCACATCAATCACTATCCCTTCAATATCTGGAGATGTATATAAAGAGGAATCCACACAATCGAATGACTTTTCACCAAAAATTGTCATTAACAATTTTGTCTCAGGAGGCAATGAAAGAGAATGCTTAGGTGTAACTTTCCCCACCAAAATATAACCTGGACCAACTCTTGTACCAACCTTTACTATACCACTATCATCCAAGTGATAAAGATTTTCTTCATTAACACCGGGTATGGCACGAGTTATTTTTTCCGACCCTAAAGGAGTGTCATGTACAACACATTCAAATTCTTCTATATGAATAGAAGTAAATAGATCTTTTTTAACAACTTCACTAGAAATAATGATTGAGTCTTCAAAATTATAACCTTGCCAAGACATAAAAGCGACTAGCAAGTTTTGGCCAAGTGCCAATTCACCGTTATTAATAGCAGGACCATCAGCTATCACATCACCTTCCTTAACACAATCACCTACATGCACCAGTGGTTTCTGGTTAATACAAGTATTATGGTTAGAACGCTGAAATTTTCTTAGATGATAAATATCTACATCCAAGTAGTTAATTCCTCCTTTGTCAAAAGCACGTATAACTATAGAGTTACTATCTGAGCTGTCAACTATGCCACCACGTTTTGCTAAAACTACAGCACCAGAGCCAGAAGCTACGAAAGACTCCATGCCAGTAGCAACCAAAGGAGCAGTAGGCTTCAATAAAGGTACAGCTTGACGCTGCATATTTGAACCCATTAATGCTCTATTAGCATCATCATTTTCTAAAAATGGAATTAAAGAAGCAGCAACCGATATTACCTGCTTAGGAGATAAATCAATGTAACTTACTTGATTACTATTTACCATTACAAAGGTACCAGCATACCTACAGTATAACATATCATCAACAAAGCAGTTGTTCTCATCAAGCTTTGCGCTGGTATCGGCTATATAATATAAACCTTCATCTATAGCAGACAGATACTCAATTTGATCAGTAACAACCTTATTAACTACTTTCCTATAAGGACTTTCAATGAACCCATATTTATTAATACGAGCGTATATAGCTAAGCTGTTAATTAAGCCTATATTCTGCCCCTCAGGAGTTTCAATAGGGCAAATTCTTCCGTAATGAGTTGGATGAACATCACGCACTTCAAATCCCGCCCTCTCTCTTGTTAAACCACCAGGACCTAACGCTGACAACCTTCTTTTATGTGTTATTTCAGATAATGGATTAGTCTGATCCATAAATTGAGATAATTGGGAAGAGTTGAAAAAATCTCTTAAGACATTGGTTAACACTTTTGGATTTATAAAATCAGATGGAGAGACTTTATCTAAACTAGAAGTAGACATAGAATCAACTACTGCCCGTCCCAATTTTAATAATCCAGTTCTAAATTGATTTTCTATAAACTCTCCAACTGAACGGACTCTTCTATTTGCTAAATGATCAATATCATCTACAGATCCTTGACCATCACGTAACAATACTATTTTTCTTATAATTTCAATAATGTCTTCATGTGTTAAAGTAGTTAAATTTTCCTCATAATTTAACCCAAGGCAAGAGTTAAGTTTCAATCTACCAATGTTAGACAAATCATAATATTCCGGACTGAAGAAAAGATTACGAAAAAACTCCTCTACTATCTTTAAAACAGGAACTTCACCTGGACGCAAAACCTTATATATTTCATATAGAGCGTTCTCATAAGACATGTTTTCATCTAAGAAAAGTGTGTTTAATATGTAAGGTCCAACAGAAACATTATCTATGTTCAACACTGATATTTTATCTATAGATAATAATTCAAGCTTTTTTATATCCTCTAATTTTATAGATTCACCAGCAGATAAGATTTTTGTAGAACTAGCACTATCTATTAAATCTTCTGCAAGAAATAAACCACATATAGAATCATAAGGAATTAGATACTCTTTCAACCCGTTATCATATAGATTTTTAGCTAATTTTGAAGTAATACGAACATTAGCTTTAAGTAACACATTACCTTCAACATTCTTTAAATCAAAAGGAAGCCTCACTCCCTTGAATTTATCAGGGAAAAAAGGTACTTTCCAGCCACTTTTATGTTTTATATACTCTATTTTTTCATAAAATTTATTAAGTATGTCATTATTTGATAAGCCTAAAGCCTTTAATAAAACTGATATTGGCAACTTTCTCTTTCTATCAATACGAAAATACAAATGATCTTTAACATCAAACTCAATATCAAGCCAAGAACCTCTATAAGGAATAACTCTAGCAGAATAGATCAATTTGCCAGAATTGTAAGTTTTTCCCTTATCACTATCAAAAAACACTCCAGGAGATCTATGCATTTGTGAAACGATAACTTTCTCTACGCCATTGATGATGAAAGTACCTTTATCAGTCATCATAGGCAGTTCACAAAAGCGAACCTCCTGCTCTTCAGCAGATTTTATAACAGTTGCAAGCTTAGAATGATCATCATATTCTTTAATCTCTTGATATTTTTCAAGAGAAACACCATCCTGCATAATAACAAGACGTATAGAAGCAATAACCTGAGCAGAAAAAGTTATACCACGTTTTATACATTCAGATTCACTATACTTAAGATCATCTACCCTACAATTCAAAAATTCGATAGTAGCCCTATGCAAAGGATCAGATATTGGAAAAATTGTATGAAAGATAGCTTCAAGTCTTTCATTACTCTCATTATTAGGAGTAAAGGAATTATATGACCCCTTTTGGACTTTAACCAAATCCAACAAAGAATCTTTTAAATCAATCGACCTGGAATAAGAAACTCTAGGAACAAAAGCACTAGAAGCACACATATAAGAAGAATCAACCATTAAAATACCTTCACTAATTAAAAGAGCTATATCAACATAAAATTAATATACTAACATTTTATTCAAGCTCAACTTTAGTTGCTCCTGCTTCAATAAGTTTTTGCTTTATTTTTTCTGCTTCGTCTTTAGAAACATTAGCAGTCAAATCTTTGGGTAAAGATTCAACTAATTCTTTCGCTTCTTTTAAATTCAATGTAGAATTAACTTCTCTAATAGCTTTAATCACTCCTATTTTTTTGCTTGCATCAATCTCTTTGATTACAACTTTATATTCAGCTTTTTCTTGAGCAACAGGAGCAGTAGCATTATCACTAATAGGCAACCCAGCACCAACAGCTCCACCAAGAAAAGAACCACTAGGCAACCCTATTTTTTCTTCTAGAACCTTTACAAGTTCAGAAGCCTCTAATAGATTTAAAGATAATATTTTATCAACCAAATCACTTGTTACATTATTCATACTTACCACCTTATTTAACAACAAATTTATTTTTTAGAACTACAGTAATCCAAAACTCTCATAAGCCTCATAGAAGATGAATTAATAGACAATGCTAACCTAGCAGGAATATCATAAGATATTAAACGCATAATTTTAACACGCAATTCATCCAAAGAGGGAAGCTTAGCCAATTTGTTAACATCTTCCACTGTTAACAATTCATTTATATGAGCCGCACAAATCACAGACATTTTTTCTTTGTTAGCATTAATAAAATCAACTATTAACTTTGCAGCTTCTACTATAGCGCTAGAGTATATAATAGCAACAGAACCAGAAAATTTATCTGATAAATAAGAAAATTTACCAGTCCTTTCCAAAGCCAAGCAAGCTAGAGTATTTTTAACTACTAACATCCCACCCATTACAGATTTTAGACTATTCCTAAGAATTAATGAATTGCTAACATTCATAGACTTGAAATTTACCAATATTAAGAAATCATTATTTACAAACACATTCATTATGTTTTGTATAAATTCATCCTTATCTTTACGCTTCACAACTTTGCTCCCTTAAATTATATCTTCTACTTTGTTTATTTTATGAGCTTTACCCATAGTTGAATTTAAAAAAACGCTTTTAAAGTAAACTCCTTTCACAGAAGCAGGTTTATTGTCTCTAATTACTTTAAGAAAGGCTTTTAAATTTTCCAGCAAATCATCAATATCAAATTTAATACTTCCTAATTTGCCATGAATAACCCCATTTTTATCCGTCCTGAATTTTATTTGACCAGACTTAATGGTTTTAGTAGCTTCCGCAATGTTAGAAGTCACAGTACCAAATTTAGGGTTAGGCATCAGCCCTTTAGCACCCAATACTTTTGCAATAGGAGTGATTTTTGCCATGAAATCAGGAGTAGTGATGCACCAATCAACATTCAACTTTCTACCTTTTTTTATCTCTTCAACTAAATCTTCTCCTCCTGTAATATCAGCACCAGCTTTTTCAGCTTCTAATAAATGTTTATCTTGAGCAAAAATAGCTACTTTAATATTCTTCCCGATACCTTTAGGCAAAACTACTGTACCACGCACCTGCTCTTCAGATTTACGTGAATCTACACCTAAATTGACTGCGATATCAACTGATTCATTAAATTTTGCTGAAGCAGACTCAACAATCTTCTCCAAACACTGCTTAGAATTATCATTATATGTACTCATTTACCTAACCTTCCACAACTTCTATACCCATAGATTTTGCAGTGCCTATAACCATCTTCACTGCTGAATCTTCATTATCCACTTTCATATCAACCATCTTACACTTTGCCACTTTAATGATAGCAGACATAGATAATTTAGCCACTAATTCTTTACCAGAATTACCAGAACCTTTACTTAATTTAGCTTCCTGCTTAAGCAAATAAGCCACAGGCGGACCGCTGACAGTAAAATCATGAGAACGATCATCCTTTATGGAAATTCTTACTGTTACTAAATCACCTACTTTATAACTAGCGTTAGCAGCGCTAGTGGCTTTATTAAAAGCTTCACAAAATTTAGGAACAGGTATACCACGCGGGCCAAGTACTGAAGCAATTTTCGGTCCTGGAACTGCTTTCCCAGCTTCCATAAGTAAGTTAATCTTAGCAACTATATTACTCATAATTAATCCTCTATTTTCTCTACTTGAGCCAAATCAAGCTCTATTATTGTTGGCTTACCTAAGATTGATACTTCAATATTAATAATTTTTTTCTCGTCATTTACCATATCTACCTTACCAGTAAAATTTTGAAAAAGACCATCATTAATTTTTACTTTTTCACCTTTCTCATAACCATAACTCAACTTTTTCGTTTCTTGAGCATTGTAAAGCGCACTACACATTGAGCGAATCTCATTATCCTCAATCACCTTTGGAACATTACCATTTTTCAAAAATCCATAAACCTTAAGAGATTTTGGTATATTATTAATAAAATTTAATACCTCATCGCATAAATTCATGTATAAAAAGACATAACCAGGAAAGGACTTCCTTCGTTTAGCATTTTTTTTAGATTTTAAATCCATCTCACTTAATTCTTCACAAGGAATAAAAACCCTATTAAAATAATTATTAATATTCAATCTCATAGAATTTTCTAATATATATTGGCGCACTTTCTCTTCATAATTAGAGGCAACTCTTAAAATGTACCACTTATATCTATTAAATTCCTTACGTTTTAAAATTACCTCATCATCTGAAATCATCTCAAAATGACCAGACTCATCACCACAAAACCCAGTCATTTGATTCAAAATATTTTTGCTTTCATCACACAGATGCATACATATATATACTTCACATAACTCTTTTATATCAGATTTTACATCACATACTGTCTGATAAGGAACAAACACCTCCTTAAAGTAAACAGTATTGGTTGCCAACTCGCATATATCCTTCTCATACCCGTAATCGACTTTAATGATATACCATTTATACTTATATTCCATAAATAATTCCAAATAAAGTCTTAATTACGTAAAGAGACATAAAATCTACGAAGCAAAAGAAAATCGAAAAGCATAATATAACAATTATTACAGTAAACAAAGATGACAATACCTGCTGTTTCTTTATCCAAGCAATTCTCCTTATTTCTTGCTTTATATCGCAAAAAAAAACATACAGGTTTTTTAACATTTCTACCATAACATTAATGCAGGAGCGATAGGAATTGAACCTACAACCTCTGGTTTTGGAGACCAGCGCTCTACCAATTGAGCTACACTCCTATAATTCAAATTTACTCTAAAATTTCCGAAACAACACCAGAACCAACAGTTCTACCACCTTCTCTTATCGCAAAACGCAATCCTTTATCCATCGCTATTGGTACTTGCAATTCCACTTCTATACTTACATTATCCCCTGGCATTACCATCTCCTTTCCATCTAGCAATTTTATGCTCCCAGTTACATCCGTTGTCCTTAAATAAAACTGTGGCTGATAATTTCCAAAAAATGGTGTATGCCTTCCTCCTTCTTCTTTCTTCAATATATACACCTCCGCATTAAATTTCTTATGCGGAGTTATTGTCCCTGGCCTTGCCAATACTTGCCCTCTCTCCACCTCTTCTCTCTTTGTTCCTCTTAGTAGTATTCCTACATTGAGTCCTGCACTTCCCTTATCTAGCAACTTCTTAAACATCTCAACACCAGTACATATCGTCTTTTGCGTCGCTTTCAAACCTATTATCTCTATCTCATCCCCTGTCTTTATCTCCCCCTTCTCTATTCTTCCTGTTACTACCGTCCCTCGGCCCGATATTGAAAATACATCTTCTATTGGCAATAAAAACGGCAAATCTATAGGCCTTGGAGGTACTGCCACATACTCATCTAACTTCTCCATCAATTTATCTATTGATTTCTTTCCATACTCACTACCATCATCCTCCAATGCTTTTAACGCAGATCCGACTATCACAGGCACTTCATCACCTGGAAATCCATACTTACTTAGCAATTCTCTCACTTCCATTTCCACCAAATCTATCATATCAGCATCAGCAACATCAGCTTTGTTTATATATACCACGATATATCCAACACCCACTTGTTTTGCCAGCAATATATGCTCTCTCGTTTGTGGCATTGGCCCATCAACCCCCGACACTACCAACACTGCTGCATCCATCTGTGCTGCACCTACTATCATATTCTTTACATAATCAGCATGTCCAGGGCAATCAACGTGTGCATAGTGTCTCTTTTCTGTTTGATATTCAACATGCGCTGTTGCTATTGTTATCCCTCTCTTTCTTTCTTCTGGCGCTTTATCTATCTGGTCATATGCTACAAAGTTACCATAATGCTTTGTTATCGCCGCTGTTAACGTTGTCTTCCCATGATCCACATGTCCTATCGTTCCCACGTTTACATGCGGCTTTCCAAATGCTTCTACTATCGCTGTCATAATTACTAACCTTTAATTATACTTTAACTTTAACTCATCAACCACATATTGTGGCACTTGCTCATAACAAGAAAAATGCATACTATACTGAGCTCTTCCCTGAGATATAGAACGCAAAACATTTATATAACCAAACATATTTGCAAGAGGAACCGAAGCAGTAATTATTTTGCTATTATTACCTAAATCCAGCATATCAACAACACTGCCTCTTCTACTATTTATATCACCCATAACATCACCCATATATTCTTCAGGAGTAATGATTTCCACTTTCATTATAGGTTCTAGCATTTTTGGACCAGCTTTATTTGCCATTTCCTTAAAAGCACCTTTAGCAGCAAGTTCAAAAGCCAAAGGACTAGAATCAACATCATGAAAAGCACCATCAAGAAGAGTAGCCTTAAAATCAATCAATGGAAAGCCAGAAATTATACCACCTTCTTTTATCAACTCTAAGCCATTTTGCACTCCAGGTATATACTCTTTTGGAATAGCACCGCCTACAATTTTACTTTCAAACTGAAAGCCAAAACCAGGCTCAAGAGGTTCGAATTTTATTTTAACTTTAGCAAACTGACCAGCACCACCTGATTGTTTTTTATGAGTGTAATCAATTTCAACAGATTTAGTGATAGTTTCACGATATGCAACTTGGGGCGCACCAACGTTAGCTTCAACATTAAACTCGCGCTTCATTCTATCAATAATAATCTCAAGATGCAGCTCACCCATACCTTTCAATATAGTCTGCCCACTCTCCGCATTTACTGACATCCTCAAAGAAGGATCTTCTGCAACTAATCTATTCAAAGCAACACCTAATTTTTCCTGATCTGAGGTAGTTTTCGGTTCTATAGCAGTTTCAATAACAGGATCAGGAAATTCCATACGCTCTAATAGTATAGGAAAATCAGATGAACATAAAGTATCACCAGTAATTGTTTTCTTTAATCCAACTAAGGCAACTATATCACCAACTTTAGCTTCGTTTATATCTTCTCTGTTATTTGCATGCATAAGTAACATTCTACCAATTCCTTCAGTCTCATTCTTTCCAGCATTTAACACAGCAGATTTAGATTTTAACTTACCGGAATAAATACGAATAAACGTCAAGCTACCTACAAATTTATCCGTCATCACTTTAAACGCAAGAGCAACGAATTTCTCTTTTTCTGAAGGTTTGATCTCAATTTTCTTTTCTGAATCTTTAGGATCAGTTCCAATAATTACATCAACATCAATAGGAGAGGGTAAAAAATCAACCACACCATCTAAAAGTGATTGCACGCCTTTGTTTTTAAAAGCTGACCCACATAATACAGGGACAAATTTTCCTTTAATGGTGCCTCTTCTCACACACTTTTTCAATAAATCAGTTGGCAGATCGTTAGATTCAAAGTAAATATTTATCGCCTCATCATCCATTTCAGCTGCAGCATCTAATAAAAGATTTCGATACTCTTGAGCCTTATCAAGCAAATCAGAAGGAATATCTTCATAAGAAAATTTAGCGCCTAATGTTTCTTCTTGCCATATAATAGCTTTCATAGAAATAAGATCGATTATGCCTTTAAAATCTTTCTCACTTCCTATTGGCAACTGAATAACTAAAGGTGATGCGCCAAGCTTCGTTTTTATCATATCGACACATCGATAAAAATTTGCCCCTATTCTATCCATTTTATTAACAAAGCAGATACGAGGAACGGTATATTTATCAGCTTGACGCCAAACCGTCTCAGACTGAGGCTCAACTCCAGCAACTCCATCAAATACAGCAACTGCACCATCCAAAACCCTCAAAGATCTCTCAACCTCAATAGTGAAATCAACATGACCAGGAGTATCTATTATATTAATCCTATGATCATTCCAAAAACATGTTGTTGCAGCAGAGGTAATTGTAATGCCACGCTCCTTCTCTTGCTCCATCCAATCCATAGAAGCCGCACCATCGTGCACTTCACCAATCCTATTTTGTTTACCAGTATAAAATAAAATACGCTCTGTTGTGGTGGTCTTGCCAGCATCTATATGAGCCATTATTCCTATATTTCTATACCTAGATATTAAAACTTCCATACCACAATCAATCAGCTAATATTAAAAACGAAGATGAGAAAATGCCTTATTAGCTTCAGCCATTTTATACTTTTCTTCACACATCTTAAATGCACCACCACATTTATTATAAGCATCTAATATTTCAGACTGCAAACAATAAACAGTAGTTCTACCACTCTTTTTTCGAGCAGCAGAAGTTGCTCTAGCAATCCACCTTAATGCCAAAGAAATTGCTCTATCTTGACGAATTTCAACAGGTACTTGATAAGTTGTACCACCAATACGTCGAGAACGCACTTCTATAGAAGGAGTAACATTTTCTACTGCTGTTTCAAAAATTGATAAGGCATCTTTGCCTATTTTCTTTTCAGCTAAGGACAAAGCACTATAAGCAATCTTTTCTGCAATAGATTTTTTACCACATTTCATAATTATATTAATAAAACGCATAAGCAAGACACTACCATAACGAGAGTCAGGGCTTGTTCTTTTTTTTGCTTTATTACGACGTGCCATAAATTTTAACCAGATTTCTTTACACCATATTTTGAACGAGCTTTCTTTCGATTTTGCACACCACGTAGATCAAGAGCACCTCTTATTATGTGATAACGTACACCCGGCAAATCCTTAACTCGCCCACCACGTATTAAAACAACGGAATGCTCTTGTAAATTATGACCTTCGCCAGGTATATAAGCCGTCACTTCACCGTATCCACTAATCTTTACTCTAGCTACCTTACGTAGTGCTGAATTAGGCTTTCTAGGAGTTGTAGTATATACCTTAGTGCAAACACCCCTTCTTTGAGGATTGCATTTTCCCAAAGCTGGTACCTTCTTCTTGCGAGCTAACCCTGATCTACCTTTACATATTAATTGATTTATCGTAGGCATATACTGTAAATTTAAAACTCTGAAAATAACTAAGTCTTAATTATAAAATAATAAACCTCAATAGTCAATATAAAAATAAACATTACTACTCTAATAATCTCAGCCTAATTGCTTTGAAAGCTACTGATAATTATATGCTAAAGCGCATATTGGTTTTAATATTAAGAAATTATCACTTGCTGTGGTCGAATTAATATAGATATGGAACAAGTAATATACTGAGATGACAGTGCGCTGTAGAGACACGGGAAGTGTTGAAGCTATGCAATAGATGAGGGAGGGTCCCTCGGAGTCGTTTTGCAAGAGCAGGCTTCAAACAGCCATAAGCTGCTGTGGTAAAGAGCTATGGTAGTGAGCGTTATGGAAAAGGTGCAATTATGCATCATGTGTAAAATAGAGAGGCGAATGAAAATGAACCACTGATGAAGTGTCGAAATTCCAAAGACGACGTCAAAACCATGGGCTCCTGAATCTCTTGGGATAAACCTATCAGGAACTTGTTTACTGGATAGGTGGCGTCCGGCATAGAGGTGGCGTGAACCTATTTTAGGCTATTGTGTGGAACTGCGGGAACCTGTCGTTTCGATGATAAGGAAGAAGTCCAAAGAGCCGATCTCTGAGGATGAGAGTACCGATGCGAAAAACAGGGGCGGATTAGCTCATAGTAGTGAAGAAGTTTCTGTAATGGAAATGGAGCGAAGGAGCTGAGTTATTTAGTTTTAATTATTTTGTCAACCGTAATGGGAGGAATTAATGAATAAAACAAAGTCTTTTGATATACCGAAACAACTTATTTGGAGAGCTTATAAACAAGTATCGAAAAATAAAGGTGCTGCAGGTGTAGATGAGGTTTCGATAACAAAGTTTGAGGAAAATCTAAAAGATAATCTATACAAACTATGGAATCGGATGTCATCCGGAAGTTATTTTCCAGAGCCAGTAAAAGCTGTAGCAATACCGAAGGATACGGGAGAAGGACAAAGAATTTTAGGTGTTCCTTCAGTATTCGACAGGATAGGGCAAACGGCAGCTTCTATGTATCTTGAGCCGCTAGTAGAGCCAAAATTCCACGAGGATTCATATGGTTATAGACCGAATAAATCTGCACTGGATGCGGTAAATACAGCACGCAAGAGATGCTGGAGGTACGATTGGACGATAGATCTTGATATATCTGGATTTTTCGACAATCTGGATCACGAATTAGTTTTGCAAGCTATCAAGAAATATACAAACTGCAAATGGGTCATACTGTATGTTGAGAGGTGGATGAAAGCCCCTATTCAACAAGCAGATGGCACTAGGGAAGTGAGGAATAAGGGAGTTCCGCAAGGAGGTTCAGTTAGCCCAATCATCTCTAATATATTCATGCATCATGTGTTTGATATATGGATGAAAAAGAACTACCCGACAGTACCATTTGAGAGGTATGTGGATGATGCGATAGTGCACTGCAGAACTAAGAGACAGGCAGAATTTATGAAAGTAATGATCGAAGAAAGATTGGCTAAGTGTAAATTGAGGTTACATCCCGAAAAGACACAGATAGTGTACTGTAAGGATGGTAATAGGAGAGATGAGTTTCCTACACAAAACTTTGATTTCTTGGGCTATACCTTTAGAGCTAGAGGAGCAAAGAGCAAAATAGGAGAATATTTTGTTGGATTTCTACCTGCAATTAGCAATAAGGCCAAGAAAAAGATCACTCAAACCATAAGGTCATGGAAAATACATAGATTTACAGGAAAGAAGTTGGAGGAAATATCAAAGGAAGTAAATCCAATAGTCAGAGGCTGGTGTCAGTATTATGGCAGGTTTTACCAAACGGAGATGTATACATCTCTCAGAAATATAGAGAGATACCTCATAAGATGGGTCAGAACCAAATATAAGAAACTTCGAGATCATGGAAGACTAGCAAAGCAATTTCTAGGAAAAGTGAGAAAGAGGTCTCCAAATATTTTCTATCATTGGACACTTGGGTTAGGATCAAAGGGCTAAATAATGGGAGCTGTATAAACCGAGAGGTTTCCGTACAGTTCTGCGAGAGACTGGTGGGGAAGTTCCGCTGGTCTACTCTCCATCAAAGAATATGCAGAAAATAATGCTTATAATAGAGCCAAGAGCTTCTAACATTAATGCAAAAATACCAACCGAACTAACCGAATTACCAGTAAAGCCGGATGATTTTTATAATCCTACTCTTGACACTTAGATTTAATGCAGCTACCCTAGGTTCAGAATTCTATACTCAATTTTGCTGTTCTTGCATACAAGGAACACGTTTTTAGAATAATGAAAACAATCAGCACTTTAATTAAAGAAGGGTCAAAGCTACTATCATCACATAGAATTGAATCACCACATTTGGATTGTGAAATCATCATGCAGTACGTACTTGGAGTAGAAAGATCATTCACAATCATGAATCACATCAATCAGGTACCAAGAAACAAAGAACTTCTATTCTGGAAATTAACAAAAAAAAGAGCAGAAAGATATCCAATATCGCAAATAATAGGTAATCGTGAATTCTGGAGTAAAAATTTTATAGTTAACCAACATGTTCTAGATCCAAGACCAGATAGTGAGACAGTAATTTCAACAGTGTTAAAATATTACCAAAATAAGAAGCAAAAAATAAAAATTGCAGATTTTGGCACAGGCACAGGCTGTTTGTTGATCTCCGTACTTAGTGAGTATGAATATGCTATTGGAGTTGGTTTTGAAAAAAGCCTGGAAGCATACAAAATTACCTGCCAGAACACAAAGAAACATAATCTTCTCAACAGAGCTAAAATATTTCCAAATTCGTGGACAGAATGCAGAGATTTATTTGATCTCATAATAAGCAATCCTCCATATATTAAAAGAAGTAAGTTAAAAGATCTGCAAGCTGAAGTGCAAAAAGAGCCAAGAATTGCTCTTGATGGCGGTATCGATGGATTGAGCTGCTACCTGAGTATTTTTCCAATATTGAAAAAGTGCCTTAAAAAAGATGGGTTTGCGATATTGGAAATAGGCGAAGATCAAAGCAATATTGACAAAATAATACCCTTATATGGACTGGCTTTTCAGGAATACGTATACGACTTGGCTGGAATGAAAAGATGCATTGTTGTAAAGCAAGATAAAGAACATAACTAGTAGAACGCTAGCTTTCTAAGAACCTGTTCATAATCTCAAGAAAGGCATAAAGTAAGAAATAGAGTGTATAAATTAGGATATATGAGGAGTGTATACCCAAGTGACATAAGTCGAGAGAAGTTTGAGATTATTTCACCAGATCTGGAGTCTTGTGGAAAAAACAAAACCAAAAAAACTTGATTTGTATGATGTATTTTGCGGAGTGTTGTATGCCCTAAAAAGTGTTTATCAGTGGAGGATGCTACCAAAAGAGTTTCCCAAAACGGCGCAATTGTTATGATTATTTCAAAAATGGAGTAAAAAAGTAAAAGGAAATAAAAAAAGTATTTTGGAGTGCATGTTAAAAAAATAGTTAGTGTGGTCCGACAAAACAATGTTTGGAAAGAAAAAACCAGCTTTTGCATAATTGACGCTCAGAGTGTAAAGAACGCAGACACTGATGAAGAAAAAGGCTATGACGCTGGTAAAAAATCTCAGGAATAAAACGCCATATCGCACAAGATATAGATGTTTGCTATTTATTCTTAAGCTTATTTAAATAGCATTTTACTTTTTTAGTATGTAGAGATTTTCTAGAAATTATTCTATTGAATTCTATGATATTATTTTTTGTAGCATTGTTATACATACCATAAGAGTGAACTGACGAAATTTGTAAAGTAGCTTTATGGCTTAGCTACATGATACTAACACTCAAGTAAATTTTCATCAATGGCGCAATTTGCTATGTCTATATCTCACATAGCTTACAACTTGCTTTACTCCTTTTACTTTTCTTGCAATTGCTATTACAGCTTTTAATTCCACCTTATTTTGAGCTATACCCATCAAATAAACGACTCTATCAACTGTATTAACGCTATAATTAATTGATTTAATATTTCTTTTTCCCAGAAGCCTCGTGCTTATCTCTGCTGTTATCATACCATCTACAGTAACATCTAGCATAGAAGCCATTTTAATTGGTGTGACTCTTATTTCATTTATCACTTCTTTAATCTCTTTTTGCTGCCAAGCTATTTTCTCTGCTGTGAGTTGCTTTTCATGATTATCAACATTTCCAATGAGTAATACTCTTCCTTCACTCACTTTAACTTTTATAGATGAGAACAGTCCGTGTTTTAAGAGTCCCTTATTGATTCTTATTACTATAGTTGTATCATCAATAATGTTTCCCAAGGATTTATCTTGCATTGTTATTGATGTAGCCGCTGCAGTTGCTGTTACCACTATACCACTTACAAGAGCCGTACAGCCACTCTGTGTAATCAGAAAAATTGCGAGTAAGAAGCTTGCTATTAATCTCATTATTAATTTCCAGAGTTTAGAGCCTTAATTAAAGAATATTAATAAGCTTTTTTTATTGTGTAAATACTATAAATTGAATAAGCCTTGAATATTTCTAAGACAGTACTTATCTTAATGGTGTTAGTTAAAGTAATTCAGGATTAGATTCATAGTGGAGTTAACCAGTATTATAAGTTCAGTCTGTGGTACTAAGATCTAATCTTTAAATTGTATAAGATGACAGAAGTGGTTATCTATAAGTTAATGAAGGGCTCTTGCGGATATGGCGAAATTGGTAGACGTGCCAGGTTTAGGTCCTGGTGAGCTTGCTCGTGGGGGTTCAAGTCCCTCTATCCGCACTTAAAGTCATGTAACTCAGGTTTTAAGAGAAAATTTATAATCACTAAGTACACTTTTGTTTGTATAAGAACCTGTTCTTAAGGATTGTATTTAACTTAAATTCTGGTAAAGTGGCTTTATTAAAACATAAATAAAATATTGATAACAGGTTGTAATGTCTAGTAATATACCTCAAAATGCAGTCGAAGCAGATACATTAAGTAATATATATACCTACAAGGAACTTAGTGTAGATAAACTAAAGTATGAGTATGAAATCACAGTTAGTAGTGATTATATAGAACAAAAGATAAACTCTAGATTACAAGAAATAGCGAAGAATGCAAAATTGCCTGGATTTAGATCAGGAAAGATGCCTTACGATCTTGTTGTTACAAATTATAAAAACGAAGCTTTGGAATATGTGATAAACGATACGATTGACTATTGCTCAAGTGATTTAATGAAAAAAATCGAAGTTAAGTCTCACATCCATCCTAAGGTTGATATTATGTCATTACCAAACCTGGATAAAAAGGATGAAAAAGGCGACTTTCTGTACAAATTATCTTTTGAATCGATGCCAAAAGTGCCAGTGATAGATCTTGATAAAATAAATTTGAAGAAAGTTAAGGCAAAAATCAAAGAGGGAGACATACAAGAATTTATTGATTCTATAAAAACAAAATTTCCTAACTTTGTCTCTGTTGATGATGTTTCTTATCAAGCAAAAAACGAGGATAAACTGATAATTGACTTTGAAGGGCGAATTAGAAATAAGCTCTTTCAAGGTGGAAGTGGCAAAAACTTTACTGTTAATTTAGGATCTGGAACATTTATAAATGGTTTTGAAGATCAATTAATTGGCATGAAAAAAGGGGAAACAAAAAGCTTTAAGTTGAGATTTCCTGAAGATTACCAGGTAATTTCCCTTGCGGGGCAGGAGGCTGCTTTTTCTGTTCGAATTAATGATATTCAGATTGCTGAAGACTTGCAAAGTGATGATGAAATAGCCAGGAGAATTGGTTTTGAAGATCATTCTTCGCTAATAAATCATATAAAAGAAGTAATTGATAATCAGTGTAAAGAAATGGGAGATCTCTTAATTAAGAAAGAGCTATTTGATTGTTTGGATGCTAGTTATAGTTTTGATTTGCCTATACAAGTAGTAAAACAGGAACAGCAGAGAGTTGAAAGAGAGTTGAATGCTAAAGGTGATTCTTGTAAAGAAGCTGAAAGACGTGTAAAGCTTGCAATGCTATTTATGGAGTTCAGTAAAGAACATGAAATATCATTAACTCAAAATGATATTATGAACGTTATTGTAAATCAATATGTCAGTAAAGATGTATCATTTGACAGAGTATTTAAACATTTTAAATCAGATGGACAATTTCAGGAATTAGTTAGAGGGCAAGCGCTTGAGTATAAAGTGACAGATTATATGATAGAAAAAGTTAGTAAAGAAGAACAGATTGTTTCTGTGAAAGAATTAAAGGAATTATTTGATAATATTTGATAGGAAAAGGTATGACTCTTATACCAATTGTAGTTGAACAAACTAGTCGCGGTGAGCGGGCTTATGACATATATTCAAGGCTAGTAAAAGAAAGAATAATTTTCGTAACTGGCCCTATTGAAGACAACATGGCCAGCGTAATAGTAGCACAGCTTTTATTTTTAGAATCGGAAAATCCCGATAAAGACATTTGTATGTATATTAACTCACCAGGTGGTGTTGTAACTGCTGGTTTGTCGATCTACGATACAATGCAGTATATAAATCCAGACGTTTCAACTTTGTGTATAGGTCAAGCTGCATCTATGGGTTCTTTGTTGCTTACAGCTGGTGCGGAGGGTAAACGTTACTCGCTACCTCATTCAAGAATTATGATACATCAGCCATCTGGTGGTTATCAAGGTCAAGCAACTGACATAGAGATACATGCTAATGAAATTTTGCGAGTTAAGAAAAAACTAAATCAAATTTATGAAAAACATACTGGAAATTCACTAAAGAAAATTGAGGGAATGATGGAAAGAGATAAATTCATGGATCCTGAAGAAGCAATGAAAATTGGCTTGATTGATAAAGTAATAGCTGAGCGTAAAGATATGAAGATTGAAAATATTAAAGTTAAACAAAAGGTAGTTTAATGGATAACAATAATGATTTACACTACTGTTCTTTTTGTAACAAGGCACAAAACGAAGTAGATAAATTGATTACTAACTCTTCAGATGGTTTAAAGGTGTTCATTTGTAATGAATGCATAGAGTTATCCCATAAAGCAATAAGTCAAAAGAAAGAGAGAGCCTTTAATTCAGATCATATATCTGATATGAAGCTATTACTAAAGAAACCTGAAGATATAAAAAATTTTCTTAGTAAGCATGTTGTAGGTCAGGAACATGCGCAACACGTTTTATCTGTGGCTATGTATAACCATTGTCAATCCATGGTGCAACTTCATTCTATAAGTGATATTGAAATTGAGAAGTCAAATATAATGCTTATTGGCCCTACTGGTTCTGGTAAGACTTTGCTAGCAAAAACACTTGCTAAAGTTTCAGATGTGCCATTTGCTATGGCCGATGCGACAACTTTGACTGAGGCAGGTTATGTAGGTGATGATGTAGAAAGCGTGTTGTCACGTCTATTACAAGCTGCAAATTATGATGTTGCAAAGGCACAGCATGGTATAGTGTTTATCGATGAAATAGACAAGATCACAAGAAAGTCTGAAAGCGCTTCAATAACCCGTGATGTTTCAGGTGAAGGGGTCCAACAAGCTCTACTAAAAATCATGGAAGGTACGGTTGCTTATGTTCCTCCACAAGGAGGGCGAAAACACCCGCAACAAGAGTTTATACAAGTAGACACTAGTAACATACTATTTATTTGTGGAGGAGCTTTTGAAGGCCTAAATAAAATTATTGAGGCAAGAAAAAAGGGAACATCAGTTGGCTTTGGAGCAGATATAAGTCAGTCTAAAGCACAAAAGAAAAAAAATGCTTTACGCGATGCTCAACCTGAGGACTTAATCAAATTCGGTTTGATACCCGAATTTGTAGGACGGGTTCCAATAACTGCTGTTCTAGATGAGCTGGATCACGAGGATTTAATACATGTGTTGACAGAGCCAAGAAATGCGCTAGTAAAACAATATAAAGCATTGCTTGCATTTAGTAAAGTAAACCTTGAGTTTTCAGATGAAGCAATATCAGCTATTGCTAAAAAAGCTATAAGCTATAAAACAGGTGCAAGGATGTTACGTGCTATCTTAGAGTCACTTTTACTTGATGTTATGTATATATCCGGCAACGGAGGTTTTGAAGGTAGCACTATAACGGTTACTAAGAAAATGGTAGAATTAGGCAAAGCGACGATTAATCATAATAATAAGGGTAGTGTTATAACGGTTAATGATTAATTTGAGGCATATATTATGAGTATTGGACGTGCTGTAAACTTTAATTCTACTGTATTACCAGTATTACCTCTAAGAGATGTAGTAATTTTTCCAAATATAATGCTGCCTTTATTCGTAGGTAGAGAAAAATCTGTTCATGCACTAGAGTATGCAATAAGTAGCAGTAGTCACCAAAACGAGATTTTTCTCATAGCACAAAAAGATGGTTCTATTGATAATCCAGAGCCAGAGAATCTTTATGAAGTAGGCGTGTTAGCAAACATTATACAACCATTAATAAAACTGCCTGACAATGCAGTAAAAGTCATGATTCATGGGGTAAGAAGGGGAAGAGTTATAGAATATATTAGCTCTCACACTTTGTTACAGGCCAGAGTAGCGTTAGATGGTCATTATGAGTATGGAGAAAATGAAGATAATATTGATTTAGAAGCTTTAAGGCGTTCTGTTATAGATGCATTCGACAATTGGTGTAAACTAAGCAAGAAAAGTCGACCCGAGATTATTATTGACCCCATTGATCAAGTTAAAGAGGTTAATCAAATTGTAGATATGATAGCTTCGCACTTAAATATAAAGGTATCAGATAAGCAAAACATACTTGAAGTTTATAACCCAAAAGAGCGTTTAAAAAAAGTTTTTGCTCTTATTGAGAGAGAAATAAGTATTTTGAGTGCACAAAACCGCTTGTATAAGACAATTAAATCACAGGTTGAAAGTACTCAAAAAGTTTACTACCTTAATGAGCAATTAAAAGCTATACAGAAAGAATTAGGTGAGTTTGAAAATGGAGATGAAGGGAATATACTCAATGAATTTGAAAAAAAGATAAATGAAACAAAGCTTTCTGAGGAAGCAAAAAAGAAAGCCATAACTGACTTAAAGAGATATAAGAAAATGAATCCCATTTCTCCTGAAGCAACAGTTATATCTAGTTACTTGCATTGGTTGCTTGATTTGCCATGGGGAAAGTACAAAGATGCAAAAATTAACTTAAATGCGGCTAAAAAAATCTTAGATGAAAATCATTATGGCATAGAGAAAGTAAAAGATAGAATAATAGAATTTTTAGCAGTATTAAAGAGAGTAAAAGAGATAAAGGGTCCTATACTTTGCTTAGTTGGACCACCTGGTGTTGGTAAAACTTCTTTAGCTAAGTCTATGGCAAAAGCAGTAGGAAGAGATTTTGTTCGCATATCTCTTGGTGGTATACGTGATGAGTCTGAAATACGAGGACACAGAAAAACTTATATTGGCTCAATGCCTGGTAAAATCATTCAACACATGAAAAAAGCTAATTCATGCAACCCGCTTTTTCTGCTTGATGAAATAGATAAGATGGGTTCTGATTCGCGTGGTGATCCTGCATCTGCATTACTTGAGGTTTTGGATACTGAGCACAATAAACACTTTACGGATCATTACTTGGAAGTTGAATTTGATCTTTCAAGTGTAATGTTTGTAGCTACGGCAAACAGCTTAAATTTGCCACATCCTTTGCGTGATAGGATGGAAATTATACAATTATCTGGATATAGCGAAGATGAGAAGATCAGTATTGCTACGCATCACCTTATTCCAAAATTAAAAAAAGAGCATGGTTTGCATCAGAAGGAGTGGAAAATAACTAATGAAGCATTATACGAGTTGATACGTTTATATACACGTGAGAGCGGCGTGCGAAGCATGGAAAGGGAACTTGCAAAGCTCATGAGAAAAGCAGTTAAAGCAATATTAACTGATAAAAATAAGAAAATATCCGTAGAGGTTGGTAATTTACAAGATTACCTAGGGGTACGTAAGTATACCTTTGGCATTGCAGAAAATGAGAGTTTGGTAGGGGTAGTAACTGGTCTCGCCTATACTGAAACAGGTGGTGATATTTTAATGATAGAGTCAGTCCTAATTCCGGGCAAGGGGGAAATAAAATACACAGGAAAGCTTGGAGAGGTTATGCAAGAGTCTATAAAAGCTGCGTATAGTTATGTGCGATCAAATTGTTTATTTTTCGATATAAAACCCGAAAAATTTCAAAATAATGATATACATTTGCATGTACCTGAGGGTGCTGTGCCAAAAGATGGTCCCTCTGCTGGCAGTGCAGTATGTACATCTATTGTTTCTCTTATGACAAATATACCAGTTAACAAAAGTGTTGCTATGACAGGTGAAGTAACATTGCGTGGTAGAGTGTTGGCTATTGGGGGTTTGAGAGAAAAATTGCTTGCTGCGCTAAGAGGATCAATCAAAACTGTGATTATACCAAGTGAAAATGAGAAAGATATGCAAGAGATTCCTGCAAATATAAAAGAAGAAATCAATGTAATTTTTGCTGAGAATATTGATGAAGTTATAAAAGTTGCTTTAATCCGCCCTATTACTTCAATTGATGGTGATAGTCAAAATAGTCTACCTTCCTCCATAGAAAATAAAGATAGTACCTTCTCTGCGTTAGAAACATTAAAGCACTAAATTGAAAAGGTTTATGCAATTTTCGTTTCTTTTTTTTTAACCTCAAAGCTCTGATTTGAATATATAAATTACAAGTAACATATATGGCAATTTCATAAGTTCATTTTTCAAGCATATATTGCAATATCTCACTAGCAATTGCAACATCTTGGCGTGGAGTTTTGCCATGTTCTATAAACACTGAGATTGCATAGCGCGGATCATGGTAGGGGCCATAAGCGATAAACAATTTATGACTTTCACCTTTAGAGTTTATCTCTGGTGTACCGGTTTTGCCAGCAATTTGTATACTGCCTAGTCCTTTTCTATAGTTAGAATTCACCACGTCAAACATAGCTTTTCGAACCACACTAAGATGCTCATGATTCACATCAATATCAAGAAAGTCTTGCCCTGGTTTACTCATCTCAATGTGGGGAATTACCTCCTTTCCTGTTGCAACCCTCGCTGCAAGAACCGCAAGCTGTAGTGGTGTTGTAAGTAAATACCCTTGTCCTATAACTAAGTTAATGGTATCACCTAAATACCACTCTGAATATAGCTTGCGTGCACGCCAATTCATGTCAGGCAACAATCCCGGAGCTTCTTCCTTAAACATTCCAATTAATGGTCCACTTCCTATACCAAATTTGCTAGCCATTTCTAGTAGAGAATCTACATTTATTTTTTTTCCTATATTATAAAAGTAAGTGTTGCATGAGAAGGCCATTGCCTCGTTTAAAGATACATATCCATGGACTTTGCTTTTTAGGCAACGAAATTTTCGTTCACCTATTTTCATATAGCCCCTACACGAGAACTTTTCTTCTGGTGTTATTATTCCATCTTTTAAACCCGCAAGCGCATCTATTATTTTAAATATTGAACCAGGTGGAATTTGATATGATAATGCACGGTTTACAAGCGGTAATGAAGGATTGTTTAAATTTTTCCAAGTTTCATTTGATAATCTGCTAGTGAAAAGATTATTATCGTAAGAAGGTGAATTATATAATGCTAAAATTTCTCCGTTATTTACATCAATTACCACTGTGGAACCTTGGTGATCTTTAAATATCTCTGCAATTTTCTTCTGTAAATCAACATCAATTGTCAGTTGTATATCTTGTCCATCTTGCTGCGGTATGCTAGATAACTCTCTCATGATACGCTTCTTAGAATTTATTTCCTGCTCAGATTTTCCGGTCTTGCCTTTTAATACATGGTCATATGTATATTCAATTCCACTAACCCCTGCTTCATTTATGTCTTGCTGTTTTTTTGTATATCCGATTATATGAGAACATATCGAACCAAACGGGTAATAACGTTTATAAAGAGCAGTTATTTTTGTATCTGATGATTTTGTTGTATCAGGTTTAATTTCTGATAACATCTGCAAATCAACTTCCCTAGTAAAGGTTTTTTGCCCATCAAATAAAACAATATACGAAATTTTGTTTACTGCGAGTTCAACGCTATTCCTATCCAAAATCCTGCCTCGTTTAGGTACAATAGTAACAACTTTTATCCTATTATTATTGGATAGCACTTCATATTTTTGTCTATCTCGTACTTGTAAAGTATACAACCTATAACTAAAAATAGCAGAAATAGTAAGCTGAATACCACCTAATATGAATGCCCTGCGGTTGAAGACCTTGTTTTTTGTCCACATAGAATTCCTTTAGAATGCACTCCTTCTCCTTTTATTGGCATATTTCTAGCTTTCACCACATCACAAATCCTCTTTTCCCAATCACTTAAGGTAACAAGCTCATAACCCCATTTTTTTAGTATTTTAATAATCTGAGGTAAAGATTCAACTGTATTTGATTTGTTATCGTGATCATGGAACAATATAATCGCTCCATTATGTACATTGCTCAAAACTCTTTCAACCAGAATCTCTGATTTATCGCCTTGCCAGTCCAGAGAATCAACTGTCCATAGTATGGAACACATATTTAATCGATTAGTATTTTCGATCAAATTATCATTGTGACATCCATATGGTGGACGAAACCATTTTACATTCTGTTCTGTTGCATTTTTAATTGCCACATTTGTCTTTTCCAGTTCTTGCAATTGCTCCTCACTTGAAAGTGATGTCAATTTCCTATGCGACCAAGAATGATTACCTAATTCATGACCTGCTTTATGGATTTTGTTTACTATTTCAGATGTTTTTTTATTTATACGCTCACCAAGCACAAAAAATGTCGCTTTTGTTTTATTGCTCTCCAGAATATTAATAATATCTCCTGCTCTATTATAAGACGGTCCATCATCAAACGTAAGTGCAACGAACTTATCTTTGTTATTCAATAATTTCTTTATATTACTTAAATTTCTATATGATAGATCAAAATCACAACTGAGCCCACGATATGGTAAGTTAAAGTTACAATCACTACAGAAAACTGCGCTTGAATATAGCAAAAGAAAAGCGATTATTCTTATAAACATATATAATCAGCAAAGTGATAGAGTACTACATTTTTTTGCTAAATTAAACCACTTTTAACAGCTACTGTTTACTTCGTTACTTTGTCAATATATTATATTAATAACTTTATATAATATAGTATGATTGCAAATATAAATACCGTTGCACTTCAGGGAACCAGCACAGTAAATGTTAATGCACAAATTCACATGGCAAATGGTATTCCAGCTTTTAAGGAGTAATATTGTTCAAAATACTTACCAAACTCTTGAATTAAACGACTTTTTCCTATACGACGCCTTCCTTTGACTACTACAAAAGATGCAGTATTTTTTTCTGTAAGCTCCAGTAATTGCTTTAACTCAGTTTTTCTACCAATAAATGATGGAGACATAAAATACGAAACATAAATCTTTGTCTCCGTTATACGCGATAAAATTGGAGACGTAAATAAATAAATTTAGATCTTTGTCTCCATTTTAAGCAGTTTACGAGCTCAGTAGCTTATGTTTATGGCAGCAACTTTTTTCCTTTAGCTTCATCTACAAATTATTTATAGAGATTACCTAAAGACTCAACTTAAGAATTTTAGATAAAGGTCGTTATATCTCAATAAGACCTCCAAAATAACCAGCTCTTGTTTCACCGAAATTACAAAAACTGTTCACCTTTTTGAAAAGATATTTTACAACAAATAAAAAACGTGATAAGCTAAAGTAAGCTTTTTTTTATAAGCAAGTAAAAGTTTAAAGTAAAAAATAATTTAGAGGTGCCTCGTGGTCGAGTTTTAAGCTACTCTACATAAGTAATTTAGGTCTTAGTGTTATATTTGTACCCTGAAGTTGTAGAATGGCTTTAAAACGCAATTACGGGTATCCATTCAGAGGTGTGGCAAGGATAAAAAACAATTGACATAATATATTAAAGTAGTAATAACACAAAATGTTGATAGTAAAGTAAGGCTAAATTGTTGATCAGTATTGTAGAGTTATGTAAAAACTTAGAGCAGAAAGTAGCAAAGCTTGAAGAAAAAAATAAAATCTTAGAAATAGAGAATGCTGAACTAAGAGAGAGACTCGGCTTAAACTCAAGGAATTCATCTTTACCAAGTTCAAAAGAGCTGTACAAAATAAAAAAAGACACACCAGAAGATAAGTCAGAGAGCGGCAGGAAGATAGGTGGTCAAGTTGGACATAAGGGAAATTGCCGAGCTAAAATGGAAGCAGATGAGGTGGTGAAGGTAGAGTTACCAAATAGATGCGAGTGTGGTGAAGAAATCGCAATATCGGAAAAACCATATGTCTATCAAAAAGTTGATTTACCAGAAATTAAGCCTTACGTAGTTGAGTATCAATTAGAACATGGTCGCTGTCGTAAATGCGGAAAAAGAAGGAGTAGCAAATTACCAGAAGGAGTTACACCGGATACCTTTGGTCCTAGAGTTAAGTCAGTAGTTGCATCACTAAGTGGGTTTTATAAGAATTCAAAGCGAGAAATAGCGAATATTATGAAAGACATCTTTAACATGAGTATAAGTGTTGGTAGTGTGTCCAATAGTGAAGCAAGGGTTTCGTCAAAATGTAAAGAAGCCTATGAACAAATAGAGGAAGAAATAAAAGCAAGCGAAATTTTGCATATTGATGAAACCAGTCACTACAACAAAGGCAAATTGGGATGGTGCTGGATGTTTGCCAACAATAAAGCAAGTCTTATGAAGTTAGCAGATACAAGAGGAATGAAATTTTTAAAGAATAGTGCATTTTGTGATTACAAAAACCTGGTAATTACCGACAGATATGCAGTTTACAACCACTTCAGTGATGAAAAACGACAAATTTGTTGGGCTCACTTATTGAGAAATTTCGAGAGGTTATCTCATAGTTGGAATAGTGAAGTAATGAGACTTGGCCATTGTTTAAAAGACGCAGCTAATGGATTGTTTGTATTAAAAAACGCTTTGTCAGAAAATGAAATTAGTATTTCAAAGTTCACTAAGCAAGCTAAAGAATTACGAAGATACATACAGTACTGCATGATAAAAATATCTTATATACTTGAAGCAAAAGGAGCTTCACGAACGGTAAAGGGTATTATAAAATCCGAGTCAATGATGTGGACATTTTTGGATGACCCAGAGAATATTCCATTAACGAATAACCATGTTGAGCGACAGATACGGCATTATGTTGTCTATCGTAAGAATTCATATTTTGCACAGTCAGAGCGAGGGAATAGATTTCTTGAGCGGATAATTTCGTTGTATCTGACTTGGAAACAAAAGGAATTAAACCCTTTTCAAAACCTGCTAGCTGTTGTTTCTTAAACCACACCTCTGAACGGATACAATTACGGGCCATTTGTTTTTTCTGAGCGTTTTCTTTCATTTCTTTTATCAGATAACTTTGAAAGAGAGCTTTACACATATACATAACTTATTATTGTAAGTAAAAGAGAAACGAACAGAGTAGTATGTTTTAAAGTCATACTACTATATTATTATTATATAATAATAGGAGTTATTCTGAAAACTGAAAGTTGAACAAAACCCTCTATATTCCTGAACTTTTTCCCTATTGCTCAGTCTGCAGCTATAAAATTCAATAATCCCTCTAAGTTGTTGAAAATCTCGCATTTCTTTCATCCTTACTAAATTCAGTCTGCATAGACTAAGCAAATTCTGAAGACAAACTGAGCAAATCCGAAGACTGAAATAACTCATATTTTCTATTTTAATTTTATTAATTGCAGATGCTATGATGAACCCAAGTATTCGGATTTTCAACTGGTAAAATGCTACCATTCTCCAGTGATTTATAGTCGGTTGGTAAGACCTTTTCATAAATTGTCACTTCTTTATTCAGTTGATGATCAAATACCTTACTTTTCTTTTCCATGCCTGCAACACAAAGCACCCCATATCTAGTTCTTGCTCCATTTTTATCTTCTCTGTTAAATTTTATATAGCCTTTTGTAGCTAAAGTATCAATACGTTCACGGATCGAATGTTGACTACCAAGACCTGCTTTATTCTCAAATGCCTGACAGAACGAATTTATTGTATATAGACGTCCCTTCCGTGCTTCATCATAAATTAATTGTAGAATAGTATCATACCTACGCGAACGTTCTGCATCTAACCTTTGACCATAATCTTTATTCACAAGTCTTTGCGATTCATAATCAACTACGTACCAGTTATTGTTAATTTTATCAACGTATTTTGATGCAATAGCATGACCATTGCGTAACTCAAATATTAGCTGACGACAGCTTTGTTGTTCATTTGGTCTAAACATTATCATTCCTGTAGTATAAAAACTTCGCAATGAACCAGCTCCACTAAAGCTTTGAAAGGGATCTTCTTCTAATGATTTCTTTTGAATCTTTTTTGTATGATGTACTAAAATAACCCCTGCATCTTGATTAGCCAGCTTTCTCAATTTACCAACCCTTTCTTGTAGAAAGAATAACATAGCATTGTTGTCATTTTCACTACTATTCTCGCCGGCATCAAAAATATTGCGTAGTGGATCTATTGCTATTATATCAACTGCATTCGAGCCAAATGAACTTTCTATTTTATCTAAAATAATCTCTATACTATCATCATTTAGAAGCAACTCCACTTGTGGTGTAATAACTAAGTTATATCCAGCAATTTCAAGAAGTTCTTCATTTAGTTTAATCTGCTGAAGACGTTCACGCATATAGTGATAGCCAATTTCAGTTTGTAAGTAAAAGATTTTCAAAGGTCTTGTGGGCATCATGTTCAAAAATGGAACTCCTCCTGCCATGTGTAATAACCAAGAAATAAGAAAATCACTTTTTCCAACCTTAGGTGCACCTGCAAACACCAATAGTCCTCCTGGAGTTAAAATTCTTGGAGCTATTATGTCTTTCGGCATTGGTGATTTATCGTTTAAATACTTTATTACTGGAATTGCTGAAAGTGAAATGCGACGTCCTGCTTTTTGAACTTTCGAGAATTCCTCGGTAGTTGATAGTTTTTTCACATATGGAACTTGAAGAATTGAAGATAAGAATTTTTCAACATTTATACCTTCTTTCACGCAATCAGCAGCGTCCCAACCCTTTGGTTTATCTTTAGGTATTTCCAAAATGCAAAGTTCTTCAACTCCAAGACAAGTAAGTTTCATAGCAGATTTTTCAGCGTATTTCTTACCTGGTTCATCATTATCTGGCCAAATAATAACATGTTTACCTTTGAGTGGTGTCCAATCTGTTTTATTTGGGTCTGCATTTGCTCCAGACATTGCAGTTGTGGCAGTAATACCTTGCTCTATGAGAGCATTTGCACACTTTTCCCCTTCTACAAGAAGAATTTTATCGGACTTTAAAATACCTGGAATATTATATAGTGGCCTTATCTCTGGTACACTAAAGGTGGATTTTTTGATATCAAAAGGAAGATATCGCTTTCCATTATTATCATCATAACGATAGACTCTAACAATAGCTTGGCCGTTTTCATCGTAATAATCCCAATATGCAGTTGAAGTTTTGAAATGACCAAGCCATTGAGCTATAGAAGTCATTACTTCAGGAAACTCTATTCTCGTACTTTTTCTATGTACTCCTGCCCAAAGATCAATGATATCACCACCTTCTCCTGTTGCAAAATCATGCCATAGGCCAGCTTCACTGCCACTTAATTCTACTACCAGACTCTTGCCTTTATCACCTTGTATATTGCCTACATAAAACTTATCACCACGAAAAGTTCCGTTAGGTAGCAAGTACAAAAGACAAGATCTTAGGTTTAATAGAAGTCGTTCTTTAAGTTCTTGAACATTATTCATGAAATCACCTGTAAGTTGAAAATCTTGTTCTATATATTCACCGGATTTACAAAAACTGTTCAGTTCATAGGTGCATTGTCTGATCAAAGTTTTGAGTGTCTGAGGTTTGAAAAAAGATTCTAGACTTTCAGAGGGTAAAAAACTCACGATTGTCTGAGGTATTTTTTTCATGTCCTACAATATTTACTAAGAAAGTTTCATCCTTAAGTCTTTCATTTAAGGATACATCTTATGAAATCTCGAAACTCTTATTCAGGTATTGATCCTAAAGTTGTTAATTTAATAAAATTTTACGCAAAACATTATAAGTCGCTTACTGATCAAGATATTGAAGACATAGAACAAGACCTCTTCTGTGAGTTTCTTTCATGCATAGATCAGTATGATAAAACTAAGGGCAGTCTTTCCACTTTCGCTAAGCAAGTTGTTAAAAATCGTATTAATAATCTAGTCCGTAAACACTCACGTACTACTCCTAAACTTGAAAATAATGTGCAACAGGAAAGTTACTGTTTTGAAGATGAAGCGATACTACGTATTGATGTTGAGCAAATTATTTCAAAATTACCAAAGAAATGGCAAGTTTTATGTGAACAATTAAAACACCACAGCATTGCTGAAGTTGCAGATATGAATAATATATCACGGACTACTTTGTACAACATTCTCAAGAAAATGCGATCTAAATTTGCACCTGTTTACGGAAAAAAGCATAAGAAAAATTGAACAGTTTTTTGAAATTTGGTGAATTTATATATAGTGGCAAATTAAGGTAAAAGCATGAAAATAATAAACAGCAAAGAAAGAGCAAAACTGATCACAGGTGTAAAGGTAGTAATCTTTGGACCTTATGGAATCGGCAAAACCAGTCTGCTCAAAACCCTCGATGAATCAACAACACTTTGCCTTGATTTTGAAGCAGGACTTCTAGCTGTACAAGACTGGAAAGGAGATTCAATCGAGATGCACACTTGGAATGAGTCAAGAGATATTGCTTGTCTTATTGGTGGTCCTAATCCTGCATTAAGGTCTGATCAGGCGTATAGTCAAAAACACTATGAGCATGTCTGTAGCAAGCACAAAGATCTTCTTTCTGAAGTTTCTAAATATCGCTCTATTTTTATTGATAGCATAACTGTTGCATCACGTTTATGTCTTTTATGGGCAAGAATGCAACCTGAAGCTTTTTCAGATAGATCGGGGAGAGAAGATAAAAGAGCTGCTTACGGATTACTCGCACAAGAAATGATGGCCTGGCTCAATCAGTTTCAACATATCAGAGACAAAGACATCATCATAGTTGGCACCTTAGGTCAATATCTCGATGACTGTAATCGTTCAACATGGCTACCTCAATGTGAAGGTGCTAAAACTGCTAGTGAAATTCCAGGTATTGTTGATGAAGTAATTAGCATGGTTGGAATCAAGAAAGATGATGGAACAGAGAAACGTTCATTTGTCTGTCAGACTATTAA
>NZ_MUIY01000001.1:1130208-1161044 GCF_007115045.1 Wolbachia endosymbiont of Nilaparvata lugens | reverse complement strand
AGTCTTGCAAATTTTGATCAAAATAGCCATAATAGAATTATGCAATGTTGTACTAGCAGTCAAGCCAACGTTTAGTATCGGAAATAAGCTCAAGTTTATTTCATTGATTATTGGAGATTCTGCTTCAATAGGTAATTTTGATTTTATGTTTAAAAGCTTTGAACGGACGTTATCGAGCACTTCTTTATTATCATACTCTGTTCTAAATTCGAGTATCATGTGAGCACCATCATTAGTTGCAAAAGCTCTCAATTCTTTTACACCTTCGATGGATCTTAGTTCATTTTCTATAGGAAGCACTAATAGCTTTTCACTATCCTCGACAGAAATACCAGGAAACCCGACAAATACGCTAATTATAGGAATCTGTATATCAGGATTGCTTTCTCTTGGCATTTTTATATAAGTGTATGAGCCGAAGGTAAAAATCACGATAAGCAATAATATTACTGTTCTATTCCTCTCTATAATTAAGCTTTTCATTCCGGACATTATACGTATTTACATCATATTATAGCTAAGATAAATTATATATTAATTAATCCTTATATAGCTTTATGTAAATGATTAAAATTTTTACAATTTTGCAAGCGTAAGAAAATTTCTATATAATATGACTGTAGTATGGTATTTGAGGGATTATTATGGTAGCAGTTTTAAGTGTGACAGAAGGCAAGAATAAAGTGATCGTATCTGGGTTGGTTGGTGTTGCATCAACTTTAGTATTTTTAACAGTGATTCACATTGCTGCAAAGATAGCCATTATAGTTACTGCTGCTGCAGTTACTTACGCATTACTTTCATTGCTTAATAAAGCAGGAGCTAAGTCTGTTAAAACTGATGATATGTCAGAAGATGAAGGGTATAGCAGTGTTGATGAAGGTGAAGAAAAAGATACCGTAAAAGAACCAAAAAGAACTGAAACTGAGCTAGAAGAAGAATTAAAAAATAAAAGAGCAGAAGAAGAAATGAAAAATGGACTACCTAAACATATGGATTTCAAAGGTAATTCACTTTCTAAAAGTGCTGATACTACAGATAGTCATTTCGTTTCTAGTGCTACAAATATTGTTATGGAACCTTTACCTAAACACATGGATGCACTTGGTAATCCACTTCCTGAGCAGCCACCGAGCAACCTTACCAATATAGGGCTTGGATCATCTAAAAGTACGCAGAAACTATCTGCTGTAGACTTGCTATTACGGTATGGGAATGTAAATAATGATGTGAGGAAAGTGCTAGAATGGCCAATTACCTCAAAGGAGTTTAATGGGTTAGGGTTTAACAGGTAGTTGCTATATCAAACTCTCCATCTTATATTGAGGATCAGATGCAATGCCATACACTCTATTTGGCGGAGCAATTTTGTTCTCTATACCAAAAACTATACCTTCAATTATTGCTGTGAGTACTTTTTCAAGGTTACAATCTGCTCCAGGAACACGGTGCTCCAGGCGGCATCTTTTGGAATCGTTGCCAAAATAGGGGATTCTTATTGCAGCAGTTCTGTTATTCACTCCCCAACTAATCGTCGTTGGAGTATGAATATCTGGGTACTGAAATCTTAAATATGAATCATCATTTGGAGCAAAAAACAACATATGTTTTTTCATCATTGCACATAATCCACCTATGCTGTGAATCAGGTGGTCACTATATTTTTGCTTATTGCTATAAAATAAGTTATTATTTGAATCCATGAGGCTAACATGTACATTTAGTGCGCTGCCTGCTCTATCCAAATAAGGTTTTGCTTTAAAAGAAACATTACCATCGAACTCTTGTGCTGTTCCAATCAGTAATTGTTTTGCCAACTCAAAATGCATAATTAAATTATCAGAGCTCGTATAACAGTCACTTTTTATTTCATATTGGTTTAAAGAACTCTCTTTCTCACAAAAAAATCCAAGAGAAGCTATTTTATTTTTGATGCTACTTAGAAATAAATATTCTTTTTTTATTCCCTCAGTGTAAAACTCCAGTTCAATACCGAATACAGTATTATGACTCAAATTACTTAATATAATCACAAATTTACTTCAATAAATTTATATTAAATCAGCTATATTTATACAAGTACTTTACTTATTTATCAGTAAATTTAATATCTTATTTATACATAATATATTACTATTTTTTAATAACATACTTCTAATCCTCGGTACAAGCGACATTTACAAATTGATTGTTTTTATTTCAAAAAATGATCAATTTTAGTGCTTTTATACTCTTTACAACTCGTCAAAAAATCCTCATAATTTTAGGTATATATTAAGTAGTGTTAGCTTTTTATCTTACAGTAAGCTATTGATTATCTTGCATCTTTCTGATTATTGTTCTTTCTTGGTGTGGTATATGAACTTAACTAACCCTAAGGTTTCTACTATGTTTTTTGATCAGATTATTACAGTAACGGACCACAATGTTACTTGGGAAAAAATCCAAAATTATCTCCATAATCTTTATGGAGAGGCAACATATAACAGCTGGCTGAGTTCACTAAGATTTATCAGCAACAGAAATGGAGAAGTTTTGTTGTCTGTACCAACAAGATTTATAAAGGAGTGGATTACAGTTCACTACATGGAAAAAATATTGTCATTATGGCAAAGCGAAGACCAAAGTGTATGTTCTATTGATATTCAATTAATTGAAGAAAGAAATTCAAATTCTAATACGATACTAAAAAATAGAGAGGAAAATAATCATAATCTTGGTTCACCACTGGATCCCAGATTCAGTTTTGATAATTTTGTGGTAGGAAAGTCAAATGAATTAGCATTTACAGCGGCAAAGCGTGTAGCGGAATCTATAGATCCAATATCAGGCAGCAATCCTTTATTTCTATATGGTGGAGTGGGACTTGGTAAAACACATTTAATGCATGCTATAGCTTGGGATATAGTTAATTCTCTATCAGCAAAGAGAAAAGTAGTATATTTATCGGCAGAGAAATTCATGTATCAATATATTACAGCGCTGCGAAGTAAAGATATTATGTTATTTAAAGAACAATTTAGATCAGTAGATGTATTGATGGTAGATGATGTACAATTTATCAGTGGTAAAGATAGTACACAAGAAGAATTTTTTCACACTTTCAATGCATTGATAGATCAAAATAAACAATTGGTTATATCAGCTGATAGATCTCCTAGTGATCTTGATGGAGTAGAGGAGAGAATAAAATCACGACTTGGTTGGGGATTAGTTGCAGATATCAATGAAACAACTTTTGAATTAAGACTTGGTATATTGCAGGCCAAAGTGGAGCGAATGAATATTTATGTTCCAAAAGATGTCCTAGAATTTTTAGCAAGGAATATAAAATCCAATATAAGAGAACTAGAAGGAGCATTAAATAAGGTTGCTCATACTTCGTTAATTGGAAGAAGTATGACAGTAGAATCAGCTAGCGAGACCCTAATAGATCTTCTTAGATCGAATCATAGGTCAATCACAATAGAAGAGATACAAAAGAAAGTAGCTGAATTTTTTAACATAAAGGTTGCAGATATGCAATCTAATAGAAGGCTCCGTAGTCTTGCGAGGCCGAGACAAATAGCTATGTATTTCGCAAAGAAGTTTACGCAAAAAAGTTTACCAGATATTGGAAGAAATTTTGGTGGTAGAGATCATGCTACTGTTATACACGCAGTCAAACAAGTGGAAAATTTCATAAGAACTGACCCAAAATTTGCTGATGAAATCAATCGATTAAAAAAGATGTTTAAGTAGCACTTTATTAATGACAACCAGGCTGTTTTCATTTTTTTGATCAAATATCTTTTTCAAGTAGATTAAGTAAATCAAAGATCATTATTAGTATAAGCTAAGAGAAAATAGCTAGTCGATTGCTTAAAAAGTATATAAAATCACAATTTAAGTAGGAAATATGGCAATTAGACTTATTCCAGATAATCTTGATATAAAATTTAGTAAATATAGAAATTTGACAGCACTTGTTAGCGTTATTCTTATCATTTTTTCAATGCTTACTTTTATGCTGCGAGGAATGAATTTGGGTATAGACTTTACAGGTGGAATTTTGATAGAGATAAAATCTTCAAGCAAGGATGATGCTATTCTCGGTATATTAAAAGAGAGTGGATTTACGATACAGAGTTCAAAAGCTGGTGATAACTTAGTTGTGCGGTTTAAAGATGAGGGAGATGAAGATAAAATTAAAAAGGTTAAAAGTATATTAGAGAGCAAATTAGGTAATTTAGTAACTTATCGCAAAATAGATTATGTTGGTCCACAAATAGGCTCAACGCAGATATTTGAAGGGATATCAGCCATGTTAATTGCAATTATTGGAATATTTTTTTATGTTTGGCTTAGATTTAACTGGCAGTGTGGACTTGGTGGAATAATGGCACTGATCCATGATGTGATTTTAACTCTTGGCTTTATCAGTTTAACGAGTATTGAGTTTAATATTTCATCAGTTGCAGCTCTCCTTACCGTAATTGGCTACTCAATCAATAACTCAGTGGTTATATATGATCGGATTCGAGAGTATCAAAAAAGTGGAAAAAATGCAAAAATAGGTGAAGTAGTTGATGCCAGCATTAATTCGACGCTATTTCGCACTATGTTAACTTCAGGTACTACTCTTCTTGCCGCTCTTCCTTTAGTGCTGATTTGTACAGGTGTGGTCAGAGACTTCTGCTTAATCATTTCTTTTGGCATTGCAATCGGCACCTGTTCCGCAATATTTATCTCTGCTCCTATATTGACCTGCAGAGCGTTGATAAGTAGAGTATAGAACGTTTAACTACGATATAATATTAGCTTGTTATCCCTAATAGTGAAATGAAAATATCTCAAAAAGCTCATACCAAGTAATGAATGGGACATAGAGTGAGTATTAACACTAGCGTGCACATCATTAATTAAAAAATTTCCTATTTTAACTTGAGGTATTTGAACCACTCCAGCTTTTATTTGACCTTTTGCAGTTTCATATATTTTAAAGTCTTGAATGTTTTGTAAGTTAATACCAGCATGTAACGCATCTTTTTGCGATAGAACAATATCAGTTGCTCCGGTATCAAGCAAAAACGTTATATTACGATCATTGACTTGAGCTTGAATATAAAAGTGTCCATCGTATGATTTTGTAAATTCAATACTTCCGCCATTTTGAACCCTTCCTTTGTACGGTAGAAAAGTGCTCAGAAACCTATTGCTTAGTTTATCCCCTTGTGAATCAATAAACATTGCAGTAATGACTATTATCAGTAGCCAAATAACTAGATTTTTTGCTGCATTCATATTATTAAAATTTGAAGCCATAAGAGTAAATTTTTAAGATTAGCGTTAAAAGCTATTATTAAAAATAAGTAAATTTTATTGTTTTAGTACAATATTTAATATATACTTTAAGGAGGTATGTTCGATTTAATTTCATGTCAGAAGCAAAAAATTTAATTTTAGCAACAATTCTTTCTATATTAATTATAGTATTATGGCATATTATTTATGATAATTTTCTTCACACGAGCCAAAGCCAACCATCGATTGAAAATATTGAACATATCGAATCTTCTAACGACCTTGCTCCTATAGTACACCAAAATCGTTCTGAAATTATTAACTTTACTCGAGAACAGAGAGTTAAATTAACCAATAACATGCTTGAAGGGTCAATTTTTCTGAAAGGTGCAAGGTTTGATGACTTAATTTTAACTAACTACCACTTAGAACCGAGTTCTTCTTCTCCACAAGTGGTGTTACTGTCACCTGCAGAATCAAAAGATGTATATTTCGCAGAATTTGGGTGGCTCGATCCGAATGAAAAGATTAAAGTTCCAGATTCTAAAACAGTCTGGCAAGCAGATAAACTCAATCAAAAAGAGGTCAATTTATTTTGGGATAATGAAAATGGCATTTTATTTAGAATGAAAATTAGCCTTGACGATAACTACATGTTTAAAGTTGAGCAAATTATTGAAAATAATACAAAAGATAATGTAGTTTTGGTTCCCTATGGTAAAATTAATCGTAAACGTGATAACATTAACGAATCCTATTGGATATCACATGAAGGAGTACTAGGTGCATTTAACAATAAGCTAGAGGAGTGGACATATAAGGATATTTCTAAGAAGCGTTTAATAAAGGCAAGCACGAGTGAAAAAAATTGGTTTGGTTTTGCTGATAAATACTGGCTTACAGCCATCATACCTGAGAAATCAGATAAAATAAATGTGAGCATTAAACACACGAATGTTAATAACATTGATAAGTTTCAAGCAGATTTTGTTAGACCTTACACACACATACTCCCTGGTACAAGTGCTTCTACTCTGAACTACTTTTTTGCTGGGGCAAAGAAATTGAATTTACTTGATTCTTATAAAGACACTCTCAATATACCTTTGTTTGATAAGGCTGTAGATTTTGGTGTTCTTTATTTTATAACCAAGCCGGTGTTTTTGCTGCTTGAATATTTTAACTTTGTTTTGAAAAATTTTGGCTTAGCAATATTATTGCTAACTTTAGTAATCAAACTTTTGATGCTTCCCTTATCTAATAGATCATATATTTCGATGTTCAAGGTGAAAAGCCTGCAGCCTGAATTAACTCGTATAAAAGAGTTGTACAAAAATGACAGCTTAAAGCAGCACAAAGAGACAATTGCGTTGTTCAAGAGAAACAATGTAAATCCAATGTCGAGCATTTTCCCTATGCTCATACAAATACCAGTATTTTTTGCTCTGTATAAAGTATTATTTGTTACTATAGAGATGAGACACGCCCCTTTTTATTTATGGATTAAGGATCTTTCAGCTTCTGATCCAACAAACATTTTTACATTATTTGGGTTGTTTAATTATAACTTTCCTATTTCTATAGGCATTTTACCTATAATTTTCGGTGCTACCATGATAATTCAGCAGAAGCTAAGTGAGAACGATCAAACCAGTAAAGATGATATTCAAGTAAATGTTATGAAGTTTTTACCTTACATTTCTGTCTTTATCTTTTCTTCTTTTCCTGCAGGCCTCGTAATATATTGGATATTTAGTAATATCATAACTTTAATTCAGCAATCTTTAATAAAGTTCTTCTTAACAAGAAAAATTGGGATAAATGTCGAAAATACTAATAGTTAATTCAATTTATTATACTGAAATAGCAGACCTTTTGCTTAAAGGTGCAGTCGATAGATTAAAAGAAGGTCATGCAAGCTATGACATGATTGAAGTTCCTGGTGCATTTGAGATACCATCTGCAATTCTTTTTGCGGTCAAAAGCAAGAATGCTAATTATGACGGTTATTTAGCTCTTGGATGCGTGATTCGCGGTGAAACTGATCATTATAAATACGTTTGTAAAGGAGTAATCGAAGGCTTAAATGAAGTTATTATGCATTATGCAATACCCCTTGGTATGGGCGTAATTACCGCTGACAGCAAAGATAAAGCACTAATTAGAGCTGACAAAAATAAAAAGAACGTTGGTGGCCATGCAGCCTCAACTGTTTTGCATATGATAGATCTACACAATAAATTAAAATAATGGAGGAAAAACCAGTAGATAAAAAGTGGCGCATAAAAAGAAGTACGGCAAGGTTTCTTGCTGTACAAATTGCTTATTCAAATATTTTTGTAAGTTACAACAAAAGCACTTTTAAATTGGAAAATTGTGAACTTAAAGATTACACAACTAAGTTAGAGGACATATTTGAATGCAAAGAATATGATCATCAGTTCTTAGAAAACTTGTTATGTAAGGTTATAAAAAGCAGTGAAGAATATGATAAAATAATAGAGTCTTATTTACACCCAAGCTGGTCACTTTCACGATTAAATCTTATAAGCTTATCTATTTTGCGTATTGCAGTATGTGAGTTAATTGATTTTGATACACCAGCACCAATTGTTATTAATGAATATACTAACATTGCATCTGATTTACTTGATGCTCCAAACAAAATTGGCTTTATTAATGGGTTGTTAGATAAGGTAAAGGATGCAGTCAGACTAAATAAAAATCCTTAGCAAATTTCTTATAAGTATGTGAATATCTATTTTTTGAGATAGTTTCTACAATAAGTTTAAGTAACCTAACACTAAAAAATGAAGGGAAGACTTATTCCTTTTATACTTGGCTGATTAATAATCTTTCTGACTTTTCGTGTTCAACTTTTGGTGAATTAATAATTGAGCTTGGCACAAATTTGATGGTTACTTCTTTAGCATCATTTTCCTCAACTCCTAAACCTAACGTTTCTAACTCCTGTCCGCAATTTATCTCTTCAAATATACCATCACTATTCTTCTTGTATAGCTGATATAGATCAAGGAGTTTAGTGTTGCCAAGCAAGATTGGATCAGGATTACCAATATATTTGATCTGACCATAACTCTCAGCTTTGAATACTTCGCCTTTTGAGTTAGTAAAATCTATAGTATATTCACCATTTTCGTTCTTATAGTTCTTTTCAATAAATTCAAGATCTTTATTTGTTACCTGCAACATCAGGTATCTTTGAAAGCTACCAGCAACAATTCTCGGAGCTTTAAGCTCAGATATTTCATTGTTTTTGATGATGGAATATGTTACTGAAGCAATCAGTGCAACGGTAACAGTTGCAAGTAGATTTATTCCAATTGGCCCTATCATAGAAGCTGAAGACATCCAACATGGAACTGAAAGTGTTGTTGCTGCACCTATGACACATAGAGAAGTAAGTACTATAAGTACAATGTTTGTTTTTTGAAGATAGTTCTTAGAAGTTAACATAATATCTCATTTAAATAAGTTGAAGTAATATGTAAAAAATTATTATTGTCAACTTATAAACAATAAATTATCTACCACTTGAGCCAAAACCCCCTTCATTGCGGACGGTTTCTCCTGTGTAGAACTCTTCTCTGTCATCCCAAATTACTTGAGATACAGGAGTGATGAGGATTTGTGCGATTCTATCTCCTCTTTTTATTTCATATGGCTGATTACTTAGATTGATTAGGCAAACTTTAACTTCACCTCGATAATCGGAGTCTATAGTGCCCGGAGAATTTAAGACAGTGATTCCATGTTTTGCAGCAAGCCCAGAACGTGGGCGGATTTGCCCCTCAAAACCGTTTGGTATTGCAATCACAATTCCAGTTGGAACAAGTAATCTCTCAAGTGGATTTAAAACATCAGAGTCATTCAATGCAGCATAAAGATCCATACCAGCACTCTGCGTAGTTGCATAACATGGAAGAGACAAGTCTTCTCCGTGTGATAACTTTTTTATTTCTACTTTAATTTTGTCTCTTTGCATTTTTATTCACCAGTTATGAAAATTTGATTGTAGCATGTAAATTATGCCTGTAAAAGATAAGAAAACTACTTGACAAATATTGCCAACTTTCCTTATTATGACACTAATGGTATTTATGACTCAAAACTTGTTTTTGACCTGCAGGCTCAATAACAAAAATTCAGTAAAAAACTTAAGGTACTTATTGGCGGATTACATAAAATTATAGCGGCTGCATGTCTTTTTTATTTTTTCTACATTCAGCCAAAACGCGCTTATTTTAAGCGTTAGCACATTATTACAGCGCCAGTTTAAATTATTATAGGGTCAAACTCACTAAGTGGGGATCCTTTTGCCTTTTTTATAATTAGTAAATTTATTAATATTTTGGATTAGTGAGGAGTCCTATAGAGATAGCACTTGATGCTGGAATCCAGCCTTTCTGCAATCTCATCGAAAACGTTGTACCACCTTTCTATGCTAGTTTGCTTGTGAGCAACATGGATCCCAGTGTCTGGGCACTGGGATGACAAAAAAGGGGTACTTGAATGACAGTAAAGAGTATCAGGATGATAGGATTTACGCTATAAAGCGAACCGATTTGGTGTGCTGATTTTGTTTGCAGTTTCATAGTACGAATTTTTTACTTCGGTAGTTTTTTTATTGTCATTATAATTACAAGAATAGTTGAGGCCAATTAATATGAAAACTTTTGCAAAAAATTTTAAAGGTAAGGAAAGAAAGCTAGAAGAGTTCAATGAAGAAATAGAAGACATAGCAGCTGCGGCTCAAGATAAGTTTGCGCATGAACTTGAAAACATCTCATATGAAAGTGTGCAGAAATTTCGCAGTCCACTTGCTAAAGAGCTAAACTTCACTTTCAATAACATTCATTCTCAGAATGTCAATCTACTAAAATCCGTCCTAAAAAAAGGAGAAACAGCGTTAATACGTTCTCTTCTCAATATACTTGTACGATAGAGTTGCTGCTGCAATTTAATATTAAGTGATAACTAAAATAAGTAAGATTTTTTATAGATAAGTCTTACTTATTTTAGCTATATATAGAAAAGGAGGGTTGTTATGTCAACAAGACTAAAGTATCCAATCATAAATATACAACGTAAGTCTAATCCTAAATCTTTTCCAGTAACTTTAGGAGAGGTTAAATCTTTTCTACGAATTAAAAATGATCAAGATGATAAGTTGATTTCAAGTTTTATTTTTATGGCAACTGATTATGCTCAGTGGCATATGGAAAAGTCTCTAGTAAAGCAAACGTGGCAAGTTTCATATGAAGGTTATATACCTCGTAGAATATATTTAAGCTATGGTCCTGTGAATAAAATAATATTGGCTACTGATAAGAATAGAAAACTTAGTTATTATTTTAGTGATATAGGAAGCTATATTGAATTTTTCAATTATTTGAACATAATAAGGGCTGATGTTGTATACGAAGCTGGCTATGACAGCGTTCCTGAGCAAATAAAGCTAGGTATTATGCAGCATGTTTCTGCTCTCTATAAAAATCGTGAATCAGAAGTAAGTAGCCATTTATCTGAGGTAAAGAAGGTGTATTCTCCATTTCGCGAACCAAAGGTTGTTTTGTAGTTCCTGTTTGTCATTCAATAGCAGATACAACAGATGGTGTCATCCGAGTAGCCCCTTCGATATCATCTCAGTGCTTAGACACTGGGATCCAGTTTTTTCATGATCATCAAAACGTTGTATTTTAAAATAAAACGGCTACTTTTATGCTTACCAACTTAATAAAATTCCTGGATCCCAGTGTCAAGCACTGGGATGACAAGAAAGAGCTACTGGAACGACATCATTATAAAGTGAACCAGTGTCTGGGGATGGGATGACATCTTCTTGACAGATAATGTTCGTACAGTAAGCACTAGGATGATACCATCTGTTGTACCTGCAAATTGCAATCTTCGTAACCGTATCTGTGAGATGGAAAAAATTCAAATTATAAATGAGTTGTATAATAGTATTTATGCAGCATTAAAAGCAAACTCTGACTTAAAGAAATATGTTACTAACATCTATGATTACCTGCCTAAGCAGGTTACTATTCCTTATCTGAGATTGCGCATAGTAAATTATGTTAACCTGCATATGCTATCTAATTTTGCTACAAAAGTAAGATTTTCATGCGACATATATACTTATCATATAAGCAGTATGCTTGCTGCTATAAAGCATGTTAGCTTGGTGGTAAAGAGCATTAGTAGTGAGACCATTTTGGAAAGTAATTGTGCTATGAATCAGCATGATGAAGTTTTACATTCAACAATTAATTTTGATATTTTAATACAAGGAGGTAGCGATGAGCAAATTACAGCTGAAAATTAAAGGTCATGACAATAATTTTGTTGTGCTGAATAATATACGAAACTTAAGGTTTACTTTGCGTAATAACAAAGAAGAGATGAAAGATATTTCCTCTTTTGGCTGGAGAAAAGTGCTTGATTGTGCTGGAAGTAGAAAGATTACAATAAAAATTAATGGCATTTTAAATTCAGTATTGGCTGATGAATTATTGCGTAATTCTGCAATGTTAAACTCTAATAATGATTATGAGATTAGTTTTGATGCTAAGGAGAAAATAAAACTCAGGTGTTCGGTTGAATTGTATGAGAGATATTATGATCCTGCCACTTTTGACAGCTTCACTGTAGTTTTAGCCAGTGCTGAAGTTGTGAACACTTTTCATTAGTGTTAATTTAATTTTTTCATATACAATAATAATAAGTGGGAATAAATTAAAAAAAAATTTATGAACGATGAGGATCTTTTCAAAGAAGGCGATGATAATGTTGAAGAGAATAGCGATGACAAAAGAGAAAGGAATTTGAAGAATGAAAATCAGCTTGAAGAGCAGTGCAAAGAGTATTTAAAACCTTTTGAGGATATTTTAAGTCAAATTGATGAAGGAGTTGATAATTTAGATAGCTACGAAAGGACTATGCAAGTAAAGCGAAGTATAGATAGGCTCATAGAAACCTTATATAGCCAAGCAGCATCTGAGGATATTGATGTAGAACTTGAAACCACAAAGCACACTCGCGATAAATCAGAGTCCAAGAAAAGAGTTCTGGAAAAGAGAAGAAAACAATTGATGGAAGAGATCTTAAGTGCTCAACAACAAAAGGAGCTAATGAATAATAGGCAAAAACATGAAGCAGTAAGTGATAGGGATGTTCAGAAGGCAAAAGCACGAATGAAGTCTTCAATTAGGGGAGTGTTGTTTTCAGTTATTGCTCATAGAATGGATCCAAGAAGGAGGGCAGGGGAAACTGCTGATGATAATGAAAAGCAAGCTCGTATATATGGTAGGGAAGCAGTTGGTGGAGCTCTAGGTGCACTTCTGAAAGCATTTTTAACCGCAGTTACTGCCGTTGTACGCGAAATTGCTAAACCACTTCAACATATGAATACACAAGAGACGTCTTTTGCAAAACAAGTTGAAGAAAGCAGAAACCAGGACTCACAAAAAGGTCGATCTGTGTAGGTCAAAGTATAATTTCAAAAAAAATTTTTGAAATCATATGTACTAAACAATATCTACTAAACGCAAATTACAACAAACGCAGTAGCATAATCTTGATCATCACTTAGAGAAAGGTGTATCTTGTAGTCTTTTGAGATGAAATCCTTTGTGATAGCAAGATGTGGTTTTCCCCTGATATTACTGTATATTTCTATATCTTTCATTATAATTCCCTGGCTGAATCCAGTGCCTAGCGCTTTAACAAAAGCTTCCTTTGCAGCAAAGCGTTTAGCAAAATATTTTGCTCTTACTTCTTGGCTATTATATTTTTTGCTTATCTCTATCTCCTTCTTAGTATAGACTTTATTGAGAAATTTTTCCCCGTATTTTTGTGATATTCTCAATATTCTGGGTATATATACTATGTCAGTGCCAATACCGTATATCATTTTGCGCTAAAACGATTTATTGCTTCTTCAACTTGTATTTCCTCTACCTCTCCAGTTGCCCTATTTTTTACTTCAACTATATTTGAAGTTACTGCTTTCTTTCCAATAATTATTTGCCACGGCAAGCCTATCAGATCCATTCTGGCAAATTTTACTCCTACACTTTCGTCCGTATCATCGTAAAGCACTTCATCGCTTTTCAAAGCTTTGTATATTTTATCTGCAGCCTCCGTTATTTTTGTTTGTAAATTGATCAAACCAACTTTAAAAGGAGCTACTGCCTCTGGCCAGATAATTCCTTTATCATCATGGAAAGCTTCTATTATTGCGCCAACAAGCCTTGAAACTCCAATACCATACGAACCCATATGCATGTTAACATTTTTTCCATCTTGAGAAGTAACACTTGCCTTCATAGGTTTCGAATATTTATCACCAAAATAAAAAATATGCCCTATTTCAATACCCTTGCTAACATTTAACTGTTCTTGCGGTATAGGACAAATTTTAGGATCATGCATATCGTCTGCAACTGCATATATGCTCTTCAGGCTTTCAATATCTTCGCTTTCTAGTAATTCAAAAAGTTTATTGTCATAATATAGAGTGCTCTCACCGGTGTTTGCCAATATATGAAATTCATGACTTAAATTTCCTCCAATTGGTCCTGTATCTGCCCTCACTCCAATTGGAGTAAGCCCCATTCGTTTGAAGATTTTTATGTAAATTTTATACATCAAATTATACGAATTCAGTGCACCTTCGTAATCTACATCAAAACTGTATGCATCCTTCATCAGAAATTCCCTGCCTCTCATAACGCCATAACGAGGTCTTACTTCGTCACGAAACTTCCACTGAATTTGATATAAACAAAGTGGTAAATCTTTGTAACTTTTTACCGTATTTCTAATCAAATCAGTTACCACCTCCTCATGTGTTGGACCAAAAAGCATATCGCTTTCATGCCTATCTTTAATACGTAGCATTTCTTTGCCGTAATCATCGTAACGTCCTGACTCTTGCCAAAGACTTGCTGGCTGCACACAAGGCATTAACACTTCAATCGCACCAATTTCATCTCTGATAATATTTTCAATATTTTTAAGTACCAAAAGACCAAGCGGCAGCCAAGAATAAATTCCAGATGCTGTCTGCTTGATTAAGCCCGCACGTAACAAATATTGATGAGAAATAATTTCAGCACCAGCAGGGGTTTCTTTTAAAGTTGGCAGGTAATATTGAGATAAACGCATTTGATAAATCTGATTGTACTAAGTAATCTTAGTACAATCAGACCTGTAGGTAAACTTATTTAAAGTGTGTTGTGCCTACTTTGAGCTCATAGCCTTTGTTTTCTGCATAAAACTTTGAAATCAGCCACTTCACACTTTTGCAGCAAATATTTCCCTGCGCTCGTTCAAAGGAAGAGTATATGGGTCTTGCACCTCATTACTCACTTGGTCTGCACCACTTCCTTTTGTTGTAGAAGGAGAAGCACCTTTCTCCTTTTTCTCCTGTCTCACCTCTTGTCTTGTCTTATCAAGGTTGATGCAAGGTATAGAATATGGTTCTGTATCCCAATCGCCATAATCAGGTGCATTACCACTGTTGCTCGATAAATTATTAATAGGGCTATTTAGTAATGGATTTGTACTGAACATTATATTATGTAATGCTGTTGATTCGTTTAGCCGTTGTACGTGGTTCTTTAGCTCTTTATTGGACGTGTTATTTGGTTCTATAAGTGATCCTTCCAAACTATAAAGAGAATCATCTCGTTCCTCTAAGGAATCTAGCTGTTCATATTGACAATACATTTCCTTTCTTCGTCCTAGAACTGTTCTTTTCAAATGATCATCCATATAATCTCCTTGTTGCATACTCTCGCTATTGCTTGGCTCTTTGTCAGTTTTTTGACTTTCAACTTTCCTTATTGGACCTGTAGTAGTATCACTATTGCTATGTTCAAGCTTTTTTGCCTCCTGTGAATCACTATTTTGTGATTGATTTTGATTTAGCGATTGTACGCCGTTCTCTTGCTTCCCAGGAGTACTTTCCTCCTCTTTTTTTTGAGGTATTTTCAAATCATCCTTAGGAAGATAATTTTTCTCTTCATCTGGAACTTTTTTCAAAGTACGAGGTTGTCTAATCGCTGCAAGTAGATCGCTTCGAGCATCCACTGAGGTATTAGATTGTTTTTGCTGCACATTTTTTTGGTTAGCATCACTAGGACTACTTTTTCTTGTTACCCTTGGTGCTGTAGACAGATCGTTTGATTTCACATGTGGCAGAGGAGGTGGTGGCGGTGTACTGGGTGTTCCAGACATTTTTGGAGATGATATAGTAGTATTGCTGTGTTCCAAGCTTTCTGTTTCTTTCTGCAATTCACTATATTGTGATTGTTTTCTACCAGGATCAACTCCTTTCTCGCTGTTTATTGCAGAAATGTGTGAATTGATAAGATATACAGCTGAGCTCAACATAACCAATGCAGAAACAGAAGCAATAACTGCAAAAAGCACTGGTACTGCAACACCACTTGATACAGCCGAAATCATAAAATACGTGCATACTCCAGCTACAGCACCTGATGTAAATAATAACAAAATAGCAATTGAATATTTTAAGCCAGTTGCCTTTTTTTGTTCTGCTACAGATGACTTTTGATTTTCACTATCAGACTGTACACCATTATGTTGTCCAGTCATAGGTTTTTTCGGCACAACCTGTTTAGTATTGCTTCTGTCATTTTTAGTTTTGTCACTCGCATTATCTTCTTCTTTATGACTGAGCGCTATTTCTGGATTCTTAACATGAATACTATTCTTGCTTCCTTCTTTATCTGCAGTTTTGTCACTCGCATTATTTTTTTCTTGTATTTTCTTAAATATTGCTCTCTCTTCAAAATTTAAAGGTGATTGTTGAACAGGACTCTTAGATTGACGGTGTGCTGCAGTAACAAACAAAGTAATGTTTGTGAGAAGCTTTATTGAAGATGAAGGAAGGTCCTTCGAAGTCGGTTTTCAGGAGCAGGTTTCAAACCACCTTAAGTGGCTCTATTTAAGAGATAGGGTCATAAGCGTTAAGGAAAAATCAGCGTAAGAGCTGGAAGGTGTGGATCAGAAAGGCGAACGTAAGTGAACCACTGATGAACGTGTCGAAAAGGGAAGTGAACATCGAAAGGAGGAGTGAGTCGTTCTCCTCTTAATGAGCTTACAAGAAACCTGATTACTGTGTAGGTGGTGTTCGGCATAAAGGTGGCGCGAGTCTGATCTGGGCTTTAATAAGGAACTGCAGGAACCAGTCGATTTGATGAAAAGCGAGATAAGCAAGAGGCTAATCCTCAAGCTTTAGAGTAGCAATGCAAATCACTGGGGCGGATCAACTTGTAGTAGTGAAGAAGTGGTTGTAATGACTATGGAGCGAAGGGGTTGAGCTAGTCGACTTTAGTAAATCATTCAACTTGAAGGAGGATGAAAATGATTGAACGAACAAAGCCTTTTGATATACCGAAATCTCTAGTGTTTTCGGCTTATAAAAAAGTTAAAGAAAACAGAGGAGGAGCAGGTATTGATGATCTAACAATTGAAAAGTTTGATCAAGACTTAAGCAAGAACCTTTACAAGCTATGGAATAGGCTATCTTCTGGTAGTTATTTTCCACCAGCAGTCAAGGCTTGTGATATAATTAAGACAGAAGGAGGAACAAGGACACTTGGGATACCAACTGTTGCCGATCGTATAGCACAGGAAGTGGTGAGAAGTGTTTTAGAACCAGAACTTGAGAAGGTATTTGATGAGGATTCATATGGTTATAGGCCAAATAAGTCAGCATTAGATGCCATAGGAAAAACGAGAAGGCGATGCTTCGACCAAGATTGGTTAATAGAGTTCGACATCAAGGGAATGTTTGACAACATAGACCACAATCTACTGATGAAAGCAGTCAGAAAGCATACCACAAATAAGTGGGTTCTCTTATATATACAAAGATGGCTAAGTGCAGAGATACAGCAAAAAGATGGGACAAAAATAAAGCGTCTCAGTGGGGTGCCGCAAGGGGGTGTAGTAAGTCCTATCTTAAGCAACCTATTTATGCACTACAGCTTTGATATGTGGATGAGAAGAGAATATCCAAGTGTAAAGTGTGCAAGATATGCTGATGATGGTGTTATACATTGTGTAAGCAAGAGTCAAGCACAACTAATTCTTGGTCAACTTGAACAGAGACTGAAGATTTGCAAATTGGAAATAAAACATACGAAGACCAAAATTATCTATTGTCAAGATGGAAAACGAAGGGATAATCATGAGAATGTATCATTTACATTTCTTGGATATGAATTTCGAAAAAGACTTGTACGAAATAGAAAAGATAGTAGTCTGTTTGTAAGCTTTACTCCAACTGTAAGTAAAGAAAGTCTGAACAAGATGAAGAAAGAAATTAGAAGCTGGAAATTTGCTAGAAGAACAAACTTGGAAATAGAAGATATATCACGAATATGTAATCCAATCCTGAGAGGATGGTTTAACTATTACGGGAAGCATCATATAACTGCACTAGATAGCATAATAAGAATGTTTAATAGGAAACTCAGAAAGTGGTTCCAGACAAAGTACAAAAAGCTGAGAGGACACAAAACCAAAGCAGCTAAGGTACTAGAAAGAACTGCAAAGAGCAGACCAAGTCTGTTTGTGCACTGGAAATTGAGTATAGGGTTAGGGCAATGACTAGTGGGAGCCTTATGAAGCGCGAGTTTCACGTAGGGTTCTGGAAGGGGCCAGGAGGGAAGTTCTCCTGGTCTACTCTCCTTTTTTTGGTTCAGTGCGACTGCTATTTTCTGATGCAATACTACCAGAAGTTTTTCCATTTTTATCGTTATTTTCCGCTTGCCTACAATTTTTTACCCAACCTGTAGATGATAGAGGCGGGGGAGGTGGCGGAGCTGATGCAGGTATGTTATTATCAGATAAATCATTAGTAAGCATTTTTCTTCCTCATTATTAATATTATACTAATAATAATTAAATTATTAGTACTTGTCAATAATTTATGAGTAAGTTAATACTAAGATAATAAAATAAAAAGGAAAGAGAGAGGAGCAGTCTTCTAAGAACCTGTTTAAAATCTTTTGAGAAGTAGAGAAGTGAAAGCAAGAACGACCATCTGTAGGCTAGTGTTAAGTTTACGCTCGCAATTTTTCCACAATCGTCTACATTTTTCTAACCAAGCGAAAGAACGCTCGACAACCCATCTCTTTGGCAGTACAGCAAAAGAATGTAACTCAGTGCGCTTTAATATGTGTGATTCATAGAGGTTATTACAATAAGAATGTAAGGTCAAATAGAAATTTGGATTTGCAGTAGTGTATAGACCTTATTACAATTGCAAAGGATAAATTAGTTAATCTAGGGTTAAACTACGTCTGAGTTGGATAAAACTATACAAAAAGTTGGGTCATGCAGGAAAGAGCATTATGGTATTTCACGTTTTACCTTACGTAAATGGTACAAACGTTATGAAGAGTTAGGTGAAAAAGGATTAGTAGATCTCAGTAGTAAGCCTAAAACTTCACCTTTGCAAAAGATCAATGAATCAAGCTTATTCTTCATCTAAGACAAACTAGAAAGCTAGGGGCAAGAAACCGAGTTAAGACGTCTATATGATTTATCATTGTCATTGGCTACTATACACAAAATTTTCAAAAAACATAGTGTAAGTCTTCTGCATGTTAAACGTCATTATCGCAAACAGGTCAAGCGTTATAACTGTAAAGTACCTGGAGAGCGTGTGCAGATGGATGTGTGCAAAATATCGTCAGGGCTTTATCAATATACTGCTATAGATACGTTATAAAATTGTTGCATTATATTCAAGACGTACTTCAAAAAACACTTTAGATTTCCTAAAACAACTAAGAGAAAGAATACCTTTCCATTGCCAAAGGATTCAAACTGATAGAGGGCAAGAATTTTTTGCTTATGAGGTGCAAGAATGTTTGAAGGAATGGAAAATTAAATTTCGTCCTATTAAGCCGTTTTCCCCACACTTAAATGGTAAAGTGGAAAGAGCACAGCGTACAGACTTAGATGAGTTTTACAGCAGTGTTACCATCAAGAGCTCTGAATTGCAAATTAAACTTAGGGATTGGGAAGAGTATTATAATAAACACCGCCCTCATAGCGCTCTTCAAGGAAAAACTCCTTGGGAAAAATATAAGGAACTGGAAAATACGATTCCTTGCTTAAGTGAAAAACTATATCTTATCAAAAGAGTCGTTTGTCATGCAAAATTATAAACACAATCAGAAACTACAATCACTTCAAAAATCCAAATCTCTTAACAAGCCAACTAGTTCAGACTCAATCTGACAAGTCAATTGTAATAACCTCTATGAATTACACAGATAAGGGGTTCACTTGAAACTGATTTTTCTTTGCATTCCAGTTATGCAAGAAATCTATTATATAATATTATTATCACCCTCTTGATAGTTTGTTAGCTCCTCTCCTCCTGAGTTACTTGGTGTAATTATTTGAGCAGATTCAGTTGATGGTTCATCAGATCCAAACAACCATGAAAAAAATCCACCAAAAAATGATGCAATTAAAGAAAAGGGCTTCATAATTATATTAAGCAAATTATCAAAAAAAGAGCTCGGCTGTTCTTCATTTGTTGATGATTCACTTCGTGGATTAACACCATTTTGTGTAAGTGCTATGTCAATAGAATGTCCATTATCAGCATCTTCAATTTGTACATCACTGACTTCTTCTACAATGATTTCCTGTGATTTTTCTTCTACTTGTATCACTGGTTGCACATTACCTTCTTGCTCAGTATCTTCCTCTTGATCTCCTTCACTATCTGTCGATGCTGAACTGTCATCAGTTTTTTCTATGATTTGTAATAATAGAGCTTTTATTTCTTCTGTTTTAGCTAAATCAAAAGGAGTTTTTTCATCCTTGTCTTTTACATTGATATCGATTCCGTCTACTGCTAATAGAATTTTTACTATTTCTATATGACCATTTTTAGCAGCATAATGTAAAGGGGTCTTTTCACTTTCATCTATTGCATTAACATCTGCCCCCTTATCTAGATCATCTTCTAGCTGCTGAGAAAAACTGTCCCCAAGCTTAGCAAATAAGTGTAAGGGAGTCGCTTTATATAATTCTAGTTTAATTTCATTAACACCATTGGGTTTGTTAAAATATATTACAGAACTAAATCTTGTTTTATTATTTATATCGGTACCAATCTTTATGAAGTCTAAATCATTTTTAACAAAATCTTTTCCTGATGATTGGTAATGGTCAATGACTTGCTTTTTTATTGACTTATGAGATCTTTTAATATTTTCTATAATTTTATTTACTTCTTCTTGTGAAAAGCTGAAAGCTAAAGGTTCATAATCTTTATAATCATCAGAAATTGTCGCTTTGAAAAGGGTATAAACTTTATTGATTTGTCTTGAAGATATTTCTTTTTGTGAAAAGTTGAAAGCTGGAGGATACACATTGTAGTTAAAACCTTCATATTTAAACTCAAGTGGCCCAGTTCCAATAAATTTTAGATTATGATCCTTTGTTAGTTGTGATAAAAAATTTTTCCATTTACTTTCATCAAACTCGTTGTAACGAGGCCATGAGTAAATTAATACTTTATCTCCAACATCTCCAAATTGTACATGAATACTGTTTGGTTGTTTGAATATATCATTATATTCTTTTCCAAAATCATAGGTGTTAAGAACCTCAACTGACATAACAGGGACATCATTGCTGATATGTTTTAAGAGCCTGTTCATAATCTTTTCAGAAGCAAAGCAGCGAAAGCAAGAACGACCATTTGCAGGCTAGTGTTGAGTTTCCGCTCGCAATTTTTCCACAATCGCCTACATTTTTGCAACCAAGCAAAAGATCTCTCAACAACCCATCTTTTCGGCAATACGACAAAGGTGTGTAATTCGTTTCGCTTTATTACTTCAACGGTAGCGCCAATAGTTGCTTTTATTTGTGTTGCAAAATTTTCTCCTGTGTAGCCAGCATCAACTAGTATATTTTTAACTTCAGATAGGTTTTCTTTAGCATTTTTAACCATTCTCACAGCGCTACTACGATCAGTTATTTCTGCCGTTGTTATATAAATTGCGTGGGGTAAACCTTGCGTATCTAACGCAATATGGCGTTTTATTCCTGAAACTTTTTGCCTGCATCATAGCCTTTTTCTTCAGCAGTATCTGCATTTTTTACGCTTTGTGCATCAATTATGCAGAAGCTGGTTTTTTCTTTCCGACCATTGTTTTGTCGGACCACGCCAACTATTTTTTTTTAATACCAGCTCCAGAACACTTTCTTTATTTGCATCTGCTTTTTCACTCCACTTCTTAAAATAGTCGTAACAATTCCGCCATTTTGGAAACTCTTTTGGTAACATTCTCCACTGGCAGCCACTTTTTAAGACGTATAATACTCCACAAAATACATCATATAAATCAAGTGTTCTTGGCTTTGTTCTCTTCCTGCAAGACTCCAGATCTGCTACAATAATCTCAAACTTTTCTCGACTTATATCACTTGGATATAAATTTCGCATATCCTACTTTATATACTTTATCCTCTCATTCTATCCTTTTTTTGAGATCACGTACAGGTTCTAAAGTCAATAAGAGTAAGTTGATTCATGATAAATGTGGTAAAGATCTTAAGTGTAAGATTGATGACAGGACTATGAATGAACTGAAAAAATGTTTTAAGTTTGAGATTGATGATAAGACTAAGAATGATCTAAAAGAAAGTATTAAGAATGAACTAGAGAAAAGTCTTAAGTTTGAGATTGGTAATGATACTAAGAAAGAGCTAAAAGACAGTATTAAGGCGGAAATAGAGAAAGAAGAAGTGTATTTTAGTGAAGGTGAAAGTATGGCTTTCCCTCACTATAGTGACAGCAACGACTTAATATAAATTCCTGATCCAGGAAGGTAAAATAGTTAAGATAAATCTTCAACTAGCCCCACTTGTCCGCTATACTGCTATAGATTTTATAACAGTATAGTGAATGAGCATTTTTAAGCGGATTTTTTCTCTAATTTCTGGCAAATTAGGTGAATTAAAGCAAAGGGGTGTTATAAGCACGAATGCAACAAACTTTATTGTAGAACCTCCGAGCAATAGAGCGCATGGAGATATTTACACAAATGTTGCTATGGTGCTTGCAAAGCATGAAAAAAAGAATCCAGTTGAGATTGCAGGGATCTTAGCAGAAGAATTTAAATCTTTTGATGAAGTTGCAAAAGTGGAAATAGCGGGTCCTGGGTTCATCAATATGCACTTAAAAATAGAGGTATGGCATGGGATTTTAAAACAAATAAATGAGCTGAAAGCAGAGTTTGGCACTCTAGATATAGGGAACAATCAGGCCATCAATGTTGAATTTGTATCTGCAAATCCAACAGGTCCACTGCACATTGGTCATGCAAGAGGAGCAGTGTTTGGTGATGTTCTGGCAAATTTACTAAAGAAAGTTGGCTATAATGTTACTAAGGAGTACTATATCAATGACGCTGGAGCGCAGATAGATACGCTAATTCGGTCAGTATATTTGCGGTATAAGGAAGCTCTAGGAGAAAAAATTAGCATTGAAAAGGGTTTATACCCAGGTGAATATTTAAAGCCAATAGGAGAGGGATTAGCTAAAAAATATGGCAAGGAGCTTAGAGCAGAGGAAGATAACCAGATAATTAGAGAATATACTTTAAGTTCTATTTTAGAACTCATAAAGGAGGACATGAGCTTGCTTGGAGTAAATCATGATGTCTTTACTTCAGAGTATGAGCTACGTGGCAAAATTGAAGAGAGTATAAAGATATTGTCTGACAAGGGTCTAGTGTATGAAGGGTACCTAGAAAAACCAAAAGGTAAAGAAAGTGAAAATTGGACTTCTAGAAAAGAAATGTTGTTTTGCTCCACAAAATTTGGTGATGATGTTGATCGTGCACTAAAAAAAGAGGATGGCAGTTGGACTTATTTTGCCTCAGATATCGCTTATCATTTCGATAAGATATCACGTGGCTTTAACAACATGATCGTGGAGCTTGGCAGTGACCACGGTGGTTATGTCAAAAGACTCAAAGCAGTTGTCTCTGCGCTAGAAGCAAAGATAGAGGTAAAACTGCATAATATTGTGAATTTTTTTGAGAATGGCAAACCTGTTAAGATGTCCAAAAGATCAGGAAACTTTCTTACAGCCAGGGATGTAGTGGAAGAGGTTGGAAGGGATATAACTCGTTTTATAATGTTAACACGCAAGAATGATATGGTCTTGGACTTTGATTTTGCTAAAGTTAAAGAACAGTCAAAAGACAACCCTATTTTTTATGTGCAATATGCGCACGCTCGTGCTCATTCGTTAATGCGTAATGCTCCAAGAGAGCTCCCAGCAGCAGACCCTTCACTTTTAAAGACAGATGGAGAGCTATTCCTCATAAAAACCTTAGCAAAGTGGCCAGATGTGGTAGAAACAGCGGCAAGGCTTTATGAGCCACACAGAATTACTTTCTACTTACTTGAAGTTGCAGAAGCATTTCACGTTTTATGGGGATATGGCAAGAGTGATTTAAATATGCGGTTTATACTGGAGAATAACTTAAACCTCACCGCTGCAAGAATGTTTCTCGTCCAAGCCTTAGCGCACCTAATCGCTTCTGGGCTTTCTATTTTTAATATAGAGCCTTTGAAAGAGATGTGTTAATTTTGTGTGATTCATAGAGGTTATTACAGCAAAAATGTAAGATAAAATAAAAACTTTGACTTGTGGTAGTTTAAATACCTTATTACAGTAATATGAATAAATTCATCAACAAGAGGCAATCAGTAAATGGATACCAAAGTTAAGTTGCGTCTGAATTGGATAGAATTATACAAAAAATTAGGTCATGCAGGCAAAGTATGTCAACACTATAACATTTCACGCTTTACCTTACGAAAATGGTACAAACGTTATGAAAAGCTAGGTGAACAGGGATTGTCAAACCTTAGTAGCAGGCCTAAAACTTTACCCTTACAAAAAATCAACAAGTCAAATGAACAGCTCATTCTTTATCTGAGAAAAGCTAGAAAATTAGGAGCAAGACGTATTCAAGCTGAATTAAAGCGTTTACATGATATCTCTTTTGCATTGGCTACTATACACAAAGTTTTGAAGAAACACGATGTAAGTCTTTTACGTATTAAGCGCCACTATCGCAAGCAGATTAAGCGTTATAACTGCAAAGTGCCAGGAGAGCGTGTACAAATGGATGTTTGCAAAATATCTTCGGGGCTTTATCAATATACTGCTATAGATGATTGTACGCGTTATAAAGTTATCGCATTATACTCAAGGCGTACTTCAAAAAATACTCTGGATTTCCTAAAACAATTAAGGGAAAGGGCTCCATTTCATTGTCAAAGGATTCAGACCGATAGAGTTTTTTGCTTACGAAGTGCAAGAGTGTCTAAAAGAATGGAAAATAAAATTCCGTCCAATTAAGCCGTTTTCCCCACATTTAAATGGTAAAGTAGAAAGAGCGCAGCGTACAGATTTAGATGAATTTTATAGTAGCGTTAACATTAAGGATTATGAATTGCAAGTCAAGCTTAGGGATTGGGAAGAATATTATAATAAACAACGTCCTAATAGCTCTCTTCAGGGAAAGACTCCATAAGTGTTGAAAGTGCTATAAGTGGAGTGATACAAGGTGATTGACGGCATGTAAATTCCCNACTTTATATACTTTATCCTCTCATTCTATCCTTTTTTTGAGATCACGTACAGGTTCTAAGAAGATTTTCCTAACTTTATTAGTCTTTTCAGCTAATCGAGCTTCCTCACTCTGATTTAGGGAGCCGTTAAAATATGTATAATCAATAGAATTGCCACTCATCCCACGCTTCTCTATAAAATTGCATTGTTATAGTAAAGTAGTTAATAATTTATGAGCTGTAGGCTGTACGAGCAATGGTTATTTTTTGTGTTTTTCAGTATATTTTAATAAGCTATATACAAAAACTGCAACTGTAGAACATGCAACTGTTAACAGTAAATTTGGTAAAATGCCATAAGAAAAGAATCTTCCTACTACGTATATTCCAACAGCTCCAAACATCATATTGCAGAATGAGAGGATTGCACTACCAAGCCCTATACCTTTGATTGTTTCTAAAGCAGAAGTTACGTTATTGCTGATTACGAGTGCGAGCCCGATATTACTCGGAATCCAAAGAACTTGAAGAATAAGTACACTTAACTTGTTTGTGAGATAAAAATATACCAATAAACCATCCGATATCATCGGTAATACCAAACCTATTATTAACATCTTGCTCACTCCTATTTTTGGTACGTACCTTCTATTAATTAAAGTTCCAATTATGTAAAATATAACTATGATTGATATGAGATAGCCAAAATATTGTACTTCAACGCCCATTGATTCAAATATGAACGGGTAGTTAGCAATGTATGCCCAAAGCCACATGAAAGTTAATCCATGAATGGCTGAAAACCCAAGGAAACGATAATTCTTAAATATTAATATATACTGCTTGAAGATATTAATACTGGCTTTACTTTTATTTACGGTCAGCGTTTCTTGTAGCTTCAAGTAAATAAAAATGAGCATAATAATTGCGGCAAGTGATATGATAAAAAACAAAAACTTCCAACTATAACCATGTGAAATTATATCACTGCCTACCACTGGAGCTATTCCAGGTGAAAGTGCTACTATCATATTTAACTTTGAGATTACTCTTGAGTATTCACTACCTGAGTACATATCCCTGATTGCTGCATATCCGACAACGCCTGCAACACCAGCTCCAGCCCCTTGTATAAACCGGATTAATATTAAAAGTATAATATTATCAGCTATACAACATACAATACTTGCTAAAGTAAAAATTGTCATACCAATCAGCATTATTAGGCGCCTGCCATAATAGTCTGACAATGGGCCATAAATTAATCCAGATATTGCAATTCCTACTAAATTTAAACTGATCGTAAGCTGCGCTATATTACCTTTCACCTTAAAATAGTTGGCAATACTTGGCAATGCAACTGAGTATAAGTCTGTTGCCATATCAACAACTGCTACAGATAATATCATAATAAGGGAGATGATATTTTGTGAAAAAGCTGTCGACACTAATGATTTACTGGATTAAATATGTTTAATTGTAGTATATTTTTCTCATTAGTATATTAATTTAACTGCTAAAGTTTAAAATAATTATGTAAGCAATCTCTATATAAAATATGGATAAATCACAACTAGTTAAAGAGGTTTTCGATTCTGTAGCAAATTGCTACGACATCATGAATGATATAATGAGCCTTGGAATGCACAGGCTATGGAAAGAGAAGATGGTAAGTAGTGTGAATTTTAAAAAGCACTCCAAGGTTTTGGATATTGCTGGAGGAACAGGAGATATAGCTATAAGAATAGCAAGAGGGGAGCCAAGTGCTCAAGTTACAGTATGTGATATAAATCAAAACATGCTGGACAAAGGGCGTGATAAAGCTATAGATTCAAATCAGCTAAATTTCAATTGGGTATGTGCAAATGCAGAGAGTTTACCATTTGAAGATTCCGAATTTGATTATTATACAGTAGCTTTTGGTATTCGAAACTTTTCCGACCGTAAGAGGGCTTTAAGTGAAGCATATAGGGTACTAAAGCCAAATGGACAATTTGTCTGCTTGGAATTTGCCCCTATGCATTATCAAAATGAGATATTCACCAAATTTTATGACTTATACTCATTTAAAGTAATTCCTAAAATTGGTAGCATAGTTGCTAAAGATAAGGGTTCTTATGAATACCTAGTAAGAAGCATAAGAGAATTTCCAACTCAAACTAATTTTAAAATGGAAATTGAAGAGGTAGGCTTTAAGAATGTTGAGTTCTATAATATGAGCTATGGAATAGTGGCGTTACACATTGGAACAAAATAAACTCTGGTCTATTCAGTAGTTTTTTTGCTAACTTTCTGTAATTTCGCAGCGTTTTTCCTTGAGTAGAAATCAAGCTAAAGTTTCTTGAACGTATTGCTCTAACGAAGTACACTGTAAACTAATATTGTAACTTTTTCCTGAAGCTAAATACTTAACTTTAAAATAAAATGCGATCTAACATTAAGCAGCTATTTTACTATATAAAACCTAGTCTACATTATTTTAGCATAGCTTTTATTGCAGTTCTATTTTCAGCTTTAACGATTCTTCTTTTTGGTAGAGGCTTAAGCAACATAATTGATTCTGGTACAGAGCATGACTTTACTACCAAATTATTAGTTGCAATACTGATAGTTTTAGGCATTTCTTTCACTGCATTTATTCGGTTATATTTTATTGGTGTTGGCAGCGAAAAAGTTATCGCAAGAATCAGATATGACTTATATAGCAGTATTACTGATTTACAACCAAGCTTCTTTGAGAATACAGGTGTGCAAGATATTATCTCAGCACTCATTACTGATACCTCTGCATTGCAATCGATAATAAACAGCAGCTTATTGACAATATTGAGGAATTTTGTGGTACTAACTGGTAGTGTTGCAATGCTGTTGTATACAAATCTACATCTAACCGCATATGCGGCTGCAATAATACCTATACTGCTCATTGTCATGACTTCACTTGGGAAAAAAGTACGCAATTATGCACGCTTTGCTCAGGATAAATTAAGTGAGCTTGCATCATTTAGTGAGGAAAATTTTAGATCTATAGTAACCATTAAATCATTTGTACTAGAAGAAAATGAAAAAATTCGTTTTCAGAAACATCTAAACTCAGTATCAAAATCATACGTAAAATTAGTACTCTTGCGTGCTATTTTAGTAACTCTAGTTATCACGTGTGTGATAGGTTCGCTAGTTATTTTGCTTTTTTTTGGAATAAAAGAAGTCTTAAGTAATAATATGACCATTGGAGAACTCTCCTCATTTGTGTTTTATTCAGCGCTTGCGGCAGGAGCTATAAATAATTTGAGCGATAATATCAGTGATTTACAACGAGGTCTTGGAATTGTAGAGCGTTTGTTTGAGTTTACGAACATGAAAAGCTCTATAGTAAATGGCGAAAATCCTATAAGAATTAATAGTATTCAAAAAGAAATTGCGTTTAACGATGTAACATTTTTTTATGCTGATAAGCCAGCATTAAATAACGTATCATTTTCTATAGAGGCAGGCCAATCAGTATCAATTGTTGGACCATCTGGCAGCGGCAAGAGCACCATTTTAAAACTTCTGCTCCGTTTTCATGATCCAAATAAAGGTAGCATTACTATTGATGGTCACAACATTAAATCAATTGCGCTAAATGACCTCAGATCGTTGTTTGGCTTAGTGCCACAAGACCATATGATATTCTCTTGTTCAATAATGGAAAATATACTATATGGTAAACCAGGTGCTGAATATGAAGAGGTGAAGCAAGCAGCTATCAGCGCTTATGCGATGGAATTTATTGATAAGCTACCGGATAAATTTGATACATTTGTAGGAAAAAGAGGACTGAAACTTTCTGAAGGACAAAAACAACGTATTATAATAGCAAGGGCCATACTCAAAAACCCTCAGGTTTTAATACTTGATGAAGCAACTTCTGCTCTTGATTATAAAAGTGAGAACCTAGTGCAAAAAGCACTGAGTAAATTAATGCAAAATAGAACAACAATTATAATTACGCACAGGCTATCAACCGCACTCAAAACTGACAAGATTATAGTGATTAATTGCGGAAAGGTAGAAGAAGTAGGAACTCATGACTCTCTAATGAGTAAAGATGGGCTGTATGAAAAGTTGGTGAAGATACAATAAGAGCTGAGGGGAAATTTAAATCGTAACATTAGTGATATACTAGATCTAGCAATCAAGTTATTAAATCTTTAACTTTTGTATCTTGTAATAGTAAGATAGTTATTTTTTTAGGATTTTTATGACTTACAATTTTTCTTCATGTATAGACCCTTGTACTTCCGCACGTAAGAGCTTGATGATTGATCCACGGCATCATCATAAATTCAATCCATGGTGTCATAACTTTGATCCATCTGACTATAATCGATTTAACCCGTACGATAATGGACTTGAGTTAAATATACAGCTTCCCGATATAAATATACCATCTTGTCCACCTGCTCCTGCTTGTCCACCTGCTCCTGCTTGTCCACCTTGTCCGGAACTTAAGCCTGAACCTAAGCCTGAATCTAAAGATGATGATAAATCGATACCATTTGACATAAAAAAGCTTGCAATATCAACCTTGCCAGGAACGGATAAGATTCTCAATTTGAAAACCTCTAAGGAAACAGGTATGAGTTCTAAGGAATGTGCGGAAATTATTGCGAGTACTAGAAATGACCTTAGGATTTCAGATGGCAAAATTGTGGGTAAATGTTACGACAATACTGAATGTGATAAATGTGTGGATGCATTGAACTCTAGCATAATCATGGTTCTTGCTACTGATCACAATACACAAGCGGCAGACTCGAATATTTATTTTCTATAAAAGTAATACAATGTGTGTATTGTTAATACACACATTATTCTATGTTTAATTGTTTGATAAATTTATTTACTGATGGAGTTATTTTATGTTTAAAAGCACCTATGCTCATCCAATTCCAACTAATACATGTTCTGTAAATGATATGGTAAGAGTTAATTTGTTTACAAAGTTGGATGATTCTAAGAGCCTGTTCATAATCTTTTCAGAAGCAAAGCAGCGAAAGCAAGAACGACCATTTGCAGGCTAGTGTTGAGTTTCCGCTCGCAATTTTTCCACAATCGCCTACATTTTTGCAACCAAGCAAAAGATCTCTCAACAACCCATCTTTTCGGCAATACGACAAAGGTGTGTAATTCGTTTCGCTTTATTACTTCAACGGTAGCGCCAATAGTTGCTTTTATTTGTGTTGCAAAATTTTCTCCTGTGTAGCCAGCATCAACTAGTATATTTTTAACTTCAGATAGGTTTTCTTTAGCATTTTTAACCATTCTCACAGCGCTACTACGATCAGTTATTTCTGCCGTTGTTATATAAATTGCGTGGGGTAAACCTTGCGTATCTAACGCAATATGGCGTTTTATTCCTGAAACTTTTTGCCTGCATCATAGCCTTTTTCTTCAGCAGTATCTGCATTTTTTACGCTTTGTGCATCAATTATGCAGAAGCTGGTTTTTTCTTTCCGACCATTGTTTTGTCGGACCACGCCAACTATTTTTTTTTAATACCAGCTCCAGAACACTTTCTTTATTTGCATCTGCTTTTTCACTCCACTTCTTAAAATAGTCGTAACAATTCCGCCATTTTGGAAACTCTTTTGGTAACATTCTCCACTGGCAGCCACTTTTTAAGACGTATAATACTCCACAAAATACATCATATAAATCAAGTGTTCTTGGCTTTGTTCTCTTCCTGCAAGACTCCAGATCTGCTACAATAATCTCAAACTTTTCTCGACTTATATCACTTGGATATAAATTTCGCATATCCTACTTTATATACTTTATCCTCTCATTCTATCCTTTTTTTGAGATCACGTACAGGTTCTAAG
>NZ_MUIY01000001.1:1114535-1129147 GCF_007115045.1 Wolbachia endosymbiont of Nilaparvata lugens | reverse complement strand
CATAAGTGTTGAAAGTAGTATCAGAAAAGTATAAAGAACTGTTATTGCAAGAAAATGGAGGCAATAATGGATCAAATAGAAAGAGTACTAAATTTAATAAAAGATGAGGATTTAGAAAGGCTAGGAAAATTAAGTGAAGTAGATAAATGTAATACTAAATTGTTGGGCAAGATTATATTTAAAGGTCTAATGAAGTTAATATTAATGGGGCAAAAAACAAGCTTAAGAGCGCTAGAAATGGTAATAAACAGGTGTATAATGGATAAGAATAGCGATAAAAGTACAGTAACATACAGTGGTTTGTCAAAAAGGTTAAAAGTTATAAATCCAGAATATTTTAAGGGAGTATATATTGATTTGATGAGCAAGATTAAAAAGCTATTACCCCAAAAAACATCAAATAATTTACATAAGTTTGATTCGACAATCATAAATTTATCGGGATATCTCATAAAAGATGGGCTAAAAATAGGCGGTAAAAGTAACGACAGTCAAGTTAAAGTGAGTGTAGGATTAAAGGATCAATTGCCGACAAGTATAAGATTTTGTAAAGGACAAGAAGAAATTAGTGAAGATATAGCATTAGTGAGAGCCATTAATGAAGCTAAAGTTGAAAAAGAGGATATTTTATTATTTGATAGAGGAATCAGAAAAGTTGGAACTTTTGCCGAATTTGATGAAAAGGAGTACAAATTTATCACAAGAGTTAAAGTAGGAAGAAAACATGATGTTATAAGCAGGAACAAAGTTATAGGAGAACAAAAATCGGATGGATCAGAGATTTTAGAAGATATAATAGTTAATCTTTATCGTGCACGAGGTAAAGTAGCAGAAAAGCATGACCTACGTTTAATAAAAATTCGAAATAAGGCAGGAGATGAAATATGGTTTTTAACCAACTTGCTTGAAATGTTAGCTTATGAAGTAACAGAGCTATATAGGCGCAGGTGGGACATAGAGGTATTCTTTAAATTTATAAAGCAAAATCTTGGATATAAGCACTTTTTAAGCCATACTATGAATGGCATGAAGGTGTATATTTACATGATTATTATTACGGCTTTGTTATTTCTTGTTTATAAAATCAAAAATAATCTACACGGATTCAAAATAGCACTATTACAATTCACATTGGATCTTAATGATTCTTTTATACGTTCAATTGTTTTACTATCAGGAGGGAATTTACATGCCGTCAATCACCTTGTATCACTCCACTTATAGCACTTTCAACACTTATGGGGGATACCCCAAATGCTCAAGAAATTGCAACTGAATTAGTTACTAGTAAAAAAGCTGAGTTAGTGGAAGCAGTTCTTAATACAAAGGGTATCATAGGTAAAAATCTTGCAACTCAGATTGCCGATAAGATTAATATCCACTCGCAGGAATTTGTGAATAAAATTGATGCAGTAAAATTTACTGAAGGAGTAGTAAATAAACTTTCTTTAGAGGAAGCAAAAAACATTGTAAAAGATACTGTGAGTAAGGTAACAAGTGATGCCACAAAGAAAAATAATCCAGACTCTATGGCCTTCAATAAATATGAAAATTTTGCAGAAAAGCTTGCTGAACTACTTGTTCGTAGAAGTAGTATGAGCGAGAAAGAAGCTCAAACTCTTGTAAAAGATAAGGTAAGTAATTTGCTAAGTATCTTCTGATTCATAGTGATTTAAATGAGCAAATAAAAGCTCTAGAAATGGTGAAGAAAGAAATAAACGAGGAAAAATTAATTCAGTCCTTGCTTGATTATGCTCAATTAAAAGGCAATGCAAGCGCAACAAAAACAATAATTGAAAATATTGTTCATCAGTTCCTTGACACTAAAAAAGTAGGTGAACTAGGAAGAGCAGTACTAGAAGCAAAAGATAATCAAGGTAAAAAGATCTTAGTTAATGATCTGGCCTTACAAAAAGGAGTAGCAGAAGAGTTGAGAAAAAATCCTGGACAAACGAAAGGAGATACTGGAATACCAGGCACACCTGGACTAAAGGGTGATAAAGGTGTGCAAGGTGAAAGTGGAACGAAGGGGCCAAGGGGCATAAGTGTTGAAAGTGCTATAAGTGGAGTGATACAAGGTGATTGACGGCATGTAAATTCCCTCCTGATAGTAAAACAATTGAACGTATAAAAGAATCATTAAGATCCAATGTGAATTGTAATAGTGCTATTTTGAATCCGTGTAGATTATTTTTGATTTTATAAACAAGAAATAACAAAGCCGTAATAATAATCATGTAAATATACACCTTCATGCCATTCATAGTATGGCTTAAAAAGTGCTTATATCCAAGATTTTGCTTTATAAATTTAAAGAATACCTCTATGTCCCACCTGCGCCTATATAGCTCTGTTACTTCATAAGCTAACATTTCAAGCAAGTTGGTTAAAAACCATATTTCATCTCCTGCCTTATTTCGAATTTTTATTAAACGTAGGTCATGCTTTTCTGCTACTTTACCTCGTGCACGATAAAGATTAACTATTATATCTTCTAAAATCTCTGATCCATCCGATTTTTGTTCTCCTATAACTTTGTTCCTGCTTATAACATCATGTTTTCTTCCTACTTTAACTCTTGTGATAAATTTGTACTCCTTTTCATCAAATTCGGCAAAAGTTCCAACTTTTCTGATTCCTCTATCAAATAATAAAATATCCTCTTTTTCAACTTTAGCTTCATTAATGGCTCTCACTAATGCTATATCTTCACTAATTTCTTCTTGTCCTTTACAAAATCTTATACTTGTCGGCAATTGATCCTTTAATCCTACACTCACTTTAACTTGACTGTCGTTACTTTTACCGCCTATTTTTAGCCCATCTTTTATGAGATATCCCGATAAATTTATGATTGTCGAATCAAACTTATGTAAATTATTTGATGTTTTTTGGGGTAATAGCTTTTTAATCTTGCTCATCAAATCAATATATACTCCCTTAAAATATTCTGGATTTATAACTTTTAACCTTTTTGACAAACCACTGTATGTTACTGTACTTTTATCGCTATTCTTATCCATTATACACCTGTTTATTACCATTTCTAGCGCTCTTAAGCTTGTTTTTTGCCCCATTAATATTAACTTCATTAGACCTTTAAATATAATCTTGCCCAACAATTTAGTATTACATTTATCTACTTCACTTAATTTTCCTAGCCTTTCTAAATCCTCATCTTTTATTAAATTTAGTACTCTTTCTATTTGATCCATTATTGCCTCCATTTTCTTGCAATAACAGTTCTTTATACTTTTCTGATACTACTTTCAACACTTATGNCTTTTTTTAGTTCACTTAAGAGAGAGTTACTCATTGATACTTCACAACACTCTGCACAACAAGCTAAAACCGCAATATTTGAATATATAGAAATTTTTTATAATAAACAGCGTAGACATTCTACTATTAACTATTGCATTCCTGAGCTTTTTGATTCATCATTCTCATAGCAAAAACGTCTTAACTTTCTGTCTACTTTTTCTGGGTAAGGTCAGAGTTTTTATGTAATCCGTAATCGAACTAATAGAAGATTTATCTGTACTGAAATTGGAAAAACAGATTTGCAAACACGCATCACACAACTGCCAGTAAAGAAGAAAATTTCTCTAGAAGTTAATAAAGGTAGAAACCAAAGATCAAGGAAAGCTAATATTGAAGTTAAGTATATGAAAGCCTATCAGATCTTCTTCCATTTATGGATCAAAAGACACAGTGCATAAGATAAGTCCCTGTATATGTGGTAAGTGCAAAAGCTCCTGAAGGATTGGAAGCTATTGATTGGACTTTGCTGACTAATGTACCAGTTTTTAGATGCTATAGAAAGGATAAATTGGTATAAGCTAAGATGGAAAATTGAGGAGTATTTCAGGGTTTTAAAATCAGGATGTAAAATAGAAAGCTCTCGTTTAACTACAAAGGAAAGGCTACAGAAATTAATTGCTATAAAGAGCATTATTGCATTTAAAATTTTATATTTAACAAAAGTCGCTTTATCAAATCCCATGGAAACCTGTACTAAAATTTTAAGCAATGAAGAGTGGAAGGCCCTTTTCATACGTGAGCATAAAGTAGCTACATTGCCAGAAGAACCTCCAAACATAAAACAAGCTATTATTTGGTTAGGAAAATTAGGTGGATTTATGAATAGAAAAAGTGATAATTTACCAGGGGCTATGACTCTATGGCGGGGCTATGAAAATCTTAAGGAGAGCATAGTTATGCTTCACATCATGACCTCTCAAAATTGTGGGTAAAAGTGAGAGTAAAAGAAGGGAGAGTAACATTGAATTTAGAAGGTGTCTATCTTTCAGAAGGTAAGTTCATAAATATTAATGGAGTAGTTGTTTAAAAATGCAGCAGCCAAACATTATCGAACCACTGAACTTTGAAGAGATTTTTTCTCGGATGAAGGAAGAGTTAGTGAAAAGTTTTACAGCATTAGTAGAAAGTGACCCAGCGAGGCTTTGTTGCATGGCTACTAATGTGGAGGAATGATGGAAGAGATTTACGAGAAGACAAATTTGGTGACTTTCAAGTTGAAAATTAGCATTCCATGCTCTCTCTCAATCTATGGATTTCAATCCATAGTGGTTGAATACTATCTTTCTCACTAGGACATAGATGAATACTGATCTCTCCTACTTCAGTGGTAAAAGACATTTCAATGATATCTCCCGAGAACTCTGTATAATTTCTCCTTCCTTCTATGTTTTCAACTCTAATTATACTTTTTCCAACTTGAACTATACCAATATTTAGATTTAAATCTTTAGCTTTTTGATTATTGAATATCTTTGCAACTTCAATAGTACTATTTTGTGGGTAATCTATACAAAAATATCCATTATCTATTTCTAGTTCAAAGTCATGTTTATCAATTTGCTCACTTTTACTTATAATACTTTCAAGTGCTAACTCCTTCAGCTTTGAAAGGTTTGCTTTTCGCTGACCTAAGGTATCTTTATCTGAACAAATTACGTTTACTACATCTCCATGCTCTTCATCGCTAAATCTGTTTAAAGATGCACCTTCTGATATTATCTGAAATATTTTTTTCTTGTGTAAAAACTCATAAATTCGAGTAGTGTCAGCAGATAAATATAGCTTTGGGAATGTGTCAGCTATACGATCTATCAAGGACATATCAGATTTATATGGAAAAGTGAACATTATTCCTTGTTCCAGTGCTGCGCTTATAACTTTATCAAGTTCTTTTTCGCACTCCTCATAATCTTCTTCTCTACCAGAGTAACCTAAAATGTCCAGATAATCATGGATCTTATTTATTTTTTGCCAAATACTTTCATACTTTTCTTCTTCTCTTGTATTCAGTTTTACTTTCGCTAAAGAAAAAGAATCTTTTTGACGAATTAAAACAAAAATCTCTTTTTCTTTATGAATTATGGTTTCATCATAGAATAGTTGACTGTAGCGCCTACCAAAACTTTCATCATAATCAGGGCAAGGACTAACATTGTCACTTTCACTATCCGTTTCGTTCCATACTTCAATTGGGAAATCATTATTTTCAAGGTTTTCATCTTCACTTGTTCGACAATTTTCTGTTTTTCCATATAGCCAGGTTGATTTCTGGTCATCGCTACTTTCATCGTCAGCTTCATTCCATACTCCAATCTCGAAATCAGTATTTTCAAGGTTTTTATCTTCACTTGTTCGATAATTTTCTGCTTCTCTATCTGGTAAGGTTGATTCTTGGTCATTATTATCAATAATATGTTTAATTTTCACTTCAGGTACAAACTGAAGCTTTGCTATTTCTTTTCTTACGTTTTCTTTGTTTATTTCATCTGCAAGGGAGACTTCATTACTGATATAGAAATTTTTCTGTTTTAAACTCTCGTTTTCCTTATGCAGGCTACTGAATTCTGCAAATATCTCTTTAGACTCTGATAAGTAAATACACAATTGATCTCTTATATCATTAAGTTCCTTCTTTTTTTCTAGTATCTGATTTTCATAATTACCTTTCAAATCCTCTATACTGTTTATCAGCACTGTACTTTCTTTTTTTACTCTGTTTAACTCAGCTTCAGTCAAATCCAGTTTTTGCTGTAACTCTTCATTTATTTTGTCTGTTAACTGAATTTCATTCTTTGCCTCTTTTAATTGGTTATTTAAGTTCTTAATTACATCACTTTTGTTCTGAGTTTCTAATAATAATATTTCTACTTTCTGTTTTAGCTGTTCGATGTCTTGATCATTTTCAGTTAAACTTCTTGTACTTTTTTGTAATTTAACTTCAAGCTTTTTAATTTTCCCTTCTAGGGTTTGCATTTCTCTGGTAAGTTCACTTACTTCTTCGTAATACTCTTCTACTCTTTTCTTATAGTGTTTTTGTAACTCTACATTTTTTTTAAGATCAAAATTTTCTTGTTGTAGATTTTCTATTTTACTTTTCAAACTATCTATTGCCTGATTTTCTTCATTGATAATCTCAAATACCTCTTCAGGAAAATGTGCAAATTCACAAGATGAAATGCCTTCAAGGCCGTTACTACCAAATAAATTATATTGTACTACCTGCTTCGAACTAAACATACCTATACCCCCTACTAAAATAAACAAGTAATATATTGTATGCGCTATATATCATAAATACAATCGGTTTGAATATAATCTATTTACTAATTCGTATTGTGAATTTTTATAGAGTAGGTTTAAGTGTAAAATATTATAATACCATTAAAGCAGGTGAATAAAGCATAGTCTTTTTGAAAGGATAAATTTAATGAAAAGACCATACTAATTAGTGTTATAAAGAATTGAATTATTGACTCTTTTAAAAATTGCAAAAAAGGTCGTATATTTGTGAGAACACGTTGCGTAAAAATAAGGTTATAAAAATAAAAACGTAAGGTTATTGCAACGAAGTTAGTCAAGTAAGTTCGTATATAAATTTGGTGAAAGTAGGCTAAAATAGATAGTTTCGTGTTGTATTAAAATTACTATAAAGGAAAGTTCGCATAGGTTGCGTGGTAGACCAACCCATTCCAAAACAAATTATTCTCACGCTTACTGGTTTTGAGTGCTGAAAATGGTTGTATTGTTTTAGTTTTTAGTAATATAAATTATCAAATTAATAAACTTTACACTTATTATTAATATACTTACTATTAAGTAGTTATTATTAGTAATAGAAGGTAATATATGAGACAAATACAACAATCAGAATTATATGAACAGCTTGTGATTGCCATTGAAGCACAAGATTTAAAGGAAGTAACAAAGTTGATACAAGATAAAAAAGTAGATGTTAATTCAGTAGATGAAGAAGAGTGTACCCTTTTGCACAAGGCTGCTATAAAAAGATGCCCAAAGATAGTAGAAGCTCTGATAGAAAAAGGGGCTGATGTTAATAAAGTAGATAAAAATGGAAGAACTTTTTTGCATTATGTTATTGATAATGGTCATAGAGAGGTTTGTCAGACTATATTAATTCACATAGCAAAATTAGAAGCTATTGATTCATATATTAGTAAAGAGAATTTACAACTTATAAATATTTCAGAAGAAAGGAATAACAATTATTTACAGTATCTTCGAAATTGTAAAAAAGAAGTTCAAGTAATTAAAGAAAGAAATGAGTCATTATATAACTTGTTAAGAGAAAACGAGGTTAAGAAAATGCTTGGCATATGGGAGAAAAATGAAAATGTACGTAATGAATTTGATAATGAAGAGAGTTTAAAAAAGCAATATCCAGAATATGCTCATATTTTGATCAATAAGGCTAATGCAGTAAAAAAAGAAATTTTCTTGCATAACTATAAACCATTGATTGATGTTTTATCAAAAAATTATGAATGTAATTTAAAAAAAATGACATTTTATGATATAAATCAATTTTTTGGAAGATATGAAAATGACATTATAGTGGAGCTTGCGGGAATAGAAAAACCTCTTATTGAATTTGTGGATCTCAAAAATCTTGGAAAAAGAGAAGTTCCTAAACTAGAGCTATATGCATTTGTACAATCGATTAAAAACAAAGGCATAGATAGTAATCTCGAATGTTCAAATACTGAACAACTTCAAGAGTTACACAGGACTTTCAATTAAAAGAGGGGAGGACTACTGCAAAAACAAAGGACTTTCTTTTTGCTCAGTTCTTAAGTTTTTGCAGCAGACCAACGCATTCCAAGAAAAACTCTTCTCTCACTAGATGATTTTGGGTACTGAAAGTGGCCATGTTAACTCAATTATTATTGAATATTACTAATAAGTTAATAGCAATTCATTGCATAGAAAATTTTTAAATAGGGGTTGACAAGTTTTGAAGATGAAGTAATTTGATAAAAATATATTGAATTATTAATTTTTTATGTATAGTAAATATAGTAATGATACTTTTTTTCATACTACAAGATAGCTGTATTACTTCATTAAATTAGGTGGTTTTATATGGAGGACTAGGTGACTTTCGGTGCTTATGATAATGAATTACTTGCCGCTGTGGATAGTGGAGATGCTAATCGAGTTTCAGATCTCCTCGATAAAGGTGCTGATGTCAATGCTAAAGACAATGGTAGCTTCACACCTTTGCATTTGGCTGCCATTAATGATCATTTTGATGTGGTAGAAAAGCTTATAAAGAAAGGAGCGGACGTTAATGCTAAGAACAACAATAATGGCTACATTCCTCTACATTTGGCTGCCGTTAATAATCATTTAAATGTGGTAGAAAAGCTCTTAGATAACGGAGCTGATGTTAATGCTAAAAACAATGATGGTGATACTCCTCTGCACTTGGCTGCAAGATATGGTCACCTAAATGTAGTAGAGAAGCTTTTAGAGAAAGGGGCTGATGTTGATGCTAAAGACGATGAAGGCTATACTTCTCTACATCTAGTTGCTTTCAAAGGTTATTTTAATGTAATAGAAAAGCTTTTAGACAAAGGGGCCAATATTAATGCTAAGAACAATTATGGCGCTACTCCTCTGTATATGGCTGTTTTTAATAATCAATTAAATGTAATAGAGAAGCTTTTAGACAAAGGGGCCAATATTAATGTTAAGAACAATTATGGCGCTACTCCTCTGTATTTAGCTGCAAGATATGGTTATTTAAATATAGTAAAAAAGCTTTTAGAAAAGGGTGCTAAAGTTTATGATGAAAACAATTATGGCTTAACTCCTTTAGAATTAGCAAACAACAAAAACAATGCAGAAATAGTAAATCTTTTTGTATATTACAAAGATAAACGTCATTATACGTTGTTACATTATGCTGCTGGGGATAATAACTTAGATTTGGTAGATCTTTTATTAGAAAAGGGGGCTGATGTTAATGCTAAGGGCAGTTTTGACAATACTCCTCTATATTTGGCTGCCATTAATGGTCATTTAAATGTAGTAGAAAAGCTTATAGAGAAAGGAGCTGATGTTAATACTAAGAGTGGTTTTTGCAGTACTGCTCTGCACGAAGCTGCAAAGTATGGTTATTTAAATATAGTAGAAAAGCTTATAGAAAAAGGGGCTGATATTTATGCTAAAAATTGTGGTGGTTTAACTCCTCTACATGAGGCTGCTATCACTGGTCACTTAAATGTAGTAGAAAAGCTTATAGAGAAAGGGGCTGATATTAATGCTAGGAACAATAATGACGATACTCCTCTACACGAGGCTGCTAGAAATAATAATTCAGAAGTAGCTGAATTTTTTATGAGTAAGCATGCTGACGTTAACACTAAAAATAAAGATGATTGGACGCCTTTGCACTTTGCAGCTGCTTGTGGCAATTTGAATGTAGTTGAGCTCATTCTTGATAAAAGGGATGATGTTGATGCTATAGGGGCTTTAACCGTGGCAAATACGCTTAGTAAAGAAAACAGCTCAGAAATAGTAAGCCTTCTAGAGGAAAGAATAAGGAAAAATGAAGGAATTACGCAACATCTTAACTCACAAGGGAAAGGCAGCTCTCTATCAATAGATGCCCATAATCGCCGTAGTATTGCAAAAGAAGATGAAAATTCATTACAAAATGATGAAATAGGAGTTACAAGCGGAATAAGCAAGCCATCTTTATGGGTAAATATTTTTGCTTACACTACAGTAGATACTATAAAAAATGTTTTTCAATTTATATCTTCTCCTTTCAAGTCAGCTATAGAGATGGAACCTTCCAAAGCTGTGGCAATTCAAAGTAGTGATATAAATGGTACACTACTATTACTAAATATGTTTATAAGCAAAATTAAAGGTCAGCAGTACATTTCTACAGTGAATCAGTCTATATCTTTACTAGAGGTACATGGCTATTCATTAAATATTATAGAGGAATTTGAGAAAGTAGTAGATCAAGCTGCATTAAAAAGTGGCATATCAATGCACCGGTTAAATATTGATTATGTAGAAATGAAGAAAGAGGTTACTGCAAAAATCATGGGTGGTAAATTTAATGAGATTTCAGAGGTTTTAAGCTCATATGTAGAGAAAGCATGTCCTGGTAAAGAAGCTGGTAAATTAAGTCCGAAGAAATTTGAAAAGTTTAAGGCTCAATTTAATAAGGGTCTGCTAAATCAATCAATAGAGCACAACGGAGATGGTAGATTAGAAGTTGATAGTGCAAAGCAAATGAATTTAGAGCCTCAAAGTTATTTAAGTAATGCTTCCGTTCAAGGCAATTCAAAGAACAAAGTATCAACTTGTCTTTCTGAGATAGGAGTAACCAAGCTTGGAGGTAATATCAATAGGTAGGTTATAATATAAGAGGTAATATGCCAAGTAGTGGAAAATTTAAAGTGAGGGTAGCCAAAATAATTAGGGAAACAACCAGTAGCAAGTTTGATAGTCTTAATGCTAAAATGGATGAAGTAGACATTAAATGCTAAGTGATTAATGTATTTTCCATATTGAACTTACAGCACGTAGCTTTGATATAGAAGTTTGGGTAACGTTATGATAACCCCAACTATGGATTAGCCAGCAAAGAAAGGCATAGAAATAGAGGGCTTTTTCGACTGCATGGAATAGGAAATCAGAACAGAAAAAACATGAATTAGGAAATTTGTTGGCGATCTGTGTCTTGTGTGCTCAATCTCAAATTTGTTTTTCAAGGAGTCGAAAACAGTCTCAATAATCGATCTTTTCCTTAGTAAAATCTTCTCTTTAAGTGTAATGAGTACGTTTTTCATACCTTTTTTTACTTTAGTGACGAGTTTTAGGCCTCTATCGAAGAGTCTCTCAAAGAGCTCTTTCTTTATATAGCCCTTATCTCCGAACAAAAGTCCGGTCAGTCTTTTAGTAAGAATTGGCAAAGGTTTTCTGTCATCAACATTACCTTTAGTTAGAGTAAGAGCTTGAATTTCTCCAATTTCATTAATTACCAAGTGCAATTTGAAGCCAAAAAACCAACCGTATGTGCTCTTACTAATTTCTGCCAAACCATCAAAAACTTTGTTCTTGGAGATCCTTTTTTTGTGGCAAACAGCGATTGTAGAAGTGTCTATGTAAGGAATACCTGTCATTTTTGCTTGTTTGCAGAACCATTGCAAAAGTAATGCTAAATACCATAAAACTCGTGATTTAAGAGCGATAAATCGGTCATATGTTGGCAATTTAGAAAATTCAGATTTATAAAGCGGCAGATAAAGTAGGTAAAAAGCTTTGAAATTTTTGCAAGGGGATTGATGGTATAATAGAATTATGGTGAGAATTTCCGAAGTCTGCTACTCTAGTGGGTTTTCTGCCTTTTGATAGGAGCATATTAGCAAAATTATCATCGACTGTGCGACAAAAATCCTCGACGCAACAGTAAAGTTCTGTAATATCTTTCTTCATGGGTAACCTCTTAATTATTGCTAAAATACTCGAGCTTACCCTGTTTTCCTCTTCTTAGCTGCACTTTTATCTCTTTATTTAATCCATAGTTGGGGTGATAGTAATTTATATAATTCTTTGTGCAATCTTCATAGCTGTTTTAGATAGTTCACTAGATTCTTAATTAGGTGATATGTCGAACTTAGAGAAGGTTTTCATAAATGTTGAAGTGAATAATTATGTTTTTTCCTTGAGTTGTAAAATTTCAGAATGAGAGAGACCGGTAATTTGAGCGATAACATCTATAGAGACACCGGCCTTGAGTGAGTTTTTTGCAACTTCAATTTTACCTTCAATTTTACCTTCAATTTTACCTTTTTCATGGCCGATTTCGATGCCTTCTTGTCTACCTTCTTGTCTACCTTTTTCTTGACCTACTTTAAGACCCTCATCAAATTTTTGAGCTAAAGCAGCTACCTCATCCATTATGCGTTTTTTCATTTGTTCATATGCTAGTAACTCTTCTTCTGACCAATTAAACTTATTCATTTCTTCATAAGCTCGTTTTATTATTACGTCACTACCAACTATCTTATCTAGATCCTCTTCGTTTGTTTCTGCTGCATAGCGAAAAAAGTAACACCATTTTTCTACTATATTTTCTAGTTGGTCTTCTTTTGTCTTTGTAAATTTTGGTAGCTCTATGAATACGAAGTAAAAATCCTTCAAGTCATGTTCAAAGCTATTTTGATCTAAAATGACATGATTAGATTTGTACTCAGCCTTATCTGGAAAGATGATACAATCAGCAACAGCAATAAAGATAATTTCCTTGAGATTATGATAATTATCACCTTGATCAGCTTGACTTGAGTATGCTTTGGCAGCATAATACTGAGCACGTTTTTCGAAGCCCTTGGTCTTAGTGAACTGCATTTCTATAATATATCTTGAACCTTGAGAGTCTTTACAAAGAACATCGACAATACTCTGCTTTTTAGCGGCAATTTCAGGGTCCAAAATGGTAGCTAGGAATTCAACATCGTGAATAGCAGCTAAGCCAGTGAAGCCTAAAATATCGTTCAAGAAATGAATGAGAATATCTTTATTCTTCTCGGTGCCAAATATTCTTTTAAAGGCATAATCATTGCGAGCATCAAGAAACTTCGAAAGAGCCATGAGAAAGTAAGATAAAAAGCATTAATAATTATACACAATTGTGAAGAAATATTCAACGTTTTTGTGCTAAAGTCTATTAAGATTAGCTAAATTTCAAGAGTCGGCAAAAAACTACCTTCATAAATGACCCTAGAATGCTACCACGCACCTTAATGTTATATTTTATCATCTTTTACAACTCCCTCTATAAACCCCAGCGAATGAATTCATGAGCTATAAAGAGCTTAAAAATATTTATTTTCAGTGTGAGAGATTAACCTCCTAATAAAAACACGAGCCCAAAAGCTCAATTACGATTTACCTAGCATCGTGAGGACAGGTTTGTCAATCTCTCACACCTTACATTTTAAAATATTCAAAAAATAATATCAACATATTTCGGTAGCAAATTTACGTTGAATCTATATCCTGTAAGTATGGGCGAAAAAAAGAAGGTTACAATATATACAAATGGAGCATGTTCCGGAAATCCTGGGCCTGGTGGATGCTACTTGAACTAGTAGAAGATGCAGATGAAAGAGTAGTACCGAATTTAATTGAAGAATACAAAAAAATTGAAAGTCAAGTAATGCACTAATAAAATCATTGTTTAAAAGCATACAAATTTGTGAGGAGAAAATTAGAGAAGCAGAAAGAATCAAAATTGCAAAGGGTCTGGTTAAAACTGGAATTTCTATTAATATTATTTTGCAAACGATAGGCATCTCTTTAGACGAAATTCAACAAATTTAAGTAAAAAAATCAGTATCTATTAACATCTTTACTTCTTGATGAAAAAATAAGTAAAAAAGATTTAAAAATTGATTTGACTTCACTCGAAAGCTATGGCTCTATGCCAATGCTGATAAAAAACAGCAGTAAATATCTAAAAAAAGTTTGTTGTTAGTGAAAGGTAAATTATATGAATAATAATAAGAATAAAGAAGAAATAGAATTCAGAATATTAGAAAGCAAAGGCAAAGCACTACTTGATCGTGAAATAATGGAAACGTTTCTAAGTGCAGCACATGAAAGGCCACAAGCTCAAGAAATTGCTAAAAATCTGGTGAATACTTATGCAGGAGTAGGAAGGATTTTAGGCCGAGAAATGGATGACCTGAAAGTTATAGAAGGAGTAACTGATTCTGCAGTAGCAATGATTATGTGTGTTAAGGAAACACTAGAAAGGGTACTAAGAGAAAAGCTCAAAAGTGAGCCAATAATGGACTTACAAAGGCTAGTAGAGTACTTAAACGTAAGTATAGGCCACTCAGAAAGGGAATGTATAAAAATACTGTATTTGAATAAAAGGCGTCAATTAATCGGAGAAGAATCCTATATTGGTGAAATGGAAAAAGCACCAGTATACATAAAGGAAATTATAAAAAAAGCATTAATAAAAAATGCAACATTAGTAATAATGTCACATAACCATCCTGGAGGGAGTTTAGAACCATCAGAAGAAGATCAAGCAGTAACGAAGAGCTTAGCAGCAGCATGTAGTACTGTAAGTGTTAGATTGTTTGATCACATTATTATCACAAGTGCAGGCTATTTTAGCTTTCGAGAAAACGGATTGTTATAGCAGAAAGTATTTGCAAATCTACTCACTATAATTTATAATGAGTAATAGAGTGTATAAACTAAGGTTTGTATACTTAAAAAGTATTTTT
>NZ_MUIY01000001.1:1094406-1113301 GCF_007115045.1 Wolbachia endosymbiont of Nilaparvata lugens | reverse complement strand
TGTAAATCCATTACTCTTTCTTCATATGCTAATAAGTCCTTCTCATTCCAATGAAATTTATCTAACTCATCATATGCTAACTTTATTATTGGTGATTTTTCTGCTATTTTCCTTAAATCTTCATCAGTTGTTTCTTCTGCATATTTAAAGAAAAATAGCCAACGATCTACTACATTTTCTAGCTGCTCTTCTCTACTTTTGGGAAACTTTGGTAACTCAATGAAGATAAATTGAAAATCTTTCAAATCATGCTCATTAGTTTTTTCATCTCTTATGGTATGGCTAGATATATAATCAAGCTTATCAGGAAATAAATTACAATTAGAAATAGCAATAAAGAAAACCTTCTTTAAATCAATGTACTTACCACCTTTATCAGCCTGCCTCGAGTAAGCCTTAGCAGCGTAAAGTTGAGCGCGTTTTTCAAATCCTTTATCACGAGCGAGTTGCATTTCCGCAATATATCTATTTCCATATGAATCCTTACAAAGAACATCAACAATGCTTTGTTTATCAGAAGCAATCTCAGGATTCATAATGGTGCTGAGAAACTCAACATCTTGAATAACGTTGATTCCAGTAAAGCCTAAGATATCGTTTAGAAAGTGAATAAGGATATTCTTATTTTTTTCAGTACCGAAGATTTTCTTAAATGTTAAATCAAGCTTAGGATCTAAAAATTTTGAAAGAGCCATGACGAATTAACCTAGAAAGCATTAATAATTATACACAATTGTGAAGAAATATTCAACTAAAATTCAAACATAGAAAGAAGCATCCCTTTTTTATATCTTTATTTGGTAGTATTAACCTGTATAATATTTATGGCAAACATCTCAATAAGGTATCAGATAGCACAAAAAGTAAGGAGCTGGAGGTTAAAGCGAGGTTATACTCAAAAAGATTTAGCGGGAAAAATCGGCGTAACGTATCAAATAGTACTACAATATGAAAAAGGAACACGAAAAATTTCGATTGAGAAGTTGTACGCTATAGCAGAAGTGTTATCGATTGGTATTATAGATCTCATTCCTGTATCAAATGAAAAAATCTGTCTTGAAGATGAGGGAGAAGAAATATTAAATCTAGTAAGAGAATATAAAAAGATTGGCGGTCAGGAGTTACGTAGAGTGTTTTGTTTACTGACCAAATTGGTTCAAGTTAGTGAGAAAAGTAGTAAAAAAGCAGAGAAAATAAAAATTGCAAAGGGTCTGGTTAAAGCAGGAATTTCTGTTGATGTTGTTTCACAAGCAATTGGCCTCTCTGCTAATGAGTGTGTTGAAGAAAAAACAGGTTCTATCTACTATAAAATAGGAAAAAAGATAAAAGAATGGACGGGAATATACTCAGAAGGATTTGGCTGAGAAAATGGATACAACACGTGATGAAATAAGCAACTATGAGCAAGGACGTGTGGCCATTCCACTGGAAAAATTATATGCAATAGCAGAAACATTATCAATTAGCATTACAGATCTGCTCATAGAGGAAGATGAGATAGTAGAAAGTGAGCTACCTGATTTGATTAAAGAATACAAAGAAATTGAGAGCCGAGAGTTACGTAATGCACTAATAAAATCTCTGTTTGAAAGCATACAAATTTGTGAAGAGAAAATTAGAGAAGCAGAAAGAATCAAAATTGCAAAGGGTCTGGTTAAAACTGGAATTTCTATTAATATTATTTTGCAAACGATAGGCATCTCTTTAGACGAAATTCAACAAATTTAAGTAAAAAAATCAGTATCTATTAACATCTTTACTTCTTGATGAAAAAATAAGTAAAAAAGATTTAAAAATTGATTTGACTTCACTCGAAAGCTATGGCTCTATGCCAATGCTGATAAAAAACAGCAGTAAATATCTAAAAAAAGTTTGTTGTTAGTGAAAGGTAAATTATATGAATAATAATAAGAATAAAGAAGAAATAGAATTCAGAATATTAGAAAGCAAAGGCAAAGCACTACTTGATCGTGAAATAATGGAAACGTTTCTAAGTGCAGCACATGAAAGGCCACAAGCTCAAGAAATTGCTAAAAATCTGGTGAATACTTATGCAGGAGTAGGAAGGATTTTAGGCCGAGAAATGGATGACCTGAAAGTTATAGAAGGAGTAACTGATTCTGCAGTAGCAATGATTATGTGTGTTAAGGAAACACTAGAAAGGGTACTAAGAGAAAAGCTCAAAAGTGAGCCAATAATGGACTTACAAAGGCTAGTAGAGTACTTAAACGTAAGTATAGGCCACTCAGAAAGGGAATGTATAAAAATACTGTATTTGAATAAAAGGCGTCAATTAATCGGAGAAGAATCCTATATTGGTGAAATGGAAAAAGCACCAGTATACATAAAGGAAATTATAAAAAAAGCATTAATAAAAAATGCAACATTAGTAATAATGTCACATAACCATCCTGGAGGGAGTTTAGAACCATCAGAAGAAGATCAAGCAGTAACGAAGAGCTTAGCAGCAGCATGTAGTACTGTAAGTGTTAGATTGTTTGATCACATTATTATCACAAGTGCAGGCTATTTTAGCTTTCGAGAAAACGGATTGTTATAGCAGAAAGTATTTGCAAATCTACTCACTATAATTTATAATGAGTAATAGAGTGTATAAACTAAGGTTTGTATACTTAAAAAGTATTTTTGATATGGGGGTTATATGACTAGTAAAGACAAGTTATTGAAGAAAATATTTGGTGCTCTTGAAGGCGTTGATATAAAGCAGTCTAAGTTTGTGAGCAAAATTAATAATCAGAAGGAGATAAAACCGGAAGATACAATGCCTTTCCCTAGCAGAGACGTTCGCAAAAACTATATCAACTACGGGAAAGGACTTGATTATGTATATGGCACAAAACCTGTAAGCGATCAAGCAGATTATCTAAATCCATTTGCTTCAGCTTTGCAAAAAATAAAGCCAAATACAGAAAAGTTGAGCTGGTTTAAGAGTGCTGTAGTAGAGACAAAAAACGTAAATGAATTGCACAAAGTTATAGACAAAGTACTAGCCTCTGGAGCAAGAATAAATGCATGTAATGATGGCGAATGGAGATATCAACTATGTTTTTTAAAAATTTTCTTATTTGTGTGATTTTGCGGTTTTACCCAATCATATGGGCAATAAAAACCCGTTTGCCATAGAAATAGAACTTTATATCAAACAGCTACTACAACAATTCCTGTTTAAGCGGGAATGTTCAAAAAAGTGTGTCAAACCGAGAAATAGAAATAAAATAGAAACAAAAAATAGAGGTTTGATATATGAGTTACAAAATAGAAAATGGAACGACTGGCCTGGTAGATTACAAAGAGCTGGAAGCAAATATACTGTCATCAATAAGAGAAGGTAAACCATTGATGGGGAGAGATGGAGCATTAACACCATTTGTAAAAAGACTACTGGAAGCAAGTCTAGAAGGTGAAATAGAGCATCATTTATCTAATGAAAGAGAAGAAAAGAATCGAAGAAACGGAAAGAATGGCAAAACTTTGAAGACGAGTGCAGGTTCATTTGAACTATTGACACCAAGAGATAGAGAGGGAAGTTTCGAACCACAGATAGTGAAAAAAAGGCAAACAAGCTTACATCCAGAACTTGAAACAAAGGTCTTGAACATGTTTGCAAGCGGTGTGGGATACAGGGATATAGCATCCTATGTGGAAGAAATCTATGACCATAAAATATCTGCAGCAGAGATATCTGGAATTACAGATAAATTACTGCCTATAATCAATGAATGGAGGAGTCGTCCCCTACAATCAGTATACCCGATAGTATTTATGGATGGGATGTTTTTTAAGGTCAAAGAGAATGGACATTGCATAAGTAAATGCATGTACAATATATTGGGCATAGACCACAATGGCAGAAAAGAAGTCCTGGGCTTTTATTTGGCTGAAAGTGAAGTTCTGGTTGGGAGTTCTAAATGACCTCAAAGAAAGAGGAGTAGAAGATATTCTAATTGCCTGTATTAAAAAGCTTTCCTACAGCTATAAATAGCTAAAGCAGAAATGCATAGTGCATCAGATAAGGAATTCACTGAAGTATGTATCTAGCAAAAGTTTTCATAAATGATTTGAAAACGTGCTTCAAGTAAAGAAATTGCTGAGAATTATCTGCTTGAGCTGGAAGAAAAATGGGGAGAAAAGTATCCTTTAGTTATAAAATCCTGGCAGAACAATTGGGAAAACTTATCCAGTTATTTTAAGTATTCTGGGCCAGTTAGGAAGCTGATTTACACCACTAATCCAATTGAGGGGTTGCATAGACAAATCAGGAAATTTACTAAAACTAAGGGTTCATTTACTAGTACAAATGCCTTGTACAAACAGGTATATTGTGCTATAAAAAAAGTAGAGCAAAAGTGGATTATGGCTCTACCTAATTGGGCTTTAACTATGTCTCAACTTGATATTTTCTTTCCAGATAGATTGAAAATTGAGTTGAACTAAAAATGCGGCTTGACACACTTTTTTGAACATTCCCTAGATGAAATTAAACAACTTCAGGAGTAAATGGCACTTTGTAGTTGCTTGTCCACTGTCATATTATTTTTGTGTGATTTATAGAGATTGTTACAGCAGATCTATCAGATTAAGTCTAAACTATTAGATATAAAACCAGTATCAGCGAAAGCTGAATTACCTTCATTATCATAATAGTAAGGATTTGTTTTTTGTACATCATTAAAGACAGTTTTTAATAGTACTTCCTTATCACTATTCCATGCAACTTTCTCCATAATTGGAATATACTCATTACACTTATGGTCACTTCCACAGTCCTTGATTTTACCGTTAGCCTTTAGATAAGGCTTTAATAGATTATAGTGTATTTGAGTGTTATTGCCCTCTTTATCTATCATTTGCCCTAAGTGATTAACAAGTATCAATGGTGCAATTTGTTTTACTTTCATAACACTTGTTCCACTGGATTCTTTAATGAGATCAGGACATGATTCTCTAGAAAAAAAGTTCTTATTTAATTCTTTATTACTGTAATGAATATCATAGTGACAGAAACTCCTAATTTCATCATCCTGACAGGATAATTCTTTTGTATTGACTGCTAGTACAACATTGCATAATTCTATTATGGCTATTTTGATCAAAATTTGCAAGACTTTTTATGCGAAATACTATATACAAGTGATTGTGATTGATTTCAATTTGATGAATTAACATTCTAATAATATTTTGCTTAGTCTGCCAATCCACTTGATCAAGCTTTGATTCAACACTTGAGGAAAAGTTTTTCAAGCTATCTGTAACAAGGCTCAATTCTTGTTGTAGTTTTTTTTGATCAAGCGTTCTTTCTTTCTCTTCTTCAATTTCTTTCAAATGCTGTTTCATTGTTGTGATTCTTGGTTCAAATTCTTCTTGGCTTATAAACCCTTTAGCATAGCTATCAATAAATTTTTTGATACTTAATCTTAACTTACTTTCTTGCTTTTCACGTGTTTGATTATGTAAAGGCTTTTTGTTCTCTGACAATCTACGTTGATATTCATTTGCAATCCTATCTGGCTCTTTCAGGATACTCTTGACTTCTTCCCATATAACTCCATCTAATACATCAGTGCGTATTGATTTATTATCGCAGATTTTATTGCCATTAAATTTGCTAGAGTTTGTACCAGAGCAACGATAGTAATAATATGTCGACTTTTTATGAACGTGGTTTGTACCACAATAAGTATATTGACAACGTTGACATACCATTAAACCTTGCAATAAATATGTTTCTCTTCTTTGCCGTACTCTTGCTCTTTGTCTATTTTCAGCTAATTGTGTTTGCACTGAATCAAATAAATTTTCATTGATTATTTTTGGTACTGGAATATAAGTCCAGTTCTCTTTATCACTATTAAAGCGACCACTTTTAAGTTTACCACAAGTTCCTTTTTTTGACTTTTTTACTTGTGGTTTTGAGCATGTCTTAGTTTTACCATAAGCTGCTTGTCCTATATAAGCAGGATTTTTTAACATGTTCCAAATAGTGCTCCTTTTCCAATACCTTTTCCCTGTTCGTGTTATTACCGGTATCTTATTCAGTTTATGTACGACTTCTCCTATACTTGCTCTTTCTTGGCCAACCCAATTAAATATTTTACGCACTATATTTGCCTCTTCTTCATCAACCTCAAATTTAGCACTTCCTTCACCTACATGTTTTGCTATGTAGCGATAACCGTAAGGCGCCCTACCCATCACACTTATACACCCAGCTTTGGCCGCATGAAGTTTACCTCTACGGTTTCGTTCCATAATCTTTGCACGTTCATACTCTGCTATTGCTCCCTGAATCTGTAGAAATAAATGGGAATCCGGATTATCATCAAACTTATGATTCAAAAATACTATTTCAGATCCAGCCTTTTTAAACTCTTCGAGTAAGATCATTTGATATGAAAATTTCCGTGATAGCCGATCAGGTGAATGAATGTATATCTTATCAATCTTACCTTCTGCTACTCTATCACGTAAACTCTCTAAGCCAGGACGTTCTAAGTTTGATCCACTGTAACCATTATCAACAAACCTATGCTCATCTAATAATTCATATCCATCGCTACTAATTCGACGCTCCAATTCTACAATCTGACTCTCTATCGTATTCTCCTGTGCCTGTTGTCTTGATGAAACTCTTGCATACAAGCTTACGGTTGTCATTTTCTTCTACCTCCTTTATTTTATATTTCAATAATTGTTCATAAGCATCTGCCAAATATGTACCTGCCAACCGACTGGGCTCATAACGGCAATTAATAATTAATTCCCCTTTTTGCATGTTTTTCTTCCTGTGAGTTTTTTTATAAGGTTAGGAAACTTCTATTAAACTAAATCAACGCACACCTTATTTAAGAAAGCTATCTAGTTCACACAAATTCTCCTTAATTAAATATACAAGATTTGAAAAAATTATGTCCAAAAAATCTTTGCTTGAATTATCATATTATGTATAATATGGCCTATTTAATCTGTTATGAATATTCATCCAAGTTACGAATTCTGGGAGAGTGATTTAGAGGTTCCCGTTAATCTCTTGCTAGATCGCTTTCAAGATTTAGAATTACGTAAACTATGGCTTGATTCTCTTTCTGGTAAACAACTTAGCATCATTTTTCAGCATTGCTTTAAAAATCATTTAAATGGGCAACTTTTTCAGGACGGAGATTATGACGATAGATCCACTCAACAAAAACGTAAGATGCTTACCAGTTACTCTGACTCTCTTTTTGACTATTATCTCATTAGCTACTTTGATCGTACGAAACTTGAGGCTACGGTCAGTGAAGTGGCAAGATTTGCTCTGACTGAGAAGTTAATGAGATCGTACCTGGTAAAAAACAATACCAAGTATGATAAAAGATCCTTATTGTTTTTACTATTTCATATAAATTGCGAACTTCTAAAATCTGTTTATCACTTTGATAAAGTGCAAAAGAAAGGTTTCGTATCATTTGCTTTACAGAAATCACCAAGACAAATAAATACTTCATTTAAGGCATTTATGTCACAAGAAACTGTAGAGCAGATACTTAAGGATGATGACCAGTTGCAGGGTTTTTTCCATCACCAAGATCGAATATATATGTTTGTACGTCGAGGAAGTGACATGGATTTACTGCTTAATTCAAACAAAGTTGTTCATGGTCATAAACCTGAGTGGATGATTTTAGATTTCTCTCTTGATGGCACTCAAGTTAATCTCTGTGCTAAAAATACTAACAAGGCTGTAGAAATAGCAAATAGCATTGTAAGTGGGTATTTTGACTGCGAATGTACTTTTGTAAATATACAAGATAAGAACTTTCCATTACAAGTGCACAAATTTCTTCAAGCATGTATAGATGGTTCTGACCCTGACATTTGTATATTTGAGTTAAATTTTAAGTCAGATTATTTTAAAAATAGTAATACATATCTTACTTTAAGTGTAAAACCGTATGATCCTATTGCACCAGAGTTACATATTTTAAAGCCAGCTATTGGCAACATACTACAATCTATTCAATCAGCCAAAGTAATGTTCCAAAACAAAAAGGTAACATTTTCTTTCAAAGTAAGTGGGGAAATTTATTATTCAGAGCATCCACTCAATAAAAAAGAAAGAGAGGACCTGAAGAAACATATGGAACAATCTTATGGTCTTAAAATCCTTTCACGAGCAAATTGCTGATCTTTTAAGTTCAAGTGGTTCTTGGGTTAATCCAAGTCAAAATCACATTAAAGCAGCAAGATACTTATTTGATCTTGGATGGATACAAATGCAAGAAAGGTATTATATTGTTTGTTCTCGTGAAGAAGATCATCTTGATTGGCCAAATGTAATTGATCCAAATTGTAGCAATGAGATTTTTATCGATTCAGACTTTGATGAAGCATGTGATGACGCTATTTGTGAAAACTGTTCTCGTCATATTCTGCCTAATACTTATAAAAAACAGAGATTTCATCTCTTATCCATATACTTAAATATAGAGAAAATCATAGACTGGTTTGAAACAAAGTTGAATGATTCAAGACTTATGTGGGGAAAAATGGAAAAAGGAGTTTATTATACTTGTGATCAAGGTCATATTGTAAATCTAATAATCCTTGATTTTTGTACTGATGCGATATTTTTAACCATAGATAAACTGAGAGTCCATCCGACAGTTCTCATTACTCTAAAAAAAGATATACCTAATCTATTATTGAGCCTATATGTAGTGCGAATGGTAGAACTGTTTTGCCAGTATAAGACTGTAACTGAGATATTCCAAGAGGCAGCTAAAAAAGGAGTACCAGAGGTAGTAGAAAATACTTCTTTGCAAGTTTTACCAGCTTCATATATTTCGCTTAAACGTGTTGAACCAATTGTGCCAATAAAGCTTTTGGAGTTACAGGTAGTTAAAGGTATGGTATATGTTAATAGCGTTGAAGTTATAAATAAAAAAGCTGCATCATGCCTTAATATTTTTCGAATATTGTTCAAGCAATTTTTACATGACTGTGAGAAAGAGTTACCACCTGAAAAACATACACTTCTCAATATTAATCAGTTAGAAAAACTCTTGGGACTTAGTTTAGAAGCAGATTTAGAACATCAAATCAGAAAACCATTAAACAAGATGCAAAAAACGATCAAAGCTACATTGGCTGAGAAATTAGGATTAAGTATTGAACGTGATGATGTAATACAAACCCTTGGTTGGCAAAGATCATCACATGGTTATCGTATTAACCCTTTTACTTTGACTATAAAAAAATAGAGTTTTTTGTTATCAAAAATAGTTTTTTTCAGCTCCATGAATAAATTTTCCCACTCCACGTGCAAATGGTCCTGTTTTAATATCGAGCCATTTATCCTCTTTTGAACCATTAGCCATTCCTTTAACTATTTGCTTTGCCTGTAAAAGCTCTTGCACTATACGCTCTAATCTATCTCTTCCCATACTATGAAAAACTTCAGGCAGTCTATGTCGTTGTTTATGTATTCCTGCACTTCCTGTGTGAGTAAATGGATGTCCTGAAATAGCAGCTCGCGCAATTGAATCAATAAGATATATTTTAAGATCTTTATCGCTAATATTTTGAGCTTTTAATTGTTCAGTGATGTCTTCCAATAGCCCTGTTTCTTCATTTCTTAGGTAAGTGCGTATGGTACGATCAGCCAGGCCATTTGCTTTAACAACAGCTCCATAAAATAGTGCATTTTGTCTTGGGATTTTTCCAATTGACCTAAAAATCATTGGTTTAGTCATATCTTCAACAGGCCAAAAAGCAAAAGAACACCTGACTCCATTTACGAGAGCAGAAGTGCCTCGAATAGCATCTCGTGCTTGCTCTACTGTTGATATAGGCTTTTCTCCCTTCAGCTTTCTCATATGATGTGCAGTAATTATTGAAGCTCCAGTGCTACATGCTAAATCAGATAATAAACACATGAGATAATCCCCTACTGCTGGATCAGCATTTAAATCTGCATGAATGAAAGAAGCAAGGGGATCAAATATAATGAGCTTTAAATCCTTTATCCTGCTCAGCTGCTTCATTACCGACTCAAATTCTGGAGAGATTTCTACAACTTTACCGCGAACGTTCTTAAGTATGGTAAGAGATCCTCCGATGTTTGGTAATGGTACAATAAATAGCCTACCTTTATATTTCAATCTCTCGCATTTTGGATCAAGTCGTTCTAAGCGACGATGTATTTCATTTGTATCATCCTCCGCAGAAAATACCACCACAGATCCATGTTCAGTAACAAGTGGACCAAATCCGCATACCTGATCTATGCTACCTGCAACCTTGAGGGCTAGGTCAAGAAGTAGCATACCTTTGCCTGTATCTCCCATTGCAGCCAAAATGGAGGTTACACCCAAAGGAAATAATCCTTCAACCAAGAATCTTTGCTTTGGTACTGGGCCTACAAAACGCTCTACGCTCCAGCTAAAAATATCAAGTGGTGGTTTAATAATTATTTTTCTTGAGTTTTTTTCGATAAATTCTTCAATATTTATTCCCTCTAACACACAATCAGCAGCATCCCAACTCTTTGGTTTATTCGGTGGAATCTTAAGCGTAGCAAGTGATGCAACACCAAGTTCTAAAAGTCTCTTTTCAGCGTTTTTGGTATATTTATTACCTGCTTCATCGTTGTCTGGCCAAATAATAATATGCTTGCCCTTAAGCGGAGTCCAATCTGTTTTATCAATAGGCGCATTTGCTCCAAACATTGCTGTTGTTGCAGTTATTCCTTTCTCTATAAGTGCTTCTGCGCATTTTTCTCCTTCAACCAGAACAACCTTATCAGATTTTAAAATACCTGGAATGTTGTAGAGTGGCCTTATTTCTGGCTCTTTGAATCTTTGTTTTTTAACATCAAATGGTTTAAACTGTTTTTTCTCTAAAGGAGGATCATAACGGTAGACTATTACAATCAATTGGTTATTTTCATCGTAGTAGTTCCAACTACAAGTTAAGTATTGTTCTAAATTTCTCTGTTCTTTGAAGTTGGTTTTTCCAAGCCATTCACTTATTGAGAGCATTACTTCAGGAAACTCTATTCTCGCATTCTTCCCGTGTACCGTTGCCCAAAGATCAATAATGTCACCACCTTCTCCAGTTGCAAAATCTTTCCATAATCCGGCTCTTTCGCCTGTTAACTCTATTACAGTACTTTTGCCCTTGTTACCCTGTACATCACCTACATAAAACTTATCACCACGAAATGTCCCTCTTGGTAAAAGATGAAAAAGACAAGATCTGATGTTTTGCAAAAGCTGAGTTTTTAGCTCTAGCATAGTGTCGGTTTTTGTGGATAAATTAAGCCGTAGCTATAACTTTAGAGTTCTGCCAACGCCCATTTACTCTGCTAATGAATTTTGCTGGTATTGATTTACCGTTTCTTAGCTCATATACTACCTGCAAGACATTTGCGCGTTTACTTGGTTGAAACATTACCATACCAGACGTGTAAAAACTTCTTAAAGCATTAGCACCAATTAAAGCTTGAAAAGGACTTTTTGCGAGTGTAGCTGTGGATACTTTTCTGGTATGACGTGTAATAATGATTCCAGCCGTAGGATTAATTACAGAACGTAGTTTTTCTATTCTGCTTTGCAGGCCAGAAAATATATTTTCATAGTCAAGGGAATCCAAAACGATAAGGTCTATCATTTTGATATCAAACTTTTCTTTTATAATATCTTTTATTTTCTCTGTACCTTCATCATTTAAAGTTAATCTCATCTTTGTAGTAACAATCAAGTTTTCTTCTGCTAGATTTGGCAGCCTTTGATTAGTTATGATTTGTTGTATGCGTTCCCTGATGTAATTGTACTCCATCTCATTTTGTAGATAGATTATTTTTAGTGGTCTTGCTGACTTCATCTTAAGAAATGACACTCCTGCTGCAAGATGTGCAAGCAAAGAGAGAAGAAAATAACTTTTACCAATCTTTGGCGTACCACCAATGACTAAAAGACCACCTGGAGTGAGAATTCGTGGAGCTATTATGTCCTCTGGTATTGGTGATTGATCACTCAAGTACTGCTTTACAGAAAATATTTTTTCTTCTCTTTTTTCTCCCTTTTTTTCTCCACTCTTTGATTTTTTATTGAACCACTTTCTAGCAGAATATATATCACCCTTAATTAAAATCCAAAGATCAATAATATCACCACCAGTTCCTTCAGTAAAATTACGCCAATCACCAGCTTCTTTACCTACTATTTTAACTGTAATTGTATTTCCATTTAAGTCTCCAATATAAGTTTTTTCTCGGTAAAACTCACCATTTGGAAGTAGGTAAGAAACACACTCCTTGATATTATCAATCAATAACATCTTTAACTCTTTTTGCTTTTTAGACATAAAATTCCCATACATATTTTTTATACGTTTAAAGTTGAGATTAGCTAGCTCACAAACAGTTTCAAAAGATTTTGAATTCAGCCAATTAATTGCTTCTTCTCTTAGCTTTGGGTTTTTTCCTACTGCGTCCTGAATACCTCTAGTAACGACAGCAGACCAAAGCTTTTCCTCGTCGTACTTCAAAATGGTACTCTGTCAATTTCATAATTTTTGTGGTATTCTACCGAAGCAATTTTGTTCTTTTCTCCATATTCATCAGTTATAACACCTACCTTTATTGTAAACTCCAACCCATTGAATTCTGCAACTGAATTCAGCTTACGAGCAAGGATTGCACCTTCTGAGTTATCATGTGGATGAATGTCACGTGCTGATTCCAAGATACTGCGAAGCATAGAGCGACCCATTTCTCCCCAAGTATCTTCTGCTTTACTACTTTTAATGCCAATTATTTGGTAAATCTTGTGCTTTTCATATAGACCTTCAATAACGGTAAATTCTGTATTTAAATAAATGCTACCGGTAGTGGGGCTTTTAGTAAACCAATGCTCATAACCTCCAGGCTTGATTGTCATTTTTACCTTTACTATTGTCCCTTTAGGTATTAGTCTACTTTGCGGTTTTACAGTGTTAAAATCAGTTAATAGGTTTTGTAACATATATCACTCTCCATGTTTAAATTTTAAAACTTGCTTTTAATCTTTGTAAGCAGTTTGCCTAAATACGGCTCTTCAACCATACTTAGGCGTCCACTGCGATCTTTAGCTGGATATCCCCAAGTATTAATAGTCTGACAGACAAATGAACGTTTCTCTGTTCCATCATCTTTCTTGATTCCAACCATACTGATTACTTCGTCAACTATCCCAGGAATTTCACTAGCAGTTTTAGTTCCTTCGCATTGAGGTAGCCAAATTGGACGATTGAAGTCATCGAGATATTGACCTAAAGTGCCAACTATGATGATGTCTTTGTCTCTGATGTGTTGAAATTGATTGAGCCAAGCCATCATTTCCTGAGCAAGTAATCCATATGCAGCTCTCATGTCCTGTTTTCCCGATCTCTCAGAAAAAGCTTCAGGTTGCATTTTTGCCCATAATAGACATAAACGTGAAGCAACGGTTATACTATCTACAAAGATGCATTGGTATTTAGAAAACTCAGAGAAAAGATCTTTGTACTTACGAGATACATGTTCATGGTGTCTTTGGCTATATGCTTGATCAGACTTCAGCGCAGGATTAGGCCCCCCTATAAGACAAGCAATATCTCTAGCTTCATTCCAAGTGCGAAGACTAATTGAATCTCCTTGCCAATCTTGAACAGCAAGAAGCCCTGCTTCAAAATCAAGGCAAAGTGTTGGTTCATCTATAGTCTTTAGTAGACTTGTTTTACCAATACCGTAAGGACCAAAGATGACCATCTTTACACTTGATATTGTTTGCAATCTTTCATTATTATTCAAAATTTTAAGAATCATTATTTATCCATGCTGCAATGTATATATACAAGAAAGGCAAAAATTTTGTTCAATTTTTCTTTTTGCCTTCGTAGTAAATAGGAGAAAGTTTGGCACGTATCTTCTTGATAATATTGTTTAAAGTGGTTCTTGAAACGTTGTTCATTTTGGCAACTTCATGTAAGTTGAAAAACTTAAGTTGCTCACATATATTTTGCCATTCCTTTGGTAAAACCGAGATCATATAGTCTACATCAATGCGTTTTGTTATTTCACTCTCAAGTAGCTCTGTTACATCGATACTAATATAGTTATTGATATCGCGTTTTGCACATCGCTGTTTCTTTAGCAAGTTAATAGCTTTGTTTTCAGTTAGTCTTGCTACAAAAGTGTTAAAGCTACTTTTATCTTCATTATACTGATCAAGACATGGCCAAATTTCACAGAAGAGTTCTTGCTCAAGGTCTTCGTTATTCTCATCAATAAAGCACTTGGCAAGTTTTAGTCTATAGGCTTGGTATTTTACGTTTTTAACAATTATAGCTATATTTTTTAATTTCATGGTTTTCCCTAAAACAAATTAATGCTTTAAGGATGGGAGTTATTAATGCCCTTATGTAGGACAGGAGCAAAAATAAATAATACTGATGCGATTTTTAATCTATTGATATTCTGTTATTTTTTTTTGAGAATAATACCGGTGCAATTTAAAATAATACAGTTCAGGTTTTTAGAACCTATTTTGAATGGATTTCAAAGAATGGGTAGCTCAGGCTTCCTAAAGTTATATTAAAAATATATAAGAATTTCATATTTTGAAATTCAATATCACCTAAAGAGCTAAAAATGTGGATTTCGCTATTAAAAGAATAGCTTAAATTTTTAAGAGGAAAATAGTTGAAAAGTATGCTCTCTATAACCTTAAGTTCTGTTCCTAATTACTGGCTTCCTAAATCAGGAATTAGGAATCAGGAATCTAGAACTAGCCTGTATGGCGGGTTTTCACCATGCGTTCCTAAAACCGTTCCTAGGAACGGCATATCTGAAGTCCGCCAATATGGAGGATTCTAGCTTCCTAAAGCCCTTATATATAATATATATATATAATACATATATAAAAATATACACATATATAAAAACATATAAAATATAAGATTAGAATAATAAGAAAACCTCTAAAAGTAGAAAAATCATGTTTGGGATAAGTAAGGTTTTCAAATTCGAGAAAAATTTTTCAAAAATTGAAGATTTTTTGGACGAAAATTTTTCCAATCTTGTATATATATGTAACCAACAATTGAAAGGCTTAGCAAACAAACTGGCTGTAAAAGAGTTTTCATGTTAGTTGTTAAATTTCAAAGATTTTTTGGACATAATTTTTTCGAATCTTGTATATATATGTATACAACAACTGAAAGTAAATGCTCACCCTAGATCTTGGTAAACAAACTGGCTGGACTATTTTAAATGATGGAATAGTGCAAAGTGGAAGTAAGAGTTTTCATGTTAGCAGGTTTAGTGGTGGTGGAATGCAGTTTTTAAATTTTCGTAATTGGCTTAATTCACTTAAGTATAAATTTCCAGGTATTGAAGTTGTATACTTTGAAGAAGTGAGAAGACACTTGGGAACTGATGCTGCACATATCTATGGAGGGTTTTTAGCACACCTTTCTGCTTGGTGTGAAGAAAGTAATATTCCCTATCAAGGTGTTTCGGTTAAGACTATTAAACGTTTTATAACTGGCAAGGGCAATGCAAGTAAAGCTGATGTAATTGAAGCAGTGCAGGAAAAGGGTTTTTGTCCAATGGATGATAATGAAGCGGACTCTTTAGCTTTAATGTTCTATGTTATGAATTTTAGCAAAGATTTTAATATATTAAAAACGCCATAGAAAGTGGGTCCTTCTGGCCAAGCTGGAGGGTTTGGTGGTCCCAACCTCGGGCCTTCTTTAGCGTCAGAAATATTTCAAATGTTGACTACTTGTGCAGTTATAGCTGAGCAGTGCCAAAAAAGGAGAAAAAAAGGTGAAAATTAAGCAAGCAGAATGGGCAAGAGAAAAAGGGTTTTCAAGGCAATATGTCTGTTCTTTGGTAAAGAAAGGAATCGTTGAACTCAAAGATGGACTTATTGACCCCGAGCAGGCAAATGAAGCTCTGAAAGCTGTTCGTGATCCAAGTCAACCACTGAGAAGAAAAGAGAATGGAGAAAAGCTTTCAACGATATTGCTAAAAACGCGAATAAAAAATGAAACGGAGCGTGGTAAACTTTTGGAAGCTAGAGTGAAAGCTGAAGTAGGCAAATTTGTGTCAATTGAAGAGGTAAAAACTGAAGCATTTAACATAGCAAGAGTTGTCCGTAATAATTTGCTTAATATTCCAAATAGGGTTTCAGCACTGCTTGCATCACTGAGTGACACTGAAAAGATTCATATGGTGCTAACTGAAGAGATTACAAACTCACTCCAAGAATTATCTAACGCTAAATTTTAAATATATTTTAAATATAAAATGGCTGATAACTTAAGTTTAGAGTTAATAAAGTGTTTAATCAATCAACCTGGATTAGATGTTAATGTCAGAGGGTTAAACGGAAAAACCCCACTACATTGCGCTATAGAATTTGATGAATTAAGCATGGTAGATTTGTTACTCACGAAGAAGAATATTAATCCTTTTGTGGAAGATAATGAAGGTAAAACATCTCTTGATTACGCCAAAGAAGGGAAAAAAGCAGAAATATTACAAGCGCTAATTAATAACAAATACGGGTCAGAACAAGATAGCTTACTTCATTTAGCTGCAATGATAGGTGAAGTTAATGCAGTTAGATATTTGATAGGAAAAGGTATTGACGTTAATGTACGAAATGCTTTGCATCATACTCCATTACATCTAGCAGCAGGCATAGGACATGAAAATATTGTCAAAATTTTAGTGGAAGAAGGAAATGCTGAAATCGAGGTTTTTGATGCACGAAATCAGACACCAATGCACTATGCAGTTAACAACAAAAAATTGGAGATAGTAAAGTTATTACTGGAGCTAGGAGCAGATGTAAATAGCGCACGTGTAGGACAAAACTCGATGAAATTATCACCTGTGCATATAGCTGTAAGTAATACTAATTACGATGAAAGAGACTTATGTCTTGATATTCTCAAATGCTTAATAAAGGAGCCTAATGCTCAAGTAAATTTGCAAGACTACGAAAATAAAACACCACTACATTACGCTGAAAGACTTAAAACAATAGAAGTTTTACTAACGCGAGAAGATATAGATCCATTGGCAAAAGACGATAGCGGCAAGACACCATTTGATTACGCTAAACCTGAGATGAAGAAGGCTTTGATGAGTAATAAATATGGTTCTGAAAAGAATAGTCTACTCCATTTAGCTGCACAAAGAGGAGAAATTGAGATTGTAGATGCAATTTTAAAAGAAGAAATCAATATTGATATTGTAAATAATAAAGGTTTATCACCGATTTACCTTGCTGCGGAAAAAGGGCATTTATATGTAGTAAAGTTATTGCTGAAAAAAGGAGCAAATTATACACCTGTTTTACATTTAGCAATTAAATCAAACAATTTAGAGTTACTTAAAGTTTTGTTTACTGAAAAAAATGGGTCTTTGCTCTGCAGAGATACCGTTGTTAATTTTCCAACCCTTCATAATAAATATATAGCACAGAGAGAAATAGCAGATAAAAGGACGAAAAAACATAATAATATTATCTGCATCTATACTACAGTCAGCGCAATAGCAGTAGCAGTATATATAGGGTTGATAACAACAACAATAAGCAGTGCAATCATTTTTGCAACAATAACAGGGTTATTTGCGCTTGTTATAGCAATAATGATAAGTGAGATGAGCAAAAGATATATAGAAAACGAATTTCAGAAAAAGATGTTTATGGAATTGGAGGAGTGTAGTTCTACTGTTAATGATGTTGAGATAGAACCAATTATGAGTAGATGCAGACAATGATATACGCCACATCTTTTTCTGAAGGTTTAAAACCAGATCCAGAGCTTAAAGTATCAGAGTGGGCAAATGAGTATCGAGTTTTAGCGCCAACTGCAGCATCAGAGCCAGGTAAATGGAGAACAGAAAGAACTCCTTATTTAAAAGAAATCATGGATTCACTTTCTCCGTCCTCACCAGCAGAAAAAGTAGTATTCATGAAAGGAGCGCAGATTGGAGGAACAGAAGCTGGCAACAATTGGATTGGCTATATTATCGATCAAACACCAGGTCCAATGCTGGTAGTACAGCCGACAGTTGAAATGGGAAAGCGTTGGTCAAAAGGAAGATTTGCGCCGTTAATAGAGAGTACGCCATGTTTAAAAAGTAAAGTAAAAGACCCAAGGTCAAGAGACTCAGGCAATACTGTACAAAGTAAGGAATTTCCAGGTGGAATAGTAGTAATAACCGGAGCAAATAGCAGTGTAGCACTGAGATCTATGCCAGTAAAATATCTCTTTCTTGATGAGATTGATGCTTATCCAGGAGATTCAGGAGGAGAAGGAGATCCAGTACTGCTCAGTATTGCTCGAACTAATACCTTTGCACGGCGAAAGATTTTTTTAGTATCAACACCAACGATTCATGGAATAAGCAGAATTGAGAAAGAATTTGAAGCAACAGATAAGAGATATTTTTTTGTTCCCTGTCCGCATTGTAATTACTATCAAGTTCTAAAATGGTCACAAATAAAATGGGAAAACAATGACTCAATAACAGCACATTATGTCTGCACTGAATGTAGCGGCAAAATAGAAAATCATCAAAAGACAGAGATGCTTGAGCGTGGAGAATGGAGGCCTACTAATAGAGTAAAAGGTGAGAAAAAAGGATTTCACCTTTCAAGTCTTTATAGCCCAGTTGGGTGGTATAGTTGGCAACAAGCAGTAGAGGACTTTCTGCATGCAAAGGAAAGTGAACAATTACTGAAAGTTTGGATAAACACAACGCTTGGAGAAACCTGGGTAGATAAGGGAGAAGTACCAGACTGGAAGCAATTATTCAACAGAAGAGAATTTTTTCAGATTGGCACAGTACCAA
>NZ_MUIY01000001.1:866050-1093207 GCF_007115045.1 Wolbachia endosymbiont of Nilaparvata lugens | reverse complement strand
GGAGAGTAGACCAGGAGAACTTCCCTCCTGGCCCCTTCCAGAACCCTACGTGAAACTCGCGCTTCATAAGGCTCCCACTAGTCATTGCCCTAACCCTATACTCAATTTCCAGTGCACAAACAGACTTGGTCTGCTCTTTGCAGTTCTTTCTAGTACCTTAGCTGCTTTGGTTTTGTGTCCTCTCAGCTTTTTGTACTTTGTCTGGAACCACTTTCTGAGTTTCCTATTAAACATTCTTATTATGCTATCTAGTGCAGTTATATGATGCTTCCCGTAATAGTTAAACCATCCTCTCAGGATTGGATTACATATTCGTGATATATCTTCTATTTCCAAGTTTGTTCTTCTAGCAAATTTCCAGCTTCTAATTTCTTTCTTCATCTTGTTCAGACTTTCTTTACTTACAGTTGGAGTAAAGCTTACAAACAGACTACTATCTTTTCTATTTCGTACAAGTCTTTTTCGAAATTCATATCCAAGAAATGTAAATGATACATTCTCATGATTATCCCTTCGTTTTCCATCTTGACAATAGATAATTTTGGTCTTCGTATGTTTTATTTCCAATTTGCAAATCTTCAGTCTCTGTTCAAGTTGACCAAGAATTAGTTGTGCTTGACTCTTGCTTACACAATGTATAACACCATCATCAGCATATCTTGCACACTTTACACTTGGATATTCTCTTCTCATCCACATATCAAAGCTGTAGTGCATAAATAGGTTGCTTAAGATAGGACTTACTACACCCCCTTGCGGCACCCCACTGAGACGCTTTATTTTTGTCCCATCTTTTTGCTGTATCTCTGCACTTAGCCATCTTTGTATATATAAGAGAACCCACTTATTTGTGGTATGCTTTCTGACTGCTTTCATCAGTAGATTGTGGTCTATGTTGTCAAACATTCCCTTGATGTCGAACTCTATTAACCAATCTTGGTCGAAGCATCGCCTTCTCGTTTTTCCTATGGCATCTAATGCTGACTTATTTGGCCTATAACCATATGAATCCTCATCAAATACCTTCTCAAGTTCTGGTTCTAAAACACTTCTCACCACTTCCTGTGCTATACGATCGGCAACAGTTGGTATCCCAAGTGTCCTTGTTCCTCCTTCTGTCTTAATTATATCACAAGCCTTGACTGCTGGTGGAAAATAACTACCAGAAGATAGCCTATTCCATAGCTTGTAAAGGTTCTTGCTTAAGTCTTGATCAAACTTTTCAATTGTTAGATCATCAATACCTGCTCCTCCTCTGTTTTCTTTAACTTTTTTATAAGCCGAAAACACTAGAGATTTCGGTATATCAAAAGGCTTTGTTCGTTCAATCATTTTCATCCTCCTTCAAGTTGAATGATTTACTAAAGTCGACTAGCTCAACCCCTTCGCTCCATAGTCATTACAACCACTTCTTCACTACTACAAGTTGATCCGCCCCAGTGATTTGCATTGCTACTCTAAAGCTTGAGGATTAGCCTCTTGCTTATCTCGCTTTTCATCAAATCGACTGGTTCCTGCAGTTCCTTATTAAAGCCCAGATCAGACTCGCGCCACCTTTATGCCGAACACCACCTACACAGTAATCAGGTTTCTTGTAAGCTCATTAAGAGGAGAACGACTCACTCCTCCTTTCGATGTTCACTTCCCTTTTCGACACGTTCATCAGTGGTTCACTTACGTTCGCCTTTCTGATCCACACCTTCCAGCTCTTACGCTGATTTTTCCTTAACGCTTATGACCCTATCTCTTAAATAGAGCCACTTAAGGTGGTTTGAAACCTGCTCCTGAAAACCGACTTCGAAGGACCTTCCTTCATCTTCAATAAAGCTTCTCACAAACATTACTTTGTTTGTTACTGCAGCACACAGCCGCTCTCGGGATATGGTAAGAAAAAATCCATATGCAGCAAATATAATTGATACGATAGTAAGTAACTCTATTGGAACAGGAATAAAACCACAATCAAAAGCAAGAGATGGAGAATTTCGAAAGAAGGTGCAAGAATTATGGCTAAAATGGACAGATGAAGCAGATAGCTGTGGAATAAGTGATTTTTATGGATTACAAGCTCTAGTATGCAGAAGTATGATAGAGGGAGGAGAATGTTTTGTACGTTTAAGAACGAGAAAGCTGGAAGATAGATTTTCTGTGCCATTACAACTGCAAGTACTTGAGTCTGAACATTTAGATAATAAAACAAATCAAACTTTAGGAAATGGTAATGTAATAAGAAACGGGATTGAGTTTAACAGGCTTGGGCAAAGAGAAGCATATTACCTATTTAAAGAACACCCTGGTGAAGGCTCGTTTGGTGAATCAGTGAGAGTGCCAGCAAATGATGTTTTACATATTTATAGACCATTAAGACCTGGGCAAATCAGAGGGGAGCCTTGGCTTTCTAATATACTGCTGAAGCTTTATGAGCTTGATCAATATGATGATGCAGAGCTGGTGAGAAAGAAAACTGCAGCAATGTTTGCAGGGTTTATTACAAGACTTGATCCTGAAGCAAATATTTTAGGAGAAAGTGAAAGTAATGAGCAAGGAGTAGCACTATCTGGTTTAGAGCCTGGAACAATGCAGCTTTTAGACCCAGGAGAAGATATAAAATTTTCAGAACCATCGGATGTTGGAGGAAGTTATGAAGCATTCATGAGACAGCAGCTGAGAGCAATAGCAATAGGTACAGGAATAACATATGAGCAACTAACTGGGGATCTAAGTGGCGTTAATTATTCATCAATCAGAGCAGGATTAATAGAGTTTCGTAGGAGATGTACAATGTTACAGCATAACATAATGGTATTTCAGTTTTGCCGTCCTGTATGGGATAGGTGGTTAGAGTTAGCACTACTTTCTGGAGAGCTAGACATAGGTGAAGAATGGACAAAGGGAAAAGAAGGAGCAAAAAAAGAAGTAAAATGGATACCACAGGGATTTGATTGGGTGGATCCGCTAAAAGATCAGCAAGCACAGCAAATGGCAGTAAGAAATGGATTCAAGAGTCGAGCGGAAGTAGTATCAGAAATGGGTTATGATGTAGAAGAAATTGACCAAGAAATAGCAGAAGATCAAAAGCGTGCAAATAGTCTCAACTTAATGTTTGACTCTGATTGTAAAGGATTATGATGCTCTTAGGAAAACCATTAATGCTTGAACCAAGGAGTTTTGAGCTGCTATCGTTATACAAAGAAAAACAGCCAATTTTCAAAAATCACTCCATCAAAAGTAACGTAGAAAGAACTGCAATTATACCAATTCATGGAATTTTAACTAAAAAACCGGGTGCGTTTGATGAAATGCTCGGGATGACATCATATGAGCAAATAGAAGTACAAGTAAAGCAAGCATTAGAAGATAGTAGTATAGAGACTATTTTACTGGACATAGATAGTCCCGGAGGAGAAGTAAACGGTATTTTCGACTTAGCTGATTTTATCTACAGTGCAAGAGCAAAAAAGAGAATTGTGGCAATAGCAAACGATGATGCGTACTCTGCTGCATATGCTATAGCTTCTAGCGCTGAAAAGATTTTTCTCACCCGCACTTCAGGAATTGGGAGTATAGGAGTAATAGCAAGTCATATAGATCAAAGTAGGTTTGATGAAAAACAAGGTATTAAGTACACCACAATCTTTGCTGGTAGTCGAAAGAATGATTTAAACCCACATGAGCAAATGACGTCTGAAAGTCTGGAAAGCTTACAAAAAGAAGTAGACCGACTATATGAAATGTTCGTCCAGCTAATAGCACGTAATCGCAATCTTTCTATACAAGCAATCAAATCAACGGAAGCAGGGCTATATTTTGGCGAGAAAGCAGTAGAAATAGGTCTTGCAGATGGAGTTACAACATTTTTTGAATTTATCAACAATCATAGGAGTGTTAGTATGACAACTATTGAGGAGAACTATCGTAGAGAAATTTTAGAGATAATAAGATTATGTAATGTATCAAAGATGCCAGAAAAGATAGGAGAATTTATAGAGCAAGGAGTAAGTATTGAGAAAGCACGGGAAGTTTTAATGGAGTTACTTGCAGAGCGAACGAAAAAGACAGAGATACTGAGTGCAATACCACAGAATTCAGGAGAAGAGTTGATGATGCAGGTAGCTAAAGCTAGAGCACAATCAAGTATTTAAGTTTTTTTATAACCGCCGCATACAATAACTACAAACATGGCGGTAAAACTAAAGGAAAAAAGGAGAAAAGAAAATATGACATGTATAACCGAACAAAATAATCTAGGTGACCTATTAAAGTATGAGGCATCAAGTTTATATTCAAGAGACCAAATAACGGTAGCAAAGGGACAAAATCTGAAGCTAGGAACAGTAGTTGGTTATGATACTAAAGATAATTTAATTAAAGCTTTAAATCCAACTGCCACAGATGGTACACAAACAGCGATAGGTGTAATAGCAAGCGATGTAAACGCAAAGGAAAATAGTAAAGGAGTAATTATTGCTCGTGGTGCAATGCTAGCTGATCATGCAGTTGTATGGCCAGCAAATATCACTGAAGAGCAGAAAGCTGCAGCAATAAAGCAACTTGAAGCACGAGGGATCATTATCCGCAAGGGAGCTTAAAAAGCTATTAAAAACACAAAAGGGGGAAAATAAAAAATGCAAAATCCATTTATAAATACAGCATTTAGCATGACGGCACTAACAAATGCGATGAATATATTGCCGATAAATTATGGACGAGTTGAAAATTTAAATTTATTTCCAAGTAGGTCAGTAAGATTTAGACATATTACCATAGAAGAACACAACGGAGTATTAAGTTTACTACCAACGCAAGTTCCAGGAGCACCAGCAACAGTAGGAAAAAGAGGAAAAAGAAAGGTAAGAACGTTTACGATTCCACATATTCCACATGATGATGTAGTGTTACCAGAGGAAGTACAGGGAATAAGGGCATTTGGATCAGAAAGTGAACTGAAAGCGCTGGCAGATGTAATAACTGACCATTTGCAGCTAATGAGAAATAAACATGCAATAACGTTGGAGCATTTGCGAATGGGAGCGCTGAAAGGAATAATTTTAGATGCTGATGGGTCAGAATTATTAAATCTGTACAACGAATTTGAAATAACACCAAAAGTAGTAAATTTTGCCCTTGGAACAGCAACAACTGACGTAAAACGTAAGTGTCTGGAAGTACTCCGGTACATAGAAGATAATCTCAGTGGTGAATATATGACAGGAATTCATGCCTTGGTAAGCCCTGAGTTTTTTGATACACTAACTTCTCATGCTAAAGTAAAAGAAGCATATGAGAGATGGCAAGAAGGAGCAGCACTTCGAAATGATATGAGATCAGGATTTACGTTCTGTGGCATAACGTTTGAGGAATATAGAGGACAAGCAACTGACCCTGAAGGGACGGTAAGAAGATTTATTGAGAAAGATACAGGGCACTGTTTTCCAGTAGGAACAGCAAGCACATTTACAACATATTTTGCACCAGCAGATTTTAATGAGACAGTGAATACTCTTGGACAGCCACTATATGCAAAACAAGAACCAAGGAGATTTGATAGAGGAACTGATTTGCATACGCAGTCAAATCCTCTACCAATGTGCCACAGACCTGGAGTATTAATCAAAATTACTGCAAGTTGACGATTATAGAGAGGTTATTGAAGGATTGTTTTGATCATCTAGGAGTGGAAGCCATATATTGTAATAAAAATAAGGAGGCGATTCGAAAAATAAAAGTGCTAATTAAACGTCCTGAGACTACGTACTCTCTAGGTGCAGATGGAGCATTAACTCAGCAAATTGCTTCTATAGAAATACGTGATCAGGACGTTACTTCCTTTAGCATAGGTGATTATATCAAGATTGAAAAAAGGTTCTACAAGATTTTTGAACCACCATTGAAAGATTCTTCAGGTAAAATATTGAAAATTGAGGCAATAGAAAGTGTTTGATATTAAAATTAGTAATAATATTAATGAAATAATCTCCAATATTGAAAGAAAAGAGCAGAAAATAAAACTAGCAGCTATAAAAGCACTAAATAGAACAGCACTATGGTTAAAAGCGCAAGCAGCTAAGGAAATCAGTGAGGAAAAGAAAAGTTTGATAAGAAAGAGATTAAGAATTTTTAAGGCGAAAACTAGCAGATTAGAAGTGTTAATTAGAGCAAATCTCTATGACATTAGAGCATCGGCAATTGGCAAAATACAAAAAACAAAAAGAGGATCGAAAGTAGGAAAGCATGAGTTTATAGGAGGATTTGCAGCAGTTATGCCAAAAGGAAATAGCGGTATGTTTAAACGTGAAGGAAGAGCAGCATTGCCAATAAAGGAAGTTAAATTGTCACTGAAACCAGAGGCTTCAAGGATAATAGGGAATCTTGTTAATTATGAAGTTGAAGAAGTCTTTACAAAGTTTTTTGAACGTGAATTGAGCTATAAAGGATGAATTTGAAAGATTTACATGATAAAATTTGTACCACGCTGAAGAGAGAAATACCAGCAATTCAAACATGCGAAGTATATCCAGCAATAAGGAAAGAATTAGTAGCACCGGCAGTATTTATAGAATTATCAAGTCTAGAGCAAGGAAAAGATCCAGGAACAGAGGAATTAGCGCTGAAAGCAAGATTTGAAGCTAGAATAGTAGTTGATAGCACAATCGAAAATGCTCCTCTTATTGTCAGAACATTAGCTGCTGAGGTGGCAAAAGTTGTAAACAAAAATACATGGAATATAAAAAATGTTTCACCAGGAGAATTTATCTCTGCAGAAATTGACGGATTTAGACCCGAATTAGATGCATATTTGGTGTGGATGGTTGATTGGAGTCATCAGCTTCATTTAGGTAAATCGATATGGACAGAAAATAAGATTAAGCCACATACGATTATAATAGGAGAAAATGTTAGAGAGTAATTTTGCTATTTCAGAGCTGCAAAGAAAGTTAGCAAACATTGTACGAATAGGGCTTGTAAAAGAAGTAGATTATGAAAAAGCAAAAGTAAGAGTGAAAATAGGAGATATTGTAACAGATTATCTGCCATGGACAACAAGCAAAGCAGGAAAAGATAGAGATTGGTCTCCACCAGATATCGATGAACAGGTATTAGTATTGTCACCATTGGGAGAGTTATCATTAGGAATAGTATTACCAGGAATATATCAGGAAAAGTACCCTGCACCAGAGAATAAAAAAGAAATAAATAGTATAAAATTTCAAGATGGGACGAAGTTTACATATGATAAAGGTAAGCATCATTTAGAGATTGAAGTAGCAGACAAAATAACACTGAAAGCTGGGGAATCGAGAATAGAAATAACAAAAAGTGGAATAAAACTGAAAGGAAGTATAATAGATTTAAATTTACATGAGAAGAGCTATAGTTTGTACAGGCGATAATTGTACAGGAATACCGGTTCATGTTTGTATGAGTGGAAGTGAAGACGTATTTGTAAATAGTAGATCTGTGTGTCGTAGGGGTGATATCTTGACTATAGGGGAGACACTAACGCAAGGGTCAAACAGCGTATTTGTGAACGGTATGGGAGTAACAAGAACAGGAGACTTGGTATCGTGTAGTTTTAAAGTGATAGGTGTTAGCAAAAATGTATTTGCAGAATGAGAGGCATGAATGCTAGCACGGGAAAGGAATTGGAAGGAATAGAACATTTAAAACAATCAATTACTGATATTTTAACCACTCCTATTGGATCACGTATTATGAGAAGAGAGTATGGTTCTCGATTATTTGAATTGGTGGATAAGCCAATAAATAGAGATTTAACACTTGAGATATATGCAGCAACTGCAGAAGCACTGGGGAAATTTGAGAAGAGATTTAAGTTAGAAAAAGTAAAGATTGCTGAAGCTAAAGAAGGAAAAATGACTCTTGTACTCGAAGGTCTTTATCTTCCAGAAGGTAAGTTCATAAATATTAATGGAGTAGTTGTTTAAAAATGCAGCAGCCAAATATTATCGAACCACTGAACTTTGAAGAGATTTTTTCTCGGATGAAGGAAGAGTTAATGAAAAGTTTTACAGCATTAGTAGAAAGTGACCCAGCGATGAAGGTATTAGAAGTAGCAGCATGGAGGGAATTGTTACTAAGACAAAGAATAAATGAATCAGTAAAGAGCAATTTACTAAAATTTGCAACGGGAGAAGATCTTGATAATTTAGCTGAGTTTTATGGAGTGGAGAGGCAGAAAGAAGAAGAGGATGAACGATTTAGAAAAAGAATTAAAGCAAAGATAGTAGGCTCAAGCACGTGTGGAAGCAAGGAGTATTATAGGTATCATGCACTGTCGGCAGATAGTAGAGTAAAAGATGCATTAGTAGAATCACCTATACCAGGAAAAGTACAAATTTCAATTTTATCAACAAAGTTATCCACACTGCCAGAAGAGCTACTTGAAATTGTAAGAAAGCAAGTTACTAGAGATGATATAAGGGTTTTAACCGATACAGTAAAAGTGATAGGTTGCAATATTATGGAAATAGATATTCACAGCAGAATGAGCATAAGTCCTATAATATCAGAGGAAGAAATCAAGAAGCAGTTTATTAAGAAGTTTGAAGCAAGCAAAAGGTTGGGATGGAACGTAACAAGATCATGGATAATAGCAAATTTGTTTGTAGAGGGTATAGAAAACGTAGAATTAATCGAGCCAAGAGAGGATGTTGTGGTTCTGGGGAATGAGTGTGCAGTGCTTGGCTACGTCAAGTTAGATAGGATTTAAAACGTATTTTTTTTGTTTTGTGCCAGTGAGGGGATTGCGTGCAATAAGTGGTTTACTGGATCCAATGTTAGGGAGACGAAAGTATTGATTTTCTTCCAGAAGTTGTAACTTGTTTTTTAAAGTATGGATAATATGGTCAAATTAACCCTCTGACATTAACATCTATTATGGAAAGTGTTTTCGATATTAAGAACATCTTTATTTTTCTGCAACGATCTCTTGGTTACTCATAAGCTACCTAAATAAAGGAAATTAAAGCAACTTGAAAGAAAAGACAAATGAAAAATTTATTACCGCCAAACGCAACAAAGCAAGAGCAAGTACTGGTTGATGCAATAGATTATAAGGTAGATCCAAGCTGTATAAGAGGGTTTAAATTTAGATTAGAAGAAAGAATATTACCTTGGCTAATTGAGGAATATGAATTGGGGGAAATTCTACGTTGGATAAGGGATAAAAGAAAAGCCGTAGTAGAAGGAGTAAAATTTCAAAGACTGAGAGGAACACCAGCATCACTCAAAATAGCACTCAAATGGGCAAATATAGAAGATATTACAATTATCGAAGAACCACCTGGCAAGCACTTTTTTGAATTACAGATAGGAATAAAAGATGTTCCAAATAACTTTTTTGTAGATGCAGTAGTAGAGCTTGCAAAACTATCATTACCAGCAAGATCAAGGCTAATGAGGATTTTCAATGATCACTACAACGTTGATAGGTTTATTTTAGATGAAAGTTTTTTTGGAAATTTGTTATCGGATTACTCAGGTATAAAGGTTGAAAAGGATGGACCAGTGTTATCATTTGGAAGAGTAAATTTTTTCAGGTCTAGTGGTCCAGTTATTAGGATTATAGAAAACTATCTACGCGATCATTATGAACGGGCTTTAAACAATGATATATATCGCCTAGATGTAGCAATCCTTGGAGAAACAGAGCCTCACACAAAGGATTACAAAGGCATTTATGAAAGAAGTCATCAGTGGTATAACTTAAAAGCCCTGTATCCTCTAACTCAAAGCTTATTACCGTCGATTAAATTTGCAAAAGCGCAAGTTATATTATCGGACAGTTGGAACTTAGGAGAAACAAATGCGTGCTTTCCAGTAAGTAGCGTAGAAGAAAAAGGAAATAAATTTGTATTGGGAAACGATAAACTTTCAGGGCAACGTTGGAATTTAAAACACAAGCCAATTTTAGAAAGGTTTAGCGTTACTCACCACTACAAAATAGAAAATTATACAGATCAGAAGGTCAGAAAATATGTTTTAGCAGAACACAACGTTTACTATAAAAACGACTTATATTCAGAGCAAAAAGACTCAATACACGAATTAGAAAAGCACATTTTAGTGTTTTACCCGGGAGTACTGAAATGGCACGAACATCGACATTTGCACAGAAGTTGGAAAAATAGTCAAGCAATATGTGTAATAAGTTAAATACTTATATTTAGATCCTCATATATTATATTAATAATAGTTTAAAGTGTATGAAATAAAAAGAAAAGGACTTGCTTTCTTATGCTAAAACGGACATGACTTGAATAGCAGCAGGTAAATATAAGAAATTTATCTAACGCTAGAAAAGCTAATTTTGTGAGGTATGAAATGAGTTTTAGTAAGTTTTTTAAAGAAGTATCAAGTAAGGATATTAATAAAAGAAATGAAGAAGGAGAGACGATCTTGCACCAAGCAGCGGAAATCTCCGATTACAAAACAGTGAGATTATTAATAAAAAAGGGGGCAGAGGTAAATGCAAGAGATAAAAAGGGTTATACACCACTACACTGTGCAGTATTTGCGAAAAGCTTAGAAAATGTAAAAGTGCTGCTAAGGTCGGGAGCAGAAGTAAATGCCACTCAATATGTCAGTGGATGTACGCCACTCCACTCTGCGTGCAAAGGAGCAGGAGTTGAAATAATAAAAGAGCTAGTAAAGGCAGGGGCTGAGGTTAATCAACTGAATAAGTATGGTGCAACACCAATGTATTACATCTGGGAAAGTGAAAAGTATCGTCTATGTGATAGCAAAGAGAGTGAAAAGGCAAGTAAATTTTTGAGAGAAAAAGGAGGAATAACAAAAAGTAGAGAACTGACATGCTATGGAATAGAGAGGCTAGTGGGAGAAATAGCAGACATGTTGAATGGAAGCTACATGCCGGAGCTAAAAATAATAGAGATAGGAGAAATAAGGAAGAGAGACAAATCACTAATAAAGGAAGAATGTGAAAATTTAGCAAGCAAAATAATAAGCCAAGTAAGTGAAATGATAGATGAGGTGGTGAAAAGGAGGGCTTAAAATTCAAAAAAAGGTGAGGTCGGTTATGAGTAAAAAAGGAAAAGAGGAGTCACTATTAGAGAACTCGTTTAAAAATATTTATGCAAGAGATGAGAATGGAAGAACAGCTCTGCATTATGCGGTAGACGCAAAAACAGTGAAGTTATTAGTCGAAAAAGGAGCGAATGTGAATGCAGCAGATGTAGAAGGACACACAGCACTGCACCTAGCAGTAACGGAGAAACGTCTAGAAATCGTGAGAGAATTGATAAAATCAGGAGCAGAAGTAAATGCTGAGGAATATGGAAATAAATGCATACCTCTACACCTTGCGTGCATGGTAGGAGAAAAAGAAATAGTGGAGGAGCTGGTAAAAGCTGGAGGAGAAATAGAACAAGAGGATACATTTGGAATGACAGCAATGGATTATGCGAAAAATAGCAAAGAGATAACTGAAATATTGAAGAAAGAAACAGAAAGAATTGAAAAGTTATTTGAACAGCAAAGTGGGAAACCTTCTATGAGAGGCTAAAGATATGGAGAAAGAAATAGAAAAGAAAGTAATGAATTTAGAGAAAAAACCTTTGGGTGAAATGAGAAAAATATGGAAGAAGGTATATGGGGAAGAGGCGCCTAGATACTCAAAGAAATATCTGATACCAAGATTAGCTTATAGAATGCAGGAAAAAGCATATGGAGAAATGTCAAGAAAAGGAGCAAAAAGACTAGAGTATCTGGCAGATCGGTTAGAGAAGGGAAAAAGAATAAGTAGCGATAAATTACCAGTAGCAGGAACAGAGCTAATATTAGAGAGAGGGGAAGAAACGCATGCGGTAATGGTAACAGACAAGTGTTTAATCTACAAAGAAGAGTTTTATACATCATTGTCAGCAGTGGCAGGAAAAATAATGGGAATGAGCTACAACGGACCTTTATTATTTGGGATGCGTGATAAAAATGAAAATTGAAGAGAATAAAATGCTAAAAGAAGTAAGGTGTGCGATATATACAAGAAAATCAAATGAGGATGGACTAGAACAAAAGTTTAATAGTCTTGATGCGCAACGAATAGCATGTGAAAAGTACATAAAGAGCAGAGAGGGTTGGGTAATATTGGCAAAAAGGTACGATGATGGAGGTTTCTCAGGAAAAAACTTAGAAAGACCAGCGATAAAGGAATTATTTGAAGATGTAAAGGCAGGAGAAGTAGATTGTGTAGTGGTATATACTCTGGATAGGCTATCAAGGGAAACAAAAGATAGTATAGAAGTGACATCATTTTTTAGAAGGCATAGAGTAAATTTTATAGCAGTAACGCAGATATTTGATAATAATACGCCAATGGGANATTTACATACGCAGTCAAATCCTCTGCCAATGTGCCATAGACCTGGAGTGTTAGTCAAAGTTGCTGCAACATAACAATACCGGTAGAATGATTGTAGTGAGGTATTCTACCAGTATGTTCCTTCTTAGCATACTCATAAACCTTAATACATAAAATGGAGAAATGCAAAAAAATATTCAGAGACTACTAAAAGATTGTTTTGCCCATTTGGGAAAAGTAGCTTTGTATGAATCAAAGGATAAGTCATATATGGTACAAGTACTAAAACAACAGCCAGATAAATTATACGAGATTGGTGAAGGACAATTTGTGGGAGAGATGCTTTTTCTTGAGGTAAGCGTTTTTGATGTACTCAGGCCAATGGTGGGAGATATTTTTGTTATTGATGGTTGTAAATATAAAGTATATTCTCCGCCACTGCGAGGTAATTCAGGAATAGTTTGGAATATAAACTGTACAGTACTTGGAGAGAAGGATGTTTAACATTGAGGTTAATGAAAATATTGAGAGGATTATTCACAACATTGATGCTAACAAAGCCAAAATAGAATTGGCAGCGGTAAGAGCACTAAACAAAACGGCACTATGGTTAAAAGCGCAAGCAGCTAGGGAAATCAGTGAGGAAAAGAAAAGTTTGATAAGAAAGAGATTAAGAATTTTTAAGGCGAAAACTAGCAGATTAGACGTGTTAATTAGAGCAAATCTCTATGACATTAGAGCATCGACAATTGGCAAAATACAAAAAACAAGAAGAGGATCGAAAGTAGGAAAGCATGAGTTTATAGGAGGATTTGCAGCAGTTATGCCAAAAGGAAATAGCGGTATTTTTAAACGTGAAGGAAGAGCAGCATTGCCAATAAAGGAAGTTAAATTGCCATTGGAACCAGAAGCATCAAAAGTAATAAGAGATCTTGTTAATTATGAGGTTGAGAAAGTGTTTGAAAAGTTCTTTGAGCGTGATATTACAGAAAATGTATGAATTTTAAAGATTTACATCAAGCAATTTGCACTAAGTTAAAAGAAGAAATATCAGCAATACAGGCGTGCGAAATTTATCCATCAATAAGAAAAGAATTATTAGCGCCAGCGGTGTTTGTAGAACTAGCAAGTTTAGAACCAGGTAAAGATGCAGGTACTGAGGAATTAGCATTGAAAGCCAGGTTTGAAGCAAGAATTGTGATTGATAGCACAATAGAAAATGCTCCTATTATTGTCAGAACATTAGCTGCTGAGATTGCGAAAGTAGTAAATAAAAATACTTGGAAGGTGAAAAATGTTTCGCCAGGAGAATTTATCTCTGCGGAAATTGACGGATTTAGACCAGAATTAGATGCGTATCTGGTGTGGTTGGTTGAGTGGAGTCATCAGCTTCATTTAGGTAAATCGATATGGACAGAAAATAAGATTAAGCCACATACGATTATAATAGGAGAAAATGTTAGAGAGTAATTTTGCTATTTCAGAGCTGCAAAGAAAGTTAGCAAACATTGTACGAATAGGGCTTGTAAAAGAAGTAGATTATGAAAAAGCAAAAGTAAGAGTGAAAATAGGAGATATTGTAACAGATTATCTGCCATGGACAACAAGCAAAGCAGGAAAAGATAGAGATTGGTCTCCACCAGATATCGATGAACAGGTATTAGTATTGTCACCATTGGGAGAGTTATCATTAGGAATAGTATTACCAGGAATATATCAGGAAAAGTACCCTGCACCAGAGAATAAAAAAGAAATAAATAGTATAAAATTTCAAGATGGGACGAAGTTTACATATGATAAAGGTAAGCATCATTTAGAGATTGAAGTAGCAGACAAAATAACACTGAAGGCTGGGAAATCGAGTATAGAAATGACAAAAGGTAGTATTAAATTAAAAGCAAGAAGAATAGACTTGAATTAATATATATGAGTAAAGCAGTTGTTTGCATAGGAGATCATTGTACAGGTATGCCGATTCATGTCTGTGTGAGTGGGAGTGAAGATGTATTTGTTAATGGTAGACCTGCTTGTCGTAAGGGTGACATCTTGACTATTGGGGAAATAGTAACGCAAGGATCAAACAGCGTATTTGTGAATGGTATTGGTATTGCACGAGTAGGAGATACAGTTTCCTGTGGATTTAAGGTAATAGGAGGAAGTAGCAGCGTTTTTTCTGGATAAAGATATGAAGGGAATGAATGCTAAAACAGGAAAAGCATTAGAAGGAATAGAGCACTTAAAGCAGTCGATAATTGATATATTAACCACTCCTATTAAAAGTAGAATAATGAGGAGAGATTATGGCTCAAGATTATTTGAATTAGTAGATAAGCCAATAAATAGAGATTTAACACTTGAGATATATGCAGCAACAGCAGAAGCACTGGGGAAATTTGAGAAGAGATTTAAGTTAGAAAAAGTAAAAGTTGAAGGAGTAAAAGAAGGGAGAGTAACATTGAATTTAGAAGGTGTCTATCTTCCAGAAGGCAAGTTCATAAATATTAATGGAGTAGTTGTTTAAAAATGCAGCAGCCAAATATTATCGAACCACTGAACTTTGAAGAGATTTTTTCTCGGATGAAGGAAGAGTTAGTAAAAAGTTTTACAGCATTAGTAGAAAGTGACCCAGCGATAAAGGTATTAGAAGTAGCAGCATGGAGGGAATTGTTACTAAGACAAAGAATAAATGAATCAGTAAAGAGCAATTTACTAAAATTTGCAACGGGAGAAGATCTTGATAATTTAGCTGAGTTTTATGGAGTAGAGAGGCAGAAAGAAGAAGAGGATGAACGATTTAGAAGAAGAATTAAAGCAAAGATAGTAGGCTCAAGCAAGGGAGGAAGCAAAGAGTATTATCGTTATCATGCACTTTCGGCAGATAGAAGAGTAAAAGATGCATTAGTAGAATCACCTATACCAGGGAAAGTACAGATCTCGATTTTATCAACACAATTATCCACAACTGACATAGCTTCAGAAGAGCTACTTGAAATTGTAAAAAAGCAGGTTACTAGAGATGATATAAGGGTTTTAACCGATACAGTAACAGTAATTGGTTGCAATATTACGGAAATAGATATTCACAGCAGAATGAGCATAAGTCCTGTAATATCAGAGGAAGAAATCAAGAAGCAGTTTATTAAGAAGTTTGAACTAGCAAAAAGATTAGGGTGGAGTGTGACAAGATCGTGGATAATAGCAAACCTATTTGTAGATGGTGTAGAAAATGTGGAATTAATCGAGCCAAAAGAGGATGTTGTGGTGCTAGGTAACGAGTGTGCAAATTTGCGAAATTTAAAGATTGAGTAATGCTGTTACCCCCAAACGCAACAAAGCAAGAGCAAGCATTAGTAAAGGCTATTGATTATAAAGTTGATCCAAACTGTATCAGAGGGTTTAAATTTAGTCCAGGGGAAAAAGTATTACCATGGATAATAGAAGAATATGGTTTAGAAGAGATACTGCGTTGGGCAAAAGAGAAAAGAAGAGCGATAAAAGAAGGGGTAGAATTTCAAAGACTGAGAGGAACTCCAGCATCACTCAAAATAGCACTAAAGTGGGCAAATATAGAAGATATTACAATTATCGAAGAACCACCTGGTAAGCACTTTTTTGAATTGCAGATAGGGATAAGGGATGTTCCAAATGACTTTTTTGTAGATGCAGTAGTAGAGCTAGCAAAGCTATCATTGCCCGTAAGATCTCGACTAATGAGGATTTTCAATGATCACTATAATATTAGCAGATTTATTTTAGATGAAAGTTTATTTGGAAGTTTGCTATCGGATTACTCAGGGATAAAAATTGAAAAAGACGGACCAGTATTATCGTTTGGAAGAGTAAATTTTTTCAGGTTTAGTGGTAAATCAATTAAGGTTATAGAGAGTTATCTACGTAACCATTATGAACAAGCATTTAGTAATGATATATATCGGTTAGATGTAGCAGTACTTGGGGAAACAGAGCCTCACACGAAGGATTACAAAGGCATCTATGAAAGAAATCATCAGTGGTATAACTCAAAAGCACTACATCCACTACCAAAGAGCTTATTGCCAGAAATAAAGTTTGCAAAAGCACAGATAGTATTATCGGATAGTTGGAGATTAGGAGAAATAAATGCGTGCTTTCCAGTTGGTAGTGTAGAGGAAAGAGGGAATAAATTTGTATTGGGAAACGATAAACTTTCAGGGCAACGTTGGAATTTAAAACACAAACCAATTTTAGAAAGATTTGGCGTTACTCATTTTTATCAAACAAAGAACTTCATTGACCAAAAAATAGTAGGATACGTTATAGCAGAACACAATATTAGGTATGAGAACGATTTAGATTCAGAGCAGAAAGACTCAATACACGAATTAGAAAATTACATTTTAGTGTTTTACCCAGGAGTACTGAAATGGCACGAACATCGACATTTGCACAGAAGTTGGAAAAATAGTCAAGTAATATGTGTAATAAGTTAAGTACTTATACTTAGATCCTCATATATTATATTAATATAAGGTTAAAGTATATGAAATAAAAAGAAAAGGACTTGCTTTTTTATGCTAAAACAGACATGACTTGAATAGCAGCAGGTAAATATAAGAAATTTATCTAACGCTAGAAAAGCTAGTTTTGTGAGGTAAGTATGAAGTTTAGCAAAGAAAAGAGAGAATCTTTTAGTAAGTTTTTTAAAGAAGTATCAAGTAAAAACATTAATAAAAGAAATGAAGAAGGAGAGACGATATTACATCAAGCAGTAGAAATCTCCGATTACAAAACAGTGAGGTTATTAATAAAAAGAGGAGCAGAGGTTAATGCAAGAGATAAAAATGGTTATACACCTCTGCACTGTGCAGTATTCGCAAAAAGCTTAGAAAATGTAAAAGTGCTGCTAAGGGAAGGAGCAGAAGTAAATGCCACTCAATACATCACCGGATGTACGCCATTGCACTCTGCGTGTAAAATGGGAGGAGCAGGAGTTGAAATAATAAAAGAGCTGGTAAAGGCAGGGGCTGAGGTTAATCAACTGAATAAATATGGCGCAACACCAATGTATTACATCTGGGAAAGTGAAAAGTATTGTTCATGGAATAGCGAAGAGAATGAAAAGGCGAGTAAGTTTCTGAGAGAACAAGGAGGAATAACAAAAAGTAGAGAACTGACGTGTTATGGAATAGAGGGGCTAGTGGGAGAAATAGCAGACATGTTGAATGGAAGCTACATGCCGGAGCTAAAAATAATAGAGATAGGAGAAATAAGGAAGAGAGACAAATCGCTAATAAAGAAAGAATGTCAAAATTTAGCAAGCAAAATAATGAACCAAGTGAACGAAATGATAGATGAGGTAGCGAAAAGAGGGATTTAAATTTAAAGAAAAGGTGAGGTGGATTATGTTAAAGCTTGGCAAATTTAATAAATCAGCAAAAGAATTATTAGAGAACTCATATAAAAATATTTATGCAAGAGACGAGAATGGAAGAACAGCTCTGCATTATGCAATAAACGCAAAAACAGTGAGGTTATTAGTTGAAAAAGGAGTGAATGTAAATGCAGCAGATGTAGGAGGATATACAGCACTGCACCTAGCGGTAACGGAGAAACGTCTAGAAATCGTGAGAGAATTGATAAAATCAGGAGCAGAAGTAAATGCTGAGGAATATGGAAATAAATGCATACCTCTACACCTTGCGTGTATGGTAGGTGAAAAAGAAATAGTCGAGGAGCTAGTGAAAGCTGGAGGAGAAATAGAGCAAGAGGATGAATGTGGGATGACAGCAATAGATTATGCGAAAAATAGTAAAGAAGTAACTGAAGTATTGAAGAAAGAAACAGAGAAAATGGAAAGTTTGTTAAAAAAATAAGAGTCGTATCAGAAAGCGCAACAGCAGTTGGCAAAGGAAGGGCTAGACCAAATTTGAAGGCTGTAGCTGATAAAAGCTGGTCTTTTTCATAAGAGTAAATGGATTGATGGAAAAAAGGAGTGGTAAGGCTCCTTGCACTACAAAAACATTTGCAGGAGAAACTATGAGAAAAAGAACATTAACTTGCCGATACGAGCCAGATGAATTAGCGGAACAACATCTAGCAGACGCCTATGAGCTGTTATTAAGGTATGCGGTAAAAAAAAACAATGAAAAGGAGATAAAGAAAAATGATAACAGTGGCCTTATATGCAAGAGTTTCATCGAAGAGTCAAGCGCAGAACAATACAATAGAGAGTCAAATTGCCGAGCTCAAGCATAGAATTGCTGCAGATAAGCATGAGTTATTGAATGAGTATGAATTTAAGGATGATGGGCTTAGTGGGTGGAGTTTAGAACGTGAAGGTTTAGATGCATTACGTGATAAAGTAGGAGAAGATCAAATTGATAAAATTTATATTCATTCACCTGACCGACTATCAAGAAAATCTGCACATCAAATGATATTACTTGATGAATTTGAAAAAGCAGGAGTAGAAGTAATATTCTTAAATCATAAGACTGAAAATAATCCAGAGTCTAAATTGTTATTAGGAATGCAAGGATTAGTGGCAGAATATGAGTGTACAAAGATTATGGAACGTAGTCGTAGGGGAAAACTCCATAGAGCAAAAAAAGGCTGTGTAAGTGTAATTGGCATTGCACCTTTTGGTTATAATCGTATAAAGCATGTAGATAGAGAAAAGACAAAGTTTGAAATAAATGAAGAGGAAGCAAAAATAGTAAAGCAGATGTTCATGTGGGTAGGGCAAGAGAGAATAAGTATAAGGGAAGTGGTACGTAGACTAAGAGATAAGTCAATTAGAACAAGAACTGGAAAGAAGGTGTGGTGTCCAATAATAATTTGGAAGTTATTAAGAAATCCAGCATATAAAGGACAAGCAGCGTTTGGTAAATTAAAGAGGGTTGAAAGAAGAGAAAGAAATAAACAAAAGGTTTCTATCTGTCGCACAGATGAGGACAGCTGGATTTATATACCAGTACCAAAAATAGTTGATGAAGGGTTATTTAATAAAGTACAAAAGCAACTGGATGAAAATAGAAAAAGAGCAAGGATACAGAGAGAGGGAGGAAAAAAGAAATATCTATTACAAGGTCTAGTTGTGTGTCAAAACTGTGGATATGCGTATAGTGGTGCACAATGTGGAGTTGAGGGAAAGAAGTTTAGCTATTATCGCTGTAGTAGTACTATACGTATTACTGATGGTAGGGAGAAGTGTACTAATAAATTGGTCCGTACAGATATGTTAGAAACAGCTATATGGGAAAAGGTGAAAAATTTACTAAAAAACCCAGAGATAATAAAAAATGAGTATCACCGTAGAATTGCAGAAAATAAAAATGATGAATCATCAGATAAGAAGTTTGCAAGAAGGGAAAATCAAATAAAACAAGGCATCGAAAAGTTAATGGAAGACTATTATAGTCAAGAAAATGTAGGAGATAAAGGATATATAAGTAAGGAAGAATTTAAACAGACGATGAAAAGAATGAGGGAACGCTTAAGAGGGATAGAAGAAGAGAAGAAAAAGGTAGCTGATCAAAAAGCAATAGAGAAGGGAATGAACCTTATCATCAACAGTATAAAGAGTCTTTATTCCAGTGTAAAATCTAATTTGGAACAGCTAGATTGGCAAACTAAGCGTGGCATCATTAAAGCATTAGTAGAACGAATTCAAATTGGTTATGACCAGGTAGAAGTGGCGTTTAGAATCGAAGAACCAGCACAGGGTGGAGAGATTTTTAATTTGCAACATTGTACTGGACGTCATGATAAGAAAGCTGGTGAAATGTTTCGAGTAACTTTTTCGTTTCTATGATCCACTTGGCGGCAAGAATAAAGTTTTAATCGTTCCATGGTTTCTGTATAATTTTCAAAACTTAATTGGTATATATGAAGGTAATAATAGGTAGCGCTAGTAAACGATTAGGAGATTCAATAGCAAGTGGGCTAAATGCTCAGCTATTCCCCAATCAGGTGTCAAGATTTGCCGATGGTGAGGTAAATGTAGAAGTAGCAAATGATCTACGTAATCAAGAAGTATATATAGTACAATCTCTTTCTTCCCCTGTAAATGATAACCTTATGGAGCTTCTGCTTACAATTGATGCAGCAAAGAGATCTGGAGCCAAGAGAATAACAGCTATTATTCCTTATTACGGATACAGTAGGCAGGATAGGGTTATTAAAAACAATAATATGCAATCTGCTTTAAGTGCTAAATTAACTGCAAATCTTATTCAAATAGCTGGTGCAAACAGTGTTGCTGCTATTGATTTGCATTCAAGTCAAATTGAAGGTTTTTTTGATATACCAGTTACTAATCTAAGCTGTTTTGAAGTATTTGTTAACTCTATATACAAGGAAAACTTGGCAATAGTTGCGCCTGATGTTGGAGCAATTGGCAGAGCTCGTGCTTTTGCAAAGATTTTAGAGGAAAAACACAAGTTGGATAATGATATTGTTGTAGTAGATAAATATAGAGAAAAAGCAGGTACATCTGAGGTAATGAATGTAATCGGAGAAGTTGCAAACAAAAATTGCGTCATTGTTGATGATATAGTTGACTCTGGCGGAACATTATGTAATGCAGCTCTTGCTTTAAAAAATCGAGGAGCAAAGTCTGTAGTTTCGTGCATTACACATGGAATACTTTCAGGAAATGCAGTTGAGAAAATCTCTTCCTCTTCTCTGGATAAATTAGTAATTACGGACACCGTATTTCACAAATTTGAAAAAAATGATAAGATAGAGGTTGTTTCAATTGCAAATATTTTAATTTGCTTTATGCAAGGAGGTAAAAGTGCCAGCTAGATCAACAGAAGATGTTATCACTTCGTTAATAGAATTTGCAAATAAGAGAAAAATAACAATTACTAAGGAAGAAATGCTTAAAACTGCACAGCTTGTGAGGATTAAGTTATCCGATGATGAGATTCAATACTACTCAAAAGAACTGACAATGCTGGATTGGATACATGATACTTTGTTGAAAGTTAATACTGAAGGTGTTTCTCCTATGCGTTATGGAACTATAGATAAGGATATTCATGTACGCGATGATATTATAAATTCTCAAAACATTAAAGAAGAAATATTATCCAATACAAAATCAGAGCATGGGTATTTCGTAGTACCGAAGGTTATAAACGATTAAGATAAAGCAAGATTTATACCGATTTTATAGATCTACTTTCAAAAATAAGACCAATCTGGTAAAGAAGCATTCGTTGGAGTAAAAACCATTTTTTGATTTTTCTTTACTAAATCTACTAAATATAATTTAGAGTTGCTTGGTGATTCTGCGTTAGTAAAGATAATTTCTCTGCCATTTGGTAGCCATGCCGGAGATTCAATTTTATGTCCCTCTGAAAGCAAGCGCTCTTCTTTGCCATCTGGCTTCATAACTCCTATGTAAAATTTTCCTGACTGAATTTTTGTAAAAGCTATCAGATCTCCTTTTGGCGACCAAACAGGTGTAGCATATCTTCCATTTCCAAAACTAATTCTCTTGGGTTTTTTGCTTTTTTTAGTGAAATCTATGATATATAGTTGCTGACTTCCACTTATATCAGAACTAAAAACCATGTACTTTTGATCTGGAGACAAAGAGGGAGAAGTACTTATAGCTGAACCTTTAGTAATTTTTTTTGTTCGTTTACTGCTTAAGTCTAGAGATAATATATTTGTTTCACCACTCAATGAGTGGGAAATAAAAAGAGATTTACCATCAGGAGAAAATCTTGGTGCAGAAATAACTCCTTCAAATGCGCTGATTATTGATTCAGTGTTATCTTTTAAATTTTTTAATATTATATAACTTTTACCATTTGTGTATGATATATAAACAATACCCTTTCCATTTGGTGAAAATCTTGGTGTTGACACAAATTTCTCACCATTTGTTAAGTACTTTATATTACTTCCATCTTGATTCATCACAGCAATTTTACGGACGGATTTGTAATTGCTATCTTTTTCTTCAGCGATATATGTAATTTTTGTATTGAAATGCCCTTTCTCACCAATCAATCTATCATGTATCAGATCTGAAACAAGATGACTAATTTTCCTCCAGTCTTTTGCTAGAAAAACAACCGACTGAGTAAGCAATTCTCTGTTTGTAAAGCTGTCAAATAAACGAAAAGATAGCTCTAAATTTCTGTTTGATACTTCACTTAAACTTATTGTGACTACAGTATCGCTTTTCCAAGACTCAACTTTCGCGTCACGTTTCACATTAAATAAGCCACAATTAGATAGATTTGTTTCAATTACTTTTGTGATGCTTTCACTTAGCTCACTTTCCACTTCTGTCTTGCATGCACATTTAGATACAACAAGATCAATATTACCAATATTGCTTTTTTTTATATCAACATATAAAACAGCTTTTGTGGAATAAGGAATAAATAACGAAATAAATAACACCAGTTGAACGAATAGCTTCATTAGATTTCTTACATTACCTCCTTTCATCTCAGCAAATAGCTTACTTTTGAAGTTAAACTGCATGACAGTAGAGTAAATCAATTTCTGCAGTACTTGACACTGGAATCCAGAAATTTGACTGCAAGTAAGTGCACTGAGGTGGCAAGCATAAAAGTAGCTGTTTTATTCTAAAATAAACGTCTTTGACAAGGTTGCATGAAAAACTGGATTCCAGTTTCAGAGCACTGGGATGACACCCTACTGGTGGAGATTGCTCTAAAACTACAATGTTTGCATGGGCTTTGAGATGGCACCCTTCTGGTAGATTCAAATCACAATGTTTGTATAGTTGTGTGATCTGACACTGATTTTTTTTTACGGATTCCAGTATTGCATGCTGAAATAACATCAAAGAATACATTGTTAACTTCTTACTCAAATAATGGTTAATAAAAAAAGGTGTATTTCTATACCTGCTCTATCTGGACTTCAATTATAGGTCTTTTTAGTAAATATTCTTTTAAGATACTAAATATTGAGCTCTCAATTTTATTTCTTATTTTTTTTATCGGCTGTGAGTCAAATGCTGACTCAACCTTCTTTATGATCTTTTGCATAATGGCTGCATCTTTTTGCGCTTCGAAAACACCAGGTGCAAATACTTTTGGCTTAGCAAGCAGTTTATTTTTCTTGTTTACAACTGCTGTCACTACGATAGCTCCGGCATCTCTCATTCTCTCACGCATTTTTATAACGCTGCATTCTGGATGACGGAGTAACATACCATCAATACCAAAGTAGTCGACATCAATGGAGCTAACTTTTTCCCCATTTTCCAAATTAACAATATCACCTGGTGCAATCATTATTGCTTTTTTCACACCGCACTCTTTAGCAAACTTTACATGTGCATCCGTATGAATATACTCACCATGAACCGGAATAGACATCTTAGGTTTTATCAAAGAATACATTTCCCTTAGCTCTGCTTTTACTGGATGCCCGGAAGCATGAACATTCTCTGTTTTTTCAGTAATAACTTCCACTCCCATCCCAATAAAGGCATTGAGCGTGTTATGTGCACGAGTTTCATTGCCAGGAATGATTTTTGATGAAAAGATCATGGTATCACCTTGCTGCATTTTAAATGCTTGATGACTCTTAGAGGCAAGTCTTGCGGTAGCTGCCAGTGGCTCACCTTGACAACCTGTGCAAAGTAGCACCAGCTTTTCCCTTGGAAAATTTACTGCCTCCTTTGCTTCTAGAAACTCAGGAGAATTAGTTAAATAACCACTATCCTGAGCAACTTTCACTATTCTCCATAAAGATCTGCCAAGCAAAACCACTTTTCTATTTAGTGCTTTTGCAGCTTGGCTTATTGTTTCAATTCGTGCCACATTCGAGGCAAATAGCGAGACAGCAACCAATTTTTTAGACCGCTTTATTATATTGTAAATATTATCATAAATTTCACTTTCTGATTCAGGGTCGTGTTTGCTCAGTATGTTTGTTGAATCACAAATTGCTGCAAGTAGATCACCTTTATCGCCAATTTCTTTTAAACGCTCTATATTAGAAATTAATCCAACAACAGGTTTTGGATCAAATTTCCAGTCCCCAGTATGAAGTGCACTACCTGCTTCAGTGCTAATTAATATTGAATTTGCCTCAGGAATTGAGTGAGTTACATTTATAAACTCAACGGTAAAAGGACCCAAATTTATGCTGCCATTTATGTCTACCTCTTTCACAGGTACCACACCTTCCAATCGAAACTCCTTTAGTTTCTCCTTGAGAAAATTAACTGTAAACTTTGTTGTATATATGGGACATTGCAAATCTTCCCACAGATGAGGCACTGCACCACAGTGATCTTCATGTGCATGTGTAATTATTATTCCAAGCAAATCTTTTTTTCTTTGAGCAATAAAATCTACATCAGCAATGAGTAGCTCAACACCTGGCATAGTTTCATCTGCAAAACCGATACCAAGGTCGATCATAATCCACTTGCCTTGATAATGATATAGGCTAACGTTCATCCCAATCCTTCCTACTCCTCCAAGAGGAAGAAATAAAAACTCATTTTTGTTTATGTTCATTAATTTTAAATTATTAAAATGCGAGGATAGCAAAACTTCGACCTTAAATAAAGGAATTTATCACTTTTGCATAACTTAAAAAAAATCTTTTCACTAAAAGAGAACGCTTTCAAATTGGTAAGAAGAATTAAGTGTAGACAGCTACCTCTTTATATCATTTAGCAAATTTCTCATTTTTTTTTTACTTTTCCAAAGAATCCTTCAGATTTCTGCTCTACACTTTCATGTTCCTCTTCCTCAAGCGCTTTTAATAGCTCAATCTGCTTTTGGGTTAAATTCTTTGGATTTAAAGTCTCAACTATTACCTGTACGTATAAATCACCACGAGCATGTGAGTTCATATATGGCATACCCTTTTCCCTACAACGTAGTTTGGTACCAGTTTGAGTGCCTTCAGGGACCTTTACTTTTATTTTAGCTCCATCAATTGATTGAATATCGATTTCACCACCAAGTACTGCTAGTGTCATTCTTATAGGCACTTTACAGTGTAAATCTGCTCTATTGCGAGTGAAGATCTGATGAGTAGCTATTTTCACACATACGTATAAATCTCCGCTTTTTCCACCTCTTGCTCCAGCTTCTCCTTTACCACTGACCCTTACCTTAGCTCCTTCTTCTATGCCTTTTGGAATTGAAACGGAGATATTTACTTCATCTCTTTTACGCCCACTTCCACCGCATTTCTTACATTTATTTTGTATTATTTCTCCTTCCCCATAGCATGTAGTACACGTTCTTTCAATGGTAAAAAAGCCCTGTTTAGTTCTAATTCTACCGCTTCCCTGGCATGTGTTGCACTGAACTGGTTTGATTGCTCCTTCGCTACCTGTGCCTTGGCATGTATTACATTTTATATTTGTCACATAATGTATAGGTGCTTGTATTCCTTTAAATGCATCTTCTAAGGTAATTTTAAGGTCGTAGCGCAGATCTGCTCCAGATACTACTGTTGTACTTCTTTTTGTTCTTGACCTACTTGTACTGCCGCCGAATCCTCCACCAAAAAAATCGTTAAATATATCGCTAAAATCCCCTCCAGCTTGGCTGAAATCAAATCCACCGGAAGCACCATCGTGACCATAACGATCATAACCTGCTCTTTTTTCAGAGTCAGATAGAACTTCATATGCAGCTGTTACTTCTTTAAATTTTTCCTCTGCTTCCTTATTACCAGGATTTCTGTCAGGATGATATTTTAATGCTAGTTTTTTATATGCTTTTTTTATCTCGTCAGTACTAGCATTTCTGCTCACTTCTAGCAGATCATAATAGTCTTTTTTGTTCATATATAATAGCTCAGTATTTTACCTTTAAAGATAGGTATTACACATATCAATTTCAAGCATGACCTCTATTTCCTATAAAATATGGTGCACCCTGAGCGACTTGAACGCCCGACCTTTTGATCCGTAGTCAAATGCTCTAATCCAACTGAGCTAAGGGTGCTTGCACAAAGTTGACTTTAACAGATTTTATAGCTTATTTCAATTGGTTTAGCTAAAAATAAAACTCTTATCATGTATGAAACCTGTAAGAAATTGTACTAGCTCTCTTAAAGGATAACTTAAGTTAACAGTTTCCAATTACTTTGATTTTAGAACCGCTATCCGAATAAGAGCTTTTCACATTATACTACCAAGCTGCTAACAAATAGCGGAATGACGGTTATAGTTAAATCTAAACTATTTTGGCTATATAAGAAGACGGGTTATGCAGAGACCTTAAAATACTTCTTGCTTGCCAAGGAGAATAAATACATTCCTACAAACAAGCAGATACTCAATATCGATGCATAGGAAAACTTGAAAATTAAATCTTTAATATATCTTGATAAGCATTTACCTGCAGAAATTTTGTATAGTAGTCCAACACAAACAATCGTACTATCAATGACTGATGCTATAATTAAAGTGATGAAATTTGCCATATGAAAATTCAATTTGGACTTTAATTTTTTTAAAATAACTATGCTTGAGAGAAGAGAGACTAGAATTGCAGTATATGAAACCAATATTACCAAACTAAAATTTTGCAATTTAAAAAGACAGCATATCACCGTACACACTATTAAGCTGTAAGTAGCTTTGCTTCTACCATGAAACTCAACCATTGAGTTTACAACTAAAGTAGCTCCTACAAATAAGGTAGCACATATCATTAATTTATTTGAAGTGTTAAGTAAAGAAAGACTGATAAGCAAGAGTATTGATAAAATGGACATAATCACCTACCCAAATTTAATAACATGCATTTATTTTAATCAGACATTACACATAATGAAAAATTTGTCTAGCGTAATCAAAAGTTATTTAAACTAGTACCTAAGTCTTTCAAATCTATTCTTATAATATCCTTTATATTGAGAGCTTTCTCCTCTGTCACTTTTCCAATACATGAAAAAACTATACCTTTAAACAATTCTTCAAACTTCCGCTGATTTTGCGGGGCAATGGTTACTAATATTCTACTTTGCGATTCAGAAAACATTATTATCTTGTTTATTATGTCTGTATTTTGTGTTTTTCCTATTGGTACTAGTGAAAGATCAATTTCAGCACCAAGGTCTCCTGCAATTAGCGATTTTGCCAGAGCAATAATTAAGCCTCCTAAGTTTGGTGCAATTGCAGAGACAATTATGCCATCTTTTATTGCCTGGTTGTAACGTTCATACAACTTCCTAGCGCTCTTTGCATTAACTTTTGGCACGTTGTTATTATCTATTCCACTATATAATTGATATTCAGATCTACCAAGCTCATCGTGGGTTGTACCAAGCACATATATCAAGTCCCCTGGCATTTTCACATCAAGCGATACCGCATTTTCAATATTTTCTATAATTCCAATTGCTGAGATGAGTAATGAAGGTGGTGCAGAGATTATCACTTTCTCGCCATTTTCATCATATCCCTTGAAGTCATTGAACATACTGTCTTTTCCGGATATGAATGGTGTTTTAAATGCAGTTGCAAAGTTGTAACAAGCCTCTGCAGCTCTCTTTAGTTGCCACAATCTTTCTGGATTATAAGCATCACACCAGCAAAAATTATCGAGCAACGCTAGATGATTTATATTTCCTCCTGCAGCTACGTAGTTGCGTATGGCAGTGTCAATCGCACATGCTGCCATGTGATAAGTGTCAATTTCTCCATAACTTGAGCCAAATCCCTGCGATTTTACAACACCTTTGTTTGAAGAAAGGACTGGCCTCGAGACAACAGCTTCGCTGCACACTCTCCCCTTGCCTTGCAGTGGTTTCAGTATTGACGATCCTTGAACCTCATGGTCATATTGCACCACTATAAACTCTTTGCTGCGTATGTTTGGTCTGCTTAGCATTTCTTTTAGTTCAAAGGTGTCATGCAAGTAGCTGAGACTGGAATCCATTTCACGCTCAGCTCCACCATCGTATGGGTTTTGGCGTAAAATGTTTGCAGGCTTTACCTGCTGGATCCCAGTGTCAAGCACTGGGATGACAGGAAAGGATACAGCAGACTCCTTAGGCCACGGTTTCGTCTGTAAATGCACTTTGGGATTACCGTCATGCAGAAATTCAGTTTCGATGTCCATTATTACTTCTCCTGGGGGACATTTAACAACGGCTTTGCCACTTTTGTTGAATTCTCCAATTACACAGACCTCCACATCATGTGTTTTCATGATTTGCTTAAACGCAGGAAGATTTTCTTCTGGCACTGCTAAGGTCATTCTCTCTTGTGATTCTGATATCCATATTTCCCACGGAGCCATACCATCGTTTTTAAGGAGAACCTTGCTCAAATCAACTTCAAATCCGTCTTTTCCCATTTCACCAATGGACGATGATAGACCTCCTGCTCCATTATCCGTTATTGCATTATAAAGACCAAGATCTCTTACTTCTACGACGGCGTTGGATAATTTTTTTTGTGTTATAGGGTCACCAATTTGCACAATTGTTGAAGGACTGTTTCCCGACAGTGCCTCTGAAGAAAAAGTTGCACCGTGAATTCCGTCCCTTCCAACTCTTCCACCAATAATTACGATTTTATCACCGTTTTTGGGTTCTTTTATGTGTGAAGGTGCATTATTTATATTCCGTGGAATAATTCCGATGCTTCCAACAAAAACTAATGGCTTTCCACAGAATCTATCGTCAAAGTATACTGATCCAAGTTGCGTTGGAATACCGGAGCAATTACCAGCAACATTAACACCGTGAATCACTTCTTTCATTATATATTTTGGTGGTAAGATTTTATTAGTACGCTCTTTATCTCTATAAAGTTTGCCTTTTGCTTCTTTGGCAAAGCAAAAGTAATAAGTATTCATGATAGGTTCTGCACCTTTGCCAAAACCGACTATATCTCGGTTAACTCCAAGCACTCCAGTCATTGCTCCACCGAACGGATCGAGAGCTGAAGGACTATTGTGAGTTTCAACTTTATCTACAATCAAGTAATCGTCATCAAAAATTATTCCTCCTGCGTTGTCGGAGAAAACTGACACGCATATGTTAGAATTTATCTCACGCGTTGCACGCTTAATATAATGAGCATATAGACCGTCTTTTATTTCATCAATAGGGGAGCAAAAAATATTGTGTTTACAATGTTCAGACCAAGTCTGTGCCAGAGACTCAAGTTCAATATCATATGGATTTCTACCGAGTTTTTTAAAGTAATCCTTTATAGCTTTCATTGCTGCCAGCGAGAGCCCTAAAGTGCCATTACCATCGATTCCATCTCTGCTGATTTTTTCAAGCTCTTGGTCACTCACATTGAGTTTGACAGATTTTGCTCCATTATTACCTGGCGTCATCCCAGTGCTTGACACTGGGATCCATTCTTTTTTTTCCTGGTCATGCGATGTAATGACACCAGGTGTGATATTGGATTTACCATAACATTTCCAGCTATAGTTCTTACAGATAAGTGTGCAATATTCAGTGATAGGGTTGAATTCTTGTTTTATGTCATCTTCGGTTGAAAAACCTCCTTGACTTAGAAGTAATTTTGAACTTCTTGCCTTGATAGAAACACTTTCATCAATGTGGCCTTTACTCATTAGATATTCTCTAACAATCTGTTTTGCCGTATTGCCAACATTATCGGTCATGCCAGGTAGAAAGCTTATTTCCAAGCCCCACTTTGCTTGTGATTCTATGAAATCATATTGAACTTCTTCGAGATTTTTGTTGTAAGAATAATAACAACAATCTTGTATGACTTTATTATAAAATAATTCACAAATTTCTTCGTATAATTTTAATGGTAGTTCTTTGCTTATGTAAATCGAGTAAATGTTGACTAGCCACCTGTGGCTAACTTGCTTACATTTATTTAAAACTTCTATTCTGATGTTCGTCATGCAATATTATTAAAAAATTTGATATATAATAACATAAGAAAGTGAGAGCACATTTATATTTTGCTGTACAATAATGCATCATACTAATTGTTATTTTTCATGAGAAAAGTTTTTACCATTAACGTAGATGCATCCTTTTTCGATGTTCTAGTTCAGCATATATTTTCTGAATATGAAAGAAACGAAATTCCTCAAATAAAGATCATACTTCCATGCAAGAGGGATGTGATAGCATTGCTGGGTGCATTCAAGAGTTGCAGCGCTATAATTTTGCCAGAGATAGTTTCACTAGAGAATATTGATGAAGAAGATTTAATATTAAATCTTGATAGAGTTAAAGTTATCAACCCAACAAAAAGAACACTGCTACTCATTCAATTTATATTGGAGTGGAATAAAAAAAACAATGATAATTTTCCAATCGATCTGGTTTGCAGTTTGCCGTCATTGCTTCAATATACCCAAATAGAGGGTGATTATCAACTTGATGAGCACTTAAAAAAAGTAGCGAATTTCATAAATTTACTTATCAAAACTTGGAGTAAAACTTTAAAAGGTTTGGGAGTAATAGATATACTAAAGTATAAGAATGACTACATAAACAATATGATAAACTTCCTGCAGAAAGATCAGCATATGATCTTTATTGGAATTGGAAAGGGTGAAATTTACAAGTTATTGATTAAGGCTATATATGACCTGCCATTTGGAAAGATAATTCTACCTAACCTGAATTTGAAAATGAACGAAAAAGATTGGAAATCACTTGATAAAAAACACTATCAACATTGCCTGAAAGATTTACTCGATTATTTAAAAGTGGATAGAAGGGATGTTAGTTTTCTGTCAGAAGCGTGTTCTGGTGTCATCCCAGTGTCAAGCACTGGGATGACAGAAGAAAGGGCTGGGATAACAGGAAGTCCTGAGGAATATCTTGATTATATCTTCGATACAACTGCTGATCTAAGTGAAGTTGGTGGCGGATCAATTGAAAATATTGAAGTCATCACTTGTGATTCAAGGGAGGAAGAAGCACAAGTGACGTCACTAATTATAAATAATGAAGGTTATGAAAACGTTTCTTTGTTTGTCTTTGATAAATTACTTGCAGATCGTATGGCGTGTACCATATCGGAAAACTATTCTTATATAACGCTCCTATTTTACAGCATTGAAGTTTTGACCTCAAATTGGAACAGTGTGGCACTGCTTTCGCTACTCAAACATAGTCTAGTGACTTTTGGTTACACTCAAGAAGAATACACTCGTATTTTATCTGAGTTTGAGATAGAAGTATTGCGTAGCTTTAATACAAATGGTCTTAAGGATATTATTAACGCTATTAATACTTGTAAAAAGCTAAGACATAAAGAAGATATATTAATTATTATCAGTAAGTTAAAGATTATATTTAATCCTTTACTGTATCTTGTAAATTATCCCATTTTTGATGTGGCATCAGCTCATTTGCAGTGTGTTAATGTCCTTTCTAATATCAATTTTTTAGAGCTAAATGGTGAAATAGGTAATTTTACTCGTGATTTCTTAAATGCATGTGAAGATGTAGCAATAAAATGCTCCTTAGAGTCATATAGTCAAATCCTGATATTGTTTTTAAAAAGGCAGTTTTTTTCTCCAGAAAATAACTTTGATAAATTTAGCTTATATCAAAATAAAGTTGTAATACTTGCTGGATTTAATGATATACCAAATTTTCAGAATCCGTTTTTGAGTGCACTGAATAGAGAAAAATTTAACCTTCCTTCTGTGCAAGAAGAGCAAGGGTACTTTTTGTATACTTTGCGCAATTTATTTGGTACCGGCAAGGTTTATATTACGAGGCTAGTGAGTGATAGAAAATCAATTCTATTGCGCCGTTTGGAAGTTCTGTTACAAGAACCAAAATATCCTTATCGCAATTGGCTAAGAATATTAAATACACCTGAGTGCATTGTTCCATGTACTCAGCCTATGCCAAAACCTCAAGCCAAAGTCAGAGAAGAAAAAATGCAAGTGATGTCTTGCAGTGCGGTAGAAAAACTGATTCGTAACCCTTATTCATTTTATGTTGAATACATACTGAACCTTAGACAGTTGAAAGACTTAAATTTTAAGCCATCGATATTGGAGTTTGGCACTATGGTACACAATATTCTTGTAAGATATTTACGCAACGAAAAGTCGCTGATGAGTATTGCACGAGAAATATTCTCGTCTAATCGATTCCACTTTTCAAATATGTGGTGGGTAAGGTTGCAGAGGATAATTCAATCTTTTGTTGAGTTTGATAGGACTGGAAACAATCATGTCGAATTAGAGAGGGAATTTTCTTATCCAATATTTCATGATCAGTGTCAAGCTACTCGAATGACAGAAGAAATTTCACTGGCGGCAAGATGCGATAGAGTGGAATATTTGTCAAATGAGCAAGTAACAATTATAGACTATAAACTTGGTTCACCACCTTCCAATGAAGAAGTTATGTCAGGATTTTTTCCGCAATTAATTTTACAAGCTTTAGCAGTGGAATACACAACAAAAAAAGAAGTCTCGGAGCTTGCTTATTGGAAACTTGATTATGATAAAATAAAGGTTATTGCTTTGAAAAATTATAGACAAAAAATGCATGAATTTCAGAATATTCTACCAGATTTCTTATCTCATTATTTAAGAGATACTACTCCCTTTATTGCCTCTCCTTATTTTGATAAATTCCTGAGATTTAATAGCTACAAACAACTAGAAAGGATAGGGGAGTGGTTATAAATTATATCTCCTCTCATCCAGATCAAAATAGCTGGTTGTACAGCTGGTTTACTAAGTGCAGTAGGAGAATTACTGGATTGTGATATAGACTCATCTTTGCTAGACTCAAACAACCATAAAAAAACACTAAAAAGTGATTCAATCAATTTTAGCCATTAAAACTTGAATAGTGGCTAAAATAGCTTTAAATTGTATATTTACTTTAGGAGGGGTATATGCCATCACAAAAACAGCTAAGTGCGCAGCTAATTGATGCTGCTAAAAAAGGACAGCTAGAGATATTACAATACTTGATAGAAGAGGGAGCAAATGTTAATGCAGAATCTCCGCGAAACATAACTGCTCTAATTCATGCTGCTGCCCATGGTCATCTTGAGGTAGTACAACTTCTAATAGCAAATGGAGCTGATTTAAATGTGAAACGTAAAGGTCAATTCTCTTCCCTAACATATGCTATTGTAAATGGCCATACGGAGATAGCAAAGCTTCTAACTAGATATCATTTAATAGCTAATCTTGATATGTCAATACCTCGCTTGCCTCTTCCTACTTGTATACCAGAGTTATCATCTTATTGGTATGACTGTAAGGATGAGCTCAAAAAAATGAAGGAAGAAGATAGTGAATTATATAATTTTCTTGTAAGTAAGAGAATTAATGAACAGGTAAGAATTTGGACAGAGAGTGAGAGAATACGAAATATTTCACAAGATAGATTAAATATAGAATACTCAATCTATGCTAAAGATTTAACAGGTAAAATAGAATTAGTGATATTTTTTCTTAACAACAGGGAAATAATCAATTCTTTATCGCGGTATTATAAGGTAAGAATTCAAACAATTGATCAAGTAAAAAGGCTACTTGATCGTTTCACAAGAGAACATGTAGAGCTTGAAGTAGAAATTGTTCCAGCGCAATTAAACTTTAATACTCAAGAATTACAACCCTCTAAACTAAAAACATTATCATTTGCACAAATGATGAACAATCATGCAGGATTATTTTCAGCTGCTAAAAGTGGTCAATTAGAAACAGTAAGATACCTGATAGAAAAACAGAAAGAAGATATTAATGCAACAGATCACTATGGAAGAACTGCTCTAATGTGGGCTGCTGGAAGTGGCTATTTAGAGGTAGTAAAGTACCTGATAGAAACAGCAAAAGCAAATGTTAACGTGAAAGATGAATATGAGGACACTGCTCTGAATTATGCTACTAGAAACGGGCATTTAGATGTAAAAGAATATCTGAAAGGTCATATACAAAAAGAGCTACGGAAGAAATACGTCTGCATTGGTGTGAGTGGTACAATAGGTTATGTTGCAGGTATGACAATATCATGTTCTGCGGGAGCAGCGATTGTAGTTTGTGCAGCATCAGCGACCGTTAGTCTAGCATTGGCTGCAATGTTTGGTTATGTGATTGTAGAAGTAAAAAAAGAGAAAGCAAACAAAGGTATAGCTTCTGCGCTTAAAGATGTTTTCACTATTCAAGCTCTAAGTAGAATAGCCTTATAGAGAGTGAAAGTAGGTTTATTGCTTAAGGTTGCATGATTGCCTTAATAACAATAAAAAAATAATAGAAGCAAAAGATATGGCTTGAAAATTTTCTAAGGTCTTCACTAAAAATGTCTCAACTTGACACTGAAATACAATTTGATTTAACTAATTCATATATGTAGGTAATGTCAAACACTAGAATGAGGAAATATGGATAAAAAAGTTAGGATAGAATCAGATAGCTTAGGAGAAGTAAAAGTACCAAGTGAACGTTACTGGGGAGCTCAGACTCAGCGTTCTTTGGAAAATTTCAAAATTGGTACAGAGAAAATGCCAGAGCCCCTGATTAAAGCGCTAGCAATAGTAAAACTTGCAGCAGCACGTGTTAACATGAAACAGGGTAGCATAGATAATAGAGTAGGGAATGCAATCTGCACAGCGGCACAGGAGGTAATAGACGGTAAATTTAATAATCAATTTCCGCTTGTTGTTTGGCAAACCGGGTCTGGAACGCAGACCAATATGAATGTGAATGAAGTGGTCAGCAATCGTGCAATAGAAATTTTGGGCGGTGATTTAGGTAGTAAGTCTCCAGTGCATCCAAATGATCATGTAAACTGTGGTCAGTCATCAAATGACACTTTTCCAACAGCAATGCATATAGCAGTAGTAGAACAAATAGACCGCTTGCTTATTCCCAATCTTGAAGAATTATATAAAGTGCTAAATAATAAGGTTCATGAATTTAAAGATATAATAAAAGTAGGGCGTACTCATCTGCAAGATGCAACTCCTCTAACACTTGGGCAGGAATTTTCTGGCTATGCAGTTCAGATTAAAAAGGGAATAGAGAGAGTAAAGTCAACTCTGATCAATGTATATGAACTTGCACAAGGTGGCACCGCGGTTGGCACGGGAATCAATACTAAAAAGGGTTTTGCTGAGAATTTTGCTAAAGAAGTGGCAGAAATCACTAATCTTCCATTTATTTCAGCAAAAAATAAGTTTGAAGCACTAGCAGCAAATGATGCTTTAGTTGAGCTCAGTGGAGCACTCAATACAGTAGCAGTTAGTTTAATGAAAATTGCAAATGATATAAGGTTACTTGGTTCTGGTCCAAGATGCGGAATTGGAGAAATAATATTACCAGAAAATGAGCCTGGCTCTTCAATCATGCCAGGTAAGGTGAATCCAACTCAATGCGAAGCGGTGACTATGGTATGTGCTCAGGTTATGGGAAATCATGTTGCCGTGACAATTGGTGGCTCAAATGGTCACTTTGAATTGAATGTGTTTAAGCCAATGATAATTCACAATATTTTGCAGTCTATAAGACTTTTAGCTGATGCAAGTTTAAATTTTATGGAAAAGTGTGTAATCGGTATTAAAGCAAATGAAGAAAGAATAAAGGATTTACTGAATCAGTCGTTAATGTTGGTCACTATATTAAATACGCATATAGGGTATGACAATGCAGCAAAAATAGCGAAGCTTGCTTATAAGGATAACATCACTCTAAAAGAAGCAGCAGCAAAACTTCAACTGCTCACTGAGGAGGAGTTTGAAAGGATAGTGAAACCAGAGGAGATGGTAGGTTAAACTACCACCTTTTTTTGTCCCTAGTTATTGTGGCAATATGTATGGAATTTTACTGGTTGCTCTACATATACCTCTTCTAAATCACTTAGAGCGTGGTCATTGTGATTAAAGCCATATCTCTTAACCATCTCATCTAGAGTAACAGAGCTTAGAGAGAAACTGAACTCTGGCAATGGATTCACATTTGAGGATTGCAGACTCGTTGATGGCTCTCCGCAATTTATTTGAGAGTCTAGGAAAGTTAGCTCACCTTCCAGGCTAGTATGTTCTTCTTGCACTGAACTATCATTAACTATTGAATCTTCTGGTACTATATTGCAGAATTGATTATGGAATTCAGCAAAACCCTCAAATGGAGGTACTGATATGCATTGGCGCTTTGCTGGTGGCTCCACTGTACATATTTCTTCTAATTCACATTCTGTAAGACTATTATACGCTGTAAAACATAAGTCTTGTGATCGCTGTTTTCCAGTTATTGAACGAATTATTTGGCTATATAATTGATTCTCTTCAGCTCTTTTTCTTTTGTTTACTAACGGTTCATTTTCATAAGAAAAGTCTGGTCTACTATCAAATGTATGTTCAACAACTGTTTCCTCGAATGCAGGAGATATAGGAGATAAATTTAACTCTGGCAAATCATCCACAATTGAGGATTGCAGACTAGTTACTCCATTTATCAAATAGTTATAATAAGACTCTGGGGATAATTGCTCACCTTCTAGGCTATCTGATATATTCTCATTCGACGTTAAACTGCTACTAACTGTCGAATTTTCTGTTACAGTATTGCAGAATTGATTATCGAATTCAGCAAAACCTGGAAATGGAATTACTGTTTGGCTACATGATTGATCCTCTTTGTCAGAAGAAAGTTCTAGTCTAGTATCAAATTGATGTTCAACAACTGTTTCCTCGAATGCATGTGGTATAGGAGAGAAATGTGCTGCTGGCAAATCATTTCTGTTTTGTATTAACGGTTTATTGGAGTTTTCAGTACTTAAGTTGCTTGAACTCTCTTTATTGCTTAAGTAAAAATTCTTTAGGACAAGCTTAGCTTTGACAGTTGATTTTGTCTTCAAATGTACTCTATAATCTTCTTTTTGCTGAGGATTCAGTTGATTAAATAGGGTTGTAAATAAAGTATATTGGGGCTGAATACAATCAAGTGTATTGAAAGCAAACTCTTGAGGTAACTTATTAAAGATAGAAAGTGCTTCTTGCTGCTTTAGAGCATTTAGTATGCCGGACATAGCTGAAGAGCCTTTAGGCTTTGCTTTAACATGCTCTATATATTCATTTTTGTATCGATCTAATTCACTAAATAGAGTTTTAAATAAAGTATATTGGGGCTGAATACAATCAAGTGTATTGAAAGCAAACTCTTGAGGTAACTTATTAAAGATAGAAAGTGCTTCTTAATATGCCGGACATAGCTAAAGAGCCTTGAGGCTTTGCTTTAACATGCTCTATATATTGATTTTTATGGTTAGTGGTAAGGTTATTAGATGCCTTTCTCAATTTATTTGTTTAGCGAGAGGAAACTAACTTGTCTAAATTTTTTACCACTTCGTTGCTTATACTACCATGCATTTCTTTACCACCATTAAAGTTAATATATTAATATTGTATGAGATTTGATGATAAAATCAATATAAGATATTTTAAAATTAATTATTTTTATTATAAAAACAGGAATTCTATTAATTATTTTCCTAATTTGTGTCTGTTTTGCTTTCTATAGCTAATCCAAATTAGGTTTACCGAAACAAATTTTATAAATAATTTAAGTTAGCGCGTGACTAGATTTTTAGATTGGATCCTATCATAGGATGACAAATTGGACCCCAGACTATGCAAGAAATCTAAGGCGAATTATCTTTCATGGTCTGTCTTTGTTTTTTCTACTTTTGTGACAGGAGTTACCAATGGATTATCAATTTGCTTTAAACCTTCACTTGCGCTTTGGTCTTGATTTGAAAGGAGCTTATTTTGTTGTTGCCCTTCATCGTTTGAAGTGCTTTTTTGAGTAGTGCCTTTTCTATCCTCTACACTCTTTTTATCTTCACCAAAAAGTTTTTTGAATATTTTCTTCAGAAACCGTACCAAAAAGCCTTCTTCTTTTTGATTTTCTTTCGGTTGAGCTATATTTTTCTTTTCACTCAACTGAGATTTTTTATTATTAGATTTTTTTTCTGTAGTATTCCTATCCACTGAGACTTGTTTTAATGAAATTTCAGGCTTTTTGTTGCTCGGTTTATCTTTTATAGGATCTTTGCTTACTGAAGGTTGTACTGTATCTGTTTGAACAGAAATCTTTTCTTGTTGAAAGTTTCTATCTTCTGAAACGGATCTTCCAGAAGTATTTGTTTCGCTAACTGAGTCACGAATTTTGTCTGTTTGTACAGAGGTCTTTTCTTGTTCAAAGTTTTTATTTTCTGAAATAGCTCTTCCAGGAGTATCTATTTTGCTAACTGAGTCACGAATTTTGTCTGTTTGAGCAGAGGTCTTTTCTTGTTGAAAGTTTCTATCTTCTGAAACAGATCTTCCAGAAGTATTTGTTTCGCTAACTGAGTCATGAATTTTGTCTGTTTGAACAGAGGTCTTTTCTTGTTTATTTTGATCAGAAATTTTGCCTTCTAATGTAGTTTGAGATTTTTTATTACTTTCAAACTCTGCAACTTTTTTACTTGTAAAAACGTCTTTTCCTTCGAATTTCTGTTTAAATCCAGCAATCTTTTCAAAATCTTCAGCTATTCTTTTGGCTGCACGATCCATTCGACCTTCAAGACTATGAATCAATTTTGCAATAATCTTCACTTCATCTTTACGCCCTTTTTGAGCTTTAAGCTCTCGGTGCAATTCAACAATAATTTTTACTTTATCTTCCAATGAAGAATTTTCTGGAAAAACATCTTTAAGTTCCCGATTCAATTTGACGATCTTTTCAAAATCTTTAGCTACTTTTTTAGCTGCACGGTTCATTCGATCTCTAAGACTACGATTTAATTTTGCAATAGTCTTAATTTTATCTTCCAGTGAAGAATTATCTGCTATAGAAACATCTTTTAACTTTTTCTCGAGACTTTGTTTAGTTACTTGCCTTTTGTAAGCTTTAAGTTCCTGGCGCAACTTATTGATATTCTTCACTTTATCTTCTAGTGACAAGGTGCCCGCAAAAGCATCTTGAAATTTCTTCTCAATATTTGATATATCTTGAAGTTGTAACATACCTACTATATAAAAGCTTATACTAAAATAAGTATACTAGATAATTATGTAAAAATGGTTAAGACACAAGGAGCACCTCATTTATGCTTTTTTCATCAAAATATCATTTACTTATTAACTTAAAATACGTCACAATATAAAAATGAAAAATAGCCCGTTAGCAGTAGTATTCGATTGGGATAATACCTTAGTTGACACTCAAGATAATATTTCTAATGCCATTCAGCATACCTTGAGTTCAATGGGGTGCAGCAACAAAGTTGCTGATAGAAATTCTCATGAATCAAGAAAGAGCTACATGGTCAATTTGTTTGGTGATCAGTGGAAAAAAGCGAATCAGATATATCAAAAATACCTAGATGATGCACTGTTACAAAATATTACTCTGAACGAAGGAGTAGAGAAAATGCTGCAGACACTCAAAAGCCACAATATTTACCTAGCAATAGTGAGCAATAAGAAAAATACTAATTTACGTCAAGAAGTTGCCTATTTTAAACTAGATTCTTACTTTGAAAGAATAGTTGGATCATGTGATACTGCAGAAGATAAGCCATCTGCAACTCCACTGCTATTTGCACTAGAGGAGAGTACGCTACCTGTAAATAGAGAAAATGTGTTTTTTGTTGGTGACAGCATCACAGACATTCTATGTGCACAAAATGCAAATTGCTTACCTATTGTATACGGACAATCAATAAGAGGTTATGAAGATTTGTTATATTTTCAACATTTTAATAAACTTACAGAATTCATAGTAAAGTATTTGAAAGATAGGTGGTAATGACAGAGATCGCTAGTGTACACAGGCGCTTTTGCGCATATTTAATAGATGTAGCAATTTTATTAATTCCAACCTTAATAATTGTGTTGTCATTAGGGGATTTTCCATTAATTTTACACCTGTCATACATGTGTATAAATTGTGGCTACTTTACATATTTTATATCTTCAACAGCTCAAGCAACTCCTGGTCAACAGTTAATGAATATATATACTATCACTTTAGATAGTTCTAAAATAGGTTTGAGCTTAGCATTTGATCGCACTATCTCTCAGTTTTTTCTTCCTATGCTAAATAATTCAATTATCACGTTTATCAAACTTTTTCAAACATCAGTAAATGCTTTAAGTACACTAGAAGTGATTATAGTAATGCTTACCTTCAGTTGGTATTTAGTTGCTTGCTTCTCTCAGAGGAAACAGGCATTTCATGATGTGCTATTTGATACGATTGTTGTGAGAAAAATGAATTGATGTTGCCTTGATTGTTATGTAGATTACATTGGTATATTAGCTAAAGAAAGGTTATGAATAAAGAAATAGTAGAACATTTAAATAAATTACTTACAAATGAGCTGACTTCTGTACGCCAGTATCTTTTGCATTCTGCGATTCTTAAAAATAGCGGAATCAATAAACTTGCAGAAAAGATGAGAAAGGAGCTTAATGAAGAACTTGAGCATGCAAATAGGCTGGCAGAAAGAATTTTACTGCTTAAGGGCATGCCAAATTTTCAAGATACAAATAAAATCTCAAAGTATGAAGGAAAGTTCACAAAAGATACAATGCAGAAAATCTTAGAAGATAATTCTAACTTAGAAGAAGAAGGTATCAAGGGCATCAAAGAGGCAATTTCCGTTGCTGAAAAAGAAAAGGATTTCGTGAGTGTAATGTTATTAGAAGGACTACTGAAAAATGAGGAAGAGCACTTACATTGGATCAAAGAACAGATTGACCTTATTGAGCTTATGGGTATTGAAAATTACTTGAGAACACAAATATAGAGTGTTAAGAAAAACAGTATTTATTTTCATTATACCTTTTTTACTTCTTTTTTCACTCGGGTTATGGCAGTTATTTAGATTGAGCTGGAAGAATAATATTATCAAAAATATGGATCTTCCAGTTATTCATCTACTGCCTAGTGATAATCTTTCAAAGTTTAACTACAGAAACGTTAAAATCGACGGAATTTTAAGTGATATAGAACTATATGTTTTCGCAGGTCAACGTGGCTATCATGTGCTGTCTCCTATGTTGCTTATCAATGGACATTACATGTTAATAAATAAAGGAATAGTCAGAGAAAAAAAAGAAGAAAAAGCAAAAATTGAAAAAGTAGCTGCTGATGGCGTTTTGTATTGTGATGGTAGCAAAAATTGGTTTATCAAAAATGATATTGCTTCAAATACGTGGTTTACCTTAAGTACAGAAGAAATCTCCAATGATCTAGGTATTAAGCTAGAGAAATGTATATTGTGGCAAGATAATTTTGGTGGCAAATTGACTATACAGCCAATAAAGCATCTTGAATACGCAATTACTTGGTTTGCACTTTCCTTGATTTGGCTCATTATGTGCGTATTTTACTATAGGCAAAATATATATAAGTCGTAGAGATACAGTGTGGAAAAAGAAAAGCTACAAATAGAAAAAATGCAACAAAGTGGAAGAAAATACTTATTACAAGGGTTAGTGATATGTCAGTGTTGCAAATCCGTTTATTATGGAATGAGTAATGCTAAGGGAGGAAGAAGTTACTCTCGTTGTCCTGGAAAACGTTTTGGTGAATGTAACAGCAAATCAATACGCGCGGATATACTAGAAGAGGTAGTATGGGAAGAAGTTAAGATGGTAAGAGAGCACATAACGAAGGAAAAGTGTGATTTATCAGAGGCAGATTGGGAGACTAAACTTAATATAATTAGAAAATTAGTTCAACGCATTGAAATTGATGATGATAATGTACATATAGTGTTTCGATTAAAAGAACTCGCTCTCGAAAGACAAAAAGAAGATATTCAACCTTGTACCAGAATTATAAAGAATGTAGTGCTATCAAATGCAATAGGAATGCATAAAGTTAGCAATGCCCTGGCTGCAATATCAGTTGCAGTGAAACTTGGAATTAGTGATGAAGAGATTAAAAAAGGTCTTTTGGAATTTAAAGGAGTAGCAAGGAGATTTTCTTTAATTGCCGATATTAAAGGTGTTAAGTTAATTGAGGACTATGCTCATCATCCAAATGAAATACAAGCAACCCTGGCAGCAGCACGTTTGACCACTAAAGGAAAGGTAACAGGAATTATCGAGCCGCTTCGTTTTGCTCGTGTTCGTAATTTTTTTGATGAGTTCGTACGAATTTTCATGATGTTTGATTATGTAATTCTCACTCCTGTCCATCCTCCAGAAGATAAGCCTATTTCTGGCTGTGGAATTGATGATATACAAAAAGCCTTGATCAGTAATGGGTTTAATGATGTGAAGATTATGAATGATGCTTTACTCATTTCACATTTTATTAGTAATTCGACAAGTTCAGGAGATGTAGTATTATTTATTGGTGCTGGTAGTAATATAGCTAAACTAGCAAGAGAAGCTGCAAAGCTGCTGCTAGTAAAATAAACTTAAGCATTGGTGATTTATATGATAAAATTGTGTAGTAAAACTGGATCCCAGTGTCTAGGCAAACAACTGTACAGACATTGCGATATGGGGATAGCTTCCATTAAGAATGGTGTCATCCCAGTGCCCAGACACTGGGATCCAGAAGACTTAACTTTAAATAAGTGGCTGTATAATAAAAACTGGATTCCAGTGTCAAGCACTGACCATCCGCTACTCAAATTACCTGTATATTGCAATGTTCGTACACTGAAATGTTACAGCGTTGGGGTGACATTTCCCGAACGTGAACACAATTGTGAATCTAGTGGAGGTTTAGCATGATGAAAAAGACGATCAGCAGTGTATTTGCAAGAGAAATTTTAGATAGCAGGGGTTACCCAACAATTGAGGTAGAAATAGAACTATGTGATGGAGCAACAGGTAGAGCCGCTGTCCCTTCTGGGGCTTCGACCGGTAAACTAGAAGCATTGGAGCTGAGAGATCAAGATGAAAAAAGGTATTGTGGTAAAGGAGTGCTGAAAGCTGTTCAAGCTGTAAATGGAGTAATAGCGAATGAAATCATCGGCATGGATGCAACAGATCAAAATGCGATTGATAAAGCATTAATTGAACTGGATGGAACAAAAAATAAATCTAAGCTTGGAGCAAATGCAGTTTTAGGTATATCTCTTGCTGTTGCAAAAGCAGCAGCAAACAGCTTTAAAATGCCGTTATATAAGTATTTGGGAGTGGGGGAAGAGCAGATGCCAGTTCCACTCATTAACGTAATTAATGGCGGAGTACATGCGGATAATAAACTCGACTTTCAGGAGTTCATGATTCTTCCGGTCGGTGCTGAGACTTTCAGTGAAGCAATCAGAATATCTGCAGAGGTATTTCATAACTTACGCAGCATTCTTAAGGAAAAAGGTTATAGTACAAATGTAGGAGATGAAGGTGGTTTTGCACCAAACATTGGAAGCACTGAAGAAGCTCTTAATCTGATAATTCAGGCTGTGGAATCTGCTGGTTATTCAATGCAAAATCACTTTGCACTTGGTCTTGATGTTGCTGCATCTACTTTTTATGAAGATGGAGTTTATAAATTTGAAAACAGAGAACTCACTTCAGAGGAATTGGTTCAGTATTATTTTGACCTTGTAGGCAAATATCCAATAATTTCTATAGAAGATGCAATGAATGAAGACGACTATGAAGGTTGGAAATTACTTACTGTAAAACTTGGGAATAAAGTTCAATTGGTTGGAGATGATTTATTTGTTACAAATTGTGAACTAATAAGTAAAGGAATAGAGGAGAAAATGGCAAATGCTGTACTAATCAAGCCAAACCAGATAGGAACACTTACGGAAACTTTTGCTGCTATTGAAATGGCAAAATTAAATGGCTACAGGGCTATTCTTTCACATCGCTCAGGTGAAACAGAAGACACAACGATATCCCACATATCAGTTGCGTCGAATTGTGGGCAAATAAAGACTGGCTCGCTGTCGCGTTCTGATAGGCTTGCGAAGTATAATGAGTTGATGAGAATAGAAAGTTCATTAGGAGAAAATGCTAAATATTATCGCGGGTTAGCATGGACTTTATAGACGAAGTTAAATTATATTTAAAAGCAGGTGATGGTGGTGACGGTTGCGCAAGTTTTCGTCGAGAAAAATTCGTTGAATTTGGTGGCCCAAACGGTGGTAATGGGGGCAGGGGAGGAGACATAATTTTCATCAGTGATGCAAATCTCAACACTTTGCTTAATTTTCGTTGTCGAAGACACATTAAAGCGAGTAGTGGAAAAAGTGGTACGAGTAGAGATAGATCTGGCACAGCAGGAAAAGATATTATACTTAAAGTTCCAGTTGGTACACAAATAATCGATGAAGAAAGTGAGGAAATAATAGTAGATCTTGATAAACCTGACATGGAATTTCAAGTAGTGAAAGGTGGAAAAGGTGGGCTTGGAAATACTAACTTTAAATCTGCTACTAATAGGGCACCAAGACATTTTACTCATGGTCAGCCCGGCGAAGAAAGAAATATAATATTGAAGCTAAAAGTTTTATCTGATGTTGGCATTATTGGTATGCCAAATGCGGGTAAATCTAAATTTTTAACCCGCTGCTCAAATTCTGATACGAAAGTAGGCGATTATGAATTTACTACTATAAGACCACATTTAGGTGTAGCAAAAGTGGATTATAGCGAAATTGTAATAGCAGATATTCCTGGAATAATCGCTGATGCTCATCTTGGAGTTGGGCTCGGACACAAGTTTTTAAAGCACATAGAAAGGTGCAAAATTCTACTGCATTTAATTGATGTAACTCACGATGACATTATTTCAGCTTATAATTGTACACATAATGAACTGAAGCTTTACAATAGCGATCTTGTTGAAAAAGAGGAAATTGTAGTGTTAAATAAATGTGACTTATTGGAAGAAACAGAAATCCTTGAGAAAAGGAATCACCTAGCCGGTTTTCTTGATAGAGAAGTACTGTGTTTATCAATCGACAATGATTTACAGCCCATTCTGAGATTATTAAACGAGAAAGTGAAAACTAAAGAAATTGATGTGTATGATCCTTTTAAGGCATGAATTTTTTATTTAACAGTTGGTCACTTAAGGTAAATCCGATTCTTTCAGTATATTAAACACTGCAATTGACCTTGATCCCATCTTTAGCTATATTCACATTTGTAGGTGTCAATTCTTCGCTTGGGTAGCTTTGAATTTTCTTTAAGAACTTCGTATTGTCAATAAAAGCAGCATCATTATGAGACCACATTTTTTTATGATCGAACATTTTTTTATTTAGAACTGCTACTAATTCACTTAGTGTAAGGTTAAATCTAATACCATCATTAGGGTCAAAAAATGTAAAATCATTGTTTCCATTCTTTCTTATTAACATAGAATGACCGTGAAATTGAGTTGTTGTTCTTTTAAAAGTGCAGAACTTGATATAATTTCCGGAACCAATACTATTAATATCTTTTTCAAGTATTTCTTTTTTTATACAATAAGATCCACTACTACTATTATAATTGATTATTTTTAGTTGATTAGGGTATGTTAATATATTACAAGGATAAATTCCAAATAAAAATGCCAATGTTTTTTCGGTTAAAGATGAGGTTTTTAATATGTGTGAATGTACTGTGTGTGTTTCTAGCTCACTGAGAATGTTTTCATATCTACTTTTTTCTGTAAGTTCTTGTGATGAGCCTATATCAAGTAGTAAATCGTGTTCAGTAACATAATTGCAAAGTATATCACATAACCCATCGAACTCTTTTTGAATTTTTGCAGTTAGGGGATATTTATAGTTAGAGGTTACATTTATTATGTCACCTTGTGAGAATTTTATATCTACTTTCTTTGCATAGAGATTGTTTATATCAAGCACATTTCCCAATCTGTTAATGTTGTTTCTAATAGCATAATACATTGAAAAAATACCAACCACAGCAGATAATAGAGCAACAACACATAGAATAATGATTGTAGGTAACGTTAAACTTAAGGCAATCATGGGCATTACTGATGCTATGAAAGCTACACCAGCTATTGTTGAAATAACCAGAAGATTAGTATTACTTTTGTTAAAGATCTCTCTACTTTTCTTCATAATAATAAGATTTTAATACTAAGAACTAATTTATTATACTATATGTAGCAGTAAATATCAATAGATATATTATTGATAAATTAAATTCTTTTATATAAGAAATAGTACTAGACGCTTAAAAAGCTTTTATCAAAAGCATTTGTGCTATAGAAACCTTATTTCTATTTTACTGTTAATTAAAATATATACAGTTGCAAAAAGAGCCAAATTTACTCTCATCGTAGAAAAGATTCAGAAAAAATGTAACGCACATACGACAGAGATTAAGCATATGTGTGCACCCATTTGCGCTGAAGAAGATACGCTACATTCTTCACTGAGTTTGATTATTTGATAAAAAAGTCTGCAGACGAAGATAGATTTTGAGCTCTAAAAATACCTCTACTTTGATTATACTAAGATTGGATAAATAGGCGAAGTAATTTTTATATTAGTTTTTTAGCTAAGAGCCGATTTGGTGTTTAGCAACTTGACATTTATTCAATACTACTGTATAATAAACATGTGTATTTTTTATACACTATGGCAATAAAATTACCTTATAATAGGTGTATTGGACCCGAGGGCAGTACTCGGCGCCTCCACCATATTTTTTGATTGATACGGGGGCGAGTAAGGATCGACATGCATAGTAAAGATGGTAGCTTTGCTCGGTTAGATACCACCGCTAAGAGTTCACAATTTAGATGCAAACGATAACTTTGCTGCTGAAGACAATGTTGCATTAGCTGCTTAATTTAGGCACTATAACTTCATTGCTATAAGCACGGTTTAGGGAACGCCGGGTAACAGAAGTTCCCCCAAACATGTAAGGGTTATATGGATAAAACAGATTATCAGAAGTCGCTTAGTTATGCTAAATTTCAAGTTATCAAAAAGGCTCTAGATACTATATTAGATAATGTTTTTACTCCTCACTTAGAGATACTGTTTTTTACGCGATTTAATGGTGTTGTCATACCAGACTACTTGAAAGAATCATATCCTACTCAAATGCTTATTATATTACAGCACCAATTTTATAGTCTAAAAGTTTTTGAGGATAAGTTTAGCGTCAGTTTGAGCTTTCGTGGAAAACAAGAACAAGTCACTGTACCGTTTTTTGCTATTAGTGAGTTTCATGATAAAATTTCAGGAGATACTTTAGTATTTAGCGTTGATTCTGATAAAGAATATGAAAGTGAGAAATGTGCTGAAAAGTCATCAAATGGTAGTATTATATCTATAGATCAACTTTACGATAAGTAGTTACTTCATTTTATAAATAAAAAATATTGTATCTGTTCAGGATATCGACAAGGCCATAGAGTAAAAGTGAGTTTATAACAAATGGTATCATTTGAGTAGCTGACATTAGCTTTCACATAAAAAACGTTATAAAGCGCTTTCATGTTTACCAACTTAGTGCCAATCTGGATCCCAGTGTCTGGGCACTGGGATGACAACAAAGGGGCTACTTGAACAGAGGCTATTTAGGTAACAAGAGGTGACAAGAAAAGAAGCGCTGCGTACCTGAACACTTATCCTGCATGTAATAAACATGATCAAAAAGCTATTCATACAGTACACATCTCTCCGTTAATTTATCAATAAGTTTTTTATCCACGTGGAATCAAAGGGTATAATATCTTATAGCTTATTGTTTAAACCTATTTCAGCATAAAAATTATTGCGGGGCTTGATTTTATACATATCACTACACATAATAGGTTTTAGTGTAAATTAGTAATATGCATCCAATCATATACTTACTTAACCTGTTACTTGATCTTTACAGCTTCGTTCTAATATGCTCAATTGCTCTCGATTTGTTGATTAAATTGAATGTAGTTAACATGTATAATGAGATTGTAAGCAGCATAATGCAAACTTTAAACAGACTCACTTATCCTCCACTAAAGGTTATCAGAAGGTATATACAACCATTCAATGGATTAGATTTATCCGTGATGATATTGATAATAGCAATTCACTTTGTAAAATATACAATTACTTATTACTTGAAGTAGATGTTAAAAAAACAGCTAAAATCAGCGATATACTTGTCACTATTAATGTATATATATATATCGGTTTTTAGCTATAATTATAAAGATCCATCCTTAAATACAGCTACAAATCAGGAAGTAACAAATTTGGGCGGAGTAGTAGGTTCATATTTAGCTGATATATTGGTTCAATTTCTTGGACTCGCTAGTATTACAATAGCTACAACCATAGTTTACTTTTTAATTTTCAGAGCATCATTGCTGAAAATTATCTACCTAACGTTAATCAATGTAGCAATATATGCTATATTGTCGCAACTTTCGCTTGGCATTACTGCTAGATACATGCACGGTGGAATAGTCGGTAATGCTCTAATTGACCACTGCCCATTTTACATATTCACAGTAGTAGCATCAATAGGTGTTGTAGGGTTGGTTGGTTGGAAGAGCACAGTTTATTCTTTACTTTTCCTATGCAAAAAAATAGCTTCCTTTTTTGCAAAGTTTCTGTTTTTCAGGTTACGTAAAACTACTGATTATTCAATAGCACCATTAGTAATAGAGGGAAAATATAGAACCACTAGACAACAACCAAAAGAAAGACAGAAGAAAGCTACCGAAGAGATTTTTAAACCACCTTCTAGCGAGTTTGAGTTTCCAAGCATTCACTTACTTTCTAAAGTAGAAGAATCTATGCAGAGAAAACAGTTGAATGCATTAGAGAGCAATAAGAATTTATCTCTGCTCGAACAGGTGCTGAGTGATTTTGGCGTGCAAGGAAAAATTATAAGTGTATGTTATGGACCGGTTGTGACTTTATACAAACTTGAACCACAAGCAGGTACAAAATCTGCAAGAGTGATTGGTCTTGCAGATGATATTGCACGTTCAATGAGTGCACTCTCTGCACGTATTTCAATAATTCGTGGACAAAATGCCATGGGGATAGAATTGCCGAATAAAGAGCGAGAGATTGTGATGCTACGTGATTTACTTGAATCGCCAGAATACCAAAATGCAAACTTAAATCTTCCAATTGCGCTTGGCAAGGAAATAAGCGGAAAACCTGTTATTGCAGATCTGACTAAAATGCCCCACTTGCTTGTTGCCGGGACTACGGGGTCAGGAAAATCAGTTGCGATTAACACGATGATTCTATCGCTCGTTTATCGACTAAGTCCTGATGAATGCAAGATGATAATGATCGATCCAAAAATGCTTGAGCTTTCAATATATGATGCAATACCGCATCTAATAACACCAGTGGTAACAGAGCCAAAAAAAGCTGTTATTGCTCTTAAGTGGATCGTGAAAGAGATGGAAAATCGCTATCGTATGATGTCATATTTAAATGTGCGGAATGTAATAAACTATAATCAAAAAATTACAGAAGCGATGAATAGCGGAATAGAGTTGGAGCGCGTTGTACAGATTGGCTTTAACTCAACAACGGGTAAACCTTTATTTGAAAAAATACCACTTAAAATGGAGACATTTCCGTATATTGTGGTGATCGTAGATGAAATGGCAGATTTAATGCTTGTTGCTGGCAAAGATATAGAATGCTCTATTCAACGTTTAGCTCAGATGGCTCGTGCTGCAGGAATACACATCATAATGGCAACGCAACGCCCGTCTGTAGATGTGATAACAGGTGTGATAAAAGCAAACTTTCCAACGAGAATTAGTTTTGCTGTTACTTCTAAGATAGATAGCCGTACAATACTTGGTGAACAAGGAGCTGAACAATTGCTTGGTATGGGTGATATGCTTTATATGGCTTCTGGTGGCAAGATTATTCGAGTTCACGGTCCATTTGTAAGTGATGATGAGGTGCAAAATATAGTTGATCATCTAAAAATGCAAGGTGAGCCAAACTACATGGAGGAAATCACTCAAGAAGATGAAAATTCTTTCGCGGAATCAGAAGGTGAAACAGAAGATGAAGAGAACGATCTATACAAGCAAGCAGTGGCCATCATTCAGAGAGATCAAAAGGTTTCAACTAGTTACATTCAAAGGCAACTTAGAATAGGCTATAACAGAGCTGCAAATATTGTTGAAAGAATGGAGAAAGAAGGTATTGTCAGTGCTCCGAGTTACTCAGGAAAGAGAGAGATATTGGTAGAATAACCCTTAACTTAAACCAAAGAAAGTTATTTTAAGATCAATAGATCTCTTGCATAACTGGAATTCAAAAGTTCCAGCGCATGACCAGATATTTCTTATTGGATCCCAGTTGTATAGTGTTTAATACTAAATTAACTACTAAAAACGTACAATAGTAATATATTAATTAGCTAGGGGGTTAAAAATGGGTATAACCAAATTTGTATTCGGTTTTGATAAATCGGATGTAACAGCATTGCAGGAAAGTCAAAATATTGATGCTAAAAAGTTTCAAGAAGTATTTAGCGCATTAAAAGAATGGCAAGAAGCTCAAAAGATAGATGCTAAACAGTTTGAAGAGGTATTTAGTGCATTAAAAGAGTGGCAAGAAGCTCAAAAGATAGATGTTGAGCAGTTTGGAAAAGTTTTTAGTGCATTAAAAGACAAGGTTGGTACTAAGCAGTTTGAAGATGTACGAAAAATCGTACTAGGGGACGAGGAAAACCCAGGACTATCTAAAACAGTATCTGATCACACGGGACAAATTGCAGATTTGACAGAAACAGTAGCAGATCAAGAAAAAACACTACTAATTTGTGCCATAGTCAGTGCTGTTGCTGTAATAGCGGTAACTAGTTTTGTTGCATTCTGTATCTATCAGGGAGTTAAACTTGATAAAGAGAAGAAAAACGATTTGTCTCAAGATACACCAAATGGGAAGTTTAGTAATGTAGGTGATACCGAAAAACTGAATAATAATTTACAACAAGGAAGAGCACACGCATAATGCTCTTCTTGTAAAGGTGTTACGTAAAATTTGTAACACCTTCCACTTCTTTTAGATTTTGCAGGTTTTGGTAGTAAATTTTTTAGAAAGATGTTTGTATTATAAAGTTAGTAGAGATTCTGATTTACTTGAAGTTTATTAATTGGTATCTTTTAAGGCACAATATTGACTATAGTATGCTTAAGATCTTTTCTAAAGTTTTATTTATATTAATACTTTTGGTTTCTAGTTTCTTTACTGTACATAATGTTGAAGCTAAGTCTAAAGTGAAGCTTAGTAAAAGGTACATACCTCCTGGTAATCCTGGTGGTACAAATTTTCATGCAGATGAGGAATTTGCTGATTCATATAAACTATATGAAAAGCGTAGGGAGATTCTCAAGAAAAGAAAGTTACAAGATCTAGCTATAAATAAAGAAGATCTAATTAAAAAATTAAAAGAAAAAAAAATTGCTAGCCTTGATAACGAGCCAAACAACGTGGGAGCTTGCATAGTTGAAGATGGGGAGGATGCTATGATCAATCAGCATGGTATTAATCTTGCACGTTTAAAGGGTGCTGTATTTATAGATCAAGAGCCAGTTTCTCAGTATGAAAGTAAGCAGCATAAAAGTGAACAACAAAAAGGGAAAAAAGTTACTTCAACACGAGAAAAAAAAGTTTCCCCTATAAATGTTACTATAAAAGAAAGTCCATCAAGAAGAACGTGCTCTCATGATTCTATTACTGATCTAAATAGAACACCACAAAATAGTTTAAATGGTTCAAGTTCATTTGGCAGTGTAGTTGACACAGTAAAATAGTGTCACGATTAATAATATGCTAGATAGAGACCTGACATTGAGTGATGATGCATATGAGTCATCGCCGGTTTCCAGGCATAAAACTTATACTGTAAAAGTTGGACAAGTGAAGATAGGTGGAAATAATCCTATAGTTGTTCAATCCATGGCACTTGGTGCACATATAGATTCTGACAACATAAAAAGCAGTGCTCAGAAATATGCAAAAGAAGTAATAGAACTAGCGCATGCAGGTTCAGAGTTGGTGCGAATTGCTTTGAACTCAGAGGAAGTAGCAAAAGCAATACCTTATATAGTAGAGGAAATAAATAAAGAAGGCTTTGATGGTAAGATATTAGTAGGCTGTGGACAATATGAGCTCTACAGGCTGATTCAGGATTATCCAGACAACATTAAAATTCTGGGTAAAATTAGGATAAATCCAGGTAATATAGGCTTTGGTGATAAACGTGATGAAAAATTTGAAAAAATTATAGAGTATGCAATAACGCATGATCTTCCCGTCAGAATTGGAGTAAATTGGGGTAGTCTTGATAAGTACCTTTCACAAAAATTAATGGATGAAAACTCCTTGTCTAGTAATCCAAAAACTTCTGATGTTATATTACGTAAGACGCTTGTAATGTCTGCTCTTGGTAGTGCAAAAAAAGCTGAAGAGATTGGCCTGAGTGCAGAAAAAATAATCATTTCATGTAAAGTCAGTAGAGTGCAAGATTTAATTTTAGTTTATACGGCACTTGCACAATCTTCCAATTATGCGCTGCATTTGGGTTTAACCGAAGCTGGTATGGGTAACAAAGGCGTAGTAAATACCACAGCAGGGCTTACTTATTTATTGCAAAATGGTATTGGAGACACTATCCGGGCTTCTTTAACTCAGCGCCCTGGTGAATCACGCACTAATGAGGTGGTAGTATGTCAGGAAATACTGCAGTCTATAGGTTTGCGCTACTTTAACCCTCAGGTGAGTTCATGTCCTGGTTGTGGACGCACAAGTAGCGATCGTTTTCGTATATTAACTAAGGAAGTAAATGGCTACATAAAAACTCATATGCCGGTATGGAAGAAAAAGAATCCTGGTGTAGAGTATATGAACGTTGCTGTTATGGGATGCATAGTAAATGGTCCTGGAGAGAGCAAACATGCAAATCTGGGGATCAGCCTGCCTGGATACGGAGAAAAACCTGTTTCAGCAGTCTACAAAGACGGCAAATATTTCAAAACTTTACAAGGTGATAATATTTTTGAAGAATTTAAGGCAATTATTAGTGATTATGTGGAGAAGCATTACACATAAGCCTTTCACAAGTTTGTACTTAGACTACATTCTGTTTAGTGAACGTCAAATGAGACAATAAAGAACGTAAATTTAAAAAATAGATAATAGCTAATAGGGTTTCTTTTGCCTTTTTTTATATGGTAAATTTCTTAATATTTAGATTGGCCCGGAGTAGTATAGAGATGTTATTCCAGTATCAAGGACTGAAGTTTCCTGATCTACAATATTTGTACAGTTATGAAATAGATGCAATTTTGACATAAAAGCTTTACTTTTTGAAATTTTGGGTTACGTTTAATTTAACATATTTCAGTGGGGAATTTATTGTAAGTAGAAAGAAAGCTTTAAAAATATTAGGTTTTCAATCAAGCGATGCGCCCAGTGAACAAGAAATTAAATCAGCGTATAGAAAATTAGCCTTAAAATATCATCCTGATAAACATTCAGAAGCTGCAAAGAAACAAAATGAGGAGAAATTTAAAAAGCTAGGTAATGCATATGAATTTCTCACTAAGGAAAATATAGAAGGGGTTAAAAATCTAACTGACGAAAATTTAAATGAAATTAATTCGCCTGGAGATTTGAGGTTTTACTTAAGTAGGGCTCTATATAATCAGGATATAAAGTTTCTTGAAAAGCTTTTTTCCAAATTCAAAAGCAGTAAAGATGGAAGATTTGGTGATTACATCAATGAAGAACTTATTTGTATTTACTTTCCATTATCTATTGCTTTAATGCAAGCTAAAGATTCAAGAAATTATAGTATTTTGAAACTTCTTTTAGAAAATGGTGCTGATCCTAATATAAAGTTATTACATAATGAAGCTTCGTTATACTATTATATGGTTCTCGACGACAGCAGAATTGTAGAGTTATTGTTACAATATGGTGCTGATCCTAATATGTTAGATAGAAATGGTAAAAATCCTTTGTTTGAAGCGTTTTTGTGTGATGATGATCATACTATGGGAATACTTTTGAAATATGGTGCTAATCCTAATATGTTAGATAAAGATGGTCGAGGTCCATTATATCAAGCAATCAATTGTGACAACGATAAACGCGAAAAATATGTAGAGTTGCTTCTAAAGTATGGTGCAGATCCTAATCAGAAGGTTTATGGCTCCAGAGTTATAGAGTGTGCTCCATATTTCACTAATAATGGTGTAATGAATTTGATTAAAACGCTTACTCTGCCATACGGTAGCAATGATAAAGTTAAAGGGTTGATGGCTGAATACGGTGGAGTTGATAGACGTTATCTACGTGATCAAACGATACTGACTTGTTGTTGCTTAATCGTTGCTTCTGCTACTTTTTTTAGTATAGCTTTTCCTTTGCGCTATGTACCGACAGCAATATTTGCACTTGCTGCATGTTTTTTTATTAAAAATGCTGTACATGCTGCATTTTTTGCAAAAGAACCTTCTACTGAGTTTACCGAAGCTAGAGCTTGTCCAGAGATTAGTAAAAGAGGCTATAATATCTAAAGTTTTAGTACTGGGTAAAGATGAGAAAAAAGCATCCAGCAGACCTAAGTCAAAGGGAATGGACAGGAATAGAAAGCTATTCCAGAGTATCATACAGGAAAGTAAGAAAAAAATATACTATAGTTAAAAAAATGTGATGGGATACCAAGGAGAAAATTTAAAAATCATATAAAGGAAGAATATGGTATGGATATTGAGATTGTCAAAAGGCCTTCATGTAGGTTATAAGTCAACAGAGACACACCGCCTTAGCTACTACCAATGAGGGGTTTAAAGTACAGCCAAGAAGGTGGGTTGTAGAAAGGACTTTTGCTTTAGGAATAGAAGACTATCGAAAGAATAAGATTTACTTACTGAAAATTTCATATATCTGGCTATGAGTAGAGTTATGTTAAGGAAAGAAATATGCTTGAATTCCCGGACAAGTTCTAATCATTAATGTTATAAACGTTCTTTTCTTTTTCTATTCTCTCTTGTTCTTCAATACAATACATAGCAAGCGGATTAGCTTTAAGTCTTTCGACTCCTATTTCTTCTCCCGTTCCATCGCAGTAACCATAAATGCCTAATTTTATTTTTTCCAACGCCTCCTTAATTTTTTCTTTTCTATCTTTTCGGCGCTTAATTAATTCTCCATTTTCACTATCTCTATCAGAATAAATACTACTATCTTCTAGATCTTGTTTCTCCAGTTCAGAGAGTATTGATTGTAACTTTAAGCTAAAGTATTCCAGTTGTTTTACGTTCATATATTCTTCATTTTCTGAAGGAACGTAATCTTCTGGTAACTTTATTTTTATTAATTTTTCCATAGCATTATCAATAAAATATATTAAAACTTATATAACTTGTAAACACAAAAAATTATACTACCCTCAAAGTAAACACTATAATTTATAATAAACATTTAAAATCCTGGTATGATTAGTTCGGTAAAAAAATTAGTAATAAATAATAATAATCTTACTTATATAGTATGTATTTTTATTATAATGTTAAGTTTATCTTCATATACACTTGAAAACAACAGTAAACAAGAAGTCATATTAACATTAACATGGATATGTGCTACATTTGTTTTGCAGATCTCTACAAATAATTTATTTACATCTGATTATCATGATGGAATATTAGAGCAAATCTTTGTACAGCCACTCTCTTCTAGGCTGATAGTTGCTTATAAAATCTTCGCTCACTGGTTGTTATTTGGGTTACCGATTTCAGTGATTTCTTTCATGTTCAGCTTTGCAATTCTAGGCAATAATATTGAACATTCAATAGCAGTTGGAGTGTCTTTATTATTTAATACGCTGATAATCATTAATATTTCAGCTACTGGAAATGCATTAATGATTGGTAGAAATAACTTAGCATCAGGAGTGTCGCAAATTCTTGTTTTGCCAATGATAATGCCAACTTTTGTATATTTCAAATTGCTAACTCAATTTGAAAATTTATCCTTGAATATTTATACACTACTAATCACCATCTTAATTTTTGTCATTTTAATTGTTAACAGCACTATAACTACTCACATAGCATTAAAATTTGCTGTGGAGCAGGATTGAAAAAACTTACTAGTTATTTACTTGTATCTGCTTAGTTAAGGGTGTTAATTTAAGTAGAGATGGAGACATTAGACTTCTTGCATGAATTACAGCGTATGAAACCATTATTGGATTTCAGACTGGCTGGTTATGCAAGAAATTTAATATCTATCGAAGAGTCAGAAACTTTTATAACTTACCTTTAATCAACCTAACCCATGCGTGCCAGTCTCTCTCACCAAGATTGCTTTCGAAAGACAGAAGATCCTTTACGGCTTTTGAGCAAATTTCTTCACTTGGAATTGACAACTCCCTATTCATTGCTAGCGTCAGGCATTGAGTTTTACAAGCTTGCTCTAAGTGATACGTATAAAACATTGCTTCTTGTATAGTCTGACCACATGTTATAGATCCATGATTGCGCATTAACATTACAAAATTTTCTTTCAAATCAGCTATTAATCTTTTTCCTTCTGTATCATCAAGTGCCAGGGAATTATAATCATGGTAAGATACCTTATTATAAAAGTGCAGCGCCCACTGACTTATTGGGATTAATCCATCCTTGAGAGAAGAAACTGCTACAATAGAAGGTGTATGTAGATGAAAAATTGCTTGAATATCTTTCCTTGCTTGATAAATGAAGCCATGGATTACATAGCCAGTTTTATTATATTGATATTCTTTGCCTTCAATTATATTCCTATCAAACGATACTTTCATCAATGAACTTTCATCTACTTCATAAAAACGTATACCAAACGGATAAACATAAAATGACTTTTTATCTTCAGAACGTACAGAGAGATGAGTATACGTATGATCATCTAATTTAAGATAAGATAAAATTTGATAGGCGTTAACTAGGTCTCTTTTCAACTCACTATTTGTTAATAACATAGCTCTTGACTAAAATTTTCTAAAGATTTATACGTGAAAAAAAGTTTATTACAAACTAAAAGGTGAACCTACATTAAAATACTAAGCACTTTTATTTGCCTTAGGTGATTAGAGGTTACATTTCTAGATTACATAGTATTTTTACTATAAAAGCGACTTTTTATTTAATATTTCATATGTTTTAAAGCCTTGTTTTTATGTTATTATAATTGTAGGTTTTAATATTAAAAATAATATGATAAACGTTGACATAAAAAAACAGCTAACAAAATTTTTCATATATATCACTGGTCTTCCAGGAAGTGGTAAACTTTCTACAGCAATAGTATTATCTAGTATGATAAATGCAGTAATTGTAAGTGGACTTGAATATAATCAAACTTCCAAAGAAGCTCGAGATAGAATATATAACACTACACATGTTATGTTTCAGGCAATAGAAGCCTATCCTATTGACTCAAAAAATTATATATTTGTTGATGAATTAATTAAAAATAATGATTACAACATAAGAATATATAACTCAGTAGTAGAACTTAGTAAAAAAATGAGCACAAAAATCCTCCCTATAGTACTTAGGTGCAATCCATTGATATTAAAAGAGCGTACTATATCAAAAAAGCAAAGAAAAAATAGGAAGGTTACTAATATAAATAGTATTAAATTTAGAGAGGAAGATTTATTTATGCCACCAAATGCTATGGAGATAGAAAATTCAAATATGAGTATAAAAGAAGTAGCAGAGGAAATAGTAAGTCAGATGTACAAATTTGGCCAAATTGATAGTGTTTACACGATAGGCAACAATTTCATATACTGAGGCTCATTTAAGTATAGAGCCTCAACTTCATTTAATTTTTGTTTATTTTTTAGTCTATAACGGACTAATAGCCCTGCATGGCTAGCATCCAACTTTGGTAAACTGCAATCCATATATGTAATGCAGTGCGTTTCAGGCTGGAGTTCACTTACTACAGCAGGATTTGATAGCGGTAACAAATTGAAATCAAATAACTGCGTATAAAACTTTTGATCATCTTCGATTATAGCTTTAATATTTTTTTTGCTATTTGCACAAAGTAGCGATATTGCATATGCTTGAGCTTCCAGCGCACTAACCCCATATAACGGCTTATTTGTAGCAAGATTTATACCTTGTGCAGTTGATATACCAACTCTGATTCCAGTAAAACTTCCTGGTCCAACTATCACTGCTAAATGGTCTATTTTATCGTAGCTGTAATTATGCTTATCAAACAAAGTATTCAGTATTTGAAAAAATGATTCTGCATGACTATTGTTTGCAGAATTGCGTTCTACAAAACAATTACCATCGTAATCAATTACTGCTATTGAACTACCAGCACCTACAGTATTAATTGCTAGAATGGACATCACTTAAGCTTATCATAGAGCTTTGTAAACATTATAGTAAAAGCACCGTTACCCATAACATTTGCTGAAGTTATTATTGGGTCAAACACTATATACAATGCTGTAATTAATGAAAGCATCTCTGGAGAGAATTTAAGATACTTCTCAAGAACAGGCAACATTACCATAATCCCTCCCGCTGGAACTGCAACAATAGCAAATTTAAATAACAGAAAGTAGAGAAGGAAAGTCACATAGTCTGTTGCAGACAATCCACCACCAAAAGTCATTATCATTGATAATATTATAATAAAAAAGCAATCACCTACTAAATGAAAGCTAGCAGTTATTGGCACAACAGACGATGCTATATCAGGCTGCTTTACATTTTTTTTGCTTCCTTCAATAGTAAGAGGCATAGCTGCATTACTAGACATTGTGCTCATTGCAGTAATAAATGCAGGTATCATATTGCCTATACTAGCTATCCAGCTTATGATCTTGAATGAATTTGCTGCTCCATATAAGAGAAAAACATAAAGGTAGGTTACAGATGCTATAATAATAAAAATTATTGAGTAATTCATAAATATTGTAGATAGAACCTGGTCATGCTGCATTTTAAAAGCAAATCCAAGTACAAACATTGGAATAACTGGTGTCAAGAATGTCTTCAAAACAAACAAAATTAAATCTGACATTTTCTGAGAAAGTTCTTTGCTTTTTTCAGGCAGCAAAGCAGACATTATTAAGCTGGACGCAAACCCATAAGCAAGAGCACGAAAGTTGGAAAGCATTATCGGTAGCTCAAACGACCATAAAGGTACAATTGTTTCTTCATGCTGTATTACGTTCTGTATTGAATAAGTATTTTGTAAGATAAAGTGCCAAGCAGAATAAGCTATTAGACTTGAGGTAAGGTTCGACAAGAAAATCGTTATAATAATTAACAATATAAACTTTATAGCCGACTGCTTAAGATTGTTAACACTACTAAAGATTAATGCAAAAACAATAAAAGGCATTATAAATAGTAAGATCTCTTTTATACTAAGGCTTATTGAATACAAGAAGGTTTTCACTTCCATTGGAACTAGATGACCAAAAAATACAACCGAAGTGATAACAGCAAGTAAGGTTAGTAATTGTAACATATTCTAATATAGCGATATCCTATGGAAATACATATGATAAATTAGCTGCTAAGTAAAGCAAAACTACCTGAAATATTTGCATTACCTTCTAGTACTTGAATGAGATTTCAAATTACAACGTTTCCACAAAGTATATAATTAACATCCACACCTTTGGTCAAGTTCCATTCACGCTTTATTACATTATATTCCATACCAGTCATATCTTGTAGTGTTACATTGTTCTCTCTTAGATGATTTGCAATTTCTGATGGCTTGAGAAATTTATTCCAATTATGTGTGCCTTTTGGCAGCCAGTTTAATATGTACTCTGCGCCGACTATTGCAAGACAGAAGGATTTAATAGTTCTATTTATCGTCGATATAAAAATTAGCCCTTCTGGCTTCAACAGCTCTATTGCTTTTTTCATGAAAAACTCTAAATTATCGACATGTTCAACCACTTCCATCAACAAAACCACGTCATACTTCTTGTCATTGCTTAGCTCTTCAATGCTAGTGTGTGTGTATTCTATATTTAACCCTACTTTCTTCGCATGCGACTGTGCCACTTTTATGTTTTCCTCACATACATCTATTCCTGCAACGCTAATACCAATACGCGCCATTGACTCTGACAAAATGCCACCACCACAACCAACATCGAGCAATGATAGTTCTTTTAAATCGCATTTTTTTAATTCTTTTATTTTCTCAACGATGTATAATACTCTCACACGATTCATCATGTGCAATGGCTTGAACTTGCCATTCTCATCCCACCATTCACCTGCTATTTTAGCGAATTTTGATATTTCATCTTCATTATAAGTTTTTGTGGTTTTTTTCTTGCTAATATTGCTAAGTTTATCAAGGCGTTCTTTATGTCTACTTTCTTTTGAAAATTCTGTTTCGAGGAATTGTTTGACTATGTCTTTTGCTAATCCACTCTCAGTAAACCCTGCACCAAGACACAGTATATTCGCGTTGCCATGCTCGCGAGCTAATTTTGCGATCTCAACACTATTACATAAAGCAGCGTAGATTCCTTCAAAACGATTTGCCACAGTACTCATGCCCAAGCCTGTACCGCAGATTAATATCCCATAATTTGCTTTTTTATTTGTTATATCTTCTACAACTTCAACAGCATAGTCAGGGTAGTCTACACTCTTTTGCTCGGCAGTGCAGCCACGATCTGTCACTGTATAACCTAAAGTTTCCAAGTAAGGCTTTATTTCTGATTTTAATTCATAACCGGCATGGTCCGAGGCAATCGATATTACATCTGACATATGAGAAATCGTAACTCAAGGATATTTATATGGGTAATTTATTTTGAGCTTTTTGTCAAGCTCTCCTGATCTTTCTGAATAAATTTCGAGTCAGATATGCATAAATTCTATATAATTTTTATCCTACCACTACTAATTCGGTAAAATGGATCATATAGATATTATAAAGTCAAAATTATTGTTGTCTGACATAGTAGGAAAAAAAGTCAGGCTAATAAAAAGAGGAGATAGTTTTGTTGGACTCTGCCCATTTCATAACGAAAAAACTCCATCTTTTTCGGTCAGCAATATTAAGGGCTTATATTACTGTTTCGGCTGCTCAGCTCATGGTGATGCGTTTGAATTTATTTCACAAACTGAGGGCTTAAGTTTTAAGGAAGCGTTGGAAAAATTGGCATCTGTTGCAGGTGTTGAGTTACCTAAAAACCTCAGCGTTGCTAAAGAGAACGACAAACTGTTTTCAGCACTGAATTTAACTGCAAACTGGTTTACACAAAAAAATCAAGGAGTTGTAGATTATTTAAAGCAGCGCAAGATTTCACTCAAAATCATAGATAAATTTAAGATAGGTTATGCACCAAGCTCTGGTTTGAGAGAATATTTGAACTCTTCCGGTATTGAAGACAAAATTTTGGCTAATGTTGGGTTGATAAATAGAAATTCTCGTGATTATTTCTATGATCGACTCATGTTTCCTATACAGAACATTGCAGGAAAAGTTATTGGCTTTGGTGGACGTGCGTTGAGTCCTGATCAACAACCAAAATATTTAAATAGCCCAGAGAGTCAGCTCTTTAAGAAAAGAGAAAATTTATATGGATTAAACTTTGCTTTGAGTGAAATACGCAAAAAACAACATCTATTTGTTGTTGAAGGATATATGGATGTAATAGCACTACATCAAGCGGGAATTAGCAATACAGTTGCTCCGCTTGGTACCGCAATTTCTACAGAGCAGATAAAAAATCTATGGAAATTTGCTAAAGAAATTTCCATCTGTATGGATGGCGATAGTGCAGGACGTCATGCTGCTATTCGAATTGCAGAATTTGTTTTGCCGATACTGGAGCCTGGATACACATTGAAGTTTGTGACTTTGCCAAGCAATAAGGACCCATATGATATATGCGATGAGCTCAAGTATAAGAAAGAGAGTGTACTGACTGCTCTTGACTGTTCAACGAAACTTCATTCTGAATATTTATGGCATCACATAATCGATAGCAATTTGCAAAATTATGAAAAATTTGCCCCGGAAAAATATTCAATTCTTGAATACAAGTTCATGGAATATGTAAACGCTATCAGTAATAGCAGTATTAGAAGGTATTATAGAGACTATTTTTACAATAAAGCTAACGAACTGAGAAGTAGCTTTAAAAAGCAAATTTTTAAAAGTAGGCTTAGAGAGACAAAAGAGGAGTATCTCTACAACAAATCTCCAGAATTAATTGAAGCAGAGCAAAATCAAGCTATAATCCTGCGTATAGTAATAGAGTTCCCTGAACTTTTAAACCACCCTATATTTTTCGAGCAATTTTCCCATTTTGAGTTTACTCATATGGAGATGAAAAAATTACAACAGTGCGTAATTAATATGGTAACTAGTGAGAGCAATTTTAATAAAGAAATTCTGTTACGGGAGTCTAGCATTATAAAGTTTATATTTGAAAAAACTAGCATACTAAACAATCAATTAAATGAGAAAAAGTCCGCAGAAAATGTCTGGAATAACATAATATTACGAAAAGAATTAAATGTATTACAAGAGGAAAAAATTAAAGCAAGGCTGGGCGGTAATTTTGACTTAGAGGAAAGGCTAATAGAGCAAATAAAGCAAATAGAGGATAGCATACAAGAAATGCAAATGGAATTTATTCAAAAGTAGATGGCTTAAGATGTTCAAAATTATTAGAAAAACACTGTATTGGTAGTTGCTTAAAATAGCTTGTTCTAGTATATTTTCAATTTATTTAATTACGACAAGTGTTTGCATTTCTTCCTCTCATTATTTTTTTAGCCTTATATCTTGGTAGTGGTATTTATTTTTCTTTTTTTGGGTTTGACAATCCTCTTCATCAAATTTCACCGTTAGTTTGCTTATTACCAGCATTATTTTTTGCTATCCTATTCAATAAAAACAAAATTCAGCATAGCGTTGATACTCTTATAAAAGGTATGGGGAATAAAACTACTCTTACCGTGTGTTTGATTTTTCTCCTTGCTGGGGCATTTTCTACTGTTACTCAATCGCTTGGTAGTATAAATGTGATTGCTAGCTTAACTATTTGCTTTCTTCCAGCACAATTATTACTTCCTGGAATGTTTGTGGTTTCTGCGTTTATTGCAAGTGCAATAGGCACATCAATCGGAGTTATTGCACTTATAACACCAATAGCTGTGAATCTAGCACAAAATGGAGCTTTTGATTGTGCAGTGGGTGTTGGAGCTGTGATAGGTGGGTCTATGTTTGGCAGCAACCTTTCAATGATATCTGACACTACTATTGCTGCTACTTCTTCACAAGGAGCTTCAGTAAAGGATAAACTAAAACTAACCCTAAAGACAGGATCTGTTACAGGTCTTATAATACTTACTTATCTAGTAATGATTTCAAATAGCACAGAAGTTGTTTCTCTCTCAAGTCTGGATTATTTATCCATAGTCAAAATTATCCCTTATATATCTTTAATAATTATGGGTTTATTTGAAATAAACACACTGGTAACATTAGCTGTTAATATGGTTGTTGCTGGAATATTAGGAATAGCTTTTTTTGATTATTCGATTATTGATTATTCTCATGACATATGTAGGGGGTTCAATAAGATGAATGAGGTAATGATATTTATTCTTTTCAGTAGTGGATTAAGCCACTTAATGTACGAATACAGTCAGAAAAAGATAGATAAATTCACTGATGAGGTGAATCTCACAAGAAGTCAAGCTGAACTTATGATTGCAGGAATATCATCTATGTTTACTATTTTGGTTTCCAGCAATATTGTTGCTATTTTATTAACTAGTAATATTGCGAAAAGACTTGCACAAAGATATAACATTGCACCACACCGTAGTGCGTATTTATTAGAAATATTTACTGCGATCACAAAAAGTATCTTACCTTATGGTTCTCAAATATTGCTAGCAAGCAGCATTGCCTCTCTTTCACCTATTGCTGTACTAACAAAAGTATATTATTGTTTTGTTTTTGCAGCAGTTGCAATAAGTGAAATAGTTATTAATGGCAGACGTCATGCGGTTGTAGCTCCTCAATTACCATAAACAACTCTTTCTGTAGCTTTGTGGAAATTATGCTAACTGATTATGCTGTAAAGGTGAGCCATATTCATATATAAATTAATCTGTTGTTGCTAAACTTTCATTTTCACAACTCATTTTTCTACACATTTTCACTCAATTTGTTAATAAATTGACAATTATTACAATATTTGCTAAAATGTTTATATGTCAGTACCGTGCTTTCATAAAGATGTGGTATTAGTGGTATAATCAAAAATGTATAAAAATAGTGGAGAAACAAATGCCTGATTATTATGAAATATTAGGAGTAAAAAGAGATGCTACTCACGATGAGATAAAAAAAGCATATCACAAATTGGCACTTAAGCTTCATCCAGATAAATTGCATAAGGAAGCGCAAGAGTTAGATAGGTTAGAGAAAAAAAAGAAGGACGGAGAGCTACTATCACAGTCGGAAGAAGGTCAAATGGCTGAGCTTAAAGAGAAATTGGGAAAATTCAAGCAAATATCAGTAGCATACGAAATTTTATCTGATCAAACAAACAAAGCTCAGTACGATAGGGGAGAGGATGTTAGTCAACAAGCTTATAAGAGGGAGTCGTCATGGGAAAAAAAAATGAGAAAGTTTTTTGAAAAAGCAGATGAAATAGCAAAAGGAATACATAAGTTAAACAAAAGGAAACTTAAATTCATTGCAGAAATGAATCGAATAAAAAGTTTTTACGATATACATAATATATTTTTTTATAAATGTGAAGAATTAAGAAAAGAGCGAAAAGAAAAAGTAGACAAGATCATTGAACTAAACAGCGAGGTAGGCAAAGATGAATGGATTGAAGAATTAACCAAAAGTGTAACAAAACTAAAAAACGACAAGGGTAACTATATATCCACTATTATGAACTTGTTGGAAAAGATCAAATCAGATGAACTTGAAGAGTGCTTTTCTATAATAAGGAAAGTTGAAATTGCTGATGATGACATTACATCTCTAGTGCAAATTGCTATTGCGTACGATCGTGTGGAAATTTTCAAGTTCTTTGAAGGAAGGATAGAAATATCACCAAATGACATCTTAAACTATGCTTATGAATACCAATCTGAAAAGTTTTTGGATTATTTTTTTAATAAGTACTTAGATAGATTAGATATCAACTATAAAGATGAAGAAGGAAATACAGCTTTACATCATACATTAAAATGGTTGGATTTGAATGAATCGAAATACCAAGGTTTTGTCGAGTCACTTCTTAGTAAAGGCGCAAAGCTTAATACTAAAAATCACGAAGATAAAACTCCATTTGATCTCTTGGTTAATTATGCTAAACAATTTTCTTCTAAGGAAGAAGCAATAGAAAGATTGAATAATGTTTTGGTGGTGCTCGGTTGTTGTAAAGCCGATGAACTGAAAAAACTAGAAGGTACTCCTGCGTTAAATAAACTGGTAGAATTTGCTGCCAAGTATCGTTTCGAAGGAATTTTCGACCTCTTGGCCAAAAATAACATACAGATTTCAAATTTAAGTGATGAAGACGTTAACACAGCTTTACATTATGCCTTAAAAGAGGTTAGTTATAACGATTATGAATATGAAAGTTTTGCTAGGTTCCTTCTGAGTAAAGGTGCAAGGCTTGATGTTAAAAATAGAAAAGATAAAACTCCATTTGATCTCTTAGTTGATTATGTTAATGAGTGTTCTGAGTACGATAATGCTTTTGAGTTTTTTCTAAGGAAGGACAAACGTAAAACTATGCGAAGCTTAGATTTAGTTGTGAGGTTACTTGGCAAACATAAAGTTATACCAGAAGGTCTAAATGGTACTCCTGAGTTGAATAGATTAGTAGATACTATTGTTGAATGTAACCATAAAGAAGCTCTAGATCTCCTAGTTGAAAATAACATAAAAATTTCAAGTATTACTTTAAAAAATATCGTTACAAGCGATTGCAATAAAAAGATTTTTGGTTACTTTTTATATAGAAATAAAGTTGACTATCAAGATGAAGGTGGGAATACAGCTCTACATCATGCTTTAAGAAACTTGCACTCCGATAAGTCAATGCTTTGCAAAGTTGAATCACTTACGAGTGTAGGTGCAAGATTTGACGTTAAAAATAACCAAGGTGAAACTTCGTTTGATCTCTTGGTTGAATATGTTGAGAAGGGGTTTTATGGTCAAGCGTCAAGGTTAAGTTATGCTTGGAAGTTGCTTAACAAATGTGAAAATATAAGAGAGCTAAAATATAAAGATGGTATTCCTGCATTAGATAAACTAAATGAGCTTCGTATTAAGTGTCGTAATACTTCTATCATAGTTGCTTCTACGTTAGCAGTAGTTGGAGTTGCTTTAGGTGTAGCTATTGCAGCTCATTCAGGAATGTTAGCGGTAGGGATAGGAATTGGAGTTTGTTGTCTTGTTGTTGCTGCAATCACATACCATTGTAATAGTCCTGCAAATTTATTGAAAGATAGCAATGCTGAAGTTGTAGTTGATCAAACGCTAGCGGTAAAATGATAACTTAAGATCAGGAGAAATGGCAGATCAAGTTTGATGATATTAATTCAGTAATATATTTAGTAAAATCTAAAACTAAGGAAATTCTATACTTACAATTCTGTGAGATGCTGGTGGCACCTGTCTTACTCCCCTGATAAGTATATGATGACAAGAGGTAGATAATTGAATTGCAAAGAGTTTGCAAATACTAGTTATTATTTGTAGAATATAGAGAAATTAGTAGAGATTTTAATAGTATGCCATCCATTACTTTTATTTTACCTGATGGAAGTAAGAAAAGTTATGAAGCTGCAGAGGGAGAAACTCTTCTTAATTTAGCCCATAGAAGTGATCCAGATCTGCTTGAAGGTGCATGTGAAGGTTCTCTTGCTTGCTCTACATGCCATGTGATTGTTGATCCAAAATTTTATGATGTTGTAGAAACACATAATCCTATATCTGATGAGGAGAATGACATGCTGGATCTAGCTTTCGGTTTAACAGAGACATCGAGGCTTGGATGCCAAATAAAAATCACAAAAGATATTGACGGTTTGTGCGTAACCGTGCCCAGAGGTACAAGAAATATATCATTAGATAAGTAAGAGGATCATGCGTAAAATTTTTGTCTATATTCTCATCTCCTTACCTTTGTTTATTCCTCTAGCGTATAGTGGTTTTTGGTATTTTTCTGCATTTAAGGTAAAAAGTCTTTTAACTGATTACATTAATGACGAAAAAGTTGATATTTCACATGATTTTAAGGGATTTCCTTTTAACCTAGTTTTTCGTGTAACGAATCCAAAGTTTTCTAATGAGCAATTAACTGTTTCATCTGAAGCTTTAGTGATAAAAAACAGATTATTTGATAAGTCAGTATATATCTATATACCAAGCAATAAAGTAAACATTGCTGTCCGTAGTGATGAGAAAAAGAATATAAAGTGTCACACACACGTGAGTAGCCACTTTGTTGTTAAACTAAATGATTTACTATCTTCATTAAAATTCAGCAGAAATAGCACTGTAATAGACTATATAGATACATTTCGTTACGAAGATTATGGATTAAAATGTGATGTTTTAGAAAATCAGCAAAGTGTTATAACTGAAGTTAATGATAAAAGTAATTACATTCAATTTCACTTTGATAAAGAACTGAATGAAAATACTAAACTAGAATTTGATTTTTATACTTACCGTTATAAACATACTGCAAGTCCTGAAAATTACCTTAGTGTCGACGCTAAATTAGATTATGAATTTGTAAACCATATTTCAGCTTCTAAGATTAATTTCAACATAGAAAAATTTTTGATTGAGAGTAATAACTTTTCTATTGCTGCGAATGGTGGAGTAAGTAATTACAATTTAGTTACATCTTCATTTGAAGATAAAATTAATGTAGCCATATCAAATTATAAAGAATTAATTTCGTTTGTGACTAATGATTCAAAGACTGCAGATAAATTGGAAAAATCAATATCTTCCTTATCAGAAAAAATCACTAATAACGACATTCAATTTTCAATAAAGTACGACAATAATGTAGGTTCAGGCTTTATTGGAAAATTATCCACTACTGATTTTATCACTCAATTCACCAAAAATGAGAATAGTAATTAGCTTACTTTTTACATTGATATTTCATTTAAGCATAAATGCTTTTACTTTGGATGATAAACTAAGAGACGAAAGCATGGAAGAGCGAGCAAGTAGCTTATTTGCAGTAATAAAGTGTCCAGTATGCTCTGGTGAATTATTATCCGAATCTGAGTCTCAAGTTGCATATGGTATGCGTAAGACAATTCGCAAGAAGATCAGTGATGGATATACTAACGAGCAAATAGTTTCAGAGTTAAAAAATTCTTATGGAGATTCAATTATCATTGTACCACCTGTAAAATCTAGTACCTACATTTTATGGTTTATTCCTTTTATAATTCTTCTTATTGGATGTTTTCTAGTACGAAAATCAGTTCAGAAAATAGATAAGGTAGTAAAAAGATAACTATAGAGTAAAAGTGAGTTTACAACAAATGCAAGTAGCTACTATACGAACATTTGAGTTTAGATCAAAGATTGTAAGGTTAAATCTTCCATCCAAATAACCACGCACTCTACCTGCTTATCTGGGTAGACTTCTTGCACTAAGGTTTTATAGATCAACATTTGCTTTTTTATTTCATTTGATGAGGAAATAGAAACGTTATGGTGTGATTTATAGTCAATTATGATTGCTTTGTCTTCTGTTATGCACAGTCTGTCTAGCCGCACTAATACTGGTTTTCCGTCAATTGTTCCACTAAGTGGAATTTCTGATTTGCCCTCCAAGTCGAACAGGTAATCATATTTTTCATTAAAGGTTAATATTTTGCTGTAAATTTCATCCTTATCTTCACTAGTGTTTATGCTATCAAGATATTTCCTAACCCAATTTTTTCTCCTGTCTTTCTCTATCTTGGGCATATATTGCAATATACTGTGAATTATTAAGCCTCTTGCATAGCTGTCTGTCGTCCCAATGCTCCTTTTTGTCATTCCAGCATTCTCATCTGTCATCCCAGTGCTTGACACTGGCTTTTTTTCTCCAGGTTCCAGCGTCACGTGCTGCAATGACATTGATAGGTTTGATGGAGGTGAAATCACTGGAACATCAAAATAATCACGTTTTTTATAAATAGAAGGGTAGTTTGCATTCATGCATAGCACTTCAACTTTTTCTTTAAATATCGGCTGTAAGTATAGTTTTTTCCTCTCATATAATGCTCCATATTGAATAACTAGATCATACCAAGAGCCCTTTTGCACTGGCTCTTTGCCTAAAATGTATAATTCATCTTCAGCACGCGTAAGTGCCACGTACAGCAAACGCAAATATTCGTTATAATCCTCTAGTTTTTTCTCTCTTTTTACTTGATCACAATAAGCATTATTATTTTTGCCACACCAAAATGGTGCTTCCGTTGTATCAAACAAAATACTTTTGCTGTTTCTTGGCACTGTATTTGTGTCAACTAAAAACACTATTGGAGTTTGTAGACCTTTTGATTTATGAATTGTCATTATTCGTACAGCATTGCGTTCTGATTGCATATCATTTTTAATCTCAGGATTATTTTCTTTGATCCACTGAACAAATGCTTGAAGAGATGGGTGCTCAAATTGCAATACGAGGTTCATAAATTCGTCTAGAATCTCGAAGCACTCAAGACCTAGCCTTGCAGCAAATTTCTTTTTGCCTGTGCGCAATATATGCGTGAATAGTGTAAGAGGGGATTCTGTCTTAGATAAATTAATCAGATAGTTTAATTCATTCGAGGTAATCTCATGATAATCATGAAGTTTTTCCCACAACGACTGTTCTTTACGATAATATGCAATCTTGAATAAATCATCCTCAGTAAAGTTGAATAGCGGTGATTTTAAAACATTTGCAAGAGCCAGATCATTTGCCTGAAGGAGGAGGAATTCAGCCAAAGCTATTAAGTCCTGCACAGCTATGTAATCCATAATTCTAAAATAATCTCGGCCTATAACTGGTACATTTACTTTTTTTAGTTCACTTATTATGTAGTCAACTAGCGCATTTCGTTGCCGTACCAAAATCATAATGTCCCTTGGTTCTATATGGCGATCTTTGGCGACTAAAATACGCCCTTCGTTTAACCAATTGTGAATTCTTTGGGCTATTGCCTGAGCAAGTAATCGATCCGTTACTACATAATCTTTCCTCTGTGTTAAATGAATTTGTAAGGCTTGCTGCTCTTCCTCTTTATAACTTGGCAATAACGGCCAAATTTCAATGTATCCTTGATCATTTTCTCTATATGGAATATGTTTTATCTCGTTATCATTAAAAGATATTTCTTCACGAAAATTGTTAAATATTCTGTCTACAAGCATCAAAACTTCTGGAGTTGAGCGAAATGACTTTTCAAGTTGACATGATACCCAATCTCTGCCACCGGTTTTCGTGTGAAAATATTGCTGCATGTAATTAAATAGATGGGGATTTGCTCCTTGAAATCTGTAAATTGATTGTTTTACATCGCCAACAACAAATAAAGTTCTCTTTTCATCACCGCCGGTAAAAAATTCATCGCAGAGACTTGTTATAATTTTCCATTGACTAATACTATTGTCTTGTGCCTCATCAACAAGAATGTGGTCTATTTTTTTGTCTAGATTAAACAATATCCAATCTTTATCGCCTGGATTGCTAAGGAGATCTGTTGCTAAATTGATGATATCATCATAATCAAGCAGTGCATTCTTTGATTTTTCACTATTATATAGATCAACATATACTTTAAATACACTAAGTAAACTACTGGTTCTTGCGAATATTTGATAAGAATTTATATCCTTTACATGGGTAAACAATGCATTTTGAATGTTTTCTATCATTTGCTCTACGTCTTCAAATTTTTCCAAAGCACCCTTTGTTATAATTGATGATATGCTCTTTTTTTCGTACGATTCTGATTTGAGAAATACTTTAGCTAAGTTCTCTATCTTGTTGTCATCCAAGTAGCTGACACTGGGATCCATATTTCTTTTTTTCTGGATCCCAGTGTCAGCTACTTGGATGACAACATTTGGTACGGACGATTTTGTGCTATTACACCAATCATAAAGTATCGCACTGTAACTCTGATCTCTTTTGCTGCCCTCACTTAATATTTTAACTAATCTTTTTATCTGCTCACTCGTTTCACTCTGTAAATTGTGAATCTTATCTGGGGCACTTAGTTTATCTTTGATATACCCTAAATTATTTTCTAGAGCTGATCTCTTTATACATAAGGTATAGAGTAAATCACTCAGCTTGTTTTCATCAATTTCAGCTGCAATGATATTTATATCGTCCTGCACAGTTTCATTATGAAGCGTTTTTTCAAATACGATGGAATGCAATTCTTTACATTCGCTCAACGTACAATTTGGAGCGATACCAGCTTCTGTAGGAAAGCTGGAGATTAATTTGTAACAAAAGGCGTGTATAGTTTTAATATTAAGACCAATATTTTCCAGTTCAGAGAAGAGCCTTCTTGCTCTTGTTAAATAATCTTTATTTTCTCTAGATCCCAGTGTCAAGCACTGGAATGACAAGTAGGGGTGTTGGGGAAAGAAATCTAATTGTTCTAAATCTGCAACCAATATACTCTCTGGACATATTGCCCACTTACTAAGTGTACTGTAAATGCGATCCTCCATTTCATTTGCTGCAGCATTGGTAAATGTTAAGCAGAGAATATTTCTCTTATTCTCTAATAGAAGTCTTAATACTCTGTCTATTAAGATCTTTGTTTTACCTGTACCAGCTGATGCACTTACCCATACAGAGAAGTTAGGATTTATGGCATTTGATCTCATTAGGAGTGTATAAAGTTTGACTGAAGTGGCATTTCAAGTATAGTAAATAAGATAGTGTTAGTGAAGATATACAGATGGAAAGTTTGTGTGTAAAGGCTCCTGCAAAGATCAATCTTTTTTTACATATTATAAATAGAGAAGAAAGAGGGTATCATTTAATTGAAAGTTTGGTTGTCTTTGCTAAACTTTCTAATTTTTTAGAGATAAAAGTAGGAGAAAAAAACTTTAGATATGATAACTCTACAGTTCAATTTGTAAACTCTGAGTTTAAAATAAATTATCGATATAATACTATAACGAAAGCATTGAGTCTACTGCTTAGGTACGCTCCTATACGAACTAAAGTCACTGTAAAGGTTATAAAAAATGTACCAATTGCTGCAGGATTTGGTAGTGGTTCCTCAGATGCTGGAGCTGTGATACGCACGCTAGGAGAGCTGTGGGATATTGATAGGCAAATTTTAAGTGATATAGCCTTAAGCGTTGGTGCTGATGTGCCTGCAAGTGTAGATAGTAAGCCAGTTTTTGTTAGAGGTATTGGTGAGGAATTATGTCCCATTAAACAATGCTCTTTACCCATAAGTCTGGTACTTGTGAAACCAAAAAAAAAGTTTTTGAATACATCAGAAGTATTTTCCAAGTATAAAGAGGATTTCTCTAATCCAATTAAGTGGAGTGATAACACTGAGGAGAATTTGTTAGAGCTTCTTAAAGAGACAAAAAATGACCTTCAAGAAGCAGCAATAGGTTTTGTACCTGAAATTCAGAATGTAATATCAACACTAGAGTCACAAGAAGGCTCTATACTTTCTCGTATGTCAGGTAGTGGTGTAGCGTGTTTTGGAATGTTTGATAGTGAAGAAAGTGCAAAAGCTGCAGCGGCAAATATCAAAAAGGAATATCCAGAATGGTGGGTGTGCGACACGGAATTAATGGTTTGATTTATGCCCTTAATTTCCAAGAAGAAAAATCTTATAGATGGTTACAGGGAAGAAAGATTTTGGGTAAATAATCAAGAATATCATGGCTCAATTATAATTTTTCCTGAAAAGGTGATTAAATTGAAAGAAAGTGATATAAATAACAAGGAGTATTTTAAATCTTTTTTAACAGAGGAAATAGAGATTTTGATAATAGGTACTGGTAAGATACGCGATTGTTCAATGAAATCTTATCTTATGGAGCAAAAGAATTTAAATTTTGAATTTATGACGACGGGTTCTGCATGCAGAACCCATAACGTTTTAATATCTGAAGATAGATTTGTTGTCAGTTATCTGATAGCATGTTAGAGATATTTACACAGAGTTTTTTTATAAACAGTCTAATTGCGGTAATTATGATTAGCCTCGTAACAGGAGCTCTAGGGTCATTTATGATATGGCAAAGGTTATCGTATTTGGGTGATAGTTTGTCCCATTCTTCATTGCTTGGTATTGCACTTGCTTTGATCTTTAATATCAGCCCATCGGTAAGTATAATGCTCATTGCAATTATGTTTGCTATACTACTTTCTCTTAATTTTAATAAATTATACTCTGCTGATACGATATTGAACATAGTTACCAATGTAGTTTTATCATCGAGTTTAATACTTATGTCTTTTCTTCCATCAGGTAATAATAGTATTATTAGCTCACTTTTTGGTGACATATTAATGATTGACCAAAGTAATATAATATCAATTTTTCTAACCTCCGTAATAGTTACTTTGATATTAATATTTAGATGGCGCTATTGGCTGATGATTTCGATTAATCAAGATTTGGCAACAGTTGAGAAAGTAAATGTTAATTTTGTTAGGCTAGAATTTTTGATTATACTCGCTATCTTTATTGCAATTTCTGCTCAATTAATAGGAATATTACTCATTGCTGCATTTTTGTTAATACCTGCTGCATCAGCAAGACTCATTTCAAAAACTCCAATGCAAATGATTATTGTTGCAACAGTTTTTTCTGTGATTTCTGGAGTATCAGGTTTGATATTATCTGCAAGTTTTGACTTATTAACTGGACCTGCAATTATACTTATCGCAGCTGTGTATTTAATCATTGCTTATTTTATAAGATTGGTGTTAAGTAGATCGACTTAATTTTGGTCTCGGAAGTTCATAATTCATTAACAAATGAGTGTAACTATCTGAGCGTAAAGTAGTTTTTGCTACGTTGTTTTTATGTGCTAATTGTTAATTTGTGGAGTGAAAGATATGGCCGAAGGATTTTTTTCTAGATATATAGGACAGCCTATAAAAAATTTTTATAATTATGTTACGGGAAAGAAAGAAGTGTCTGATGATATGCAGAATACAGCAAATCAAGAAAGCTCAGAATTGTTGGAAACTGATGTGCAATCAAATGATGTACCACCAAGTAGTGATAATATAATATAGATGGCATGAGAATCACGCCATCTAAAGTTAAAAAATTCCTTGAGAAACCCGATACTTTAAGTGGTGTATTAATTCATGGGAGTGACAATAGTAAGGTCGATATTTTTGTACAGGAAATAATTGCCAACTTGAATGAGTATTCAGTTCAGGTGATGGATTTTGCAGTAGTGAATAAGTTGCCTAGCTTGTTATTTTCCGAGTTGGCAAACATTTCGATGTTTACTAAAAAAAGGTTAGTTAAGCTGATAAATGTCAGTGGAAGTATATCTAAAGAGTTAAGAAACATATTGGATCATAATATAGGCGATCATTATATAGTAATGATAGCAAATGATCTTCCATATAGTTCTACAACTAAAAGTTATATGGAAAGCTCAAAAATTTTTGGTGTCATTACCTGCTATAAGGACAACGGTAGTAATCTTTGTGATATTATATCAAGTTACTTGAAACAAAATGATATAGAGTGCACAAGTGAGATAATCTACCACTTGCAGTCTTATTTTAATCATAGCAAACTGCCTATATATTCAGAGCTTGAAAAATTAGTTTTATATCTAGGAAAAAGAAAAGATCTTAAACTCGCTGATATAGATCTATGCTTTTCAACCTCCGGCAATGATTATGTTACACTTGATAATCTGTGCTCTGCAATAGTGAGTAAAGACATGGGACAATTCATCAAAATTTCCGATGTATTGATATTACAAGAGAATTTTTCACCGATAGCATTAATCCGTATCATATCAAATTATTTTCTACGACTGGAAAGCGTTTTGCTGTTAATACAAGGTGGAATGAAAGAACAAGCTGCAATTGACCAGCTGAGTCCTCCATTGTTCTTCAAACAATTGCAGAGTTTTAAATCTCATTTAAAAAGTTTGCAACTTTCAGAACTTAAAGAGATCTTGGAAAAATTGATGAGCTTGGAAGTGACCTGTAAAAGAACTGACTTGGACCATAAAATGATCTTTCAGCATGAGATTAACTATTGGTGTTATTCGTTCAGCAGAGTAGTAAAATAAGGTAGACGAGAAAAAACAACTAAATGTTGTCATGAAAGTAGCTGACACTGGGATACAGAAATATGGGATATGTATAGAAGTTATTTTAAAATACAACGTTTTGGCGAGATTATGGATTCCAGTGTTAGCTACTTGAATGACAGGAGAGAAACTGGAATGACAAGAAATCTAATATTTTCACATTCCCTGAACAATGCTTATTGGTGTCATTCAAAATACATTCGGTGCATTTAAACCTTTTGTATAATTCTTTGGCTTTCTTCTAACCTTGCAACAATGCTCTCTCTACCGATAAAAATTAATAATTTAGAGAGTTCTGGACCTGTTTCTGTTCCTGTTAAAGCGAGGCGCAACTGCATAAATAGATCTTTTGCCTTTATATCAACTGTCTGTCGAATATTTTTAACCCACTCTGATAATGTGTTTTCATTACAATCACCTTTAGGCAATGAACTTAGCGCTATTTTTATAAACTCTTTATTAAGAACCACAGGCTCTATACCAAATTTGCATGTTTTCCACCATTTGGCCACCTCAGAAAACTTTTCTATATTACTCCTTATAAAATACCAAAACTCTGAGCCAATTTGACTTAAACGATCTTGCACCATTTCAAATGGCATTTGTTGCAGCACTTTGCTATTTAGCTTATACATTTCACTCAAGCTGAATTGTGCAGATGCTGAGCTAAATTTTTTAATATCAAATGAGTTAATTAAAGACTGCATATCAACATGAGCTTCTATCGGATCAGATGTGCCAAATTTTGCTAAATAGCTAGTTAGCGCCATTGGCTCAATCTCATCTTCTCTTATGGACTTAATATCCAACCCACCTTTCCGTTTCGATATCTTGCTATCATCAAAATATAGTAGGGGAAGGTGAGCAAATATAGGAATTTTCGCTTTTAATGCTTTAATAATTTGGATCTGAACTGCGGTATTAGTTACATGATCTTCCCCGCGTACAACATGGGTTACATTAAAGTCAACATCATCAACAACAGAAGGTAACATGTATGTATAAATTCCATCTTCTCTTTTTACCACAGGATCGCTAATGTGAATTGTTGCAATATTTATTTCACCTTTAACTTCATCATTCCATTTTACAATTTCGCTTCTATTCAATTTAAATCTGAAATGTGGTTTTCGTCCTTCTTGCTCATAACGAATTTTCTCTTGCTCAGTTAGAAGCAACGCACCTCTATCGTAAACAGGGGGAAGACCTTGTTTTAATTGCAATTTTCGTTGAGTGTCTAATTCTTCTCTTGTTTCATAACATGCATAAATATGACCTTCTTTCATTAACTGTAAGAACACCTCGTTATAGCTCTCAAAACGCTCTGATTGCTTAAAACTTGAATTCCAATTTATGCCAATCCATTTTAGGTCTTCTATGATATTATCTACATATTTGATATCTGAACGCTCAAGATCAGTATCATCAAAACGTAGTAAAAATTTTCCATTTTGATTACGTGTGTACATCCAACAAATGAGTGCAGTGCGTATGTTTCCTACATGTAGGTAGCCAGTTGGGCTTGGAGCGAATCTTGTTAGCATTTAAATGATTACTTTAGTTTATTTTAATTTTATATAAATGTACTGCTAAAGCAAGATTCTTCTTTGTCTTGGTGTTAGTTGCTACAAAGTACAGCGAACATGAAACCTTTTTGTTAGAGTTCCATGATCTGCCTAAAATACTCTGAAAGCACGGCTTTAGTTATTTACTCTAAATATATTATACGTATACTTGTTATTAAATTAAATTTGAAATGATAAGAAATGAGTGAATTTAAATCAATCCGCAATATTGCAATAATTGCACACGTTGACCACGGAAAAACTACTTTACTTGATAACATGTTAAAACAAAGTGGCACGTTTCGTGAGAATCAAGAAGTTCAAGAACGAGTGATGGATAGTGGTGATCAAGAACGTGAACGTGGGATTACAATACTTGCAAAATGTACGTCAATAATGTGGGGTGATGAGAAAATCAATATCATTGATACACCAGGACATGCGGATTTTGGTGGAGAAGTGGAAAGGGTGCTCTGCATGGCAGATGGTGTATTACTACTGGTTGATGCTGCAGAAGGTCCAATGCCACAAACAAAATTTGTGCTCTCAAAAGCACTAAAGGCAAATTTAAAACCGATTGTGATAATCAATAAGGTTGATCGACCAGACAGCAGAATTGATGAAGTACTAAATGAAATATATGAGTTATTTTTTAACCTTGATGCAACCAACGAGCAACTAGATTTTCCAGTACTCTATGCTTCAGGTAGAAATGGTTGGTGTGCTAAGGAGCTATCTGATGAGAGAAAAGATTTAAGCCCATTATTTTCAACGGTGATAGATTACATAAAACCTTCCGTTTATGATCAAAATGCACCTTTTGCTATGCTAGTTACTTTACTTGAATCTGATAAATTTCTTGGCAGAATATTGACAGGAAAGATTTACCAAGGAATCGCGCAAGTTAACTCAGATCTTAAGGTAATTGATCTTGATGGTCAAGTGGTTGAGCGAGGGAGATTAACTAAGTTACTCTCATTTTCTGGCTTAAAACGCGTTCCAGTAGAGCAAGCTGTAGCTGGTGATGTCATTGCCATTGCAGGACTTGAGAAAGCTTCAGTTTCAGACACTATAGCAGCACCAGAAGTTACAACTGCGATCAGCTCAACTCCAGTTGACCCGCCAACAATGGCGATTACTATAAGCGTGAATGACTCACCTTTTGCTGGGCAAGAGGGAACAAAACTTACCTCAACTGTTATAAAAGATCGTTTATATGCAGAAGCAGAAACAAACGTTGCAATTACTGTAACTTTGGCTCCAAGTGGTGAAGCATTTGAAGTAGGTGGACGTGGTGAGTTGCAGCTTGGGGTACTGATTGAAAATATGAGAAGGGAAGGTTTTGAACTTTCAGTTTCACGGCCTCGAGTGCTGTTTAAAGAAGAAGATGGCAAAAAACTTGAACCTATAGAGGAAGTAGTAATTGATGTAGATGATGAGTATAGTGGAATCATCATGGAAAAACTTAGCTTTCGAAAAGGTGAAGTAACTGATATGAGACCTTCTGGTAGTGGCAGAACTAGGTTGACATTTTTAGTGCCATCAAGGGGATTAATTGGCTATCAAGGAGAATTTTTAACTGATTCTCGCGGCACTGGTATAATCAACCGTTTATTTCACAGTTATGCTCCACATAAAGGTTCAATTTCCGGAAGGCGTAATGGGGTTTTAATTTCAACAGACAAAGGCGAAGCAGTAGCGTATGCAATTTTCAATCTACAAGATAGGGGAATTATGTTTGTTAAGCCACAAGATAAGGTATATTGTGGTATGATTGTCGGTCAGCATAGTCGTGACAATGATTTAGAAATAAATGTACTTAAAGGTAAGCAATTAACAAACGTAAGAGCTTCAGGTAGCGATGAAGCTATAAAGCTTACTCCACCAAAAATAATGACACTGGAGGATATGATAGCATATATAGACGATGATGAATTGGTAGAAGTAACTCCAAAATCTATACGTTTGCGTAAGAAGTTCCTCGATCCAAATGAGCGTAAACGTGCAGGAAGGGCGAAGAATAAAGAGTAATCAACGTTCCTGATAAAATCTGGATGAGCTACTCGGATAACACCATCATAAAGGGAACCAGTGTCAGTTACTTGAGCAGGTACTGGGATGACAAGAGAAGGCTACAAAGGTGTCATGCAAGTGGCTCATCCAGCTTTTTTATAATCATCGAAAACATTGTATTTTAACATTACTTTTATACTTATAAGTTTCTAGGCACTGGATTTGTTGTAGACTTACTCTATCACTTTACCCTCTTATTTTACCACTCTCCTGCCTATATATTTTTATATGAGGATTTTTGCAAAAGTTTCGCATTTTTTGTAACATGATTTTCAGTATGTGTAACCTAAATGCAAATTGATCACGAAACTAGTGTAATTATTGAGGCCATAGAGAAATTTGGTGGTGAGGCAAGGCTTGTTGGTGGATGTGTTAGAGATTCAATTTTACAGCGTGACATTCACGACATCGATCTTGCTACTAATCTGCTGCCTAATCAAGCAGTTAAAGCGTTAAAACTTCGTAATATAAAAACTATTCCAACTGGCTTAAAACATGGAACTATTACTGCGATTTTAAATAAAAGATCCTTTGAGATTACAACGCTAAGGCATGATGTAAAGTGTGACGGTAGACATGCGAAGGTAGAATTTACTAATGATTGGCAAGCTGATGCTTCAAGGCGCGACTTTACGTTTAATGCTCTTTATGCAGACAAGCATGGCCATATATACGACTACTTTGGTGGCATTCAGGACTTAAAAACACGAAAGTTAAACTTTATAGGTAACGCTGAAGATAGGATTAAGGAAGACTATCTACGTATTTTAAGAGCGTTTCGTTTTCACGCTAAAATATGCATAGGAGATTTAAGTGATGAAATATTGGATGTGTGCAAAAAGCATTCACACATGATTCAAAACCTCTCTGGAGAGAGAATAAGAGAAGAAATATTTAAGTTGTTGGAATGCAATGATCCTGCTCCAACACTTAAGAGCATGCAAAAATCTGATGTTTTACAAAAAATTATTCCAAAAGAAGTAAAATGCGAAATTTTATCTTCACCACTTCTTATCAACACTAAACCTCCTACAAAACCCTCAGCGTATGATCATACTCCTTTCCTAGATCCCAGCTTGAATCTAATCGATGCACTAACAAAATTAGCTTTGCTTCTTAGAACTGCCGAAGATAGGCTTAATCTTGGAGAATATGTAAGCAAACTTCTACGTCTTTCAAATAAGCAAAAGAAAAAAATATTATTTTTATTATCAAACAATATCAAAACAGAGCTTTCAGAAAAAGAGCAAAAGAAATACATATCTTTATTTGGTAAGGAATTATATTGTGACTTAATGAAGATTTGTGGTATTGAGTCTGGAACAAATGTTGATGAGTATATTTCATTTGCTCATATATTCAATATTCCAAAATTTCCTTTATCTGGGGATGATTTAATAATCATAGGTCATCAACCAGGAAAAAGTTTAGGTAGAAACTTAGAATTGCTACGACAACACTGGGAAGACAGCTCCTACACTTTAACAAAGGAGGAGCTAATACTTTATGCTAAGAGCCTACTCTAGTTATCTAGCTAATCCCTGAATGTTTGATGAAGTAGTGTAACTTATGGAAGAATTAGGCATATGGTTTACCTCGTTTAATTTATATTCTTTTTTAGCTTTATCTGTTAATTGATACTCGTTTACTCCTCCTTGAGTCTGATTACACATTTCCTGATCTGGGGATAAAAATTTATCTCGTATGCTTGATGCCAGTTGTGACAACTCAATATTACTTGAAAAAAATTCCATATCTTTAGTTTTTGCTTGCCCTTGTGATTTTTGAATTTCTCCATCACTATCTTCTAACCTTTTATCAACATCCTTTAACTTTTCTTCCAACTTTTGTTGTTCTTGATTATTTAACAGTTTTTGTTGAATTATTCTTAATTGTTCTTCCATGTTTTCTTTTTCTCCCTGTAGTTTTTTAATATCAGCTTTCAATTGATCTTCTACTTGCTTCTGTTTCTCTTGTAATTGCTCAATCTGTTTCTCTTTCTTTGCAAGTTCTTTTTTTAACATTTCTATCAGATTCAAATGAGTTTGCTTTAAGCTATCATCTATTCCCGCTGATTCCCACTCTTTACTTTCTTCTAATGCCTGTACTTGTTCCTTCAATTCGTTAATTTCATCTTCTAATTCTTTTCTCTTTATTTCAGCAGCATGTAGTTTACTAATTGAACCTTTTAATTGATTTGTTAGATCAGTATTTTTTTGCTCTAATTGTTGCTGAGCACTTTCCAATTTTTTTTCTAAATTTAGTATTTTTTCCTCAGCTTGTATGAATTCTGCTTGTTTCTCCTTAAGTTGATTTTCTAATTGCTTTATTTTAGTATCAGACTCGTTGTTTAACTTACTAAATTTACTCTTAAGTTCTGTGTTTTGCGCTCTTAGGCTTTCATTACCTTTCTTCACAGTTTCATTTATATCTTTATTTTCACGAAATGAATTTATCAAATCGTCTTGCTCTTTTATTCTTTTCTCTAGATCAAATATAACTTGCTTTTGTTCGTTATTTTTAGTCTCCATTTCCTTTTTCTCTTGTTCTAATACTTCATTTAATTGCGTTAAACTACCTATTTTCCCATCTTTTTCTTCTAACCTTACTGAGAGCATTTCTGTTTTTATTTGCAAATTCTTTGCTGCACTCAATTAATTCTTTCTGAAAATGTAATATCTCCTCAGACTTCTCCTTCAGCTGTGCTAAAAATTCTTCTCCTCGTTTTTGTGCAATTGCTTCTAATTCTTTATAACTCTTTTTAAGTCCTGCAAGTTTAGACTTTAACTCTTCATTTTCTAATTCTAAGTCTTCAATCTGCTGTGCTTGTGCTGCAAAAAATTTAGCAAATATTTCTTTTTCCTCTCCTAATGATTTTACTTGTTCTTTAAGCTCAGTAATTTCTTTCTCTTTTTTAGTTAATTCCTGATTTAAATTTGACTGATTTTCCTCCTTCTTACTACCTTCTTTCAACTTTTCTTTTAATCTCTCATTTTCATCCTTCAATTCCTTTTCTCTGTTAGAATTTAAAAGATCATCAGTATGAACTCCACTATCCACAATAACCTTATTGTGGTATCGAATATTCTCTGCCCATTTATTCCATCTCCCTGGCAATATTTGTCCGATTGTTTTTAGATATAGCCAAGCAAGCACAGTGGATAAGCTGTATTTTTTTCCTTTTGTTTAATACTAGATTCGTAATTAACCTTATCGTTAGCATTTAGCATAAAATTACCTCGTTTTTTAATTTTAATAGTAATTAAATTATATATATTAGTATGGATATTAAGTAAATATTAATGCAAGTGTTAAACTTTTACACACTTTAAGCAGAAATACACATGTTCGTAAGCACAGAATTTGCTTTTTCTATTGCTCTTGCTAGCATTTCTTGTCATTGTGCTGATTTTTTACGTTGATTACCTGAGCTGACAAATTTGCAGGGAAAGTGACTAAACTAACTTCCCATAGCTCCACTTGTTTTAACACTCGAGCTCCGCTTTCATGATCAACATCATACTCTATCGGTATATAGCCAATCGAAAGCCCGTTAATAGTTCCAGTTTTTAGCATTAAATATGCTTCCTCTGCTTTTTGAATACCCAAAAGCAAATGTGCAGTTATATATAGGCCAATATCATTTTCGCAAATATCCGTAATATTACCTATAGGCTCGCTCGGATTGTGCTGCCAAAGAAGTTTTATCTGACTTTTATTTAAGTTATTCTTAAATGCTCCTGGTAATATCAGATCATTTTGCTTATCAACTATATTAAAAACGCTCGCATAGCCAGAAAATACTCCGTTTTCTTCTATGCTTTTTATTGATAATGGTGAATAGAGAAATTTCTTATTCATAAGTCCTCCTTGTAAATTATGCTATTGGGTTTGCCAGCGCTCTGAGCCAGCTTAAAATGTTGTATAGATTGTTTTCCTATATCTCAGGATGAGTATAAGGCACTGCAATATAATTCTATTGTATGCAGTGCTTTGAAAATGGGGAAGTACTTTCTTAGTTATAAAATTTGTCATTTTATATATATAAGGGTAGGGGTTGTTCAACAGCAGCGTTTTCTAGATTTTTAGAAACAGCTTCGTTTGTAGAATTTTTCCTAGAAGGAAGCCAAATCCCAAAGAAACAGCGGCTATAAAACTATTCATTAATGACTCTGTCCATCTCGTATTCTTGATAGATTTTAGAATATATCATTATTGGCTTCATTCGGGTTTAAATTTCTTTCCAACTCTTCTGATGTTTTTTCCCCAGCATCTTGGGATTTTGTTGATGAACTTTTCTAATTCTTGTGCGTCCATCATTATCTCACTATTAAAGCTTAAGCATGAATGATACAGCACTATAATTGTTTAGTCAAGGTAAATATTAGTATATTAAGTAAATATTTACTATATTAATATGATTGATTAAATTCACAGCTAATTGTTTGGGGGAATAAAAAGATTGTGTTTTGTAGGTGATTTGCGTAGCGGGAGGTGTTACCCCAGTTTTACAACACCCGGGGTAACGATAAAGAAGGAAGTAGATATGTAATAGTTTCAAACTATTACAAGTTTATATGCTCTGTCCTTGAATATTTGTTTGTTCAATAGTAGTACTTTCCAAATTTTGTAAAGATTCAAATTCTTCTTGCATATCCAGTATGTTTTCTATTACTTGCTGATCTTCATCTCTTTCTTCTAATTGAAATGCTGCTGCCTCTTGAGGTGCTTCTAGCAGTTTTTTTAATATTTCTGTGCGCAGTTTCTCTGTCATTGCTTTCCATTGTATCATTATTAGCATGTCATTGTGCAATGCTGACATTTTTTGTAATGTTTTCACTTTTTCTGACAGTCCTTTATTTTCTTTTTGCAATGCTTCTATTTTTCTTTGCTGATACTGATTATCTGAATTTGTTATTGATAATCCATGCATAACCTACTCCAAGTTAAAATTTAGACATTATTAATTAAGTGATACAGTTTCTTTAGTCAATCAATATATTATAACATTAAGATTAACAACTAAAAGAATAGAATGAAATATTAGGAAATATTTCCTATAATTAAACTTTTAAGATGGAAAAATGACAATTCGTGTAGGAATTAATGGTCTTGGTAGAATAGGCAGAAGTGTATTGCGTGCTATTTTTGAAGTAGAAAACTATAGCGAGCAAATAGAAGTTGTGGCGGTAAATGGGTCGCTCAATGCTGAGCAGCATGCACATTTGATTAAATATGACTCTGTTCATGGTAAATTCAGTGGTGATATTGATTTTAACGAGTCTGAAAATTGGCTATCTATAAATGGCAGGAAATTTTCTTTATATAGAGAACGTAGCCCTGAAAATATTCCTTGGAATGTTGATGTAGTGCTTGAATGCACTGGTGCATTCAACAAGCGTGCGGAAGCAGCAAAGCATAATGCAGAGAGAGTAATTGTCTCTGCTCCAGTTTCAGATGCTGATGTAACTATAGTTTACGGCGTAAATAATGATATGCTCAAAAAGGAGCATAAAGTGATCTCAGCAGGTTCTTGTACTACAAACTGTCTGGCTCCGATTGTACACATTTTACACTCCAATTTAGGTATAAAAAGCGGTTTTATGACCACTATACATGCCTATACGAATGATCAAAATATTCTTGATGGCAACCATAGAGACTTACGCAGGGCAAGAGCTTGTGGCCTTTCTATGGTGCCAACTACAACTGGAGCAGCAAAAACAATTGGTTCTGTTATTCCTGAGTTAAAGGGTAAGCTAGATGGTACTGCTATTAGAGTTCCGGTTAGCAACGTTTCTATGGTTGATTTTAAATTTTTAGCTGATAAGAGAGCAACAACTAAGGAAATAAACGAAATATTTAAGAATTCAGCAAATCATGTGCTTTCCATATGTAACGAGCCTTTAGTTTCAATAGACTTTGTCCATAACCCTTATAGTGCAATTGTGGATTTAGCTGGTACATATGTCACAGGCGATATCTGTAGAGTTGCAGCGTGGTATGACAATGAATGGGCTTTTTCACTGAGAATGTTAGATATAGCGTTATTGTAAAGTATGAACGAAAACTCACAAAAATATGCTTCATTTTATGAGCACTTTGCGGAACTTAGAAAAAGGGTTATTTTTTGCTTTTTATTTTTTTGTGTTACCTTCGGGTTTTGTTACTACTTTAAAGAAAATATATACCGCTTTTTACTTGCACCTTTAATAGAAGTTACAAAAGATAGCAATGATTTTTCTCTAATCTATACAGACTTAACAGAAGCGTTTTTTGTATATCTCAGGGTTGCAATAATGAGTGCACTGTTGTTTTCTTTTCCTGTGTTTGCATGGCAATTCTACATATTTCTAGCACCTGGCTTATATAAAAGAGAAAGGGCAGTGTTATTGCCATACTTAGTTGCAACACCGGTTTTGTTTATAACAGGAGCTGCTGTAGTTTATTATTACATATTTCCCTTAGCTTGGAAATTTTTTATTGCTTTTGAACATAGCGGTAAATCTTTCGGTATACCAATAGAGTTTATGCCATCAGTTAGTGAATATTTAGACCTTGTTCTTCAATTCGCGTTCGCTTTTGGTACTGCATTTCAAATTCCAGTCATACTAACCTTAATGGTGAGAGTAGGGCTAATCACTGCACAAAGTTTGTCAAATAAACGGAGAATTGCGATAGTGGTAATTTTCATTATTGCTGCAATCTTAACTCCACCTGATGTACTAAGCCAAGTAGGGCTTGCAATTCCAATGTTGGTATTATATGAGCTGTCTATTCTGATATGTAGATATATTGAGAAGAAAGCAAAGGATTGAATTAAGAATATTATTTATAAACAAAGAATGAGCACCGGAGCACTTTTTCTTGTTTGAGTGTTTTTGGCACCACAGCATTTTATTAATTTATTGACTTGTTTGCTTAAATATATAATAATTAAAGTATATTATTATTTTTAATAGGAGAGTTTGATATGCCAAAGTATGAAGAGTTAAATGAAACACAACAAGGATTATATGATAAGTTAAGGGATGAAATAAAAAAAAGGAAAAGATGGTAATATTACTCCTATTCTTGAAGAAATTAAAACAGAAGGGGTATTAAAAGAAGTTCTTACTACTGCGAATATAAAGATCGATCTTTCAAATGGTAAAAATCATACTCTAACACCTCTTGCCTATGCTATGGGTTTTAGTAACCAGAAAGTTATTAAAAATATTTTAGATGTAATTAAAGATAAAGCGATATTAGAAGCAGTACTTACTACTGCAAATATAAGTTTGAAGTTCAAAAACGGTGCGGAACATGATATAACACTGCTTGCCCATGCTACAATTCTTTATAATCAGGAAGTTATTAAAAATATTCTAGATGTAGCTGAAAAGAATAATATGTTAGAAAAATTTTTCGCTAGTGTAAGAAAAGATTATCTTAACGAAACCAGTAAGATTTTAGAAATATTAAAAAATCGAGAACAAGATGAAAAGGAAAAAACTAAAATTAGTGGTTGGCTAGATATACTTAAAAAGAGCATAAGTTCTAGTGATGATGTTCTAACAACACTTAAAAGGGTCGTACCTAATTGGAAAAGTAAAGATAGTAACAGCATAATTAAAGCGATTTTATACTCAATATCAAAAAATCCACAGCACGATGCTGATGTGGTACAAATATTTAAAAGTATTATGCCCGATTGTGAAAGTAATGAACAGTCTTCGTTCCTAAAACTGAAGGAAATATAACTGATGAAAGTAGTACATCTGAAATAGAGAGTAGTAAACAAAAAGACAAAGTAAAAACTACTAATAAACCAATAATAATTGGCTGTGTTTATGGTGCTATAGCTGCATTGGCAACTGGTGGTGGATGTTTTGCTGCTGGTGTTGCATTACCGATATTGGCTTTAATTGGTATAGCTATAGCTGCTGCTCTAGTAACAGGACTTGTTGCTGGTGGTATTACATATGTAATTTCAAAGCCTAGTGAGAATCTAGATAGAGCTAACGTAGAGCAAAGAGTTAGTATAGGGTTAACAGCGTAGTTGAGTAAAAGGAAGAAGTGACTTCTTCTACAACTTTTTTTAGTATAACTTCTCCTTGGTGCTGTGTACCAACAGCAGTATTTGCACTTGCTACGTGTTTCTTTGTTAAAAATGATGTACATGCTGCATTTTCTGCAAAAGAACTTTCTCCTGAGTTTGCCGAAATTATTACTGAAAAAGTAGTAAATAATGTTGAGTTCAATGCGGAAGACAACTCTCAATCTAGAAGCTACTTGTATGAGACTGTGTCATATAGCGAAACTAGATTTCACTTTTACACACCTAGATAAGGGGTAACAGCAGATACTAGAATGACGAAATCGTTATTCTGCTACGCATTATCGCTGTATAACTATAGCTATATATGAACTAAAAAGCTAATATTTACTAGATCTTAATACTTATACCTTATATTTTAATGAAAAGCTGCAATGAGTATGCATGATCCATTTAAAAGTGAGGATTATAAAAAAAATCTTGATTCTCTGATCAAAGCTATAAAGCTAGGAAATTCAGAGAAACAATATGGTAAAACAGTAACAGATTTATCTCATGCTTTAGAGGGTTTTACAGATAAGGCAGAAGATGTAGCTAAACTTGTTATACGTGATGACTTGAATAATTGTGTAAAGAAGGCAAATAAAAAGCCATTAATTCTTAGGATATTCAATAGAATATTAGGAAGAGATGTTTCGATTAGGAATATAAGTAATTTTATAAAAGATAAATTGCCTCCTTCAACTGCTAGAACAGTAATCGAATATACAGATGTTATTCAAAAAATTTCATATTTAGAGCGAATAGAAAGAAGTCAAGATAAATATAGGTCATATGGAGTAAATTTAGAAAATAGACAGCAAAAGAAAAATCTCTTATATGAGCGAGAAGATTCAGGTTATGGAGGTTCATTAAACGAAGATCCTGAGTATGAAGAAATATCAAATTATCAAGAGGAAAAGAGCAAATCTTTAACAAAAGATTTGCGTAATCTACAATCAATTAAAGAGGAGCCGATTTATGCAACAATTCCTAAAGAACATATAGAAGCAAAAAGAGAAAATAGGAAGAAACAACAACTTCAATCTTTTGCACCACCAAAACCACCAAGAGTACCACCAGTACCAGAGAAAATGTTTAATCAAAAAATTAGACAAGAACCGAAAAAAGATAAACCTGCAGTACCACCAAAGCCTAAAGATTTAGGCGAAAAAGTAAGCACAGAGCAAAAAATAGTAGTGGAAAAATCAGCTGAGAGTAACCCTACACTACCACTAAAATCTGAAAATCAAGATGGTAAAGAATCAGCAAAAAAAGCTGATGGACCAAAAGTACTAGTAGTTGCTATGAAAAAAGAAGTGACTCTCGAGAGTAGTAAAGTAAAGGCATTAAAAGAAAGATTTGAGCAAAATCAAGTAAAGAACGTGTTGCCTGCTGAAAACAAAACTGCTTCAGTAACACAAACGGATATCAGTGTGAAGAGAAAACAATCTCGTTCATTTCCAGTAGGGAATAAAAAATCTTCGATCAACCATCTTACCAGCAAAAATTTACCTTCCACGAATGTAAGTGTAAAAGAAATGGTTAAAAAATTTGAAGGGAGAAAAGGTGAAAGATAGTAATATTTGGGTATTTCACTACTCATGAAAATTAGCTCTTATCATAACATTTTCACAGCCATAAGAGGAAGTTTTTATAAGATTGGGGCTAAAGAAAACTTGCATGTAAATGTATCAAGGTATAAAATTATAAATATTAAGAATGAATAGGTTAGTTATGAATCTTGTAACAAAATCCGCTATCGATTTTACTGCTTCGGCTGTTCTTGCTAGTGGAAAAATAGTTGATGATTTCTGTTTAAGTAAACATATAAAGGATAAGTATGCTGTCCTTTTTTTCTATCCACTTGATTTTACTTTTGTCTGTCCAACTGAGTTGATATCATTTAGCAACAAAATAGAAGATTTTTCAAAACGTGATGTTGAAGTGATAGGAATAAGTATAGATTCAAAATTTTCACACTATAAATGGCGAAACACTCCAGTTAATGATGGTGGTATTGGAGAGGTTAGCTACAATTTAGTGTCTGATATCAAAAAGTCTATATCAAGAGACTATGGGGTCTTATATGATGACTCAATTGCACTAAGAGCAACTTTTGTTATTGATGATAAATTTGTTGTACGTCATCAATCGATAAATGATTTTCCTTTGGGACGTAATGTCGATGAGTTTATTAGAATTATTGATGCAATAAAACATAATGAAGAGCATGGTGAAGTATGTCCAGCAGGGTGGAAAAAAGGCAAGCCAGCAATGCAGGCAAGCGATGAAGGAGTGGCTGATTATCTAAACTCACACAGTGCAGAATTATAGATTTAGTACAAAAGTTCTTATTATTGGATCTGGAGCAGCAGGTTATGCTGCTGCTATATATGCATCACGTGCAAACTTAGAGCCAATTGTAGTAACAGGAATGCAACCTGGTGGTCAGCTTACAATTACTACGGATGTTGAAAACTATCCAGGTTTTCTTTCTATACAAGGTCCAGAACTCATGGAACAGAAGAGGTTGCATGCAGAGAAGGTGGGGGCAAGGATAATAGATGACGAAATAAAAAGCGTTGAACAACTTGAGGATTCTAATGAATCTAGATTTAGATCTTGTGGTAATGCTAGTGACTACTATTCGAATGCAATTATAATCGCAGCTGGTGCGCAAGCGAGGTGGCTTGGCCTGGAGAGTGAAAAGAAATTTCAAGGTTACGGAGTTTCGGCATGCGCAACTTGTGATGGTGCATTTTTTAGAAATAAAGTTGTAGCTGTGGTTGGTGGTGGAAATACTGCTGTTGAAGAAGCAATATTTTTAACTAGATTTGCTAAGGAAGTTATACTGATACACAGGCGTGATAAGTTAAGAGCAGAGAAAGTAATGCAAGACAGGCTCTTTAAAAATGATAAGATAAAGGTAATATGGAATCATACCGTAGAGCAGATTCTTGGAGAAGAAAATCCTAAAAAAGTTACTGGCATTACAATTAAATCGACAGACATCAATAAAACCCAGGAATTGAAAGTAGATGGAGTGTTCATTGCAATTGGGCATGCGCCAAATACAGGTATTTTTAAGGGCTTTGTTGAAATGGACCAGCAAGGTTATATAATTACGAAACCTGGAACAACTCTAACCAGTAGGGCAGGGGTGTTTGCTGCTGGTGATGTTCAAGATAAGGTATATCGCCAGGCAGTAGTTGCAGCAGGTACAGGGTGCATGGCTGCACTTGATGCAGAAAAATTTTTGGAATCATAATTAGTTCTAAAATTTTTAACTAAATTACTTGCAATCTTCTTTGTTTTTTTATAATTATGTTAATAAATTATAGGTTGGGGAGAATTTAGTATGCTTTCGCAAAATAATGTAGATTTTGGAAGAAGGGTTGTTAGTGATGTAGGATTACGAGCTCAAAATCAAACAACTTCAGGACAATCAACAACAAAATTATTTAAAGCTATTGATGATGAAAATCTAGGAGATTTTGAGCGAGCCCTGGCAGAAGGTGCGAATGTTAATACGTTTAATGAAGAAGGCATGACACCTTTGATATCTATAATTAATAATTTATCTTCAGGCTCTGGAGCAGAAAAAGAATATCAGAGTATGATTAGGTTACTTCTATTTCACCAAAGCATAGATGTTAATATTCATGAAGAACTTAATGGCAATACAGCTTTGCATCTAGCAATGTGCTTTCAACAAAAGAAAGTGTTACAACTCTTACTGAGTCATCCGAGAATAAGTATTCATCTACCAAATAAAAATTTTCAAAATCCTGAGCAATATGCTAGAAGAAATCGTGCTGAGCATTTGATAATAGAAATACAAAAAGCACAAACAGGAAAAGAATTATTAAATGCTCTTTCTAACAGAAATATTGACCGAGCAAAAAGACTATTAAATCAAGAATTCAACCCTAATTGCTGGAAAAGAAATTTAAATGGAGAAATAGAAACACCACTTAGCCTTATTATCAAATTATGTTTACAAGGAATAACACAAGATAACAAAGAAGTATTGACTAAACTTTTAAAACATAAGGAGCTAGATTTTAGTCAAATAAAACCAATATCAGCTATAGAGCAAAATTCAAGATTGAAGGGAATCATTGAACAAGCTATGAAAGAGCGATTAATTGATGTTATTAATACAAAAGATTTGGATGATGTGAAAAAATTAGTAGAAGATAACTGCTTCATAAATCGTGAAATTGTCAACGCTGTGTTGAGTAATGTTAATAATCCAAGTGAATCTATTAAAAATTGTCTCAATGAGAAATTTCCTGCAAGTGCAGAGCAACCTGTAGCAAATACACATAATGTTCAATCAGAAATAAACGATGAGTTTATTGCTCAAGAATTGCAGCAGCTCGAAAACCTTAGAGATGAGCTTGAAAGAACAAGAACTCAACTTAGAAAAAAAGAGCAAGAGTTGGGTAGGGTTGTAAGTGAAAGAACAAGAGACACTAACAAAATTTCACAGTTAGAAAGGGATTTAAGGCAGGAAAGATCAGCTCAGCAAACAAGGATTAACACTTTCACTGATCAAGTAGCTCGACTTACTAGAGAAAAAAGTCAACTTGAAAACCTTAGAGGTGAACTTGAAAGAACAAAAATTCGACTTAGAGAAAAAGAGCAAGAGCTGAATAAGGTCGTAAGTGAAAGAGACACTGACAAAATTTTACAGTTAGAAAGGGATTTTAGGCAAGAGAGATCAGAACTTCAAGCTCAAAATCAAGACTTAAAGAACAAAAACAAAAAACTTTCAGAAGCAAATATTTACAATAGAAGGCAAAGTAACTATGCTTCTTCCTCTTTTGTGTTATCTGGAGTATTTGCTGTTGGTGCATGTTTAACAATATCTAGTTTAGCAATATGTATCCCACTTGCTGTAGCTACATTTGTCTTTCTTACAATTGGATGCTACTGTTCATATAAAGCAAGTACAGTACTGAGTGATGTGACAAGCACTGAATTTGGTAATGTTATCAGTTTAAGATAGAGTTAAGGTTTTTACTTCTTCTCTAAACTCTACTGAAAGTTTTATACATCCTGAAAATACCTTGACAATTCGAGTGAATGTGAACCTGAGTGGTTTCAAGACTTAAATAGTTGATTGTAAACTTGCTTCTATTATCTTTTAGTTCAAGAAATTAGAATTTTAACAATTAGAATTATAATTACAGACCACAATAAAAAATAGATTTTTCCATTTGATCTATTTTTAACTTGTAATTTTTTGTCAGCTATTAGGTTTAATTTTTCTATAAGGCTAAATATCCCTTGGATTGTTTTGATGGGATAAGAGCTTTTAATTTTTTCCCTATACCCTATTTTACTTTCATGTTGACTGTTTATCCATGTTTCAACTACTTTCCACATATTGATTTCTGGATAGACTTTCCTACATGTTCCTTCTAATAAAATCATAGTTTTCTGCAGCAATAACAATTGTGTTTGAACTTTCATATCAAAATCACCAGTTATTTTTAATAGCTGAGTAAGTAATCGAGCAAATGAAATCTTCTGTATAGGCTGTCCAACAATGGGTTCACCTATTGCTCTGCAAGCTGTAACAAAATTTCTATGCTGTGATGGAACATAACCGGCTCTAAAGTGCATTTTTGCAACGTGATCATAATCCCTATTTAAAAAGCCTTTGAGTATCTCTATAACGTAATAGCATGTCTCACGATCTATTCTACCCATGATTCCACAATCCAGGGCAATAATATTGTTATTACTATCGATCATTAAATTTCCAGGATGCATATCAGCATGAAAAAAACAATCCCTATATACCTGATTACAAAAAGATTCTATAAGATTGATAGCTATTTGCTTTCGGTTATTCAGCTTTTCAACTTCGTATATTGGTATAGCTTCCATCCATTCTAATGTTAAAACCTTTTTTGAAGTTCTACTCCAATCTATTTCAGGTACGTAGAAACCTCTGTCATGTTTAGTATTTTCCTTCAGTTCCGAAGAGTGGGCAGCCTCAAAGCGTAGATCTAACTCTAATCGGCAAATTTCAGCAAAAGTTTTGACTAATTCAACTGGCTTCAGCCTTTTTGATTGTTCACTAAATTTTTCTGCAATTTCTGCAAGCCAAGAAAGCATTTTTATATCCCTTGAGAAGGTTTTCTCAATATTTGGCCTTAAAACCTTTACAGCAACTTCCTTACCCGCAGTTGTAACTGCTCTATGCACTTGAGAAATTGATGCTGCTGCAATTGGCTTTTCAGAAAAACTTGAAAAAATGTCGCTTAATTTACAATTAAACTCACTTTCTATAGTTTTAACTGCTATTTTATACGAAAATGATGGCAATCTATCACATATCAATAGCAAGTTATTTGTTATGTCCTCATTTAAAATATCAGTGCGTGATGAAATGGATTGCCCAAATTTAATGAACACCGGACCTAATCTTTCAAGAGCACGCTTTAGTTTATGACCTTGTATTTTATTTATTGATTTTTTTGATGGTGGAAGTAAATAAGGTAACACATTGTAGCGTGTTAGCACTGTAGTTATTTGCAGAAGGCGTAGAATATTTTGAATCATTTCGCTGCGTAACTGCCAAATATTTCATTTATTTCCATAATTGCATCAGGTTTACCTTGATAATAGATAGTATTATTTATGCAAATTATGTAATCTGACGATGGTAGAGCAGAGTGAAGGTCATGAGAAGTCATCAGAATCGACACTGATCGTTCTTTTGCGATTTTATTTATAATATCATAAAATTTAGCTCGTGCGTTAATATCCATTGCACTGACTGGCTCATCTAAAATGATCAAATCAGATTCTGAAATTAAACAGCGTGCAAGCAGCAGTAATTGTGTTTGTCCTGCAGAGATTTCTAATACTTGATTTTTTAGAATGTTACCGATACCAACCAATTCTATTGCTTCTGTAACAATGGGTTGATTTTTCTTCAATTTCTTCGAGGAGCTATTGAAAAGGAAAGACTCAACTGTTATTGGCATCAAATTACCAATACTAAAATTTTGTGGCATATAGCTAATTTTTATATTGTCAGCGAATACAATACTGCCAATAAAACCTTTATTTATACCAGCAACTGCTTTCACTAAAGAGGTTTTACCTCCGCCATTTGGACCAAGTATTGTAACTATATCTCCTCTTTGTACTGATATGTTGATATTATCAAGAACTTTTTTATTACTGTATGAAAGAGTAAGGTTTTCTATTTTTAGAATGCAGTTATTGACACTACTTAATTTTTTGGCAAAAATTGACTTTTTCTCAACATTTATATGAGACATTTACTGTTTTTTTTTCTATTACTTTCATTTACATTATACTACAATAGTGCCTTTTCATCCAATTTAAAAATTGTAGCTACAATCAAACCTATACACTCACTTGTAGCTTCTGTTACAGATGGAATTTCAAAGCCAGAACTACTAATGTACGAAGTAGTGTCTGAACATAACTACATGCTCAGGCCTTCAGACGCAAGTAAATTAGAATCTAGTAATATTATATTTTATATCGATGATTCTTTGGAAACATTCATTAAAACTTTCGCTAAAGAAAATAAGAAGTTAATACCGCTATCAAGTGCAATCGATCTACTTCCTGCTCGACCGCATTCATTTTCTAGTCACATTCAAGATGAAAAAGATTTGCATATTTGGCTGAGTCCTGAAAATGCAAAAAGTATGATACTTTTTATCAGTGCAACATTATCTAATATAGATAAAGAAAATGCCTATCGATACAATACTAACGCAGAGGAGACTATAAGAAAGATAGACCAAGAAGTAGAAAAAATTACGAAAGAATTGGATGAGTTAAAAAATCAAAAATACATAGTTACTCACGATGCTTATCAATATTTCGAAAAATATTTTGATTTAAGTTACCCAAGCGCCATTCTTTCTATAGAAGAGGATTCTTACATAGGTATGAAGAGTTTAATGAAATTAAAAAAGGTAATGAAAGAGGAAAACGTTAAATGTATTGTTTCTCATTCACGAGAGGATAGCATAAAGCCTAATGTCTTTTCTAGTGACGTAAAAATGGTGATTCTTGATCCTATTGGATCAGATGTAGAGCCTGGAAAGGATGCATATCTAGATATAATCAGCAGCATTGCACAAAATTTCAAGTCTTGTTTCACTGAGTAATGAGTTCTTTTATCTATTCAGATAGCATTGCAAACTTAGTGCTTTCTATTCCAATCACAACTATACCGACATTATCTACCAGAAGTATATCATCCCAGCCTGGGATTCAGTTAAGTTGGTAAGCATAAAAATATTATGTTAAAGCACAACGTTCTTGATGAGATTAGGGCAAGCCAATATCAGCTACTTGAATGACACCATTTGCTATACCCTCAAAAATGAATGCTCGTACAGCTGTGTGCCAGCTACTTGCATCTGCTATTTTTACTCATAATTATCTTGCCTGAACGAACTTAAATTCAAGTAGTTAATAATAGAAATAAAAAAAAAGAAGATAACCAATATCTTCTTTTACTCTAATTAAAAAGACATTGAATTGTAATTGTCTATTTCATCTGATATAAGCGATAATTTTATGCTCTCAAAACGGAGATTACTTGCAATATCTGTTAACTGTTCACTAAGTGTTACTTTTTCTGGTGAATGGTGTTCAGGAGCTTTTAATTTTCTATTACAGTCAGCCTTACACTAAGATCTATTAATTTTTGTCAATAAATCATTACCCTCGTATTTATTTTCACACTGTCTGTGGCACAAATTAAGTAAATCAACACCATACACTGTCAATGAAGCAGAATCTTGTGTAAATTTTACCATAATATACTCCTTAATCTGATTATATCTATATTAACATATAAATGTGAATATCATACTAATATAGTTACTTTTTATGGCAAGTGGTTTTTGGTTATTTTCTAAACTTTCTTTATAAAAACCATAGGCGCCTATTGGTTTTTAGCTAAAGTAAAGATCAAGTATCTGGCATTCTGGACATAAAATCCTCCTGTGTAAAAAAGATTAGAAAAAAAAAGTGCGGCGCACATACGACAGAGATTAAGTATGTATGTGCACCCACGTACGCTGAAGAAGATACGCCACATTTTTTAATGAGTTTAATGAAAAAAGTCTGCAGATAAAGATAAATTTTGAGCTCTTAAAATATCTTTTACTATGATTATAGTCAGATTTAAAATATGCGCAAGCAATTTTTTTCTGTAAAAGTTTAACAAAAGAATTCAAAAGTTTGTGAACAACCTCTAAGTGTATGTTCCCAGAGTGTGATGGTATATAGACTATCTGGATCATTTAAAGTGTCAGATCAAGTCCCATTTAAGCAATAAAAAGACCAGATCAGGACAAAAACGCTACCATTTTCAGCCCTTATTCAGGTGGCTCAATTTCCTGTAACTTATATAAGTTACCGTAATCTTTCAAAACCTCAAACAAACTTTCTCTAATTCAAAACAGTATAACTAGTGAGCAATAAGCTACACTCCTTTTAGCTGTAAGCTTTGCATGATAATATACTTACTTTAATTTTTCTTCTTTAAATAATACGTGTCTTCTGACCACTGGGTCATACTTCCTAAACTCGAGCTTCTTGGGAAGGTTCTTAGGATTACGTTTTTTTACACAAAAATAGCCTGTTAGTTTCTCTTCTCCAGTTTTTGTTGTTTTAGTTGCAGTGCTAACTAGCTTGACAAGCAAAGAAGCATTTTTTTTCGCCATAATTGTTAGTGACATAATAAACTCTATGCAAGTTTATTACGCAAAACACTGAAAGTCAACCCAATAATGCAGATCGCAAAATTCTTGACAATCAATAATATATTAAGTAGTATAAGAACATTTCAGAATGGAAAGTAGACGGTAAATAAGTGGTGAGTGATGGCAAAAGGTTATTGTTGATAGAAAGTACTACCTGTTCTAACGAGGTAAGGGTTGCCCTACTAGTTAATGGTAGGGTTGTAGAGTTTGAACAAGAATTCAAGGAAAAAAAACAATTAAGAGGTAATATATACGTTGCTTATGTAAAGCGTATAGAGCCTGCTTTGCAGGCCGTGTTCATTGAGTATGGAAAAAATAAGCAAGGTTTTTTGTCTTTTTCTGAGATATCTCTAAATTATTTTAATATTCCAGAAAAAGAGAAAGAAATTTTCCCTGATGAAGACTATTCGAGCGGTGTGGACTGTTCAAATGATAATTGCACAGAAGAAGGCCTAGATTCTACAGCTAGTAATGAATCCAGCAGTGGTTTTGTGAGGGGGGTACCTTTACATAGAAAATATAAGTTACAAGATGTGATTTCAGTAAATCAAAAGTTATTAGTTCAATTAACTAAAGAAGAACGAGGAAATAAAGGAGCTTCATTTACAACATACGTAACTTTGGTCGGTAGATACTGTGTTTTCATGCCCAATTCCATAAGTAGGGGTGGAGTATCTCGCAGAATTGAAGATACCAACGTTAGAAAACAGTTAAAGGATATATTAAATTCAATAAATTTACCAAAAGGCTCAGGTTTGATAGTAAGAACTGTTGGTGCAGGAAAAAGTAAGAAAGAAATTGAGCAAGATTACAATAATTTGACCTTATTATGGCAAAATATCCAGCAAAACTTCTCTTCTTTAAATGTTCCATCATTAATTTACAACGAAGCAGATGTAGTTATGAGATCTGTACGTGACTTTTGTAGTAATGATACAGAAATTATAGTATCTGATAGAGAAGTTTGTGAAGCGGTAAGAAAATACACTAAAAATGTGTTACAAGGAAAATTACGTCCTAGGTTATATAGAGGCTTTGTTCCAATCTTTACTTACTATCGAGTCGAAGATCAAATTTCTGAATTATATAGCAATAGAGTAGAATTGCCATCTGGTGGGTCTTTGGTGATAACCTTAACTGAGGCATTTGTTTCAATAGACGTAAATTCAGGGAAAATGACAGGAGAAGATAACATAGAAGAAACAGCTTATAGAACTAATATGGAGGCATTATCTGAAATATCAAGGCAAGCGAATCTCAGGGGCTTATCAGGGTTAATAGTTGTTGATTTTATTGATATGTTGAAACTTGAGTATTGCAAAAATGTTGAATTTGCTATCAAGCAGGCGTTTAAAGATGATAAAGCTAAAGTTCAATTTAGCTTTATCAATGACTTTGGTTTAATGGTCTTTTCAAGACAAAGAATTAAACCAAATATACAGGAAATTAATACTACAGAGTGCTTACGCTGTAAAGGTATTGGAAGGGTGAAATCAAACGAAGTGGTTGTTGCATCGATACTAAGGGATTTGCAACATATTGCTAATAAAAATCAAAATAAGTCCTTTGATTTAATAGCACGCAGTGCAGTTATAGCGCACATTTTTAATAATAAGCGTGATATGGTTTCTACAATCGAAAAAGAGTTCAATATTACATTAAATGTTAGTATTGATAATAGTTTAGATGCAGATACATTTATTTTAAAGCAAGGAGACCATATTAATTTTAATGATTATAAGCCATTGCAGAATTCTGGATGTCAAATTGTGAATAGCAGGGATAAAGAAGCTGGTAAACTACCGGGCAACTTTTGGTTAACTAAATGGCTTTCGCGCCTTTTGGGCTCTAACAACTAAACGGGACTTGTAATTAACGAGTTTTATACTTATATATTTTACATCAGATAATATTTAAAAGGGAGTATTCATTATGGGAAGAGCAATAGGTATAGATCTTGGAACAACAAATTCTTGTGTTGCAATAATGCAAGGCAAGGATGCAAAAGTAATCGAGAATAAAGAAGGAGCAAGAACTACTCCGTCTATAGTTGCATTTACTTCGTCTGGAGAAAGGTTGATTGGTGCTCCAGCAAAAAGGCAAGCAACTACCAATGCAAATAATACTTTTTTTGCAACTAAGAGATTGATAGGTCGCCAATATAGCGATCCTGAAATGAAGAATCTAGGTGTACCGTATAAGGTATTTGCAGCAAAAAATGGTGATGCATGGGTTAAAACAACTGATAGTAAAGAATACTCTCCTAGTCAAATTGGTGCATTTATACTACAAAACCTAAAAGAAGCAGCTGAGTCTTATCTTGGGGAAGAAGTAAAGGATGCTGTGATAACAGTGCCGGCGTACTTCAATGATTCTCAACGTCAAGCAACAAAAGATGCAGGAAAAATTGCTGGATTAAATGTTCTCAGAATAATTAACGAACCAACTGCTGCAGCACTTGCTTATGGTCTTGATAAAAAGCACGGACACACAATAGTAGTGTATGACCTTGGTGGTGGTACATTTGATGTTTCAGTTCTTGAAATAGGTGACGGAGTTTTTGAAGTAAAGGCTACAAATGGTGATACTCACCTTGGAGGGGAAGACTTCGATAATGCAGTAGTAAATTATTTACTGGCTGAATTCAAGAAAAGTAATGGCATTGATTTGAAAAACGATCCAATGGCTATGCAAAGAATCAAAGAAGCTGCAGAAAAAGCAAAGGTAGAATTGTCAAGTGCAATGGAAACAGAAATAAATCTGCCGTTTGTTACAGCTGATGCAAGTGGTCCAAAGCACTTAAATATGAAGCTAACAAGAGCAAAGCTTGAAAGCTTAGTGAATGATTTGATTGAAAGGACTATAATTCCTTGCAAAAAAGCTCTTGAAGATGCTGGTTTATCTGCTAGTCAAATTGGTGAAGTAGTTCTTGTTGGTGGCATGACTCGTATGCCAAAAGTCATAGAGAAAGTTAAAGAATTCTTTGGCAAAGATCCACATAGAGGGGTTAACCCTGATGAAGTTGTAGCAATTGGAGCTGCAATACAGGCGGGGATCATTCAAGGTGATGTAAGAGATGTATTACTACTTGACGTAACACCACTTTCTCTTGGTATTGAAACTCTAGGGGGAGTATTTACTCCACTTATTGAACGTAATACTACTATTCCTACTAAAAAATCTCAGGTATTTTCAACTGCAGATGATAATCAAACAGCTGTTACAATTAAGGTGCATCAAGGTGAAAGAAAATTGGCGGTTGATAATAAACTGCTTGGTCAGTTTAGTTTAGAAGGAATACCACCTGCTCCTCGTGGGGTTCCTCAAATTGAGGTGACATTTGATATAGATGCAAATGGAATAGCGCATGTTTCTGCAAAGGATAAAGCTACTGGAAAAGAGCAAAAAATACGTATTCAGTCTTCAGGTGGTTTATCGGAGGATGAAATAAATCGCATGGTGAGAGAAGCTGAGGAAAAAGCACAAGAAGATGAAAAGCGTAAGAAATTTATTGAAGTGAAGAATCAAGCGGATAGTTTAGTTCATTCTACAGAAAAATCTCTGACAGAATATGGTGATAAAATTTCTCCAGAAGATAAATCTGCTATTGAAAATGCAGTTAATGAGCTAAAGGAAGTGAGTAAATCTGACAACATTGATGATGCTGATTCAATACAACAGAAAGTTACTAACCTCTCTCAGTTATCTATGAAACTTGGAGAAGCTATGTATAAGGAATCTCAACAACAACAAGGTGGAGAAAGCTCATCCACAACAAATAATGAGGAAGAAAAAGTAGTAGATTCTGATTATCAAGACATAGATAATAAAGAGGAAAATAAGTAATTGTGATTGCTGTATCTATCACTCTTCTTGTCATCTCAGTATTTGAAGCTGGAATAACAAGAAGAAGACTATACTGTATTGTTGCTTAAAGGAACTATTGTGGATATTATTAAGACAATAGAAGAAAAATTACGCGATTCAATAGGTGTAATTGATATTAATATTATCGATGAATCAGCAAAGCATGTAGATCATTATTTTGCTTCTTCTTCGACACTACCTTCACATATCAAATTAGTATTAATATCTAACGACTTTTCTGGAATGAGCTCTTTAAAGAGGCATAAATTGATCTATGAATTATTAAAGAGTGAAATAGAACGAGTACATGCGATTTCTCTTAACTTATATACGCAAAGTGAATATAATTTAAAAAATAAATAGTAGAAACGTGAGAGGAGAGTCTTTATTAGTTAAAGCAGGAAGGAAATTTAATGATTATAAAGGATCGATGAACCCACCAGTTTATCATTCTTCTACCATATTATTTCCTACTTACAAGGATTACTTAAGTGCAGCGAATGGGGAGAGTATATATGATGTGATCAATGATGGTGTTGCAAGGGATTACGGCTATAGTAATGTTGGTACGCCTACTGTTCATTATTTTTCAAATGCACTGGCTGAAATTGAGGGTAGGGGACAAGCACTCATCTACCCTTCTGGATTATTTGCACTTACTTTTGCTATTTTGACTTTCACTAAAGCAGGTTCACATGTCCTGATACAAGATAATAGTTATTATAGGCTAAAGAGATTTGCCGAAAATGAACTACCAAGAGGAGGAGTAGAAGTAACTTTTTATGATCCGACACAGGATATAACTGATTTAGTTCAGAGTAATACTTCACTTATCATGATTGAGACTCCTGGTTCTATAACGTTTGAGGTTTCAAACATAAAGCATATAGTAGAAGTTGCTAAAGAACGTGGAATCGTAACCGTTTGTGACAATTCATGGGCCACTCCCTTGTTGTTTAAGCCGCTTGATTATGGAATTGATGTTGCACTATATGCGGTGACAAAGTATCTAGCCGGTCACTCAGATTTAGTGATGGGAGCTATGGTTGCTGAAGGTAAAACTTTTAAATTGCTTTATGAGAGCTATAAAAATTATGGAGTAACCGTGCAGTCGCATGACTGCTATCTTGCACATCGGGGACTAAGAACACTGCAAACACGCATGAGGAAACATCAAAGTACAGCAATGCAAGTGGCAAAGTGGCTGGAAAAACATCCAAAAATCAAAAAAGTCTTATACCCCGCACTTTTTTCCTATTCTCAGCATGATTTATGGAAAAGTTATTTCAAAGGGGCAAGTAGCGTATTTAGCATAGTACTCGATAGAGGATATTCATGTGAGGAACTAAGCTGCATGGTTGATCACATGAAAGTTTTCGGCATTGGTGCTTCTTGGGGAGGATGTGACAGTTTGATATTACCAATAGACCATAGGTCTATGTCAAGATCTGTAATGAATTCAGATTATGGTGGAAGTTTTGTGCGAATATTTTGCGGACTAGAAGATCCTGAAGATTTGATTTTTGACTTGAATACTGCATTAATAAGGCTGCCATGTTCAAGTGTTAAAGATGATTGTGAGACTGAAAGAGCTACTGCATAACATTGTAAATGCTGACTTTGATATTGAAATCAAAGGCGTCACATGTAATCCTAAGAGAGTTAAAGAAGGTTACCTTTTTGTTTGTGTGTCAGAAAGGGATAGGATTTACATAGATCAGATATTATCTTGTGGAGCTAAAGCGATAATTGTAAGTGATTGCATAACAAATGATGTCATTCCAGTGCGTGACACTGGAATCTATATCTTCCACTCGAATCCTCAAGAAATATACAGTGAAATAGTCAGCAGGTTCTATCAATTCAAACAACCTAAATATGTTGCTGCTGTAACTGGTACAAATGGTAAAACTTCAGTGGTGGAATTTTGTCGCCAGATTTGGCAAGATAATGCAGCGTCTATAGGAACACTGGGAACATGTGTCAATAATAATAGAAAAGATAATAGCCTTACAACTCCAAGTGCAGATGATCTTTATTCCACATTGCGTGATATAAATGATAAGAACGTAGAGCACTTAGCATTAGAGGCTTCAAGCCATGGAATTGACCAATATAGAATCTATGGACTCAAGTTCACTGCTGCAGCTTTTACTAATTTCTCTCAAGATCATTTGGACTATCACAAAAGTATCGATGAGTATTTTGAGGCTAAGAAAAGGTTATTTTATGAGGTATTGCCAAAAGAAAAAACAGCGATTTTAAATGCAGATATAGGCGAATATGGAGAGTTGCTCAACATAGCTGAAAAGCGTGGCAACAAAGTTATAACCTATGGAAAAAAAAACTCTGACATTACTTTATTAAAGCAGATACCCACTGCCAATGGTCAATACCTGACAATTCAAATCGGTGATGAAATTTATAACGCATTTTTTCCGATTTTTGGGCAATTTCAAGCATATAATTTGTTGTGTGCAATCGGTATAGTTATTTCATCTGGTATGGACTATCAAAGAATGTGTATAGATAAACTCGCTTCTCCACCTGGAAGAATGGAAAAAGTGAACACTTTTGCATTTGTCGATTACGCTCATACTCCAAGTGCACTCAAACAAGCTCTGTTGTCTTTAAAATGGCACTTCAATAAAAAGATAGTTCTAGTGTTCGGTTGTGGCGGGAATCGTGATCAAACAAAACGTGCAGAGATGGGTAAAATAGCACAAATGCTTGCAGGTAAAGTTATAGTTACAGATGACAATTCGCGTGATGAAGATCCGGGGAAAATTCGTCACGATATTTTGCTACATTGCCCTGATGCACTGGAGATAGGAGATAGAAAAGAAGCTATAGAGAGAGGTATAAGCATAGCTCATGATGAAAATATGATTCTGCTAGTTGCAGGAAAAGGACATGAAAGATTCCAAATAATAGAAGGCCAAGCCCTTGAATTTAGTGATGTTGAAGTTATTAGAGAGGGCTAAAAATTTGCTACTGCTGTTTTGCTCTCTCCTTCATTCAACGCCTGAATGGCTTTTTTCCTTAAGTCATAACTGTACGCTGCTGGCATTTTTACCTTCTTGTTACACTATCTTATCTCGTTCCTACTATTATGAGAACAAGGATATGAAAGTGGAGATTGTGATTACAAGATTAGTGAGAGAATATAGAAAAATTGAGGATGAAATGTTGTGTGATATAGTTCATTTAGTGATAAAGGCTCTTACAGGTATAGTAGCGCTTCATAAGTGAGAATATTTTTACAAAGAATTTAATAATCACAATTTAGGCAATGATGAAAGTTCTTTAAGAAAAAAGTTTAATACTATCAAGAAAAGCTTGCATAGGCATAGAAATATAATAATTAAAATATCTCAAGTTCTGTCAATTTGTTTGCACAATCAATCACTTCAGAACTTGGAAATTGGTTTTTAAACCAAGTGTACTGGCGTTTTGCGTAATGTCTTGTATTGATTTGAGCAATCTGTATTGCCTTGTCTAAAGTAATTTCACCTTGTAAGTATTTTATAATTTCTGGCACTCCGTGTGCTTTCATAGCTGGTAAGTGTGGAGATAAGTTCATGCTCAGCAGATCTTTTACTTCATTAATTGCTCCATTTTCAATCATTTTGATAAAGCGGGAGTCTATTTTTTGGTATACATTTTCACGCTCAGGTAGAATTGTATATACCTTAAAATTATTGAATAGAGGAGGCTGCCTATTTTCTTGCCATACAAAAATCGACTTGCCAGTTTCAGTGATAATCTCAAGTGCTCTTGAGAGGCGATGTGAGTCATTAATAAATATTTTACCTTGAATCCTTGGATCTTTGCTTAGCACTAATTTGTAGAATTCCTCTTTACTTAAATTTTTCTTGAGTTCATTTACGTTTTCTCTCACTTCCTGGCTTATTTGTGGAATCGATGATAATCCCTTGATTAAGCTGCTAATGTAAAGCCCACTTCCTCCAGTGATGATGGGTATTCGTGAATTTTTCAGCGCGTTGTTAACTTCCCTCTTTAAATCCTCTAGCCATAAACCTACGGAATAATTTTCTCTTGCTGAAACATAACCGTATAGCCTATAAAATTCTTTCTGCTTTGGTGGTTGAGCAGTAATTACGGGAATCTCTTTGTATACCTGCTTTGAGTCACAGTTTATTATGCTAATGTTTTTATGCTTTTTTATCAAGTTATCGCATAATTCTGATTTACCTGAGGCTGTAATTCCTGTAATAATTACTATATTATCTTGCATTTATATTAATTTAACTAACCTATGATAGGGTGTAGTAAAAATTTGGATTCTACAATCTAAAATTTGGAGACTTTTATGGCAGAAAATGATAACGATAACTCATTTACTAAGCGTTTTACAAATAGGACTTCTAATGAGACAAGAGGAGGTTTTTCCAGTAAGTATTCATCTCAAAATACCAAAGAACATGCACTAGGAGCAAAAGGAAAAATTTCTGAATTGGCAAACAAAAAAGCTGAAGCCAAGGAAGCTTTTTCTGAAAGTGGCGGCATAAAGAGTAAAAGCAGAACTATCAATGAAAGATCCTTTGCTGATGCAACAAGAAGAAGTAGATCAGATCTCATATATCTAGTTCGTGGTAAAGATCGAGGAAGATCAGCTTGGCACTATGTATTAGTTGATAAAGATAAAAGAGAAATGTTTCTGGCAAAAAGTAGAACTGGCTCTATAGATGTTGCAGATTATGGAGAGATTTTATATTCAGGATGGGGAGATGATCCACCACAGACGATAGTCGATAAAGTTAATGAAGAGTTCGGGTTGTAGCGGATTTGTTGTAAAAATGAGCAGTTGCTGATAAAATTGACTGTAAGTATGCAACACTGGCCATTTCGGTATTTTGATTGCTATCATATAGCGAGATAATCAGGTCTATTGTAGACATAAGTTTTAGCTATATGGTATTTGAAGTAATAAATGCAATAAAAAATAATTTGTTAGCATGCTTTCCAACAGAGACAGTATATGCTCTTTCTTGTAATGCGCTAGGTAACGAATCTATAGAAAAAATATATCGAATAAAAAAGCGTTCTCAAAACAAGCCGCTTTCTGTATTTGTTAGTAATATTGATAGTTTGATAAATATAGCAAAGGTAAAGGAAGAGTATATCTATTTAATAAACTATTTTTCTCCTGGGCCAATGACCTATATTTTACCACTTCAAGATAACAGTATATTACCAAATGAGTTCTTTAAAGATAGTATAGGCATAAGAATTCCTGATCATCCTATTGCGATTTCAATATTAAATGAACTGAAAACTCCAGTAGTTGCAACCAGTATTAACATTTCAGGAGAAAAAAGTGTATGCAAAGCAAGAGATATACCTCAGTCTATTAAGCAACACTTATCTGCAGTAATTGAAGATGATGAATTAGTTTCTGGTATAGAATCTACTATTATTGACTTAACTGGAGATAAGATTAAGGTTTTAAGGAAAGGCAAAATTTCATTACAAACAATAAATAACGCATTTTTAAACTAAGATCTATAGGGGAAAGAATGAGAAAAGTGATAGGCCATACCCAAGCAAAAAAAAAGATAATGAACAACTTGTCTGTTCAATCTTGGCTGATCTGTGGTAAAAAAGGCATAGGAAAAGCAACACTTGCACAATCCTTTTCTAATTGGTTTCTTATCAAAAATTACGATGAAGTAGCATTAGACTTACACATTGTTGAAGGTGATACAATAGGAGTGGAAAAGGTGAGAGAAATGAAAAATTTTCTGTACCTAAGCCCCATTCAATCAGAATATAAGATAGCTATAATAGATAGCTTGGAGGCAATGACTAGCAATGCTAAAAATGCAATATTAAAGATATTAGAGGAGCCGCCAAAAAATTCTAAAATATTTGTAATTAGCCATAAGCCATATGATGTACAAGTCACTATTAGGTGCAGGTGTTTTCAGCTAAATTTACTTCCATTAACTTACGATGAAACAAAGCAAATTGTTTCATCTCAATGTAAATTTGACGATAAAATATTTAGTGAAATCATTACTTTATTTCCTGGAACTCCGGGAATAATAATAGATGCAATAAACAGTGGTGCTTATGAGTCACACAAACATTTTTATACACTTTTCTATAACCTAAATAATTCCGATATAATTCACAAAATAATTAATAGTGAAATTGAGTTAGAACTAGCATCGCATATAATTCAAACCTTTATTTTAGAAAGTATAAAGAAAGAAGTAAATAATGTTGAAATTCTGCTAAGTCAGTGGAAAGAAATAGATGAGCTTTTCGTTACTGCAAAGCAATTCCGCTTAGATAAGAAACATGTCTTAGTTAATGTAGTTAACATCATGACACAAAAATATAATACTTTTAACATAAATTCATGATAAAATTCTGCTAATTTAATACTTAAAGTATATAATTTGACTGATAATAAATTAACTGTATGGCAATCAATAGAAGTTTTAACAAAGACCATATTGAACATGCAGAAAGAATTGAGTTTAATCAAGAGTACAGCTTCAGACCAAAACGTCACTTTAGAAAAAGGGAAGGAGTTGTTAAGTGGCATCTATGAAGCAAATTTTAAGCTCAATAAGGCAATCAATATAGCTACTTTGCCAAAAATTGGCTATCGCATGCTCAGTGGCGAGCTAGTAGTACTTAATCATATTACGAAAGAAGAAGTGGAGATTCCTAGAGATTTTCATTATCTTAAAGTCGTTAAACTCAATCATGATGACTATAAACTAACGTTTTGTAATTCTTTAGGTAATGAATTCTTTGAATACAAAAAATATGATCCACAATATTCTCGTATCTCAGATGAATATAAATTCGTGGATTTTGGTGGTGTAAAAAAGACTTATAATTTAAAACTTAAGGAGTATGTTGGTCATGCGCCCAAGTTTTTTGCTGCAGAAGGATCTATTGAGCCTGGATCTCAAAACCATGTAATTGATCTTTTTGAGCTAGCCAGAGATGGTAAAGGTAAAAAAGTGGGAACCCTTGCTGATGAGTTTGGTTATTTCGATGATCAAAACACATTACACTATTATAATTATCACAAAAGTGCAGAAAGTAATACTTATGATCCTGAAAGCTTTAGTGTAAAAATGATAAATTTAGATGTGAGCAAAATTGATAAATTTCACCTTATTGCAGAACAAGGTGATATAATAATTCATCCTATTTTGGAAAATTTAGACATATTTTAAAGTTCTTTTAGAGTTATTATTATTATAATTAGGTTATGGAAGTTGAATCAGTAAAAAACAAAAGTTATTTCAGGAAAGCAGTAGAATGGTATTGCCATAGATACCTGTTCTGCGTTGTAGAAAGATCTTGGATGGCGTTAATAGCGTTACTTCTCTTAGTATGTTTATTTTTATCACTACTAAACATATACCTATTACTTCCTGTTAAAAAAGATTTAAATTTTGTGAAGTATATGAACCACACAGAAGATGAGTTCTCTGCAATACATAAACTTAGTTTTAGTAAAAAAGAAGATGAGTACATTTCCATAGCAAGGTATTTAATAAGTAAATATATTGAAACATATGAGTCCTCTCAGATCGTTGAATCAAAGTATCAAGAAAATTTTATAAAAAACAATTCTATATATAAAATCTATCAAGACTTTCAGGAAAAAGTAAACGATGAAGCTGTTTCATCCACAAGAAAAATTACCAACATAAACGTAACAACATTATCTATTGACCGGTTGACCAAGAACTTAGTTACATTTGCTGGAAACGCTACTGTAGTTTTTACAGCTGAGCAAAATAAGAAAATGAAAGACTATGCTGTGGAGATTAGCTTTACTTTATCAAACATGAAAGCAACTCTAACTGGTATAATACCATTTAAATTTATTGTTAATAGCTATAAATATAGATGATTATATTTATAACATTATTTGGTAGCTAAAAAAAATAACTAAAGTGCATATAGCAGTAATAACTGGGGGTAAAACTAGAAGCATTGGTGTCTTTTTAATAAAATAATTTCTAGAAGGCTTTGAGAAAAAGGCGTTGTAAATTATTGGTAAAAAGTATAGAGCGTTGAGTATAGTACTGACAATTAACACCAGAGCTACAAATACAGAAAGTGTTACATTACTAGAGTTAAAAACAGCTTGAAAAATGAAAAATTTGCTCCAAAAAGTCGGAGCAGGTGGTACCCCTATCATGGACAATCCACCTATAGTAAATGCTATCATACTAATTGGCATACTACGTCCTATACCGTGAATTCTATCTATGTATTTCTCACCTGTTTTCGTTATTATTGCTCCAGCAGTGAAAAACAAAGTGATTTTTGCAAATGCGTGGCAAACTAATTGAAAAATTGCAACCCTCATGCTGAATTCACTAAAAATTGAAGCAAACAATATAATATATGACAACTGAGAGATAGTAGAATAAGCAAGCAATTTCTTTAATTCCTTTTGCTTTAATGCAATTAACGATGCAGTAATAATAGTAAATCCAGCAGCGTACGGAAGCCATCCTCCAGCAAACCAACTTTGCTGTGCAAAACGTTGCATATTATCGATGCCAAAAGTGTATAATATAACTTTGATGATGATGAACACTCCTGATTTCACAACAGCAACAGCATGTAGTAGTGCGCTTACAGGAGTTGGTGCAACCATTGCTTTTGGCAACCAAAAATGCATTGGCATTAATGCAGCTTTTCCTATTCCATAAATCAGCATAGCAAAACACACTGCAATAAAAGTTATGAACGAAGTATCAAACTTGAATATTCCACCTCTTACAAAGTCTAAAGTATGGAATTCATTATATAAGAGGCCTATTGCAGGAAAAAATAACACTAAAGAAGAGAAAAACATCACACCAAAGTAATAGTGCCCTACAACCACTGATTCATTTGTTGAGTTGTAAGTAATCAGAGGGTATGTACTAATAGTTAGAAGCTCATAAAAAATAAATGTAGTAAGCAAATCTCCAGAAAAAGCAATAAACATTGCACAGCTAATTGATATTGAAAAAAAGCATAGAAAACTTGAGTGATTGCTATCAGCATAGTTATTCTGCATATAACATATTGCATATATACTGGTCAGCACCCACAAAAATGATATTAATAAACTGAATATTGCTCCACTAGACTCTAGCTTTAAACTAATATGCAAATTATTACCAAAGTCCATGAGAATAAATTGAGAATGATCACCATACATCAAATATAAAGTGCATAGAGATGTATACGAAAATAGAAGCATAGAAGAAACAACAGTAATGCTATTGTTCACTTTGGGCCATTTACTAGTAAAAAAAATAGCTAATGCGCTTAAAAGTGGGATCAACGCGGTAATTAACAAATAATTCTCAGTAATAAAAAGTGGCAAGGAAAGAGATGTAAAAACACAATCCATTAAGTAGTTCATCTTTCTGTTTAGGTAAAGCTAGAATTATATTCAAATTATAGAGAATTTGCTATTTTTTAGTTGTATATCGGAAGTGTTAAATAAACTATACGCATCAAATTAAGAAGAAGTGGCGTAAGGAAGAAAGGAAATAAGAAAAAGCTATTTTATATATTAATTAATAAAGTGAAATATTTAAAAAAGCATAAGGGTCAAGTTAAGGAAATAAAGGTATGAAGAAGATAGGATAAGAAGATATAAAATTCTCTCGGGTATATTTTAGTGAGAGAACTAATGATGAATAAAATAACTTGCTTATCAAATCACCTCAACAAATTTTTCAATGAAATGGCAAATAATTGAAACAGAAAAGGAAAAGAAAATTGAGTAATTGATGATTCATAAAAGCTATAATTTTGGGTAATATAGGGGTTACAAACTGAATCATAGATACAATGTGCCAATTATTAAATGAAGAATCTGTGATAATAACGAAACAGGGTTTAGATTTCAGGTTTACTAAAGAAGCAGTAGAATTTATGAAAAGAATGTACAATGGCTTTATTTAAAATACCCTGCAAATTGATTGTAGAATCTTGCAGCAATTTAAAAGCATTGGATAGTAGCTTTGCCTAACAGCATGGAAAATCTATATAAAGGTTATGGAAAAGGTTATGAGAGTAACACTAAGTGTGGAATAAAGTTAAAATTAGTTTTTGATTACCTAAATCAGACATTGGATCAACTTAACATAACGGAGGGAGTAAGAAGGTTATAGGGAGAAGTTGCTAATATCTGACCTTGGTTCAAGTTCTTTTAAACAGATCAATGGAACGGGAGCTTATTTTATAAGTCGTTGATACCAATGTATATGCTATAGAAACAAATCAAAAAATGGAATTATTGGAATGTTTAGGAGATAAGCTATTTTTAGAAATGAAGGTGTTGTTGGGAAAAGAAGCAAAGATTAGAGTAAGAATGATATGTCATAAATTAACTGAAGAGCAGTCTCTAGCCAGAAGAAGAAAAGCTAATAAATTGGCAAAATCACATGATCTTCCAAAAGGAATCAGAAATTGTTGAACTGGTCAAAACTAATATTCCAGAGGATAAAATTAGTGCTGAGCAAGTATTACAGAGTAAGGTGGCAAATTGAGTTGTTTTTAGATTGGCAAATGTTTTTGTTAGTATTAAAAATTACATAATGTACATTATGGAAAATATAAGAAACACAAGCTTTCAGCAAGAGAAAATGCAATTTTTGCTCTTCTTAAACAGCATAAAAAAGTGCCTGTTGAACCTCCAGATTAATATCTAAAAATACTCAAGTATTACTTTAAAAGTTTTACCTTGAAGTATCTAAAGCATTACTTTAAGAATGTTTAAAATTTTAATTTAAATACCATTCCTTACCTTCTTATTGTCTATTATCAAAAAAGTGTTAAAATAGCAATTAATTATATTAGTTTTTGCATAACTATATCAGCTTGGTTGCTTCATTGTTTGTTTCTTTTCTTTCAAACTCGAATAGATATTTTATAACGTCTTAATGCTAACTCCACCGACATATAAATTTGCGTGGCTTTTTCCAGTATTAAGCAATACAAGTCCAATATTGTCAACACTAGAGCGTAGTTCTCCTACTTCTTCATTATGTTCATTGATTACTTTAGTGCCAATATTTGGAAGTGCATTTTTTCCCTCAACAAGGTAAAGTTTCCTTCTGAATTTTTCTTGTCTGCTCATTCGATTTACAACTTCCTGACCTATATAGCACCCTTTATTAAAACTTATACCATTTATCTTATCGATTAAATATTGCAGCGGAAATGATGAATTTTGCACCATATCTTTTGCTCCATCTGGGACAAGGTTTGTAATTCTAACTTTTTCATACTGAATAAAATCTCCAACCGGTTCTTTTATTTCATCTTTATGTATGATCCTCATTCCTAGCAACTTGTGCCTTGGATCTTGAAAAATAACTTGTGACTTACTACTACACTCCGCCAACTTAGCATCAAACAAAACTCCAACCTTATATAGTGCACTAATGTCTTTAATTTTCACTCTCAAATAAGTTTTAAGTAAATATAGTTTCTCGATAATTTGCTGTAAGTGCACATTTTCGCACTCTAAGAAAATATATCCACCATATTCAATGAGAAAAAAATCGTACAGATATTTTCCCTGAGGGTTGAGTAATAAAGAGTAAATTGCCTGCTGGCTACTTAGTTTATTAATATCATTTGTTATAACACCCTGAAGAAAATCTCTCGTATCTGGTCCGTATAAAGATATTAGACTACGGTTTGCTAGCGGTATGTAACCCATAAAACTTCTGTTCAAATCTTAATTATACACTTTTACTAACTCCAGCCCTTGAAATGTAACCTTTAGATGACTACATAGAATTGTAGGTTAATCTATTAATGAGGAAACATAAATGTCAAGTGTAAATTTGAATGTATTAGATGATAATGTGCTAATAAAGCCTATTACTGAAGAAAAACAAGGTGGAATTGTACTACCATCAAGTGCTGAAAAGAAGCCTACTAAAGGTGAAGTTATAGCAATTGGTGGTGGTTCACGCAACTCAAGCGGAGAGCGCATAGCTTTAACTGTAAAAACTGGTGATAAGGTTTTCTACAGGCAGTGGGCTGGAACAGAAGTAGAACATGATAATGAAAAGTATGTCGTGATGAAGGAGTCAGACCTACTTGCTGTTATCAAGTAGGTAATTCCTATTTTACTAAACTAATGCGCTATATAGTGCATTATGTATTTTAAATTTTTTATTAATTTAAGGAGTGATAAAAATGGCTAACATAGTAGTATCAGGCGAACAGTTGCAAGAAGCCTTTCGTGAAGTTGCAGCAATGGTTGACTCAACGGTGGGAGCAACTGCAGGGCCTAGGGGAAATACAATAGGAATTAGCAAGCCATATGGTGGACCAGAGGTCACAAAGGATGGCTATAAGGTAATGAAAGGTATAAAGCCTGAAAAACCATTACACTCTGCGATAGTAAGCACCATTGCTCAAAGTGCTTCTCAGTGTAATGACAAAGTTGGTGATGGTACCACAACATGCTCAATACTGACTAGCAATATGATAATGGAAGCTTCAAAGTCAATTGCAGCTGGAAATGATCGTATTTGTATCAAAAATGGAATACAGAAGGCAAAAGATGTGATATTAAAGGAAATTACATCAATGTCTCGCACAATTTCTTTAGAGAAAATGGATGAAGTTGCACAAGTTGCAATAATTTCTGCAAATGGTGATAAAGATATTGGTAATAGCATTGCTGATGCTGTTAAAAAGGTTGGAAAAGAAGGAGTCATCACTGTTGAAGAGAGTAAGGGTTCAAAAGAATTAGAAGTTGAACTTACAACTGGTATGCAGTTTGATCGTGGTTATCTCTCTCCATACTTTGTTACAAATAATGAAAAGATGAGCGTGGAGCTTGATGATCCATATCTGCTGATTACAGAAAAAAAACTTAATATTATTCAACCTTTACTTCCTATTCTTGAGGCTATTTTTAAGTCTGGTAAACCTTTGTTTATCATTGCAGAAGATGTTGAAGGTGAAGCATTAAGCACTTTAGTGATCAACAAATTACGTGGTCTAAAAGTTGCTGCAGTAAAAGCTCCAGGTTTTGGTGATAGGAGAAAGGAGATGCTCGAAGATATAGCAGCTTTAACAGGTGCTAAGTATGTCATAAAAGATGAGCTTGGAATCAAGATGGAAGATTTGACTCTTGAAGATCTTGGTACTGCTAAAAATGTTAAAATCACTAAAGACAATACCACAATTGTTAGTGAAGACAGCGACTGTGACAAACAAAACAGAGTAAATGCTAGAATTAACCAGATTAAATCTCAGATTGAAACTTCAACCTCTGATTATGACAAAGAAAAGCTAAGAGAGCGTTTAGCAAAATTATCAGGCGGTGTTGCTGTACTCAAAGTTGGTGGAGCAACTGAAGTAGAGGTAAAAGAACGTAGAGATAGAGTAGAAGATGCACTTCATGCAACAAGAGCTGCAATTGAAGAAGGGATAGTTCCAGGTGGAGGAGTTGCACTTCTTTACGCTGCATCTGCTCTTGATAAGCTAAAAGCTTCAAGCGATGAAGAGCAAATAGGTATCAACATTGTCAAAAAAGTTCTCAGTGCTCCAATCAAAAGATTGGTTAAAAATGCTGGTCTTGAATCTGCTGTTATAATTGACTATTTGATTAAGCAGAATGATAAAGAGCTTATATACAACGTTGAGGCTATGAACTACGCTAATGCATCAACAGCTGGTGTAATTGATCCGGCAAAAGTAGTTCGTATTGCTTTTGAAACAGCAGTGTCTGTAGCAAGCGCACTTATTACTACTGAATCTATGATAGTTGATCTACCAAACAAAGAAGAAAATGCTTCATCACCTATGGGTGCAGGAGCAATGGGCGGAATGGGCGGATTCTAAGTAAACAAGAGCCTTGGAGCAAGTTGCTCCAAGGTATCTTTCTAGTTCTAAAAAGTCTTACATTTATAAAGGAAATAAATTTGTGGTTTTCTATGCAAAGCCACTACTATTTATATTTGTTACGTCTCTTTAATATTATAACTGCTTAAAAATAAAAAAATAATATATGAAAGTTATAATTGCTACTATATTTGTATTAGCATAATATTATATTAACAAATGATTTATATAATATTTTTATTATAATAGATAGAACTTAAATTATTTTCTTCATAAATAGAGTATTTATGAAAATACGTATATACTCAATCCTACTTTTACTTTTTTCTTGCACTCAATTGTGCGCTGAAGAAGAAGTTGCAAAATTTGATCTGCTCATTGGTAAGGTAAATAAAGCAAACCTCACCATTGAAGGCGCAATAAAGGTTACAATAAAACCAGGTTGGCATATATATTACAAAGACCCTGGAGATTTCGGCCTTCCTACTTCCTTTGACTGTCAGGGTAACATATCAAATATAGATATTCATTGGCCTACTCCCAAGGAACATGAAGATAAAGTTGGGGAAGTTACATTTGTTAGTAACATATATGAAGATATGGTGTTATTTCCCTTTAAAACTAATATCATTCCAAATCAGGAATACGCTGATATTAACTTTCATATAAAGTACGCAATATGTAAAGATAGGTGTATCCATAAAAATGCCGAGATAAAAACCAGTCAACCACTAAAGGATTTTATGGATTCTGATATCAATAAACTCATAAATGAGTGGTACAAGAAGTAAGGTTAAAAAGCAAGAGCTTAACAACTATAGTTGAGAAAGAGCTTTAAAAGCCTTATGTGTAATTAAAATCATTAATTATTTACTATATTATGTTAATATAGTAATATTAATTTTTTGATATACAATCATGACTCATCAATGTAAACACATAATAAATGAAACTGCTAATCAAAAAAAAGAAGAAGGAATAGAAGGTGTGATTATTACTACAGCACACGCTTCAGATGATATGCACAACTGCGTAAAACGTGCAAATTATTCTACTCTTACTAAGCACATTTGTCAACCTGGTTGGTTTATAAAGGACCTATTGGAGGAATTTTTTCCTGAATTAATACACAATGAAAACATCATGCATTATACTAACCCAAACCCTGTTAAGGAATACTATGCAGCAAATTTTGCTATAACATTTGAATGTAAGGAAGATGCAAAGTGTGGAAATGCAATAGATTATACAAACTTTTTACCTAGCGGTATATGGTGTAGTGGAAAAGGTAAAACGAATACTAGCGGTAAGGGTTATCCTTACAATGAGCTCTCTGCTGATAATAACAATAAAAGTGCATGTTATCACAGTAAAGATTTTAATAAAAATGCACTTCATAACAAAAATTTCTTCTGGAATACAACGTGTCCTAATCTAGTATTAGATCGTAGCGTAGAAGAGCTAAAAGAATGTGCAGGTAAAACTATAGTTGCAAAATTGGTATCACCTTTAATAATTGTTGATAAGAGTAATATGATAATAGATAAAGATGGCAACAATACTAAAATACCCTATCTTCACTTAGAGCACTTCTTAACTTTTGACGGTAAGCTTAAAGATGATCCTAAAAACAACTGTGCAATTTATAAGAACCTCACTAAGAAACCCACTGAATTAATTGAATTAAAAGATAAAGTTTTATGGACTTCCGACAAAGAAGTAAAGTTGATAATTCCTGACACTGGTAATATGAGATGTTTAGGTTCTCCTAGTAAAAGTGAGAGCGTAATTCAAAAGAGTGATGAGATAACTACTGATAACGAAGAGCTCCCTAGCTATAACTACAGTAATGATTATGTGCTATAATTTTCTTGAATGTACGCTCAAGAAAAGGTTTATTGCTACAATTTTCATGATACAAAAATAAGCTTAGGTATTTTAATTTTTTTATAAGGTTTGATACCTACTCTCTTTCCTTTCAGCTATAAACATACAATATAGATATTCATTGGTCTACTCCCAAGGAACATGAAGATAAAGTTGGGGAAGTTACATTTGTTAGTAACATATATGAAGATATGGTATTATTTCCCTTTAAAACTAATATCATTCCAAATCAGGAATACGCTGATATTAACTTTCATATAAAGTACGCAATATGTAAAGATAGGTGTATCCCTAAAAATGCCGAGATAAAAACCAGTCAACCACTAAAGGATTTTATGGATTCCGATATCAATAAACTCATAAATGAGTGGTATGAAAAATAGAGCTCCCAGCGAGCAAGTGATAGTTATACGATAGCTTAAAAATGTTATTCCTGTCCCTGAATTTTCCAATAAAGATCTTTCCAAAAATTTCGATCATGAAGCCTTTTGGGGACCAAAAGGCTTCATTTCAATCAATAACGAAAATTATAACTTTGAAAGAGCTGCTTGCTTATTAACTCCTGTAGTGATTTGTATACTTTCCACACTTGTTGAAGGATAAAATCCTTTTATTACTTCAGAGCCTTCTCGCTTTAAATATGACAATGCTTCATATAAAGGCTTCGCTTCATATTGTCTTCCTACTTTTACTTCTTTATGTGCAGCTAATTGCTCCCAAGTAACACCATTGCTTTCAATAAACTCTACAGAACCATTATCGCTAATGCTAATTTTCATTTTACACTCTTTCCCCTCAACATACCAATTTAAAGTCATATAATACGAGCCGTTAGCTACTTCATAAATTCTTGTTCCATTCTCATCAACTCTGCAGCGTATTCCCCTTGTTTCACACTTGCTTTTACTAGGCAGCAATAATGTAATTCCATCTACACCATATTTTCTGCATATATCAATATTTAAAACATCAACCACATTTATTGATTTTGTAGAATCGCCAAGCATAATTCTGAGTGCAGGCTTAATCTTACCTTTCTTTCTACTCTCTTTTATTCCTACATATTCTAAAGTATTGTCTTTTATACTCTCATTTAAATTTTGTGCAATTTTGTTAGCAATTTTGCCTACAATATTTTTGCTATCATACTTATTGGCATGTTTGTATTCATATCTGCCATTGACCTCATATCTATACTTTTCCTGCCCTTCTTCATTAGGAAGCACGGTAGAAAAGTGTTTAAACCACTTTTCATCATCATCAATACTAACTTCTTCGTTCTTCTCTTCAGAATCGATAGTTATTTTACTATCTGGATTCACATTTTGAAAAAAATTATCTTTTAAGCGCAAATAAAAACGATTACTTTTATCAAAATAATCCTGATTATTAACTGCTTTTGGATTATCTGGCATATATACCTCCACACACTAACACCATATAGAGGTATACTAGTATTGACTAGAATGTCAACACTCAGGTCTAAAATTTTTATAGAATAGGAGCTATAACTTACTCTTGCTAAAGACTGTGCTTGTGCTCCATCTACACTTGTTGAAGGTTGCTTCCAATATGTGTGATTTAGATATTCTCGTGCTTCATCACTATATTTAATGCTCTTGTAGCTTAAACTTCTTATCAACACCTTGCCTAAATGAAAAATATTCCTCTTTCTTGGAAAAATTTGTTATATTTACCTTGGTTACTGACTCTCATTTTTTATGATATATTTATCCTTAAGCGGTTAAATGGCTATTTTATAATGAATTTTGTCAGTAACTGCCAGTTCTTTTCTCTTGAGTGATGCAACAAAGCCATCCCAGTGTCAAGCACTGGAATGACACCCATTTCTTTCTAGTGTCCCCTTTCTTGTCATTCAAGTATCCTTTTCTTATCATCCGAGTAGCTAAAACTAGGATCCATTGTTCATTTTCTGGATTCCAGTCTGGAATGACATTGTTTTAACATTGTACCATATTACAATGTTCATACAGTTGTGATTGGTATGACAAGATAAGAGGTGCTAGAATAATGGAACCGAAGTCATACATAGAAAATAGGTTAGGTATTTTTCAACTTTTGCTATATACTCAAGTAAAAATCTCTCTTTTACAGATGGATACAGTAAAGTTTGTTTTATTACTGCCAACAATACTACTCATACTAGTTGCTGGTGTTTACCTATCGGTCAAACTAAAATGGTTACAGGTGTTTAGACTACCGTATGCCGTTTCACTTATTGGAGCTAAAAGAGGAGAAAATAAATTTTCTTCTATAGCTGCTCTGTTTACAATCTTAGGGGGAAATTTAGGAGTAGGAAATATTTCAGGAACTGCTGTTGCTCTAAAAACCGGAGGACCGGGATCCATTTTATGGATGGCAATCATTATTGTTGTTACTTCTGTGATAAAATATGTTACTTGTTACCTAAGTATAAAAACCAGAAAAGAAAAAAATGGACGGTTTATAGGTGGACCTGTAGCCTACATGACTGATTCATTTAATTCTAGAAAAGCTACAGTTGTGTTTCTAGTTATTATGATGATGGTTTCAATAACAGTTGGTAACCTTGTTCAGGTAAATTCTCTATCAATACCACTCAGCATGGTAGATATACCTGTAGTCATTGGCGGCATTGTAATGGCCATAATATTTTTTGTTGTTGCAGCTCTCAGCTTAAAAAAAATTAAAATTTTTATATCGGCTATGATACCGATAATGACGGTAAGTTACCTCACACTTTGCGGTATCATATTATTTAAGTTTAGTGAAAATATTCTTCCTTCTCTAAAACTAATAACAAGCAATTTTTTTACAACTAGTAGCTTTAACTCTGGCTTATCTTTAGGTTTAATTTTAGAAATGTTGACTATTATTCAAGTAGGGACTCTGCGAGGTATTTTTGCAACAGATATAGGACTTGGCCTCGAAGGAATTGTACACTCCTCGATTACTCCTAAAAAAAATAACAATAAATTTATCATTGAACAGAGTCTAATCACAATAATATCTCCTTTTATAGTTGCACTCATAGTGTTCATTACAGCAATGGTACTGCTTGTCACAGATTCTTGTATTACTGATTTAGAGAGCACTAACATGTGCATTTTTGCTTTTAGAAAAGCTATGAATTGGCCCTATACTGACTATTTAATTATGGCTATAATGTTTTGTTTTGCCTTTACTACTATCTTTACTTGGTTTTTTTGTTCAAAACAAACAATACGCTATGTATCTATGGATAATAAATACACTAAAATCTGGACTGTAGTTTTTACCTTAATCATTCCATTTGGTGCAATCGGTGGAGTTAAGTTACTCTGGGATATCGCTGATATTTCAATTGCTGCTTTGCTGCTCATAAACATACTTGCTATACTCAAGCTCACTTCTCAAGATCCAGAAGTATTTACTATGAGTAACAAATATTTGAAGTTGTAAAAACAGAGCTAAAGCAATATTTTAAGTTATCATCCCAGTCTGGAATCCAGCCTTTCATGAACTTCATCAAAAATGTTATGTTTTAACATAATAATTTTATGCTCACTAACTGAGTGCGACTGGATCCCAGTGTCAGCTACTCAAATGACATACTTTTTGGTGAAAATTACTCTTATATTATAACGTTTGTAGTTATGAATTTGACTATAGGATCAAGTCTAGAAAAATCTAGATTCCAGACTGGAATGACAACTTAAATTGCTTGATGTGAACATAAAATAGCTCATGTCATCACGTTAGCAATACAACTTCTTTAATAAAAACTAAATCAATTCCCGTAATAATTGTACTAGCTAAGGCTAAAAGGCAGAGGGTTATTAGTGAGGGAAAATATGAATACTCAAAGCACACAACAATATCATGAATTCATTCGAGGATTTTTTACTTTATTCGATGAAATAAAAAAGGAAGACGACCCAATTTATAATTCCAGAGTTGGTTTTAATGCAGTAAAGTTTCTAATAGAGCACTCCGTCTGGAATTTGGAGACAGATGAAGACAAAAATAAAGCTTATGAAGTTATTCTTCCAGAGCAGAACAAGATAAAGAAAGCCGAACAAAAGCTTGAAAGTGAAGTTAAAGCAAGGTTAAAAGAGTATGTTGATGATATCGCAGGAGTTTCAATATATGGCGATCACGCAAGTATTACACTGGGAGATGACAAAAAAGAGTTTAAAATCAGCGAATTTTTAAATAGTGACTTTTGTCAGAAGAAAGGAATTTCGGGATTTTCAACGCTGCATAGTGATGGAAAGAGCGGAATGCACGGTTTTGTTGCCGAAGAAGGAGAGAAAAGAATAAGGCATTATGTTGTAACAGATGGTTCATATGAAATGACTTTGAATTGGCATGACAAAAATGGAAAAAAATGTACTATCAAAATCAAGATTGATAAAGATGGTGTAGATCTAACTGAACGTAATGGTGTTACTGAGGAACAATTAAAAGCAAACACAGATGTAAAAATAGGTGGCTTATTTCTATATCAAATACAATTCAAGGAGAAAGGACAAGAACAAGAGAAACAACAATCATCTGAAACTTTCATAGAAAGTGATATTAGTAAAGGTATTGGCGTTCAAGCTAATCAAGATCAAGAAGTTGAGTTTAAGCATGTAACGACTAGCACTACAAATTCTAATAACGCATCTGCTAAAAAGATTCCACCATCACTGCCACCTAGAACTAGTTCATTACCTAATAATCAGAAAAAAGATGAGTATCAGCCAATACGGATTAATAGTAGAAATAACTACAATTCTCCATATTCGGATGCTTCTTCAAGCAGTACTATTTTCACCAAGTCTGTAATGTACAATCAAGATAATACACAAGAGGATGAACGGTATGACAATCCTACATTTGCTACATTTGGACATGCTGTACCTGGAAGCCGAAAATCAGATGAAAGTGAGAAAATATCTAATAATCGGCAAAAAGGTGCAATTTTTGATCCTACAACTACTGAAAGCGCTGCACCAGTACAAGACGTTGCATTCAAAAAAGTTAAAGATGCATTTAAGTATGAAAACGCTAAAGAATCACGCAATACTGGAAATAAGCAACCACTAAATGATGTAGCTTCGATTCTTGCATGGAAAGCAAAAAATGAGTTATTACGTAGTGAAAGTGAGTATGATGAAGAATTTTCTGACTTCGAAGATGGTTGGAGCGATAACGAAGATGAGTATATAACGCTTTCAAAGCGTCAATCAGATTATAAACAAGAAAAAGATTATCTTAGCACTAAGGAAAACGAAGAAAGAGGAAACGATAAACAAAAAGAAACCGAAGATAAATTACAAGAAAATGAATCTCTAGAATACAGCTCAACAGACATAAAAACAAACGATTCGGGCTATTCATCCCCAACTCACTCTAATCATGAAAAATCTCGAGTAAATTCTGGACAGTTAAAAGCGAGCCTAATGAATGTTGAACAAAGAGATGATAACCTACTTACGGAATTTACCAGTAAGTTGGATAAAGAAACTCAGAAATTCCTGCTAAAACCAGTAAATCAAAAGAAAATGAGTGGGCAAACAAAAGAACATTTATTAGCAGCTGGATTGCTAAAAGACAATGCAGTGGAGAAAGAAATAAACGACTCAGGTTACTCATCTCCAACTTACACTAGCCACTATAATTTTCAGGTCAATTCTGAGCAATTAGAGAAGAGATTAGAAACCATTGAACCAAAAGATACATTGGAAAAATTGAATAAAGGATTGAGAGACCAGGCTACTAAAGATTTATTCTCAGAAAGTATGTTGAAAGAAGTAAAAGAAGGTAAAAAATATGACCCTGTACGTAAGTTATTAGAAAGAAAAGTGGCAGAACAAGAAAATGATAATACTGATCTGACTATAGACAAAAATAGCGAACTATATAAATTGCTAGAAAAAGATGCAGCACAACTGAAAGCTGGAATAGTAGAAGAGGAAAGAAAAGATACTTTAACAGAATGCAATGATAGTCCTGATCGCAATAGAATTGCATTAGCAAATAGAAATAGAATCTGGGCTAAACTTATTGCTGAAGAAAAACAAAAAAAGGACAATGTTATTAGTATAGGTTAAAGTAATTACTTAGCAAGCAATGGGTTTCATGTAATGGTAACCCTATTACAGAAGAGTATGAGCCACGTAAAAATAATACAAACATTCCTGCAAGACCTTGTATGTTGCACCCCCCTGCCCTGTTTTTCCACTCTTCTGATGCTAAATAATATTTAATTTCTTGTTCGCTGAGACGCTTAAATTTCACTATTGTAACTACAGTCCTAATATGCTGTTTAGATTGATCAGGAGTTAATAAACACACACTGGTGTATACTCTATGCCTTCTTCCTGATAACAAGCGAACGCATTTTTCTGCTTGCTCAACGTTTTCAGCTTTGAGCAGTATCCTTCTACCACAAGCAACAACTGTATCAACACCAAGCACAAAGTAATTTGGATTTGCACTTTGTATTTTCTCGGCTTTACTTTTTGCCATACGGATTGAGTAATCTTTTGGCAGCTCTTTCTTCAAAGGCGATTCATCTGTATCTGCTGGCAAAACCAAACCTGGCTTAATATTTATTTGTTTTAGTAAGGCTACTCGCCTTTCTGATGATGAAGCAAGAATAAGATTATCTAGAGATTGTTCTATCACTTGAGCCTTTTTATTATCCTACCCTTTCTTGCATTCCTATCATAAATACTCATCTCAACTAACACTCTATCGCCTATAATAATACGTATTTTACTTCTTCTCACTCTTCCTGATACATGACAGATAATCTCATGTTCATTGTCCAGCTTCACTCTAAATTCTGCTGCAGGTAATAAAGCAGTTACTGCCCCTTCCACTTCAAAAATTGTTTTTGACTTATCTTCTCTTATCATCCTCGTATTATAATTTAATAATCTTTTTCAGTCTACTATAGATTTTAAATTATTATCAATACAAGAGATTTTTATACTCTACGTGAGTATTCCTCTTGCAACTTATCTCCATATAATACAAGAGGAAAGCAAGTTACCTACGTTTCTACTCTCTGCCACCTTCTCAACAGAACTTATAGAACTTATGTTAGAAGATAAATCATTATCACAATTTTCCTCATCGCTATCAAGTCCACTATCAAGGCTTGGAGATTTGTGCAATGTTGTCTTTTCTTTCAGTGGAACATCAGACTCATTATCAGGTTCACTAAAAACTTCTCCCATTAGACTATAATATTGTTTTGCATAACCACTTATGGTCTTGCTAATTTTTTGTTTATCAGTAACTTGATCTTGTTGATCCTCTAAGTATTTAACTTGATTATTTAAGTTTTCTATTTTTTCTTTCATTTCTTCAATTGTCTGAATTTGATCTGCAATGATGTCGCTGTAGTTCTCTTGCAATTCATCAATACTATCTTCGTCTTCAATGAGTTCAAGTATATCTTCTGGAAATTCCTCGTACTCGATTTCTGGATCTTCGATGTCGAACTTTACTTCTTCTTCAAGTTCATCTTTTAAATCGCTATCATGCCTCTCTAACTTTACAATTGTTTCTGCTTCTATTTCTTGCTTCAATTCAGTAGCTCCTTTTTTCAAGCTTGACATTTCTTGCTTTAATTCGACATTTTCTTTAGACGATATTTGATTATCTGGAATCAATTCATCCATTCGTTGTGAGTTAGTTTCCTCTTGAGTTCGGATTTGTTGTGAAACAACTTCTGGCTGAGTTTTAGTGTGCTGTAAATTGACTTCCAATGCATTACTATTAATAGAAGGAGAAGAAGGAAGGCTATTACCAGCATCAACTTTATGATCTAATTTCTCCTCTAGTTCCTTATCTTGATAGGCCACTATAGATTCATTGTAAAAATTAATAGGAGTAGCCCTATTCTCTTCTAGTGATTCCATTACAGCATCGTATAAGGAGAGATCTTGAATATATAATTCATCATTTTGCTTTATTAATTCTAGAATTTCCTCTGATAGCACAAAATCTTCACCATTGAATTTTAGTATTTCAGTTATTCCATCACTACTCACATTCATAATCATGGTACACATTTCGGATCCATCTTTTGCAGGCCAAGTGCTTGTCATTTCATAATATGCACCTTCTTTAAATTCATAATATCTTTTCTTATCTTTTTGATGAGCATGTATTTCATGTTTTTTATTGCAATAGATATTCAGTTCTTTAATATTTTTCTCTTGCTGTAAAACGTCACTAATCTTTGTTGGCTCATTTTTATCGTAATGAGTAAGGTTAACATTCAAAACTCTATGAGCGTTACCGGTTTCTGTGTAATAAGCTTGAAGCTCTACGTCTTTCCTCTCAAAATATTTACTTGCAGCTTTTTTTCCCTGTTCTGCCAATTCTATGCATTTATTTATATCTTCCTTAAAGCTCTCATTAGCAGACTCTGTTACTGCTTTGTCTATGTACGTTTGTTTAAAATCTCTATCGTTTATTAGGTCATAAAAACTCCACTCATTCCCAAAAGCCCTCTGCACGCAAGTGAAATTATTTTTCTCCTTTAGTTTTCTTAAGAACCACACCTTCTCCTTCAGATTTTTCAGTTGAAAGCTTATCCTTGCCTTTACACTAGAGTTTTCTACGGGGATACTAACTTCTTCTAATTCTTTAAATAATTTATTATCTTTTATAATTGAGTAGCAAAACTTCACAATAGCAGAATTTGCAAACGAAGGATCTTTTTTTATACCTTCATCAAGAATTTCTTTAAAATGTGCAAATTGAGGTAGAACATAAAAATTTATTATTTCTTTTTCTGATCTCGTTTTATTAGCATGAGAGATATTATCTAATTGTGAATATAACTCTTTGAATGTATGGTAGATAAGCGTAGAGTAATAAACTTCCCTATTCAGTGAAGTTGGTCCTATACAAAAATGCTTTTCAAATTGATCACCTATTTTTCCTGCATCTACTGCTTTATCTCCCTTAGTCAAACCTGCAATCATAATACGCCTCCTTTAACTATGTTTATATTATAATAATCAACATATATTTAAGAAAAATCACACTGCTCACTATACGTTTACACTTCTACTTTGCATAATAGATTGCTTGAAGCCACACAAGTATCGTTTTTTATTAGATAAAAGTTAACAAGACGTTTTCATAGATTTTTAAGCTTAATAACATCCTCTCTATTGGGACTAGTTGAAATTAGATGAATTGGTACACCTATTAATTCTTCTATTTTTCTCACATATTTCATCAAATTTGCAGGTAATTCCTTAACTGACCTTTTGCCTTGAGTTTTCTCTTTCCAACCAGGAAATTCTTCATATATTGGCTCTAATTCTTTTTGTATTGAATGTGATGCGGGTAAATAATCATACATTTTTCCGCCATACTTATAACCAGTGCCTATTTTAATAGTATCAAAAGAATCAAGAATATCTAATTTGGTTAATACAATGCTTGAAACTCCAGAGAGTTGTACGGCCTGGCGCACTAAAACTGCGTCAAACCATCCGCAGCGCCTTCTTCTATTGCTTACTGTTCCAAGTTCCTTACCTATAGAAAATAAGCTGTCTCCAATCTCGTTATTTTGTTCAGTAGGAAATGGACCATTACCCACTCTTGTTGTATACGCTTTTGCTACACCAATAATGTGAGCATTGTAGGATAATCCTGAGCCTGTTATCGCTTGCGATGCTACGGTATTACTTGAAGTAACAAAAGGGTAAGTTCCGTGGTCGATATCTAAAAATGCGCCTTGAGCGCCTTCAAATATTATTTTCTTACCTTCTTTCATAAAATCATTTAATATCTTCCACACAGGTTTTTTATATAAAAGAATTTTTTCTGAAATCTCTTGAATTTCCTTTAATATTTCTTCTTTTTTAACTACCTGGTAGTTAAGTCCTTTTCTGATAGCATTATGGTAACTCAGGAGAGCATACACTCTTTGATTGAGCTCATCTGTGTTTTCTAAGTCACAAAGGCGTATAGCTCTCCTGCCAACTTTATCTTCATAACATGGCCCTATCCCTTTGTTTGTTGTACCAATTTTGTGATTTTCGTTTAAATCTTCAAATAGCTTTTCCTTGTCCTTATGTACGCTAAGTATTAATGGACAGCTCTCGGATACCATCAAGTTGTTATAGTTTACGTCCACTCCTTTAACTTTCAATGACTCTATTTCTGAGACTAGAGCATGTGAATCAAGAGCAACACCGTTTCCTATAATAGATATTTTGTCCGCTCTCAAAACAGCAGAGGGCAGTAAATTTAATTTATAAACCTCATCATCTATTACTATAGTGTGCCCTGCATTATTTCCTCCCTGAAATCTCACAACTACATCTGCATTCTCAGAAAGATAATCTACTATTTTACCCTTGCCTTCGTCACCCCATTGCAGACCAACAATTACAATATTATTCATCACTATTTTCTAGATTAATACGTAAATATTAATACAGCATGCTACAAATGAAAAGAGAAATCTACGCCTTTCCTATATCTCTAAAATAAAGAAATATACTATCGATTTTCTTAATATATTATCAAATTATTCATCATTATATGTTACAACTTACAGCATACTTATAGTAAGGTGTTGATTATGAAAGAGGCAAAGAAGAGTCCAGTAGTTATATTAAAGGCCACAGCTAAAGAATTCAATTTTAGTAAATTAAGAGCAAATCAAGATAATAAATTAGCGAATTCCGGTGAAACAATGTTCTTAGATTTTCAAAGAATGAATTTTATTATTAACGAAAAAGAAATAGATAAAAATTTTATCATTGCATTTAAGGAAGGAGCTAAAGATTATAAAAATGAGATTTTTAACCGTGATAATTTTGATAATCTCTCTGAAGAAGGTAAAGCTTTTATGGAACTAGTGCTTAAGGAGCTTGATCAAGATAGACTATCTGAAGTTTGGGAAAATCATTGTAATAGCCCTACAATTGCTGATGAGAAAAAAATTGATGAATATAGAAAGGAATTTGAGAGATTTTATAACGCAGGGAGAAGCTCTTATCATCTATTCTCCAAAAAAGATTACCGTGCATTAGCAAAGGAAATTTTCAAGGAAATGTTCAGGTACGCTGGGACAGAAGTTCCAAGTAATGCTATTTTAGAAGAGTTAGTCACCAATTGTAATCAAGCAGGGTATGGGGCTGGTATATTTAATGAATCTCATGCCGCACTCAGTAGTTGTAATTTAACTCCACACAGTCCTAAAAAAGCGCTAAACATTTACTGCGCCGACCACAACCGCATAAAAGTGACGTCTGATATGGCAATGCCTATAACCACGATTGACAATCCGGAAGAGAAAATGTGTGACCTATCCAGCTCATTAGAATTCACAATTGAATCTCAAGATGGTAAAAATAGTATAACATATAAAGAAGGTAAATTATCACTTACTATTCCTGAAGAATTGAAAGACTATAAAGACAATGACAAGACCTTGTTTGACATGATTAAAGAATGTTTTCAGAAATTCTGTGCAAAATTAGGATTTAAACCTGAGACAAAAATACAAATAGAGCATAGCTTAGGTACTCAAATCAAAATAAACAACTATTTAGATGGTACAATATCTACTACAGGATCGGATGCAAATGAAGAGTTTATCAATCTTTTAAGCGAAAATCTCAGAGATAGGTTGTCGAGATCAGGCTCTGCTCTAGAAGATATTAATGATTTTGTTGCAATCAAGGTGTCTACCGCTATGGATCTATTGAGTGATTATGCTAAATTGGAAGATAATAAAGAAAACAGAGAGTTATTAATAAGTGAAGTAGCAGATAATTTAGGGCTTTCCTTTCAAGGTAAAATAGCGTCAGAAGTATTGGTGGAATTAAACTCTTTACCTTCTTTGATAAAAGGTCAGGTTAATCATAATCAAGTGCAGTCTGTTGTAAATATTTTTAGCAATTTAATTATCGAAGGAAAAAGCGAAATATACGAAAAAAAAGGTGCGATTAATTCAATTGATGCAGTTCATCAGAAGATAGATAAGGCAATTGTTGAGCAAGAAGAAAAAGCAACTAACAAACAAGATATAGAAAATGATAAATGGACAGATAGAATAAAAAAACAGAGATTATCTGTGGAATCACATGAACACTTACATTAAAGACACTGGTATGCTCTTTAAATATCTTAGAGTTTAATCTATTTTTTTTATTCAATCTACTTAATCAAAAATATTAACTTTGGAGCCAGAAACTACAACCTATTATAAGCTATGATTTCAATTAAAAAGGGATAAGACATCAAATGGTTGAATTACATTCCTGATTCCTGGGTTATTCACTAAACAGTTAGAAATTAAGGAAGCTAGAACCTGCATAAAACCGAGACTTTTTGACCTACATTCCTAAAAGCATCCCTAGTAACTACATACTTAAAGTTAGCTAATATGGCTGATTTTACCATTCCTAAAACTCTTATATATTATATATATAATAACAATAGTAATAAATAAAATAAATATATAAACTACAAATAAATAAAACTTATCAAAAAGAAGGAAGATCAAAAAGACCACCGAAAAACATTATTTAGATTTAATGAAAAAAATACAATTTAGAGACAATTGCGGTTAGTACGATTTTAAAGGGATTTTACGACTTCAGGGTACCCCAATTTATCACTTAGACCTAAGTTGCTCGTGTAGGATAGCTTAAAACTCAATTACGAGGCATTTCTTTTGCTTTAAACTTTAATCTTTGTAAAAGATAACCCTTGCCTAGCTTATCACGTTTTTTATTCGTTGTAAAATATCTTTTCAAAATAATAAACCAGATGAACGGCAAAGAACAGAAGCGACTGTGAAATGGAAAGCTTTGTTTTCCTTTTCTACCTTACTATAAACTACTGATTGAAGGTACAAAAATAAAAAGAAACAAATACAGTATTTTAAAGCATTTTATGAGTTTAGGTTTTTGTTTCTATCTTAATACTAAAGAGCCTCTATAATAGCGCTAAAAATGCGAATAGAAGGCATACAAATTCTATATGAATGTAACCCTTAATACAGATGAAGATAAGAGTTTAAGCTAGAGTTTTAACCTCATGCTGCATAACTGTACACTGATTCAGGGAAAGCTGAGCATAAACTTTTGCAAGTAATTTAGCATCAATGAGTGCTCCGTGTGAGGTTCTATCATTCAGCGATATATCGAAGCGCTCGCATAATTTATCTAAAGATGCGGATGAACCTGGAAACTTTTTTCTCGCAAGTGGTAATGTGTCTAACACTCTGTCTGAAGAGATTAATTCGGCATTCAATTTACCAAGTTCCATATTAAGGAATTCTACATCGAACTTAGCATTGTGAATTACCAAAATATCATTAGATATGAATTTAAGGAATTCAGGTGCAATCTCTGAAAATAATGGTTTATCTTTTAAGAATTCTTCACTGATGCCGTGAACCTTAAATGCCCCTTTGTCTATATGCCGTTCTGGATTGATGTACCAGTGGGATACTTTGCCTGTTGGAATACGGTTCCACACACCCTATTTCAATAATACGGTGACCAGACTTGACACTAAGACCAGTAGTTTCAGTATCAAGCACTATTTCACGTAGCCCATCTTGTTTGACACTTAACTTGCTGCCGGTAGCTTGTATCGTTTTTTTTCTTCTGGCTACTTGTGTAGCACCTTCACCGCTCTCTACTCCAGAGCATTTAGGTACTTCGGTATTTTGTCTTGTCGCGTTCTTAAGGATAACTCCTTTATCATCTAAAAATTTTTTACCATTGCCTTCTACATAAAGTGAAGTAAGATTTGTGAAACGTTTGCTGCCAATTAAAAATGCAAAACCTCTGTCGCCAATATTATTATTACTTATTTCAAGCGAAGTGAGATTTGTTAAATTGCCTAAACCTATATATCCTGCACCTTCAAAACCAAGTTTATTATTCCTTAGAGTAAGCAAAGTAAGATGTGTAAGTTTAGCTAACTCTTTTATATCTTTACTATCAATCTCTACATTTATTAAACTAACCTCGTTAATGCTTTTTTTATTCTGTAGAAAGTTTGCTAGCTCTCTTACATCAATTTTAGCACTTATATCTGATATTGTTAAAACTTTATCATGTACATATTCGCTAAAGCTCACCTTACCCCCCATTAACATACTATGTGAATATTGTAGCTGATATTTTAGTAAATGTCAATTCTAGACTGGCTTTTTTACTACAGATGTTTGAATTTATAGATTATTGACATTTGTGCTCTTTTTTACTTTCAATCGATAATTAGCGTTAGCAGCACTCAAAGAAAGTATAAAAGGATTGAGACGATAACCATGTTCCTTGCAAGAATATCCTGGCCAGCCAATGTTTTCAATAACGTCGTTACAATCTGTACTAAGCTCTTTGGATAAAATTTCTTTTATTGCTTTAATCATTCTATTTAGTGGCCTTCTAATCTTATACTCTAAATTGTGAATTTCTGAATTAAAACAAAACTCTCTCCCTAGTTGGGTTAATATTAATGAGGAAAAAGTTCTCAAACATTGAAGCAGTGTATTTTGAAGAAGTGAGAAGACATCTAGGAACTGATGCAGCACATTGCTACGGCGGTTTTCTGGCTGTTCTCTCTGCTTGGTGTGAAGAACATCATGTGCCATACAAAGGTGTTAATGTTAAAACTATAAAACGCTTTATAGCAGGCAAAGGGAATGCAAGTAAGAGTGAAGTTATTGAAGCGATACGTGAAAAAAGTTTTTCACCTAGAGATGATAATGAGGGGGATGCTTTGGCTTTGATGTTCTACGTTAGTAAAGATTCTAACACACTAAAAATACCATAAAAGTGGGTCCTTTCGGCCATAATGGCGGGTTTGGTGGGTCAGACCTCAGGCCTTTTCTAGTGTTAGACATATTTTGAATATTAACTTTTAATTATTAAGAATTTAAATTATATGAATTTAACAATCCACTACTATCCTACTCGAAATCTAGTCGAATATGAGCGTAATCCACGTAAAAATGATGACGTAGTAAATAGAATGTGTGCTTCAATCAGGGAATTCGGCTTTCGTATACCAATAGTTGCAAAAAGCGATGGAACTGTAGTTGATGGTCATTTAAGACTTAAAGCAGCAAGAAAACTTGGTATGGAAAGTATTCCAGTGGTCTTAAGTGATAATTTAAATGAACCACAAACTAAAGCTTTTCGATTACTCGCAAATCAATCAGCTAATTGGGCAAAGTGGGATGATGAGCTTTTGAAGGTGGAAATTCAAGAGTTAGAAGATCTGCAGTTTGATCTTAAAATGACTGGATTTGAGCTAGAAAAAGTTCAACATTTCCTTGATGACTTAGATGGTGAAAAAGAAGATTTTTCTGACTTGGTTGGTGATGAAAAAAGGGTAGAAATAACAAAATCAGGTGATTTATGGATTTTAGGTGATCATCGAATCTATTGTGGTGATAGCTCTGTAGTTGAATGTGACCTTACCCAGAAAAAGTAGACAGAAAGTTAAAACGTTTTTTCAAAGAGGTGTGGTATGACAAAAAGAAAAGAATATACAGCAGAATTCAAAATTGAAGCTATAAGACTAGTAAAAGAAACAGGTCAATCATCAGCAAAAATAGCAAGAGATTTGGGTATTAGCGGTAAGCAGATGGGTAAAAACATACAATGATAGAATGTCTGGAGTAGATGCGTTTCCAGAAAAGGGGAAAGTAGCTCATTGTGACAAAGAAAAGTTTGATTTAAAGAAAGAGCTGGCAAGAGTAACGAGGGAAAGAGACATTTTAAAAAAAGCCCTGGGATATTTTGCAAACCAAAAAGAGTAAAATATTCTTTTATAAAAGAACATGAAAACTGCTATAAAATACGGGAATTATGCAGATTTTTGAACGTATCTGCTTGTGGTTATTATAAATGGATTACTAAGGAAAAAAACAACAAAAAATCAATAAGAGAAGAGCTCATACAAGATATTCAGAAGGTATATCGATCATCACAATGCAGATACGGAGCTCCTAAAATTCACGCTGAATTAAAGGCTTTAGGTAAAAATTATAACATCAAAACAGTGCAAAATGTTATGCAGAAAAATGGCATTCAAGCTAAGCTTAGACGAAAGTTTAAAAGTAAAAAACCACAAATAGACAATAGAGTTATAACTCCTAACATATTAAATCAGAATTTCATTGCTGATCAACCTAACAAGATATGGGTAACTGATATTACGTACATAAAAACTAATGAAGGATGGTTATATTTGGCAGCAATAATAGATTTATATTCACGCATGGTGATTGGCTGGTAAATGAGTAATGCAGTAAATAGGCAATTAGTTATAGATGCGTTATTCATGGCTATTGGTAGGCGCAAATCTGCTAAAAATCTACTATTTCATAGCGATCAAGGATCGCAATACACCTCTAAAAATTATCAATTTTTACTAAGTACAAAAAATATTACTTCTAGTATGAGTCACAAAGGTTGTTGTTATGATAATGCTGTTTCAGAGAGCTTTTTTTAGTTCACTTAAGAGAGAGTTACTCATTGATACTTCACAACACTCTGCACAACAAGCTAAAACCGCAATATTTGAATATATAGAAATTTTTTATAATAAACAGCGTAGACATTCTACTATTAACTATTGCATTCCTGAGCTTTTTGATTCATCATTCTCATAGCAAAAACGTCTTAACTTTCTGTCTACTTTTTCTGGGTAAGGTCAGAGTTTTACAGCAGCGTTACCATCAAGAGCTCTGAATTGCAAATTAAACTTAGGGATTGGGAAGAGTATTATAATAAACACCGCCCTCATAGCGCTCTTCAAGGAAAAACTCCTTGGGAAAAATATAAGGAACTGGAAAATACGATTCCTTGCTTAAGTGAAAAACTATATCTTATCAAAAGAGTCGTTTGTCATGCAAAATTATAAACACAATCAGAAACTACAATCACTTCAAAAATCCAAATCTCTTAACAAGCCAACTAGTTCAGACTCAATCTGACAAGTCAATTGTAATAACCTCTATGAATCACACACATAAAGTTTGCATTTTTTGGCAATTTAAACTTAAGCTAAGCAACACTAACCTTGCTAGCGAATTTTCTCTATCTTCTGTTGTACAATAGGAAATAAAGATATATTTTCTAATGAAGAACTTACACGGTATATGGAATCTACTTCCTTAAGCCTTTTAAAATATCCCTGCTTAATAGCGTCGTAGACAGAAGAACCACCAAGCAAGCAGTTATCACCTAACTCTTCTTTTTTATAATTTTTAAACTTTTCCAATATTTCCTCCTTGTTACTCACTTCTACTATAATTTTTTCTTCATCTTGCACATCAGAATACAATCTAGCATCTACTTCTCCCAAATAAGTATCAAAAGTCAGTACTATATTACCTATAAGGTCAGTATAATTTCTTACCCCACCTTCCGTTAAAATTTCTATCTCGCTTTCACCGATTGCTATCACGTCTCTTCGAAATTCTGTGCTTTCATCTGTTCCATTTGTGATTTTTGCAACCTCGATTTTGCTACTCTTTGAGTATTTCCAGTAAAAAGTTAGGTTATCCATTTTTGCTTCTTTTACCTTACCAGTAGTTGCGTTTTTTGCAGCTTCCAAGAGCCTTAGAGAATAATGTATATAGCTTTTACGTGCTTCTTTCAGATTAGCTTTGTGGTCTTTAAACTTCTCTAGTTTATCAATTACAATTATACTACTTAGAGTTTCAAGTACTGCACCTCTTTTTACCAAATTACATACTATGCGACTAGCAACTTCTATGTCCCTTTTAACTTGAAAAATCTTTAATTCACTAATTCTTTTTATTACATAATCTGTAAAATTATACTTATTCTCATAAGTATTTTCATATATATTTCCCTCACAAGTAAGATTGAACCTTACCCCAGATTCTATAGCTTCATTCACAACCTGTTCTAGCTGATTTATGTCTTGAACTTCATCTAATTCACGCAAATATTTATCTGGATTTTGCCCATCTAGCAGAAAATCCTCCCCCCATAGATTTGCACTTTTGCACAAATACTTTTTTCCATTATAGTCAGTTTGTGTTTTTTTACGAAAAGTTCCATAAATAATGTCATCAGTTAAAAAGTACTCTTTAATATTAAGGTTGGGATTATTAACTGCAAATTCTATTGGGGTTTTACCTTTTTTATCCTTTATATCAAGATTAGCTCCTTTCCTTAGAAGCAATTTGATAATTGTATCACAATGACCAAAACGAGTAGCATAATGCAAAGGCGTTCTTCCTATTTCATCCTGTGCATTAGGATCAGCACCTGAATTCAATAGTAAATCCAGGAATTCTTCTGAACTACTACATTCTATACTTGATAGAATATGCAGTATTGTCAGTTTAAATTCCCCTCTTTTAAGGTTGAGGATGGTTTTTAGATCTTGATTACTTTTATGATCTAGTAAAAATTTTTTAATTTTTTCAACATCGTTCTTATAATCCTTATAGATAACATGTGGAAAATCTTTAAAAATGCTTAAAAATTTTTTATTCAACTCTTTCTGGCTTTCTGTTAAGTTGGACATATCAGCAAGCCAAGTAGATATCACCTTACTAAATGCGCTTCTTTCAACAACATCAGTTAAAGAGCAGTCATTGCGAAGTAGCAATGAGTATTTAATCAATTCATATTCATCCTCCTCTTGTTGCTGTGTTTTTTCTGCTTTCTTAGAGTGCTTAAAATCATTTTTTATTAATTCAACCAAGAGCTTTAATGTGTAAAAACTCTTATGTCCCAATAAAGGATCTGCTTTGTTTTCAAGTAGAATTCTTGCTACTTCTGAATAGCCATTTCTAATAGCCCAGCATAACGGAGTACGCCCGTATTCATCCGCTATGTTAACATTAGCTTCCTTCTTTTCTATGAGTTTTTTTACTATTTCCGTTTTGCAGTTTTCAGCAGAAACAGCATGATGTAATACAGTACCCCCAGCGCAACCTACTGAATCAACATTAGCCCCCTTGTTTAACAGGAGTTCTACTATTTCTTCATGTCCATTGCGAGTAGCATAATGCAAAGGAGTCAAAGGAGTATGTCCATCTTGACCTGCTGCATCAACATTAGCCCCCTTGTCTAACAGGAGTTCTACTATCTCTTTATGTTCACTGTGAGTAGCACAATGCAAAGGAGTATGCCCATCTTGATCTTTTGCATCAACATTAATCCCTTTTTTTATTAAAAGCTCTGCTATATTTACAAGATCATTTCTAGCAGCTATATGTAACAATGTACTTTGATCATCGAATGTATAATTTATGTTAAATAAACTATCTTCCCACTCTTCATATGTGTCTAAGTCTTTTTTTTCTAACTTCTCTTTTATTTTTTCAATTATATTGTTTTCATTTAAATCACTATTAGCATTTACTGTCCTTAATATTTTTAACAACTGTTCATTTTCCATAGTTCTACCTCAAACTATTTGTTTTTGTACTATAGCTAAAAAAAATTATTGATCCATAATAAAATAACTAATGCCAGAGTAAGTGGTTTGCTGCTAACATATTTAAAAATATTATGAACTTAATAAGAGAAAAAAATACCCCTGTAATGGAGCAATATTTGAACCTGAAAGCTCAATACAAGGATCATCTATTGTTTTATAGACTGGGCGATTTTTATGAATTGTTTTTCGATGATGCTATTAAAGCTGCGAAATTGCTGAATATAGTTCTAACCAAGAGGGGCAATTCAAATGGACAAGAAATACCAATGTGTGGAGTGCCAGCACACAGTAGCGAATCTTACCTACACAAGCTAATAGATTTAGGATTCAAAGTAGCAATCTGTGACCAATTAGAAACTGCTGATGAAGCAAAAAAGAGGGGCTATAAATCCATAGTAAAACGTGATGTAGTGCGAATTGTCACTCCAGGCACAATTATCGAAGATTCACTACTGGAGGATAAAAGCAATAATTATCTCGCATCCATAGTTGAACAAAATGACGAATATGCTATTAGTTGGCTTGAATTATCGACGGGAAAATTTTTTCACACTTTAACGAGTTTGAAGGCTCTAGATAGTGATTTATTGCGTATATCACCAAGAGAATTATTAATTTCTGAAAAATTCATTGAGGACGAAAAAATTAGATCGATTTTAAAAAATTATAAAATATCAATTACACAACACGCACAGAGTTTTTTTGAGTATAGTAAATCTCACAGAACGTTATGCGAGTTTTATAAAATCAGGGAACTTGGGAGTATAGGAAATTTCAGCAAAGTAGAAATCATGGCGTGTGGTGCACTGCTTGAATATGTCAGAGTAACACAAAGGGGCTCCATTCCAAGGCTTGAATTCCCAAAAACCTATAAGCAACAAAATTTCATGCTTATTGATGCTTCAGCAAGGAGAAACCTTGAGTTGTTTTCAACTCAATTTGGTGAAAAGAAAGGTTCACTAATTTCAGTTATTGATCACACAGTAACAGCCTCTGGTGGACGCCTGCTCAAACAAATGCTCGCTTCACCCCTTGCTTGCTCTAAGGCAATTAATTTGAGGCTCAGCACCGCTCAATTTTTTGTAAATAATCATGAGCCACGCAGAAAAATACGAGAGATATTATCTAACATTCCAGATATTGAGAGGTCTTTATCGCGCTTAATACTAGAGCGTGGTTCACCAAAGGATATGAACCTATTAAAAATAGGCCTAGGAAAAACTTTAGAGTTATCTGAGTTTCTGTCTACCTTGCATAATTATTGTTTAAGTGAAAAACCAGCAATTAACTCTCAGATATCATTCCAGTGCTTAACCAGAGAAAAGGAACCAGTGTTTACTACTCAGGTGATAAGTAGTGAAGAGAGTGAACTAAGCACAATACATAAAAGTCTTGGTAATCATAAAGATCTATTCGAGCTTCTAAACAGCGCTATACTTGATAACAACCTCAGTTCCGTAAAAGAAGGAGGATTTATCAATCCAAAATACAACTCAGAATTATCTGAGTTATCTTATATATTGAACAACAGTAACAAGTTGGTAACTAAGCTCCGTGAGTCTTATCGTGACCTAACTGGCATTGCTGCACTCAAAATATTACACAACAATATACTTGGTTATTACATTGAAGTGTCAGCAAATCACAAAATAACTTCGGACATATTTATTCATAGGCAAAGCTTAGCAAATAGCATGCGCTACACTACTAATGAATTGAAAGAACTAGAAAATAAAATTCTTATGGCACGTGATGCTGTAATCGGCTTAGAAGTGAAAATTTTTAATGAACTGTGTAGTGAGGTCGCTAAAGAATCTGAAAAAATTGCTCTTGCTGCAAATGCTTTGGCAAAACTTGATATTAGAACCGCATTTGCAGATCTTGCAGTGCAAAATAATTACGTAAAACCCATTATTGATGACAGCAAAGAGTTCAATATCTGTAGCGGAAGACATCCAGTGGTTGAAGTTAAAGATAAATTCATTGCAAATAGCATCAATTTAGCTGGTATACATCTAATTACTGGTCCTAATATGGCTGGAAAAAGCACTTTCTTGAGGCAAAACGCTCTCATTGCAATTTTAGCTCACATGGGGTCATTTGTGCCAGCAGAAAGTGCGCATATAGGAGTGATTGACAAGATATTTAGCAGAGTTGGTGCAACAGATAATATAACAGCTGGTTATTCTACCTTCATGGTAGAGATGATCGAAACAGCAACGATAGTAAATCAGGCAACTGATCATTCTTTGGTGATACTTGATGAAATTGGTAGGGGCACAGGGGTATATGATGGATTATCTATTGCACAGGCGGTAATTGAACACATTCACAACATAAATAAGTGCCGCGCCATTTTTGCAACTCATTATCATGAATTGACTAAAGTAAGCAAATACTTGAAAAACGTGAAATGTTTTTGTGTAAAAATAAGAGAGTGGAACGGAGAGGTTATCTTTCTGCATGAAGTAATTGAAGGCATTGCAGATGAGTCATATGGAATACATGTAGCAAAACTTGCTGGTTTTCCTGATTCTGTTTTAAATAGAGCAAGAGAAGTATTTGAGGAGCTAAAGGCTTGAGGAGAGTAACATTATATTACTCCACAATTATGGAGTTGGGAGTGTTAAATAAACCATACGCGTCAAGTTAAGGAACTGTGGTAATAAACTTAGTGTAAGGAAGAGAAAAAAAAGATATAAGTTCTCTTAAATCTAACAAAGAAAACGGAGAACTTATACAATGAAAAGAATAGTTTGCATTTCAAAAAAGCTCAAAGAATTTTTTAATGAAAAAGCAGATAAAATCTCAGCTACAACAGGGTTCATAAAAGCCATCGTTTTGGGTAATATAGGGGTTGATAATTGTAGTATAGAGACAGTGTGTCAATTATTGAATGAAGACTCGATAAATATAACAAAACAAGGTCTGGACTTTAGATTTACCAAGGAAGCAGTGGAATTTATGAAAAGAATGTATAATGAATCTTTAACGTTACTTAAAAATACCTTACAAGTTGATTGCAGAATCTTGAAGCACTTTGGAGGTGTTAAATTATTAGACAGCAGCTACATTAGCTTACCTAACAGTATGAAAGACATGTATAAAGGATATGGCACAAGCTACAGTGGTTATGAAAGCAATACTAAGTCTGGAATAAAGTTACAATTAGTTTTTTACTACCTAAACCAGACATTAGACCAGCTTAATATAACTGAAGGAATAAGGTCAGATCAGGGTTATAGAAGCCATTTAAGCAATATATCGAACAACGATTTACTAATATCTGATTTGGGTTATTTTGTGCCAAGTTCTTTTAAACAAATCAATGAAATAGGAGCTTATTTCATAAGTCGTTATAAATCCGATACTAACATATATGATATAGAGACAGGTCAAAAAATAGATTTACTAGAACATTTGGGAGATCGATCTTTTCTAGAACAGGAGGTATTGTTAGGAAAAGAGACAAGGGTTAAAGTAAGAATTATATTTAAAAAACTAACTGAAGAACAAGCTATGGCTAGAAGAAGAAAGGCTAATAGGTTAGCAAGATCACATGGATACACATCTTCTCAAAGGAACCAAAAGTTACTAAATTGGTCGATATTTATAACTAATGTTCCAAAAAGTAAGATTAATGCTGAGCAAATACTAGTAGTTTACCGAATAAGATGGCAAATTGAATTATTGTTCAAATTATATAAGAGTAATATAAGGCTTGATAAGCTGAGAGGAAAGCCATACAGAGTATTATGTGAGCTATATGCCAAATTGTGTGCAATTCTTATATTTCATGGAATAGTTGGTTGCACAGAACTGAAAAAAAATACGGAGCTTAGCTTAACAAAGGCATTTATTGAGCTAAAAAGACGGATTAGAGAGTTATTTTTAGCACTAAATAATAAAATTAAAGGCTTAAATATTTTTCTCAAAAAGCTTACCATAACTTGGTCGCAGTTTTCATTAAAAGACAAGTACAGAAAAACTAGGGTATCCACCTTAACTTCTCTAAATTTGATCACAATCTCTTAACTTGACGCGTATGGTTTATTTAATACTCCCTATTTGCTTGACTTATTTCTTTACATAGCTTCTAATTTAAATTCTGCTGTCTATTCTCTTTCATTCATAACCTTTTGCAAAACGTTTTTGCTTTCTTCTCTGCTGGTCACTATTGCTTATATAAAGCAAGTACAGTACTGAATGATGTTGCAAGCACTCAGTTCGGCAATATTATCGATTTAAGACGAAGTTAAGATTTCGATTTTTTATTCAAACTCTTCTGAAAGTTTTTATACATATTGAAGACATCTTGATAATTTAGGTGAGTGTAAACTTGAGTAGTTTCAAGGCTTGAGTGGCCAAGCAGCTGTTGTATTGATCTTATGTCAATATCTTCCTGAAGCAAATGAGTAGCAAAACTATGGCGAAATGCATGTGGAGATAAAATTTCTGGTAAGTTTAAAAATCTTCTTATTTTTTGCAAACGATTAGCAACATAAGTTCTTCCCAATTTTTTTCCTCTTACCCCCACAAAAAGATGTCCCGCTTCGTCAAAGTGGGGACAAGCTTTTATATATTTTTGTATACACTTTTTTACTACTGGAAGAATGAATACCTGTCTTTGTTTATCTCCCTTACCTGTTACTATTAAACTTTCATTGCTAATATCACTAACCTTAAGATTCAATGCTTCAGTGATTCTTAAGCCCGTACCATATAGCAGAACGACAATTGCAATTTCTCTTTTTACCACCCAAGGCTCACCTAGATCAGGCAATTTCATTTTTTTCAATAGAGTTTCTATGTTAGATATTGAAAGTGCTTTAGGTAGAGTTCTTCTCTGAATTGGCCTTGATAAAGAAAATACCGCTTCATTATTTATTTCATAATTGTTTTTTATATATTTGAAAAAATTTCTGATTACTGATAATGCGCGAGTGTTAGATCTCGCATTTACACCTCTTGCATAACGAGAGGTAAACCAACTTCTCAGTTCAGGTATGCTTAATTTTTCCAAAGAGCCAACATTTACTTCTTCACCAATGTGAGTATTTAGGAAACTTATAAGATCCTTGAGGTCCCTCATGTATGACTCCAAAGTGTTTGGTGAGTAAGACCTGTTGTACTTTAGCCAATCATACCATTTTTCAATGATTGAACCGAGGTCCACAGTTACTTTTTAAAGAAAGCATCGATGCACGCATCCCTAAAGGCTTCATTTATATCAGGATGAGAGTGACGAATTCTGTATATATCCTCTGCTGCTGCACCATATGCCATTGCAACTGCTGCTTCGTTGATTAATGTATCAGCATATGTTCCTATGATATGCACACCGAGTATTGTATCTGCTTTACTACAAGTCAGAACTTTCACGAATCCCTCAGCATCGTCAGTGACTTTTGCTCTACCGTTTGCAGCAAATTGACATTTACCAACTTTATACTTTCGACCAGCACTTTTTAGTTCTTCTTCAGTTTTACCGATTGAAGAAACTGCAGGGTGGGTATAAATGACTGACGGTATGATTTCATAATCAACGTGAGGCAATTGCCTTGCTAGTATCTCTGCAACTGCCACCCCTTCTTCCTCAGCTTTGTGAGCAAGCATTGCTCCGCCAATGACGTCACCAATAGCAAATATTCCTTTTACATTGGTTTCATACCTACTATTGACTTGAATAAAGCCACGACTGTCCTTTTCTATTTTTTCAAGACCCTCAGAGCATGGTTTACGTCCTACTGCAACCAATACCTTATCCACTTCTATAGTATTTGTTTGGTTATCTTTTACAGAACAAACTTTCACATTCAAAGAGTTACTATTTTGTTTTATCTCTTCAACTTTAGTGCTGAGTAAAAATTTTATTCCCTGCTTTTGTAGACTAGAAAGCAGAGACTTGCTTAATTCTCCGTCCATTGCTGCAGCGATTCTATCGAGAAATTCTACTACGGTAACTTCAGACCCTAACCTGCTCCATACAGAAGACATTTCAAGCCCTATTGCTCCAGCTCCAATTACGACAAGTTTTTTTGGCACTTCAGTAAGAAATAATGCACCAGTTGACGAAATGATATTTTTCTCATCGATATCAATTCCTGGTAGAGAACTAACGTCAGAACCAGTTGCAATTACTATATTTTTTGCCTTCAGTACCTTACCTTCAACCGAGACTTCAAGATTACCTTCGTCAAAAGAAGTAATTTTTCCAAGGCCATTGATTTTAGTGATTTTATAAAGGTTAAACAGATATTCTATGCCTTTTCCAAGTTCCTGAACTCTAGCGTCTTTATAGCCTAGCATTTCTTTTAGATCGAAACTTACATCCTTAATTTTTATGCCAAGCTTTGACAGATCGTTTTTCGTGTGAGCATACTGATAAGAGGAGTGGAGTAACGCTTTGGAGGGTATACATCCAACTCGCAAACAGGTACCACCAAAAATGCTATTTTTGTCTATACAAGCAACTTTAAGTCCAAGTTTTGCAGCAGCAATAGCGCATTTGTAACCACCTGGGCCACCACCTATAACAATCAGATCATAATCAATCATAAAGAACAAACCTATTTTCTAAAGAATAAACACCATTTCCCTCAGTTGTTACATATATTTTATCGTGAGTAAACACTGGAGTGTGAAACACATTACCAGGTAGTTTGACTATCCTTCCTGTACTTTCAGATCCAGGAAAAGCAAATATTGAACCTTTATTATTTGTTACCCAAAGCGTATGGGCATACATAATTGGAGCAAACAATTGCACATTCTCTATAAAATCAGATGTCCAAACTGTTTTTCCACTTTGTATGTCGATGCCAATTACCTTATTATCTTTAGTCACCATGAAAATTCTTCCGCCCTCTTTTTGTTTCTCTGCAGGAATAAGAGGGCTATAATATGACTCAATGTTTGATATACTTTTTACTTGTAGTGGCCTTGACCATAAAATATTTCCTGAGTTTACGTCAATGCTATAAATATAAGAGTTGCTCGTAGCTATTAAGATATTATCGTGTACTCTAGGTGTAGTAGTTACATCTGTAAGCTGTGTGTCTAAAAGATTTGTAGCTAATTTTTGGCTCCATAGTTTTTTACCTTCTTCATTAAAAGCTATTAACTCGCCATTTGAAAATGGTGCCATTATTTTATCATTAGAGACTGCTGGTGAGATGGAATATAAACCTCGAACCTCATTTATACCATTTTGATAAGCCCAAATGGGGCTGCCATCTTTTATATCAAATACATGTAGATAGTTATCAATAGTCAATACTACCAACTTATTGTTTATTACTATTGCTTTCCCTCTTGCCGGAGCTCTTAATTCTTTTTTCCATTGAATCTCCCCTGTTTTAGCATCTATTGTGTGTAGAATGTTATCCACTACAAAGAAAACATTTTCTTTGTAGCTCGATAAACTCATATTACCAATTTTTTTCCTACTTGAGAGGTATAATTTCCAATTTATAACTCTTGGGTTATCGATATCAAAGGAATATAAGGTACCGTGCTTGTCTGGTAAAATAACGCTATTTTCTGTAAGTATTGGAGCTACATATCCTTGAGATAATTTTTTATCTACTAAACTTATTCGTTCGCTTGCCATTGTATAGTTACTATACAATAACATTATCATGACAATTATTATTTTCATTATTTAGTGAAAACAAGATTCATTAATATACATACTAGAAACGTAAATCACAACGAAAATGTTCTTAATTGTGGATCAAAAGCATTAACGTAATGTCATGCCATTATGTAAAGATTCTCTTACTGTAATAATTTTTATCAAGTATTGATTAAAACACATTTCGATAGCCCAGACTAACGCTGTCAGTAATATTACCATAATATGAAATGGAAATGGACTCAGCATTTTCACGATGAAAGATATTGTTGTAATGTCATTCATTTAAACTATGCATATCAATTTGAAAAATGTACATTGTCTTATGCTATAGTACCTAAAAGTAAATGCTCAACATACAAAATAACGCTTCACTTTGCAGGCAATGGATATTCTTGGCAGTACTTGCTCTTGCTTGTTCTGGACTGCTGTCAATAATTGTTATTTTTCTACGATTGCCTTTTATTTCTTCTCTCATTCCTTCTGCACAATATATCTTTGATAATGCATTGGTGATACACGTAAATTTGTCAATTTTGGTATGGATGTGCTCTATAATATCTCTGCTCTTCATCATAAACTTAAAAAACACCAATCATTGGTTTAACTTCTCATGGACTCTCTCAATCCTTTCCATGCTGCTAATGTTTATATCTGCATTTGTTCAAAATACTGAAGTTATCAAAAGTAACTATATACCTGTATTACAAAACAAATTATTTTTACTTGGACTCAGTCTTTTCATTACCAGCATATTAATAAATACAGCTCTAGCCTACATCTCAAATAAACAAGACTCATATCTTTCAATCGGACAAATCGGCCTGGTCACTATACTTGTTTCATCATTTCTTTGTGTTGTTTTAGCACATAAAAATATGCCTCCAGGTCTATATCACTCAGACAAGAATTTATTTTATGAATATCTCTTTTGGGGAGGCGGACATTTACTGCAGTTTGCCTTTGCTCAAGCAATGTTTTTAGTTTATTTGATCATACTGAATGCTCGCTATATTAGTCTAAATAAAATTACCATTTTACCACTATTTATCAACACAGTTTTAGCGGTAGGAGCACCATTTTCATATTTTGTTTATTCAGTGGATAGTGCTGAATTGATACAGTTTTTTACCTGGCATATGAGGATTGCTGGAGCAGTTTTGCCATGTTTTTTGATAATATTAGTGTGCTGCAACATCAGAACTTTTATTAATGATAAAAGTAACTATTTATTACATTCATTTTTGTTGTTCACTTATGGAGGTATGCTTGGAGTGCTAACTATTGAAGGAAATGTTACCATTCCTGCGCATTATCACGGCTCTGTAGTTGGTATCACTATAGCTTTTATGAATTTTGTCTACTGGCTGTTACCAAAATTGGGCTGTAAAGAAATAAAAAGCTCTATAGTAAAATTACAGATTTACTCCTACAGTTTAGGGCATTTTCTCCATATTAATGGCCTTGTTTGGCTCGGTGGATATGGCGCTTTAAGGAAAGTTGCAAACTTGCCAAGCATTTCATCAATGTTAGCTCGTACTTGTTTCATTGTAGGTGGCGCTATATCAGTTATTGGTGGAATGTTGTTCGTAATAATTGTGCTTTCACATCTGTTAAAAGGCAAAGCGCGTACCAACTGAACCACAGAAACAAAACTAAAAATTTTAGTGTAAAATTACCATACTTACTTTGTACTATGGTTTAAATAACTTGCTTCAAATATGAGAAGATAGATGTCAAGTTATTGAACTCTCATTTGCTACTCCTTGTGGTTCTTGTGTTCCATTTACTTGAGAGCTAGGTTTCATTATTAAACTACCAGCTAAGAATGCAGATACTGTTGCTATAACAACGATTAACCACATGTCCAATTTAGTTGTATGTTCAAGTGTAATATACACTACTAACCCAACAGCAAGACCAGTACTAGCAGTAGCGATGTATGTTGCTTTTTTTCTTAGTTGTTCAATTGCTTCATTTTTGGCTTCTAATATTTTCTTTTCTTGCTGTAATTGAGTATTTAGTTTATTTGTCTCAGCTTTTAATTTTGTATTTTCCTTCTTAGCTATATTACTCTTATATTCTAAGGTTTTATTTAACCATTCAGCGTGACCCTTTTTAGTTTGTAAGTCTTTATTTTTCTCATCTAGCTGCTCAAGTTTATTTATTTTTTGTTTCATTTCACTTCTCATTCCATTTTTTAGTTCATCTCTTATTTTATTTTTCAATATAGCTATTCCCTCCTCTAGGCTTTTTTTACCTTCTAGTTCCAACACGTCCTCAAGCAATTCTGCTAGTTTTATTTTTTCGTTGGAGGGCAGATAGTATGGATCATATAGAGCATTAACAAGATCTTGTAAATCAGAAAATTTAAAATCAGGCATAATAAACCTCAATACTAAAAATTTATCGTGTAATACATAAAAAACTAAAATCAAGAAATTTTGTATTATAAACTAAAATGTCAGACATTAAAATTGCTGTATTTGCTCAATTGTGCTAATTTAAAGCTTAAAACTGAAAAATATTTATGTTGGAAGAAAAATACAGCTTTAGAGAAGTTGAAGACAAATACAATGTATTATTGGAAGGAAGTAAAGTTTATAAATGGAGTAGTGAAAAGGGTAACACTTTCACTATAGATACGCCCCCACCAACGATATCAGGAAAGTTGCATATTGGCCATATATTCAGCTATTGCCACACAGACTTTATTGCAAGGTTTCAGCGTATGCTGGGAAAAGATGTATTTTATCCAATTGGGTTTGATGGTAATGGCCTTCCGACTGAAAGGTTAGTTGAGCAAACCTATAAAACCCGCGCAAAAGAAGTTGGCAGAGAAAAATTTATAGAGATGTGCAATGAGGTTATTGAAAAATCAAAGCAAGAATTCAAGGAATTGTTTAAATCAGTTGGCATTAGCTATGACTGGGATTTGGAATACCACACGATCAGCAAGGAAACTGTGGCACTTTCTCAAATGTCATTTGTTGATTTATATAATAAGGGATATGCATACAGAAAAATGCAACCTATTCTTTGGGACCCAATTGATAAAACCGCAATTGCGCAAGCGGAAATAGAAGATAAAGTCTTTGAGTCATCTTTGAACACGATAGTTTTTTCCACTGAAGAAAATGAGCAGATTCATATTGCAACTACACGACCTGAATTGCTACCAGCATGCGTTGCAGTTTTTTATCATCCAGAGGATGCACGATATGCCCATCTGATTGGAAAAATAGCCATAGTGGCAATTACAGGGGAAAAAGTTCCAATAATAGCTGATGATAAGGTAAAAATAGATAAAGGTACTGGGCTTGTTATGTGCTGTACATTTGGTGATGAGCTTGACATATATTGGCAGAAAAAACATAACTTGCCGATGAAAATTATTATTGATCAGGATGGGAGGATGAACCTCTGTGACGGTGTCATCCGAGTAGCTGACACTGGGATCCATGGACTAAAAGTTAAAGAAGCAAGAAAGAGGATGATTGAAATCTTGAGTGGAAAGGGCCTTTTGATAGAAAGCACTAACATTTCTCATTCTGTTAAGTGTGCGGAAAGATCTGGTGCGCCACTCGAGATATTACCTACTTATCAGTGGTTTATCAAGACTTTAAAACAAAAAGCTCAAGTGTTAGATAAAGTGAGAGAATGTAGATGGCATCCAGAATCTATGCGTAAACGTATGGAGATATGGATAGAAGGGCTAAATTGGGACTGGTGCATTTCAAGACAGCGTTATTTTGGTGTGCCATTTCCAGTGTGGTATTCAAAGCGTGAAGGAGAAGAAGGCAAAATTATTTTAGCTGAAGTAAAAGATTTACCTATAGATCCACTTAAAGATTTGCCAAAAGGATATAGTAAAGAAGAGGTTGTTCCAGATCAAGATGTGATGGATACTTGGGCCACAAGTGCGATCACTCCTCAACTAAGTGCACTAGCAGTAAACAGTGAGATCGGTTTACCAAACCATCGGTATGAGAAGATATTTCCTGCAGATCTACGCAGTCAAAGCCATGAGATAATAAGAACTTGGGCTTTTTATACGATTTTGAAGGCGCATTATCATGCAGATTCACTGCCGTGGAAAAATATCATGATCAGCGGTTGGTGTTTGTCTGATGATAAAAAAAAGATGAGTAAATCAAAAGGTAACATCATCACTCCTCATGTAATACTTGAAACTTATGGAGCTGATGTAGTACGCTATTGGGCAGCGAATTCAAGGCTGGGAGTTGATACAGTCTACTCTGAAAATATATTCAAAATTGGCAAGCGCCTAGTTACGAAACTTTGGAATGCTAGCAAATTTGTTTCCATGTTTATGGAAAAACATCAAGCATTGAGCATAAATTCTGCTCACGAGACAATGGATAAGTGGATATTGTCTAAGTTATACAAAGTTATAGAAAGAGCAACAAATAACCTATTACAGTTTGAATACTGCGAAGCTTTGGAGGCAGTAGAGGAGTTTTTCTGGAAGGATTTTTGTGATAATTATTTGGAACTAGTAAAGAAACGTGCGTATGGAAATGATTCAAGTGCGAAACAAAGTTTAGCATATGTATTGAACATTGTTTTGCGGTTATTTGCACCATTTTTGCCATACATTACAGAGGAAATATATCATCAGTTGTATAGTTATAATTCCGTTCACAATAAAAGTAATTGGCCTAACAAGGAAGAACTTATCTATGATAAGTATTCTGAGGAAATGGGAGATAATTTCGTGCAGATATTAAACCTTGTGAGAAAAATAAAAGCAGATAATAACGTATCAGTTAAGCATCTTATACAAAAGTTGATGATAAAAGCGAGTGTAAAAGAGGATGAGTTAAATTATTCTGCTCATCATGATTTGCAGTCAGTTTGCAATGCTGAAGTGATAGAATGGGTTGAGAGTACAGAAGCAGAGCTTATAACTGAGAATGGAAAATTTACTGTAAAGTTTATTGATTGATGTAACTTAGCATTCGTATTACTATACTAATTATTTAGTTGTGAGGTAATAATGATTGATAATACATATGATAATAAAATTGAAGAACAAAAAGATGATTATCATGACTTCATTCAAAGGTTTTTGTTTTTGCTCGGTAAGATAAAAGAAAAGAATAAATCAATTCACACTGCTGTAGCTAGTTTTCACATACTATCTTTTTTAATAAAATACAATGCCAATTTTAATGAAGATGAAGTGTATAAAGCCGTTATCCAAGATTTCAATAATGTAAAGGAGGCGAGACTAGAGCTTCAAGATAAGGCTAAAAAAGTATTGAATGGGTATATTGAAAGTGGTGTTGAAACAGTGTCAATATATGGTAGTTGTGCAGAAGTTAAATTGGGAGCTAATAAAAACAAATTCAAAGTCAGTGAGTTTTTGAATAGTAATTTCTGTCAAGATAATGGAATTATAGGGTTTTCAACTCTGCATAGCAATGGAGAAAATGGAATGCACGGTTTTGTTTCTGAAGAAGGAATAAGGCACTATGTTGTAACTGATGGTGCATACGAAATGACTCTGAATTGGTGTGATGAGGGCGGAAAAAAGTGCACTATTATAATTAATATTGATGCTAATGGTATAGAACTTATCGAGCGTAATCGTGTTACTGATGATCAATTGAAAGCAAATAAAGATGTAAAAATAGGTAACTTATTCTTGTATCAAATAAAATTTAGAAATAAGGAGAAAGGCAATCATAAATCATCTGAGATTGTGATAGAAAATGGTAATAGAAATATTAACATTAAAACAACTCAAGAAATTGAGCGTGGCAGCAAAGAAGCTCAAATAGGCAGTACTAAAATGCAAGACAAAAGTGCACAAGTTGTAGATGAAAGCTTAAACGAAAGAATTAATAAATTGGAAAAAGAAAATACAAGATTGACTGAAGATAAAGAAACTATGTCAGAACAATTGCAGCAGAAAGTGAGAGAGATAGAGGAGTTAAATGGAAAGGTAAGGCAATTAAATGAGGTTTTAGCTGAAATAACACAAAAATTCGGGCAGCTAAGTGATTCGGTAGAGAGTGAATTTGAGGAGAAAAGAATAGAGAAGGAAAAGTTAGATAAGAAGTTAAGGGAAATGCAAGAAAAGATACAACAGTTAAGTAAAGAAAAGCAAAATTTGGAAGAATATGCTGAAGGTCGAGATGTCAGAGTAAAAAGACTAAATGATCAAATAAGGAAATCAGAGTACGGACTGGCTGAATCAATAAATGAAGATAAAAGGTTAGAACAAGAATTGAATGATACTAAAAAAGATTTAGGTGATAAATATAGTGAAATCCAGAGATTAGCAAATCAATCACATGAATTAGAATCTAAAAAAGTAACAGAATTGATGACATGTTTAGCAGCGAAAGAGAAAAAAATAGCAGAGTTAGAAGCGCAGTTGGAAAAAGAAAGGTCTAAAGCTTCTGATCTAGGACTTAAATCATGGGATTTAGAAGAAGAAAAAAGACGATTAGAAGAAAAGTTAAATGAAAAAACTCAAGAAGCGATTAAACTAACTGTAGATTTAGAAGAACTAAGTACGCAATCGGCAGAGAAAGAAACTAAATATTTCAGTAAGATTAAAGAGTTAGAAAAGATTCTTAATAAAGAAAGAAAAAACAGTGAAGAGTTAGAAAATTATAACATCAATCTGAAGGAAGAAAGTCAAATTCAACATGAAAAGTACCAAGAGTTACTATTTGAGAAGCATTCTATAAAAGAAGAAATTTCAGATTTGAATGATCAATTTTCATTAGTTCATCAGAATCGTGTGAGCTTAGCACAAGATTTGGCAAAAAACATGATATATTTGTTCAAAGAGAATGTAAGAGAAGGAGATAAAGTGATTATATCGCAGGAAACTGTATTAGAGATTTTGAATAGATTGGAGGAATTAATCAAGAATGTTGGAGTCAGTGATCAAGAAATAAAAGGAGTAATTGAAGAAATATCTGTACAAACTAATGATAGCCTTGCTCCTTCAGATATAAGTAATGGAGACTTATCAGCACTACCAAATAAAGAGCTGGATGAAGCTTCATATTCAGAAGATTTTGGATATTCTAGTAGATGTTCTACTCTCGTCTGATGCCACCTTGTATTTTGAGTTTAGTTAGCATATCAACTAAAGTTTATCACTGGTACAATTGTGATAAGTGTTCTCCTCTACGGGTAAGATAATTTTAATCAATATATACAAGACTGCTGAAGTTTTGTATATGGGTGATGAGCAATTTACTTAATAAATATAATACATTTTATTTTATAGCTAGTTCTCTGGCTACTCTTACATTACTTACATCTTTAGCGCTTATTAATGTACCTAGTTCTTTAATTCTCGCTTTAGCTGTATTATCTGCTTTGGCTCTTATGATTTTGTATAAAATAATTATTGACACTAGTAAAGTGGGAAAGAAATTTGCTCACAAAGAGCTTGAGTTGACTCAAGAAAAGCACAATTTATACGAGGAAGGAAGAAAATTTGGTCAAAAAATAGAAGCTGAGAGGAAATCTTTTCTTAAAGAAAAAAAATCTTTGGAGGAGAAATTAGAAGCAAAAATGATCCATATAATTGGAATAACAGACGAATTAGAAAAAGTAACGAAGGAGAAAGATGAGCTTGCTGCACAAGAAAAAGAACTACTCCATAAAATCTCATATTTGTGTAAACAGTTACAGGAAAAAGAAGCTACTCTAACTGAGAGGGAAAAACACATAATGGAATTGAAAAGAAAAATAGACAATAATAAACATGAAGAATTGAATAAGGAAATAGAAAAATTATTCAAAGAAAACGAGGAGTTATCTAAGGAAATAGATAAATTACGTAAAGAGAAACATATGCTATATACACAAAAAGAAGAATTATATAAAAGGCAAGAAGAACTTTGTGTGGCATTAGATGAATTACATTGTAAATTTAAAGAAATTGATCAGAAAAATAAAAACTTATCTCAAGAGTTAAAAAGGAAATTTGAAGAGCTAGATAAAGCAGATGGTTTAATTAAAAATCAATCTTTTGAGTTAGACAAAATAAGACAAGATTGTAATAACGAAGTGAAAAATTTAAGAAATTTACTTTTAGAGCGAGACAGTCAAATAAAACAACTTCAATATGTGATAGAAAAGGTAGAAGAATCAATAAGAGAAAATAGAGCAATTAAAGATTATAGCACAAAAATAATATTAGGGGAGACTCAGAAAATAAAATTTATATTAGGGGAACTTGCACAATTCACTCCAGTTAACGGTTCCAAAACATCGGAGGAAACGTCTGATTCTTTACAGGAAGATCTTGGATATGCCAGTCGTTCACCCACTCCGACCAGATTATCGGGTTCAGTGTCTGTACAAAGCATTGCAAGTGTACCAATCCCTGAATATGGATTGTAAAATGCAACAATTACTCTTATTATAAAAAAAATTATACAAGATAATGAACCCAATAATATGCGCACTGGATACACAAGATTTGAATAAAGCTATATCTTTAGCTAATGCTCTGCGTGATAAGGTTGGCATGGTAAAGCTTGGGTTAGAATTTTTTGCTGCACATGGCCCTTCTGAAGTGAGAGAAGTTGCAAAATGCAATATACCAATTTTTTTAGATCTGAAATTGCATGATATTCCAAACACTGTCGCTAGAACGATTGAAGCAATCAAGATTCTAGATGTTGAAATGCTAACATTGCATATCAGTGGTGGAACAAAAATGCTTCAAGAAGCGCTAAGTATAGTGCAAGGCACTAAAATAAAGCTAATTGGAGTAACAGTATTAACTAGCATGAGTAATAAAGATCTAAGTGAGCTTGGAGTAGCAAGAGAAACAAAATCACAGGTAATTTTGCTGGCAAAGCTTGCAAAAAAGATTGGTCTACATGGAATAGTTTGCTCTGCACTAGAAGCTCAAGAAGTGCGCCAAGAATGTGGTAAAGACTTTAAAATTATTACTCCAGGAATCCGTATGAATCGAGGTCATGATGATCAAAAAAGGACAGTAACACCAAAAGAAGCAATAAATTCAGGAGCTGATTATATCGTAATTGGCAGACCAATTACAGAGAGTAGCAATCCCGCAAGTAGTGCAGAGTTAATATTGAAATCCCTTACTGATTGAAGCAGGGCAGATAAGGTACCATAGAATAAAAGCAACAAACGGTATGTATCCGTTCAGCAGGGTGGCAAAACAAGGTAGACGAGAAAAGATAACTAAATGGGTCAGTGCTTGACCATTTTTCTTTTTTTTCTGGATTCCAGCGTCACGCGCTGGAATGACAGGGCTGTGAGTGTCATCGAAGTAGCCGATACAGGCCTTTTTCTTCTGTCATCCCAGTGCCCTGACACTGGGATCCAGTTAAATTTACAGGTATAAAAGTAATCAACGTTTCTGGTGATGATAGAAAAATGGATCCCAGCTTTATACGGCTACGTACTTTATTTGCACATTCTCCTATTCAGTGAAAAAAAAGTGCTTGACACAAAAAAATGGATGCTGTATAGTGCTGACAAATTAAGTATAATACTTAGCGTGGTGTAACACTACACTACTTTTTTTTACTTCAATAAGTAATCAGTATCATCTTTCTCTTGTTACCAAGTAGCTTGCGTTCATTTGTATCTACCATGAAGCCAATGCTAGAATCCAGAAAAAAGACCGGTGAATGGCAGGCACGAGCATTATATGTATACAGTTGTATGAACGTTGTTTACCATGAGGGCGCCTCCCAGCACTGGTTGTAAACAAGCGTTTGAGTTATACTAAGCTGCCATTCACCGGTCTTTTTTCTGAATGCAGTTTGCATGACAACAAAAAGGTACTGAGATTACTGATAAAGATTACCTTCAAACTACAATACTATTCTAATTTTATTTTTAAAGGAGGCTATTATGTCACTTACTGATATCGCTCACCGTGTTAATGAACTCGCTTCATCATGGGAGCAATTGAAATTAATAAATGATCGCAAACTAAAAGAAATCGAAAGCAAAGGACCTGAGCAGCTATGCAAGATAAATAGTAATATTGATAATTGCAAAGAGCGCTTAGATTTTATTGAAACTTCAGCTCAACGCCCAGAGATGAGCACAGATTTTAATACAGGTGATAAATATTTTTCTGATTATATTCGCAAAGGAATGGAAAGTAGGTTATCACACAAAACCCTAAGTGGAGATGACAATGATATTGGAGGGTATTTAGTTACTCCTCACATTGGAAAACGGATAAACAAGCGTATAGCTGATTCATCTCCAATGCGGCAAATATGTTCCAATCAAAGAATCTCTACTGAAACGCTGGATTATATTATAGAAGATTGTGACCGTGCTGGTGCAGGTTGGAGTGGTGAAACAGTAGAAGATGAAGATGGTGGCTATAAATCCAAGTATGATTTTGCAAAAGACACAAGTACACCTAAAATTCAAAAGATTTCCATCACAACTTACGAGCTCTATGCTCAGCCGCAAATATCACAAAAATTGCTCGATGATGCATTTGTCAATGTTGAAAATTGGCTTGTAGAAAAGGTTGCCGAAACTTTCAGTAAGAAGGAGAATGAAGCCTTTATTAAAGGTGATGGCACTTTTCAACCTAAAGGAATTTTAACTTACGAAAATGGAAATGGTCATAATAAGATAGAGCAAATTAAAGCTGATAAGCTAGACAGCGACGCCATAATGATATTGTACTACTCTCTAAATGAACATTACTCTAAAAATGCATCATTTTTGATGAACAGGAGTACGTTAAAGGACGTGAGGCTACTAAAATCTGAAACAGGTCAGTATCTTTGGCAGCCGAGTTTATCGCTTGAAACTCCAGATACTTTGATGGGAATACCGGTATATCAATCTGCTGATATGCTACCTACAATGATTGCAGTAGCGGATTTCAAACAAGCTTATAAGATCGTAGATAACAGAGGAATGAGAATATTGAGAGACCCTTATACAAACAAACCTTATGTTAGATTTTTTGTCACTAAGCGTGTCGGTGGGGAAGTTGTAAACACCAGTGCTATTAAATTGTTGAAAATTGCGAGCAAGTACTAAAATTTTTATGAAATAGTTGAAATATTATACTTTTTATATAATAATTAAATTATTATTAATTTAAGGAGTAAAATATGTTAGAAAAAATAAAAAACTTTTTTCAGTCGACTGCAGGAAAAATTTTATCAGGCTGGGACAGCATTAAGAACTTGTGGTCTGGTCAATCGGATAAAAAGATTCTAACGAGAAAAGATGTGGTAATGAAACTAATAAATGGTGAAGCCAATTTTTCTTGTGCTATTGAAGAAGATAAGAGTGAGCGGTTAGTAATCCATATAAGGACCAAGGATATAGGAGAATCTATGGATTGTAGAAATATTGGATTCACTGGACCAAAAATCACTTATGAAAATTGCATTGCTTCTCAACGTAATTTTTCTACCTTTTTAGTAACCTCAGTACAGGAAAAAAAAGCTTCGTCTAACGAGTTAGACGGCATGAAAAGGATATTGGGTTTAAATGGTAGGAATATTGTAACTCTAACTAAGAAACCTGAATTTGCAAGTTCTACATCTAAAGTGCCTGCAAGTGATAGCAAGGTACTAAGCTCAGAAGAACCTAGTAAGTTCATAAATAATCCATCTAAAGAACAACTTATGAAGTCAAAACTTATTATGCCACCTCTCTAAAGAGTATCTTTTCTTCACAAAAGAGCACCTCCTTTGGTACTCTTTTTTTCTTTATAAGTTTTCTCCACAGGGAAAATTGACAAATTAAATTTTATATAAAATAATTAAATTATTAACTTAAGGAGTAAAATATGTTAAAAAAAATAAAAAACTTTTTTCAGTCGATTGCTGATCGTACAGGAATTTCATGGATTGCAAGAAAAATTGCATCAGGTTGGAATTGGTTATTTAGCAGTAAAGCAAATACTGCTCAAGAAAATATATCACCAAAGAGACCTTCAGATGAGAATGTAAATAAAAATAATACGTTGCCAAAAACTCTAGATGGTAATCAACTAATACTGCCAAAGCAGATAGATAGACCCAAAGTTTGTCTTGAAGTTATCGATGGTGAACTACTATTAACTATGATAAATAAAAATTATAAAATCCTTGAAGAGAAACATAAGAATCCATATCAATATGATGAATTTCATGCATTTGTAAGATGTGACAGTGGAGATTTTCATATTACTGGTCCTTATCGCTCACAGAAAAATATAGGTGGTGAGAGGAAGTCTGTGTCAATAACTACAGTAAAGAAACAAAGTGATGAAGGTTCTGTATTAAGTAATCCATTAGAAATGATAGGTGTATTGGGCTTAGGTCAAAACAAAGAGTTCGTTAAAGTGGATAAGATAAATTACAAGCCATTAAAAACAAAAAAAACATCAGTATTAGGTGAGCTTGAATTTGAAGGGAATAACTTTTGGTTAAATTTGGAAGAGTGTATAAACATTAAGGATTATAAAGGTAGTTTAACCAAGGACGCATATCATCCTAAGTTTCTTGTATATCTAAAGTATAATAAAAGAGAATATTGCATTACTGGTAGGAGTGTTAATTCTTCTGAGTTTGCTAAACATTTAATTGTAGAATCGATAATAGAGAAGAACAAAGATGGGAAGTATATCGATAGCGATAAAATATTAGTTCAAGACAATATTGAGAATGTGAAAAAAATGTTAGGATTGGAGAATGGTGTAACAAATGTTAAAGTAGATAGTATATCTAATCAGCCGTTTGGAGTTGAAACACCCACTACTACGGCACAACAACCGATTAACAATACACCTGTTGATCGACTAACATCATTGGCAGTAACAAGAGAATCTTCTACTATCAACATTTTTAACGGAAACTTAGAACTACGTCTTGCAGATGATATTCAACAAAATCTAGAGGATTATAAGCATCCAAGAAACAACGGTAAATATCGTATGAAAATACACTGCAATGAACATGATTTTAACATTAATTTTAGTAAGAGAGATAACGATGATGGTTCCGTATCTCTAATTATTAATATGCTACAAAAAGATAAACGCGAACTTTGTCAGGTAACGCAAATGAAACAGTCCTTATACTTCAAGAAAGGTTCAACATTTGTTGTAATAGATTCTATTGAAAGTTTTAAAGCGCGTGGCGTACCAAGCTCAGAAACTACTAGTCTGGCTAACTATAATAAATCTCTATTAGTTAATGCACATAAAGAAAAAGATGAGCATAATACTGATGCTAGTAACAAGATAATACAGCAAGAGGTTGATAATGAGGATAATGAACAAGAGGAGTTCCATGATGCAGAAGAGGAATTAGATAGTGATTATCATGATGCACCAGAGGACTTTTGTAATCAACCTCGCTCAGTAACTGGAGAACCAGAAGCACAAATAGATTATATCTCTAATCGAGCAAAGTAGGAAACGGTTATTATTAAAACAAACCCTTCACAAAAGAGCACCTCCTTTGGTGCTCTTTTTTTCTTTATAAGTTTTCTCCATAATTGACTAATTACAATTTGTATCTTCCTCGTATCAATTTTCAATAGATTCATCGATGTATAGCTATAGTTTTATCAGTGTAAGGCTAAATATGCTAAGCTTATAAAGATGACAAAGCTTCAAAAAAAGCCTAACATAGTGGAAAAAGCTTTATGAAAATCAAAGTTGGAGTAATAGGCTGCTTAGGCAGAATGGGTAAGAAAATACTCAATGAATTAATTACGAACACCAAAGTGGAAATAGCAGGTGCTGTTGCTCGCTTGAGCAGTGAGTATATAGGATTAGATATTGGGCTTATTGTAGGCCATAATTGCAATTTAGGAATCAAAGTTGCAAGTTCTATTAGTGAGGTATTTGAATCGTCCGATGTTGTAATAGATTTTACAACTAAAGAATGTATGCTAGACTGCCTTAAGGCGGCCGTGAAATTTAAAAAACCGCTAGTTAGTGGCACAACTGGAATAGAAGATCTAAATTTAAAAGAATATGCTGCTAAAGTTCCAATATTATGGTCAGCAAATATGAGTATAGGAGTTAATGTGTTGCTGAAATTGGTAAAAGAAGCTGCCAAGCTTTTAGGTAATGAGTATGACGTTGAAATTTGGGAAATGCATCACAATTTAAAAAAGGATTCACCATCTGGAACAGCTATAGAGTTTGGTAAAGCAGTTGCTAACGCTGCAAAAGTGGATTTTGAGCTCAATCAATATTCACATAATAATTCAAATATAAGAGGGAAAGGAGGAATAGGCTTTGCAGTATCTCGTGGAGGTGGAGTAATAGGAGATCACAGTGTCATGTTTGTCAATTCCGATGAACGAGTAGAATTAAATCACAAAGCAATTGATCGCACAACGTTTGCTAGAGGGGCGGTTCAAGCAGCAATATGGTTGTGCGAGAATAAACAGGAAATACCAGGACTTTATTCAATGCAGGATTTAGTATGAACGATAAATACGCTTTCGTTAAAAATTTAAATCTTTGGTATGGCTCTAAACAAGTTTTATTCGATATAAATTTGAATATTTGCAAAAAGAAAGTCACAACTTTTATCGGACCTTCTGGGTGCGGTAAATCAACATTTTTGCGTTGTTTTAATCGTATGAATGATTACGTACCTGGATGTAGAGCGACTGGTGAACTGGTAATCGATGGGCTGGGTAATATATATTCACGTGATATGGATGTTGTATTGCTCAGAGCAAAAGTTGGTATGGTATTTCAAAAACCCAATCCTTTTCCAAAATCAATATATGATAATGTTGCTTATGGGCCTAAATTGCATGGCATGGTGAAAAATAAGCAAAAATTAGATGAAATAGTAGAGAGTAGTTTAACTAAGGTTGGTTTATGGGAAGAGTTGAAAGATAGATTGCAAGATAGTGCACTAAATTTATCTGGTGGCCAGCAACAAAGATTATGCATTGCTCGTGCAATTTCAGTAAAGCCAACTATTTTATTAATGGATGAACCATGTTCTGCTCTTGATCCAATGGCAACCAATGCAATCGAAAATCTTATACAAGAATTGAAATTGAGGTTCACCATAATTATGGTAACTCATTCGATGAAGCAAGCTAAAAAATTATCTGACAGCATAGTTTTCTTTTGCAATGGCAAGATTGTTGAATTCGGAAGTACTCAAGAAATCTTTGAAAATGCTCAGTTTCCTTTAACGAAGGAGTATATTCTGGATCATTAGCTTAATAGTTGATATTTTAATTTTTTCTATGTATAATTTTATCAAGTTTGTTGTGATAGGTGTTTAAAATGTTTAGTACAAGTGAAGCAACAAAAAAGTTGTTTAAAGCTATTGAATTTCAAAATGCTAGTGGTGAAAGAATAACACCTGAGGAAGCTTGGAATCATTTTCAACAAGCATTGAAAGAAGGAGCAAATGTTAATGCTTTTGAAGATGGAATGACACCTTTGATGTGCATTGCTTCAGCTTTTGTTGCTATTACTAACGAAGGACAGCAATCTTTAGAGCTTATGGCTAAGTTGCTTGTAGAGCATAAAAAAATTGATGTAAATATTAAAAGCAAGCAAGCTGTTATTGAGAGAAGACCAAAGGAACATGATGGTTATCCAGTTTACGAATTTGAGGGGAGAGAAGTATTAGATAGGAGTCCATATCTTCGCTGCATATACCTTGACAATTCACAACCTGTTAATGAAGGATTTATACCTCAAAATTATGCTCGTGCAGAGGAGACAATTAAGACCGGCAAGAAGGAAAAAAATACAGCTCTACACATTGCTTGCATGTTGGGAAATGTAGACATGGTAAAAATATTACTTACACATCCAAAGATCAAAACTAATATTAAAAACTATGAAAACAAAAATCCAAAAGATTGTATTGCAGAACATGTTAAGGAAATAATAGAACCAGAGTTCATAAAGATAGAAGCAGTCGCTCAAAAAAGGAAACAAACTAATTATGCTTGTGCTTTTTTGTTATCTGGAGTACTTGCTGCTGGTCTATGTTTCGCAATTTATAACCCAGTTCCACTTGCTGTAACTTCGTTGCTTTTTTTTTGCAATAGGGTGTGGTTGTCTGTATAGAGCAAATACAGTTCTTAACGATGTAAATTTCTCTCAGGTTGATTTCGAACATGCTAAGTGATTTATCTGTTCAGGTAAGGTGTCATTCCAGCACTTGATGCTGATTTTCATTTAATCTCATTGAATTTAGCATAAGCTTTGTAAATTTTTCTAGATCCCAGTGTCAAGCACTGGGATGACACCCATTTCTTTCTAGTCTTGTCATTCGAGTAGCTGAAACTAGCTGCTTTTCTTAATCCCAGTGCCAGCTACTAGGATGACATTATGAAAATCTGGATCACGTTGTCAGCTACTAGGATGACAAAAAGGCAAGGTACTGAGATGACAGTGCGCTGTAGAGACACGGGAAGTGTTGAAGCTATGCAATAGATGAGGGAGGGTCCCTCGGAGTCGGTTTGCAAGAGCAGGCTTCAAACAGCCATAAGCTGCTGTGGTAAAGAGCTATGGTAGTGAGCGTTATGGAAAAGGTGCAATTATGCATCATGTGTAAAATAGAGAGGCGAATGAAAATGAACCACTGATGAAGTGTCGAAATTCCAAAGACGACGTCAAAACCATGGGCTCCTGAATCTCTTGGGATAAACCTATCAGGAACTTGTTTACTGGATAGGTGGCGTCCGGCATAGAGGTGGCGTGAACCTATTTTAGGCTATTGTGTGGAACTGCGGGAACCTGTCGTTTCGATGATAAGGAAGAAGTCCAAAGAGCCGATCTCTGAGGATGAGAGTACCGATGCGAAAAACAGGGGCGGATTAGCTCATAGTAGTGAAGAAGTTTCTGTAATGGAAATGGAGCGAAGGAGCTGAGTTATTTAGTTTTAATTATTTTGTCAACCGTAATGGGAGGAATTAATGAATAAAACAAAGTCTTTTGATATACCGAAACAACTTATTTGGAGAGCTTATAAACAAGTATCGAAAAATAAAGGTGCTGCAGGTGTAGATGAGGTTTCGATAACAAAGTTTGAGGAAAATCTAAAAGATAATCTATACAAACTATGGAATCGGATGTCATCCGGAAGTTATTTTCCAGAGCCAGTAAAAGCTGTAGCAATACCGAAGGATACGGGAGAAGGACAAAGAATTTTAGGTGTTCCTTCAGTATTCGACAGGATAGGGCAAACGGCAGCTTCTATGTATCTTGAGCCGCTAGTAGAGCCAAAATTCCACGAGGATTCATATGGTTATAGACCGAATAAATCTGCACTGGATGCGGTAAATACAGCACGCAAGAGATGCTGGAGGTACGATTGGACGATAGATCTTGATATATCTGGATTTTTCGACAATCTGGATCACGAATTAGTTTTGCAAGCTATCAAGAAATATACAAACTGCAAATGGGTCATACTGTATGTTGAGAGGTGGATGAAAGCCCCTATTCAACAAGCAGATGGCACTAGGGAAGTGAGGAATAAGGGAGTTCCGCAAGGAGGTTCAGTTAGCCCAATCATCTCTAATATATTCATGCATCATGTGTTTGATATATGGATGAAAAAGAACTACCCGACAGTACCATTTGAGAGGTATGTGGATGATGCGATAGTGCACTGCAGAACTAAGAGACAGGCAGAATTTATGAAAGTAATGATCGAAGAAAGATTGGCTAAGTGTAAATTGAGGTTACATCCCGAAAAGACACAGATAGTGTACTGTAAGGATGGTAATAGGAGAGATGAGTTTCCTACACAAAACTTTGATTTCTTGGGCTATACCTTTAGAGCTAGAGGAGCAAAGAGCAAAATAGGAGAATATTTTGTTGGATTTCTACCTGCAATTAGCAATAAGGCCAAGAAAAAGATCACTCAAACCATAAGGTCATGGAAAATACATAGATTTACAGGAAAGAAGTTGGAGGAAATATCAAAGGAAGTAAATCCAATAGTCAGAGGCTGGTGTCAGTATTATGGCAGGTTTTACCAAACGGAGATGTATACATCTCTCAGAAATATAGAGAGATACCTCATAAGATGGGTCAGAACCAAATATAAGAAACTTCGAGATCATGGAAGACTAGCAAAGCAATTTCTAGGAAAAGTGAGAAAGAGGTCTCCAAATATTTTCTATCATTGGACACTTGGGTTAGGATCAAAGGGCTAAATAATGGGAGCTGTATAAACCGAGAGGTTTCCGTACAGTTCTGCGAGAGACTGGTGGGGAAGTTCCGCTGGTCTACTCTCCGGAGTATGAAATGGGGCTACTTGACCATTTAGTTGTCTTTTCTCGTCTACCTTATTTTATCACTCTGCTGAACAGATACCTTTACTTTTTATGATTTCATTGGCAAGAATACGGCTTTCAAAATCGATACTTGTTATGTCGGATAGTGAGTTAATATCAGAGTACTTGTCAAAATTTTCTATTGTTGATTTTACTACCTCTACTACTTCTAAAAAGCCGATTCGTGATTTCAAGAATTCATTAACAGCTATCTCATTTGCAGCGTTCAAAACAATACTATTTGTATGTGGAGAAGAAGAATTTAACACTTCTATGCTTAGCTTTAGTGAAGAAAAACATTTGTGGTCTGGTTCTTGAAAAGTCAATTTTTTTTGTTTTGTTAAGTCTAACTTGTAGTTCAAAGTTGATCTTTCTGGCCAAGACAAAGCATATGCAATGGGAATTTCCATATCAGTTTCTGCAAGCACAGCAAAGCTGAATCCATCGTGATAAACGACAATTCCATGTACTATCGATTCAGGGTGCACTACTGCTTCAATTCTATTTGGACTAATATTAAACAAATGATGTGCTTCTATTATTTCTAGTGCTTTATTCATCATTGTTGCACTATCAACTGAGATTTTCTTTCCCATTTTCCAAGTAGGGTGACTTAGTGCCTGATCTACTGTAATATCTTTTAATTGTTCAAGGCTATAATTTAAAAATGGTCCACCAGAGGCAGTGAGTATAATCTTTTCTACACATTTATCATCATTTTGCAAAACTTGAAAAATTGCGTTGTGTTCAGAGTCGATGGGAATTATTTGTACGCTCCTTTCTTTAGCTTTTTCAAGCAGTAACTTGCCACCACAAACAATGCTTTCTTTATTTGCTAAGGCAATAACTTTAGTACCGCTTTCTATAACCTTTATAACTGGCTCAAGGCCTGCGATGCCAACTATTGCAATAACTGAGAGATCAACAGGTAGAGAAGCAACATTTGCTAGACCTGGAGCACCAACTTCTACTTTGACGTTTGTACCAAGTAGATCTTCTTTTAAATCTTTGTAGAACCTTTCATCAGAAATGGCAGCATATTTTGCATTAAGTAGATTTGCCTGTTGTGCTAACAGAGCAAAGTTAGAATTGGCACTTAGTGCTTCCACCTGATATTCTTCCTTTCTCTTTGAGAGCAAATCTACAGCCTTTTTTCCAATGCTTCCTGTTGATCCTAAAACTGAAACTTTTTTCACTAATTAAAATAAAATCTTCTTAGTTATTTAGTAACCAAGCTCATGATCATCACCAACAGATGGTGAAGGACCAGGTGAAAAAGATTGGCCATGATGATCACCTGCATCATGCATATCATGCAAACCATCAGCACTTTGAGCCATTTCATTGCTAGCATGGGGATAATCATCTGGATGAGGCCCTCCATCACCATGATCCATATCCATTCCTTCTGATGGCATATCTTCTCCACCACCACCTGAAAAATATTCTGCAAGACTTTCAAGAAATTTTATGCCAAACATATTACCTGATTTTCCAAATAACGTTACTAGACTGCTACCACTGACCAAACCTTCGAACACATTATTATAAGCAGCAATTGCTCCTTCATGAAAGTTGAACATCCACTTCATTCCATCCACAATTGTTGCAACAGAGTCGCTATGACCAAGACCGAAACCACTTTTCTCACTAGCGGCTTCCTGATGTTGCTGCTGTGCCTGCCATTCTGCAATATTTGGACCTTTTGCTTCACTCATAAACTTTTATTCTAAGCCTTAAGCTATTATTTTACCAAAAACACTGTAAAATATCAATTATTTTAAAAGAGGGTCATCAAAAAGCTGAGTGTCAGCTATTTTGATGACTCTAAAAATTAGGCAGCAAGTATAGTATCCCATACTTGAACATTTGGTTGTTAAATGGCAACGTTTTGCATATTTGTGGAAGCACGAATAGTATCCGATCCTAGAATATTTAGTTGTTGAATGACAACATTTTGCACATTTGTGGAAGTATGAATAGTACACGATCCTAGAATATTTAGTTGTTGAATGACAACATTTTGCACATTTGTGGAAGCATGAATAGTATTCGGTCCTAGAATATTTGGTTGTTCAGTGGCAACATTTTCCACATTTGTAGAAACATGAGAAGATGCTCTTCTTGCATAAGCCATTGATAACGCACCAACTCCAGCTCCAATTATGAAACTAGGTACAGATGATTCTCCAAATTCCTTACTTATTTCGTTAAACAACACTGTTGCAGCTACTGATAATCCAACTCCAAGTATTGGTTTACACACATCTTGTTTTAACTTTTGTTTTAATTCTAACGATCTGTTATCTAACCCTTCTCGTCGTAAGTGTTTTAAATCCATTATAATTACCCATTAATTGTTTATAGCTAAATAATACACTATTATAATTATTTAATCAAGATATTTATTAATATATTAGTAAATAGATTCCAAAAAAATAATATCCTTTCCTTAGCTATAAAATACAAAAACAATTAACGGCTCTTTTAATTAGAAATATTAAGAGATTTACTAAATGAAAAAAGACATTATCTATTTACTCTATACCAAAACATTGATAATGTGCTGTAGTAACAAAGTGATGACTTGAGGTTTAAGACAGCTTCTATTTCTTCTTAGAACCTGTTTAAAATCTCTAGAAGAAGAGGTAAAGTAGGTATAGATTAAGAGTGTGGTATATATATGCAAAAAAGTTATCCAAGTGATATAAGTAGAAAGCAATTTGAAAAAATCAGACCAATACTGGAAAGAAGCAGAAAGAAAACAAGGCCAAGAAAACTTGACTTATACGATGTGTTTTGTGGAGTGCTATACGTCCTTAAAAGTGGCTGCCAATGGAGAATGTTGCCAAAGGATTTTCCAAAGTGGGAAAACATATACTACTATTTTCAAACCTGGAATAAAAAAATGGAGAAGAATCAAGTTTGCTGCAACTAGTCTTAAAAAAAAATTAGTTGCGACAAGGCAATGGTCGGAAACAGTTTCTGTATAATCGATGCTCAAAGTGTTAAAAACACAGATACTGCTGAAGAAAAGGGTTATGATTCTGGTAAAAGAATTTCAGGAGTCATATTGCAGTAGATACACAAGGTTTGCCACATGCAATCCATGTAACAACGGCAGAAGTAACTGACCGTAGCAGTGCTGTAAAAATGGTTGCAAATGCTAAAGGAAATCTCTCTGAAGTTAAGAATATACTAGTTGATGCTGGCTACACTGGAGAAAATTTTGCAACTCAAATAAAAGATACTATTGGTGCAACTGTTGAGGTCATAAAGTGTGTAATTCATAGAGGTTATTACAATTGACTTGTCAGATTGAGTCTGAACTAGTTGGCTTGTTAAGAGATTTGGATTTTTGAAGTGATTGTAGTTTCTGATTGTGTTTATAATTTTGCATGACAAACGACTCTTTTGATAAGATATAGTTTTTCACTTAAGCAAGGAATCGTATTTTCCAGTTCCTTATATTTTTCCCAAGGAGTTTTTCCTTGAAGAGCGCTATGAGGGCGGTGTTTATTATAATACTCTTCCCAATCCCTAAGTTTAATTTGCAATTCAGAGCTCTTGATGGTAACACTGCTGTAAAACTCATCTAAGTCTGTACGCTGTGCTCTTTCCACTTTACCATTTAAGTGTGGGGAAAACGGCTTAATAGGACGAAATTTAATTTTCCATTCCTTCAAACATTCTTGCACCTCATAAGCAAAAAATTCTTGCCCTCTATCAGTTTGAATCCTTTGGCAATGGAAAGGTATTCTTTCTCTTAGTTGTTTTAGGAAATCTAAAGTGTTTTTTGAAGTACGTCTTGAATATAATGCAACAATTTTATAACGTATCTATAGCAGTATATTGATAAAGCCCTGACGATATTTTGCACACATCCATCTGCACACGCTCTCCAGGTACTTTACAGTTATAACGCTTGACCTGTTTGCGATAATGACGTTTAACATGCAGAAGACTTACACTATGTTTTTTGAAAATTTTGTGTATAGTAGCCAATGACAATGATAAATCATATAGACGTCTTAACTCGGTTTCTTGCCCCTAGCTTTCTAGTTTGTCTTAGATGAAGAATAAGCTTGATTCATTGATCTTTTGCAAAGGTGAAGTTTTAGGCTTACTACTGAGATCTACTAATCCTTTTTCACCTAACTCTTCATAACGTTTGTACCATTTACGTAAGGTAAAACGTGAAATACCATAATGCTCTTTCCTGCATGACCCAACTTTTTGTATAGTTTTATCCAACTCAGACGTAGTTTAACCCTAGATTAACTAATTTATCCTTTGCAATTGTAATAAGGTCTATACACTACTGCAAATCCAAATTTCTATTTGACCTTACATTCTTATTGTAATAACCTCTATGAATCACACACTTTATGATACTGAAGGAACTACTTTTTTGGTAGAAGGCAAAGCAGCAAGGAGCGAGCCAAAAGCGATAAGAAAGGATCCTAGCCAGATTATAGACATTCCAGGTTTATAGTGCACTTTAGCTGCGATTTTACTCTTACTCTTATCAATCTCTCCAATTACAACATAAATATCAGAAAATAAATTGTGGTAGATACTGCTTTCAACATTTTTCTGACCTTCCGCAAGGTAAAATCTATATTCAGGAGTTACTTCACCTAATATCTTATTATTCAGCAAATTCCTGATATCCATTGTACCCCTCACTGCATGGAAATTTTTTTCTTTTATTAGCTCAATATTTCGTAAAGTAACTTTAAATTTATTGACTGTTATGCTGTCTCCTATTCCCAAGTAGTTTTCTTTTTTCTCCTGCCAACCAACGGAATAAGATATACCAAGCACTAGAATTGCCACTCCAGCATGAGCAAGCATCATTCCATAGTAGGACTTAGAAACTCTTCTTGCTAATAAAATTGATTCACCAAATGCTACCTTAAATAAACAAATTCTTTTACTATATGCTTCTAAAACAAAGATTAATAATGCTATGGAGATGGTAATTGATAGCACAATCATTAGCTCCATGTGAAAGATAAACGGCAAAATAGCTGCAGCACTACAAAATGAAAATCTATATTCACGGAATATTGGCAATAGACTATTTCCCTGCCAACTGCAGTATTGCCCTATCATGGTGAGTACTAGAATAGCTAGTGCAATAGAGTTAAATAAAGAATTGTAATATGGTGCTCCAACTGAAATTAATTCACCGGTTAAATACTCAAGCACTGTAGGGTATAAAGTGCCAACGAACACGATGAAAAAGGCAGTGATGAATAATAAATTGTTCATCAGCATCATCGTAAGGCGTGAAAAGAATCTTCTACCTTCTGTCACTTGAGTAGCAGATTTCTTTTCAGATTCCAATATCGAATACTGGAAAGATGTGTGATTCTTTCTCGTAAACACTACAAATATTACTAAGCTACTGACTGTAATTACACCAAGTAGAGCTAATATATACAGTCCATATCTTGGGTCATCTGCAAACGTGTGCACTGAGGTAAGTATTCCTGAGCGGACTAGAAATGTTCCAGTCACACTCAATATAAAAGTTGTAAGCGTAAGTAAAATAGCGAAATTCCTTAAAGTATTGAAATTTCGTACAACGAGCAACAAATGTGTCAGCGCCACTGCAATTAGCCAAGGCATCAAAGAAACGTTTTCCACTGGATCCCAGAACCAAAATCCACCCCAACCGAGTTCACGATATGCCCACCAGCTACCCAAGCTGATGCCCAAAGTGAGCAGCGACCAAGAAATAAGTACCCAAGGCCTGACAATTTTAGCCCAAACATTTCCTTCAGTATTTGAAATTAATCCAGCTATAGAGAGCGAAAAAGGAACGCTAAATCCAAGGTACCCCAAATATAATATCGGTGGATGAATAGCAAGGCCTATATCCTGCAATATCGGATTAAAACCAAGACCATCTGTTTCGATGCCTGGCATTTTAGTGAAGGGATTTGATTCAAGTAAAGTGAAGAGTAAAAAACAAAAGCAAATCAGTCCATGAATGATAAGAGATATTTTTTTTAATTTACTACCATTAGTTCGTTCTGGTGTCATTCCAGCACTTGACACTGGACTCCCGATACAATGTTGAACACTTTTTTTTTGCCTTTCGAGAGCGAGTTCTTTCAGCTGAAACACTACATGCACGTTATCATCATCAACTTCAATGCGTTGAACTAATTTTCTTATTATATCAAGTTTAGTTTCCCAATCCGCCTGATTAAGTTCCAACTCAACCTCAGAGGAAAAACTTTCTACACTACTTGTGATAAAATCTAATTCCCTCTGTAGCCTCTTTTCATCGACCATTTCTTCCCTTTGATCTCTAATTCCTTTTAACTCCTTTGCCATGCTCTCAACTTCTAAGTCATATTTTTCCTTCGTTATATGACCTCTTGCATATACATAAGCTAATCTTTCTATACCTTGTTCTATTTTATTTGCACGCTTTTCAAGTTCATCCTTTGCCTCTGTACTTTCATGTTTCACGAGTCTGAGCTGATATTCCTTAGTCATTGCTTCTGGTTCTTTGAGTACCATCTTTACTTCTTCCCATACTGCTTCTTCTAGTATATCAACTTGTATTGATTTGCTGTTACACACTCTATTCCCACCAAAACGATTTCCAGGGCATCGATAGTAACTTCTTCCTCCTTTAACATTACTCATTCCATAATAAATGTATTTACAACACTGACACACCATTAGCCCTTGTAATAGGTACCTTCTCCCACTTCGTTGCATTCTTGCTCTTTTTCTATTTTCAGATAGTTGCTCTTGTACTATATCAAATTTCAACTATATTTGGTATCTCGATATGAATCCAATTCTTTTTCTCAGTTTGATAAATGGAATAACTTTTTTTCCTCACTTTCCATATTGCTCTCACTTCTTTTTTTATTGATTCGTTTTACCAAATGCTGCTTGTCCTTTGTATGCTGGATTCCTCAACATTCTACACACTGTACCTGAATGCCAATTTCTTCTGCCCTTTGGAGCAGTAATATGCCTTCTTGTAGTTTCTTTTAAGCTCTGACCTATCCACTCAAACAGTTTACGCACTACTTTTGCTTCCTCTTCTTCAACTTCAAACTTTGCTTCTTCTCTGACTACATGCTTTATATAGCGGTATCCATAAGCCCATTACACTTATACACCCTTTCCTTGCTGCATGGAGTTTTCCCCTTCGACTTCTTGCCATTATCTTTGCACATTCGTATTCTGAGATTAATCCTTGTACTCCTAGCAATAATTTTGACTCTGGATTATTTTCAGTCTTATAATTTAGTTGTGTGATTCATAGAGGTTATTACAATAAGAATGTGACCTTACCCAGAAAAAGTAGACAGAAAGTTAAAACGTTTTTTCAAAGAGGTGTGGTATGACAAAAAGAAAAGAATATACAGCAGAATTCAAAATTGAAGCTATAAGACTAGTAAAAGAAACAGGTCAATCATCAGCAAAAATAGCAAGAGATTTGGGTATTAGCGGTAAGCAGATGGGTAAAAACATACAATGATAGAATGTCTGGAGTAGATGCGTTTCCAGAAAAGGGGAAAGTAGCTCATTGTGACAAAGAAAAGTTTGATTTAAAGAAAGAGCTGGCAAGAGTAACGAGGGAAAGAGACATTTTAAAAAAAGCCCTGGGATATTTTGCAAACCAAAAAGAGTAAAATATTCTTTTATAAAAGAACATGAAAACTGCTATAAAATACGGGAATTATGCAGATTTTTGAACGTATCTGCTTGTGGTTATTATAAATGGATTACTAAGGAAAAAAACAACAAAAAATCAATAAGAGAAGAGCTCATACAAGATATTCAGAAGGTATATCGATCATCACAATGCAGATACGGAGCTCCTAAAATTCACGCTGAATTAAAGGCTTTAGGTAAAAATTATAACATCAAAACAGTGCAAAATGTTATGCAGAAAAATGGCATTCAAGCTAAGCTTAGACGAAAGTTTAAAAGTAAAAAACCACAAATAGACAATAGAGTTATAACTCCTAACATATTAAATCAGAATTTCATTGCTGATCAACCTAACAAGATATGGGTAACTGATATTACGTACATAAAAACTAATGAAGGATGGTTATATTTGGCAGCAATAATAGATTTATATTCACGCATGGTGATTGGCTGGTAAATGAGTAATGCAGTAAATAGGCAATTAGTTATAGATGCGTTATTCATGGCTATTGGTAGGCGCAAATCTGCTAAAAATCTACTATTTCATAGCGATCAAGGATCGCAATACACCTCTAAAAATTATCAATTTTTACTAAGTACAAAAAATATTACTTCTAGTATGAGTCACAAAGGTTGTTGTTATGATAATGCTGTTTCAGAGAGCTTTTTTTAGTTCACTTAAGAGAGAGTTACTCATTGATACTTCACAACACTCTGCACAACAAGCTAAAACCGCAATATTTGAATATATAGAAATTTTTTATAATAAACAGCGTAGACATTCTACTATTAACTATTGCATTCCTGAGCTTTTTGATTCATCATTCTCATAGCAAAACGTCTTAACTTTCTGTCTACTTTTCTGGGTAAGTCAGTATTAAGCAGTTCTAAAATCTAAATTTTTTTTCCTTTTTAATTGTATTGACTTCGATGTCATGTAAATCTATTAGTAATTGTTAATTTAAGTTCATAATTTTACCCCTCTAGATATTAAATTATTGTACCAATAAAAGTATCAATAAATCATTAATTAAGCATAACCACACTCTTGTAATTTGTTCAGTATAAATTGAAAAATTTTTATAGGACGCCCCATGTAGAAATATATGAGGCCATGAAAATTTAATGTGCAAGTATTTGCTGTTGTTGATGAAATGCTTTCTCTACATGTGCTTCTTCCACACTGCACCTTCTTGATAAGACTGGCTCCTCAAGGCATTTTATACGTTGCTGTACATCATTAATGCACTGCCCTATAACATCACCAATTTTTCCATCAGCATTTTTTGCCAATAACTCATCAAACCTCTTCTCAACCTCTGCTCTCTCAGAGATATCCTTTGAAAGGTTACAATACTCCAAAATTTCATCTATCTGAAGTTCTCTTGCGAATAGAAAGTCTTCGTGCTTCTGCTGCTGTTTTATTAACTCTTGAGTTACAATTTTAGCTTTAGAGTAATGGTTTCCTTCAAGATATATTGTTTCTCGCTCTTTACTACCCCATAACTCGTCATTTATTTTATAACCATCACGACCCAAGAACTTATTCATTTCATCATCATTTATCATTTCAGGCTTTGGTTCAAACTTTTGTTGCTTCTCTCTACCGCTAACTTCACAATGGACATTAATTTCAATGTTAGCTAAAGAAGCTAATATACTAGCTTCTTCAATGAAAATAAAATAACTTTGACCTTTTATTGCTTCTAGATATGCTTGGTAGAGTTCAGAGTTATTAAGGAATGAATGTGTAATAAATTCACTGTTATATTGGTCATCGTACTCATCTTCACTATGATTATTAAGAGCCTCTGCATATTCTCTTAAATTAAGCATAGCTTGATCACGCGGTATATTAAGTTTGCTAACAGCTTTATTCACTAACCTCTTCACATTATCTTCAACATTTTTAATTTTCCTGTTTGTTTGCTCAACCAACTTCTCTATTTTATCAGACTTACCAGTTAGATCCCCTGGCTTGTTTAGAAACATATTAAAAACCTTTTCTAGCTGAGCTCTTAAAGGAGCTGGCATACTTACATCATCTAAAGATGTAAATTGACTTAAAAATTTGTGCCATTCCATTCTCATATCTTGTGCTCTTTCAGCTTTATATATACCAGAGCTGTTGTCACCAAACACTGCATGGAAAAAGCAATTGCCATCACCTTCAGTATTATACTTAACTATTTCTGAAGTTTTGAACTTTCTTGCATTAGCCTCAAAATAAGTTGTTAATTTCTGTTCCTTAGGTATAGTCATATCTTTACCTTAATTTAAGCTATTAAGTAACTAATTAAGTATAGCAGAAATTCTTGAACTATGCAATAATTATAATTTTGTATAGTGAATATGAGCTTTAATTGTGGCATAGTTGGACTGCCAAACATAGGAAAATCAACTTTATTTAATGCACTTACAGAGTCAAGTGCAGCCGAAGCTGCAAACTATCCTTTCTGTACAATCGAGCCAAATGTTGGCAAAGTGCCAATACGAGATCAGCGTTTGAAACAAATTGCCGCAATTGCCAGTTCAGAGAAGGTAATCTACAACCAATTAGAAATTGTAGATATTGCAGGCCTGGTTAAGGGTGCAAGCAAGGGTGAAGGACTAGGAAATAAATTTTTGAGTCATATCAGAGAAGTTGATGCCATTGTTCATCTGCTCAGATGCTTTACGGATGACGATATCAGTCACGTACACAGCACTGTAGATCCAATATCAGATGCTGAAGTAGTGGAAATGGAATTAATTCTAGCTGATATTGATAGCATAGAAAAAAGGCTTCCACAACTTGAAAAAAAAGCAAAGCAAGGTGATAAAGAGCTAAAGAGACAACTTGAATTAATGCAAGAGGTATTAGCTACTTTAAAACTTGGCAAGCCTGCAAGAAGTTTAGAGCATATTGATGAAGATGAAATGAAGTTGCTTCAATTGCTAACAACAAAGCCTGTTATGTACGTCTGCAATGTTGAGGATACAAATGTTATAACTGGTAATGAATTATCTAAAAAGGTAGAGAAAATGGCAGAGGAAAATAAAAGCAAATTTTATTGTATTTCAGCAAAACTCGAAGCAGATATTGCAAATCTTGATAGCGAAGAAGAAAAACAGAGTTTTTTATCAGAATTTGGCTTGCAAGAATCAGGACTTGATGGAGTAGCACGTATTATGTATGAAGTGCTAAGTATGATAACTTTTTTTACTGTAGGGCCAAAAGAAGCACGGGCATGGCCAATAAAGATAGGATCAACAGCTGACAAAGCAGCAGGTGTAATTCACACTGATTTTGAGAAAGGCTTTATAAAAGCAGAAACTATAAGCTTTACAGATTATGTAAAATACAGAAGCGAATCAGCATGTAAAGATGCAGGCAAAATTCGCTTCGAAGGCAGAGACTATATAGTGCAAGATGGTGATATAATGCACTTTAGGTTTAATGTGTAGTATACATCTAACTACCAAAAAACCAGGGAATACGGCCTCTGTTTATTATATCTTTCTCTTCGCTGACCTCATCTAGTTCCACATCATGGAGAATGGAGCTAGGTGTTGTAACAACTTCTTTTTCTGTGGTTGTACATTCTTCTTCTCCTCACATAGTACGTGCTCCAGACCTCTTTCTAAAAATTCGTACAAAGCTTCACCTTCTATAAGCATATCCTTATTTTGCTTAGCTAATTTCAAAATTTCGTCTAGCTCAACATCTTCATCATTAATAGTTGCCTTCTCAATCTCAAATTCACCAGAATTTACATTTAAACTAATAAAGCAGTTAACAGAATTACCTTTCTCATCTTCTGCACTCCACCTAACTTTGATGTTGCATATTGCATTTTCTTCAAAACAGTAATTTCTTTGTTGCTTATCATTCTTTTCAATCGTTACAATTAGTTTACCATCGCTGTATATTTTTGCTCTTTTTACCTCATTTTTATTTCTTTCCATCTCTTCAATTTTGTCAGTGAAAAGACGGCTGATTTCCAAGCTATACCCAGGCTTAAAAATATTAATATTAAGATGATCATAATGATTAAGAGAACGTTTTGCATATGCGCATGGCACATAACATCCATCAAAAAAGGCAACTGCACTATCAGTTTTGAGAAATTCCTGTCCGTTACTCATCCCTTCTTCGATTCGAAGAAGATATCTACCCAACCTCTTTTTAAAATTCTTTCGCTTGTCTTCAGGAATAGACTTTTCATTCAATATACTTATTATTTCTTTTTGCTTACTTAATACTACATAATTAAAAAGGAAAATGTTCTTATTCCATCGATAATAATTCGCTATTTTGTCAAATGGATCTGCAGGCCAGCCTTTATTATAATTTACGTTATCCTTATCATCTTTACACAAATTATCCTTAAGGCCAAAATTCAATTTTCTAAAATCTGATAATACTTCTTCTACCCTATCTTCAAAAAATTGAAGTTTATTTTGAAATTCTTTCCCATAATTCATTTTCTCATTTATTTTAAGAAGATATTCACTAAATTTCTTCCTAAAATTTTCTTGATCTTTATGGGCAAGCCTCTGATCTAATATATCTGTTATGTATTTTCGCTTATTCAATATTACGTAGTTAAAAAGGTCACTTTTTTTCCTCCTTTCATAATCTTCTGCTATTTCGTTAAAACACTCATTACTGTTCTTAAAATCCAATTTTTCGAAGTCTTGGAGCACGTTTTTTACATCATCCTCACTAAATTGAAGATTTGTTTGAGGAGACGCGTCAGTTCTACTTTGATCATCAAGTTGAGGATTTTTTTTAGTAGATTGGACTAATAAACTTTCTGTGCTGTTAGAGAAAGAATGATTATTTTCTTCAGATTGAGAACTTTTCTTTTTAGACGTATTAGTAAAAAAATTAGTTAGTGAACTAAACATTAAGCACCTCTTAGTATTACTATTTAACTATAACTTAATGCCAAATGTTGTAAAGCTAAAATTAATATGTAAATTCATTTTTTTAAGATAATTATTAAGTATCTTCCTTCTATAAAAATTTCATAATCAGCATATGACAAATGTTTAAGATATTGATTTTGTTTGTATTTTTATTACTTTACCAGGCAATATTATTAATGAATTAGTCAGACAAATATCTTGGCCACACTTTACTCCATCCACAAACTCTCCATTTGTTACTCCAGTTGCAATGAACACTGATTCACTTTTTGCCATGTCTTTCACGGTGTAGATTTTTTCTGGGTCAGTGATATTCAAATTTTTTGCTCTTTCTTTTAATTGATCCGTGTCAAATATTAATCTTCCTTCTATCTGCCCACCGATTGAGCTTAGCGCTGCTGCTGCAAGCACTCCTTCTGGAGCTCCTCCTGTGCCGATATACATATCGTGATTGCCATTTATTAGCGAAACTATGGCTGCAACATCACCATCATCTATTAATTTCACTTTTGCTCCTAGCTTCCTAATTTTTGCTATTAATTCATCATGTCTTTCACGTTTAAGTACAGTTACTATAAGATCACTTGCTTTACATCCTTTTGCCTTGGCTAAATTGTCCAGATTCTTCTCAATCCTATTTTTTAGTGAGACTACACCCTCTGGGAGATTTTTTCCCACTGCTATCTTTTCCATATAAACATCAGGTGCATGTAAAAAATTACCTTTTTTTGTTGCAGCAAGAACAGACATTGCCCCTTGTTTATAATGAGCGCAAATCGTAGTGCCTTCAAGTGGATCAACAGCGATGTCAATCTCAGGGCCACTTTCTGTGCCAACTTTTTCTCCGATATATAGCATCGGTGCTTCGTCCCTCTCCCCTTCCCCAATCACAATTGTACCATTTATTTCCATTGAGTTTAGCACCGTACGCATTGCATCAACTGCAACCTGATCGGCCTTTTTTTCATTACCAAGGCCTGCCAATTTATATGCAGCAAGTGCTGCAGCTTCGGTTACTTTCACTAACTTATAGGCTAAATCTTCCATCATTTACTCGAGAATCATAAATCAATATATATCATGCCATTTGAGACTGCAAGATTACTTGACTAATTTTGATGGAATTGATATAATAAAACATCGTAATAGTAGGTTTAATTATGCTGTACAGTAAGGAGGACATCAGAGAGTTATGTCTAGATGCAGATAGCTTTTTAATTAATGGTAATAGGTACAACAATAAAATCACCCTTGAAAGCTTGCAAAATAGGTTAAGAAGAAAGACTAAATTTAAAGACATTGATTTGCAAAGTAAATGCGAAGGGAACAATTCATTAGGAGATTTACTTTTAAAACTTGCATATGAAGATGACTACCTACGTGTTAGGGAATTTTTCCTTAAAAATGGATTCAAGCTTCCTGAGCAAGAACAAGTAACTGCTGATGAAAAGAAGGAAAAGGAAAAGCAAAATACACCTAATGTAGAAGAAGATAGAGCAGAACTTAGCAACAAAAATGAAGATGATCAATTTTCTACTTCATACAACAAGATAAAGAAAATTGTAGCTAGCAACCCTAATATAACTGCTGAGGAGTTTTGTAATGAGCTTAAAAAAGAGAAAATAGATATAAAAATAACAAACCAAGATGGTTGGACTTTGCTTTATTATGCTGTCCGTTCAGAAGGACCTGGTATTATCGACGATCGCATTATATTCCTCAAGATTGTTGAGTTACTCACAAATTTAAACATCGGAATCGATTTTAAAGATACTGCTTCCAAAACTGTGTTGGGTACAGCTGCAATAAATAAACAAGCTGATGTCATAAGGATACTCTTGGATAGTGGTAAATTTAATGAAGAAGAAAAATTTAACGCTCTGTGTCTTGCTATTATCCAAGGTAATGTTCAAGAAGTTAAAGCATTTTTAGGTTATGTAAATGCTAGAAGCAGACAAGCAGCTTTAGAGTGGGCTATGAATAATACACAAGAAGAAATTATTCAGGTACTTTTAAACTTTATTACACCAGAAACACCCAATGTAAAAGAAAATAGAGCAAAACCTTGCAGCAGTAATGGAAATATTGGTAATAGATCTGTAGCAACAGCGCCTCCAGTTAGTACTAACGGTAATAATAACAAAAATGAAACGCCTGTATCAACAAGGGCTGAACCAACTGTCACACCAAATAATGATAAGAAAGCTAACGGCTTTATAGATGCTCAATTTTCTCCACCACATGAAAAAGAAACTAAATACAAAAAAAGTAAGGAGAGTTTTTATACCTCATTAAGGAGTGATGTTGTTGGAGTTGTTATTACAGGATTGTTTGTTGCTGCTGCTGTGATGGTTCCATCTTTAGCTGGTGCATTAGTTTGCAGTGTCCTAGCTATTTTAGTTGTAATGGTAACTGAATTACATGTAAAAAATTTTACACTTCCAAGTTACAGGGAAATGAAAGAAAATAAGGTTGAACCTGTAAATTCAAGTTTGAGAAACCATGCAATCTAGCTCCTAGAATCACTTTTCAAACCAATTATAATTTCTTGATTGTTAAACCACTTTATTAAAATTAAGTGGGACTAGTGCGATTCGAACGCACGGCCTTCGGATTAGGAATCCAATGCTCTATCCTACTGAGCTATAGTCCCATGTCTTCTGCTATTTATGCAAAATTATAGCAAAAAGTCTCGCATTTTTCTAGGCACCCTGTACAATTAATTCACAATATTCAACCACTATGGATTGAAATCCAAAGATTGAGGGAGAGCATAGAATGCTAACATTCGACTTGAAAGTCACCAAATTTATCTTCTTTTTTAGAGTGATTTTCAATATAATTTTTTATCATTTCGTCAGTTACGTTTCCGCTAGTCCTGACAAAGTAGCCTACTGCCCATAACCCAGTATCTTTTTCTCAGCTCTGGAAAGTTTTGCTGGATTTTTCTGGAACTTTTTCCTTTTATTAACTGCACTAACTTACTAATACTTAAGTATGGGGGCATAGAAACGTATACATGTTGACGCAACTCTACCTCTCTACTTGATTATCTCTACATACTTCTTGTACAACTTCTTTAGTTTTCTGCCCAATATCTCCAACTAATACTAGATATCGATATTTTGTTATCCACACTATGTGATATGTACATTCATATACAGAGTGACTACTTTTTCTATAATATTCCACATTCTTTCAAATTTTTCACCTTAAAATTATATTCTTGAAAGGATGGTCCAGGGTTTTTCTCCCAAATTTGGGACAATAAAAAATATTTCTGTATTTCTTGAATGTAATACTGTTATATTTAATAATACGATTCCAATTGAAAGATTAATGCTAGTTAACAATATTAGTTACTTTTATAGTAATCAAGATGGCTTTGCTTTAAGCAACATCAACATTCAAGTGAAGAAAGGAAGTGTTGCCTGTTTACTAGGTCATTCTGGCTGTGGCAAGTCAACAATTCTAAAATTAATCGCAGGAATAGAAAATCCAAAATCTGGAACCATTGTTATAAATGATAAATTAGTTGCAAGTAACAAAGTGTCAATTGCTATAGAGCGTAGAAATATCGGATTGATTTTTCAGCATTCTGCATTATTTCCTCATAAAACAGTAATAGAAAATATAACTTTTGCTATTTGCAGTACTTCTAAAAAAGAAAAATACCTTACTGCATTGGAAATCTTAAAGCTATTTAATATAGAAAAATATGAAAACATGTACCCTCATGCTTTATCAGGAGGACAGCAACAATTAGTTGCAATAGCAAGAGTAATGGCGCAAAATCCTGATGTTGTTTTGCTCGATGAACCATTTTCTAATTTAGATATACTGCTCAAATATCGAATAAGGCACCATATATTGTCACTTTTTAGAAGCAAAAATATTCCTGTACTCATGGTAACTCATGACCCGCAAGAAGCGTTGAAAGTTGCAGATTTTATTTACGTGATGAAAAATGGTAAAATTATTCAATCAGGAGTTCCTAGCTACATATACCACAGACCTAAAGATGATACGTTAGCAAAATTTTTTAGTGAGCTTCCTTTTACTCTACAGCTAAACTAAACTTAATGTTAGGATAAAACTATTATAAGATAATTAAAAACTCTTGATTTATAATTCAATAAAAGTGATATAATTTATGTATCACTTGGCTTCAGTCAAGTTTTAATACCTAAAAGTTAATATTTTCAACGGAGGTACAAATGAGTTTAGGTCCATGGCAGCTGTTTCTAGTCTTAATAATAATCTTAGTTCTGTTTGGTGCAGGTAGGTTACCACAAGTTATGGGTGATTTAGGCAAAGGCATTAAAAACCTTAAACAAGAACTTAAGGATTCAGAGAAACTATCATCTAATGAACCAGATCGTTAGCTTCCTTATGTTTCGTGACACGCACTAAAGTGCGTGTCATTTGTTTAAACAAGGCTAAAGAATTGAAGAGGTATGATTGAAATAATTATGTTAGTTAGAATGTTATTAAAGGTTAATCGTGGAAGAAAGTGAGAAATTGACTGAAGATAAAAAATTGGCCTCTGATATTCTAAAAGAGGTTGCAGATACCAATAACAACGATAGTGATAAAGTAACATTGTTCGACATCAAAACAGCTTTACATGAGCGCGGTTTTGGTATTTTAATAATCATCTTCTCTTTACCGCTATCAGTACCTATACCTGTTCCTCCTGGCTATACAACGATTCTTTCTATACCTTTAATCTTATTTTCACTGCAGCTTCTATTTGGGTTTGACTCTCCTTGGATGCCTAATTGGCTAGAAAGGAAATCTTTTCAACGTTCAACACTAGCTCTTGTGGTAGAGAAAACTTCACCTATATTAAAAAAAATAGAAAAGTTCATGAAACCAAGAATGTCTTTTATTTTTCTTGGTCCGGGTGAAAAGATTCTAGCTTTTATGATGTTGCTTTGTGCAATAATAATAGCTCTTCCATTACCTTTTACTCACTTCCTTCCTGCAATTGGTATAACTCTTATTTCACTCGGCATTATGGGTAAAGATGGATTTTTATCTACGTTAGGAGTGTTAGTTTCATTCTGTGCGTTATTGGTTACCCTTATTGTAATAGTTAAAGGACCAAAACTTATAGCCGGAATACTTTCTCTTCTTAAAAGCCTTATAACTTAAAAGCTTTACAACACTTTAATAAAAGAATGAAGTACAGCATGAAATGAATAATCGATATTGAAATATAGCAATAACTATGTTAGTTAGAATGTTATTAAAGGTTAATCGTGGAAAAAAGTGTGAAATTGACTGAAGATAAAAAATTGGCCTCTGATATTCTAAAAGAGGTTGCAGATACTAATAATAACGATAATGATAAAGTAACATTATTTGATATTAAAACAGCTTTACATGAGCGCGGTTTTGGTATTTTAATAATCATCTTCTCTTTACCGCTATCAGTACCTATACCTGTTCCACCTGGCTATACAACGATTCTTTCTATACCTTTAATCTTATTTTCACTGCAGCTTCTATTTGGGTTTGATTCTCCTTGGATGCCTAATTGGCTAGAAAGGAAATCTTTTCAACGTTCAACACTAGCTCTCGTGGTAGAGAAAACTTCACCTACATTAAAAAAAATAGAAAAGTTCATGAAACCAAGAATGTCTTTCATTTTTCGTGGTCCTGGTGAAAATATTTTAGCATTTATAATGCTGCTTTGTGCATTATCGATAGCAATCCCACTTCCTTTAACTAACTTCATTCCTGCAATTGGTACAACTCTCATTTCACTGGGTATCATGAGCAAAGATGGATTTCTCTCTATAATGGGAGTATTAGTATCATTGTGTGGGTTATTACTTACTCTTGTCGTAATAGTTAAAGGACCACAGCTTATATTTGGAGCATTTTCTTTTCTAAAAAGCTTTGTATATGGTTAAGCTTTACAACACTTTAACAAAAAAAAAAGAGCCCTTTACACCGATCGATAAAGATCATATAAAAATGTACGTTTGTGGGCCAACAGTATATGATACAGCACATATAGGTAATGCACGTTCTATTGTTGTTTACGATGTATTATTTCGACTGCTTAAATTTTGTTATGGAAAAGTTACTTATGTGCGTAATATAACCGACATCGATGACAAGATAATCAATGCAGCAAATGAGAAAAATAGTAATATAGAAAGCATTAGCAAATATTACACTAAAACTTTTCATGAAGACATGGAAAGCATAAATTGTGCAGAACCAACATATGAACCAAAAGCAACGGAAAACATAGATAACATTATCAAGTTAATTGAGTCTTTGCTGCAAGCTGGTCATGCTTATGAATCCAATAAACATGTATATTTTAGTGTAGAATCTTATCCTGAATACGGCGTTTTATCAGGAAAAAAAATTGATGAATTAAACTACGGTAGTAGAGTTGAAGTTGGTGAAAATAAAAAACACCCAGGAGACTTCGTACTTTGGAAACCTGCAAACGAAACTGACTATAAACTTTCAAGTCACTGGAATAGTCCATGGGGAGAGGGAAGACCAGGGTGGCATATAGAATGTTCAGCAATGTCATATGCTTACCTTGGCAAAGATTTTGACATTCACGGTGGGGGTATAGACTTGCAATTTCCTCATCATGAGAATGAAATTGCACAGAGTAAGTCTGCATTTGCTGAGTCAACGTTTGCAAAATATTGGGTACACAACGGGTTTCTTACAGTAAATGAAGAGAAAATGAGCAAATCCTTATTTAATATAGTCAAAGTAAGGGATTTGTTAGATAGTGGAATAAAGGGTGAAGTAATACGTTATGCGCTGCTTAAAACTCACTACAGAAAACCACTTGATTGGACAGAAAATGTTATCTCTGAGTCGCAAGAAACTTTAAACAAGTTTTATCGGTTATTACGTAGTACATGTATTGAGGAAAGTGATGCAGAAGTCTCTAAAGATTTTATAGAGGCTTTAAAAAACGATTTAAACATTCCTGAAGCTGTAGCCATATTGCATGAAATGGCTACAGAAATCAATAAGACAAGTAATGAATGTGAGAGGCTCAAATTAACTAAGAAGTTTGTTAAAAGCGCAAGGTTCATTGGTATTCTTGAGTCAAGTTATCAAGAGTGGTTTGCAAGTGGTGTGAATCATCAAGAAATAGAAAGGTTGATAGACTTAAGAAAAGTAGCAAAACAAAATAAAGATTATGATACTGCAGACAAAATAAGAGAGCAATTGAAACAAATGGGGGTTACAATTTCTGACAACGAAGATGGCACAACAACTTGGTATGGAAAATTATCTCCTATTGTTTATAGATAGCCTAGTATCATCGCTTATCTTACCCATACATCAAGGTTTTGTACTTTACACTATGTTATGCTTTAGGTCAAATTACGATCAACTACTTATATTACTTTTTGGAGTATTAGGATCCAGTCTTGGTGGAATAGCTAACTGGTATTTAGGTAGAATAACAATTTTTATCAGAAGATCACATCACAAATTAGAGAATGAAGACAAAACACCAAAAATCGTAAGGCACTTACTGATTTGTGCAGTTGCATTGCTTTCGTGGGTACCAGCACTTGGAAGTGTGACTCAGATTTTATCCGGTTACTTCAAGTTAAACCTTTATATTCTTGTTCCCTTAATTATTTTATCTAACTTCCTCTGTTTGTTGTATCTAACGTTTACCATCTAACTAAACATCAATAAACAACTTTTCTTCTGGTCATATTGAGCTAAATTTCTTCTTCAAACTACCTTTTAAAATGCTTTTATTAGTTTTTGTCATAATACGATCAAATACTCCTAATAACCTCTTAAGTAAGCTTGGGGTTAGCGAAGAGATAGGATTAACAGATACGTTGTTGTTTTTATCATCACCATTTGCTTTGTAGTCTATTGAAATAATCCCCCTACTCTTCCCACCAGTTAGAAGTTTTCCGATTATAGGGATTTTCAACAAAGATTTGTTAATTGAATATGCTGGTATTACTTGTCCTTCAACCTGGAATTTATAACCCTTAATATCGAGTGTACCACTAGTGCTAATGCCTAGTTCCGCTCCTTCAAGCCAAGATTCTTCAATTTCAACAGTGCCATCTTTATATGAAAAAGGTGCATTACACTTATAAAAATGTACACCTTCGTTCTTTATAGCATTTACAATACCAGGCAGTGAAGACATTGATAATAAAGTGGTAAGCAGTGGAGCATCTTTGATATAGAAATTGCTGATAGATAACATACCATAATGTCCTCCATTTTCTCTCTTAGAAGATAGATAAAGAGAGAATTTGCCGTTTTTAACTGATTTACTAATCCCTAAAGAACGCAAAAGCATACCTGAATTATCCGCGTATATTTCAAGCCCTATTTCACTGTATTCTGCTAATATACTACTATTATCCTCTGAAAACTTTCCTGTAAATTGACTTCCACTGCAATCACCTTTAGCGCAAGTTACGTTCAGCTTGGCATCTTCTATGGTAATGCCTTCTTTCATAATTATATTGTCAACATTCATAGTAACTTCTATTTTGTTACTTAATCGATTACTATCTTTGCCAAGTAAACCTAACACATCACTTAAGTTGATTTTCTCACCGTGAATAGTTATGGCATCTTTCTCCTTACCTGATTCAATTTCTATACTAAAATTATTATCAGGTAATTTAAAATTGCTAGAATTTAAATATAGATTTCCATTTTCTACTCTTCCGCTAAATTTTATGTCTAGATCACTTCCTACAACGTCTAGTTTATCTATTAGTAACTTACCTGCTCCTTTTAGCCTTGTAGAAAATAAAACTTCATTGTGATCTTCAAAATGATTTTTCCATCCTAAGTAGCTTGAACGCAACTCAAGCTCTGATAAATCTATATTACCATTAACATATCCAGTCTTATCTTGATTTATCGCTGATTCTATATTTGCATTGATATAACCATCACCGAAATTAAGTATTTGAGCAGGTAAATCTCCAGTCAAACTCCAGGCAAAATTTTCATTTTTATTGCTACTTTTGAGGTCAAATAGTAGCTGTGTATTATTTACCATACCACTGCCATTTAAATCAATAAAATCTCTGCCGAAATCAAGCTTAATATCATACTTACCAAAACTTCCATTATACACCACCAAACTATCAATTTCAGAATGAAATTTGGCCGAAAAATCTACTTTTTTATCACTAGAATTTAGATTAAAAATGCGAAAATTGAATACAGACTTTGCTATTCCACCTACTTTATCTCTTTCAAGTTTTACCACATCATCCAGCTTAAATCTTATAGGCTCATATAACCCATAAGCATCACTTACAGCCTGACCGTTAATGGTAAGAACTGAATCTTCCTTATTTAGAGAGTTCATTTCAATATCACTACTATCGATAGTGAAATTCTGAAACTTGGCACTATTTACAATAATTTTGAGATTGTTATCCTTGAGAGTTAACTCACCGTTCAAGTTCTCTACTCGTTCAAAATCCTCATCAAATTGAACGCTGCCATTTTCTATATCAGCAACAATTACAATACCTGACAGATCATCATTTATTAAACTATCGATTTTACCGTTAAAACTTATAATTGTATTTATAATATTCCCATCAATATTATTACAATACCACTTTCTAAATTCATTGTTCACTAGACCATCTGGTACATAAGTACATAAATCTTTTGCAACAAGTTTACTAATATTAACTCTAAGCAAAGCATGATTTGTGCCAAAGTTCATTTTGCCAATCAAAGAAAGGTAAGTATCATTTAACTTAAAATGAAAGTTTTTTACGCTAATGATTTCATCACTATATGTCAAATTTACATTTACATTAGTCAAGGCTAAGTTTTTACCTGAGTGACTCTCTGTATTTAACACGTATATGTTTCCATCCATAACTTCATCTTTTCCATTAATCCTCATTGAGAAGTTCCCTTTGAACCCTATTTCTTTGTCCAAATTGTAACTTTTAACTAGTGTGGAAAACTCGTTAAATAGCCCCAACTTTAGGTTATAAAATGTTCCATACAAATTTAACAAATTATTGCGATTTTTTATCATAATAGATAAATCATCTAGAATCCCCTTTTTATCTTTTGTATGAACACGAATATCCAAAACATTAAAATTTTCCTCCTTTCCTACATATACTTTATCAATGAAGAATTCACCTTCCGTGCTTTTATTGACAGCAATGTTAGTAATTTCAATCCTTGAGTCTGCATTTAAGTAGAAAAAAATTTTTCTTATTGTCTTCAGCAGATTTTTTGTACTACTCATCTTATCTGTCATTACAGATGTTGTTATTCCTCTGGTCTCTTCCTTCTTGATATATATGTGTACATTACCAGCTAAAACCTGAGAGAACTTTTTGGAACTTAACTTAAAGTGTACGAAAAGCTCAGGAACTTCTATGGTAAAGTTAGGATTTGTTATTTTTAAATCTGTAATGACTAGCTTGCCATCTTTCTGCCAAATAACCGAGGTACTCTCCATGCTGACATCCGAATTGGTAAATATCTTTAATATTTTTTTCTTTATATAAAAATTAATATAACTAATATTGATTTCTAAAGGACCTTCCCCTTTAAAAGGGATAAAGAAGCAGAATATAAATAATAAAATTATAGAAAATGATAGAGCTATTTTTTTAAGCATCGATTATTGCTTTTCTTGCTAAGCTGTCGGCTTCTTCATTGTATTTATCACCATTATGCGCTTTCACCCACTTCCAGTTAATCTCATGTTGCAAAGCAACATCGTCTAATTCTTTCCATAATTCTATATTTTTTACTGACTTCTTATTACTTGTCTTCCAGCCGTTCATTTTCCACTTATTTATCCATTCTGTTATACCGTATTTACTATAGAGGCTATCCGTATACAAACTGATATTACAAGGAAATTTTAATACCTTCAGTCCATTGATCACTGCTGTTAACTCCATTTTATTATTTGTAGTATTTTCTTCTCTACCACAGATGTTCTTTCTATGATTTTGAAATAATATGATTGCTGCCCACCCTCCTGTCCCTGGGTTACCAGAGCATGCTCCATCTGTGTATATTGTCACTTCCTTTTTCTTCATCTTTAACTGTAGTGAATTAATAAAGTATATCGTTGCTTCTATAAAATCACAATTTTTATAGATATAGAGGCAATTTAAGCCGCACCTTTAAATTTTATTATGGAAATAAAAAAAAGTACTACAACGAGCATTATTAGAAGAGAAAGTAAAAGATAGTTTTTATGTTCTTTCATGGTTAAAACAAATCAATAGAGCAGTAAATAACGCTGGCAAACAGAGAAAATAGATAAGAAATCGAATAAGAAAACATTTTTTTCTGCGAGCTATGACTCTTAAGCCTTATAACGGATGCAGCAAACCAAATAAAAACACACCCTTCAATAATTGCCATACTGAGGTAAAATAGAGCCTTTTTCAAAAATAGTGCTGGAAGTAAGCTAGTTAATACGAGTAACACGCTATAGATTAATATATATTTCCTCGTTTTTTCTGGACCATAAACGATATTGAACATTGGAATCGATGCTTTTGTATAATCTTCAGATCTATTTAAGGATAGAGCCCAAAAATGTGGTGGAGTCCACATAAAAATTATTAAAAATAGAATACAACTTTCCCAGCTTACAGAGTCAGTTACAACCGCCCAGCCAATCATTGGAGGAAAAGCACCTGCTGCACCACCAATAACAATATTCTGCGGAGTACGCCTTTTGAGCCAAATTGTATACACAAAAACATAAAATAATATGCTAATTGCAAGCAAAGCAGCAGAAACATAGTTCACTGCTATTGCCATGATAAATACTGACAATATTCCAAGAGTTATGCCAAATTCAAGAGCGCTTTCTGCAGAAACTCTACCTGAAGGTATAGGGCGGTTTTTTGTTCTCTCCATAAGCAAGTCTATATCTCTGTCATACCACATATTTATTGCACCTGCAGATCCTGAACCAAGAGCAATGCACATAAGAGATATTAGTGCAAGGAAAGGATGAATACTACCTGGTGCAGCAACCATTCCAGCAATTGCAGTAAACACTACAAGGTACATTATCCTTGGCTTCAGCAAATGCCAAAAATCCAGTATTGTTGATTCAACATTTAGCAAAACACTTGTGTACATTCTATTTTATCACTGGTGGTTTTTCAAAAGTATGAAAAGGCGGTGGTGAAGATACCGTCCATTCTAAAGTGTCACCTTCCCAAGGATTATCTCCAGTTTTTTTGCCCCACTTAAAGAGATGTATAACTATAAATACAAAAAACATAACTGAAAGAAAGGACATATATGAACCAATTGAGGATATATAATTCCAAGGGATAAACGCGTCAGGATAATCAGGTATACGCCTTGGCATACCTGCTAATCCCAGGAAATGCTGGGGTAAGAAAGTGACATTGGTGCTAATAAAAGTGAGCCAAAAGTGTATCTTTCCTAAACACTCGTTATATTGCTTACCTGACATTTTGCCTATCCAATAATAAAAACCGGCGAAAGCTCCAAATAATGCAGCAAGCGACATGACATAGTGAAAGTGAGCAACGACATAATAGGTATCATGCAAAAGCCTATCTATTCCACCGTGAGAAAGAATTATTCCTGTTATACCTCCACCAACAAACATGAAAATAAAACCTAGTGCAAATAGCATGGGAGTTTTAAATTCAATCGCCCCACCCCACATAGTTGCAATCCAACTAAAGACTTTTACACCAGTTATAACGCCAATAAAAATTGTTGTAGTGCTAAAAAATATAGCAGCATCTTCGCTAAGCCCAACAGTAAACATATGGTGAGCCCAAACCATAAAGCCAAATGCTGCTATGCCTATCATTGCATAAACCATTCCTTTATAGCCAAATACTGGCCTATGGGAAAAAGTTGATACGACTTGGCTTATGATGCCAAATGCAGGAAAAATAATTATGTAAACTTCTGGATGACCAAAAAACCAAAACAGGTGTTGAAATAACACAGGATCACCGCCACCAGCAGGATCAAAAAAGGAAGTACCTATATTACGATCAGTTAGCAGCATAGTTATAGCACCAGCAAGTACCGGTAAGGCAACAATTAACATAAACGACGTTAATAAAACAGACCAAACAAATAGTGGCATCTTGGTCAATGACATGCCTTTTGCACGCATATTAAATATAGTGACTATAAAGTTGATTGCCCCAACAATTGATGACATACCAGCAACATGAAGTGCAAGTATAGCAAGATCAACTCCTGCACTTGGGTGGGACATGATTTGTGACAGAGGTGGATATAAAGTCCATCCTGTTCCAGGACCTTCGCCAGCAAACACCGAGAGAACGAGCAAAATAAAAGATGACACTAACAACCAAAAACTTAAATTATTCATACGAGGAAATGCCATGTCTGGTGCACCAATCATGAGAGGCACAAACCAATTACCAAATCCTCCCATTAAGGCTGGCATTATCATAAAAAACACCATTATTACTGCATGCCCTGTAATCATTACGTTATATAGCTGGTAATTATTGTTAAGTATATTAATGTGCATTAGCTGAGTACGAATAATTACCGATAACAATCCACCAATAATTCCAGCTAATATGGAAAAAATAATGTATAGTGTCCCTATGTCTTTGTGATTAGTAGAAAATAGCCAACGTCTTATACCTTTTGGTACATCACTCATATCTATACTCCAAACTTAACTTACTAATTTTTTATCTTCAATCCACTTATTAAAATCTTCTTTACTCACTGCTTCAACAACAATTGGCATAAATCCATGACCTTGACCACATAGTTCATAACATTGCCCATAATAAATACCGGGCTTTGTAACGTTAAACCATGCTTCATTCAGCCTACCTGGTATTGCATCAATTTTTATACCAAAAGCCGGTATTCCCCAGCTATGTATTACATCTCCTGCTGTCACTTGTAAACGAATATTAGTATTGATAGGTAAAATAACGTTATTATCAACAGAGAATAGTTTTAAATCTCTTTCGGTAAAGTCTTCTTTTCCTTTTATATAGCTGTCAAATGAAATACCTTGATATTCTGGGTACTGGTAACTCCAATACCATTGATGACCAATAACTTTTAGTGTTATGTCAGCTTTTCGCACTTTCTCCTGTAGTTTAATTAATTCAGCATTTTTAAAAGCCAATACCCCAACAATAATCGTTGGTATAACAAACCAGATAATTTCTACAAAGATATTATGAGTTATTTTACTGACATTTTTCACTTTGCCCTTACGAAAGCGAAATACTATATAAGCAAGCAGGGCCCATACAAAAAGCATAATTGCAATCATTACACTCATCACAAACGAATGTGACTTAACTACAGCCTCCATTATCTCAGTTGCAGGCTCAGGAAATCCAAATTGCCAAGAAGTAGGAGCAGAAGCAATTGATATGTTTGAGTAAAACATTATCAATAATGCAAATAACTTCACCATATTTTTTGCTGTAAAACTAACTATATAATAGTATATATAAACTTGCTATGCAAACAGAGATTATAGAATGTACACAAGTGTTTTGCTAAATATTGAATCAAAAATAAATGATGATTAATGTTTTTTTAGCATTTAATAAATATAATAATACAATACTAACTTGAGGAAAAAGCATTTGCATGAATCTATTTTAACTTAAAATATTATAATATTTTAAGTTAAGTATTTACTTTAAGGAAATTCTATAATAAGTTTAATAGTGTCTGTTATTGCTAATAACCCTCTAGCCTCACACCTAAAAGCAGTAACAGACACTATTAAACTTTATACCTAATTTATAATTCATTGAGATAAAAATCTTACTAATTTCTTTAATTCTATTATGTACTTGAATTTACTAATTAACCTTTAATGGTTACGTTAACACTTACATCTTAAATCAGAGATTTACATATTATAGAATTATAAAAGAATACACTACTTGTGTGTAAATTTTTTTTGCATATTAAACTCTGTGAACAAATTTTTTAGAAAAGCCAAATAAATTATCTTTCTATGAAAGACCTGTCGAATGTTGCAAGTATAGGCGTAAACAAGAACGATAAAAGAGTACGGGATTGAGTAACTATATATACTTCTGCTGGCATACCAGGATATAGGTATACATTTTTAAATTGAGCAAGTTCTGATTTTGGTATTACTACTCGCACTGAATAATAACGCCCCATTCTCGGATCATCAAGAGCATCAGGAGAAATATGATTTACTATACCGTTAATTAAACTTAAGCGACGTGCACTATAAGCGCTCAGCCTTACTTTAACTTTCAGCCCTTCTAGTCCGTCGATAGAGACTATATTGCTATCTTTCTTTTTTGCTGACAGTATCTCTTCTATGTTTCTGGTTAGAACTTTAGCATCTATTATTAGATCATCATTTGATGGTACTATACTCATGATTGGAACCCCAGATTGTATAACACCACCTTCAGTGTGGTATCTTATATCTGTAACTATACCATCTTGAGGTGATTTAATTATTGTACGTGCTAACGAATCTTCAGCAACCATCAGCCTCTCTTTTAAGTCTGCAATAGATGTATTAACTTCCTTAAGCTCAGCATTTGCTCTTTCTTGAGCATCATTCTTCACATTTATAATCTCTAACTCATTTTCTCCAATCTTTTGCTGTACTTGAGATATTGCAGAACGGTAATGTCCAACTCTACCCTCAATTTCAGCAAACTGTTTTTCTAAAGCTAAAATGTGTGGTTTGCTTATATGGCCACTATCAAGTAATTGTCTTTTTGTTTCTAACTCCTCAGTTATCAAGTCATATTGCTTATGGGCTGCATTTAGTTGAAAATTTAGCCCTGCTAATTCATCATTTAACTGCTTTATACGTTGTTGCAGTATGTCAGTTTTTCCTAATATACTCTTTCTCTGAGAGTTGAACAACTTTACCTGATTCTTTATCGCTTTATTTACAAGTTCATCGTTAGATAATCTTTTAACCTCATCAGAAAATTCTAGCGTATCTAAGTCTCCCCTAATTGCAATAAGTCTTGCTTCAGTTGCCAAAAGTGATAAGAGTTTTTCTTTAATTATACTCAAATTTGCCTTTTCGTTAACATCACTTAATAAAACTAAAGGCTCATCTTTTTTAACTGTTTGACCTTCTTTTACTAAAATTTTGCTTATTATTCCCCCACCCAAGTGTTGCACTATTTTTCTATTTGAAGAGACAATAACTTCTCCACTTGCATGCACTGCTCCGTCAATTGGAGCTATAGCCGACCAAATACCACCTATTCCAAAAAAGATGAATATCACCACTAAACCAAAAAATAGTGGTCCCCATGTGACTTTTAGGACTTCATTTGCGTTATTACTCTCACGTTTAAAAATAAAATTTATCATCGCATCAATCCATGCGAACGTCTTATCCAAAAATTGATATTTCTTCTTTCTATTTCCTGCCCTTTGCATATCTATATCATCACTACCAATCAGGCCTGTCAAAGAAAGTCCAGCACTAAGCTTTTTTAACTTACTCATTATAATACTACTGCGAATTCTTGTAGGATAACACACAAAAACAAAGAATCTATATCTTAAGTACTCTACTTAGAATATGGAACATCAGAATAAACTATTTAGTAACAATTCTTATACTCTATTGAATGGTTCAGCATTAGGCTAGAAAATCAAAAAGGCTTTACAATAACCATAATAACTATAATTATTATTAACACTGTTACTGCTTCGTTTAAAACACGAAAATAAACGTGAGTTTTCTTATTCAAGCCCACTACAAAATTTTTCCTATGCTTTGCAAGTAGGACATGAATAGCAAACATTAAGAATAATGCTAGCGCTTTTACATGAAACCACCCTTCGTGATATGGTTCCCTAATAATCATTAGCATAATTCCAAAACTAAGGGAGAAAAGCATTGCAGGATTTACGATACATCTAAGGAGTCTCTTCTCCATTATTTGAAGTAAGCTGTCATTTTCTGACCCTGGTTTTACAGATGCATGGTAAACATAAAGCCTTGGTAAATAGAGCATACCTGCCACCCACATAATTACAGAGATAACGTGAAAAGCTTCAAGCCAGTGATAGTAGTCCATATAGATAGTATTATAAAATGTTAAAAATTTCTGGTATGATCTCAATTTAATAAAAGAAAGTCAATATGAAAGCAGAAAATTTCACTAAAGAACAGGTGATTGGATTCTACAGAAAAATGCTTCTCATACGCAGATTTGAGGAAAAAGCAGGACAATTATACGGAATGGGATTAATAGGCGGATTCTGTCACTTATCAATAGGGCAAGAAGCAGTTGCAGTTGGGACTCAAGCTGCATCAAAATCTGGTGATGCTCTTATCACAAGCTATAGAGACCATGGCTTAATGCTTGCATGTAATTCTGATCCGAATGTTGTGATGGCAGAACTAACCGGCAAAGAAACAGGGTGTTCAAAAGGCAAAGGTGGCTCCATGCACATATTTGATGTTGAAAAAAATTTCTTTGGTGGACATGGAATAGTAGGTGCACAAGTCCCAATTGGCACAGGAATAGCATTTGCTAATAAATACAAGAAAAAAGATAACGTTGTATTCACATATTTTGGTGACGGTGCTGCAAATCAAGGACAAGTATATGAATCATTTAATATGGCATCTTTGTGGAAGTTACCTGTGGTTTATATCATAGAAAATAACGAATACGCAATGGGAACTTCTGTACAAAGATCAACTTTAGTAACTGAACTATATAAAAGAGGAGAGAGTTTTGGTATTCCTGGGAAACAAGTTGATGGAATGGATTTTTTCTCTGTCTATGAGTTAACAAGTGAAATAGCTGAGCGCGTACGTGGGGGAAAAGGACCTCTCTTGCTTGAAATGAAGACATATCGATATCGTGGCCATTCAATGTCAGATCCTGCTACTTATCGCTCAAAAGAAGAAGTTGAAGATATGAAGCAAAATCATGATCCTATAAGCACCCTAAAGCAGTATATAACAGACAATAAAATCGCTTCTGATGAAGAATGCAAAGCTATTGATAAGGAAATACGAGATTTAGTAAAAAAGTCAGAAGATTTTGCTAAAAATAGTAAAGAGCCAGGCATTGATGAACTATATACTGATGTTTATAAATTTGTTAGCTAATCAGTTGCCATCAAAATTATGTTTTGGCCTACTATAGATATTTTTTGGCAGCACTTAACTTTATTATATAACAGCCTAGTCAATAGAAACTGTAGTAACTCTTATATTATTGATATACACCGCTCTTGGATCATAGGTTAAATGAGTTTTATTTGACTTTTTGTGCTAGTTTGCAGAATATAAAGTTATTAATTGAATAAAATACATGACAAAAGAAAACTGGGAGACAGTAATTGGACTTGAGGTACACGCTCAGGTTTCTTCTAAGACAAAGCTATTTTCTAGTTCACTAACGGAATTTGGCACTGAGCACAATACTCAAGTTTCTCTAGTTGATGCAGCAATGCCAGGTACATTGCCAATATTAAATTATTTCTGCATAGAGCAAGCAATATGTACCGGTTTTGCACTTTCTGCAGAAATTAATAAATGCTCTTACTTTGATCGTAAAAATTATTTTTATCCCGATTTACCACAAGGTTACCAAATAACCCAGTTCTTTGAGCCAATAGTTAAAAATGGTAAAGTGTTTATCAATAATAATGAAAAAGAAATAAGAATCGCAAGAATTCACTTAGAGCAAGATGCAGGAAAGAGTATTCATGAAGAAAGCAAAACTTACGTAGATTTAAATCGTGCAGGTGTTGCTTTAATGGAAATTGTTTCAGAGCCAGATCTTCGTTCATCTGCAGAAGCTGCAGAATTCATGAAAAAATTGAGGCAGATTTTGCGTTACATCGGTTCATGTGATGGTGATATGGAAAAGGGGTCACTTCGCTGTGATGCAAATGTTTCTGTTCGCCCAAAGGGTAGTAGCACATTTGGCACTCGTTGTGAAATAAAAAACTTAAATTCAATACGTTATATTGTACAAGCTATAGATTATGAAGCACAAAGGCAGATCAAAATTTTGGAAAGCGGAGGAGAAATAAGTCAAGATACCTTATTGTTTGATGTCACTTTAGGAAAAACAAAAGTGATGAGAAGCAAAGAAGATTTAAGTGACTATAGATATTTCCCTGAACCTGATTTGCTACCTGTTGAAATAAGCCAAGACAAAATTGATTCTATTAAATCATCTTTACCCGAGTTGCCAGATCAAAAAAAACTTCGATACATAGAGGAATTAGGTATCAATGAATATGATGCAGACGTTATCACTTCTGATAAAGAAATTGCCGATTATTTTGAAAAATTAGCAAAAAAGCATGATTCAAAGATTGCAGTTACCTGGTTAACCGTCGAGCTTTTCGGTCGTTTAAATAAAACAAATATTGATATTGTTAGCTCTCCAATTAAAGCAGATGCTTTATCCGAACTCCTCGACTTTATCGTCGATGGAACGATCTCTGCTAAACTTGGTAAACAAGTTTTTGATATTATGTTTGAAACTGGAAAGCCTGCATCCCTTATTATAGAAGAGCAGAATCTCAAGCAAATAACTGACACATGTCAAATCTCAGAGGTAATAGATAAAATCATCAATGACAACCAAGATAAAGTTCAAGAATATAAGGATGGTAAAACAAGATTGTATGGGTTCTTTGTTGGTGAAGTCATGAAATCCACCAAAGGAAAAGCCAGCCCTGATGTCGTAAACTTGGTTTTGAGTGAAAAATTAAATTGAGTGCCTAGGTGTACGGTCCCAGATCTTTTGCTATTTGCTGGGAGTATTAAATAAACCATACGCGTCAAGTTAAGAGATTGTGATCAAATTTAGAGAAGTTAAGGTGGATACCCTAGTTTTTCTGTACTTGTCTTTTAATGAAAACTGCGACCAAGTTATGGTAAGCTTTTTGAGAAAAATATTTAAGCCTTTAATTTTATTATTTAGTGCTAAAAATAACTCTCTAATCCGTCTTTTTAGCTCAATAAATGCCTTTGTTAAGCTAAGCTCCGTATTTTTTTTCAGTTCTGTGCAACCAACTATTCCATGAAATATAAGAATTGCACACAATTTGGCATATAGCTCACATAATACTCTGTATGGCTTTCCTCTCAGCTTATCAAGCCTTATATTACTCTTATATAATTTGAACAATAATTCAATTTGCCATCTTATTCGGTAAACTACTAGTATTTGCTCAGCATTAATCTTACTTTTTGGAACATTAGTTATAAATATCGACCAATTTAGTAACTTTTGGTTCCTTTGAGAAGATGTGTATCCATGTGATCTTGCTAACCTATTAGCCTTTCTTCTTCTAGCCATAGCTTGTTCTTCAGTTAGTTTTTTAAATATAATTCTTACTTTAACCCTTGTCTCTTTTCCTAACAATACCTCCTGTTCTAGAAAAGATCGATCTCCCAAATGTTCTAGTAAATCTATTTTTTGACCTGTCTCTATATCATATATGTTAGTATCGGATTTATAACGACTTATGAAATAAGCTCCTATTTCATTGATTTGTTTAAAAGAACTTGGCACAAAATAACCCAAATCAGATATTAGTAAATCGTTGTTCGATATATTGCTTAAATGGCTTCTATAACCCTGATCTGACCTTATTCCTTCAGTTATATTAAGCTGGTCTAATGTCTGGTTTAGGTAGTAAAAAACTAATTGTAACTTTATTCCAGACTTAGTATTGCTTTCATAACCACTGTAGCTTGTGCCATATCCTTTATACATGTCTTTCATACTGTTAGGTAAGCTAATGTAGCTGCTGTCTAATAATTTAACACCTCCAAAGTGCTTCAAGATTCTGCAATCAACTTGTAAGGTATTTTTAAGTAACGTTAAAGATTCATTATACATTCTTTTCATAAATTCCACTGCTTCCTTGGTAAATCTAAAGTCCAGACCTTGTTTTGTTATATTTATCGAGTCTTCATTCAATAATTGACACACTGTCTCTATACTACAATTATCAACCCCTATATTACCCAAAACGATGGCTTTTATGAACCCTGTTGTAGCTGAGATTTTATCTGCTTTTTCATTAAAAAATTCTTTGAGCTTTTTTGAAATGCAAACTATTCTTTTCATTGTATAAGTTCTCCGTTTTCTTTGTTAGATTTAAGAGAACTTATATCTTTTTTTTCTCTTCCTTACACTAAGTTTATTACCACAGTTCCTTAACTTGACGCGTATGGTTTATTTAACACTCCCAAAAATTTTCTGATGCATTAGAACTAGGAGTAGGTATTAATGATGCTTTTACTAGATTTTTCTACTGTTGTGATCTAAAAAGCCACTCACTATCCTCATTACAGGACGGGTAGAGCGGTCACCAGTCAAGTCAATTCTATCTCCCACTGTATCATGAAGCTCTTTAACTTGAGCTTTATATTCATCCCAATAGTTTGATAACTCTTGTTGGTCATTGAGAAGATCTGGTTTATTTGAAGTTGTTAACCAGTGTGAGTCATGTTCCAAAATATATCGAATTGCAGCTTTCCCTATATCTATATGCCCTACAGTAACGGCATAATTTAAAACATCTTCTGCTTTTTTCTTTCCAGCATTAAGATCAGCACCAGCTTTTATTAATAATTCTACTATCTCTGGAGTGTCAAAAAATATAGCAGTATCTAGAGGAGTTTTTTCATTACAATCTTTGATATTTGAGTTTGCTTTTTTTTCTATTAAATAACTTATAAATTCTAAAGCTCCATTAGCTTTTTCAGGATTGAGGTTTTTATTATTTCTGTATACTCTAATTGCAAATTGCAACGCAGTTTGACCCTTCAGTGCATTAGCATCTATGCCTGGTCTCCAATAGCCATCCTGTTCTTGATTTACTATGTTTACATCTGCACCGTTTTCTATTAAAGCCTTAGCTCCTTTTAAATTGCCTTGTGCAATTTGCAGATGAAGTAAGCAACGAACACACTTATCGGTTGCATTAGGATTTGCACCCTGTTCAATCAAATACTTTGTAATTTCATCATTATACGTGTAATCTCTAGTTGCAACTTCTAGTGGCTCAGGATTTTGCGATAACTCATTTTTAGCTATTGGTTTATTCATCTGGTAGATTGATTTGACTAACTCTAAATCTTTTTTCATAACTGCTTTTTCGACTGCAGTAATGAATTTTACACCTTGCTCTATTAGATATTTAGCCATTTTACTATCAACAGCATAACCTAATAAATTTTGTACCATTTTGGGAATTAATCTCAGCAACAACATCTTTAATAATAGAGCTGTTTTTCTCAAAAATTGATTTTACTTTTTCTAAGTCATTCTCCTTAACAGCTCTAAGAAGCTTTTTTAATACAGAATCTTTCTTCTTATTTTCAGCTAGAATTTTCTGTAGTTCTTCAGAAATCATAAGCATACCTCAACACACATAATAAAGAGAGTATACCCAAATCAGAATCGCTTGTGAAGGATTTTTGGATATTAGCTTGCCCAAAGGTTAATTTATTTTATAATCTTTCTGTATTCTAGAAATTTCAATTAAATGAACTGTTATAAAACTCACGAGTGTAATGAATTAAGGAAGAATGATTTAGAAAAGGAAGTTATTCTCTCTGGTTGGCTGTATCGCAAACGTGACCATGGTAATCTGATCTTTGTTGATTTAAGGGATTTTCATGGGATTACTCAGTTGGTATTCAATAACGATAAAGATTTTTTTAATGAAATTTCTAATTTAAAATCCGAAAGTGTGATTACTGTCACAGGAGTAGTCAAAGCTAGAACTGAAGATACGGTGAACAGCTCTATTTCCACAGGAGAAATTGAAGTTATAGTTAGTAATTTACAAGTTGAATCGGAAGTTGAGTTTCACTGTGATGAAGAAATAGCAAAAGAAGAAAGAAGTATATTAGCAAGCATTGCCGGTGAGCAAGAATACCCAGAAAACATGAGATTTAAATACCGTTTTCTTGATTTAAGACGTGAAAAGGTTCGTAATAACATTATTCTGCGTTCACAGATCATTTCAGAGCTCAGGAGGCTCATGATAGAGCAGGGTTTTTTAGAGATTCAAACTCCAATACTTACTGCCTCTTCTCCTGAGGGTGCACGTGACTACTTAGTGCCAAGCAGACTAAATCCTGGTAAATTCTATGCATTACCACAAGCTCCGCAGATTTTTAAACAGCTGCTCATGGTTTCAGGGTTTGATAAATATTTCCAAATTGCACCATGCTTTCGTGACGAAGATGCAAGAGCTGACCGTTCTCCAGGAGAGTTCTATCAGCTAGATCTTGAAATGTCTTTTGTGACTCAAGAAGACATCTTTCAGATTATTGAGTCTACCTTATATAAAGTGTTTGCTAAATTTTCTCGTAAGTCTGTCGATAAAGATTTTCCACGTATTACATACAAAGACGCAATGCTTAAATACGGTTCTGATAAACCAGATCTGCGCAATCCACTGTTAATCAGTGATGTAACAGAAATTTTCCGTAATTCAGAGTTCAATATTTTTAAAAGCAATATTGAGCGAGGTATGGTAGTCAGAACCATCCCTGCTCCTAAAACAGCAGAGGAACCACGTAGCTTCTTTGATAAAAAAATAGAACATGCGCAAAAAGAATTTGGCGCTAAAGGTCTTGGATATATAACGTTTGATAAAGATGGAACTGCAAAAGGACCGATTGCTAAATTCCTCGATGACAATAGGCTAAATCACATAAGAGAAGTAACAAACATAAAGCCTGGAGATAGTGTATTCTTTGTTTCTGATAAAGAAGAGACAGCAGCAACAATTGCAGGAAAAGTGCGCTCTCTCTTAGGATCAGAACTGGGTCTTATAGATGACAATATCTTCAAATTCTGCTGGGTCATCGATTTTCCATATTTTCTATATGATGATAAAACCAAAAAAATAGATTTCTTTCATAACCCATTTTCCATGCCACATGGTGGCTTGAAAGATTTAGAAGAAGCAGATCCGCTGGACATCCTTGCTTACCAATATGATCTTGTTTGCAATGGAATAGAACTTTCAAGTGGGGCAATTCGTAATAACAAACTGGATATAATGTATAAGGCTTTTGCCATTGCAGGTTATAGCAAAGAAGAAATTGATATAAAATTTGGCGCATTTGTGCGTGCATTCAGGTTTGGGGTGCCACCTCATGGTGGAATAGCGCCAGGGGTTGATAGAATGGTTATGCTGCTTGCCAATGAGCCGAACATTCGTGAAGTAATCTGTTTTCCTATGAATCAGCAAGGAGAAGATGTTTTAATGGGCGCTCCTTCTAAAGTGGATAATAAACATTTACGTGAGTTGTCTCTAAAGGTTGTTGAATAAAAATTTATAGCGGAGTGTGGTAACCCAGAAGTCATGAACGATATTCAAAAAGCAATATTATCAAGCATAATCTGCAACATGATTATATGGTATGAAGTAACTCTGTTTGGAGTTTTAACGCATATAATAAGCAACGTTTTTTTTCCTTCAGAAAATAATTATTTAAGCACAATCAAATTTCTTGGCAGTTTTGCAATTGGGTTTGGATTTAGACCACTTGGTGCGTTTATTTTTGGTTACATTGGAGATAAGTACGGTAGAAGGAAAATTTTGCTGACTTCCGTAATATTAGCTTCGATATCGTCTACTGCAATTGCGGTTATACCAGGCTTTAAAGAAATAGGAATATTTTCTCCTATATTACTTCTGCTTTGTAGAATAATACAAGGAATGGCAACAGGAGGGGAAACGAGTATCAACTCAGCCTTTTTAATAGAGCATTCAGGCGATAAAAAAAATCTAGGCTTTTTAGGTAGTATGAAAGCTTTCAGTGGTGCTCTTGGTTCTATTACATGCTTTGTAATGATAGCTGTTTGCAAAAAGTTTACAGGTGAAAATTATGAGATTTGGGGCTGGAGGTTGCTCTTCTATTTCTGCTTTATTATGGGCATAATAGGCTTCTTAATAAGATACATAATGGAAGAGAGCCTAGCATATAAAACTCATGATCAAAATAAAAGTTTATCTAGTTCTCCATTTCTAGAATTAATCAGAGACTATAAAAAAGCATTTGTGATAGCAATTGGACTTGGCATTGCTCAAAATGCAATTGTTTATTCAACAATCATGTTTTACAACATATCTGTAAAAGAGTTCATTCTCTCAGGTGTTGATATTAAAAATTTAGTAAGGATTGCGGTTGAAATTACATTTGGAACATCTGCAGTGCTGTTTGCAATACTATCTGATAAAATTGGAAGAAAAAATGTGATAATTCCTACATTAGTAGCTTTAGCTTGCATCAGTTTACCGGCACTTTCGCTACTATCACATGATAATCACTATATTGTAACACTCACTTTTCTGTTGATAAGTGTGCCGATAGGTGCATCTTTTGGAATATATAATTCTCTTGCCTGCGAATTATTTCCAACAAAAGTGAGATGTACTGGCTTCAGTTTAGCTCATAACATATCTGCAGGTATTTTTGGCGGCCTTTCTCCATCGATATGCATGTGGCTTATAGAAAAAACCGAAACAAAACTTGCTGCAGGGATTTACCTTACTGTTTGTGCATTGATTAGCCTAATATCTGTACTTCAAATTAAAGCCAAAGACAAAAAAATTGATTGGTGAAATCGCTTTAGTCAAAAGATAGCGCTTCAATAGATTTTTCGATATGTTTAGGGACAGGAGCAGTAATAGTGACTTCTTTATTATTTGGCAATTTTAAAGACAAAAAATATGAATGTAGGTGAATCTGATTTGCTACTCCATCAATAAAAGCTTTTTTACCGCCATATTTACCGTCACCAAGAATAGGACAATTTATATGAGCTAAATGTGCACGTAATTGATGAGTTCTGCCAGTAATTGGTTGTAATTTTAAATAAGCAACATTATGTTTTAACCTTGCTATAATTGAAAAATGCGTAGTGGCATTTTGAGGTGAATCTTCATCAACGACTACTTTTTCTTGCCCTGAAATATATTTTTTCACCAACGGATAGTCTATTGTTCCATTATCTTTGCTCGGTATACCAAAAGTTAATGCTAGGTAAGTTTTTTTTATCCTCCGTCCTTTAAATTCTTCCATAAGGTATTTGGCAACGCTGGCATTGCGTGCGAATATTATTACTCCGCTTGTATCCCTATCCAGCCTGTGAACAATTTTAAATATTTCTCTCTCTCTTATTTGGTCAAGTAAATCACTAATGCTAATCTTTACCTTTACACCGCCTTGAACGATTACCCCCGCGGATTTATTTATAGCTAATATGTACTCATCTTCATATAGTATGTTCTCTCTCAGCAAATTTACTAGCTTTTCATTATATTTACGTTCAGAGTTAGTATTTTCAATATAATCTAAGTATCTTATTGTTATAGTTTGTCCAGAATTCACTTTATCGCTAGATTTTGCCTTGCAATTATCGACTTTGATTAATCCTTTCCTTAAAGACTTTTCGATTGTAGATTGTTTCAAATTGGGAAAAATTCTTCTAATGTACCTATCGAGCCTAACGTTATTGTCTTCTACTAATATTGTTTTGGTATCGTATGACATCTTACCTACAGAAATCTTATAATGAAAGTAGCGTACACTGAAATCTAATAGCACACAATCAGACCTAATGTACTTTCAGTGTCTGTTACCTCTACATCTATCATTCGAGCGTAATTGGTTAAAATCGATCTAAAGAAAATCCTATAATATCCGAATACTTTGCTATAATCGAGGAAGATTTTAATGATATTTCTTTCATCTTAGAAAGGTGAGTACTAGGGCCTAACTTCATACACTCAATGCCGTTAGCTAAAGATGTTACTCTTCCTACATTAACATTTGTAGTGTTACATTTCCGCCTGTAAGGACTATATCTTTGTTCTTTTATTCCATTCATTGTAGTACTAGGGCCTGGACACGCTTTAGTGTTAGGCCCTAACTTCATACACTCAATGCCGTTAGCTAAAGATGTTACTCTTCCTACATTAACATTTGTAGTGCGATATGACCACCTGCAAGGACTATGTAATATTTGTTCTTCTACTCCATCCATTTTAGCTGGACACGCTTTATTGTTAGTCTCTAACTGCACACATTTAATGTGGTCAGTTATAAATGCTACTCTTTTTTCATTAAGTTTAGCGTTATACTGTAATTGTTCAATTTGATTAGCTTGCTCTCTTATCATATGTTCAAATTTGGTAGATAATTCTATTTGTCTCGACATATGTGATGCTGTGTGTTGCATCATACGTGATTCTGCTTTAAGCTGTGTAAGTATAGCTTTTGCTCCTTGTTCTACTTCTGCTAGAAGATTACTTATACCTTGACGTTGAGCTAAATCTCTTACAGTTTCATAACAATTATCAGGCAATGAAGGATTTGCGCCATAGCATAGTAAGGTTATTGCTACTATCCAGTTTCTACGTTCGACAGCATAAGTTAAAGGAGATTCCCCTGAGTCATTCTGCGCATTAACATCTGCTCCATATAAAATTAAGGTCCTTACTACTTCCGGATGGTTATACTTGGCAGCTTTATGTAAAGCAGTTGATCCTAAATCATCACCTGCATTAGCATTTACTCCAGATTCTAATAGAGCATGTACCACTCGTGTATCACCATGTCTGGCAGCACAACGTAAAAACTCAGCTTCCATCAATTTCATCACATCCTTCCATATTTTAAATTTTATCAGAGTATTTGCTGCTTCTAGACAATTATATGGACGAATAGAAAGTAATATTTTCTGTGGATCATTCGTCTCAATACTTGCTCCATGGGCTATTAGATAATTCATTACTTCTCTATTGCCTTTTGTAGCAGCACAATTAAAAGGAGTCCATCCCCATGCATCCTTATAGTTAACATTTGCTCCATAGTTTATTAAGAGCTTTACTGCTTCCACATTACCATTCGTAGCAGCAATATGTAAGGGAGATCGCCCAATTAACTTATCCTCTATATTAATACTTGCTCTACATCGTAATGTGGCTTGTAATAGGATCTCTAATATTAATGTATCATTCTTTGCAGTAGCCCAATATACAGGACTCCATCCAAATACATCTACTATCTCAATATTTTCGTAAATATTCTTGTCGTTTTTTATTATACAATCCACCATTTCTTTATTGACATTTGCAACAGCAAGATGTAAAGGAGTAAGTTTAAGCGCCCCATTCCTCTTAACATCTGCTCCATTCTTCATTAAGTACTTTACTACTTCTTTACGGCCATGACCGGCAGCCTCATATCATGACCGGCAGCCTCATATAAAGCAGTCAATCTCGCTAGATCCTCTGCATTAACATCTGCCTTATTTTTTACTAAGATTTTTGTTATTTCTATATCGCCATTTGCAGCTGGCTGATATAAAGTAGTCCGTTGAGATGAATCCAACTGATTAACATTTGCCCCTTTTTCTATTAGCTTGAGTACTACTTTTGTATTTCCGTTTTCAGCAGCCCAATGCATAGCACTCCATTTACACAATGGGCTTAATGCATTAACATCGATTCCTTTTATTGCAATCATAGCATTTGTTAAATTGTCCAGATCAAAATCCATAGCTAAATACAATAACGTGTATGAACAGTATCCAGACAAACAATCTACTTCAAACCAATGATTTACATCAAACTTATTTTCTTCCCACTCTCTATACACATTTCCACTTGCTTCCTTTGATTTATTTAATACCTCTAGTATTTTTTTTGTATCTAGCATAATTGGTACCTCTTCTGATATCTTTTGTGCATCTAGTATATCCTCTAATGCTACTGCTTTTGACTCTCCTGATGTCTCTTTTACATCTAATCTTTTTAGTATTCTTTTTATCATCTTTTGTGAATTTGATATCCCTGTCTCCTTTAGTATCTTTTTTGCTTCTTCTTTTGTCTGCGGTACATTTACCACCTTGAGTCTCTTTTTTAATGACTCTTGTGTTTCTTGCACTCTTGGAAGCTTGCTTGATGTTTCTAATTTATGTGATACCTCTTCCAACATTCTTAACATTTCTGACAACTCTAGTATCTCCGGTCTCTTTAGTGCTTCCTTTATTTTTTCAACTACATTATCTTTACTTAAATTTATCTTTTCATCAATTATGGTTAATATTAGTTGCCACCGCTCATATGACATTACCATAGCTTTACCTCATACTATAGAATATTATTCTTAACGCTATACATTATGATGTAATGGTCAATATATTTTTTCTATAAGTGCAACATTAGGGACTAAAGACCTGTGAAAACCAAGCTTGCTTAAAACCACTTAATTGGGTACAATTATAAGTTTTAAGGCAGCAAAATGACAGCTTTTATTCCTTTGGTTATTTTTTTAATCTTGTACCTTGGAAGTGGTGTCTACTTTTCCTTTATCGGAATTGATAATCCGCTTCGCCAAGTTTCACCAGTAATTTGCCTACTACCTGCATTATTTTTTGCTGTTGCGCGCAATATAAGTAAAATTCAGCATAACATCGATACTGTTATTGAGGGTATGGGTGATAAAAATACCCTTACTATGTGTTTAATTTTTCTATTTTCTGGAGCATTTTCTGTGGTGACTCAATCAATTGGTAGTGCAGATACTGTTGCTGATTTAATTCTCAAATTCCTTCCAGCAAGATTACTACTGCCTGGAGTATTTTTGGCTTCCGCTTTTATATCAACTGCAATTGGTACATCTATGGGAGTTGTTGTACTAATGGTACCAATAGCTGTTAACTTAGCAAAAAGTGGTGCTTTTGGTCTTGAAATAGGAGTTGCAACTGCGGTAGGTGGTGCTGTATTTGGTGATAACCTCTCAATGATTTCTGATACTACTATTGCATCTGTTTCTTCACAGGGGGCCACGATAAAGGATAAACTTAAAGTGAATTCTAAAGTAGCATTTGTTGCCAGCATTATAACGCTTGTCTATCTGGCAATTATGGCAGATAGTACAAAAATTATTCCTACATCAAATTTAGATTATTTGTCAGTAATAAAGATTATTCCTTATATTTCTTTAATAATCATGGGGTTATTTGAAGTTACTACTTTAGTAACAATAACTATAAATATAATTGTTGCTAGTGTATTAGGGATGACTTTTTTTGACTATACTATCATTCAACTCTCTTATAACATATATGACGGTTTCAAAAAAGCAAACGAGATAGTGATATTTGCTCTATTTATTGGCGGATTGAGTCATATAATGTACAAGCAGGGTCAAAAGGCATTACACAAACTTATCGATGAAAGCAATATCACAAAAACTAGAGCTGAATTTGTAATAGCGGGTATAGCATCTATGTTTACTGTTTTGGTTGCTAATAATACCATTGCTATTTTATTAAGTGGAGATATTGCAAAAAGGCTTGCACAAAAGCACAATATTCCGCCATACCGTAGTGCATACTTATTAGATATTTTTGCTTGTGTTACAAAAGGCATTTTGCCTTATGGTTCCCAGCTGCTGCTAGCAGGTAGCATTGCTTCTGTCTCACCTATTTCTTTGTTAACACAAGTGTATTACTGCTTTATTTTAGCAGCAGTTACAGTAGGTGAAATAATCATCAATGGCAGACGTTGCGCGGCTACAACTTAATGTACGAAGATTTCTCTTCATATTACATTTTTATGCCCATAAGAAACGAGTTGCCATTTTCATCAGCTACTTGGATAATAGATATATTCACAAAATTGTTCCATTTTTCTCAATAGGTTTTGGTTTTCCCCTGTTAGCGGAACATAAAACTTAACTTTTCAGCAAATCTCATTTTAACTCCAATACACTAACTATGAAACAGTCTATATTACCATCAAAAACAGAATTTATATTACCCACTTCATACCCGGTTCTTAGATCCTTCACCATTTGATATGGATGCATAACGTACGATCTGATCTGACTGCCCCAACCTATATCGCATTTCTTGCCATATTCTTCGGCCATTTTCTGTTCTTTTTTTTCCAATTCAATTTGATATAAACGTCCTTTAAGTAGTTTAAGTGCTTCATCTTTATTTTTATGTTGAGAACGACCATTTTGGCATTGAGCTACAACGCCTGTTGGAATATGCGTAATACGTACCGCGCTTTCAGTCTTATTTACATGCTGACCACCTGCTCCAGAAGCACGGTAAGTGTCGATCTTTAAATCCTTTTCATCCACAACAATATCTATTGAATCTTCAATCACTGGAGTTACTCCTACACTTGCAAAACTGGTATGACGTTTACCATTTGCATCAAATGGTGATATTCTAACCAATCTATGAACTCCACTTTCGCTTTTTGCCCACCCGTAAGCTTTTTCTCCGATGATCTTTATTGTTGTAGATTTTATACCAACTGCATCACCATCTAATTTTTCTACAACTTCAACTTTAAAATTGTGATAAATTTCTGCCCATCTTGTATACATGCGCATGAGCATCTCAGCCCAATCATTGCTCTCTGTTCCACCAGCTCCTGAGTGGATTTCTAAAAAGCAGTTATTGTTATCTGCTTCACCAGTAAATAAAGATTCTGTCTCTTTAAGTTTGATTAATTTCTCTAGCTTTACTAACTCACCTTTAACTTCAGAAAAAAATTCTTCATCATTCTCATCAATAGCAGATTTCATCAAGCTGATAGCATCGTTGTAATCGCTTTCTAGCTTTGAAAACGATTCTATGTCATGCTTAATTTTAGAGCGTTCTTTTAAAATTTCTTGTGCTTTTTGATTGTCTTGCCACAGATTATCATTCGACGCTTGAGAATCCAGCTCTTCAAGACGCAACTTCAAGTTTTCTATGTCAAAGACACCTCCTGATAAGAGAAATACTTTTATTTAAGCCTTGAAAGTATTCAAGGATTTCTGGATGGGTTTTCATTATACTTTAGACTTTAATATATTTATTATCACTAACAATAACAGCAAACAAAATAGAAATTTAACCATATAATAGTTAATTCAAAATAATTTTATTATACTTGAATGTTCAATAAAATCAAGTGTGTATATTTATTAAAAAATAAGGTAAAGTAATGAATATTAAAACAAGTTCTCATTATGGTTTAGACAAAAAGGCTATTGATGATTTAATAGAGTCTCTCGATAATCAAGAATTAGAGAATGTTCGTAATATTGTAAAAACGATAGATAGCGTTCAGTTAGCTTATTTTTTATCTACTTCGATCAGTGATCACAGGGAGAAATTAGTTAATATCCTCGATCAACATTTGTTAAGTGATGCCTTAGTACATGTAGTACCAGATTTACAAGTAGAGATCATAGAAATATTGGGAATAGAAAATACAGCAAAGTTACTAATGCTTCTTGATATAGAAGACATAGTAGCTATAGTGAAAGATTTAGATAGAAAGTCTATAGAAAATATACTTAACTACTTACCCAATGCAACTCAAAAATTAGTAGAGGAATTGTTATCATACCCAGAAGAAAGTGCAGGAAGGTTGATACATAAAAATATGGTTATAGCTCCATATTATTGGACGATAAATCAGCTAATGGAATTCTTGCGCAATTATAAAAAAATACCAGAAACATTTTACCAAATCTTCATCATTAACTCGAAATTAGAACCTATAGGTAGTTTCAACTTAAATAAGGTAATATCTCACTCAGGAGAAACAATAATAAAAGAGATAATGAGTCAAGATATAAAAATAATTAAAACTGGAATGGACCAAGAAGAAGTAGCAAGAATATTTAAAGATTACTCTCTATTATCAGCTCCAGTAGTAAATAAGAGTGGTAAAATTATCGGTGTAATCCTTATTGAAGATGTAATCAAAATTGTTCAGCAAGAAGCAGAAGAGGATGTACTTAAAATAAGCGGTGTATCATCTAAATCTGATATAAATGCTCCTATACATAAAACTATAATTAAAAGGCTACCTTGGTTATTATTTAACCTCTTAGCTGCAACAATATGTTCTATAGTAGTTGGCTTTTTCGATAACGTAATAGAAAGTTTTATAGTACTACCAATAATTATGCCAATAATTGCATCAATGAGCGGAAATGCAGGATCCCAAACAGTAACACTAACTATCCGGGCAATCGCAACAAAATATCTAACTGAGCAAAATGCAAAAAGAATACTGATGAAAGAATTTTTAATAGGTCTTATAAATGGAGTGATTTTATCTACAATTTCGCTCGTAGTATTAGCAATAAGGTTCCATAGTTTAAAAGTAGAGATCATTTTCGTAGTTTCCATGATTGCAATGTCGATTATTGCAACATTTATCGGCACTTTCATTCCTATAATGCTTCATCGTTTAAGATCCGATCCTGCTGTTTCATCTTCAATCTTAACATCAGCAACAACTGATATTCTCTCAGCTCTTATATTTTTTGGTCTAGCCACGATCTTTTTATTAAATAGCTGAATCTTGCTATATAAAAAAATTGCTTTACCAGCAACGTTATCATTACTCACAGATACATTGAAGAAGAAAAATAACAGTTGATAAAGAAATAAAAGTACATGAAACTGAGCTGCTTTAGTTTTAAAAACATAAATTATGCATTTTAAATAAAATACTAAAACACGTAAAAGTTCTTGCTCTGCTAGATCTTTTTAGCTACAATACAGTTTAACATAATGAATACATGGAGTATTACATTAGATGCATTGTATTATGTACATCATTCAGAAAGCAATCCTGACTTTCTTAAGAATATATCTAGTTTAGTCAGAAATCAAAAGAAAAGCACACTGTTACTCAGCGATCAAAGTTGCTTAGGATTACCGTAAGGTTTCTACAGCAAATTGATTTGGTATAGGTGCATAAAAATCAAATGAATTAGATGTCAAAACCAATCTTCAGAAAAGAGTTTTACGACAAAACAATTCAAATATGATCATTAAAATATAGGGGGCTTTATGTTAAGTAAAGAAAATACAGGGAAACAGATAGCAGGTAATCAATCTAACAGAGAGGGCACACTGCTAACTAATAATCAGCAAATATTACAGCTGCCAGAAGGTTTTACAATAGGAAAAGCAATTGGAGGAGGGGATTGTTTCTTTGATGCGGTTGCACAGACACTTAGACAGCTTAAACCTAATATGGAATTTACTATTAGGTCGTTACGTCAGCTTTGTAGGGAACTAGCTTCAAGTGATCAACAATTAAGAAAGCAAGTTATACAGGATGCTAAAAAGCTTGAGGGTTATGGAGTAATACTTCCGCAGCCTGGTATTAATGATGATGAATTATGGGGTGCTTACTTGGATAGCATAGAATATACTGTTGAAGATATAGAAAAAATGAAGAGCACAAGTCTACCCTTGCATCAAGCATTAACTGGCTTAAAGTATGGAAGTACGTTGCAGGTTCCTATATGGGGCAGGCCTGAGATTGAGGGAAGGATGATTTGTAAAAAGTATAATGTCAAGCTACATGTTATAGAGAGCAATCTATGGTATACTGATGATAAGCAACAAGAGCCTTTTTTGCATCAATTAATAGATGATTCAGGTTTAAGAAATATAGGTGGATATGATAAAGTTGATTATAACGATGGTAGTATCTTGCATATAATAAATCGAGGATATTCTCATTTTGAGCCAGTCTTGAGAAAGAAAGACCAGCAGATATTAACTCATTCTAATCTAACTCAAAGTAAGCCATCTTGTGTTGACATTTCTTGGACGCGGGAAAGCAAAAAAATGGCCAGCGATGTGCCATTGATAAGTGAAATACATAGAAAATTCATTAGCATTATAGAAGATTCTAATCTCACCGAATATAGAAAGCTTGAAAAGCTAAAAGATTTTTTTAGGGTATATAAAAGGTTAGATGTCAATTTTCAAGTTAACCAACATAATGATACACCGTTACATATTGCTGTTTATAGTGGAGAATTGCGAATTATCAAATTTCTACTGAAGGTGGGAGCATGTACTGATATTAAAAATAGAGCGGGAAAGACTTCTATGGATATTGCTGAAGATAATGACAGAGAAGATATTTTTCAGATATTGCAGCCATTTGTTTTTTATAAAGAAGTTTATGTACCAGGAGATGGTAATTGCTTATTTTGGTCTGTTGCTTTAGCTTACTTAACTCCCGTAAAATTTGATGATGATATCTTCTGTGAGAGGTTTAAAAAACTATTTACAAACGATCATGATGTGCATGTAATACAAAGGTTAATTCAACAAGGTAAAGCAGATGTTTATGGAGATAGTACGCTAATAAAGTTGGTAACGAGTGTATTTCGTAGTGAAATTATTGATGCAATGCATTTAAATCAAAAAGTGCTTAAAGCTCAGATTAATATGGAGGATTTTCTTGAGAGTCAAAGTGGAAGTTATTTTATAATTGGTACATTTAAAAAAAATTTTGAATGTAAATTTGGTAATAAAAAAATTAAGCAGTGTAATATTGATACTAATAAACTCCAACCCAACATCTTTGATAAGAGCGCAGTAAAAGAGATTTGCACCGAGCTTAATAAGATAAAAAAATGTGAAATTCAGGAGTTTTTATTTGAAACATACTTAGAATGCATGAAAATGCCTGGAACTTGGGGTGGAAAACATGAAATAAATGTAATATCTGAGCTACTAGAGGCTGCGATAATAGTGTCTCAAAAAGATTTGAAAGATTATGTATTATACAATCAAGAGAAAAAATATTGTAATAAAATATACTTGTCCTATGAGGGATGGCAACATTATCAATTTTATCAAGTAAAGCATTCAAATTTAATAAAGTTTGTTCTAAGTTTTGTACAGTCATTTGAAATGAAGCTTACTATATATGATGTACTTGCAAGTACGCTAAGACAGGAAAATAGAGTGTTTTTTGATGGAATAGACACTAATAATTTTGTACTAAGCATCTTTGGATTTTCAGCGCATGCAGGTAGTAGAATAATGCCTGATGAGAGAGCATCTTTACAAATAGGTCATGTAATAAAAGCGACAAAGAGTTTTATTAGTTTATCAGACTTAATAGAAACATTTAATCAATACAAACTAGGCTTTAGAAAAGTATTAGTAGATGCTGGATGCGATATTTTTCAAAGTTTGGAAATGCAGTTTGAGAAAATTGGTTTTAATTATGTTTCAAAGGTAGTAGACGATATCACAGATAAGATCATTGAATATTATGTTCAAAAAGAACATACGAGAGATTTGAACCATATATGGGTAGCTGAAGCTCTTGTTTTGAATAAATATTTGCAAGAAATGTCTGGTGAAATAGTGCAATATGGAGAGAAAAATTATAATCTTAGAGATTTATATGAAAATATTGGAGTTGTAGAAAGACATAAAAGTTCTTTTATCTATTATAGAAAAAATAATAAAGATAGCCAGTATGGTTATCGTCGTTCCCTTATAGGTGAAAAGTCAAAAGAAGTATATGACACAAAATATACTAGAGTACAAACTACAAACTTAGAACTTGAAAGCTACGTGTATTCTATAGATCCGCAAGACTTCAAGGATATTGTGGAAATGGTATTTTATATTGTTAATAAGGAAATTTACATTCCAAATACAAAAAGATTTGAGGGTTTTATAGTAAGAATTAAATCCCATATTGAACAGGAGGTAAGCTTTTTAAACAAGCATATCTTATCTTATTATCAAGAACGCAAACGAAACTTAGATATGCATATGAAATCCTTGGAGTTCAGTAAAGATATAAAGTGGCTAAAAAAGGCTAAAAAAAACAGTGATGTTATATCTTTGATGGAGAAACATTTAAAAACAATACCAAATTCGTTTTATTATCAGAAAGTAAAAGAAGCATTTGTCAGCCATGCTGAAGTAATCTGTCAAGACTATAACAATCTCTTCGAATTACAGTGTAATGATACAGTGGAATTTAGAAACCTCTGGTCTTGTGTAAAGGCATCAAGTGTAAAAACATTGGCGCTTATGTTAAAGAGAATGGATTTTAAGGGTGTGTGTGCTCCAGTAGAAGAATTCACTGGAAGACAGGAACAAATAAATGATATATATGGGAAATTGCAAGAAGGAGCTGTAGTAATAGTAGGTCCATCTGGTATTGGCAAAACTCAATTAGCTAGAAAATTTGTTGAAGAGAATAAGGGAGTTTATCTTAATGTCTATGAGGTAAATACTCAAGATATGTTATCCATAGAAAGTTCTTTTACCTCTTTTGTTCGAGATAAGTTAGCCATTTCTATGAAAGAAGATAAAGAAAGGAAGAAACATCTATTTCTTTTTCAAGGGGCTAAGAAAGAAGACGTGGAGAAGATTTTGGAGATAAGAGGTCAAAGAGGTGGTTTTGATTGCTTATTTACTTCTTCTGATCAGAATTACAGAAATATGGCGGAAGTAGATTTGAATAGTCTCAAAGAAGAACAAGCTAAACAACTTGTCAAAAGAGTTTTAGAGATAGCAGACAAATCGCAAGACGAACAAATAGAAGCACTTGTAAGAAAGTTAAAAAATTTTCCATTAGCTATAAAGCAAGCAGCAGCATGTATTAAAAACAGGAAATTAGGAGAAGAATTTGGAATTTTTGAATATTTAGTACAGTATGAAGATTATGATCTGGTACTTCCAAAAAGCACCTTGCAAAACGAATACGATAGAGTATTGCAAATAACATTGCTAGTTTCTATAAAAGCAATACAAAAAATCGATTCTAGGAAAGAAATTTTTCAAATCTTAGGTACTATGGCTTATCTTGGTCTTGGTCAGATCGATCCAGATTTATTTTATACCTTAGTTAAAGATGAGCATGAGCTATACTTCATACTTGAATTACTGGAACGATATTCCGTAGTTTACATAGAAAAGAAAGATGAATACAAAGTGTACGTTATGCATGAATTGGTAAAAAAAGCAATACGTTTACAGTTTAGTATAGATGAGGAAGAACAAGTGTTAAGCCATACAATAAAATTAGTATTTGGAACCGAGGAAGATCTTTATATAAGAAATGTAGGTCATTTTTTGTCTTTGTTTTATCATAGCCAGGGGTATGAAAGTTTAGTGAAAGAAAGCTGTGATCTTGCATGCACGATTGTGAGCGTCTTCAATATGTTGTGCGAGTATAAAAAAGCTTTCACATTTGGATCAGAAGCATTAAAAGTACTTATTACAGTAGATGAAGAGACAGTAATAGCTAGATATGAAATAGCTCGTACAATGATTGCCTTAGGGGAATATGATTTAGCATTAAAAATACTTTGGGATTTAAAAAAACGAGACGACTTAAGTGATGTTTTTTCTCTCCTAAGTTTGGATAAAGAAATAATTCTTATTTACTTCAAACAGAAACGTTATGAAGACGTATTCTCTTATATGAGAAGTGATCATTTTCTACTCACAAAATTGCCTGACGAGAAAAATCGATGCTACCTGGATAACTATTTAAGTATAGCAAATACTATAACTAAAATATTTGTAATGCAAGGAAGATATTGTGATGCATTTACAATATTATACTATGGAAGAGAATTAAGGGATGAAATTTTTCTTAAAAGAAATGATTTTGACCCCTATGGTAATCTTTATCTTTATCCTTCTAATATGCATGAATTTTATAATTTAGAAGCAAGATATATCTATGCCTTAGCATCTTTCTTTATAAGTCAAGATAAGAAAAAAGTAACTATAAATGAAGAATTGTTACCACATAAAGAAGATTTACCTCGCGCATTTAGTGTACAAGCTTTGTTTAAGCAATTGCAAGATATTCTCAAAAATCAAGAAAGTAGTAAGTACTTACAACCAGCTCCTTATTCTGTTAAAAGTAATATAGGGGAAGAACTTCAAAAACAAGCAAGAGAGAAAGCATTGCAAAGTTTTGAAAGAGTGCTGCAGCTACAGAAAGGCTATGGATTTTTAGAGAGCCACCCTAAAGTACTATCTGTTAAGTTTTACATAGCCCTTTTACATAGCTACTTAGGAGATAGAGAAAAAGCATTACAGGAGCTTCGACAAGTGCAAGAAGCACAGGAGGAAGTTATAGGGATGAATCATCCTGATACTTTAGAGACTGTAGATGCTATACAAAAGTTGTTTACTAGAGATGAAGATAGATTGACATACTTAAGAAATGGGATAGAAAAAAGAGAGTCACTCTTAGAATTTGAGAAATCTGATTTAAATGCTCAGGGTATTTCAATCTTAAAAAGGCTTTATGTAGAGAAAGATAACAAAGATTCTCCTCCAGTCCATGCTTCATCAAGTGAAGAGTTACTGCTAGGAAATAAAAGGTTCCTAGGCACAGAGAGTACACAAACTAAAAGGAGAAAAATAGATAATCAGCAGCAAGTAAGTAGTTATTTAGATAGTGTCAGCGTTGACTTTAGCCATCAGCAAGATGCTGTAGTCAATTTATAGTATACTGACCTTACAAAAAAAACTCCTTTCTCTCTACTTTTTTTGGGTAAGGTCACTAGTAGGATTATTATAAAAAAGTTTGAACGTATTGAGTATTGGTATTTATGAATTAGAAAGTGTAGTCACTTAAGTTGATAAATTGACTAGGTAGGCCATGTTGTATACAAGTGCTTTCAGGCGTTTTGCCTAGCCATTTAGTTTTTAGAGGTTGTATATGTATGATAATAACGCAGTTAATTACTATATTGAAGTATTCAAAGCAGCTGCTTCTGATGGTCAGGTTGATAAATTAAATAATCTGTGGGAAGAAGTAGAAATTAGAAATATGGAACATGAAGTATTGGAAGCAGATGGCTATAGAGCGTTTATATTGGCTGTTTCCAGTGGTCATACCAGTGTACTAGATAGCCTGTGGAAAAAAGCAAAGTCATTAAATTTGCAACGTGAAATGTTAGAAGTAGATAACTATGAAGCATTCAGAATTGTTGCTAAAAATAGTAAAATAGATGCATTAGACAATCTGTGGGAAAAAGCAAGTTCTTTAGGTTTGCAAGGTACAATGTTACAAAGTTTTTCCTATGAAGTGTTCGGAATTGCCGCTGAGAATGGTAGGATAGATGTCTTAGATAATCTGTGGGAAAAAGCAAAATCATTAGATTTGCAACGTGAAATGTTAGAAGCAAATGGTTATAGAGCATTTATATTGGCTGCTGAAAATGGTCATACTAATATACTAGATAACCTGTGGGAAGAAGCAAAGTCATTAAATTTGCAACGTGAAATGTTAGAAGCAAATGGTTATAGAGCATTTATATTGGCTGCTTCCAGTGGTCATATCAGTGTACTAGATAACTTGTGGGAGAAAGCAAGATTACCAGATGTACAACAAAAAATGTTAGAAGCAAATAGGTATAGAGCGTTTGTATTAGCCGCTTCTAATGGTTATATGGATGCCTTAGATAATCTATGGGAGAAAGCAAAATTACCAGATGTACAACGTGAAATGTTGGAAGTAGGTAACTATGAAGCATTTAGAGTTGCTGTTGAAAGTGCTAGAGATGGTATATTAGATAATCTATGGAAAAAAGCAAAGTCTTTAGGTATGAAACAACAATTAATGCTAGAGATTAGTAATTATGAAGGGTTTGTAAGAGCTATTAGAGATGGTAATGCTAGCATATTAGATAGTCTATGGAAGAAAGCAGAGTCTTTAGGTGTGGAACAACAATTAATATTAGAAAAAGATGACTATGCAGTGTTTATGTTAGCTGCTTCCAATGATCATACCAATATATTAGATAATCTGTGGGAAAAAGCATGGTCTTTAGGTTTGCTAAGGAAAATATTAGAAGCTGATGGTTATGGAGCATTTAGAGTTGCTGCTTCTAATGGTTATACCAGTACATTAGATAATTTATGGGAAAACGCAGGGCTTTTAGGTTTGCAAAGGGAAATGTTAGAAGCTGACAGTTATAGAGTGTTCACATTAGCTGCTTCTAATGGTTATACCAGTACATTAGATAATTTATGGGAAAACGCAGGGCTTTTAGGTTTGCAAAGGGAAATGTTAGAAGCTGACAGTTATAGAGTGTTCACATTAGCTGCTTCTAATGGTTATACGGATACATTAGATAATCTGTGGGAAAAAGCATGGTCTTTAGGTTTGCAAAGGGAAATGTTAGAAGCTGACAGTTATAGAGTGTTCACATTAGCTGCTTCTAATGGTTATACGGATACATTAGATAATCTGTGGGAAAAAGCAAAGTCGTTAAGTGGAAGAAGACAACGTGAAATGTTAGAAGCTGATGATTATGGAGCGTTTAGAGTTGCTGCTTCTAATGGTCATACCAGTACATTAGATAATCTATGGGAAAAGGCAAAATCGTTAAGCGGAAGAAGACAACGTAAAATGTTAGAAGCTGATAATTATGAAGCATTTAGAGTTGCTGCTGAAAATGGTCATACTAGTACATTAGATAGTCTGTGGGAAAAGGCAAAATCGTTAAGTGAGAGAAGACAACGTGAAATGTTAGAAGTAGGTAATTATGAAGCGTTCAGAGCTGCTGCTTCCAGTGGTCATACCAGTACATTAGATAGTCTATGGAAGAAAGCGGATTCCTTAGATTTAGGTAAAATGTTACAAGGTTTTTACTATGAGATATTTATAATTGCTGCTAAAAATGGAAAGACAAATGTATTAGATACCCTATGGGAAAAAGCGGATTCTTTAAGTTCACAAGGTACAATGTTACAAAGTTTTCTCTATGAAGCGTTTAGAGTTGCTGCTGAGAATGGTAGGATAAATGTCTTAGATAATCTATGGGAAAAAGCGAAATCGTTAAACTTGCAATACGCAATGTTAGAATCTGGTAGCTATGAAGTATTTGTACTGGCTGCTAGAAGCAACAATCCTGACACTTTAGATAATCTATGGGAAAAAGCAAAACCAAGTTCGCAACCCAAGCTTTTACAAGCTTATGGTTATGGGGCCTTCAGAGCTGCTGCTTCTAATGGTTATGGTAGTACACTAGATAATCTATGGGAAAAAGCAAAATCGCTAGGCTTACAATATAAAATGTTAGAAGTTGGTAGCTATGAAGCGTTCAGATCTGCTGCTTTTAGTGGTTATGATGATGTAATAAATAATTTGTGGGAAAAAGCAGAATCGTTAAATTTACAACACACAATGTTAGAATCTGGTAGCTATGAAGCGTTCAGAGCTGCTGCTTCTAATGGTCATGATAGTGTAATAGATAATTTGTGGGAAAAAGCAGAATCGTTAAATTTACAACACACAATGTTAAAATCTGGTAGCTATGAAGCATTCAGAGCTGCTGCTTTTAATGGTCATGATAGTACACTAGATAATCTGTGGGAAAAAGCATGGTCTTTAGGTTTGCAAAGGGAAATGTTAGAAGCTGACAGTTATAGAGTGTTCACATTAGCTGCTTCTAATGGTTATACGGATACATTAGATAATCTGTGGGAAAAAGCAAAGTCGTTAAGCGGAAGAAGACAACGTGAAATGTTAGAAGCTGATGATTATGGAGCGTTTAGAGTTGCTGCTTCTAATGGTCATACCAGTACATTAGATAATCTATGGGAAAAGGCAAAATCGTTAAGCGGAAGAAGACAACGTAAAATGTTAGAAGCTGATAATTATGAAGCATTTAGAGTTGCTGCTGAAAATGGTCATACTAGTACATTAGATAGTCTGTGGGAAAAGGCAAAATCGTTAAGTGAGAGAAGACAACGTGAAATGTTAGAAGCTGATGATTATGGAGCATTTAGAGTTGCTGCTGAAAATGGTCATACCAGTACATTAGATAATCTGTGGGAAAAAGCAGAGTCTTTAGGTATGAAACAACAGTTAATGTTGGAGATCAGTAATTATGAAGAGTTCATAACAGCTGCTAGAGATGGTGATACTAGTACATTAGATAACCTGTGGGAAAAAGCAGAGTTTTTAGGTGTGAAACAACAGTTAATATTAGAAAAAGATAACTATGCAGTATTCATGTTAGCTGCTTTTAATGGTCATACCAGTACATTAGATAATCTATGGAAAAAAGCAGAGTTACCAGAAATACAACAAGAAATGTTAAGAACTGATAGTTATAGAGCGTTTATATTAGCTGCTTCCAGTGGTCATACCGGTACATTAGATAATCTGTGGAAAAAAGCAGAGTCACCAGAAATACAACAAGAAATGTTAAAAGCTGATAGCTATAGAGCGTTTATATTAGCTGCTTCCAGTGGCCATACCAGTACATTAGATAATCTATGGGAAAAAGCAGAGTCACCCAAAATACAACAAGAAATGTTAAGAGCTGATAGTTATAGAGCATTTACATTAGCTGCTTTTGGTGATCATATTGATACATTAGATAATCTATGGAGAAAAGCAAAGTTACCAGATATACAAGGTGCAATGTTGGCAATTGGTAGCTATGAAGCGTTCAGAGCTGCTGCTTCTAATGGTCATGATAGTGCATTAGATAATCTATGGGAAAAAGCAAAACCGCTAGGCTTGCAGAGTAAAATGTTGGAAGCTGATAACTATAGAGCAGCTAAATCTGCTGCTGAAAATGGTTATACCGAAACCTTAAACAGTCTGCTAAAAAAGGCAGAGTCTTTAGGTGTGAAACAACAGTTAATGTTGAACGTCATTGATTATCAAGAGTTTATAAGGGCTGCTGAAGATGGTCATGCCAATGTATTAGATAATCTATGGAAAAAAGCTGGGTCTTTCGATTTGCAAAGAGAAATGTTAAAAGCTCAGAAATACGTTGTATTTAGAGGAGCTGCTTATAATGGTCATAGTAAAATACTAGATAACCTATGGGAAAAAGCTGGATTATTAGGTTTACAACGGGAAATGTTAGAGGTAGGCAATTATTATGTATTTGAAATTGCTGCTAGGTGGGGGAAGAATAATATATTAGACAACCTATGGGAAAAAGCACATTTTTTAGATTTACAGCATGTAATGTTAGAAGCTAATAACTATGGGGCAGCTAAATCTGCTGCTGAAAATGGTTATACCGAAACCTTAAACAATCTGCTAAAAAAAGCAGAGTCTTTAGGTATGAAACAACAGTTAACGTTGGAGATCAGTAATTATGAAGGATTTGTAAGAGCTGCTAGAGATGATGATACTAGTACATTAGATAATTTGTGGGAAAAAGCAGAGTCTTTAGGTGTGGAACAACAACTAATATTAGAAAAAGATGACTATGCAGTGTTCGTATTAGCTGCTTTTGGTGGTCATACCGATACATTAGATAGTCTGTGGGAAAAAGCAAAATCATTAAGTTTACAACGTAAAATGTTAGAAGTAGATAGCTATAAAGCGTTTGCATTAGCTGCTTCTAATGGTCATGTTTATGCATTAGATAATTTATGGAAAAAAGCTGGATCTTTAGGCTTGCAACGGGAAATGTTAAAAGCAAATAGCTATAGAGCATTTATATTGGCCGCTTCCAGTGGTCATACCAATACATTAGATAGTTTGTGGGAGAAAGCAAAGTTACCAGATATACAACAAGAAATGTTAAGAGCTGATAGTTATAGAGCACTTATATTAGCTGCTTTTGGTGGTCGTATTGATACATTAGATAATCTATGGAGAAAAGCAAAGTTACCAGATATACAAGGTGCAATGTTGGCAATTGGTAACTATGAAGCATTCAGGGCTGCTGCTTCTAATGGTCATAATAGTACATTAGATAATCTATGGGAAAAAGCAAAATCATTAGGTTTGCAACAAAAAATGTTAAAAGTAGGTGATTATTATGCGTTTAAAACTGCTGCTAAAAATGGTCATAATGATATATTAGATAACCTATGGGAAAAAGCAAGATCGTTACGTTTACAGTATGAAATGTTGAAAGCTAATAGTTATGAAGTCTTTAGAGAAGCTGCTAGAAATAATAAGATTGCTACATTAGCTAACTCACATTTTATGTTAGAAATCACTGATCAGGAATGGAAGGAATGTCTTAAAGCTATAGCAAGTTTTGGTGACAAGGGAGTATTTGATTCTGTATGGCAAAACCTTGTTTCCTCACTTAGATTTGACACAAGACAAGAGATTAACGAACTTCATAGAGAACTAAAACAAGGATTTTTAGAAATAAGAGAGCTAAAAACAGGACCATTTTCTAGATATGAGCTGCAGTTTACTAGATCAAAGCGAACAATTTCCAATGAAGAAAAAATGTCTTATAACTTACAACATAAAGAAATTACAAATAGTGCTACAAAATCAGGATCTTCTATGGAAGGTTTGCTTAATCTACTGAAAGCTTTTGTAAGTGTATCTTGTGGGCCTCAACGTGCTTTATCTGGTATTGTTTATCAATTTATCTCTCCTCTCTTGAGAGCTATGTCAACTGAAAGATTGGTGAATTTAACAGGGCAAGCTATTACATCAGTGCAAACTAATATATCACAACATAATAAGATAACAAGAAATAGTAGTTCTAGTAGTTTTCTAAGTGCTGAAAATATATCGGTTGTTGTTTGCGTTGCTGAAGCTTTAGGTAACACTTCAAGCAAACGTTATCAAGGTTTAAAGAGCCAAGGTGTAAATTTTGTTCCAAGTATTCAAACTGCAGTTAACTTTGCTCGTAAAGAGTTTGACTCATTTGTAGAAGATAAAATAAAGAACCTTGACTCAAAAGAGAAGGCTAGAATACGTACTGAAATTAAAAATGCATACCCAGAAATAATAGAAAGTTTTAGAAGAGGAGTTGAGTTTAGTGGTAATATTGGATTAGATGACGCTTTGAAAAAGTGTAAGAAATGTTTTTGTACAAATATACTTTCAAACAATGTGAATCCGTCAGAAAGTCAAATGCTAGAGAAAATAGACAATAAACCTGAAACTTGTTTAAATGATCCAATAATTTATAACCAGCTGCAGAGATTACCAGGGCGTTAGTTGAGTTGTTCAATTTCATCATCTGTAAGACCAGTTGTTTGAGAAATAATATCAATGGAAATGACAGCTTTAAGTAAACTTTTTGCAACTTCAATTTTACCTTTTTTTGATGGCCGATGAGGATGCCTTCTTGTCTACCTTCTTGTTTAGCATCATCGAGTTTTTGTTCCAAGATAGCAGCTTCTTTCTGTAAATCCATTACCCTTTCTTCATAAGCTACAAGATCTTTCTCATTCCAATGAAACTTGTCTAATTCATCATATGCTAGCTTTATTATTGGAGATTTTTCTGCTATTTTTCTCAAATCTTCATCAGTTGTTTCTTCTGCATACTTGAAGAAAAAGGACCATCTCTCAACAGTAGTTTCCAACTGCTCTACTTTACTTTTTGTAAATTTAGGTAGTTCAATGAAGACAAATTGAAAATCTTTTAAATAATGTCCGTTAGTCTTTATATCGCGTATATTATGAGTGGAAATATAAAAAACATCTGAAGGAAAAAGAGTACTATTGGAAATAGCAATAAAGAACACTGTCTTAAAATCAATGTAATTGCCAGACTGTCTTGAGTAGGCTTTAGCAGCATAAAGTTGGGCACGTTTCTCAAAGCCTTTATCACGAGCGAGCTGCATTTCCGCAATATACCTATTTCCGAGAGAATCCTTACAGAGGACATCAACGATACTTTGTTTATCAGAAGCAATCTCAGGGTTCATAATAGTGCTGAGAAACTCAAGTTGCCCATACTTTATTTGGCCGATCAGTAGTAAAGTTTTGGTCCAGTATATTAGGAGTTATAACTCTATTATCAGTCTGCTGTTTTCTGCTTTTGAATCTTCGCCTCAGTCTAGCTTGAATACCATTTTTTTCATGATATCCTGCACTGTTTTGATATTGTAATTTTTGCCTAAAGCATTTAGTTCAGCATGAATTTTAGGTGCCCCATATCTACAATTAGATGCTTGGTATATTTTTTGAACGTCTGCTAGAAGTTGCTCCCTCATTAATTCTTTGCTGCTTTTCTTCTTGCTAGTCCATTTGTAGTAACTGCTAGCAGACACTTTCAAAATCCTGCATAACTCCTGTACTTTATAGTAGTTTCTATGCTTTTTGATAAATAAATATTTTACTCTTTGTAACTGGCAAAATATCCCAGGGCTTTTTTTAAAATGTCTCTTTCTCTAGTAACTTTTGTTAGTTCTTTCTTTAATTCAAACTTTTCTTTATCACATGGTGCCAATTTTCCCTTGCCAGGAAATGCTTCTGCTAGTGATCCTTTTTCGTTATATTTTTTTATCCAGTCACTTAGCGTACTGTTATCTATTCCTAAATCTTTAGCTATTTTGCTTGCTGACTGCCCCGTTTCCTTTACCAATTTTATTGCCTCTAATTTAAATTCCACTGTGTACTTTTTTCTGTTGTTTACCATAATAAGCCCTCGTAATCATATTTTATTTTACTTCAAAAATGGCTTAACTTCTTCTCTACTTTTTCTGGGTAAGGTCACATTCTTATTGTAATAACCTCTATGAATCACACACTTTATGATACTGAAGGAACTACTTTTTTGGTAGAAGGCAAAGCAGCAAGGAGCGAGCCAAAAGCGATAAGAAAGGATCCTAGCCAGATTATAGACATTCCAGGTTTATAGTGCACTTTAGCTGCGATTTTACTCTTACTCTTATCAATCTCTCCAATTACAACATAAATATCAGAAAATAAATTGTGGTAGATACTGCTTTCAACATTTTTCTGACCTTCCGCAAGGTAAAATCTATATTCAGGAGTTACTTCACCTAATATCTTATTATTCAGCAAATTCCTGATATCCATTGTACCCCTCACTGCATGGAAATTTTTTTCTTTTATTAGCTCAATATTTCGTAAAGTAACTTTAAATTTATTGACTGTTATGCTGTCTCCTATTCCCAAGTAGTTTTCTTTTTTCTCCTGCCAACCAACGGAATAAGATATACCAAGCACTAGAATTGCCACTCCAGCATGAGCAAGCATCATTCCATAGTAGGACTTAGAAACTCTTCTTGCTAATAAAATTGATTCACCAAATGCTACCTTAAATAAACAAATTCTTTTACTATATGCTTCTAAAACAAAGATTAATAATGCTATGGAGATGGTAATTGATAGCACAATCATTAGCTCCATGTGAAAGATAAACGGCAAAATAGCTGCAGCACTACAAAATGAAAATCTATATTCACGGAATATTGGCAATAGACTATTTCCCTGCCAACTGCAGTATTGCCCTATCATGGTGAGTACTAGAATAGCTAGTGCAATAGAGTTAAATAAAGAATTGTAATATGGTGCTCCAACTGAAATTAATTCACCGGTTAAATACTCAAGCACTGTAGGGTATAAAGTGCCAACGAACACGATGAAAAAGGCAGTGATGAATAATAAATTGTTCATCAGCATCATCGTAAGGCGTGAAAAGAATCTTCTACCTTCTGTCACTTGAGTAGCAGATTTCTTTTCAGATTCCAATATCGAATACTGGAAAGATGTGTGATTCTTTCTCGTAAACACTACAAATATTACTAAGCTACTGACTGTAATTACACCAAGTAGAGCTAATATATACAGTCCATATCTTGGGTCATCTGCAAACGTGTGCACTGAGGTAAGTATTCCTGAGCGGACTAGAAATGTTCCAGTCACACTCAATATAAAAGTTGTAAGCGTAAGTAAAATAGCGAAATTCCTTAAAGTATTGAAATTTCGTACAACGAGCAACAAATGTGTCAGCGCCACTGCAATTAGCCAAGGCATCAAAGAAACGTTTTCCACTGGATCCCAGAACCAAAATCCACCCCAACCGAGTTCACGATATGCCCACCAGCTACCCAAGCTGATGCCCAAAGTGAGCAGCGACCAAGAAATAAGTACCCAAGGCCTGACAATTTTAGCCCAAACATTTCCTTCAGTATTTGAAATTAATCCAGCTATAGAGAGCGAAAAAGGAACGCTAAATCCAAGGTACCCCAAATATAATATCGGTGGATGAATAGCAAGGCCTATATCCTGCAATATCGGATTAAAACCAAGACCATCTGTTTCGATGCCTGGCATTTTAGTGAAGGGATTTGATTCAAGTAAAGTGAAGAGTAAAAAACAAAAGCAAATCAGTCCATGAATGATAAGAGATATTTTTTTTAATTTACTACCATTAGTTCGTTCTGGTGTCATTCCAGCACTTGACACTGGACTCCCGATACAATGTTGAACACTTTTTTTTTGCCTTTNGAATATTACTTCTGCTCCTTCTTTCTCAAACTCTTCAAATAATATCATCTGGTGCGAAGATTTTCTTGATAGGTGAATGAATGTAAATTTTATTAATTTCACCTTCTCCTACTTTATCTCGTAAACCTTCTCGTTTTAAATTCCACCCACTAAAGCCATTGTCCTTAAATTTATTCTCATTCAATAATTTATGTTCATCTGTAGCAATTCTAGAATAAGATCTGATTTGTTAATTAAGTAATATAGTTAGTAATTACATAAATTTGACATATCATTAAAATAGTATTAAACTAGATGCATAAAGCAATTAATTAGGGGGTTTTAATGTTCAGTAATATTATAGAATCTGGTGCTAAATCATTAGCTAAAATATCTAGTAATAAGAAATTTTGTAAACCATCCAATTTCTGTACAGAAAATAAAGACTATCTGTTAGATCTGTCAGTTCTAGAGCTGGTTCAAAAAGGTACAGTATTTCTGCCAAAAAAAATACTACCTAATGATGTTAGTTGGAGTGTTTTCAATTTTACTTATCAAAAAGATCCTTTAATGTTACCAATTTTATTGAGATACTTCACTCACAAAAATTTACTTCAAGAAGCAAAAGATGATTTGAATAGAATAAATCGCAAATTACAAAGTGAAATGAATAATGATCTAAAAAAGCTACGAGACAAGCAAAAGCAATTAGAAAACGAATTAGCTAAATTACTTGATAAAGAAATGAATGCTAAACATGCTAAAGTACTCGCTACAAATAGTAACACAATAGCAAAAATTGCATCTAGAATTGAGGAAATTGAATTATGTAAAGGGAAGATAAAAGAACTATTCAGTAATGAAAAAGCGACAGGTAGCACTTTTTCTGAGGAGGAGAAATATTATTTTATGCTAAGAGATGAGCTTACAAAAATGATGAAAAAAGAACTAAAAGCTTATATAAAGGGTAATAAGGATGATGTTGAAAAAACATATCAGAATCTTAACAGTAAAGCGAAAAAGATTATAATATTGCATCATCTAAAGAAGTGCTCGCGGGTGTGCTTATTAGGCTTTTTTTTATTCTCGATTCTTTTTGTAATGTTTATTATAGTATCATTTCTCACTCCTGTGCTTGTAGAATATACTGCTGTTATCAGCTTTATGCTTTTTAACTTTTGTCTCCCTATATTATTAATGTTACCAATTCTACTGCCAATTGTTATTACGCTACTTATAGTAGTAGGTGTAATTCACTTAGTAAATAGGCATTATGAACAAAGTTTTGTGAAGGAGATGGAAGACTTTATAAAAGGATCAAAATATGTAGATAAAACAACTAATACTGAAAATATAGAAGAACTAAAACAAGAAGAAAAAGAGCAGACGGTGAAAGACTTAATAGATCTTTCTTATAATAATGATGAATATGAAGATCAAATAACACCTTCAGCACCAACATTGGAGGAAATAGCGAAAAGATCGTTCTTGTATCCAAATCTTGAAAGATACTTGCCTTCTTCCCCTAATATAATGGAGTAAAGAAAGTAGATTACAGGGAGGCTTTGTTGCATGGCTACTATAACTAACCAAACAAAGCTTTCCTGAATTAAGTTTTAATGATAGTAAAAGTACATTAAAATAAATTAGAGAGGGAAAATGCAAAAACCATACAGTGAAGACCTGAGAGAAAAAGTATTAAAAGTGTTTGATGCGGGAGAAATGACAATAATAAAAAAAGTTTGTGAAACGTTTAACATTGACGAAAAAACGTTGTATTGGTGGAGGAAAAGGAAAGAAGAGACCGGAAGTGTTAAACCTGCATCTGGGTACCAAAAAGGACATGGTCATAAGACTAAAGACTTAGACAGCTTTAATCAATTATATTTTGCCATTTTATAGATTAAAAAAGGGAGTATTAAATAAAGCATACGCGTCAAGTTAAGGAAATAAAGGTATGAAAGAGATAGAATAATAAGGTATAAGTTCTCCCAGAAATACTTTTAGTGAGAGAACCAATGAATAAAATAACTAGCTTATCAAAAAAGCTCAAAGAATTTTTTAATGAAAAAGCAGACAAAATCTCAATTACAACAAGGTTTATAAAAAGAAAGAGAAAGCTAAAAGGTTCATCGTTCGTAAAAGCCATGGTCTTGGGTAATATAGGGGTTGATAATTGTAGCGTAGAAACAATGTGTCAATTACTAAACGAGGACTCGATAGATATAACAAAACAAGGTTTGGATTTTAGATTTACTGAAGAAGCAGTGGAATTTATGAAAAGGATGTATAATGAATCTGTGGTTCTCTTTAAAAATATCTTGCAAGTTAATTGCAAAATCTTACAGCTATTTAATAGTGTTAAATTATTGGACAGTAGCTATATTACTCTACCTAACAATATGGAAGAGATGTATAAAGGTTATGGTACTAGCTACAGTGGCTATGAAAGCAATACTAAGTCTGGAATAAAGTTACAATTAGTTTTCGACTACATGAATCAGATAATAGACCAACTTAATTTAACGGAGGGAGTAAGATCAGACCAGGGATATAGGAAACATTTAAGTAATATATTAAGTAATGATTTGCTAATATCTGATCTCGGTTCAAGTTCTTTTAAACAAATCAATGAAATAGGAGCTTATTTCATAAGTCGTTATAAATCCGATACCAACATATATGATGTAGAAACAAATCAAAAAATGGAGTTATTAGAATGTTTAGAGGATAAGTTATTTTTAGAAAACGAGGTATTGTTAGGAAAAGAAGCAAAAATTAGAGTAAGAATTATATGTCAGAAACTAACTGAATATAGCCAGAAGAAGGAAAGCTAATAGATTAGCAAGATCGCAGATCCTCTAAAAGAAATCAAAAATTGTTGAACTGGTCAAAACTAATATTCCAGAGGATAAAATTAGTGCTGAGCAAGTATTACAGAGTAAGGTGGCAAATTGAGTTATTATTTAAATTGTATAAAAGGCATATCAGACTTAAAAGGAAAGCCATGCAGAGTATTATGTGAACTATATGCTAAATTGTGCGCAATTCTTATATTTCACGGCATAGTTGGTTGCATAGAAGTGAAAAAGAATACAGAACTTAGCTTAACAAAGGCATTTATTGAGCTAAAAAGGCGGGTTAGAGAGTTATTTTTAGCACTAAAGAATAAAGTTAATAGTTTGAAAATTTTTCTTAAAAAGATTACCATAACTTGGTCTCGATTTTCATTAAAAGACAAGTACAGAAAAACTAGAGTATCTACCTTAACTTCCCTGAATTTACTTACAATCTCTTAACTTGACGCGTATG
>NZ_MUIY01000001.1:839040-864942 GCF_007115045.1 Wolbachia endosymbiont of Nilaparvata lugens | reverse complement strand
TGACCTTACCCAGAAAAAGTAGAGAAGAAGTTAAGCCATTTTTGAAGTAAAATAAAATATGATTACGAGGGCTTATTATGGTAAACAACAGAAAAAAGTACACAGTGGAATTTAAATTAGAGGCAATAAAATTGGTAAAGGAAACGGGGCAGTCAGCAAGCAAAATAGCTAAAGATTTAGGAATAGATAACAGTACGCTAAGTGACTGGATAAAAAAATATAACGAAAAAGGATCACTAGCAGAAGCATTTCCTGGCAAGGGAAAATTGGCACCATGTGATAAAGAAAAGTTTGAATTAAAGAAAGAACTAACAAAAGTTACTAGAGAAAGAGACATTTTAAAAAAAGCCCTGGGATATTTTGCCAGTTACAAAGAGTAAAATATTTATTTATCAAAAAGCATAGAAACTACTATAAAGTACAGGAGTTATGCAGGATTTTGAAAGTGTCTGCTAGCAGTTACTACAAATGGACTAGCAAGAAGAAAAGCAGCAAAGAATTAATGAGGGAGCAACTTCTAGCAGACGTTCAAAAAATATACCAAGCATCTAATTGTAGATATGGGGCACCTAAAATTCATGCTGAACTAAATGCTTTAGGCAAAAATTACAATATCAAAACAGTGCAGGATATCATGAAAAAAATGGTATTCAAGCTAGACTGAGGCGAAGATTCAAAAGCAGAAAACAGCAGACTGATAATAGAGTTATAACTCCTAATATACTGGACCAAAACTTTACTACTGATCGGCCAAATAAAGTATGGGCAACTGATATTACATACATAAAAACTAAGGATGGCTGGCTATATTTGGCAGCAATAATTGATCTATATTCACGTATGGTAGTTGGCTGGTCAATGAGTAGTACAATAGCTAAGCGATTAGTTATAGATGCTTTATTGATGGCTGTTGATAGGCGCAAACCTGTCAAAATCTGCTATTCCATAGCGATCAAGGTTCACAATATACCTCTAAAAATTATCAATTTTTGCTGAACACAAAAAACATCATTTCCAGCATGAGTCATAAAGGTTGTTGTTATGACAACTCTGTTGTTGAAAGCTTTTTCAGCTCACTCAAACGTGAGCTTCTTATTGATACCTCGCAACACTCTGCTCAGCAAACTAGAACTGCTATATTTGAGTACATAGAAGTTTTTTATAACAAACAGCGTAGACATTCTACTATTAATTAGTGCATTCCTGAAAATTTTGATTCATCATTTTCGTAACAAAAATGGCTTAACTTCCTCTCTACTTTTTCTGGGTAAGGTCACTTATGAAATCAACTGAACAGCTTTTTGCTACTGTTATGGAAGGGGATATAAAGCAAATTCAAAGACTAATAGAGGAAGGGTTGCATGTTAACTTAGCAGATGAGGCCGGGTGTACTCTTGTACATCTTGCTGCTTTTAATAATAAAAAAGAGATAGTGGAATTCTTATTTGAAAAAGGGTCAAATATTAATGCAGTAGATAAAGAGCAACGTACTCCGTTACATTATGCTGTTTCGGAAGGTCATGAGAAAATGGTGGAGTTTTTACTTAAAAAAGGAGCTAACATTAATGTAGCAGATCATCAAGGTGGGACTCTATTACATTTTGCTGCTTGGAATAATAAGAAAGGATTAGTGAAATTTTTACTTAAAAAAGGAATGAACATTGATGCAGAAGATCATCGTGGTTGGACTCCTTTACATCATGCTGTTCACCAAGGCAATAGAGAAATGGCGGAATTTTTACTCCAGGAGGGAGCAGATATTTGCACAGTAGATAAAGAAGGATTTACTCTTTTACATTATGCTGCCTCGGAAGATCATAAGGAAATGGTGGAGTTTTTACTTGAAAAAGGAGCTAACATTAATGCGGCAAATCAGCAAGGGTATACTCTGCTACATTATGCTGTTGGAAGTAGTGAAGAAGGGTTAGCGAAATTTTCACTTAAAAAGGTGCTGACATTAATTCAGAAGATCAGCATGGTTGGACTCCTTTACGTCATGCTGTTCACCAAGGCAATAGAGAAATGGCAGAATTTTTACTACAGGAGGGAGCGAATATTTGCACAGTAGATAAAGAAGGATTTACTCCTCTACATTATGCTATTCATCATGGTTACAAAGAGGTAATAGAGCTTTTATCTACGGGAAGCAAATACTAAGAGCATGTCTTCAAACTGAGAAATGTGCTAGTTTGTATAGTGGTCATGTTAAAAAAGATATTAGTTTTTTAAGTGAGAGGGGAATGCTCTTGCTCATACGCCTAAAATTGGAAAGCCAAGCGTTCAACATTTAGAGGGAGATGTATGGTTCCAGAGAGTGATAGTATAATATATGAGAAGTTATCACCAAAGGAGAAATTATAGGCCTGTATCTTACTCCATAAATTCCATTTTTGCTATAAATTTACCTGATTTCTCTTCGGTATTCTTAAATGAACTGCTATTAATTTAGCAAAATATATTACTAATAACTTAAATATTATAACCATGTTTAGCAATCAAAACCAGCAAGTGTGAGAAGAGTTTTTCTTGGGATGCGTTGGTCTACCACTTGATTCGTGCGAACTTTTCTTTATATCAATTTATTACTTTATTTCTTGGTTTTTTTGAACATCCCCCTCATAAAATTAGATAGCTTACTGTAAAGTTATCCTCTTAAATTCTTGTTATTCACAGATTCTACAGCAATACTATAAAATGAATATGCAGGCATCTCACTATTTATATTATTCATACTCTTCTCAACCATATTCTTCATTCTATCAGCAGAACCTTCAAATTGCATTGATATGTCTGATGGTAAATTATGGTGGTTACCCTGAATCAATTGTATATTTGATGTGTTTTCCTTGGATGTTACACTTACATCTTCTAATTTTCTTTTTTTATTAGATTGGATGAAATACGCAGATCCTTTCTGGTGTCTTTTATGTGATTGTGCTCTTAAGCCCAAAGCTGAGGATTGTGCTTCAGGGTAACAAATAACATTTGTGGCATGATTATGCAAAAGACTACTGAATACGGATTGCACATTAACTCCTTGCGCTAAAGAAGAAGAATACTTAATAAGGAGAAGACTAATATCTGGTTTGCTAATGGTAATAGTGAGAGCATAAAATAAAGGGCTTATATTACATCTATCCTTTAGATCTATATCAGCTCCTTTCTCTACAAGATAATTAGTACTATCTGAATGAGCATGAATAACAGCAATATGCAAAGGACTTAAGCCTTCTCTATTCTGTTCATTTATATTAGCCCCTTTTGCCACAAGATAGTCAATAATATCTAAGTGATTATATGCGGCAGCAAGGTGCAAAGGGCGCATACCTTCTCTACCCTGCTCATTTACATCAGCCCCTTTTCTTACAAGTTGGTCAATAATATCTAAGCGACCATGCATGATAGCAAGGTGCAAAGGACTTATACCTTCTTTGTTCAGTGAATCTACCATAGTGCTTCGCATTATAAGGGACTTAATATTATCTAGGCGATAATGCAAGTCATCACAGTAGAAAAAACTCATACTAACTTTATCAAGATTATTTAAAATTATGCTAATCTTTTTCCCTATAAAGTATTTAGCAATATTTAATCTATCACTTCCAGTACCGTAGTACAAAGAATTTATAACATTTTTCTTACATAGATTTGTAATAGCCTTTTCCTTTATAAGATATTTAACAATATCTGATCTATTACTTTTATTAGCATAGCATAAAGGACTCATATCATCTCTGTCACGTGGACTGGTATTGGCACCTTTTGCTATAAGATATTTAGTAATATCTAAAAAACTATTTTTAATAGAATAGTGCAAAGGGTACGCACGATTTTTATCACAGAGATTTACATCAGCTCCTCTTTCGACAAGATATTGAACAATATCTAAATAACCCTCTTGAACAGCATAATGCAAGGGCCCTGTACTTTCATCCTGTAGATTCACATTGGCCCCTTTTTTTACAAGACATTCAACAATATCTATATTACCACTGATAACAGCATAGTGTAAAGGAGTACCACTCTCTCTACTCAACTTATTAACCTCCCAATATTTATTGTTTAACTACTTGTAATTGACCATTTAGAGCAGCCCAGTGTAAAGGGGTAAGGTCACGATTACTTCCTATATCTAAATCACTTCCTTTCTCTATAAGGTATTTAATCACCTCTAAGTGACCATAAATGGCAGCATAGTCTAAAGGAGCACATTTCTTTTTATCAACAGCATTAATAACTTTGCTTAATTTATTGGGATCTATTTTCTCTAATATCAGCTCAATAACTTCCTTATTATTGCCAATTGCTAGTAAATGTAAGATAGTAGTTCCATTATAAGTAGAATCAATAAAGTCATTAACTAATTTCTTGTATTTACTTGCATAACTCTAAACAGACATAATGTGATCTACACTTGTAGTATTACTATCCATAGTTGATGTCATAATTTTTCTTAAAATTTCTTCTGTTATTCCCATTCGTTCTTCCTCTATTATTATTGTTTTCTGTATCCCCTCATGAATTTTTGCTATTGATTCCTCTAACTCAATCATTGAGAACTTATCAAGTAGATTAAGTGCATCCGAAACACTTTGCTGATCTTTTTCCGATTCCTCCTGTAAAAAAAATTCCGTCGTATCAATTGGACCAGGACTCAAGTAAGCCATAAAGGATAAAATATCATGCGATCGCTGTCCAACATCTTTTTCTTCTTTTATTTTATCACAGTTGATTTTCAAAGTTATAAATAATTCTGGGGAGATATCTTGTGCCTTAAAACAATCAAGATTTAGTTTTTGCATTTCTTTACTATAGTGTTCTAGGTATTGACTAATACTAACACCTTCTTCTTTAATGTATTTTGTTGCTTCTTTCAGAGCTAATGGAGAATAATTCAACTTTCTTGCTAAGTTTACCATCTCGTAAATCTGTAAGTGTGAATTATCCTCTATTTCTAAGGCTTTTTCAATAAACATTAAGGCTTCTGCTGGAGAAAATCCTTTATCCAAATTTATCTTTTCTATCTCTTCTTTCCAATCCTTATTGCGACAAGTAATTAAGACGTAAGGCTGCTTTCCACCAAAAATGAAATCACAAGGTGGTAAAAAATTTTTAATCTCCTTATATTGACTGGCATTATCAAAAATAAAATAACTTTCTACATCCTGAAGTCTCTCATATACATTATTAACAATAGATTGAATGTTCTTTCTAATATCATTAGAATCTACTTGCTCTTTACTTTCCATACCAGAATTTATTTTTTGTATACCTTTATAACCTTCTGTAGGAATTTTTAATTTTTTAGCTAAACTATAAAATGAATTTGAAAGAGTGCTACATGATTTGGCATTTATCCATATAACGTTACCTTTACTCTTTATAATATGCGCATAGCTTTTAGCTAATTCACTTTTTCCTATTCCATAGCCTCCATTAATTAAGACCATTCGAGGCATTCCTTCTTGTTTTTTAATGTCTAACTTCTCATTTAACATCTTTAACATATTTCCTCTTTCTACAAAAAATTGAGGTAAATGTTCCAAATTAAAGGAAAATGTATTTTTATCTTCTTTGTCATAACATGTTTGCAAATCCCTAATTGCTTCATGCAAGTCTTTTATATCTTTTTTTTTATTGGATCATTTCCATTAATCTCCTTTAATATACTATTAGCTAGTTTTTCTTTTTTCCTATCATCTAAAATATACACATATTGTTCTTCAGGAATAGTAACAGGAGTATATTCTTTGTCTATACTATCATTCTTCCACTTTTCTAATTCCCACGCAAAGGGAAGCCGGTAGCCGTATTTTTCAGCATTGTTATGTTTCTTCAACTTATAATATGTAATAATATCATCATCTATTTTTTTTATTCCTACTTCTGTATATAATTGTGAAGTTACCAAAAGTTCATTATTATTATTTTGTCCACCTTGTATTCTATACCCCGGTTGCAACTTTTTTAAATTTGAAAGTATCTTTGATTTGAGCACAGAAGGCTTAGTATGTTTGTCATTATTGTTTATGAACAATTCCACTGGCTTGCGGAACACATACTGAGTAAGTGTATGATCTTTTGATTTACCTAAAATAAAACCTTTAGTTATAAGCTCAATGGAAAATCTTTCTTTCTCACTATTAGCTACAATATAATTTGTTACTCTAGATACAGCATCTATTGCTAATTTCTGAATCCCTCTTTTCCAATAAGATCCACTAACATCCGTAATCCCAATGAATTGGCACTCAAAACTTTGAAAAATTTCCAAGCTAGCCTCTACTAAAATCTTTCTCACTTCTTTTAAAGCTATATCATTAACTAGAGCAGAAACCTCTTTAGATCTTTTCCTGTGCGTTCGTGTAGAAAAAAAATTTATACCTTCAAGGAGTTTTAACAAACCAAATCTAAGTGGACCTGGTGAAATAAGATTATTCGTAGCTGATATAGATTGGGTTACTATTCTGCCTAATTCTTTTATTTGTGAACCTGGTTTGGCCTCTTTATAATATTGAGATAATTTTTCTTCGCATTCTTTAGTAAAAGTCTTAACAAAAAAAGTTGCTCTTTCCACTACTTCATCATATATAAAACCTATATCGTCTACTGTTGATCCACAATCAGTCAATGCACTATACCATACACTATCACTGTCTATAGATGAAGAGTCTGCCACTCTAGAACTTACTGGACTCTCTTGAAACTCACTATCTTGTTTGTATTGAAGCTCTTCATTAGATAATCTGTCTTCATAGCCAACTATTGTTCCTATTGTTGAATCAGCAGGCAACACTTCTACACCAGGGCTAGGTTCTTTATAGTATTCACAGTCCATTTGATTGTCTGTCACATCGTTCATTTCTACTTCGGAAATTTGTTGAAAGCAAACAGACTCGCTGTCCGATTTTTTTCCACTAGCCATGGTGTCATAATAATAAGATAATACTTGCTCTACTGTCCCTCTTAAGATTGGCTCAAAATGAAAATCTCCTTTATTTATTATGTGTATAGTATTTTCTCTATAGTAAACTTCCTTATTAAAAACCTCGCTATTGAATGTATCCTTTTGGTAACCTCCCCTATCAATAAGGTGCTGCGTTATTACATTTTCTCCATCGCAAGTAGTATTTACTTCAATAAAATGCAATCTTACATCATATGTTATACAAATTATTCTTCCATCAATATCTGGTAGACCCCACATAGCCGTAGTTGATTTTAATCTATCTATTACTTTAGATCTTTTCTTAATATCATCTGCGGTAAACTCAATTCTTGGAATATAATAAGAAATGCTTCTACCATCATTTTTTAACGCTTCTGTAAGCCATGACGAATCAAGACCAAGTTGACTCTCTGCAAATGCCTTACATATATTTCTTAAAGATTTTATAGTAAAATTTATATCAGGTTTAAGATATTTTAGTCCCTGCGCAACTGCATGAAAGAAGCAATCTCCTTCTCCAATTGCTTGCCCTATTGTAAAACCTTCTGGCAGCTTTAACATTTGCTGACTACGTAGTGTGTCTTTTATTAACTTAGACCGATTAACTGCTGCTTGTTTTTCTATATTTTTGCCTAACATAAAGCCCCCTATATTTTAATATTCATATTTGAATTGTTCTGTCGTAAACCTCTTTTCTGGAGATTGGTTTTGACATCTAATTTATTTGATTATTATACAGCTGTACCAAACCAATTTACTGTAGGAACCTCACGATAATCCTAAGTAACTTTGATTACAGTGTGCTTTTCTTTTGATTTCTGACTAAATTAGATATATTCTTAAAAAAGTCAGGATTGCTTGCTCAATGATGTACATAACACAATGCATTTGACTCAATACCTCATGTATTTATTATGTTAAACTTCACTATAGCTAAAGAGATCTAGCAAAACAAGAACTTTTTTGCATGTTTTAGTATTTTTTTAAAACTAAAGCCAGTGCTTGCAAAAATACTTCTATTTTTTTTACTTTAATGTACTCTTTCTACTTTTAAATAAATTAATGCCCACTTAATCTCACACATCACTAAAAACCTAAACAACACAGCCACTTCCAGTAACCAAAGTCAGCTATTGTGAGAAGAGTTTGTTTTGGAATCGCATGGTCCACCACTCGATACATACGAACTTTTTTATATTCTGACTTTGCTATACGCTAAAATCAGCTATATTGGCTTACTTTTGCTAAATGTACATATGAACTATTTTGCTTAAGCTTATGGAAACAATTTAAATCTTCTATTTTTACAATCCTATTTTTACGCAACTTGTTCTCACAAATATACGATCAACTATGTTTTTTGGAGGAAGTAAATAATCAAATTTTTTGTGACGCTGATTGATATAATATCTGCGAGAATGCTTTTTAGTAGTTGACCTGACGAAAACTATATACTACAGTTAGTATTTATTCTCTTACCATATTAGAGTGGGTATGAAAACACTGAGGTTCATTATATAGGCTTCAATGGTAGTTGATGCTATCTCATATGTTTAAGATAAACTAAAAGGGTTATATTCATATTAGATGTGATCTGATTAGGAAATTTTTATAGTGCTGTTTTGTTTATTTTGTGGGGTAATACGATGAAAAATACACATAATAGAGGTAATACACTTCCTTTTATAGCTGGTACTCTTGCTACTCTTACGTTACTTGCGTCTGGGGTTTTTGCTATAGCTCCCTATGTTGAATTTTTATCTCCAATTGTAGTTTTAGGTATATCTCTCCCCATTACTTTGATTATATCTGTGCTTTCTATAGCAGTAATTGCATTTACGTACAAAATAATTAGTAAAAATGAAAAATTAGATGAAGCTTCAAAGCAAACTAATAGTCCTGTAATAAAAGACGAGGTAGAAAAGCGAATCAAAAACCTAGAAGAATCTAATATTCTATTCAATGAAAAGTTAGAAGTGCTTGCTAGTACTGCAACAACAAGTCAAATGAAAGAAGAGCTGTACATGAAATTTTATGAAAAAGGTGAATTAAGGGGAAATAAACCTTTTGAGGATTTTATTCTTGAAGAACATAAAAGAGAAGAGTTAATTAATATTTGCAAGTTAATACAGGAGAATATTAGTAAAATGTCCTTAGAAAAACCAGGCAATTCAAAAGAAAAAAGAAAAGTAGAAAGAGTAGGATGCATTTTGTACGGTCCACCAGGAACTGGTAAGAGTACAATTGTTGAAGCTATTGCAGATAAATTTAAATCTCTCACTACGTTTATAAAAGTTCCTGGATCTGATTTGCTTAGAAAATCAAGTATAACTGAGGTTTTTAATAAAGCAGAAGAAAACGCCCCTTGTATAGTTCTTATAGATGAAATTGACAGCATCGGTACAAAGCGCACTGATGATAATCAAGTACCTTTAAATTATTTTTTCACTAGGTTAGATGAAGCTAGGAGAGATGTGATAGTACTTGCTACAACTAATGTCTGTATGGGAGATCTAGACACAGCACTTACTAGGGGAGGTAGATTGAGCAAAAAAATTGAATTCCATGAACTAAAAGGAGACACACTTAGGAAAGTACTGAAAGCGGGCCTAAAGAAAGAATTGAAAGGTACAGAATTTGATTCATATATTAAAAACATTTTAGAGGGTACTGCTAATATTACTTTTTCAGCAGCAAACTTGGATAATTTTATAAACTATGCAGCTGAATGTGCACAAAGTAGCAAAAAGCCTAATGTTCGTACTATGATCAAAAATTTTTGTGATAATTATGGTATTCCATTTAAAAATCCAACTAATATAGAACATAAATTGAAAGTTACAACAGACGTACAAAATCAGGAGAATGATAGTGGTTATTCGAGTGGTACAAATACTCCAAGTACTTTGAAAGGACAATCTTTAATGACCCCCGTTATTATTAATAAGTTAGAAGAATGCAGAAAATCACTTAATCTGGTAGACTAGAATTAGCTGGCAGAAGAATTGAGATAGTCATATCAAGTTCCAATTAATAGAAAAAGAGTATTTTTTGTTTATAATGTAATGTTTAAGCAAGCTTATCTATTTGCCTTTTTGATTTAAGTTTGTTTTTTGGATAAATTTGGCCATTTTATATTGGTACTAATATAAGAATATCTACCAAGTTAAAGGTTTACGTAAACACTTAAACTTACTACAGAAACTAAAACATTGCAAAAAAAATATCATATTAAAATTGGTTTAATTTATCTTATATAAATACGAACTTTTGTTTGTAACAATTTTACTATGGGCTAAAACCAGCTATATTGGCTTACTTTTGCTAAATCTACATACGAACTGTTTTGTGTAACTTTTTTCCAAGGATTTCAAAATTCTATTTTCATAACGCAGCTTTTGCTTAAATTGTTCTCACAAATATACGACCTTTTTTGCAATTTTTAAAAGAGTCAATAATTCAATTCTTTATAACACTAATTAGTATGGTCTTTTCATTAAATTTATCCTTTCAAAAAGACTATGCTTTATTCACCTGCTTTAATGGTATTATAATATTTTACACTTAAACCTACTCTATAAAAATTCACAATACGAATTAGTAAATAGATTATATTCAAACCGATTGTATTTATGATATATAGCGCATACAATATATTACTTGTTTATTTTAGTAGGGGGTATAGGTATGTTTAGTTCGAAGCAGGTAGTACAATATAATTTATTTGGTAGTAACGGCCTTGAAGGCATTTCATCTTGTGAATTTGCACATTTTCCTGAAGAGGTATTTGAGATTATCAATGAAGAAAATCAGGCAATAGATAGTTTGAAAAGTAAAATAGAAAATCTACAACAAGAAAATTTTGATCTTAAAAAAAATGTAGAGTTACAAAAACACTATAAGAAAAGAGTAGAAGAGTATTACGAAGAAGTAAGTGAACTTACCAGAGAAATGCAAACCCTAGAAGGGAAAATTAAAAAGCTTGAAGTTAAATTACAAAAAAGTACAAGAAGTTTAACTGAAAATGATCAAGACATCGAACAGCTAAAACAGAAAGTAGAAATATTATTATTAGAAACTCAGAACAAAAGTGATGTAATTAAGAACTTAAATAACCAATTAAAAGAGGCAAAGAATGAAATTCAGTTAACAGACAAAATAAATGAAGAGTTACAGCAAAAACTGGATTTGACTGAAGCTGAGTTAAACAGAGTAAAAAAAGAAAGTACAGTGCTGATAAACAGTATAGAGGATTTGAAAGGTAATTATGAAAATCAGATACTAGAAAAAAAGAAGGAACTTAATGATATAAGAGATCAATTGTGTATTTACTTATCAGAGTCTAAAGAGATATTTGCAGAATTCAGTAGCCTGCATAAGGAAAACGAGAGTTTAAAACAGAAAAATTTCTATATCAGTAATGAAGTCTCCCTTGCAGATGAAATAAACAAAGAAAACGTAAGAAAAGAAATAGCAAAGCTTCAGTTTGTACCTGAAGTGAAAATTAAACATATTATTGATAATAATGACCAAGAATCAACCTTACCAGATAGAGAAGCAGAAAATTATCGAACAAGTGAAGATAAAAACCTTGAAAATACTGATTTCGAGATTGGAGTATGGAATGAAGCTGACGATGAAAGTAGCGATGACCAGAAATCAACCTGGCTATATGGAAAAACAGAAAATTGTCGAACAAGTGAAGATGAAAACCTTGAAAATAATGATTTCCCAATTGAAGTATGGAACGAAACGGATAGTGAAAGTGACAATGTTAGTCCTTGCCCTGATTATGATGAAAGTTTTGGTAGGCGCTACAGTCAACTATTCTATGATGAAACCATAATTCATAAAGAAAAAGAGATTTTTGTTTTAATTCGTCAAAAAGATTCTTTTTCTTTAGCGAAAGTAAAACTGAATACAAGAGAAGAAGAAAAGTATGAAAGTATTTGGCAAAAAATAAATAAGATCCATGATTATCTGGACATTTTAGGTTACTCTGGTAGAGAAGAAGATTATGAGGAGTGCGAAAAAGAACTTGATAAAGTTATAAGCGCAGCACTGGAACAAGGAATAATGTTCACTTTTCCATATAAATCTGATATGTCCTTGATAGATCGTATAGCTGACACATTCCCAAAGCTATATTTATCTGCTGACACTACTCGAATTTATGAGTTTTTACACAAGAAAAAAATATTTCAGATAATATCAGAAGGTGCATCTTTAAACAGATTTAGCGATGAAGAGCATGGAGATGTAGTAAACGTAATTTGTTCAGATAAAGATACCTTAGGTCAGCGAAAAGCAAACCTTTCAAAGCTGAAGGAGTTAGCACTTGAAAGTATTATAAGTAAAAGTGAGCAAATTGATAAACATGACTTTGAACTAGAAATAGATAATGGATATTTTTGTATAGATTACCCACAAAATAGTACTATTGAAGTTGCAAAGATATTCAATAATCAAAAAGCTAAAGATTTAAATCTAAATATTGGTATAGTTCAAGTTGGAAAAAGTATAATTAGAGTTGAAAACATAGAAGGAAGGAGAAATTATACAGAGTTCTCGGGAGATATCATTGAAATGTCTTTTACCACTGAAGTAGGAGAGATCAGTATTCATCTATGTCCTAGTGAGAAAGATAGTATTCAACCACTATGGATTGAAATCCATAGATTGAGAGAGAGCATGGAATGCTAATTTTCAACTTGAAAGTCACCAAATTTGTCTTCTCGTAAATCTCTTCCATCATTCCTCCACATTAGTAGCCATGCAACAAAGCCTCGCTGGGTCACTTTCTACTAATGCTGTAAAACTTTTCACTAACTCTTCCTTCATCCGAGAAAAAATCTCTTCAAAGTTCAGTGGTTCGATAATGTTTGGCTGCTGCATTTTTAAACAACTACTCCATTAATATTTATGAACTTACCTTCTGAAAGATAGACACCTTCTAAATTCAATGTTACTCTCCCTTCTTTTACTCTCACTTTTACCCACAATTTTGAGAGGTCATGATGTGAAGCATAACTATGCTCTCCTTAAGATTTTCATAGCCCCGCCATAGAGTCATAGCCCCTGGTAAATTATCACTTTTTCTATTCATAAATCCACCTAATTTTCCTAACCAAATAATAGCTTGTTTTATGTTTGGAGGTTCTTCTGGCAATGTAGCTACTTTATGCTCACGTATGAAAAGGGCCTTCCACTCTTCATTGCTTAAAATTTTAGTACAGGTTTCCATGGGATTTGATAAAGCGACTTTTGTTAAATATAAAATTTTAAATGCAATAATGCTCTTTATAGCAATTAATTTCTGTAGCCTTTCCTTTGTAGTTAAACGAGAGCTTTCTATTTTACATCCTGATTTTAAAACCCTGAAATACTCCTCAATTTTCCATCTTAGCTTATACCAATTTATCCTTTCTATAGCATCTAAAAACTGGTACATTAGTCAGCAAAGTCCAATCAATAGCTTCCAATCCTTCAGGAGCTTTTGCACTTACCACATATACAGGGACTTATCTTATGCACTGTGTCTTTTGATCCATAAATGGAAGAAGATCTGATAGGCTTTCATATACTTAACTTCAATATTAGCTTTCCTTGATCTTTGGTTTCTACCTTTATTAACTTCTAGAGAAATTTTCTTCTTTACTGGCAGTTGTGTGATGCGTGTTTGCAAATCTGTTTTTCCAATTTCAGTACAGATAAATCTTCTATTAGTTCGATTACGGATTACATAAAAACTCTGACCTTACCCAGAAAAAGTAGACAGAAAGTTAAGACGTTTTTGCTATGAGAATGATGAATCAAAAAGCTCAGGAATGCAATAGTTAATAGTAGAATGTCTACGCTGTTTATTATAAAAAATTTCTATATATTCAAATATTGCGGTTTTAGCTTGTTGTGCAGAGTGTTGTGAAGTATCAATGAGTAACTCTCTCTTAAGTGAACTAAAAAAAGCTCTCTGAAACAGCATTATCATAACAACAACCTTTGTGACTCATACTAGAAGTAATATTTTTTGTACTTAGTAAAAATTGATAATTTTTAGAGGTGTATTGCGATCCTTGATCGCTATGAAATAGTAGATTTTTAGCAGATTTGCGCCTACCAATAGCCATGAATAACGCATCTATAACTAATTGCCTATTTACTGCATTACTCATTTACCAGCCAATCACCATGCGTGAATATAAATCTATTATTGCTGCCAAATATAACCATCCTTCATTAGTTTTTATGTACGTAATATCAGTTACCCATATCTTGTTAGGTTGATCAGCAATGAAATTCTGATTTAATATGTTAGGAGTTATAACTCTATTGTCTATTTGTGGTTTTTTACTTTTAAACTTTCGTCTAAGCTTAGCTTGAATGCCATTTTTCTGCATAACATTTTGCACTGTTTTGATGTTATAATTTTTACCTAAAGCCTTTAATTCAGCGTGAATTTTAGGAGCTCCGTATCTGCATTGTGATGATCGATATACCTTCTGAATATCTTGTATGAGCTCTTCTCTTATTGATTTTTTGTTGTTTTTTTCCTTAGTAATCCATTTATAATAACCACAAGCAGATACGTTCAAAAATCTGCATAATTCCCGTATTTTATAGCAGTTTTCATGTTCTTTTATAAAAGAATATTTTACTCTTTTTGGTTTGCAAAATATCCCAGGGCTTTTTTTAAAATGTCTCTTTCCCTCGTTACTCTTGCCAGCTCTTTCTTTAAATCAAACTTTTCTTTGTCACAATGAGCTACTTTCCCCTTTTCTGGAAACGCATCTACTCCAGACATTCTATCATTGTATGTTTTTACCCATCTGCTTACCGCTAATACCCAAATCTCTTGCTATTTTTGCTGATGATTGACCTGTTTCTTTTACTAGTCTTATAGCTTCAATTTTGAATTCTGCTGTATATTCTTTTCTTTTTGTCATACCACACCTCTTTGAAAAAACGTTTTAACTTTCTGTCTACTTTTTCTGGGTAAGGTCANGTTTCGATGATAAGGAAGAAGTCCAAAGAGCCGATCTCTGAGGATGAGAGTACCGATGCGAAAAACAGGGGCGGATTAGCTCATAGTAGTGAAGAAGTTTCTGTAATGGAAATGGAGCGAAGGAGCTGAGTTATTTAGTTTTAATTATTTTGTCAACCGTAATGGGAGGAATTAATGAATAAAACAAAGTCTTTTGATATACCGAAACAACTTATTTGGAGAGCTTATAAACAAGTATCGAAAAATAAAGGTGCTGCAGGTGTAGATGAGGTTTCGATAACAAAGTTTGAGGAAAATCTAAAAGATAATCTATACAAACTATGGAATCGGATGTCATCCGGAAGTTATTTTCCAGAGCCAGTAAAAGCTGTAGCAATACCGAAGGATACGGGAGAAGGACAAAGAATTTTAGGTGTTCCTTCAGTATTCGACAGGATAGGGCAAACGGCAGCTTCTATGTATCTTGAGCCGCTAGTAGAGCCAAAATTCCACGAGGATTCATATGGTTATAGACCGAATAAATCTGCACTGGATGCGGTAAATACAGCACGCAAGAGATGCTGGAGGTACGATTGGACGATAGATCTTGATATATCTGGATTTTTCGACAATCTGGATCACGAATTAGTTTTGCAAGCTATCAAGAAATATACAAACTGCAAATGGGTCATACTGTATGTTGAGAGGTGGATGAAAGCCCCTATTCAACAAGCAGATGGCACTAGGGAAGTGAGGAATAAGGGAGTTCCGCAAGGAGGTTCAGTTAGCCCAATCATCTCTAATATATTCATGCATCATGTGTTTGATATATGGATGAAAAAGAACTACCCGACAGTACCATTTGAGAGGTATGTGGATGATGCGATAGTGCACTGCAGAACTAAGAGACAGGCAGAATTTATGAAAGTAATGATCGAAGAAAGATTGGCTAAGTGTAAATTGAGGTTACATCCCGAAAAGACACAGATAGTGTACTGTAAGGATGGTAATAGGAGAGATGAGTTTCCTACACAAAACTTTGATTTCTTGGGCTATACCTTTAGAGCTAGAGGAGCAAAGAATAAGAAGGGGGAGTGTTATTTTCATTTCTACCTGCAATCAGCAACAAAGCCAAGAAGAAGATCAAGAAAACCATAAAGTCATGGAAAATACATAGATTTACAGGAAAGAAGTTGGAGGAAATATCAAAGGAAGTAAATCCAATAGTCAGAGGCTGGTGTCAGTATTATGGCAGGTTTTATAAATCGGAGATGTATACATCTCTCAGAAATATAGAGAGATACCTCATAAGATGGGTCAGAACCAAATATAAGAAACTTCGAGATCATGGAAGACTAGCAAAGCAATTTCTAGGAAAAGTGAGAAAGAGGTCTCCAAATATTTTCTATCATTGGACACTTGGGTTAGGATCAAAGGGCTAAATAATGGGAGCTGTATAAACCGAGAGGTTTCCGTACAGTTCTGCGAGAGACTGGTGGGGAAGTTCCGCTGGTCTACTCTCCATATTCTTTTTCAATATCATTTATTACTTTAGAGTATCTCGATAAACACAGCGTACATGCAGACACAAACTGTTTATAAGATTTCTTACCTAATTATCGTTTATATTCATAAATCGCAGGTGTAATGTCATCAACAAATGTATTATCTAAATCAGGCATAAAAAATAACCCCCTATTTCTTTCAATGGAACAAAAACTTATTCTAATATAAATTTTTTTGAGGCTGGAAGTCAAATGATAGAAACATCAGACTATTCTGTGCAAGTAGATTGAAAGACAATTTTTAGTAAAAATATCCCCTTTTCTAGCATCAAGTAAAATTCACTTATTTACTTTTCCTAAAATCGCAAAAAGGTACGTACCTTAGTGAGAACAATTTAAATAAAAGCAACTTTGTAAAAATAAAAGCGCAAAATTGTTGCAACAAAGTTAGGCAAACTAGTTCATATATAAATTTAGCAAAAAGCAGCTAATATAGCTAGTTTCAGCGAATAGCAAAATCACTATAATAAAAAGTTCGAACGTATCACTTGGTAGACCAACGCATTCCAAAGAAACTTGTTCTCACGCTAGCTGTTTTTGATTGTTAGAAACGATCAAATTATTCAGGTTATTTAATACCAAACAAGTATAAATTTATTTCCTTACTTATCTAATCACGGGATAAGAATTACGTATGAATAAATGATATTAGTTAACATAGCAATAGAAATATTGACATATTAATAATATTATTATACTCTTAATATAGTTAAGTAATTAAGAGAAGTTATGAGTATTGTATTGTTTTATAAGAAATTTAATGACCGTGATTTAGGTGATGATAAAAGTCCTTTGAGAAAAAAATTCAACGAAATAATTAAAGATTTAAAAGAGAACAACAGTACAAGCCAAGGGAATATAAAATTAGTAAAAGGTGATGGGAATATTGAATATTCTCGAGCTAAATTAAGTGATAGTGACAGATTATTATTTACAAGTATAAAGCATAATAACAAAGATGCTTTTGTTATTTTAGAAGTAATTCTGAATCATGATTATCATAAGTCTAGATTTTTAACAAATAGAGAGAAAATAAAAAACATAGAAGTAACAAGTGAAGAAGTTCCTGATACATTGGAGATTGAAGATGTTCCACAAGTTAGTTATCTCGGTAAATTTATTACTTTTAGTGCAAAGCAGGAGGATATAGTTGAAAGGGTTGAATTACCTTTAGTTATCAATGGGGCCGCTGGTAGTGGAAAAACATCAGTGGCTTTGGAGAGCCTAAAGAAGATAAAAGGGAAGTTTGAGGGAGGAAAAATTCTATATATTACCAAATCCGAAAATCTTATAAAAGAATCAAAAAAATTACTTGAATACGAATACTATGATGAAACTGCTAACGAGTTCAAGATTGCTACTCCGGAAGAAATTGATTTCTTATCTCTTCATGAGTTTCTTGAAAAGCGAGCAGAAGATATAAAAGGAAAGAAGCCTATTGATAGAAGTAAGTTTTTTTCATGGTTCAACGAAATATGCAAAAAAGATAAATTTAAAAAGTATAAAAAAGACGGAGATAAAATATTCGAAGAATTTACAGCTGTGATAGGTGGAGGAGGCTTATTAGGAAAAGATGGAAAAGATAGATATGCTAAATTAGGAAACAGACAATCTATGTTTTCTGTAGATGAAAGGAAAAGTGTTTATGATTTTTTTAAAGAGTACAGGGAGTTTATAGAAAAAGATTCAGAATATTATGATCCTAATCTTGTTACTCATAAGTGTATTGTAGAAGGAATGTATGATGCGGTTGTTGGTAGATGAAGTACAAGTATTGACCGAGAGCACACTGAGTTTGATATTAAAAAGTTTAAAAGATGAAAGTAAGGATAATTTTTTATTATGTGGTGATATTAATCAAGTAATACATCCTAGTTTTTTCTCTCTATCTAAGTTAAAATCTTTTCTCTGTCAAAATCAATGTATAAGGGCTCAAGGGTCAGAAGTTTTTTATACCCTTGAGAAGAATTATCGTAATAGTGAACAAGTCATTGAGCTTGCCAACCGTATACTACATCTTAAGAATTATTGTTTTGCTTCAGAGGATAAAATAGCAGTAGACAACGCTTTTTTCATGAAGAGTGAGACTAAGAACAAAGGGAACGTTGGCTTTATTATTGATGATAAAAAAGAAGAAATAGCAAAAAAAATAAATGAATCTGTAAATTGTGCTGTTTTAGTTCTGGATGATGAAAGCAAAGAAGATGCTCGTAAATTGTTTGATACTCCACTTGTGTTTAATATACATGAAGCCAAAGGCTTGGAATTTGAAAATGTGATTCTTTACAAATTTACATCCTGTAAAGCTTATAATGAAATATGGAATATAGTATGCTCGGGTAAAAGTGAGTGGGAGATAGATAATAATATTAATAGTATTCGTGATTCATATAACGAAAGGGAAGTTAACACTTCAAGAAATAAGGATAAGAAAGATAAGTCTTTGGAAAAATATAAATTTTATATGAACGCTTTGTATGTTGGAGTTACTCGTGCTGTTGATAGTGTATATATTATAGATGATGAGAGTAATTTATTGAAAATAATAGAGCCAAGGGAAGAAGGTAATGTAAATATTGAGCAAGAAAAATCGAGTCTTGAAGAATGGAGAAATAAGGCACTAGAGTTAATAGAGAAAGGAAACATAGAGCAAGCAGAACTTATAGCAAGAAAATTGCAAAAAGGAGGAAAAAAAGAATATGCTGAAGAGATTATGAATGCATTGAGAGCTAATGGGTATCATGAAAAAGTCCAGAACTCAGATAAGAACAAGCATACAAATTCAGTGTTAGAGAGTGATATAAGTTCTAGGTCTTCACAAAGCTCAGAACATGAAGGAGATGATATTAGCAAGCTTAAGAATGAAAAGGGTAAACATAATCAAAACAAAAAGAAGAAAGCTAAAAAGTGTCATCAAGTTCAAGAGGTAAAACCACAGCTTTCTTTAGAAGATAGTACTAATAGAAAACACAATAGCAAAAAGCCTCAGAATGAAAGGTATAAACAGGATTTAAATGACGCAAAGGAATCAAAAAGATTAGAGAAAAATACAAATGAATTATTTTTAGCTTTAGCAAATGGTAATTTGAAAATGGCTAAACGGTTAATTGAGAAAGGAGTTAATGTTCATGCTAGGAACAAGAATTTTACTCCTTTACATATTGCAGCACAAATTGGCTGCTATGAAATAGTTGAATCTCTGCTGAGTAATGGAGCTGAGATTAACGTTGCTATGATTGGTGGTTATTCTCCTTTACATTTGGCAGCAGAAAATGGTCACTATGATGTAGTAAAACTTCTTCTGCTGGATAATGAAACTGATGTTGCTACGATTAATGGTCGGTCTCCTTTACATTCTGCAGCACAAAATGGTCACTATAATGTAGTTGAACTTCTTCTGGAACATGGAGCTATTGTTGGTAATGATGATAAGGAAGGTTGTACGCCCTTACATTTGGCAGCAGAAAGTGGTCACTATGATGTAGTAAAACTTCTTCTGGATAATAAAGCTGATGTTAATGTTGCTGCGACTGAGGGTTATTTTCCTTTACATTCTGCAACACAAAATGGTCACTATAATGTAGTTGAACTTCTTCTGGATAATAAAGCTGATGTTAATGTTGCTATTATTGATGGTAGTTCTCCTTTATATTTGGCAGCAGAAGGTGGTCACTATAATGTAGTTGAACTTCTTCTGAAGCATGGAGCTGATGTTAATGCTAAGACTAAGGAAGGTAGTACTCCTTTGTTATGTGCACTCAAAATTGGCCATTCCAAGGTAGTTGATCTTCTTCTTGCTGATCCAAATATTAATATTGGTTGTATAAAAGCTGCATCTATTAACAAGGAAAATAAAGAAGGCAAAGAAAAATTTTCTCAAAAATTGCGACAGGATTATAATTTATTTCAAAAGGTAAAAGAGGCATCAAATGAAAAGGATAAGGGTAAGTCAGATAAATTACTCAAAGAGATAGAAGAATTATTGGAATCAAAAAACAAACATGGTTTCAAACCAAGCTTAAACTACTCTTCAGATGGTAATGATGAAAATACGACTATTAAAATTGCTATTAAAGCTGGCGGAGAGTTATTAGATCTTTTATATACTTATGCTGAGAAAAATATAGGTACAGATACTGAAATATTTAAACAACTCAAACATGCTAAAGAAAACTCTCAGTCTAAGGGAGATCTTTGTGGTGTTTCTGTTTTAAAACATTCTACTCCAGATCAAGGCTTTTTGTTTAGTAATGGTTGTGGAATGATTTGAGGGTATAATAAAATATGAAGAAATTCCATCAAGGGAAAAGTACTAAGTCTTTGTACTAGAGCAACAGAGATAATTCTTAGATCATAAAATTTCAAGAAAAATAGTTCTCACAATAGCTGGTTTTAGCGCTAAATAAGACAAGTTATAAACAGGTAAAACAACTCTTTTCCATGCATTTCATTACTAATGGGACTTGGTATTACAAATTAAAACTTACTCCCAATTCAACTCCATGGGAAATTTCATGAAGCTTTTGAAGTTTGTAGCCTGCAAAAATACTCGTTCTTTCAGAAAGTGGAAGATTAACACCACCACCTATTTGATAAGAAAGAGTTTTATTATTGGCTGAACATTTGAAAGTTTGTTTTAATAGAGTATGTCTATCCTAGGGTTCTTGTTCTTACATTTAGGACGCTCAATCTGATAAGCTATACCAACACCAGCAGTAATATATGGAGTAATACCCGTGCCTTCAAACTTATAATGATAATGAAGTTTTGTCATAAGTCCTAGGTCTACAAAAATATCTCCAGCAAAAATAGGTTTGACTATAGGGCCAAATGAAATTTTAACGCTTTCTGTATAGTGATAGCCAAGATCAACATTAGCACCAACTCCACCTGAAAAGGAAGTATAGATCCTATCCCTAATAAACCTATCAATTCCAAAAGATGGTACTGACAAAGAACAGCAGATCAGTAAAGTAAGCAATTTTTTCATTTTTATCCTCTCATAATTAAATCAATGCAGTTGCACTTTCTAACGGAACCTCTCTATATTCATCAGAAGAAAAGCAGTACAGAAAAGCGTCTTCATATTGATCGTCTAGACTGATCTCTACTTCTTGCTCTAGGGATACCTGTCCTTCATCAGATAAAAGAGTTTTTTCTGTAAGAATTTTTATTAGCTCTTCTTTCCCACTAGAAATAGCATAATCCAAAGGAGTCCTTCCTTCATTATCTATGTTGTCAAACATTCCCTTGATGTCGAACTCTATTAACCAATCTTGGTCGAAGCATCGCCTTCTCGTTTTTCCTATGGCATCTAATGCTGACTTATTTGGCCTATAACCATATGAATCCTCATCAAATACCTTCTCAAGTTCTGGTTCTAAAACACTTCTCACCACTTCCTGTGCTATACGATCGGCAACAGTTGGTATCCCAAGTGTCCTTGTTCCTCCTTCTGTCTTAATTATATCACAAGCCTTGACTGCTGGTGGAAAATAACTACCAGAAGATAGCCTATTCCATAGCTTGTAAAGGTTCTTGCTTAAGTCTTGATCAAACTTTTCAATTGTTAGATCATCAATACCTGCTCCTCCTCTGTTTTCTTTAACTTTTTTATAAGCCGAAAACACTAGAGATTTCGGTATATCAAAAGGCTTTGTTCGTTCAATCATTTTCATCCTCCTTCAAGTTGAATGATTTACTAAAGTCGACTAGCTCAACCCCTTCGCTCCATAGTCATTACAACCACTTCTTCACTACTACAAGTTGATCCGCCCCAGTGATTTGCATTGCTACTCTAAAGCTTGAGGATTAGCCTCTTGCTTATCTCGCTTTTCATCAAATCGACTGGTTCCTGCAGTTCCTTATTAAAGCCCAGATCAGACTCGCGCCACCTTTATGCCGAACACCACCTACACAGTAATCAGGTTTCTTGTAAGCTCATTAAGAGGAGAACGACTCACTCCTCCTTTCGATGTTCACTTCCCTTTTCGACACGTTCATCAGTGGTTCACTTACGTTCGCCTTTCTGATCCACACCTTCCAGCTCTTACGCTGATTTTTCCTTAACGCTTATGACCCTATCTCTTAAATAGAGCCACTTAAGGTGGTTTGAAACCTGCTCCTGAAAACCGACTTCGAAGGACCTTCCTTCATCTTCAATAAAGCTTCTCACAAACATTACTTTGTTTGTTACTGCAGCACACCGTCATTTTTTAGAAGACATCGAGTAAATTTTATAGCAGTAACGCAGATATTTGACAATAATACGCCAATGGGAAAGTTCGTGCAAACGGTGTTATCAGGGGCAGCACAGTTAGAAAGAGAGATGATAGTAGAGAGAGTAAAAAATAAAATAGCAACATCAAAGGAGCAGGGATTGTGGATGGGTGGAACTGTACCGTTTGGATATGATGTAAAAGATAAAGAATTAATAATAAATGAGAAAGAAGCAAAGTTGGTAAAACATATATTTGAGAGGTATATAGAGCTGAAGTCAATGGCAGAGTTGGCAAGGGAGTTAAACAGAGAAGGATACCGAACAAAAGCAGATGTCTTTAAAAAAGCGACGGTAAGGAGAATAATAACAAATCCAATATATATGGGAAAGATAAGACATTATGAAAACCAGTATGAGGGAAAGCATGAAGCGATAATAGAAGAAGAAAGGTGGAAAAAAGCACAAGAATTGATAAAGAACCAACCATATAGAAAAGCAAAATATGAGGAAGCGCTACTTAAGGGAATAATTAAGTGCAAGGGCTGTGATGTAAATATGACGCTAACGTACTCAAAAAAAGAGAATAAAAGGTATAGATATTACGTATGCAACAATCATTTAGTTGGAAAAAGCTGTTCATCAAAGAGTCGGAATATAGTAGCAGGAGAAGTAGAAAAAGAAGTAATGGGAAAAACAGAGCAGCTATATGGAAAATTGGGAGAAAAAGCGGAAGAATGGAAAAATTTAAGTTTTGGAAAGCAGAAAGAAGTAGTGAAAAAGTTAATAAAGGGAGTAATGGTGAGAGAGGATGGAATAGAGGTGCATTCTGAATCAGAGGAAAGATTTATACCAATAAAAAAGAAAGGAAATAAATGCAGAGTAATCGAGCCAGAAGGCAAAACAAACAATGCGCTACTGAAAGCAGTGGTAAGAGCCCATTCCTGGAAACGGCAACTGGAGGAAGGAAAATACGAAAGTGTGAAGGAGCTGAGTGCCAAAATTAATATAGGTACAAGACGTATACAGCAAATTTTAAGATTAAATTATTTAGCACCAAAGATTAAAGAAGATATAGTAAATGGGAGACATCCAAGAGGTTTGAAATTAGCTGATTTAAGAGAAATACCGATGCTTTGGAGTGAGCAATTAGAGAAATTTTACAGTCTTAATTTACAAAGGCAACAGTATGTGCCAGAAGGAGCTGCTACAAAGGGCCATGCTAAAAGATGTTGAGATTGGTGTAAATCAATGTTGACAAAGATATGGAAACTGACACTTGATTATACGAATATATTAATAAAAATAGTAAGAATCTTAGCATAATTAATCTAGATGTAAAAGCAATAGAAAATGCCTCATATTTTAGCTGCATGTTTTAATAGTAGATCTAGAAAAAAAAATTCTGCAAAAGGGAAGCTTAGCCGATTGTGCATTAGATTGCATCTTATTGTGCGGAAATGTTTAAAAAAGCATATGCGTCAAGTTAAGGAAAAATAAGGGTAAAATTGAGAATTTTCCTGAAAAACTTACTATAACTTGTTCTCAAATTTCATTAAAGGACAAGTACAAAAAAACTAAGGTATCCACACTAACCTCTCTAAATCTGCTCACAACCTCTTAACTTGATGCGTATGCTTTTTTGAACTTTCTCTAATACTACCGCCTTAGAGTTACTCAAGCCTTTGATAACTATATTTTTTATAGAGCTACATTCCTTCTTGCTTCTTTTTTATCATATTTACCAACTTACAATTCTTGGTTAGTTTAAACTTGCCTTTCTGTTTGAGAAAAGCGTTCAACCTTAGGCGATGTAATGTACTCACCCACTTTTTCAATTACTGGCATAACAAGAAAATCTGCTACAATTGAGCCTAAAAAAATGTCATAATTCCCATCCATCCGGTTGCAAACATTGCTAGGGGAGGAACAGGAAGGGTAGGAAGGCATAAGTGTTGAAAGTAGTATCAGAAAAGTATAAAGAACTGTTATTGCAAGAAAATGGAGGCAATAATGGATCAAATAGAAAGAGTACTAAATTTAATAAAAGATGAGGATTTAGAAAGGCTAGGAAAATTAAGTGAAGTAGATAAATGTAATACTAAATTGTTGGGCAAGATTATATTTAAAGGTCTAATGAAGTTAATATTAATGGGGCAAAAAACAAGCTTAAGAGCGCTAGAAATGGTAATAAACAGGTGTATAATGGATAAGAATAGCGATAAAAGTACAGTAACATACAGTGGTTTGTCAAAAAGGTTAAAAGTTATAAATCCAGAATATTTTAAGGGAGTATATATTGATTTGATGAGCAAGATTAAAAAGCTATTACCCCAAAAAACATCAAATAATTTACATAAGTTTGATTCGACAATCATAAATTTATCGGGATATCTCATAAAAGATGGGCTAAAAATAGGCGGTAAAAGTAACGACAGTCAAGTTAAAGTGAGTGTAGGATTAAAGGATCAATTGCCGACAAGTATAAGATTTTGTAAAGGACAAGAAGAAATTAGTGAAGATATAGCATTAGTGAGAGCCATTAATGAAGCTAAAGTTGAAAAAGAGGATATTTTATTATTTGATAGAGGAATCAGAAAAGTTGGAACTTTTGCCGAATTTGATGAAAAGGAGTACAAATTTATCACAAGAGTTAAAGTAGGAAGAAAACATGATGTTATAAGCAGGAACAAAGTTATAGGAGAACAAAAATCGGATGGATCAGAGATTTTAGAAGATATAATAGTTAATCTTTATCGTGCACGAGGTAAAGTAGCAGAAAAGCATGACCTACGTTTAATAAAAATTCGAAATAAGGCAGGAGATGAAATATGGTTTTTAACCAACTTGCTTGAAATGTTAGCTTATGAAGTAACAGAGCTATATAGGCGCAGGTGGGACATAGAGGTATTCTTTAAATTTATAAAGCAAAATCTTGGATATAAGCACTTTTTAAGCCATACTATGAATGGCATGAAGGTGTATATTTACATGATTATTATTACGGCTTTGTTATTTCTTGTTTATAAAATCAAAAATAATCTACACGGATTCAAAATAGCACTATTACAATTCACATTGGATCTTAATGATTCTTTTATACGTTCAATTGTTTTACTATCAGGAGGGAATTTACATGCCGTCAATCACCTTGTATCACTCCACTTATAGCACTTTCAACACTTATGGG
>NZ_MUIY01000001.1:637009-837022 GCF_007115045.1 Wolbachia endosymbiont of Nilaparvata lugens | reverse complement strand
AATAAAGCATACGCGTCAAGTTAAGGAAATAAAGGTATGAAAGAGATAGAATAATAAGGTATAAGTTCTCCCAGAAATACTTTTAGTGAGAGAACCAATGAATAAAATAACTAGCTTATCAAAAAAGCTCAAAGAATTTTTTAATGAAAAAGCAGACAAAATCTCAATTACAACAAGGTTTATAAAAAGAAAGAGAAAGCTAAAAGGTTCATCGTTCGTAAAAGCCATGGTCTTGGGTAATATAGGGGTTGATAATTGTAGCGTAGAAACAATGTGTCAATTACTAAACGAGGACTCGATAGATATAACAAAACAAGGTTTGGATTTTAGATTTACTGAAGAAGCAGTGGAATTTATGAAAAGGATGTATAATGAATCTGTGGTTCTCTTTAAAAATATCTTGCAAGTTAATTGCAAAATCTTACAGCTATTTAATAGTGTTAAATTATTGGACAGTAGCTATATTACTCTACCTAACAATATGGAAGAGATGTATAAAGGTTATGGTACTAGCTACAGTGGCTATGAAAGCAATACTAAGTCTGGAATAAAGTTACAATTAGTTTTCGACTACATGAATCAGATAATAGACCAACTTAATTTAACGGAGGGAGTAAGATCAGACCAGGGATATAGGAAACATTTAAGTAATATATTAAGTAATGATTTGCTAATATCTGATCTCGGTTCAAGTTCTTTTAAACAAATCAATGAAATAGGAGCTTATTTCATAAGTCGTTATAAATCCGATACCAACATATATGATGTAGAAACAAATCAAAAAATGGAGTTATTAGAATGTTTAGAGGATAAGTTATTTTTAGAAAACGAGGTATTGTTAGGAAAAGAAGCAAAAATTAGAGTAAGAATTATATGTCAGAAACTAACTGAATATAGCCAGAAGAAGGAAAGCTAATAGATTAGCAAGATCGCAGATCCTCTAAAAGAAATCAAAAATTGTTGAACTGGTCAAAACTAATATTCCAGAGGATAAAATTAGTGCTGAGCAAGTATTACAGAGTAAGGTGGCAAATTGAGTTATTATTTAAATTGTATAAAAGGCATATCAGACTTAAAAGGAAAGCCATGCAGAGTATTATGTGAACTATATGCTAAATTGTGCGCAATTCTTATATTTCACGGCATAGTTGGTTGCATAGAAGTGAAAAAGAATACAGAACTTAGCTTAACAAAGGCATTTATTGAGCTAAAAAGGCGGGTTAGAGAGTTATTTTTAGCACTAAAGAATAAAGTTAATAGTTTGAAAATTTTTCTTAAAAAGATTACCATAACTTGGTCTCGATTTTCATTAAAAGACAAGTACAGAAAAACTAGAGTATCTACCTTAACTTCCCTGAATTTACTTACAATCTCTTAACTTGACGCGTATGCTTCTTTGAACATTACCAGCTCAAGAGGGCTTAGAGTGGAACTAAAATGCATGGGCTTGTTGATGCGCGTAATTAATTTCTTTTTTTTAAGTTAATTAATGTTAACAAGTCACGTCTGCCTGTCATCATGTTAATACCAAAATATAATGTAAGAGAAGAAATGAGCAGGGCTATGGTTAAATACAACAATTTTTGTTTCTTTCTAAACATGCTTCCATATGAAAAACATATGAGATAAAAAGGCAAACAAAAAGCTAAGAACCTTGACGCGCTTTACATCTTGGTTTTACCTTATTTATAATATAAATCTTACCACCCCTTTTCACAACTTTACAATTTTTATCTCTGTTACGATGAGATTTTAGCGACCCTTTAATTTTCATATCTACAGTAAGAATAGAATTACCTTACATTATTATCACTTACAGCGAGTTAGTCAATTGATTAAATTTTATTAAAATATTGTATAATTGTTGCTGATACTTCTTCGATCGACCTTTGCGTAACATCAATAATTGGCCAGTTATTTTGCTTAAAGAACTCCTCTGCTTCTTTAATTTCCTTTTCTACTTTTTCAGAATCAGCATATATATTATTATCTTTGTTATTAATTGAAGTAAGTCTGTTTTTGCGTATTTCTACTAGTCTACTTGGGTTGATTGTTACTCCTATAGTCAGTTTATTTTTTAATTTTGCTAAGTCGATATAAAAGGGTACCTCACTAACAAAAGGAACATTCGCAACCTTGTAGCCTCTATAAGCTAAATACATACTAGTGGGAGATTTTGATGTGCGTGAAACTCCAACCAAAATTATATCTGCTTTATCGATTTGAATACCTTGTCCATCATCGTGATTGATGGTATAGTTTATTGCTTCAATACGCTGAAAATACTCGTTATTTATTTCAGTATACAGGTCAAGTTTTTCATCCTTTTCAATTTCAAGATAGGATGAGATTTCTCTAATAATATGTGATAATATTGCTCGATATGGAATTTTTAACTTGATACAGTTATCTTTTAGATATTTTCTGAGCCCATCATCAGTAATAGTGCATATAACAAAGTTATGCTCATCACTTTTTCTCTCAATTTCCTCCAGAATTTTATCGATCTGCTCTTCTCCTTTTACAAAAGACCAAACATATTCGATAGTTTCTACAGAACGAAAGTGTTTCAGAGCTGATTTTGCAACTGATATAACAGTTTCACCACTTGAATCTGACACTAAGTGTAGGTTAAGCTTTTTAAGGGTCATCAACGTTATACTAAAAATAATAGCAAGCAATCTGCTACTGAAATTGTGCTAATTTATTATACTACGTAAATATAGAAAAACTATCTTGTTGATAAAACTCAAACTAATTGATAAGTTCTTAACACAATTATTCTCAAAACAAATGTTTTTATTAAAGCCTACAAATTTCACTTCTTTTACTAAAAAAGCTCTACCTTGGCTTGGGGTTATTTGTTTCGCATGTTTTTTAATTGGAATGTTCTTGGCATTATTCTTCTCCCCAGGAGATTATAAACAAGGAGAAATTGTACGAATTATGTATCTTCATGTGCCTTCTGCATGGCTTGCTCTTGGAATATACGGACTTATTGCATTACTCAGTTTCATTTCGTTGGTATGGAACAATAGTGTTGCTAGTGTCTTAGCACATGCCGCTGCTCCTGCAGGGACAGTCTTTTCGGCAATATGCTTAATCACAGGTAGCATCTGGGGAAAAGGAACATGGGGTACTTGGTGGGTATGGGATGCAAGGCTTACTTCAATGCTGATTTTGTTTTTTCTGTATGTTGGTTATTTTTCATTGTCGAGCGCTTTTGATAATCAAGCAAGAGCAGAGAAATCATCAGCAGTATTTGCCATTTTTAGTGCTATAAATATTCCCATAGTAAAATTTTCTGTGAATTTATGGTCTACTCTTCATCAGCCAGCAAGTATTTTTAGAAAAGGTGGAGTAGCAATAGAAGGTTCTTTACTGCTGCCACTCATTGCAATGTTTATATTTTGTACCACACTTTTTTTAGTAGTGTGGATACTTAATGCCCTTCATTTAATTAATTTGCAGAAGATAAAGAGAGAAATCAGCATGCGATATTAGGTATGCAGTTCCAGAGTGTAATGTTGTGAACAGCTACGGAAATTAAAATGTAGAGCAATCATCAGCAGAGACTAAGTGGTATAAAAAATAGCTGAAGAATGTAAAAAAGGAAGTGGTATAGATAAACCTGTTACCGATAGAGAAGGTGAAATTGATACGGGCGAACCTGTTACTGATGAAGGAGAGAATGAAAATGGAGAAATTACATCTCGAAAAGTAACCTCAGATTGTTCCAAGTATGAAAATTGTGGGCCATATTCTCATTTTTATAAAGTTGATAATAAGATAGGTTGTCAAGGTTTTAGTGCATCTGATTTACTAAAGGAATTATATCCTGAGATGTACAGTAATCCTAAGATTGCAAAATATATAGAAGAGGGAGCAAATGGTAATTATGGTGCAGTAAATTTTAAATTTGCCTTTACAGAGGATCTTAATTCAATATCCTGGCTTGGTAATATAGAATGTGAAAAATGTGTCGATGATCAAATAGAGTTAGCGTGTCAAGAAGAAGAGATTAAGAGTTTCTGTTACCCGAACGTTTACCGTAGTAATCCAGAATTCAACAAGAGCTTTTTTTCCAGAGGAGCATGTCCTAATCTCTTTAGAGAGTCCAGTGAAACAAGTGTTGTAAAAGCAAAACAAGTTGCACCATTGATACTTGTTAATACCTTAGGACAAATGATAGATAAAGAGGGTAATAACACTAAAGTATACTATGATGCATTGAAGCGTTATCTAAATGATGATAGTAAAATCAAGGATTGTGGAGATAATCAAAAGTGTAAGGATTATATTCCAATTATGGAGAAAGTTGCATGGAATAGTGATAAGGAAGTACTATTAAAAACTGCTGTTAATAATACGCAAGAAGCAAATCCTTACTATTATGGAAATGAGGATAATTCTACTTCCGTTGAATTTGGTTCTATATAAGGCTGAATTTGTCTAATTTTTTCTACACTAGACACAATTTAGTCGTATCTGAACAAATACATAATCTATATAAAGAGGACGTAGGTACCATCTGTCCTTTTAAGGCATTTATGTCAATGATATGCGTAATCCGTGATTTTAAACATGATGATCCTCCTAAGTAATACAAAAAAACTCAGAAAAATGTACATAGCTATGATAGAAGTTATCTATACATAAGTACAATATACTTTAATTAGAGATTATAAATTAATTAAGTTGAAAAGCCTGCAGACGAAGATAGATTTCGAGCTCTAGAATATCTTCACTATCAAAATAACAAAGCTGTCAAAATTTGTCAAGTAATTTTTATCGCAACTGTACAAACATTGCACAGGACAAATTTAAAATGCTGTAAAATGGTGTCTGTTCAGACGCATGTGAAACCAGTGCTTCTTTTCATCCCACTTCCATACGGCTAAACCCTTTTCATAATCTCCTATCTATCATTTCTTAAACCACTCCCCTGAACGGATACAATTAAATACATTTTTAACATTTTTATAGAAAACTATTAGTATAGATTTGTATGCTGCCCTCATGGCTATTTTAAAATGTTTAATACTCCTTTTCATTATTTCTTGTACACATCTACCTAACAAGCAACATTCTGTTAATATAGACAATTATAAGCACGATTATTCGTTGCAACAATATAATACTCCTTTGAAGAATAACGAACCAGCAATACCAGAAATGATACCTTTACCGGTAGAGTTTCCCGATCTTACAACCAGTAATCAGTTTCTTTCGATTAATGTTGATGAAAAAGTACCAGTAAAGGATTTACTGATTGAGATAGGAAAACTTTCTGACGTTAACTTAGACATAGATTCCAAAATATCAGGTAATATTATTTTAAAGCTAAAAGATAAGAACATAAACGAAGTAATTCAGAATATAGCCAACAGCGCCAAATTGCGTTACTCAATGAATAATGGTGTAATTAGAATTGAACAAGATTTGCCATATGCACAAAATTATTACGTAGACTTCATCAATATTCAACACTCTGCGCAAAGGAGTTTTATCATTGGTAACAATATTACCGACAGTGATGGTGATAGAAACTATATGAAATCTCAATATAGTAGTGATTTATGGAATTCATTAGAAAAAGGCTTAAATGCAATAATGGATGTTAACGGAGTAGATGATGGTGAGTTTCTTTCATCCAACAGAGAAGCTGGTGTCATTATTCTAAATGCTAGAAAAGATATTCACAAAGCTGTTGAAGAATATATTAATAAAGTTAAGAAATTGGCGTCTTCTCAAGTAATGATCGAGGCCAAAATAGTTGAAGTTTTATTAGACGATAAATACCTTTCTGGTATCAACTTAAATGATTTGCATAATGAAACCAAATCTATAACAAATCAAGGTAACTCTATTATTGACCTAGCAATTAACTCTAGTGTGAGTGATTTAGGAGATTTAGTAAAAATTTTAAATAAATTTGGCACTTCAACCGTAATTTCAAGCCCTAGAGTACATGCTATAAATAATCAGCAAGCAATGATTTCATTTACTAAAAACCATATCTATTTTACTTCCGATATACAGAAAGATACCGGAAACTCCAATCATGCCTTAATTACCAAGATGAATAGCACTCCAATAGGTGTGGTGTTAATAATCCACCCAAGCATTAACATTGATACTAATGAAATATTCATGGATATACATCCAACCTTATCAAGAATTAACGATTACACTAAAGACCCAAATATAGAATATGTCGCACAGCAGAATAAAATGAAATTAAATAGTGACATTCCAATTATTGAAACCAGAGAAATGCACTCTACGTTAAAAATTAAGAGCGGCGAAGTTATGGTAATTGGTGGGCTTATAGAGCATAGAAAAGATAACCAAAACTTATTGCATCAAAAGTCAAAAAAACTGGCTAAGACAGTAGAAACCGTCATCTTCCTGAAAGCAACAATCGTACCAACACTTGGTTTATTAGATATAAAAGATAGGAATTTATATATATATTAAACGTATCCGTTCAGGCAATGGCATCAACTTAAGGAAAGATGTTGGGGTTGCTATTATGATAAGAAGAGAGTATCAGAATGATAATTAAGACAGCTTAATCACAAATCTGTTGCAGTAAATTTAAGTTACTTTAGTCATATATTAAAGTTTTTAAACAGGTCTTAGTTTACTTACTTTACTGTTTTCTTTATTATCAAATATTGCTTTAAATAATATGGAGGAGCACATTGTCAGCAATTGCCGTTATTGATTTTGGTTCACAGTTTACACAGCTTATTGCAAGACAAATCAGGGAAATGGGCGTTTACTGTGAAATATTTCCAAGCAATATCGATTTCGAAACAGTATCAAAATTCAATGGATTTATTTTTTCTGGAGGACCGCAATCTGTAAATGACAATTGCTCTGAAGTAAGTGAAGTAGCACATAAAATTATAAAACTTAACGAAACAATAAACACTCCTATACTTGGAATATGTTATGGACAGCAACTCATTTGTCATTATTTCGGGGCAAAGGTAAGAAAAGAATTCAATCAGGAATTTGGCAAAACTAAAATCAAGATACTAAAAGAATCCCCAATTATAAAGGATACTTGGAACGTTAATTCCGAAGTCGATGTGCTAATGAACCATGCAGACAGTGTCGAAACTATACCGCAAGGATTTACTGCTATTGCCTCAGGTATAATAAATCAAACAATCGCAATAATTGCCAACGAACAGCGGAAGATTTACTGTACTCAGTTCCATCCTGAAGTTAAGCCTACGACAAATGGTAGTAAACTTCTCTCTAATTTCTTAGATATTGCAAATTGTGAGAGAGATTGGACAATGAAGTCATTCATTGAAAAACAGAAGGAAAAAATTCAAAACTTAGTAGGGGAGAAAAAAGTAATTGCTGCAGTAAGTGGGGGGGTTGATTCAAGTGTTGCAGCAGTTCTTACACACAAAGCTATAGGAAAACAATTAAACTGTATTTTTATCGATACTGGGTTATTGCGTAAGAGCCAGACCACTGCTATGTTAAAAGAAATTCCAATAAATTACGTTGATAAATCAAACTTGTTTTTAAGTAGGTTAAAGGGAATAACTGATCCGGAAGAAAAGCGAAAAATTATCGGCAATACTTTTATCGAAGTATTTGAAGAAGAGGCAAAAAAAATAGGTGATGTGGATTTTTTAATGCAAGGCACCATTTACTCTGATGTAGTTGAATCAGGGCACGCTTCAGGAAACACTAGTACAATTAAATCTCATCACAATGTTGGTGGATTGCCAGAAAAAATGAATCTGAAACTAGTAGAACCTTTACGCTATCTCTTTAAAGATGAAGTAAGGCTGCTTGGCAAAGAAATTGGGCTTTCAGATGAGATAATATTTCAACATCCATTTCCTGGACCTGGACTTGCAGTGAGGATCATAGGTGAGGTTGATGAAGAAAAGGTACGAATATTACAAGAAATAGATGAAATATATATCAACACAATGAAAAATTATGATCTGTATGATAAAATATGGCAGGCTTTTGCTGTACTGTTACCAGTAAAAACTGTGGGAGTTATGGGAGATAATCGTACATACGGATATGTTTGCGCTTTAAGGGCTGTGACTTCATCTGATGGCATGACAGCTGATGCATTTCCATTTGAAAATAAAGATCAACATTCATTAGTATTTTGGAGGTTTTTGCAAGACGTCAGTAGTATAATTGTTAACAAAGTTTCCGGAGTAAATCGAGTTGTGTATGATTTAACTTCCAAGCCACCAGCAACTATTGAGTGGGAGTAGCAGTAATTTCATTCCAGTTTCAGCTACTCGAATCACACCAAAGAGGCTGCTTGCATAACTCAAATTTTAAGGAAAACTATTTAATGTCATTCCAGCGCGTGACGCTGGAATCCAGAAAAAAAAGAACCAGTGTCAGCTACTCGGATGACATCGAAATGTTCGTACAGATATTCGTCACACACCGGAATAAAAATTAGACTTTTGCCTTGTGCAAAATAATTTCAAGGCCGCATTGTCTTTATTTTGCTTATAGCTTCCACAAGCAATGCAAACATGAATGAAGAATACAAACATGCTTTTGGTAGCTCTATGTGAAGTCCTTCAAGTATTAAATATATACCGATGAGTAAAATAAATAGAATGGCAATTACTTTTAAGCTTGGGCTGGATTTTATTAACTGAGCGGTATAACTTGATGAAAATAGCATTGCTAATATGGAAAATGTAAATGCTATGGCAATGATTATCATATTATGAGTTAATGCTATAGCAGTTAATATTGAATCAACAGAAAAAACTAAATCTATTAATATAATTTGTAGCACAACTAAAAAAAATTGTGATTTAACGTTTGCCTTTGTTTTGTTCTCCTTATGTACAAAAATTTCGCTCCATAACTCCATAGAACTTTTAACAATAAGGAATAACCCTCCTGCAATCATAAGCAAATCTTTTACTGAAATATCTAGTGATACAGAGTGAAATATAGGCTTTTCCATTGATAATATATGTGATATAAAAAATAGTATTACAAAACGCATCAATAGCGCCAAGCCAAAACCTATCAGGCGGGCTCTTTCTCTCAGCAGATTTGGCACCTTATCTATTGCTAGAGAAATAAAGATTAAATTGTCTATACCAAGTATAGTTTCAAGTAGCGTAAGTATCAATAAAGTCCAAGCATCAGCTAGCATTTTCATTCCAAAGTCAGATTTTGTACTTTACAATAGATGTGTAAAAATTAAGTAACTTCAACTAGGTAATTAAAAAACCAGCCTTACCCGGAAAAGAAAGAGGCAAAAGGGCATTTTTATAATAAAAGTACTTTTGTAAGAGAAATAATGAAATTAAAAATCTAACTCTCTTTACGAAAATTTTAATAGATTGCAAAATAGTTGTGCCATGAAAATATATGCCTTCTTTGTAGACTAAGATTTTTCTTTAAATTAAGATAGATACACGATAAAAGGAACATATGACAAAAGAATCATTAGCAAAAACTGATATAGTAAAAGTTGAAGATAAGAAAGCACCAAAGGGCTTTTTTAAAATATTAGGTGAAGTAGCAGATGCTGTAAGGTCATGGGTTGGCAATATTGGCCCTGATTTAAGTAGTAGTCGCGATATCGATAGTTTAGTCTTGAAGATGAACGAATGCTTAAACCCAAAGGGGGGTGAAGTCTCAGCACGTAAGAACACCGTATCTCTCGGTAATTTGTACTTGAGTTTATCAGAGGAAGGTCAAATAAAATTTTTACAAACCCTGGCAGAAAAGTTCAATCCGGACAAAACGAAAATAGATGAAGAAATAAAAGTATATAAGAAAAATCAAGATTCTGAGTCGAGCTATAAGTTTGAACAGGATTTAATAAAAGTCCTTGAATCACCACGCTCTAAAATATTGAAGCAGTTTATCTCCTTGCCGGAGGGTCTTAAGTTTATTGTTGATATGCGTTCTGATGTACTCAAGCTGAAGAATCAATATAAAAGTCTAAGTCCACTAGAAAACGAATTAAAAAGTATACTTTGTACTTTGGTTGATGTTGATCTACTTGATCTTCATCAAATTACCTGGAATTCACCTGCATCATTGTTGGAAAAACTTATAAAATATGAAGCTGTACATAAAATTTCCTCTTGGGGTGATTTAAAAAACAGACTAGATTCTGATCATCTCTGTTTTGCTTTCTTTCATTACAAAATACCAAATGAACCTTTAATTTTTGTAGAGGTTGCACTGATGAATGAGATTGCAGATAGTATTCAACACGTTTTGGACGAGTCAGTTCCTTCAAGTGACCCAAGCAGTGCAAGTACTGCTATATTCTATTCAATATCAAACACTCAAACTGGTTTATCTGGAATTAGCCTCGGTAACTTTTTAATAAAGAGAGTCGTAGAAAAACTATCGCAAGAATTTAAAAGCGTAAAAGTGTATGCAACTCTTTCTCCAGTTCCTGGCTTTACAACATGGCTAAAAAATCAAGACGTAGCTTTATTAGGTAAGCTTAATATAAAACAATCAGGTACAGAAATTTTAGAAAGCATAAAAACTAACATTGAATGCGAAAAAAAGTCCCTACTGAAACTGTGTGCACATTATTTGCTAAAGGTTAAAAGCAGTGGTGGGGGTGCTTATGATCCGGTAGCACACTTTCATTTAAGCAATGGTGCATCAATCAAACAAATCAACTGGATTGCTGATACTTCTGAAAAAGGCATTAGTCAGTCAGCCGGAATTATGGTGAATTATCTCTATGAATTGCCTAAAATAGATCACAATCATGAAAATTACATGATTAATAAAGTGATTTCTCATTCAAAAAAAGTGTCATCTATGTTGAAGGAATAATAAAAAATATATTGAAAATTTCCTAATGTTTACATATATGTATTAGACAGTTTTATGAGGTAAAGTGTATGATTTTGGAAAAACTTCAAGATATCACAAAAGAACTAGAGAAGTCAATACAGAGCAAGTCGATAGTAAAGTTGCCTGTATCTGATAACTTAGTTAATGATATTAGAGAAAGTCTAGAGTTAATTAACAATGATCATAGTGAAAAAGAAGAAATAATAAAAAAGCTTCGGTATATTTATAAATTGCTTACAGATGAATTTGATATTATTGAGGAGGATTATTGGGATAGCTTGAAACATTCTTTAGCTAATAGTCAGTCTTTGAGTGATAAGTATAATATCAAAGTAGCTTATGAGAATTTAAAGATAGTGGTAGAAGCTTTAAGGCTACTTGTTGGTGATAACAGCGATATAGAAAAAATACGTAACCGAGCTATGTTACTCCAGGAAAAAATGCAACAGCAACAAGATGCAGCAAAGCAAGAAGAATTAGAAAAGAAATCTAAAGAAGAATTTAGCAAGTACGTAAATGGTACTATTGATGGAATATCAATTGAAAAACATAAAGATCTTGATTCTTTTTATGCAAAAATCACGCTAAAAAATGACAACAAAAGCACAGATATTAAAATAAGCGAGTTTTTAAATAATGATTTTTGTAAAAAAAACAATATTGCTGGTTTTCTTATTCTAAATAGCAACCAGGAAAAAACTATCTATGGCTTTGTAGATAAAAAAGTGAGGTATTATGATTTAGGTGCTACAGTTCAATATGGAATAAAGTTTAACTGGTATGTAGATGGAAAGGAATGTAGCATTACATTAGGTGCTAACAGTGATGGTAGTATTAGAATAATAAGTGATAGACCAACTGATGCGGATTTAGAAAAAAATAAAGATGTAAAGATTAAAGTTGGTAATGCTTACCTAAGCCTTGCTGATGCAGTAAAAATGTGTAGACAGCAAGAAGATCCAAGTAGCACAGTGAAGCAAGCATCAGCTAATGAGCATTGCCGTCCATTGGCAAGGACAGCTTAATGTTTTTAGCAAAGAGAGATATAAGTAATTGCTCTTGTAATACTTAAAATGTAAAATAGATCTACTTAAATAAGTAGATCTATGAACAATATAAGAAATTTTGCAATAATAGCACATATAGATCATGGGAAGTCAACTCTTGCTGATCGTTTGATAGAAGAATGTAACGGTCTTGAGACAAGGGAAATGACCAATCAGGTACTTGACTCAATGGATATAGAGCGTGAACGTGGAATTACAATCAAAGCACAAACGGTAAAACTCAATTACACTGCAAATAATGGTAATAAATATTGCCTCAACCTCATGGACACACCAGGTCATGTTGACTTTTCATATGAAGTCAGCCGAAGCTTAGCCGCATGTGAAGGCTCACTTTTGGTAGTAGATAGCAGCCAAGGAGTTGAAGCTCAGACTCTGGCAAATGTCTACAAGGCAATTGACAATAATCATGAGATAATAGTTGTGCTTAATAAAGTCGATCTTCCTGCTGCAGATCCAGAAAGGATAAAGCTTCAGATTGAAGAGGTAATCGGAATTGATGCAACTGAGTCAATTTTGATATCGGCAAAAACTGGTCTTGGGATAAAGGATGTACTTGAAGCTATAGTGACAAAACTTCCCGCTCCTCAAGGTGATACAAATGCTCCACTGCAAGCAATTTTAGTTGATAGTTGGTATGATCCTTACCTAGGAGTAGTAATTTTAGTGCGAGTTAAAAATGGAGTACTAAAAAAAGGCATGAGAATCGTTATGATGTCTAATAATGCTACATATCAGGTCGATAATATCGGTATTTTCACTCCTAAAAAAGTTATGACTGGTGAACTTTCAGCAGGTGAAGTTGGTTTTATAACTGCTTCAATGAAAGAAGTAGCAGACTGCAAAGTAGGAGACACTATTACTGAAGAGAAAAGGCCGTGCAGCAAGGCATTACCTGGCTTTAAAGAAGTACATCCTGTAGTATTTTGCAGTATTTTTCCCAATAACACAGATGATTTTAAATATTTAAGGGAAGCACTAGAAAAATTACATTTAAATGATGCTAGTTTTACATTTGATGCTGAAACGTCAAATGCCCTAGGTTATGGATTTCGTTGCGGTTTCTTAGGAATGCTACATCTTGAAGTCATTCAAGAAAGACTCGAAAGAGAATTTGATTTAGATCTAACAGCAACTGCACCGAGTGTTATATATAAAGTTGCAACACAAAATGGTAAAGTTTTAAATATCCATAACCCAAGCGATATGCCAGACCCTACAAAAATTGAAATAGTGGAAGAACCGTGGATCACTGCAACTATAATGGTACCTGATCAATATTTAGGAGAGATTCTATCTCTGTGTGAAGAGAGGAGAGGAGAACAGCAGGATTTATCTTATGTTGGTAATACGACAACAGCACTACTGAAGTATAAATTACCGCTGTCTGAGGTTGTTTTTGATTTTTACGATAGACTAAAATCAATTTCCAAGGGATATGCAAGTTTAGATTGGGAAATATCCGATTATCAGGAAAGTCAGATAGATAAATTAATTTTTTTAGTTAATGGAGAACCTGTGGATGCGTTAGCCTGCATTGTTCATAAAAGCAGGGCAGAAAAAAGAGGCCGCGAAATATGTGCACGTTTGAAAGACTTGATACCACGCCAGCAATATAAAATCGCGATTCAAGCGGCAGTAGGCGGAAAAATTATTGCTAGAGAAACGATTAACCCGTATAGAAAAGATGTAACAGCCAAGCTCTATGGTGGAGACGTCACACGAAGGATGAAGCTGCTTAAAAAGCAGAAGGAAGGTAAGAAAAGATTGCATTCTGTGGGAAACATAAACATCCCACAAAATGCTTTTATTGAGGCTTTGAAAATAAATGATTAATATATATCCAAAAACATAAATTTAAAGAACTCAACAACCATCACCTACAAGGTGAAGGGTTAAATTTCAATCAATTTGAAATTGATCATTGTCATGAAGTGGCTCGCCTTCCTGGATAGATATGTACTCTTGTATAACCTCATCTGTAATTGTACCAGAACTTACGGCTAAATATCCACGTGCCCAAAGGTGTCTACCCCAAAATTGCTTCCTTAGACTTGCAAAATCTTGCATCAGCAACCTTTAACTTGTTCCTTTCAAAAGTTGTACAATTTTACTAACCCTTTGCTGTGGTTTATATGATATGAACATATGAATATGATCTGCTGCAACTTTACCTGAGATAATTTGGATCTCATTTTCCATAGTAACCTGCCTTAGCAGCTCCCTAACTCTAAAAGCAATTTGGCCTATTAGCACCCTTTTGCGATATTTGGGAATCCATACCAAGTGTACTTTCATATCGTACTTAGGGTGTGCATTATACCCATAACGTCGCATACGCGACTATTGTAACTTGTCCTTCGCCTCAAGGCGAGACAACCCCGTAAGGGGGACACTTAAGTGTATATTTTCTCAATAAATTTACTGACATTGATATGGGTAAATTTGCAATAGCTATTGGGAATGTTCAAAAAAGTGAGTCAAACCAAAAAAAAGTAATAAATTAATATAAAAAAATGTAGGTTTGATTCACTTTTTTGAACATTCCACCCTAAGCCCTCTTGAGCTTGAGAATTTTTTCTATATATAGGCTGAGCATGAATGATATCTGATCATCAATTATGCAAATCTGGATCTTGTTGTGCATACTTAAGTCATTTTGCCAAAATTCCCTTTTTGCATCACCTTTTAAACCTCTTATGTATACTTCTGTAATTGTGGTAAATTTTTGATCATTGGCAGCCACTTCTACACACTGCCTTCCATACATATTCTCAACTTCTTCTCGCTTTTACTGTGTATTCCTTTTGTGCTCTTTAAAACGGTACCTTCTATATATATATTTATTGTCATTAGGCTAAGTTACCGCTTTTTTTTCCATTTTTATACTTCCTGCCCTTGATTAATTTGACCTGCTAACATTTTGTTTACAGGGCCTTCTATTCACTCTGCACAATTTGTTCTTATGGTAAAAACTTCTTCTTCACTCTTATTTTTCCTTAACTTGACGCGTATGGTTTCCCGTCTGTCAAGGAATTTCTACTCATGAAGGTTATGGCTTGGAAGATTACTGAAATTTTGAAAAATGTAGTCTACTTCTATATTCAAATATATCAAGCAGTAATTCAAAATTAGCTATTGTACTTTTTGCACTATTATATGCAAGGTTGAGCAATTCTCTGTCCTCATATAAATCAGCAAATTTAAACTCCATGCACCCTGATTGTTTTGTGCCTAGAATATCTCCGCTACCCCTCAGCATCATATCCTTTTCAGCAATATAAAATCCATCTTGTGACTCACACATAATCTTTAACTTTGAATACGAACTTTTACTGAGATTGTCATATAACAGTACACAAAAAGACGGTTTATTTCCTCGTCCTACTCTACCTCTTAACTGATGTAATTGCGATAACCCGAACTGCTCTGCATTTTCTATAATCATAATAGTTGCATCTGGTACATCTATACCAACTTCTATCACAGTGGTTGCAACAAGCAGAGAAAATTCATTCCTCTTGAAGGAAAACATCACTTGATCTTTCTGCTCTTGAGTTAGTTTTCCATGTATTATTCCAACCCTATCAAAAAATGTCTTTTGTAGTTCCTGAAAGCGCATTTCTGCTGCGGCAATATTGAGTTCTTCGTTTTCTTCTATATATGGACAAATCCAATATGCTTTTTCGCCTCTATTTATAGCATCTTTCAGTCTTTGAATAATATCTGATACTTTTTTAACGTTCATAATAACGGTTTTTATTGGCAATCTAGATTTTGGTTTTTCCCTTAAAATAGAACATTCAACATCACCATACATAGCTTGCTGCAAGGTTCTTGGAATGGGAGTTGCAGTAACAAAAAGTATATCGGTATTTTCTCCTTTTCCTACCAACCGATTCCTCTGCATCACTCCAAATCGCTGTTGTTCGTCTATGACTGCGAGTCCTAAATTTTTAAATGTAACGTTGGCTTGAAATAATGCATGAGTACCAATTACTATATTTAAAATACCACTTGCAAGTTCGTTCATAATAATCTTTCTTTCCTTGCGCGCAGTTTTACCAGTAAGCAAAGCAACTTTTATATCAGTATAAGATAGAGTTTCTTCGATCCAATTATAATGTTGCTCCGCTAAGATAGTGGTTGGTGCCATTAGAGCTGCTTGCATGTTATTTTCTACCACATTCAGCATCGCAAAGAGTGCAACTACAGTTTTGCCACTCCCAACGTCACCTTGCAGCAGACTTACCATGCGGTATCTGGATTTTTGTCTTTCTGAGATTTCATCTATCGCTCGAATTTGATCATTTGTTAATTGGAACGGTAATTCATTTAAGACCTGCTCTTTGTATTTACTCAATATTATAAATTCTTTTCCCTCTTTTTTTACATGATTTTCCCTTGCAAGCTTTAGTGCCAACTGGTACGCAAATAGCTCATCATAAGCAAGTCTTTCTCTGCAAACTTCTGCTTCTGCGAGTGAGCTCGGTCTGTGCAATCTTATGATGCTTTCTTTCCAATTCAGCCATTTCTTTTGCTTGATTAATGTTTCATCTATCCACTCTGGCAAATCAGGCAAATCTTTTAGATTAGAACTTATTATGTTTCTAATGCTCTTGTTAGTAATACCGCGACATAATTGGTAAATTGGCTCTATGCAGGCTATTTCTTTAAATTGATTGATATCAGATAACATATAATCTGGGTGAGTAATTTGCCAATGTTCGGCAAATTTTTCAAGTTTACCACTGATGACTATATCTGTTCCAACTGGAAATAATTTATACAAATATTTAACTGAGTAATTAAAAAAAACTATAAATAAATACTGACTTTCACTTTCAACGATTATTTTATATGGCCTACCTCTAACAGTGGGGCGCTGGTGCTCATACACTTTTGCCACAAAAGTTGTAAATTCTCCCACTTGAGCATCAGGTAGTGATTTACTTCTATCCACATAACTGAGCGGCCTATGAAACAGCAAGTCCATTACTCTGTCTCCACCGCAAAGTTTAGGCAATATTGCGGAATGGAACTTAGGTATATTCTCCAGCCTGCTGTTTAGAAAAATCTGATTGCTCATTGAGATTCATACATGTGTAAAACTGTTATAGAGCCTTACTAAAATCCTGTCACCCTATTATGACTGTCCATGTTCAGTATATTATTGACATATTAACTATTTTTATGTATTATTATACTATCAGCAATTCATATCAAAGTATTAACAATGAACAACTCTACACAGGAAAAAAATGAAAATCCAGTCGTTACACTAAAAGCTCAGGCAGAAAAGTTTGATTTTAGCAAATTAAGGGCCGATAAAAATAATCAGTTAGCAACTACTGGAAAGCAGATGTATGACGATTTTCGAAGAATGAGGTTTGTTATTAACAGCAAAAGTCTAGACGAAATTTTAATTGGTGCATTGATAGATGGAGTAGATCAACATAATTTTGATGAAGTTTGGGATAGACATTATAAAAAGCAAGAGATACCTGATGATAAAAAAACTGACCAATATAAAGAGAAGTTTGAAAGGTTTTACAATCTAGGTAAAGGGTACACTCATCTATTACCAAAAGAAGGAGATAAAAACGAGAATTATCACCCAATTGCAAAAGAAATTTTTAAGGAAATGTTTAAATATGCTGAAGCGCAAATCCCAAGCGATCCTCTCTTAGAGGAACTGGTTACCAACTGTAACCAACTTGGTTATGATGGTAATTTATCTTTTCATGTTGATACACCTGCGTTGGCAAGCCACAACCTCGTAACTGGGGTTCTCAAGAAAACAATAAATATTAATTGCACTGAATCAAGTTATACAAAAATTGAATCTAAAATGTCTATATCTGTATTAGACCCTAACAAGACAAAGGAATATGAAAACTCAAAAGATGCAGCTATAGCTACTATACAAAGTTCAATCAAATTCACACTTCAGTCTCAAGATGGAAAAGATGATGTGATATATAAAGATGGCAAATTGTCACTTACTGTGCCCCGAAAATTGAGAGACTACAAAATTGATGGCAGAAGTTTATTTGATACCATTAAAGAATATTTCTACAAATTCTGCGAGAAGTTAGGATTCAAGTTTGAAGTAGAAATAGAGCATGATTTAGGTGATCCGATGAGCTACCTCGAAGAGGTAGATCTGCCCATTCATAGCAATGAACACGAAAATACACCCTAAAACTAACAATTAAAATATTTCAAGTTCTGTTAGCTTATTTGCATAGTCAATGACTTCAATTGTACTAGACACAACTTAATCTGACAGAAAAACTAATATCAACCTCTATGTTTGATGCTACTAATATTTTTCTAAAAAGCAATATGCTTGCTATCAAGAAAAGTCTGCATAGCAATATTTACCTAAATGAGGCCTTGTCTCAATTCCTAAATATAGCTGTGATTTTCTGGTTTATCATAGCCCATATCAGTCAAAATGCGCGATAATAGCACCATCAAAGAAAGATATATTAAAAAGATTAGCGGCAGTAATTGCAGTTTTCTCTGTTTGCCATAGCAACTCTTGAGTAGGTATCAATAATAATGATAATCTATATATCTGCTATAAAACCTCGAGATCCTTAGAATAGGGCTGACTAAGGTTCTCATACATTCCTGTATGCTGAGAAAATAAAAGCTCTTTTGATTCTATTCCTAAATCCTCAAGTATTTGCTCCTGTTCAGCTATAAGTTCTAATAGCCCTGTTCCACTTTCACTTACTTCACTTCGTTCAAGACACATAAGTTCTGTTAACTCTGCTATGTCTTCTCTAGAAAGCTGATTTTTTTCAGAAAAAGTTGCTTCACTCATATGGTCCTCTTTTTGATATAAAGAGTATCTTATACAAGAGAATAACTAAAATAATCTAAACTCTTGTGTCATATTTGTAGCTTGGTGTAGTTATATGGTACATTTCAGATAAGAGTACTGATTATCTAATTGTAGGAGAAGACCTAGTCAAAATATAAAAAAGCAGTGGAATTGGGGGTGGTAAATTCAGAAGTGTCTGAATAACTGTGTGAACTAAGTTCGGAGGAGAATAGTATCAAGAAAGGAGAAAATTATATGGTCTTACCTTTATTGATGTATTAATTGAGAAGAGTTCTTAAAAGTTAATGTTTTGTTAGTTTGTTTCATGCTAAAATAGGAATATATAAGTAATTAGGAAAATGTTATGCGGTCTAATTTCAATTCACTTAATAAATACGGATATGTATCTGATGCAAATGGATTGTCTCACCAAAAAATGGGAATGTATGATGATTTAGGAAGATATGAAGTTGCTGATGAAGATATGATGTACCAAAAAAACTATGGTATTATTGGTGATAGTTTAAAAAAAGTAACAAATCTGACTGGAGATACAGCAAAGAGTATAGCAGATTACCTTATTAAACCTGTTAGTGATCAGGTTGCAAAGCAAATCGTTGTTCCATTAGGAACAGAGATTATAAGTAAAATTGTCGTACCTATTACAAAGAAAGTTGCAGAACAAAATCAAGACATGATAAAAGAGCTAACAGATAAACTCATGGTTCGCGTGGAAGATTTTGCTCGGTTACAAATAGAAAAATTAAAAGAAGACGTGAAGCAAGAGATAACATCAATACCAGGTAAAGTTTTAGAGAAGATAAAACCTTCTTCATGGCTTCCATGGAAAGCAGAAAGTTTGGATGAAGCTTATTCTGACACTTATGTAACAAATGATATAGATGAATTTGCATGGTAGAGCTTCAAGGTTTAGCAAAATGTTTTTTGGTTTATATTCGCTTGAGGTTAACATCATTGGCCTTAAGCATTTTTTTAATGCTAAATGATCTTACTGTATATCTACAAATTCTTCCTGTGATTTTCAACTCTAGAGGTTATGCTTAAATTATAATATCTACCAAAAAAATAGTCATTTTGCTTGGATATTTGATATAATTTAGATCTATTAAAGCAAAAGCATGAATGAAGTAATAACATTTGGTTGTCGTCTAAATTTCTACGAGAGTGAGTTAATCAAAGAAGCATTAAAAAAAGCAAAGAGAGAAAATGTTGTTGTGGTGCATAGCTGTGCAGTGACAAATGAAGCAGAACGTCAAGTAAAGCAAAAAATACGTAAGATCTATAAGAATGACCCAAGTAAAGAAATTATTGTAGTTGGTTGTGCCGTTCAATTAGATCCTAAATCATATAGTGATATTCCTGGTGTAAGTAAAGTGCTAGGTAATCAAGACAAGCTAAGAGCTGAAAATTATCTACTAAATAATGATGAAACCTTAGTCAGTGATAACCAAGTAGAACCTATTCTCATTAATGGATTTGAAGATAAATCAAGGGCATTTATTGAAATTCAAAATGGTTGTAATCATAGCTGCACATTTTGCTCAATTACTGAGGCAAGAGGGAATAATCGATCTGTGCCAGTAAACAATATTATAGAGCAAATTAAGATTTTTATAGAAAATGGGTATCAAGAAGTGGTGTTTACAGGTGTTGATATTACTGACTTTGGTACAGATTTGTTTGGTAAGCAATCACTTGGTTCGATGGTTAGGAGAGTTTTAAAGGATATACCACAGTTAAAGAGACTAAGACTTTCCTCTATTGATGTTGCTGAAGTTGATGATGAACTAATGGATTTAATAGCTAATGAGTCAAGACTTATGCCTCACTTACACTTGAGTCTACAGTCTGGTAATAATTTAATACTAAAGAGAATGAAACGTCGTCACAATAGAGAACAAGTGATAGAATTTTATCATAAAATGAAGAGCTTAAGACCTAATATAGCATTTGGCGCTGATATTATTGCTGGATTTCCAACAGAAACTGATGAAATGTTTCAGGATACAGTTGATTTACTGAAGAAAATAAATGTAGTTTATCTACATGCTTTTCCATATTCAGAGCGGAAAAACACACCTGCTGCACGGATGCCACAAATACCAGAGAATGTACGTAAAGAACGAGTAAAGCATCTAAGAGAAATAAATAAAGAAATGATGAGCAGTTTTTATCAATCTTTGCTCGGCACTGAGCAAAGCGTTTTGGTTGAGCAGAATAATATTGGTAGAACAGAAAATTTTGCATTAATAAAACTTACATCAAGAGTTCAAGCTAAAAGTATTGTGAAAGCTCATGTTAAAGGAATAGAAAATAATTGTTTAATTGGAAATATTATTTCTTAATTTTTGTACATTAAAGGAATATATGATATAGTAGTTATACTATAAGTGATAATTCATTTATGATAATTAGAATATCTATTGCTTTATTTTTCATCTTCATTCCGTGTGTCTATTTTTTTATTACTTATATCAGTAACAATACACACATTGAGCAAGTACAACCGTTAAAATTAGAAACAGATAATAATGAAAGTGTAATACGTTCTGAAGAGGTTGCTGAAAAAGAAATACCAATGAAATATCAAGAACTTAAAAGTAGTTCACCTTCTGTTTTCCAAGCAGCTGATCAGAAAAATATGTGGCCAAGTATTGCAGATCAAGTTGAGCCTACAAAGGAAAAATCAAAAAAACTTGATTTCTATGTTAGTGCTAACGGTGGTAAGATATGCCATGATAATTCAGAAACATTTGTAAAGGGTATAAAGGCAATAGGAAAAAGGTTTATTAATTTAATCAATACAGCTAATCCTAATCTTTCTTTGCAAGAAAAATTAGTATCACTGTTCATCAAAGCGGGATTAGTGGATGAAATTCAGAGTATAGAGAAATTTAACGGCAAAATTGATTTCCAGTGGCTTAGGAGCGTATCTTTAGGTTACTATGCTGGGGAAAATGGCCGAGTTGATTTTGAAGCTATGTATTCTACAGCCAATATTGAAGATAGTAATTCTCCTCCGGTATTTGAGAAATCAGCAAGCGTGTTTGCATTTTTATTAAACTTCTATTATAACTCCAGCATTCAAGATACACAATTTGCTCCGTATGTTGGTCTTGGTATAGGGCCAACAGTTTTTAGATTAAAAAAGATTAATGGATCACCAGAAAATTCAATGCCACTGAATGTTCCTTGGTTTGCTTATCAAATAAAGCTTGGTGTTAATTATTTAATAATACCAGAAGTTAAAACCTTTTTCGGCTATCGTTACTTTAGTATCCCAATACCTATTGCAGATGATATATCCACTCATAGTATTGAAGTTGGTTTGATGTTTAATTTTTAGTAATAATATCTGTTCAAGGGCATCTTAAGCAAAAGTGGTCAGTGCTTGCCATTAGACTTCTTGGATAACTGAAGAAACAAGTAGTAGAAGCAATATTAGGGAAGGTATAAATTTTGAGCAGGTAAGTAAACTTGATGAAGAGAAGCTTCGAAGACTAAGAGGAGTAAAAAGAAAAACATTGGAAAAATAATAGAAATTTTAATAGAGGAAGAGGCAAGAAAAATGCAAGAGGAGGAAAACCAAATAAACAATGCATGTTTGTTAATAGCACTAGGCTCTGTGGAATTTACTATGAGGCTGCATATAGAGTATCAAAGTACTCATTAAGTAATGAGTTAGATGATATTGATATTAGCAGCTATAGCATGCTTGTAACAACTAATTCTGTACATTAGGAGAACCATGGCAGTGTTTGTATTTATGCCCGGAATGACAAGGGCACTTGTCATTTCTTGAAACTTTGGTAAAATTATCTTTTTTAGTAGGGTATAATCTGTTGCTTATCTCTTGGTTATTTACCAACTTAAAGTGCGCTAGGCGATAAATGGTTAGCTCTTTCCATTTTTCAAGCATCGACTCAAACATTAAGAAAGCTTCGCGTTTAAATTCATTTAATGGGTCTTTTTGCCCCATGGCACGCAAATTTATGCTTTGTCTTAGGCTTTCCAAAACCGAGAGGTGTTCCCTCCATAAATGATCAAGTGTCATGATCATCACTTGTTTCACTATCGTATTCCACAAATCTGTAGTTTGTTGACTATTGAAATATTTTTCTTTCTCAGTAAAAAATTCTTGTATCTTGTCATTTATATAATCCAAGGCTTCTTGTTTATTCAAAAACTCTGCTAGATTAAGCGTTATTCCGTATCTTATGTGGAATTCTTTTGCAATATCTTCAACATAATCTTCGTAATAACCACTTTGTACTATACCTTCTATTATATCCTCATTTACTTCACTATATACTTCAACTAAATCATTGATTTCATTGTTTAAAATATGATTTCTCTGCTTAAAAATAACTTTACGTTGATTGTTGATTACATCATCAAACTTTAGCAAAGACTTCCGCACATCATAATTTCTAACTTCAACTTTCTTCTGTGCTTTTTCAAGTGCTTTATTAATCCATGGATGATGAATAGCCTCGTTGTTCTTTAGTCCCACTCTTTGCAAAAAATTCCTCATTCTATCAGAACCAAATATCCTCATTAAATCATCTTCAAGTGATAGAAAGAACTTAGAAAGTCCAGGGTCACCTTGGCGGCCAGAACGTCCACGTAATTGATCATCTATTCTCCTGCTTTCATGCCTTTCGGTTCCAATAACACATAAGCCACCAGCTTTTATAGCAATTTCCTTATCTTTTTTTACTCTTTCGACTATTTCTTGATATTTTTTTTCTCTTTCATCAGCATTTTTTATTTTCTCGAGCTCTATTTTTGCAATCATTTCAACATTTCCACCAAGCTGAATATCAGTTCCACGTCCTGCCATGTTTGTTGCTATAGTAATGCTGCCTGGTATTCCAGCTTGCGCTATTATATACGCTTCTTGTTCATGATAACGAGCATTCAATACTGAATGCTTAAGGGAATGGCTTTTCAAAAGATCGGAAAGTTTTTCAGAATTTTCAATACTCACAGTGCCAACAAGCACTGGTTGAAGGCGTTTGTGGCATTCTTCTATGAACTTCAATACAGCATTAAATTTTTCTTTTTCTGTGCCATAAATTTCATCATCAACATCTATTCTCTTAACAGGCACATTAGTTGGAATTTTTACTACATTTAATCTATATATATCACGAAACTCCTCTGCCTCTGTTGCTGCTGTTCCTGTCATACCAGAAAGTTTGTTGTACATACGAAAGTAGTTCTGAAATGTGACTGATGCTAAAGTTTGACTTTCATACTGAATTTCAAGATTCTCCTTTGCCTCCAGTGCCTGGTGAAGACCATCAGAATATCTCCTACCTTCCATCATGCGCCCAGTAAACTCATCAATAATTACCACCTTACCGTTTTTCACTATATAATCTTTATCAGCAGTAAACAGCTTATGTGCACGAAGTGCTTGATCTATATAATGAGTCAGTATAATATTGCTAGTATCATAGAGCGAGGAATTTTCAGGAATGAGATTATATGACCTAAGTAATTCCTCCACTCGTGAAATGCCATTTTCAGTGAGGAATACTGCTCTACTCTTTTCATCGACTTCATAGTCAGAATCAACTAATTTGATTAATATTTTATTGATATGCTTATATATCTGATTATTTTCCTCAAGTGGGCCAGAAATAATGAGCGGAGTACGCGCTTCATCAATCAGTATAGAGTCTACTTCGTCTACTATCGCGTAATTGAAGCCTCTCTGAACCATATCTTCTTGAGAAAATTTCATATTATCTCGTAGATAATCAAAGGCAAGTTCATTATTTGTTGAGTATACGATATCTGCGCTATAAGCCTTTTTTCTCTCTTCGTCTGTCAAATTATTTGTAATAAATGCAACAGAAACTCCAAGAGAATTATATAATTTACTCATCCACTCTGTATCTCGTTTTGCAAGATAGTCGTTAACAGTTACGACGTGCACACCTTTTCCTTCTAAAGAATTTAGATACGCAGCTAAAGTTGCGACGAGTGTCTTTCCTTCTCCTGTTTTCATTTCTGATATCATGCCATTATGGAGAACCATGCCACCAATTAGCTGAACGTCGAAATGCCTCATGTTAAGGAATCTTCGTGATGCTTCTCGTACAACCGCAAATGCAGGTACGAGAAGGTCATTTAGTGTTTTTCCATTTTTCAGTTCTTGTTTTAATTCCGCAGTTTTACTAGCAAGATTCTCATCAGATAAGCTCTGCATTTCTTGCTCTAGCGCATTAATCTGCTGAGCAATTTTTCTGAAGGATTTTATTATCTTCTTGTTCGTTGATCCAAATATCCTTTTTATAAAAAAAAGTGACAACGTAAAGATGAAGAATATAAGAATAGTTGTTAAAACTAACGTAGAGTCTGGCATAAACTTAGGTAAAGTTTTATTTAATATGAGATTATATTACTAAACGTAACCTGCGGCAATTAGATTCAGAAAATCTTTATTTACAAACTAAGGAAAAGATTCTTGCAGATGAAATGTAAAAGAGTCTATTTATTTTATTAAATATTATAATTAATAATTAAACTTTCTTGATAAATTATTAAAATAGTGTTAAGCTACATGTATAAAACGGTTAGTGGAGTTACAATGTTAAGCAATATTATAAAAGTAAAATTAGAGGAAAATAGTTGCTCTGTTAAAGAATTAGAAGAATTCTTTGCTCAAATGCAATTTGGTACAAAATGGTTTAAAGATTCTTCAATAAAATTACTTTGCCAAAGATATTATAAATGTGGCGATAAATGGAAAATTTCTTTTACCCTAACTCTACCAAGAGAAGCAGTACCTAATTCTTTCGCTTTGAAGCTTTTATCTTTGCTTAGTAAGGGAAATGAGATGGCTTTACCTGTTATATTAAAATACCTTTCTTACAGAACTGTATTTAAAGATTTTGGTCAAAAACTACAGGATAAAATGGATCAAGATATAAAAGAACAAAACGATTCTAAAATTTCTCAGGAGATTGAGTTATGCAAAAAAGACATTTTAAACGTTCTAAATGGTGGTCGATCAGTATTAGATAATCAATTACGGCAACGTTATATAGCATACTATTCATTAATGGATAGTGAGGTTAAAGAATTAAAGATTAAGATTTCAAAAGAACTAGAGGATTATACTAGCAATATTAACGTTAATAAAATGTATCAAAGCCTTAATAATAAAATAAAAAAAATAGGGCTTTGTGAGATAAGAGGAATCGCTGCATTGTGTACTTGTGGTTTTACTGCATTTTTTATGTTACTTTTGGCTCCGCTCATAGCACTATTTGTATGTGCCGCTAAACAAGGAAGTATAGGTTATTTACATGCTCTTATGTATACAGCATCTCCATTTTTGGTTGTTGCAGCATTAGCGCTAACAGTAGCAGGTGTAGCTTACTTAACAAGTTATTGCCTAAAGCATAGTTTTACAAAAGAAATACAAAATTATATAGAGCAACCAATAAAATGTATGGATAAGGCAACTAGTAATAAAGAATTAGACAATTTTCCTTCTGACAATTATGAAAAAGTACAACCTTCAGCACCGCTTGAGGAACTACTACCTTCAGCACCGCTTGAGGAACTACTACCTTCATACGAGGAATCGTGTTCATCACCACCGTCATACGAAGAATCGTGTCACAGTAGTTTAGGTAATATTCAACCATCTAATCCAATACAGCAAAATAAGTTGTTGCGGTGAAGATATAAAGAGAACAAGCAAAATTACAAATGTAATTTTGCTTCCTTTATCATGACTTAGAACATGCAGCAACATGACGATTTGTCTATACTTTATCAAGTATATTAATGGGTAAATGAATTTTAATACAATCTTATTATACTTATAAATACGTTATATGTGAGAAGATATGGAAGATTTTATAACTGCAAGAAGGAAAGATGAAGCTGTGATATCTGTTTGTCAGGATAATGAGAAAAAGAACGTATTAATCTTGGGACTCAATCAAGCTGCAAGGAATTTATTAAAATGTGAGGAAGAGAATTTACTTAATAAGCCGTTAATCAATATTTTAAGTAAAAGAGCAGCTGAAGATATGAAAAGCTATTTGGAGTATACTGAAGATGGGCGCGATTTGCCCGATATATTGCCAAAAGTGATAGGCTTTTCTTTAATCGACGCTAAAGGAGAAGATATAAAAACAAAGGTAAAAGTTTTTCGCACAACGCAATTTACTAATAGCAAGATTAATTATGAGCTATTGATACGTGACATTAGCCTGTTTCATAAGCTAGCAATGTTTAGGGATAAATATCTGATGGGTAAGAAATATAAAAAACACAACTTGTTTGATATACCAGACAATGATTCAACGATTTTGGAGTTATATGTCATATTGAATTTTGCCTTTGAATATCAAATTAATGCAGTTATAGGAATAATAGGCTTCAATAATAAATTTAATGAGATAAACGATGCATTGAGTATGATCACAGAGCATTTTTATAAAAATTGCCGTAGTGATGATTTTCTAGGATTTATTGATGAGAATAAGGTGCTTTTTATTTTGATTAACTGTGATGCAAAGAACACATCTAAAATAATTAGTCGTATATATTCTACCATTAATAAGCAGTTACTAAAGCGAAAGTTACCAAGTATATCAATTATTTATGGAAATATAATTCAAAAACATAGTGTGAAGAATGCTTAAACGCTTTTGTCATTAATTGGTTTGTAGTATCTAAGTTCTACACAATATAAGAATTGTTTTTTATTTCTATTAAGCTTATATTAAAAATTTAAGCTTAACTATGAGGTTACTGATCAAACTATTTTCATTATTATTCGTGGTAGGGAGTGTCAATGCTAGGGTAATTCTGGATAAGGAGATGTTTTATGCAGAACTAGATGGAAAAATAGATTTAAGATTTGGCTACGCTTTCAACAGAGATTCTTTTAGCTCTACAAAAGACAAGACCTCAAGTTATTCAGACCTGCGCTTTCTTTATTTGCAGCAAGTTTATCCCAATACGCAAATGGGGTTTAATGTTAAGGCAGGAGTTTCTGCTATTGCAAACCTAAAAGCATTAGACATAGAAAAATTAGAAATGGAGAAGTGCTATTTTATCATAAAGAACCAGGAGTTTGGATCAGTTGAATATGGTAAAGGAAGTTTAGTTAGTCAGAGTATGTTAGTTAACACTTCAAAAATTTACACAGCTGCTGGAGGAATAAATGGTCATTGGACAGATTATGCAAATTTGCGCGGTAATAAAAAAAAAGATGATGGTTCTGGGTATGATAAGGATAAGGTATTTTGGGTCAAGCCTAATATTTATAGCGACTATAATAGACTAGAACTAAAGTTAAAACAACTAACGTTAAACTATATCTCTCCTAAAATCTATAACTTTCAACTTGGATTTAGTTATGTTCCAGGTAAAAATAATTTACAATATAACAATCTAATAGCCGCTGGTCTTTCGTATGAAAATGGCCTATCAGATGATATAAGTTTTACTACTGCCTTGGCTGGTGAGTTTGCAAGGGAAAATTTAACTGACTGCTCGGATGGTACTTCTCAAAATTATGAATGCCGTAATCAATTACTACACTGGAATTTTGGATTGAAGCTAAAACTTTTTGAACTTGATTGCATTTTTTCGTACGGTAATGGCGGTAAATCTGGTGAGAAGCGTAGTCCTGAAACAAATAATATGCATTATGTAAATGCAGGTGTTGCTTATCATTCTGATTCTCGTAAAGTGAGCTTAACATATTTTAATAGTGTTAGGTATATTGCAGGTAAAGGTACAAACGAATTCACATCACAGGCTTTCAGTCTTGAATATCCATTAGCTCTTGGCACTTCATACTACTTCGATATTGTAAAATTTAGTACTCAGGAACCTGTAGTAAAAGATAACAACTACGGGTATGTGCTTTTGGCCGGATTGAAGCTAAGTTTTTAGTGAAGTAACTGGTATGTAAGTATTGTAGTAATGAGAGTAAAATTGAGTTGTTAATATATGTGCTATTTGATATTATAAAAATAACTATTACATAAGATTTTCAATAAAAAGACATTCTGTTACTAATCCAAGTGTAGAAGAAAACGGTTATTAATTAGCAAACCAAGCCCTTCAGTAAGCGCATCTCTTCAGGTGCTCTTTTTTTCTTTTTTATATATAAAAAAATTAGATAGTATTGTGAGTGCGGTTTTTTCTGTGTTCTGATGCTTTTCAATTCTATAGCTTTTGTATTGAATGTCCTTTTTTTACTACTATTTCTCTATATCATTGCAAGAAAGAACAGAAAGCTAAGTGAGGAAAATATAAAGTCAGCAAATCTTGAGAGGAATTTACTTAAAGTAGAGCATGAGTTTCAAGAGACAAGGCGAACTTTACTGAATAAGGATGAGGAAATAGTTGATTTGAAAGTGAGGAACGCAGAACTTGAAGTAATTCTTCAAAAAGAGCGTGAAGAAAAGAAAAAGGAAATAGAATTACTGACAAAAGCAGAGGAGAGGCTTACGAACACTTTTAAAGTGCTTTCTCTTGATGCTTTACAGGTAAACAATAATAATTTTCTGAATTTAGCGAAAGAAGTAATCGATAGTAAACTAAAAGAAACAGAAAGTGACTTCAAAAAAAGGCAAGCAACGATCAACGAAGTTGTCACTCCAATAAAAGAAAAATTAGAAAAATTCGACAGCGAAATACGTGAGCTAGAGAAGGAGAGGGTAGGGGCTTACGAAGGTTTAAGAGAGCAAATTGGAGCGCTAATGAGCCAAACCTCTAACCTTGCCAACGCCCTGAGGAAACCTCACATTAGGGGCAAGTGGGGTGAAATGCAGCTCAAAAGAGTGGTAGAAATGGCGGGAATGATTGAATATTGCGATTTTTTTACTCAATCCTCAGTAATTGATAAAAATGAGGGCAGTTTGTTACGTCCTGATTTAATAATAAAAATGCCATCAGGAAAGCAAATAATAATAGATGCTAAAGTACCACTTGATTCTTACATGGATGCTATGTCGCAAAATGATTTACAGATACAAAAGGAAAAATTGAAGAATCATTCTCTGGCAATAAAAAAACATATAAATGATCTAGGCAGAAAGGAATATTGGAACCAATTTGAAAATACGCCAGAGCTTGTGGTGCTTTTTTTAACAGGGGAAGGGGTTTTCAGTGCAGCACTAGAATGTGAACCAGCTTTGATAGAAATTGGAATAGAAAAAAAAGTAATTATTGCAACACCAATCACTTTAATCGCGCTACTTAGGGCAGTAGCCTATGGATGGAAGCAAGAGATGATAGCTGAAAATGCAAAGAAAATAAGTGAATTAGGCCATATTTTATATGAGCGAATCTGCACAATGGGCGAAAATTTTGATAATTTACGTAGAAGCTTAAAAAGTGCTGTTGATCATTACAATAAAACTGCTGGTTCGCTTGAGGCAAGAGTGTTTCCTGCTGCCCGAGAATTCAATAAGCTTGGTATACATGCAAAAAATAAAGAACTAACTGCTGCAAAAGAGTTGGAATCTTTACCACGTAGTTTACATGCTGAGGGGTTGAAAGTAGATTAGTATTTCAGGTTTCCTTAACTTACATTTGCTGATTAAAATAACTTTCTAAAAATTTTTTTTATATAGCTCAATTCCTGCACATCATTTGCTGCATAAACAGGTATAGTTTTTTGCTCAGTACCAGGTATTTCTACAAACATTTTGCCCACTTCTTGACCTTTTTTAATTGGTGCGGGTACCATATCTTTATACTCAATACGAACTTTAATTTTATCATGTAATCTGCGGTTATAAGTTATGGTAACATCGTTTGCAACTGTAACGGGCACCTTTTTATCTTTTCCATAAACAATATTTATTTCTTCAACTACGCTATCCTTAGCAAATATTTTCTTGGTATTAAAATGATTTAAGGAATATTGTATTAGTCTTTTTGCTTCCTCTATTCGCTCTTTCTCGGTGTCCAAACCATTCACAACAGCAAAAATTCTCCTATCGTTCCGTTTTGCAGATACTATAATTCCATAACCACCAGCACTCGTATGACCTGTCTTTAGACCATCAACTCCAATATCATGGAAAAGTAAAAGATTTTTATTTTTTTGTACAATATCGTTATATGTCAAATATTGTTCAGAGAATAAATCATAGTATTCAGGAAAATCGGTGAAAATTCTTTTTGCCAGTGTTACCAAGTCTTTTGCGCTCATAAAATGGTTTTCATCTGGCCATCCACTTGAGTTAACAAAATGACTATCATTAAGATTCAAATCTTGTGCAACTTCATTCATTTCAGCAACAAAATTCTCTTCTGATCCTGCGATACCCTCGGCTAGCACTATGCATGCATCATTACCTGAGGCAATTGTAATTCCTTCAAGCAGTTCTTTTACAGTAACAAATTGACCTTCTTTCAAAAACATAGAAGAGCCTTTCCTTTCCCATGCTTTTCTACTTACTCCAAATTTATCTTCCATTTTTATTATTCCAGCTTTTAGATAATCAAAAGCTACATATAAAGTCATTAACTTGCTCATTGAAGATGGGGCCATTTTTTCACTGGAATTATGGTCAAAAATGAAAGAGTCTGAAGCTAAATCTAAAACAACTGCTTGCTTTGCTTTGGTTCTAAACTGATATGAGTATGAGTAAAAAGGAAATATAAAAATTAATAGCAAAGTTACTAATTTGCTTAACATATTTATAATTTTAAATTTATAATGTGCTAAATTAATAGTATGATTTTGCACGAGCATTTCAATAGATCTCTTGCATAAAACTTCCTTGACAAACTGCGCCAGCCCCCTTATTATGACAATAAGAGTATTTATCCTTGTTTTCGATCCGCGCGGGTTCAACAACAAAAATTCAGTAAAAAACTCAGATATTTATTGGCAAATTACATAAAAATTATAGCGGCTGCATGTCTTTTTTATTTTTTCTACATTCAGCCAAAACGTGCTTATTTTAAGCGTTAGCACATTATTACAGCGCCAATTTACATTATTATAGGGTCAAAACTCGTTACACGGGGATTTTTTTGCCTTTTTTTCGTTTGGTAAATTTATTAATATTTGAGGTGTCATTCCAGTGTCAAGCACTGGAATGACACCTTCTTGGATGGAGGACAGTGTCAGCTACTTTCATGACACCATTTGCTGTCTTCAAAAATTTACAATTATGCTTCATATATTTTATTAAATATTTTACTTAAAAATTCAATTTCTTATTATAAGAGATAAGCAATTCATGAATAATGAAAGATTACAAAAAAGGTCATAGAAAGCGCCTAAGAGAGAGAATTATTTCAGATAACGGACAATCATTACTTGATTATGAGATTTTAGAACACATTTTATATTCAGCATATAGTAGAATTGATGTAAAGCCAGTAGCAAAGAATTTGATAGAAATTTTCGGCAGTTTGAATAAGGTTTTTAATGCCGATTTAGAAGCACTGCAGAATATTAAAGGAGTTAGTAATGCAGCTATATCTGCTATCTTTTGTGTTAAACAGGCTTTTGTTCGTTCTGCACGAGAAGAAGTAAAGGACCTACCTATAATCAATAATTGGGAAAAATTGCTTGATTATTTAAAAGCAAGTATAGGAAGCCTTAATAAAGAAAATTTTCGCGTTATCTATATGAATAAAAGATATCGTCTAATAGCAGAAGATCTACAAAACTTTGGTACAATAGATCAAACTCCTCTTTATGTTAGAGAGATCATAAAACGCGCTCTTTTGATTGGCTCAACATCGATTGTAATATCCCACAATCACCCAAGTGGAGATATACAGCCTTCAAGTAGCGATATGTTTCTCACCAGACAGCTTGCAGAAGCTTGCAAAAGCATAGGAATAGAATTAATAGATCATATTATTATCACATTTAGTAGCTATTTTAGTTTCAAGGAAAATAGGCTTTTATTAGAGTAGATCTAAAATTGCTTTTGCCATTTTTCTTATTATGGAAGTAAAGCTATACATGAGGTGGTTGCCAGTGGAACAAAAATTTTCCTTCTGGAAGACAATGTGTGATTTAGGTAGTGGCAAATTGAAAGAAATACATGGTATTTGCCACCATTAGAAATCTCCTGTTTTGATAAGACTTATGAGGTCTTTGTTGGTTTTTTGAATTTTGTTGAAGCATTCACATGCTTACTCTAATATTTTGTTCACAGAGCCTAGTTAGCTCAATTTCAAAGTTAATTTGTGAAGCTCTGAGTTCTGTTAGGGGATTTTCTGGTTGAATATCTAGCTTATTCTGTATGTTCGGTAAACAAATTAAAGCCGAATCAAAAATTTCATCATACTGCTCTGCTTCATGTGCGCAATTGATTATTTCTTCGAATTCTTCCACATCTTGCGGCGTATCTTTTAATATTGCTCTTATTTGGTTTAGGTTTTGACGAATTTTTTCCTGATATCCAGCAATTCTCTCTTGATATATATCAATCATTTTTTGACATGCGTTGCCTCTAAATGGATGTTCTGCTTTTTCCTTTATGTAGGAGCTCTGAAAATTTTTGCAACTAAGGACTGCTTCTCTACATTTTTTTATATCACTAATTATACTGGTTATTGACTTACTGATTTCCCTTAAGCTTTCTTTCTGTTCTTTTTTTTCAACAGCATGATTTTTTATCTGGCTCATTTTATCATACAGATTTCTGCATTCTTTATAGGATGCCAGCGGTTGTAGTATTCCTTCCTCTACACCTTGATTATAAAAATTTTTCAACTCATCGCTTGATAGTATTCGTATAGCATCTTCCCTTTTACCTTGTGATTTAGGATACTTTTTGTTCAGTGAACTAATATAATTTAATAGGAAACTCTTAGTTAAATCTTCCTTTTTAACTTCTGATAATTTTTCTAGTGTTTCTATATATTTCAAAGTTTCCGCAAAAAGCTGCGCACCAGATGTAGCAAATCCTGGCAGTGGTTTGCTCTGCGCCTTATAAAAATCGGTTTGTAAAAAATCTTCGGCTTGTTTTTTTATTACTGAAAGTTCATTGAAGGCTTTTTCTGGATTGATTTTTTTTAAAATACTAGTAGCTTTTTTAATCGCTCTTTCTCTCTTTTTATTATCTTGTTTTTCATTTAATATCAGATGTTCAGTTTTGGTAAAAGCATCACCTTGATCACTCTTTGCAATGTTACAAACGATGTTTTTTACAACTTTTTCAGTTGCTGCATAATCTATTTCTTTTGCAAAGCAGTCAACAAATGATTGCCAAACTTTTTTATTAGCAAGCTTACTTGTTTTATTTTCAAAATCTTCTATATCTTTGAATCCTAAAATAGTATAGAGATTTTTTTCAATTATTGGTTCAGCATGTTGTTTTGCCACTTTACCTTTTATATTGAATAGAAATTTACTAATCTTAGTTGTGCCCATAATATTACCTCACAATATTAATGTTATATAATATAAAGTATAAAAGCTTAATGCTTAATTTTTACTTACTATTAATATAATTGAAGATTAGCTTTGTTCCTATATTAAAACTTTAACTCCCAATTTATTATTAGTAATATCATTATATGAATCTTATGCCTGAATTTGGGAATATATTGTTATTGGTAGCCTGTTTGTTATCTTTAACGTATTTGTTTCTACCGTTTAGCTCTTACCGATTCGTCTCCTCTGCCATATTTTTTTGTGTGTCAGCATCAATGGCTATTTTGATCTACTGCCACATTAAAAATGATTTCTCACTTGAAAACGTATATTACCACTCACACACAACAAAACCTTTGATCTATAAGATTTGTGGTGTTTGGGGAAATAAAGAAGGGTCTATGTTGCTTTGGACCTTAGTGCTTGTCATGTATTTATTACTAATGGATATTTATATACCTTCTGTCATCCCAGTGCCCAGACACTGGGATCCAGACTCATTAGTCAATGTTAAACAAAGTACCATAGAATTCAAGAGGACAATTTCCAGAAAATCATTACATCCAAAAAAGGGCGAAATGCTACCTAAATGAGCTAAAGGTAAGCTAAATTTTTTAAGATGCAAGATGTTTTTGAAATAATAAGATAATGAAGTTATGAGGTGAGTGGCTGTAATATTTAAACTACCATAATTAAATCAACCTATGGAAGGGTCAAAACTTACTGGCATGTAAAACATATATAAATTAATAAATAAAGATAGTTGGATTTATTGATCGACGTTATGCCGCATAAAGTTGAGTTCATAAGCAAGAATAGCCTTTTTACGTTCTATTCCCCAGCGGTATTTATTAATTTCTCCAGATTTACGAATAACACGATGGCAAGGTATCAAGTAGGAAATTGGGTTATTGGCAATTGCATTTGCAGTAGCGCGTACAGCTTTTGGTTTATCAATGATATGTGCAATATTTTCATAGGCCGTTGTTGTACCTTTAGGAATTGAGAGCAATGCTTGCCAAACTTTAATTTGAAAATCTGTTCCCTTAACAAGCAAAGAAAATGACCTCTCAGGTATTTGTATGTCAAAAATATTATGTACAATTTTCTCTGTTGTTAGCCTATCTTCTTTTAGGCAGGCTTGTGACCATTCTTTTTCAAGTATCCCAATAGCTGAAGTTTCAAAATCACAAAAAGAAAGGTGACAGATGCTTTGTGCAGTAACTCCAATAAGCGCTTTTCCAAAAGTGGTGGAGTGGTACCCATATAAAATATCGATAGACTCTTTATTTTTTCTAGGCGTTGTAATCTAATATTTAGCCATATTCAAGAGATTATTATTTTTCACACTTTCTGAAAACAAACTATGCATAAAACCAACTGAGTCCAAGGCCAAAGAAAGAGAATACACGCAACAATCCAGTAAGCTCTGATGCGTCATAGAGAAATACTTTTCCACTGTTAGAATCATAACCACGAGCGATGCAATACGAATAGACTGATTTTGTTGTAGCGCACCAAAAAGCAGTAGAATGATACCAAAAATTAGCCATATTATAGAGTAAGCATAAATTTCAAAATTACTTATTTCATATTTATTTAGATACTCTCCATGAAACATTTGCCGCACATTTAGCGATACTAATACAAAAGAAAGCAGTAACATGAAGATATAGCTGTATCTTTTCCACTCTACTTTTTTTATGTGAGATATGATTTTTGAAGTCCACACAATCGGTAATCCATAAGTGAGCAATAAAGCATTGAATATAAGAAACTTACCTACAGCTTGCGATGACCACAATGGGTTGTAGATAAGAAGGTCAAAGTAACAAATGCGGAACATTGCAATAACAGAAAGAACAATACCGCTTAAAGATACAGCTTGCCTTGTAAAATGCCTTCCTGACCTTACCCAGAAAAAGTAGACAGAAAGTTAAGACGTTTTTGCTATGAGAATGATGAATCAAAAAGCTCAGGAATGCAATAGTTAATAGTAGAATGTCTACGCTGTTTATTATAAAAAATTTCTATATATTCAAATATTGCGGTTTTAGCTTGTTGTGCAGAGTGTTGTGAAGTATCAATGAGTAACTCTCTCTTAAGTGAACTAAAAAAAGCTCTCTGAAACAGCATTATCATAACAACAACCTTTGTGACTCATACTAGAAGTAATATTTTTTGTACTTAGTAAAAATTGATAATTTTTAGAGGTGTATTGCGATCCTTGATCGCTATGAAATAGTAGATTTTTAGCAGATTTGCGCCTACCAATAGCCATGAATAACGCATCTATAACTAATTGCCTATTTACTGCATTACTCATTTACCAGCCAATCACCATGCGTGAATATAAATCTATTATTGCTGCCAAATATAACCATCCTTCATTAGTTTTTATGTACGTAATATCAGTTACCCATATCTTGTTAGGTTGATCAGCAATGAAATTCTGATTTAATATGTTAGGAGTTATAACTCTATTGTCTATTTGTGGTTTTTTACTTTTAAACTTTCGTCTAAGCTTAGCTTGAATGCCATTTTTCTGCATAACATTTTGCACTGTTTTGATGTTATAATTTTTACCTAAAGCCTTTAATTCAGCGTGAATTTTAGGAGCTCCGTATCTGCATTGTGATGATCGATATACCTTCTGAATATCTTGTATGAGCTCTTCTCTTATTGATTTTTTGTTGTTTTTTTCCTTAGTAATCCATTTATAATAACCACAAGCAGATACGTTCAAAAATCTGCATAATTCCCGTATTTTATAGCAGTTTTCATGTTCTTTTATAAAAGAATATTTTACTCTTTTTGGTTTGCAAAATATCCCAGGGCTTTTTTTAAAATGTCTCTTTCCCTCGTTACTCTTGCCAGCTCTTTCTTTAAATCAAACTTTTCTTTGTCACAATGAGCTACTTTCCCCTTTTCTGGAAACGCATCTACTCCAGACATTCTATCATTGTATGTTTTTACCCATCTGCTTACCGCTAATACCCAAATCTCTTGCTATTTTTGCTGATGATTGACCTGTTTCTTTTACTAGTCTTATAGCTTCAATTTTGAATTCTGCTGTATATTCTTTTCTTTTTGTCATACCACACCTCTTTGAAAAAACGTTTTAACTTTCTGTCTACTTTTTCTGGGTAAGGTCATTGCTATGCAAAAGGATTTGTATGGCAGATACAATAAATTCATGGAGAATCTCGGAGGCCTCGGGAAAGGTGGTCCCGGAGGATTTATCAATCAAATAGCGTCGCAGTATAAAGAAAGTCCTTATCAGCAGCTTCTTAGCAACCAAATGAACACCGCGCTGGGTAACAACTTACGTGCCAGTGGTCTTGATCGCTCAAGCTATGGTTTATCGAAAGTTGCAAGTTTAAACTCTGATCTTGCTTCTAAAGGGTTAAATGATTTTATCAGTTCATCTTTAGGGGGAATGCAGACTCTACATGGTCTTGGTGCACAGATTGGTCAGAACTTGAGTGGCAGTTACACTTCTTATGGCAGGTCAATAAATGATCGCTGGCTAGCTATGAATCAGATGCTCGGTGGGCTTGGTCAGGGTATTGGGAGAAATTTGGTTTGATTATTATGAAGAGTAAATAGACCATCATTAATATAACATTAATACTAATATGTTTAATTTGTGTTAAATTTTTTGAGGAGAGTGTTATGCATAATATTATATCTGGTGATCAAAAAGATGAATCTTTAACAAAGGAAGATTTTTTAGAATTGATTCTTGACAGAGTTAATATAGATTTCAGAGAGTTCGATTTTAAGTTAGAAGAAGTCCATGATAGGTTAGGAGCATTTGATTCTAAGTTAGGAGAATTCGATTCTAAGTTAGAAGACGTCCATAATAGCTTAGTAATATTCGATTCTCAGTTCAGACAATTATATTCTGTGTTAGAAAATATTGTGAACGATTATGTTGAGAGCAAAGACTGGCAATTGTAAATCAAATGCTAGGGTGAAGCTGCAGGTACCAATACTAAGTATTGGTACCTTATCTATATTAAGATTCATATTATTTATAAAAAATTTAAAGAAGTTAAGTGTTAAATCAAGAAGATATTATTTTATGCCGCAAAGACTTTGGTTTCTTTGCGGCATAAATCTAGGTCTTTTCTTTCCAAATGCCCAACTCCTTTTCACGTTTCTCAATTTCCCAATCCTTTTGGAGCTTCCAAAGTTTCTCTTTTCTATGACCATAATATGCTAATGGAATTCCTAAAAATACTCCTGAAACCGCAATAACAGACATTATAATCTGTACCGTAGGTTTAACCGTATAAAACACCTCCATAAAGCATGCACCTATCACTATAACTATCCCTACAACAACTGCTCCACAAAATGCTTCAGCCAGTACACTAAGAGTTGCATACCGTGTAAATTCGGAGTAGCCAAAAAAAACCACCATAAAAGCCAAAAATAGAATCATTACCTTACTTAATTAATATATTAATATTATGTTAATACTGATATAATCATTAAACTAAATTCCTCCCAATACCCTGACCAAGTCCACCCAGCATCTGATTGATAGCTAGCCAGCGATCATTTATAGATTTTCCATAGGAAGTATAGCCACTGCCAAGGTTCTGACCAATCTGCGCACCAAGTCCATGAAGACTCTGCATTCCCCCTAGAGATGAACTGATAAAGTCATTTAACCCCTTAGAAGCAAGATCAGAGTTTAAACTTGCAATCTTAGAAAGACCATAGCTTGAGCGATCAAGACCACTGGCACGTAAGTTATTGCCAAGTGCAGTGTTCATTTGATTGCTGACAAAACTCTGATAAGGCCCTTCTTTGTATTGCGACGCAATTTGATTGATAAATCCTCCTGGGCCACCTTTCCCGAGGCCTCCTATGAAGTTGTTGTACCGACTAAATATCTCCTTTTGCATAGCAATGTTATTTTCAAATTGGCGATTAGCCTTAGAGCTACCAAAAAGCCAATCAAATAAATCTCCAAACATCATTCCTCCTTTTTTAAACCAGCAAAGAGTCCTGCTATGCTATCTGCTGTGTGATCACATAGCCGGGAAACATTAAGCATTTTTTTAATACGTTCTTTGACAATTTCCTTACGAGCTGTACCAAAACATCTCATTTTAAGGCTACCTCCAAAATAACGTTTCACTTTGCCCTTCCAGTGCAAACAAAACAGTCCTTCAGCGATTATTTGCAGCTTTTTGTAATACGACATGTGGCTACCTCTTATATATTTTTGTTTAAAAAAATACTGATTATCCTCAAGTAGCACTAAATCAAGCTCTGGATTACCATGAAGTAAAAGCGCAATCACTCCTTGATACTCATATCTAATTTGGCGCAATGTCTCGCCATTCAGTTTCCATTTTTCTACGCCTAAAACATAGCTGCCACAATAAAGCGTTTCGTCCCTGACATAGGCAAAACCATTGCTCTTACCAAGATCAATGCTCAAAACATTCTCAGGCAGTTTCCTCGCAAGTGGAATTTTCTTTATCTTAAGCTCCACTTTTCTCCCTCAGCATTTTTTCCTCATGCGCATTACGCATCTCTTCACGTATTACAGCTAACTTCTCCGCCAGTAGATCAACCTCTGCTTTTAGCTCAGCAATTCTTTCTTTTGATTGTATCTCAAGTAGTTTAATTTCCTGCTCACTTGGCTGCTGCGCCTGCTGCTGTGCTTGCGCCTCTTGCTGCTGACCAATATTTAGCACTTTTTCCCGTAGCATCTTACTGCTCACCGTATCTTGATTGAGCAGCATCTCTCCTAAAAGCTCGACACTGATCTGCTGGTTGTTCGGACCAAGATACTGCATAACGCTTAGCATCAGTTCATTATCCTTCTCACGTTGTTTTTCTAAAGATTCACTTATTTTAATTTTGACATTTGTCGACCTGCTAAAATTAATTAAACTCTCTAGAGTCTCATCATCTTGTGCCAATTTGTAAGGTAGTAAGGAAAGTAGAACATTCCCTACTTGATTGAGCGTAATTTGATGGGCAAAGTAATAGGAAGTGACACTACCTTCATTTTCCCTCAACTTGTCACGAAGTGCGGCAGCAGATGAATACTTGCTGTCTTTTACGATGTTTGTAGTGTCACTCCAAATCTGTGAAAGCAAACTAAGAGCCTGCTGCATTAATATAGCGAGGTTCGGATCAGAACCAGTTGGCGGTATTACGATAGGCTGGATTCCATCTACTGTCACATACTCGAGTAACATCTCACGAGGATCAGCAAAACGCTGTGCTTTGCTGCTAGGAACACTTGCTTGCGGCATTAAAAAACGATTCTGAAAATACTTAGCGCCATAGTTCATCATCGCTATACAGTGGTTATAGGTCTTCTGCGCATAATGACACATCACTCCCAGCGGTCTTGTCACCTCACGGCTCTCAATAAAGTGAGAGCAGCCACCATGAAAAATAAGCGGCAGATAAAGGTGGCCATATAGCTCTTTAGTCTCAAGAATTTCTTCACTCGTAAACCGATAAAAAGTTATGCCATCATTCTTTTTCAGATAAAGATCAGTAACTTCAATGTAAGGCACAGTGTCCTTATCCTTAAACTCGAGCCGGTCAATTTGCGCATATCCCATCTTTTCTAAGCTGGTTTTATACAAGCGATGAGTTATCCCACAGTAACGACCATCGCCCTTGTGCGGTTCATTACTATGAGGGTCGAAAAAAAAACTCTCTGTACCGCTAATTGCCCTGATTTTAAATGTCAGTTCATCATCTTCAACATCCTCATTGTTGTAACCAAAACCAATATAGAGGGCAGAATAGCCACCAATAATTGCTTCTTTGAGCGCTTTGCTATATTCCACATAGTGATCTTGACTAAAGATTAAATCAGTGATAGACTCATGCATAAATTGCATGACCTCAGAGTCGGGGGTTTTACCATTGACCTTCAGCTCTAGGTCATACTTTTTGCCACGCACAGTGTTTAAAATCTTCTCAGCCATTGCAAATGTGACGTTAAAGACTATCGGTTCTGCACCGATGCTCAGCAGCTCTCGTTTTTCGTTCTCAGTATATTGTTCCCCCATAACCACAAACTTATGCTGACGCCTCGCTTGCTCAATATTCTGACTCCAATAATCAAACCAGCTATTTCGCAGCCTGGTTAAATATTCTAATCTTCGTTTTCCCATTTTATTCCCACAGAAGGCAACATTTTGGCACCACTCATTTTTGCTCTTTTGAGCATCTCGGCAATAAAACCACTTTGCTCTTCAATGATTTTACCTTGAAGTGCTGCCATTAGATCTTTGGTTTTAGCAGAGCCAAAAGCATACTTAGCAAACAATTTGGCAATTTTTCCATCGTTAAAGCCATTTAGACCTATTTTTGCCAAAGTCTCTCTTCCTAACCATGAAGCTGATTGCTTGAACCAACTCATTTGATTCGCAAGTTCCATCAATTGCGTCGTATCAATCGGTTTTATGTACTTATTTCTAATGACATTTGAATTTTCCAGCAAAAACCCTCTGATCACTTGGTCTTTTGTGAGTACTCCACTGTCAATCGCTATCTTCTCCGGTAGTTCACTAAATATCTCAGCAACTCTTCTCACGTTTCCTCCCTGTAGCGCATCGCTCGCGCCACTTAAAAGCCCCATAGTCTTACTGACATTTGCACGTAGTGGTAAAAAGTGCTCTTCTAGTTTGCTGATAACCTCTTTAACTTGATTTTCTGGTATGCCATGCTTTTCCGCTAATTTATAAGAAGAACCTCTAAGACCTGACAATATATCAGCAAACTCCTTAGATTTATAACTTCCAGCTTCACCGGAAAATTTACTTCCTAAATCTTTAATAATCTTTCTTTGAAAAGGATTATTCGTCTGTTTAGCAGCACTCTTTAAATAGCTGCTCACATCTTTCACTCCTATATTTGGCACGTCTTTTACTGCCGTATCAAAACCACGACTAACTACATTGAGTACCGGTTCTCTGCCTTGTTTAAACAGACTAGTTATTGCTTTTCCACTCCTCACTACTCCAGCACCGAGGCCATGGGCTGCAACAATGAGCGGCGCATCTTCCAGTGTGTCAGTAAGCGAGTTATAAATTGGATTTTTATCACCTGCTATTCCCCTCTCAGCAGCAGTACCAGCAAAAGCTCCAACCAAACCTCCAAGGCTTCCTCCTATAAACATTCCAATAGGTCCTAAAGGTGAGCCAAGTGCTGCTCCTATCATAACTGCTGGAACATCTGCAATTATCTGAAGTCCCATTTCTCGTAAAAAATTCTTTTTTACTTCTTGCGGCTCTTCTAGTATCTTAGGATTGCCTGATAGTTTGATTAAGGCGTCAATAGCCTCACTACCTAAACCCTCAATCTGACTATCGAGCTTTCTTGTTGCTTCTTCCTTTACGGTTTTTTCTATTTGCGGATCTTTCATCAGCTCACTTAGCTGCGCTTCAGAGAGTCCTCTGACTTTCTTTTGAATATCAAGAGCTCGAGCATTAAGTTTTTCTTTTGTCTCACCAAAGAATTTTCTCCAATCTTTAGCCGAGAGTTTATTTATATTGAATTTTTCCTTAAAAGACTTTACTGAATATTCATTCATTGGTAGACCTTCTATCTGCATGATTGCAGGTAGAAGTTCGCCTTCTAAATAACGGCTAAATTCATTGCGAGCATTAAGTTTATCTTTGCTTCTAAAAAGATCGGTAATTGCATTAATTTTATTGCCACTGAACATTCTAGAAAATCTAGAATCAGGAAGAGCATTTTCAGCAGCATTTAGTTTCTCATTTGCCAGCTCCAGTGCTCTTTGATATCTAGGAACATTTGAGATATACGCCTTCTCCTCACTCGACAGTTCCGTTTGCTGCTTCTGCCACTCTTCAAAGCGTTTTCTCTGGAGGAGCTTCTGCTCATACTTGCTATCAAGTGCGCCTCTCCCAAGGCCGCTCAGGAGTCCTAACATCTCTCAAAATCCTCTCTATACTCACCAACAATGTCATCGATCATCTCCCCACTTCTTGAAAAGCTGCTTTCGCTTTTTAATTTGTCGTGGGCAAAAACCAGATTCTTTAGCTCACCACCATCGATCTCATCGCAAACTCCAAGGCCAAGCTTCAGTATTAAAGCATGCTCTAAATGTTTCATCTTTTGCTCTTTATCAAGAGAGTTAATGACGTTAACTAGTTCCTTATTGATCGCTTCGCGGATTAAGCTTTTTGTCCCCTTTTCCATTTTTCTCCACGTTTTTCACATGTTCTGCCCACAAAACATTCAAACGATCAGTTAACACCTGAAAATACAAACTGTATTCAGTGAGATAACCCTTAGGGGCTATCAAATCGTGGTCAAATTCTTTCTTTTCCATAGATCCTCTTTAATAAAAAACTGCTTTTGCACTGTTTAAATTCAAACTTAAAATGTACTAGTCCACTGTTAATGCCAAAAAGGTTATAATTGAGTTTGATCATCTTTTCCCTGCTTTCTTCAAATTCATCGGCAAAAATTGTCATCCTATAATCTGGCTCAAGCGCAAAATTCCTCTTATACGAAACAAACATGTCGACAAACATTTCCGTTTTTCCCTCATAGAAATACAAAAACGCCAATTGCTCGGTAATGTAAGGTTTATATGATGGAAAATAATCCGTGGTTATTGCTCCAGTGAAACTGATTTCTCCTTTTCTGCTGGTTTTGCAAACCTTTATATTGTCCTTCACCAAGAGGTAGTAAACTCTGGTCTTAACATTAATGTAGAAACTCGGGTTTTGTTCTTTCAGCAGCGTCCAAATACCTAAATTAAGGTGCAGGCAGTAAGAAAAATCTTGCTTATTTAAATCTCCTTTTGGCAAATTAAAAAACAGGACATAGTAAGTATTGTTGTTATAATTGAACATGCTACTAACCATGTAGCTCACGATGCTTCTGTCCTTCCAGAGAGGAGCATTGTCGAGCACTTTCATCTCCTGTCCATCAAAAGAAATTATCACAAACTTGCCGTCAAATGAGTGAAAAGCGCCAATTAAATTAGTGCCATCGTTTTCTAAAGTACGCTTGCTGATTAGCTTAAAGGGAACACTCAGTTCTCTTCTTTTAGTCAGGGGAAAAAGTCCATCACTGCTTGGCTGACCATACCACACTTCCATACCATTCTCTGTAAAGATACAGAGATTATTTTTGATTACGCCAAGTCCTACTCCTTTGCCCGAATAGGAAATAATCGTAAATGCTTCCCATTTTTTAAAGTCAGCGAAATCACTAGTGTAGAATACCTCTCCCCTGCTGAGCAAATAGATAGTTGAGTTCATCACCGCAAAATCTACGATATTCTTTGGTTTTATGTCTCCTTTTGAGAGATCAATTTCAGTAAAGGTTTCATTTACTAGCCGATAAAGTCTTCCCGATATCAACCAAAACTGATAGTCGTTGCAATTGCACATCGACGGACGATCGTCCTGAGGAACATTTGCCAGCGTAAAGATCTCTTTGTATTTGTTTTTCTCTAAATCAATGTGATAAATTGTCAGTAGAAAAACAGCACTTACCTTAGCCAAATAAATGGTGGAATCATTTCCGTAGTAAAAACCAACGATAACATCACCAGCTCCAAAAGGAACATCAAAAAGTGGAGAAAGTGCTGGTCGTAGCCGCAAACCTTCAGGTGTAGCCAAAAAGTTCTCCACGCTAAAATCATCAATAGCATGACCATATTTAATGTCTTTCAGTAGTGGAATTTCAAAAGCACTCATCATTAATCCAAATAGATTCCTTAATACTTTGACTACCTATAGTGCCACCAGCAGATAGCCGATCTTTAATCTCGCGATACTGCTCAGCAAAACCCTGTGGCAATGGAATATTAAGCCGCACTGACAGCTTAAAAGCCGTCGCATATTTGAGAAATTCCCTTTTTAGCCCGTCAAGACCAACTATTTTGTAATCAACATCTTTAAAATGAATGAGATATTTTGTTGTGACCTTAATTGCTGGAAAAATTTTAATCTCGCGGCAAGTATCACGGGTGAGAAGCATGAAAGACGGTACCCACACTCCGCTCAGCGACTTTATTGGGCGCAGAGAGCGTCCACTACTGCTATCAATTAGTTCTACAACATGAAAGTTCTTATAGCTCGTTAGATTAACATCAAAAGCTGTTTTTTTCTTATTACAATCATCAAATAAAAAACCACCACCAACTGTTTGGCCGGGCTCTAAAGTAAACTCCTGGACAACATCAGAGTCTAGCCAATAGTAATTTTCATGCAGTTGATCAAAAGCCTCAGAAAAGAGTCTCTTGACTAAATCAAGTGTGCCTAAATGCTCAGAGGCATCACGGCGCGAATTGATCCCCAGCATTCCTTGTACTTCGACAAGTAGATTGGAAAAACTGTCATCGTAAGTCTTTATCTCACTCATCTTCAGGCTTTTCCTTATCGTCTTTCTTCTCTTCAGCAGAAAGATTTTTGATCGTTTTAATGTAAGTTTCTGGTTTTGGTGATTTCGGTGGCAATATTAAAGTGCCAACAAAAAAGTTGAAAAAATCACTATAGAGATATGCCATTAATTCACCAATCTCTTGTGGATGCCGCTCGAGCACAAATTTGCTTTCTGTCGCAAATGACATTGAGTTACTTCTTGTCGGCCCAAAAGCGGCATTAGGAGCAGATATTTCCTTATAGTTATATTTACTAGTAGAAGGTGCAGGTACCGTGGACATCTTAAATATTGAAGCTGGTTGCCACCATAAGAACGCCTTACAGTGATCAGGTACAACTTTTCCTTTTGCGCCTTTTAGATAATCTTCATTTGGTACATCAACGCCATAGGTAATTCCAGGCGAAACGCGTGCAGTTTTTTCATCTGTATCCTCCATCACCGTGACCGCGATTGGCACTCCCGATGGTACATCTTTTCTATCTCTGGCTAACCACTCTTTATCCTCTAGCTGAATAATATCTCCTTTTTTAAACGAACCTTCGGAAAAAGTTGCAGTCATACAGTGGTATTCATCAATTGCTTTATCGATTTTTGTGAGCGTGATACTATCCTTTTTAGATGCTTCACCTGCCTTGTGAAAATAAGTTGAAGTATCGATATAGAGTTCTGCTAAATCAAACATCAGTGACGAGAGCATATTCTTAGTATCGCTAAGGAACATATCGCTCTTCGGCGCTTGCGTGTAATTGAGTCCCGACTTAGTACGTAGTAGTCCCATTGCAGAGTTTGGCATTGAACCTACAAGTCTTGAAGTTCTCATGACCCCACCATTGACCCTTATCATGTAATCAACAAGGAGGCGCATATATCCCTCTATGCAGTCATACATATTATCATCAGTAGAGCCAGCGCAGATAAATGCTCGTGACGCTATCGTTTTAAATTGATAATCATTGATCTGTTTAACTACCTTCATGAGAAGTTCATGATAAGCGCGTTCACCACGCTCGATAAATGAGGTTAAACTTGTTGGTGCATTTGAAGGAAACTGATCGCGATTAAATAAAAATTTCACATCATCATGGTCAATTTTTGCTGCTCCAGAAACTCTTTTGTAATCAATTCGCATGGTTTTTTGCTTGACGGTATGAATACCATCTTTTTCATCCATGAACCTGTCATCACTGATTAATCCCCCCTCTGTCGAGATAAAAGGAGGCTGAATTAAAAAACTATCTTTTCCTGAATAACGATTTGGAATATCGTCAGCACCAGAGCCAGTAAAAGCGAGCAGCGGACTTGAAAAGAGTACTAACTCAATCAGCCGTTGCGAAAGTAGATCTGTTCTATAATAAGTCGAATCTGAGGTAATAGGCATCAGTATCCCCTAGTGCGAAAGTAATTTTGCACTTCTCTTAAGTCAGCTTCAAAACCTGGAACCTCGTTGTACTGATAATTAGTTGGTATCGCAGTTGCTTTACTGCTTTTGTGTAGACCTTGTTTTAAATCACTCACTTCTTCTTTGAACTTAGACAGTGGCTTACTGCGCAGCTCCTCTGCTAACTTACCATCTTTGGCAATATCAGCTATCTTTTTCACAAAAGAAGTCTTATTTTTGCCTTTTGCTATCTGCTCGTTGATATAGCGAACTTTGCTGACAGTTAAAGTATCACAAAAATCCTGTAGATCCTGATAATCTTCACCATTTAGAACTTTTTCAGCAAACTGCTCATTGGCTTTAACCATCTCTAGAGTTTGACGATCATCATCACTGATCGTATGCCCCTTGGCTATCGCCTCATCAAGAATACTTTTTGTTTTTTCTACACTTTCTGCATAAAAATCATCAGTATTTTCAATCATGTTTTTCTCCTATTTAAAATTTTTTAGTACCTAATGTAGTAGTCATAAGTTTTGTCACTAATAGTTGGAACATTGAACATCGTTGTTCCTTTGTTGTTAATGCTACTTGCAATCATATCTGCCAGCTCTTCTGGTGTTGTCTTCTTATTGGCTTTTACTTCTCTAAATTCTCTGGCAGTAACATCAGTTGGTTGTTTCCCCTCGCCACCCACACTCCACCAAATTACCGTATCAAAATTGTTACCAGTATTTACATTGTCATGAGTCTTCAGACCGATATAGTCTCCTCCTTTCACTTCTTTAAATTTGATCACATAGAGGCATCTTTGCGTAAACAGCGCCTTATGCTGCATAGCGTAGGTTATCACTGAGTTTTTTCCAGCAAAGAGCACATTCGGTTTTCCTGGTATTCTTTCCTCCTCTGCTTTTTGCTTGTAAACAACATGATCACCCCATGTCTTAATCAACGTTCTGCTATTTTTTCCCTGGTCATAAGAATAAAAATCAACAAAACCTCCTCGATCATTATAAAATCCATTGATTCTCGAGATTGAGTACACAAACCACGGTGAAAACAAAAAGTAGTTTTGAGAATTATTACTCTCGTGATTTCTTTCTATAAAAGTAGCGCTGACCTTTGGTATGATCAAAGGAAACCCAATATCATAAACTTTACTGCTAAAATTAACTGGATCAGTAAAACTATTATAACCAGCAGGATTTTTGTAGTGCTGAAAGTTATAATTTACCGTTAAATAAAAAAATCCGTTTTTAACGGAATAATGCATTTTTGTTTCTTTAGATACGCTATCAATACCCTTTTTATAGTCTGCTATCTTGTCGTTAAAATAAAACGCAGATGCTCTAGTTTTACAGTTAAAATAACCTGGAAAATCGCTAATTTTAGTATTTGCAAATCTCGCTTCATAGAGCTGTGAGTGATTTACAAAAATGCTAGGATTATTGATGTTTGTATAAGAGTTAGTAATATCAAATGAATGACAACAAGTAGTAACATCCGCTCCTGTAACATACTGAAAATCATAAGTCACATTTTCATTAGCATGAAACGTAGTCTCAAGCCACAGATGACCAATATCGTCACCTTCAGGCTTACTATTTACTACTCCCTCTCCTTCAAAAGCAACTATAACTTTATTGTTTATAGCAAACCTTTTAATGTACTCACTTGAGATCGCATTAAACCAATTTGGTACATCTTTGGTTTGCAGCATATCAAAGTTTACTGGTGCATGATCTAACTTTTCATATAGCCTTTTGTATTCAATGCCAAGCGGACTAATCGCCGCTCCATCAAGTGTGCGACCATCGCACTTAAGTAGATTTATTTTTCCCTCATCAACTTTCGCTCCCTTCGGGTACTCAACAATCTCGCCGATGTTGTCTACAAATTTAAGGCCATTAATGGTAAAAGCAAGCTCATTGTAACTGTTATTAATGCTGTATTTATTTTCTTTAAACGATGAAAATAACAAATTAGATTTTGCTAAATCAGAATTTTCTGTTGGATATTTAAAATCAATAGTTGAAACTGGTGCTGAAACCTTTGCACAATAAAAATTTGTTGCTTTAAAATTAAATGTCCGATCGGTCGGTAATAGAAATTTGAGTGTCAAACTTTGATCATCACCAATATCAGAAGGGATGACAAAGTCCAGCAAAGTTAAACTAGCGTCATAAACTTTTGGTGAATCAGAATCAATTAAAAATTCATCTATTACATTCACTTTCGGCGGTGTTGATGATTTTGCACCAAAATCACGAATTGCTACTAATTTAACGACTATATCATCACCACCTTTCCAAGCATAGAACTTAAGCTTCAGTGATTCAGCAACAACACTCCATAGAGCATTAGAGTTTTTAAATACTATCGCTTTCTCAAGAGGCGAATTTTTCTCATTAGGCTTTTCACAAATAACATTTAAATAAAAACGAGGATTGCCTTCATCGATTCGTTCAGCCTCAGTAATGTCTTTAATGAAAACCCTATCGACATCAGTTCTATCTTGCATCGCCACTGAATCAGCATAAATTCTGAAAAACTGCCATGAAAGTCCAGCAATTGGCACCTGTGAAAACTGAGGTAAAACATAGCCCGGTCCCTGCCCTCGATCATCAATCTGCAGACCAATATTAAACTGCCCATCGATAAACAAATTATCAGATATGACAGCGCTAATAGGATCAGCGCTTCTCTGAGTCTGAAAATATGGTAGGTCAGTAAAAACAGTCTCAGGAGCCGCAGCATTGCCGTAACAGCACTTTAGCTCTGCAATGTAACGATCTTCGGGGTCATCTACGTCAACAAAGTAGTAGATTTTATGGGGCAATGCACCGTTTTCATCAAGTTGCAGAGGATTTGGTGCCGGTACGACAGTTCCTTCTTTATTTTTGTAATAGGCAGTACGAAGAGTTGTAGGACTCTTCTTGTCATATCCAGTAGCCAGCGGCTGGCATACCTTCCCTATTCCTAATAATGTCTTGCAATACTATACTTAGTATTAACTTCTGTGTCATTTCTCCCTAACCTCAGCAAAAGCTAATACTCGTGTATACTTAACCTACCATAATCTGTCAATATAATTCTTTATTGAAAATTTTAGGAAAGAATAAAGAAGCCTCACACCTGTATCTACTACAGAACAGAAAATGAATCTGCGAGAGTATGGAAACTATCTCCAATATTTTCTAATGTACTCTTTATGTTATTAGCTGTTGATTTTTGTGAATAGTCACCTTCTGTAAACAAAGGAAAAGGAAAATGATGATTTCCAACTTTAACATTGCAGTCTGCTTCGCAGATTAGTCGATGGAAAGTATCACCGTTATTATCTTTACACCATTTGAAGCACTCTTTCTCTGTATTAGGATCACCAGGAAAATAATTAATCGCTGTTGCTGTAGACTCTACATATTTTTGTATAATTTTTGGCATAATATTCTCCTTAATTAAAAAACTAACATAATATTAATATATCAGTATTAATATTATGTTAATACTGATATAATTACTTCGTTTTCTTTATTGAAAATTTTAGGAAAATGTTGTATAATTATGCAGTAGATTTCGGTAAAACTTATGGCAAACGCTAATTTATCTTTCAGTAAAGAAACTTTACAGCATCTTGCTGAATTATCTGAACTTACTAAGCAACCTGCTCAAGCATTAGCAGAAAAACTACTTAAAGAAGCAATCGAGCTTGAAATTGAGGATTTTTTAGTGTCTAAAATTTCTGATGAGCGTGATGTCGAAGGTGCAGAAACAATCGATTTTGAAGATATTAAGTGGGATTAGAGCATTATAAAGTTAAGTCTCTCAAAAGTGTTGTTGAAAGAGATTTACCAAACCTTCAAAAAACAATAAGGCTAAGAATCCAAAAGGCTATAAAAGAACGTCTTACAGTTGACCCAATAAACCTCGGTGAACCATTACATCATAACCTAAAAGGACATAGAAGACTAAGAGTTGGTGAATACCGTATAATTTATAGAGTAAATCAATTAGAACAAATAGTAACTATCACAGAGATAGGACATAGATGTGATATTTATAAAAAATAAATATAAACATTAAATATACATTATACAGCCCTCTTTCCTGATCCATTCTCCACCTTAGGTGGCTTTGCTCAGCTCAAAAATAACCATTTTTTGGGTACCCCCCCACTATAAGTTATATATATATTATAAGTATAATATATATATAACTCATTGGGAGAGGCGACGAAAACAAGATCTTGAGTTTGAGGAGCCTCCGGTTCAAGGTGGAGAATGGATCAGGAAAGAGGGCTCAGGGTCGATGATGATGTCAAACTAATATTTGATTATCTCAAAGACTACAGAGACTACATCGATAAACGGCTAGCAAACCCCGACGAAATAGAAGGAATAACAACAGGAATAGAGGAGCTTACAGGTGGCTTCAAGGAAGGAGAACTCTCTGTGCTTGCAGCACACACTTCAATTGGTAAGACCTCAATAGATGGCTCTAGAGGCCGCAAAGCTCTTAAATAACCACGAGTATGTCTGCTTCTTCTCACTTAGCCAATCAACTCATCAACAGAATTATCAGCATCGAAGTCAACGAAACAATTAACAACATCATCAAGAAGAAGAATATGGAGCTTCTGTACCAAGGATTAAATGAATTAGCTTTCTTAAATCTCCTTGTCGATAGTTCAGGAAGTATGGATTTAAATATGCTCAGAAGAAAGATCTCCTCAATCTGCAAAAAACACAGCATTAAATGCATCTACATTGATTATTTGCAGCTACTCAGAGGATCAGGAAGAACAGAGAACAGAACGCTTGAAGTGACAGAGATCAGCAGAACTTTAAAGAACATCGCTAAAGACTTTGAAGTTCCTGTTGTAGCATTATCACAAATTAGTCGCAGAGTAGAAAAAACAAAAGACCGCAACTAGCAGACCTGAGAGAGTCAGGGAGCATCGAACAGGATGCCGACATAGTTTTGCTGCTCTACAGAGACAGTTACTATAAAATAGGCTCTAATAACGAACTGGAGATAAACATTGCAAAGAACAGAAGTGGCTCAACTGGCAAAGTCACCGTGCCTTATCAAGTTAATACTGGGAGGATATTAAATTGAAAAATCACGGAAAATAGTGTATAATATTAATAATTTTAAGGCGAATTCCTTATGGCTCTTTCTAAATTTCTTGATCCAAAAAACAATTACGCTTTTAAACGTATTTTTGGTACTGAAAAAAATAAAGACATTCTTATTCACTTTCTCAATGATATTCTAGGTCTTACTGGTGAAGCTAAGATAAAAGATGTGCAGTTTCTAAATCCTATTCAAAATCCTGATATTGCCGCTAAAAAGGAAAGTATTGTTGATGTACTTTGTAGAGATTCCAAAGGTGTTCAAACAATTGTTGAGATGCAAGTCGCTAGAACTACTGGCTTCGAAAAACGTGCTCAATATTACGCTGCTAAAGCTTACTCTAGTCAAGCCGATGTAGGCGGTCAATACCAAGGTTTGAAGGAAGTTGTCTTTATTGCCATTACTGATTTTATTCTATTTCCTAATAAACCAGAGTATAAATCCGATCACGTTACTCTTGATAAGAAAACATTTGAACATGATCTAAAGGATTTTAGTTTTACTTTCATAGAACTACCAAAATTTCCAAAAACACAAGAAGATCAATTAGAAAATATAGTCGAAAAGTGGTGTTATTTTTTCAAATACGCAAACAAGACTAGCGAAGAGGATCTAACGAAAATAATAGGAAGTGATGAAATTATTGGCAAGGCTTATAATGAGTTAAATCAATATAGTTGGACTAGCGAAGAACGAGCTATATATGAACAAGATAAGAAACGAGAAGATGATAATTTCTCTTGCATCATGCAAAGTAGAATTGAAGGAAAGATTGAAGTAGCAAAAAACCTACTCAAAGCTGGCGTATCTGTCGACTTAATAGCTGAATCCACCGGTCTTGCAATTGATTAGATTAAAAAACTAAAGTAATACCATTCGTACTGGAAATCTTCGAGAAGAACTTCTTTATATTCTACCCATTCTAGTAGACAACAAGCTTAAAATTTAAGGGGAATTTATGTAAAGGGCAACTCTGCCCTTTACACTCATTTTATTTTTTAGTAGAATTCAAGCGCCAACCAAATTAACTACTAAAATCCCATGAAAGGATATCAAAATAAAGATTACCAAAACAAAAAAAAGAGTCAAGCAAAAAAAAACTTGACTTCGCATCATTATGTCTATCACAACTTCAGCATACGTGGAAGCCTTCACATAGTTAACGTCAACAGCAAGCATGTGCAGGCACAAATGAGCTCTAGGAGGCGAATAAAAGCGCGAGAGAAGTCAGTTGAGCGCAAGCTTCCGTTGAAATGATAAAAAAGGTTGAAGTTACTGCTCTTCACTTTTTGTATCGTTTTTAGCAAAAGCTTCCTCCCAAGTGCCTTGAGTTGCTGCGCGGCTATACTCTGTTACTCTATTTTCAAAGAAATTTGTATGTTCTACGCCATTTAGTATTTCATCAAGCCACGGAATAGGGTTATCTTTAACATTATATATAGATTGAAGACCCAGTTGCGTTAACCGTCTATTTGCTATGTAGCGTATATAATTGCGCACTTCTTCTGCAGATAGTCCTTCAACATCTCCGAAATCAAAAGCAAGCTTTATAAACTCATCCTCAAGCTCAACAATAGTGCGACATGCAGAATATAATTCTTCTTTGAACTCGTCATTCCAAATTTCATTATTCTCTTTAATAAACGTATTGAACAAATTGATAATTGAATTGGTATGCAAGGTTTCGTCACGTGCTGACCAAGCAATTATTTGCCCCATACCTTTCATTTTTCCAAACCGTTGAAAATTGAGCAAAATTGCAAATGATGCAAATAACTGCAATCCTTCAGTGAAGGCACCAAATACTGCTAAAGTTTTAGCAACATGTTTTTTATCGTGCTTTCTACTTTCCTCAAATTCTAACATGTATTCATACTTCTTTCTCATAGCATCATATTTTAAGAATGCTTGATATTCACTTTCTGGCATGCCAATCGTATCTAGAAGGTATGAATAGGCTGCAATGTGTATAGTCTCCATATTAGAAAAGCTTGCAAGCATCATACATATTTCTGTTGGTTTAAATATATTTGAATAATGCCTCATATAGCAGTTATTTACTTCAATATCTGCTTGAGTAAAAAACCTAAAAATCTGGGTCAATAAATTTTTCTCCACATTTGAAAGTTTAGTTTTCCAATCTTTTACATCATCAGCAAGCGGAACTTCTTCAGGTATCCAGTGTATCCTTTGTTGCTGCAACCATGCATCATATGCCCAAGGATAATTAAAAGGCTTGTATATTGGATCTGCTTCTAGCAATGACATAAGATACCTAATTATTTTGAAGTAAATACTATACTAAATAATATTGGGAATTAGTCAATTTAACTTTTTTAAAATTTGACGGCAGATAGTTTATTAGTTTATTATGATCTCAAATAATTAATTGATAAAAATGCGAGTATTAATATTTTTTGCTTTATTGTTTTTAGTGAGCTGCGTGCACACTATCTATAATCACGGAGTTCCTGTCATTAATGTTGAACTGTGGAGCAAAATAAAAGTAGGTGATGATAGAGAGAAAGTGGTTCATACTTTAGGATCGCCAACATTAGTATCAAAGTTCGACGAAAATGTTTGGTACTATGTCTCATATAAAATTAAACAAGCTAACTTCTTGGGAAAAAGGAAGTACAGTAGTAAGTCTTTGCAAATTTCGTTTAATCAGAATGACGAAATTGCAGATATAAGAGAAATCAACGTTGCAGAAAGGTCTTTAGCTGTTGTTGATTGAAAATTTGCTGATCCGTTTTTCATCACAAGTAAGTAATTTAGGTAACGCAAATTCACCTATTTAGAATAAAATCTAACGTAACTTCGCGCCAAATGTGATGCTGCTCAGCAGGTAAGCCAATTAACGGGCTACATTTATATACTGCACGCATTGCATTATCTGCTGCTGATCTAAAAAGAGGATTATTTTGATAAGAACTACTATCTACTACGTTGGCTACAACGATCTCACCTTTACTGGATAATAACAAGTTAATTTTTATACTAAAATTTTCTTTATAAACTATGCCCTCAGGAATGCTCCAACACTCTGTCAGTTTATCCCTTATAGAATTAATAATTTCTGTTACAACTAACTCATCATCTTTGTTCTCAATGTTTTTCTTATCTCTTATTTCATTTTTCACCTCTTTGATGTCTTCTTTTAGCTTTCTTTCTACAACCTTTTTTCTTTTTGGAATTGGAATATCCTCATCAACTTCCTGCATTTCAATAATTTGCCTCGATTGTACTACTTCAACTAATTCTTTTTTTCTTTGTGGTATAGGAATAACTGACGAACCATCCGGTTGGGCTTTCATTGAAAAAAGCAAAAAACAACATAGAGATAAAAGAAGAATATAATTAAAATAGAGAGGGCGCATATGTTGAGCAGCTTGTTTTACTGGTTTAAAGCTAATATTGCACATAAAGTCAATATATTTCAGTTGACTTAAACCCAAATTTGCTACACTAATTTTATTATCTCTATAATATCATACGGTTAATATACTCTAAATGAGATGGAAAGATGAAGGTGTTATTATAGCTGCTAAAAAATACGGTGATAAAAATTTAATTCTTTCTCTATTTACAAAAAATCATGGAAAGTGCAGAGGATTAACTAGGTTAACAAATAATAGTAATTATAAGTTTCAAATAAGCAATCTATTACATGCAGAATGGAGTGCTAAATTACCTGAAAATCTAGGTTTTTTAAAGTGCGAATTGATTGAATCTCCACTTCATCATTTCTTTCAAGATAGGTTAAAAAGCATTGCTATTGTTTCTTTCTCGTCTATATTAGAAAAAGTGCTTCCAGAAAGTGAATCCTGTACCAAGTTGTATGGTAATTTTAGACACTTCATCGATGTAATAAAACACAATAGCCAATTTTGGCAAAGTTATTACCTTAACTTAGAGCTTCTGCTTCTTACGCAACTTGGATTTAAGTTAGACCTATCAAAATGTGCTGTAACAGGTGTGAAAGAAAATCTACAGTTTATTTCTCCAAAAACTGGTAGAGCAGTGTCAAAAAAAGTAGGTGACTGTTATGCAGATAAATTACTACCTTTTCCACAGATGTTGCATGATGTATACAATAACAACCTACAAAATAGCTACTCATATCAAGAATTCAGACTAGGGCTAAAAATTACAGGGTATTTTTTAAATAAATATCTATTTCTACAGTTAAATGCAAAATTTCCGGAGTTGAGAAATTTTATGCTATCATTTGAATCTTAGTTACTACCTATTTGAAAGAACTTCAACCAGTAATCACTCTATTTCTACCACTGTTTTTTGCTTTATATAAATATTTGTCAGAACGTACTATAAATTTTTTAACATCACCAAGGTCAGATCTTTGCATTGCTGAAACTCCAATGCTCACAGTTACATTATGGGTTGTATTTTTACCCACAAGTATAGGTTCTTTGGCAATAATTTTTCGTATTCTCTCTGCAATAGTATACGCATCTGATACACTGGTATCTGGCATTACAACAACAAATTCCTCACCACCAAACCTAGCCAGCAAATCTGTCACTCTGATATTTTCAGAAATTCTTTTCTGTATTTCCTTTAAAAATTCATCTCCAGCATTATGCCCAAAGTTATCATTCACCATCTTAAAATAATCTATATCAAGTATCATAAGGGATAAACTTCTATCTTTTTCCACAGAATCCTTAACAATATTTCTTAAGTGTGCATCAAAATATCTTCTATTATAACAGTTAGTTAATGGATCCTTTATAGACATCTCCACATTATTAAATAAATTCATTCTCAAGGCATCTTGATATCTTTTGCGTTTCACTTGCGAATTAACCCTAGCTATTAATTCACTCTCATCTAAAGGTACTGTTAAATAATCATTAGCACCTACATCAAGTGCCTTTACTAAATTGCTTTTATCATAATCTTCAGAAAGGATCAGAATTGGTGTATAACGTGTTTCTACTTTACTACGAAACTTAGAACACAAACGTAGGCCATCAGTTTTTGAAAATTGCATGTCAGAAATAATCAAGTCGTAATTATCCTTAATACCAACCTTCAATGCTTCTTTTGGATCGTGCAGTATTTTAATTGATCTGAAGCGTTGCTTTAGAACATTATTTATCTGCTCTGCTTGAAAAGTGTCCTCATCTACAACAAGTATGTTAGCATCAAAAATCTGATTAGAATAATCCATAATACTGCTTTCTGCTACCCCACCAATCTCAGCATTAGTTTCTCCTCTCAAGCACAATTCGTCTATTATCATCTTTAAGCGCACAAGAGACTTAATTCTTGCAGATAAAGCAGTTTCATCTATCGGCTTAGTTAGAAAGTCATCCGCACCAGCATTAATTCCTTGCACTCTATCATGAGTGTCATGCAGCGCAGTTACCATAATTATTGGAATATAAGTCGTTAAGGGATCATTCTTTAGCTGCTTACAAACCTCAAAACCACTCATTTTTGGCATCATGACATCAAGCAAGATAATATCTGGCTGCTGTTTCTTTACTAAATCTATCGCCTCCTCGCCATCATGAGCTACTATAACTGTATAGTACTCTGCTTTTAGCTGAGCTTCTAAAAGTTTAACATTAGAAGGTATATCATCTACTACTAGGACCTTTGCTGTCATCTTTTGTATTATCTACATTATAAGCAGGATAAAGCTTGCCATCTTTACCAACTATGTAATTGACTTTTTCAACGTCACACTCCTCATATAACTCTTCAATCCCGGCATCCTTCAACAAATTCCTAATTCTTGACTTCACAATCACAAAATACCTATACATATTTTTAATAAGATTAAAAAACACAGATACTTTACTCTTATCAAGAACAATTATACTTACTAAAGCTACAACTAAAATTTCTGAAAATCCTATATTAAACATTTTTTTCTACGAAGCAAGTACTTTTACTCTCTTGATTATGAGTGTTAATTTACTTAAATCAAGTTTAGAAGCAACCATCTCATTTAAAAAGCTATTGTAACGTTCTATATGATCCTTATCATTAAGAGCCCAAGTTTGTACATGATTATCAATAGCTTTTATAACTTTAACAGCCAGCTTATGATGATAATTGCTTAAATCATCTAATAAGTCATTGATTAAGCTGCGATCCCAATAAGAAGAATGACTTTTCATCTTGATGGCAATTGTTCTAATAAGATCGAATCTTAACAGCGACTTTAACTCAAAGTATATTTTACCAGCTTCAAAAAGAGACAAAGATGTCTGCTCAGCAACAGATATAACGTCCAGCGCATAAATAAGAATACGTAGATCAGCAACCCTTTTTGCTAGATCTTTATTTATGTTAAGCTCTAACAAAGAAGCTAATCCATGATTATAGACCTCTAATAGGTGCTCATCTAAAATATCATGGCCTAAAGTTTCAATTGCACCCCTAAATTTTGTAACATCATCTAGTTCTGTAAGATTAAGTTCACCAAGATTTTTTACTAACCAAAATGACACTCTACCAATAAATTTTTGTACATTTCTCACTATTTGTAAATACGAATCGGCATCAATCTTGCCATCCAATTCATCAATTTTCTGCCAAAGGCTACTTAAATTATATAGGTGATTAACAACGATATATATGTTAACTGCTTCATGTACTTTAATTCCAGTACTCTCAACCAAATTATTAATAAATATACAGCCCATCCTATTTACTACATCGTTTGTAATGCAAGTAGAAATAATTTCCCTATAAAGTTGATGCTTTAGTATGGAATTCTTAAACTCTGTTACCATCTTTTGTGGAAAATAATGTAGTAAGTAATCACGGCACAAGAAATCTTTTTCAGGCAGATCAGAGTGTATAATTTCATTTTTTATTGCTGTTCTTGCATAAGACATGAGAACAGAAAGCTGAGGAGAACTAAAACCTTCCGCACCAGTTAATATCCTTGCTACTTCTTCTTCAGCTGGAAGGAATTCTACATCTCGATTTAACAAGCCAGATTTCTCTAAACTGAGTAATAATTTATGGTGCTGCTCCAACCTTTCTTTAGCTTGCAAGCACTCAAGGAGCAATGCTTTTGTTTCAATCTTGTTATGATCTTCAAGTACCTTAGATGCAACTTCGTCTACCATGCCAGCCAGTATTTCATTCCTTTTCTCTAGGAAAATTCCACTTTCTTTCATAAATGCAATCTTAATGTTAACTTCAAGATCGGAGCATATTACTCCCGCTGAATTGTCAACAAAGTCTGCATTGATGTACCCACCTATTTTAGCATATTCTACCCTCCCAAGCTGCGTGCAACCGAGATTACCGCCCTCTATAAACATAGAAGCTCTAATATCTTGACCATTTACTCTTAACTCATCGTTTGCTTTATCACCAACCATGCTATGACTTTCATTCTTTGCTTTAACAAATGTGCCAATTCCTCCATTCCATATGAAGTCCACTTTTGCTTTGAGCAGATATTGGATCAAGTCACTTGGAGATAACGTATCTTCTGTTATATCAAAGCACTTTTTCATTTCTCGAGAAATGTCTATTTGCTTGCTACTACGCTCAAATACCCCACCACCTCGAGAAATCAAATCTTTGCTGTAATCCATCCAAGTTGAAAACGGTAATTCAAATAGGCGTTTACGCTCTGCGAAACTCTTTTCTGCATCAGGGTTTGGATCAATGAAAATATGCATATGGTTAAATGCGCCGATTAAATTTATATTTTTTGAAAGCAACATACCGTTTCCAAATAAGTCACCAGCCATATCTCCAATTCCGATAACAGTCACATCTTGATAAATCTCTTTATTCATTTTCCAAAAATGCCTTTGTGCAGCAATCCACGCACCTTTTGCTGTAATGCCCATCTTTTTATGGTCATACCCTGCTGATCCACCAGATGCAAATGCATCTCCGAGCCAAAAGTTATATTCAGAGGCTATTTGATTAGCATAATCAGAAAAAGAAGCAGTACCTTTATCTGCTGCAACTACCAAATATGGATCATCTTCGTCATATCTAATGACATTCTTTGGTGGAATTATTTTACCATCAATCACATTATCAGTGATATCAAGCATTCCTCTGATAAAATTCCTATAACACTCAACACCTTTCTCTCTTAAAATATTTTTATCTTTATAAGCTTGCTTTATTACAAAACCACCCTTTGCACCAACAGGAACAATAACCGCATTTTTTGTCATCTGAGCTTTCATGAGTCCCAAAACTTCAGTGCGAAAATCTTCCGTCCTATCCGACCATCTTAAACCACCACGAGCTAATTTTCCTCCTCTTAGATGTATTCCCTCAAAAAGGTTCGAATAGACATATAATTCACGATACGGGCGAGGATCAGGTAACCCATTTATTTTACTTGAATCAAATTTTATAGATAAGTATGGCTTGTCATCTTGATAATAACTGGTCCTTAAAATTGCCATTATCAAGTTAAATATCGAACGTAAAACGTAATCATGTGAAACATTACTGATCTCTTTTAGTAGTTCTTCAATTTTTTCTCTAAAAATATCAGTAGTTTCCGCTCTATCAACATCTATACTTGGATTAAATCTTGAATGAAACAGCTGTATTAGATGTTTCATTATTTTTGGATACTCTGATACTACTTTTTGAATATATTCCTGATTATAGTTAAATAACGTCTGCTTTAGATAGGCACTTAGCGCTCTAATCAGAAGCACTTCTTTCCACTCCAGTCCAGCAATAATGACCAAACTATTAAAATAGTCATTTTTTATTTCCTTGCTAAACACTTTGACAAGCGTCATCTCAAACTGTTCTTTCAGAGTAATGTTATTTATTAATTCATCGACTCTTGATAACAAAAAATGGTGTATCCATATTCCGCCGTTAATTTCTATGTAATAACCATTATGAGATAGAATCTTCGCTCCAAAATTCTTAGTAATTTTCAATATCTTTGATAATTCAAGACCACCGCTATTTGGAGTGTAAACCTTCAATTGATAGTTGAGATTGTCACGAGTAAGCCTCAAATCAACTTCACTGACTTTTTTCTTTCTCACTATCTCCAATTTTTTCATATCATAATACGCATCATGAGGTTCAAAATTCTCTTGATAACTTATCGGAAATGCCTTGCAATACCGGATAAATATATCCTCAACAGTGCTAAAAGTATTATATAAATTGTCTATAAAACGATCTTCCCACTTTTCTGTAATGTTTCTTAACTTGTTTTCGATACGCAAAACTTCATCATCAAAAACGCTAGCGCTTTTGGTTCTTAGCACCACGTGTAATTTCATCAAATCATATTCATTGATAATGTGATTGTTATAAATATCTGAACTTTCTGCATTCGTTTCATCTTTCAATATATCGCGTATCTTAAACATTAGTCTTGCACTAGCATAACGCATCGGTATCAATACTATGCAACTAATAAAGTTCCCTACCTTTCTCAAAAATAATTTGACTCTTGGCCTAATCGCAAGAGACATGATCGAGGTGCAAATTTCAAATAACTCGTCTTCATTTGATTGGAATAATTCGTCACAAGAAAATGCCTGTAAAATGGAAATTAAAGCTTTATTGTTATGGCCACCAGGAACAAATCCTGCCTTTTTTTCTATTGTTGTAACCTTATCCTTTATTACCGGAATAGTTCGAATATCTTGCACTTCCGCTACAGAAGTAAATAACCCAAAGAAATGCTGTTCCCTTATTACATCACCCTGGTCATTAAATTCTTTCACTCCTATACAATTCATATAGGTACGCCGATGAACTATTGAGATTAGGTCTGATCTTAGTATGTATAAAGAATTCAAGCTTTCAGAAAAAATTGATGAATTTTGGTACTCTTCACTTGCTCTCATTAACCCGAGGCTCTCCTTACCACTTAGAGCAAGCTTTCCTTCTTTATTAGTAATGTATTCTTGATAACCTAAAAATACAAAATTGTTATTTTTCAACCAAGCTAGAAAATCTCTGCCTCCAGCATCCAATGCCGGATGCTCAAGAAGCTTCTTGAGCATCCATTGCCAGTCCTTTACAACGCAGTTAACTGCTTTTAGCGTCTTTCGTAGAGATTCTTCTAGTGTATCAACAAAGCTATCACTTATGCCTTTAATAATTACATATATTACTGACTCTTTGATTCCATTACTTTCTTCCAAAAGATGAATTTTATCTATTAGGCTATTTTTTCTTTGAACATTAATTATGCTGTTACTATAATAGCATATAGTTAAACCGTGTGACTTAATAGTGGAAATGACAGAATCCACTAAAAAGGGCATGTCATAATTTGTGATTTTAATTATAGTGAAATTGCCTTCTATTCCTGAAATATCATTTACATTACTTACTGCCAATTTACTTTCTTCTTTTTCTTTTTTAAGAATGAAGTTGTATGCATCTTCTGCAATGTATAAAAGAAATTTATCGTTGACTTTTAGGTCGCTATTATAAACAAAATTATAAAAGTATTTTATAAACTCTTTAATTTTTTCTTTCTCTTTTTTATTCCCTTGATCAACTAGCTTAAATAAAGACTCAACATTAACATTATGATTTATACACATTTTCCAAAACAAAAATACACAGCGAATCTAGATCTTTTTAACTAAGATTTCGTTACCAGAAGTATACACTATTAGCTCATCTCCTTCTACTACTTCCCCCGATAAAACTAACTTAGCTAGATTATTTTGAATGCATTCTTGTATTACCCTTTTCATAGGCCTCGCTCCATATTCAGGGTCATAGCCAGTTTGTGCTATTAGCTCCTTAGCTTCTTGCGATAAACTAATACTTAGTTTACGCTTAGCAAGCATCTTTTGTAAATAAGAGAATTGAACATCTATAATTTTATAAATGTCATCTTTGGTTAAACCGTGGAATATAATAATTTCATCCAGTCTATTTAAAAATTCTGGACGAAACGCTAACTTAACTATTTTCATCACCTCATCTTTTACAGATTCAGCAGTTCCTCTGAGCATCATCTCAGCGCCAAGGTTAGAAGTTAAAATCAGTATGGTATTGCGAAAATCAATTAATTTGCCATGGCTATCGGTGAGTCTACCTTCATCCAAAATCTGCAGTAATATATTAAATATATCTGGATTTGCCTTTTCTATCTCATCAAACAAAATTACCTGATATGGTCTTCTCCTCACTGCCTCAGTTAATCTTCCACCTTGTTCATAGCCAACATACCCTGGAGGTGCACCAATCAGTTTTGAAACGGAGTGTTTTTCCATATACTCTGACATATCAAAGCGCAGAAGTGCTCCTTGGTCATCAAATAAAAATTCGGCAAGGGATTTTGCCAACTCCGTTTTCCCAACTCCAGTTGGACCTAAAAATAAGAATGAACCAAAAGGTCGATTAGTATCCTGAACACCAGAACGGGAGCGCCTTACTGCATTACTTATCGCTTCAATTGCATCTTTCTGTCCTATTACTCTTTTCCCTATTTCATTCTCCATGTTAAGAAGTTTTTCTTTTTCACTGTGCATCATGCTATCAACAGGAATGCCTGTCCATTTCGAAACAATATTTGCAATATCACTCTCAGTAACTTCTTTCTTTAGGAAACTATCAGTAACTTTTTCCTGATTTTTTAACTCATTTTCAAGTTGAGGAATCACACCATACATCAACTCCCCTGCCCTTCCTAAATTTCCATTGCGCTGAGCCAATTCTAGCTCTTTCCTCGCGTTATCCAATTTTTCAGCAATTTCTTGTATTTTAGCTATTTTATTCTTTTCCATCTGCCATTTACTGCTTAAGTCAGCAAATTTACTGTTTAGACTCTCAATTTCCTCATTTATCTTTTTTAAACGTTGCCTAGAGTTTTCATCACTTTCTTTTTTCAAAGCCTCTGACTCAATTTTCAGCTGTATAATCTTTCTTTCAAGCTCATCAACAACCTCAGGCTTGCTGTCCATTTCAATTCTAACCCTACTTGCTGCTTCATCAATTAAATCGATCGCTTTATCAGGTAAAAATCTATCTGTTATATATCTATTAGAAAGCGTTGCAGCAGCGATTATTGCACTATCTGTAATCCTAATACCATGATGTACCTCATACCTTTCCTTCAAGCCCCTCAGTATTGAAATAGTATCAGTTTCAGTGGGTTGAGAAATAAACACAGGCTGGAAACGCCTCGCAAGCGCAGGGTCTTTCTCTATATGCTGACGATACTCATCTAAAGTTGTAGCTCCTATACAGCGAATTTCTCCGCGTGCAAGAGCAGGTTTCAGTAGATTTGAAGCATCCATTGCACCACTTGTTGCCCCTGCTCCAACTAAAGTATGAAGCTCATCTATAAATAAGATAACTTTCCCCTCTGCTTTTGAAATATCATTGATCACTGCTTTTAGCCTTTCTTCAAATTCTCCTCTGAATTTTGTTCCAGCAATTAACGCACCAAGATCCAAAGCTAAAACTTTTGCATCACGCAAACCAAGTGGTACATCATTTGCAACAATTCTGTTTGCTAAACCTTCAACTATTGCAGTTTTTCCAACACCAGGTTCACCTATCAGCACGGGATTATTTTTTGTTCGCCTAAGCGATACCTGCATAGCTCTTCTGATTTCTTCATCACGACCAATTACAGGATCAAGCTTACCTTGCATCGCAAGCTCTGTAATATCTTTTGTATATTTCTTCGCCGCATTTAATTTTTCTTCACTATTTGGCGAATCTGCACTGCTACCTTTTCTCATTTCTGCAATAACTGAATTTAATTTTTGCGGTGTTACACCACCTTCTGCTAAAATTTTACCATCTTTTTGTGCAGCAAGGCCCTGCAGTAACCGCTCAACTGTAACAAATGTATCTTTATTCCTCCTCGCAATACCGATTGAATCCTCAAAAACTTTTGCTACCTCTCTTGAAAGCTGAAGGCCGCCACTTCCTGGCCCTTCAATCACTGGAAATTTTTTAATTGCACTATCAACAGCATTAGAAATATTCTGCACATTTCCACCACAGGCACCTATCAAGTCCTGAACTAAACTCGATTCATCTTCAAGCATTACTTTAAGTAAATGTTCAGGCATAAAAATCTGATGCCCGGCTCCCAATGCTTTCATTTGAGCACTCTGAATTAAGCTTTTTACTTTTTCTGTAAATTTATTCAAGTCCATAATATAAATTCAACTCATACTTGCTGATATATATAGCAACCACTTCCTCAATTTTAAACCTAAAGTCATTTATCAATAAAAATTTTCTAAGTTCATATAAGAGGTTGTACGGAAACTAGTAAACTCAAGCATATTTCCTACTTAACATAACTTTACTCATAGCCAGATATATGAAACTTTCAGTAGATGTTGTAAGTAAATCGTACTCCTTTGATAGTCTTCTATTTCTATTGATCCAAGCAAAAGTCCTCTCTACCACCCACCTTCTCGGCTGTACTGAAAATCCAGGATCCCGTTGTGGCAATAGTTCTAGTGGTGTATCTTTATGCACCCAAAATCTACATGGAGGCCTTTTCACAATTTCAATGTCTATCCCATATTCCTCCTCTATATGGGTTTTTAAATCTTTTCCTTGGTACCCCATATCAGCCCACATTTTCTTAATATTGCTGTATTTTTTCTTCATATTGTCCAATGCCATCTTCACCCCATCTCTGTCATTTTCGCTTGCAGCTCCTACATAGCAACCAAGCACAAATCCTTGAGTATCTGTGATTATATGTCTTTTTCTCCCCTTTACCTTTTTTGCACCATCATAACCTTTGATCCCCCTTTTTCCGTGGTTTTTACCGACTGACTGTCCACTATGCATCCGCTCGGCTCTTCATTTCTTCCCATTTTTGACCTACTATATTTAGTGATATCATAGTTCATTTTCTCAAAATTCCTCTGTTTCTTCCATTGCCTAAACTGCTCATATACAGTCTTCCATAGCGGAAAATCATTTGGTAAATACCGCCATTGGCACCCTGTACGCAATATATAGAAAATTCCCTCTAACATTTTTCTTTTACTATATTTTGGCGGTCTTCCTCCTTTTTTGTATGATACTCTGAAGTACTTCTCTATTTGTGCCCACTCCCTTTCACTTAGATCTGTTGGATACTTTTTTCTCATCTTTACCCCATACTAAAATTTCAAATATCATAGCCTTTTACTAGTTTCCGGACAACCTCTACTTATCCTAACCCGACTTATCAACAGGTTGTACAAAGAGCAGAATATTCTCTGTTCTTCGTAACCTATGGGAAAGTCTTGTTGGTCGTGCAAATAAGAACGATAACAATTCTGAGCCTAAATGGTATAAGGATTTGCATAAATCAGAAGATCTAGAGGAAATTATAGATGGTGGTACTCTTGACAATTTATTTTACCCTAAAGTAGATAATTGCATAAACACATCAAGACAAGCAGGTACCCGTGTTGATGATGTTGAATTAGAAAGGCTAACTAGAGAAACACCTCCTTCAGCCTATTCTAATGGTTTACCAAGAGTTCTCTAAGCATCAATCCTCAAAAAAATCGGCGTAGGTCTAGGTAATGTAACACCTAAGCTTACGCGTGCGCTGCACAGAGATTGTAAATCGCGTTGTTCTTTTGGAATTTGCAATTGATCAAGTATCATTTCTGCTGACTTTGGAACAATTGGCTGCAATAAAATACCAATTATTCTGATGTATTCGAGTAGTTTGTAAATTACTAAATTCATATGCTCTCTATCGGTTTTACTTAATGTCCAAGGTGCACTTCTATCTATGTAAGCATTGGCCTTGGAAGAGATATTGATAATCAGGAGTATAATCTGGTTAAATTCATACTTTGATAGATGATCCATTACTTGATCAATTATGGCTTTGCAATTTGGTAAACTCTCATCATCTTTAAGCAAATTGCGATCGACCACTGGTACAACTCCAAAGCATTGCTTGTGCAGAAATGAAATTGTTCTTTGCACTAAATTGCCTATATTGTTTGCCAGCTCTGAGTTTATGCGGCTGATCATGTTCTTCTTACTGAAATTACCATCTTGACCGAAACTTGCTTCCCGAAGGAGAAAATAGCGTAGTTGATCAACACCAAACTCTTCTGCAAGATCAATTGGATCTATAACGTTACCAAGAGATTTGGATATTTTTTCCCCCTCGTTTAGCCACCAACCATGAACTGCAATTTGTTTTGGCAGTGGTAAATCTGCTGCAAGAAGAATAGCTGGCCAGTATACAGCGTGAAAACGCAGTATGTCTTTACCGATCACATGAACGTTGAAGGAGTTTGTCCAAAACTTCTTATATTCCTCATCTTCTATATTAGGAAAGCCTATTGACGTGAGATAGTTAGTGAGCGCATCTATCCAAACATAAATTACGTGCTTGTCATTCCCTGGTACTTTTATTCCCCAATTAAAACTAGTACGAGAAATCGAAAGGTCAGTAAGTCCTGATTTTACAAACGATACCACCTCGTTTTTTCTGCTCTCAGGAAAGATGAAATTCGGCTGATTTTCGTATAACTCTAGTAATTTATTTTGCCAACTTGACAAACGAAAAAAGTAGCTCTCTTCTTTTATCCACTGAACTTCAGCGCCTGTTGGTGCTCTGCCATCTATCAACTCTGATTCCTGATAAAATGCTTCGTCACGAACTGAATACCAACCTGAGTAAGAATCCAGATATATTTGTCCTCTCTCTTCAAGCCTATTCCATAGAGCTATAACTGCTTTTTCATGACGTTCTTCTGTGGTGCGAATAAAATCATTATAATCAAAGTTCATTAGCTCAGCCAATTTTCTGAACGTAACACTGATTTCATCTGTAAATTCTTTTGGCTCTATTCCCTTTACCTTAGACGCTTTTTCAATTTTCTGTCCATGTTCATCTGTACCAGTAGTAAACTTGACGTTCTTTCCAGCTAATTTCATAAATCTAGCTGTAACATCACAAATAAGGGAAGTATATGCGTGGCCGATATGTGGCTTGTCGTTTACGTAATATATTGGCGTAGTAACGTAAAAGCTCTCAAATTGCTCCATTTTGTACTGTTTAAAGCTTTATCGTATCTGCACTAGTAATAAAAATCAATATATATCCTATCGTACAAGCAATCTGAAAAGCCATTATACCGCTGCGTTTTGCAGCGGTATTCTCGATTAGTAACTCATGCTTTATCTATTACATTGTTGTTCATAACCTCCAAGATGTTGTTCTAGATAAGAACTATCAAATACATCTTGAGGAGGAGTAGTTGGAGCAGTATTAGAATCGTAAGGAGGTGGTGCATCATGAGAAGAACCTCCAGAGCTATGCCCAGGTTCTGGTTTATGATAATAATCTACCGCTTCTTCAGCTTTCTTAATATTTTCTGACTCTTTCTCATGTTTCATATGAAAAGCCACACCACCAGCAAGACACACAAGAGAATTAATGCCAAGAATGACTAAACCCCAAACTGGTAAGACTGGGTTAATAGCGCAACCTATCAAAGCTGCTAAAGAAATTGCACCAACTGCAAATTCTATATTTCTGAACATTTTAAGTTTATTATCCAGGTAATCTACCTTTTCTGATTTTCTAGCCGTTTTTTCGCTGCTGTTGTACCAAATACACATTAAAGCATGGAAAGCAACACACGTAACTACAGCTACTATCCCTAAAGCTAATAATTTCCTGTTGTCTTCTGCGTCTTTTTTCTTATCTTCTCTGCTTGGCTGGTTACTGCTACCGGAACCAAGGTTATTTATCACTGTAGTATGACCAGTATTACCACTAAACAGGCTACGAAGTAGAAAATAATCCCAAAAATCTAAACCTCTATTATTGTGTACATGTACGTGTCTAACCTGAGGGCTTGTAGGTTGTTGCCTACTATCACGTCGATCACTTCCTATATCGTGTTCATTAGTTGGGTTATAGCGCCTAAATTCCTTACACGCATTTTCAAAATTTTTATCACTCCAGTCCTCAATATTTTGCATACCACGAGAACGTAAAAATTCTTGAACATTCTTGTCACTGCCATTTTCTTTTATATAGGCAAGTGCATACCTTTCTAAAACACTATCACGCATAAAAGTCCCCCCCCTAAATTAAGATTAAATTAATAAAAATTTATTATAACAAAGTAAAGTTTACTTGTCAATTCAACCATAACCTAATACCCAGTTAATATCCTTCCCACCAGTTCTTTTACTGTCGGTACGTAGCCATTCTCATAAAATGGGTCTTGCTTAAATCTGTACACATTGTGTCCAGAAAACATGAGTTCATTTTCAACATTGCCGTCATGTACAATGTTTTGCAGTGTCTTTTGTATACAGAAACTCCTTGGATCTGGTTTTTGTCCTGTTGAATGGTCACCGTGATCTTTCCAATTGCTAAACAAACAATGGCTTAAACATCCCATGCAATTAATTTGATCTTGCCTTATCTCCTCAAATTTACCTGGTGTCACAAAAATAACAGTCGTATCTGGAGTTTTCATTACCTCTGTATACCCCGCTTTAATCCATGCATTTGCTAGCTCTTTGTCTTTTGCAGTAAGGTAAATCTTTCTACCTCTGCTACCCATTGCAAATTCATCATTAAACTCTCCACTCGCACTTTCCGAAAATTTTATTTGGCGTGAGTTACGCTCCTGTAATTCACGTATGAAGTTATTTTTTACTGCAGATGAGTAAAATCCTGTTGGACTGAACTTATTCAAAAACACATCACCTTCTTCTAAAGTGAGTAGCCTCTCTTTCCACTCTGCAGAAATTGGGCTTTCTTTTGTTAAAAGTGGACGGGTGCCAAATTGAAAAGCTATTGGTCCAATTTGCGAATTGTCAAGCCAATGTTCCCAGTCTTTCAAACGCCACACTCCTCCTGCCATAACAATTGGCGTTTCAGAAAGACCGATCTCGTTCATGAAAGACCTAAGCTCTGCAACTCTTTCAAACGGAGCCTGTGGTAATTCCGGATCTTCACTATTACTGAGTCCGTTGTGACCACCAGCAAGCCACGGATCTTCATACACTACTCCACCAAGTAAAAAAGAAGATATTTTTTGGTAAGCACGTTTCCACAACGCTTTAAAAGCGCGCGCCGATGAGATAATAGGGTAGTAATAAACTTGATATTTAGCTGCAATTTCTCCAAGCCTGTAAGGCATACCAGCACCGCAAGTGATGCCATGAACTAAACCTTTTGCTTTTTCTAATATGCCATGAAGAACTTGTTCTGCTGCTCCCATTTCCCAAAGCACATTCATATGTATTCTTCCACGGCCCTTTGATATTTCATTCGCTATTTTTGCTTGACTAACTCCAGCCTCAATACTATACTTAATTAATTCCTCATGCTTTTCATTTCTTGTTTTACCTCTATAAATCAGCGGCACCAACTCACCATTGTCATCAATAAGTTTAGCATTTGCACCAGAAAACGTACCAACAGCATCTGCTGCAGCAAATGCCCCACTTGATCTTCCATCACTGATTGCAATGCCTTTACCGCCCTCGACGATTGGCCAGACTTTTTTCCCTGAAATCACTATCTTTTTTATCTTATCTTTCAAAATTTCCTCTTAATCTTTCACTCTATTTTACTGAATTACTAAAAAAATAATAGCTTTTCTTTTTTATACCTATGCATTCAGTTTTAAATAGGCATAGGAGATGCTATAAATATAGTTTTATAAGAAATTTGCTATATGATCATAGGTTTAACAGGTGGGATTGCAGTTGGAAAGAGCTTTGTAGCCAATTGCTTTAAAGAATTTGGTGCCGCTTTGTTTGATGCCGACTCTGTCGTGCACCAGCTTTATAAAGTAAACAAAAACATAATAAGTTACGCAGAAGAAAAAATTCCTGGGGTGATAGTAAATGGTGAAATAGACAGAGCAGTATTGTCTAAATATTTTTTGGCCTACGATGAAAATTGGAAGCAATTTCAATCTTTAGTGCATTCTGCTGTGCATAGTGAATTAGCAATTTTTATTGCTCAGGAGAAAGAAAACGACAGAAAACTCCTAGTCCTAGACATTCCACTCCTACTGGAAACGAGATTCCGTTTATATTGCGATTTTATTGTTTTTATCCATGCAGATAGCACTGTACAAGCTCAAAGGCTTAGTGAGCGTAATATGGATAAAAAAAAGCTGGATCTAATGTCTAGTATTCAGTTACCTATTGAAGAAAAAAAGCAAATGAGCGACTTTATCATCGATACCAGTGCAAATGTTCTTTCTCAAGTGAAAGATATAATAAACTCGTTAGACCTTAACACGTGATACGGTTATTCTCCACAAGATTACTCCGAATCTTAGCTATACTATCAGCAGATTTTACCATTAAAATTTCAAACCTTGAGCCTGCATTCAAAAACGATTCTACTGATCTGCCGAAAAAATCATATCTCCATCCCTTGAATAGTTTATCTATCTGCCCAGATATTGAACCAGCTAACTCATCTTTTGATGAAACTAACTTTCTTGATATGTTATTTTCCTTACATTTGCTCTCTAAAATAATCGAGAGTATATCAAATACAGATTTATCATAATTATCTGACAGAGTATAATTTTGCTGCACAAACTCCTTCTCATTCTCATTGAAAATATTCATAAATTCTAATAAATCTTCCTCTTTTATATTTTTTGTGTTCCTCTCAAGATCATCTAAAACCTCGTCAATACGCTCCACATTTTTTTCAATAAGACCAATTATTACAGCATTATTAATTACTTTATTACGATTGATGTTATAGCGTTGTGCTAAAGTCTCTTGCCACTCACTCACTGCTTTAACAACTAACATTAGCCTCGGATTTGCTTCATAGTTAAATTTAATCCTCCTCCATGCATCTTTTGGACTATGCAAATACTTATTGACATCAACTATTGATTCCATCTCTTCTTGAAACCAGCCCATCCTATTATTTTCTTCAAGTTTATTGCACAATATTTGGTGTAGGTCATATAGGTGTATCACGTCATTTACTGCATAATCTAATTGATCCTCAGATAATGGCCGTTTTAACCAGTCTGAATTTTTAGCTTTAATTTTATCCAGCGCTACCCCCTGATATTGCTCTACTACTTTTGAATAACCAATAAAGTCGTGATAATAATGACAAAACATAGCAGCAACTTGGGTATCAAAAATGGGAGTAGGAACACATTTAAGCACGGTGAGTAAGGATTCTATGTCTTGCCGACAACTATGAAAAACTTTGGTTATTTCTCGATTCAGCATTATTTTCTTAATAAGCGATAAGTCAATTTCCGGTACTAACACATCTACAATAAAACTCTTCTCTCCGTAAGAAATTTGAATTAGTGATAATCTAGGATAGTAGGTTAAATTGTTTCTAATGAACTCTGTGTCCACTGCTATAAATTTTGGATCTTTTGCCATCAATTCTTCACATGCATTCTCCAGCTCCGATATCGTACTAATTAGCATATATTTTTTATTCAGTGGCTATATTTTACCACTTATATTGAATATTTACAATTGATTGAAATTGAGAACGCAACTGTATGATAACTAATTCTTCTGTAAATATACAGTTTTGCCAGACACAATGGTACGTATTACGCGCCCTTTCACTTTGCGTCCATCGAAAGGGGAATTTTTTGATTTACTAGCAAAGTTGTCAACTTTAATTTTCCATTCATGATCCAAATCAACTAAAATTAAGTCCGCTGCAAGGTTTTTCTGTATGCGGCCACGTGGCACATGTATGATATCTGCAGGCTTATATGTCAATTTTGCAATCACATCAAGTAGACCCATTTGTCCACTGTGATATAGTTCAAGTGAAATGGGCAGCATTGTTTCAAGGCCAACAATACCAAATGCAGCATTTTCAAGTGGCAAATCCTTAGAACTAAGATCATGCGGAGCATGATCGGTTGCAATACAATCAATCACACCTGTCTTTAAACCTTCAATCATAGCTAAACGATCTTCCTCTGTACGCAGTGGCGGATTCATTTTTGCGACTGCTCCATGTTGCTTTACTATATCTTCAGTTAAAGTAAAGTGATGAGGAGTTACTTCACATGTAACATTTAACCCCAAATCTTTCGCTCGTTTAATAGCATCAAGTGAATCTTTTGAAGAGACATGTAAAATATGGTAGTGTACATTTTCTATGTCCTTCATTAGCAGTATATCACGAGTTACCATGACCGACTCTGACGCACTCAAGATTCCCTTTACTCCCAATTCTTCAGAAATCTTACCCTTGTTAATTGCACCACCAGCAGATAGATTCAAATCCTCTGCGTGTTGAGCAATAGGAACACCAAGCATACTTGAATAAAGCAGTGCCTGTCTCATAATCATTGGATTCATAACTGGCATACCATCATCGGTGAAACCAACTGCACCTGCTTCCTTTAAGAGTGCCATTTCAGTTAATTTTTCTTCCGAAGTGGTGATTTTAGCGTAAAATTCCACATTCACATGCGAAGTTTCAAATGCTCTATATTTCAAATACTGAGCCAAGACAACACTATCAATCGCTGGAACAGTGTTTGGCTGACAAACTACAGTTGTAACGCCTCCTGCAGCTGCAGATTTACTACCCGTATGTATATTTTCTTTATGCTCTTGACCTGGTTCACGAAAATGCACGTGAATATCAATAAGGCCTGGCATTAGAACAAGCCCTTTACAGTCTATTGTTTCATCAACCCCACTTGTTGAAAATAACGATTCGCCAAAATCAACAATTTTATCCCCTTCAGTTAACAATGAACCTTTTATATCAAGTTTAGTTTCCGGGTCAATAATACGAGCATTGGTATACGCAATTTTATAGCCTTCCTTTTGGCCTGTCTGCAATAAACTCCAAATCATATTTTAGTATCAATTATAAAGTATAATCTAAAGTTTTTTTAGTAAAACACAAACAAATTAAAGCGATGGCATAATAACTAGCAATGAAGAATATTTAAATTAATACTCAAGCAGCTACTCTACAACTAAACTAAAGAATGACTAAGATCATTCCCGATTTGACTAACTTCAACATTATTAAGTGCGGTATTTGCGTTATAAGAACAGTAACATCCTACTGCAAGAAAAGTTAATGCAGCTACAGCAAGCGAAACACACATTGCTAAATGAACCATTGTTAAACTTGTACCAACAGCAAATGCTCCAGATAATACAAAAGAAACAGAAGCATAATTACCTTGCCTTTTACTGTAAGTTCTTGCTTTCAAGAATTTTTCACTTAGCTCTTCATTCTTGCTTTCAAATTGCTTCTGTAGACTCTTCTCTAGTACTTCACTTTTGTTTTCAATTTCTTGCAGCTTTGTCTTTAAGTCGTTATTTTCATTTTCGCGTTGCATTATTTGATCAGCGAACGATTGTCTTGCATCATTCAGCTGCCCTTCCAACTGATCATTTTGTGTAGTCAATTGAGCTACCCGACCATTTAGCGTATCAGCAACCTGTGTTAATCGGGTTACTTCATCAGTTTTATCAATTAGACCTTGCTTTGCATCATCCAGCCGCCCTTCCAATTGATTGTTTTGTATAGTCATTTGATCTACTTGATCTTTTAGCCTTCCAATCTCTTTTTTCTTCTTTTCAAGCTGAGCTCTTGCTTCATTAGATTCTTTGCTAAGTTGCATGACTTTACTAGTTTCTTCAGCTAATTTTTGCTTTGATGCTACAAGTTGAACTTCTGTTTGCTCACATTTCCTTTCAAGCTCCCTTGCTTGACTAGACAAATTACTATTTTCCTGTTCAAGTTGAGCTTTTACTTCCCTTAGCCCTCCCTCACTCTCTCTGAATTGAGCTCTAGTATCCTTTAGCTCTTTTTCTGCACATTCTACCTTTTCTTCTAGCTTAGTTTTTGCTTTCTCAAGCTTCTTCAGTTGATTAGTCAGATTACTATTCTTTCTTTCTAATCCAGTATTTGTTTCTTCAAGTTTTTCTACAGTACCGTTAAGCCTAGTTACTTTGCTAATTTGCTCATCCAACTCTGCTTTGTTTTCTGCAAGCTGATCTTTTGTCCCTTTAAATTCTGCAGTAAGTTTATCTACTTGATCATTGAGTTGATTAGTCTTCTGTTGTTCTTGTGTTAATTTTCCTTTTTCATCATCTAACTCTTTAGTTTTTCCAACCAAACTTTGTTGTATACTATTTAACCTTCCCTCTAGTTGAATTTTTTCATTAGTAAGCTGAGCTACTTTTTGTTTTCCTTGTCTAAATTCCTCTTCTAAATTTGGAGCACGTTGAATTGGTATCTCAGAAAGCTTAATGCCTTCATTTTCTTCTCTGACTTCTTCAAAGAATTCCTTATCATCCACATCAACATATGACAAAACTGCATGGTAAAATAGGCCACAAATATAAGCAATATGACGATACTTAGATGCTTCGCTATCCGATTTAAATTTTTCCTGCTCTATTTTCTCAATAAGGTTATAATAGGTATCGATTTTATGATAGTGTAGTTCTAAATACTCCAGAGTTTTACCTGTTTCTAATTTTAATGGTTTACCTACATGTTTATAGTGCATACCAGCATTACCATGTGGCAAACATGGTACCGGATCTGATTGACAAGCTACTCTAATAGTATTATGTCCAAGACACTCATTGTAAACTTCAGCAGCACCATTGTAGAACACTCTTGGAGAGCCAAAAGTTGCAACATGAACATCTTCAGCACCTTCTGTTTTATTAAGACATAAAGCAGTTATACTAGCAAGAGCACCTCCCATGCTATGGCCTGTAACATTGATTTTTAAATCTTTGATTGCTAATCCTTTATCATTAGCATGCCCTTGTAATATTTTATGTACGCTGGGCCAAGAACGTTTGAATAGAGAGTAAAAACCAGAGTGAACATAATTATCTCCAGACAAAAATGGCAACTTAGTTAAAGAAGCACGCAGATCTTCCTTCACATCATTTAAATCACGAGTGCCATGGTAAGCTATATCTACTTCGTTATCTTTAATAAAAATATAACCAGCATCTCGATTATATGAATTTTTACCAGTTAAAGCATAGCCAACATCGTGTTGCTCTAATTTATAATCAACATCTGAGCAATATTTATCTTCAATAAGTTCATTATCGTAAAATCTTATAATCTGATAACCTTCTTCTTCAAACTTCCTTTTAGTTTTGTATTTACCTTTCTCTAATTTTCTATCCACATCACCATAGGAAATTTTGCTAAAGGTACACATTTTCCATAATTTTTCTTCATCAAATTCTGCAATTTGCCCTTTTATCAGATCAGCAAAGTCAGAAGCATCCTTTAACTCAGCACCTTTAAAATCTTCTATCTTCTTCCATGCTTTAACTAGGTCAGAAGTTCCTAGCCCATTAAGGTCAAAACTTTGAGCTTCTAATTCGTTCTTAAATGTTTCTAGTGCCTCAATTACGCATTCTTTTATTTCATTATCATCAATATGTACAATACTATCGCTAATAGAATCCATACTTTGATCATGAGTAATACTTGGCATATTTTTTACCTACTATTTTAGTATATCATTAATTAAGCATTTAATCAAATTTATCAATAAAACTATTAAAATTTTCTTATTTTAAACGAATTTAGTTCATTTTATCACACTTAAGACTTTTGTTTGTGACAACTGCTGTATTTGCAATCTTATCGTGCCAAGTTTGGCAGCGTTTATCGAAACTTGCCCATATGAAACCCAAGAATAATGGTGCAGTTGACAATATGAAGGAAAAAAACCTCTTTGTTGCTTGTTTCAGAGTCAATTTTTCAAAAGTTTGTGCATTTACAACTCTAAGTCCAAGTAAGAATTTTCCAGGTGTAGCGCCAAATCTTATCCACATATATGCTACATAACTAAAAAGCATAATAAATTGAACTATCTGATTTAGAACTAGTAACTTTATTAGTTTACTCTGCATTGCTGTTTCCTCTGCAGATAGTGGCACCTGCATTTGATATTTTGCAGCAATTTGGCCTAATATTTTACTGCTCTCCGAGCTCATAAAGAGTTGATTTAAGGCCTGACCGCAAAACTGTAAAAATAAAACGATGATGATTAAATCAAGCAGTACTGACAAATAGCGTCTAAGTCCCGTTACGTAACATATTCCATTTTCATCTTTCTTTATCCTTTGAATAGCATTTATAGAAGAAAGAATGGCAAATGAACGATTAAAAAACTTGTGTAACATAAAGCACTTTCCAATGTTTGAGTGCCCCTGGCCGGACTTGAACCAGCATGCTCTTGCAAGCAACAGATTTTGAGTCTGCCGTGTCTACCATTCCACCACAGGGGCCTATTTTAATGCTATAAGCAACACAAGATTAGTCAAATTTTTTCTCTTTTAAGTCGAGATTGAATATTCTACAATAATCAATCATTACTCTAAAAACTTAAAATGAATGAATTAGTTAACCTTATTAATTCAAGAGAAGAAATATGTAAATTGCCACATAATTTAGAAGCAGAGCAAATGCTCATTGGTGCAATGATTCGTGATAATAGAATTTGTGATGCAGTTGAAGATATAATTGCAGCAGACAATTTCTACGATCCACTACATCAAAGCATTTTTACCCAGATATCTAAAACCAGAAAACACGGCATAGTTGCCAATGAACTAAGCCTTAAGATGTTTTTTGAAAATGATAAAGCATTTGCCGAATGTGGTGGAGTTGAGTACCTAGCAAAGCTTGCAGCGAAGGCAAGTATTGCTCTTGATATCTATAGCTTGACCAGAATAATCCGTGATACTTATTTAAGAAGATGCTTAATCAAGCTCGGACAAGAGACAATTGACGATAGTTATAACTATGACATCGAAAATCCTGCACAGGTACAAATTGAGCAAGCAATGACAAAATTGTTCAATTTAGCAGTAAAAAAGCAAGGTGAGAAAACATACATAAAGCTTGCAAGTTCAATTAAAGATGTGGTTGAGAAGATTAGCAAGCTAAAAAATAATCCAGAGGCTCTAGGTATTACAACCGGACTTCAAGATCTAAACCAGCTTCTTGGTGGTTTGCAGAAATCTGATCTGTTAATTATAGCTGCAAGGCCCTCAATGGGGAAGACAGCATTGGCACTGAACATCGCACTTAATGCTTGTAAGATTTTGCAAAAAAGAACAGACAAACAACACTACGTAGCGTTTTTCTCACTTGAAATGTCAGCAGAGCAATTGACTGCAAGATTGATTACCATAGATTCAGGTATTGGTTATTATAAAGCAATGACTGGGAGAATTAGTGATTTTGAATTACATGAATTCATTAATGCTAGTACAGGACTATCTGAATTACCTTTCATTATAGATGACACTCCTGCTCTATCAATTAGTGCCCTTCGTACCAGAATACGACTGCTATATCAGCTATACAATGTAGAGGTAGTATTTATCGATTATCTGCAATTAATTCGAGGAACAACAAAAAGGAGTAGTGAAAATAGAGTGCAAGAAATTTCAGAAGTGACGCAGGGTTTGAAAGCAATTGCAAAGGAACTAAATATTCCCATTGTTGCACTATCGCAGCTCTCTCGTTCTGTTGAGCAGAGGGATGATAAAAAACCACAACTTTCTGATTTACGTGATTCAGGAAGCATAGAACAGGATGCGGACATAGTAATGTTCCTCTATAGAGAAGAATATTATGAATTAAGAAAGCAACCAAATGAAGGAAGTAATAAACATCGAGAGTGGCAAGAGAAAATGGAGAAAATTAGAAATATTGCAGAGCTGATCATTGCAAAACAAAGAAACGGGCCAATTGGCAGTGTGAAACTACATTTTGACTCCAATAGAGGTGCATTTAAAGACTATACAGAAAGATATAGTCTTTAGCGGTGAGTAATCCTGGAAGTGTTTAACAAACCATACGTGCCAAATTAATTAGCTATCGTAAAATATAGCAATATTTAAGATTGGCATTTTACTTGTTACATTTATTTTTTTTAGAAAAATCTATAAATTACTAACTTAAAGGGAACGTTTAAAAAAGTGCGTCAAAGCGAGAAGTAAAAATAAAATAGAAACAAAAAATGGAGATTTGACATGAGTCAAGTAAATGGAACTACTGGATTGGTAGACTATAAAGAATTAGAAACAAATATTCTATCATCTATACGGGACCATTGATGGGGAGAGATGGTAACAAGGCTACTGGAAGCGAGTCTGGAAGGTACCATTTACCCACTGAAAGAGAAGAAACGGAAAAAACTTTGAGGACAAATATTTGAACTTTTGACACCAAGAGATAGAGAGCGAACCACAGATAGTGAAAAAAAAAGGTAAACAACTGAACTTGAGGCAAAAAATATCTGCAGCAGAGATATCTGGAATTACAGATAAATTACTACCTATAATCAATGAATGGTGTAGTCGTCCACTACAATCAATATATCCGATAGTATTCATGATTTTTTAAGGTGAAAGAAGACGGTTGTTGTGTAAGTAAGTGCATGTATAACATATTGGGTATAGATCAAGAAGGCAAAAAGGATGTATTGGGTTTTTATTTGGCTGAAAGAGAAGTTCTGGTTGGGGGTATTAAATGAGCTAAAAGAAAGAGGAGTAGAGGATATTCTAATAGCTTGTATTAAAAAGTTTTCCTGCTGCTATAAATAGCTAAAGCAGAAATGTATAGTACATCAGATAAGAAACTTACTGAAGCAGCAAAAACTTTCATAAGTGATCTGAAGAAAGTATATCAGGCTTCAAGCAGAGAAATTGCTGAAAATTATTTACTCGAGCTGATGGAGTGAAAAATATCCTTTGGTCATAAAATCGTGGCAAAACAATTGGGAAAATTTATTTTAAGTATTTCGGGCCAGTTAGGCGGCTCCACTAATCCTATCGAGGAGACATTTACTAAAACCAAAGGTTCATTTACCAGCTTGTACAAGTTGGTATATTGTGCTATAAGGAAGGTGGAGGAAAAGTGCTGTACATATTAACTATATCTCAGCTCAACATTTTCTTTCTCCACAGATTGAAAATTGAGTTGAACTAAAAATTCGCTTTGACGCAGTTTTTTGAACATTATCCCTTAGCTTACAAGATCCTCATTTTGAAATAAGTAATAATTTATTATAGTCTTGATATTTAAACGTTTTGTATCTGCTGTAATGATTTCACTTCCAATTTGCTATTCTTTACATATTGAATTGCAAGCGCTAACGCTTTACTTCCAGAAGCTGTGGTGCTATAAGCTATATTTTGCAAAATAGCAGTTCTGCGAATATCTTTGCTGTCTGAGACTGACTTTACACCTTTTGAGGTATTAATCACTAGATTTATTTTTCCATCTTTGAGCATATCAACTATGTGGGGTCTGCCTTCTCTCACTTTATTTACAGCTTTTGCAGCAATGCCGTTATTGTTCAGATACGAAGCTGTGCCTTTGGTGGCATATATTTCAAAACTCAGTTCTTTCAACATTCGTGCAACAGGCAATATACACTCTTTATCATCATCTTTTACTGAAACCAGAGCTGCTCCTTCTGTTGGTAACTTGTATCCTGCAGCCATGTGCACTTTTGCAAGTGCAGCTTCGAAAGATAAGTCAATTCCCATCACTTCTCCTGTTGATTTCATTTCAGGACCAAGTAAAGTATCAACTCCTGCAAAGCGGGTAAATGGAAAAACAGCAGCTTTAACTGCAAAATGATTGAAAGGCTTGTTTTCCTGATTCAAATTTTTACCCAAAATGACCTGAGTGGCAAGCTTTGCAACAGGAATGTTGATTACCTTGGAAATGAAAGGAACTGTACGGCTAGCCCTTAAATTCACTTCAAGTATGTATACATCACTCTCTTGAACAGCAAACTGAATGTTTATCAGACCTTTCACTTTTAATGCTAATGCTATTCTTTCAGTTTGGAGCTCGATCTCTTTTATTACTTCGTCACTCAATGTATTTGTCGGTATTGAGCATGTTGAATCGCCAGAGTGGATACCAGCTTCTTCAATGTGCTCCATGACCGCTGCAATGAAAACTTTTTTCCCATCACATACAGCATCAACGTCAACCTCAACTGCATTGACTAAAAATTTATCAAGAAGCAGCGATCCGTGTTCAAAAATTTTGGTTTGATTCAAGACATACTCTTTAAAGCTCTGAGTATCATGTCTAATCGACATAGACTGACCGCCGAGGACATATGATGGCCTGACTACTAGTGGAAACCCCACCTTTTCTGCGTTGGTTAACGCTTCTTCTACTGAATGGCAGATAGAATTTTCAGGTTGTTTTAAATTAAGTTGCAAAGCAAGATTTTTAAATCTCATGCGATCTTCTGCAAGGTCAATAGAATCAAACGAAGTTCCCAGAATTTTGAAACCTCTCTCGTTAAGCACTTTGGCTAACTTTAAAGGCGTTTGCCCGCCGATTTGAACTATTACACCAACCAGTGTGCCATTTTCTTGCTCTTTGCTTAGTATTTCAAGCACATCCTCTGCAATCAGTGGGGCGAAATATAAACGATCAGCGGTATCGTAGTCAGTTGAGACGGTTTCTGGATTACAGTTAATCATTATTGTTTCATATCCCATTTCTTTGGCGGCAGAAGCTGCATGTACGCATGCATAATCAAACTCAATACCCTGACCAATGCGGTTTGGACCACTTCCTAAAATGACAACTTTTTTTCGATCCGAAATATTCGCCTCACATTCCGTTTTATTTTCAACATCACCCTCATAGCAGCCATACATATAAGCAGTGCTCGATTCAAATTCAGCTGCACAGGTGTCTACACGTTTATAAACTTGTTTAGTACCAAACCTTTTCCTTATTGCTTCAATTTGCTCTACTTTCTTATTGCTTAACTTTGCCAACCTTGCATCTGAAAATCCCATTTTTTTCAGCTCTAACATTTCATATGCAGTTCCAGGAAGGCCATTTTCCTTGATTTTTTGTTCAGCTAATATAATTTGCTGTATATTCTGCAAAAACCNATTCCACTTTCAAGCTACTCGGATGACAGAGAAAGTTCTACTTGAATGACAAGGAAAGAAGCTCTACCTTTTTACAAAAATTTTATCAGCAACACGCATATCAATTATGCTCCAATTGCTAAAAGTAAAGTCGGTTGTATTTTGCAAGTGGCTTAAATAATCCCATGCGCTATAAGGATTATCTTCAGGCAATTTTACTGTGACACTGTCATCGAGTATGATATTCCATCTTCTATTGCCTACATAAACACAAGAAGAAATATGATCACTTAATTGAGTTTTCCTCTCTAGTATATCTTTAATGAATTTTAGGCTTGATAACGAATTTTGTCCTTTGATTATAACAAGGTTATCTATCTGGTAATCATCTACGATTACTTTACCTTCAGAGTCAATTACTGAAGTTCTGTTATCATCTTTCCAAAGAGCAAAAGGTTTGTGTTCATTTACATCAATGCGTAAGGTGTTGGGTAAAATCCTATAAATTCTTACATGTTTTATCCATTCGCTTACAGATTGTATATTATCTGTTAGTTTTGAGAGTGATACATACATGATAGGTTGTGTTCTATCTACTAAACTTAGAATGTCCTGTTCATTTGTAAATTTGTTTCCAGTAACGGTTACTTTGTCCATTGAAAATCCATTGCTAATTAATAAGCTCGATAAGCGATCGTTACACCAAGTAAAGTAGTAATTGAATCGATTTGTTATTTTATCAAGTGAACTATAAAGTACTAGTGTAAGGAAAAGTGCAGTTATAATCATGAAAGCACACTTGCGCAAAAAACTCCTTTGGCTTCTAGTAACATTGTTCAACATCGACTTGATCTCTAATATTCTTGTGGTGTAAACTGTCTTTGACAATAATTTTAATTAATTCATTAAAATCAATTCCTTTTGTCAATTTTGCAATTTCTGGTACTAACGATAATTCAGTAAAGCCAGGATGTGTATTAATCTCAAGCATTTTTAAAGTGTTATTTTGGGGATTATAACGGAAGTCTGAGCGGGAAACAGTTTTGCATCCTAAAAATTGATGAACTTTTAGTGCGTGTTCCAAGGTCATTCTATATATGTTGTCAGGAATTTTAGCAGGAAATATATGTTCTGCAAATCCATCTGTATACTTTGCTTCATAATCATAGAATTTATTTTTTGGTCGTATTTCCATAGTGCCAATTGCTTCATTCAGCAACACAGCAGTATGTAACTCTATACCCGGTATGTATTCTTCTATGATCATCTTTTCCATTATAGTAGAACTGTTATTTTTCAGCTCTAAGTAATCCTCATGTGAGAAAATCATGTGTACTCCAATGCTTGAGCCTTCGTTAATCGGTTTTAAGACGTACGGATAATCAACTTTAATATTATTTTTTAGCACATCTTCTCGACTAATTACATAACCTCTTGGAGTGTCGATATTAAGAGAATGGAATATATGCTTTGACATCACTTTATTCATAGCAATAGCCGAAGCCATAACTCCGGAGTGTGTATATTTTATACCTAAAACCTCCAGTAAACCTTGAATACAGCCATCTTCACCATAAGGTCCATGTAGAGCAATAAAAGCAAGAGCGGGATTAGTTTTTTTAAGCTTTTGAGCAATGTTGCTATCAACATCTATTTCTATTGCATTATATGAAAGGCTATCAAGCGCCTTCTTTACTGCTTTTCCGCTCATAAGCGATATTTCTCTTTCGCAAGAAAATCCACCACTTAAAATTGCTATAGTTGGAACCATAAGCACCCTAATATTTTGCTATATATCATATATAAAAGATACTTTTATCTTCAATAGAAAAAACACTTTGAAAAATTCTATAGCTCTATCCTATGCACAACTGTACGAACGTTTGTTTTGTTAAGATACAACAAATGGTGTCATCCCAGTGCTCCTTTTTTTGTCATCCCAGTGCTTGACACTGGGATCTATTTTGCATGTCACTCCAATTGTGTTTTGGCATAAAACGCGACGCGTATTAGACTTATTTGCAAGCAAAGCTTGCTAGATCCCAGTGTCAAGCACTGGGATGACATCATAGAGGCACTGCCCTTTTGGATGAAAACCAGTGTCAAGCACTGGAATGACATCTTTCTTGGTGGACTCAAACTACGATGTTCGTACGATTGTGCGTTACGCCCTGTAATGACAAAAAAGAGTGAGTTGGTAATTTTTCATATGGTTATGCAAGAAGTCTGATCTTTTTTTCTTTGTTAATATTACCCTAAATTTTCATCAAAATAAGCTGTTTTATCCTTTTTTTCTTTATACTCTTCTGCTGTATCTAGGGGTTGCTTTTTAGCTGTGATATTTGGCCACTTTTGCGAATATTCTACATTTATGTTGTAAAATGATTTAAAGATTTTTTGTTCATTATTTAGTAAGCCTTCATCTAGCTCTAGAATATCTTTTATGGAATCATCAGTTACAATTGCATCTACTGGGCACTCAGGTATACACACTCCACAATCAATACATTCATCTGGGTTAATCACGAGCATATTTTTACCTTCATAAAAGCAGTCAACGGGACATACTTCTACACAGTCTGTATATTTACATTTTATGCATTTATCTGTAACAAAATGCGCCATAAAATACTGTATATTTGAATTATCTTGGGTACACTAAATTGATAAGAAATTCAAGCCTTTTATGAAGATAAATAAATTAAATAACGAAGAATTAGAAATATGGCTAAGCTTGGCTAGGACTGTGGGACCAGTAAAGTTTTTTAGTATACTAAGAGCATGTGGCTCACTAGATGAAGTGCTTAAATATCTTAGTAAGTTGACTAACAAGGATTATGGAATTAAAAATGTACAAGAAGAAATTAAGAATGCAGAAAAAATTGGAGCCAAAATAATACCAGCATGTGATCCAGATTATCCTGACATTTTAAGGAATATCTCTGGTTGTCCTCCTGTAATAACTACACTTGGTGATGTCTCATTATTAAGCCGTGAGATAATTGCAATAATCGGTGGACGTAATTCTTCAATGAATGGAAGAAATTTTGCCAATAAGTTAGCACTTGATTTAAGCGAAGCTGGTTTTATTATCGTTTCTGGACTTGCAAGGGGGATCGATACTGCAGCAAACAGTGTAATATACAAAAATCACCCAACCATTGCTGTCACAGCAAGCGGAATTGACGTAGTATACCCAAGAGAAAATCTTGATCTATACAAAAGAATCACTGAAAGTGGCGGATTAGTAATTACTGAGCTTCCATTTGCTACTAAACCAAAGCCTCAGTATTTTCCTCAAAGGAATCGAATTATATCTGGTCTATCGCTGGGTGTTGTAGTGATTGAAGCATCGAGACGTTCTGGCTCTCTAATAACAGCAGATTTTGCTTTAAATCAAGGAAGAGAGGTATTTGCAGTTTCTGGTTTCCCTCTAGATTCACGCTGTAGTGGTAGCAATTATCTAATTAAAAACGGCGCTAAACTTGTTGAATCAGCTGATGATATAATAGAGAGCGTGAGATTTAGTTTGCCTCTTCAGCAAAAAAGTCTATTTGATACCGTTGCTGACCAAAAACAAGAAAAATTACAACAGGCAAAATCTGTTATAGTTGATCATATTAACTCTGTACCTGTTGATATAGATGAACTTATATTAGCAAGTGGACTTTCTACCAACATAGCTCTAATGGCTCTTTTGGAACTAGAGTTGGAAAACAAAATAGAGCGTTCACCGGGAAATAAAATATCGTTAATTTTCTAAGCTATAAGCCCACAACCGTACGAACATTGTGATTTGAGTTCACCAAGAAAGATGTCATTCCAGCGCGCGACGCTGGAATCCAGCCTTTATTATTTGGTTGAAATTAAGTCTTCTGGATCCCAGTGTCACTCTGACAACCGACATCTCGCTACGTGTTAGCGGATACCGTGACGTTATGACGAGGGATACGCGTTAGCGGAATCTGCTGAGACGCCCGTGATAGCCCTATTCCTATAGTAAGTAATTCCCTTTTATCTACTTTTAGAATTGATAAGAGAAAATTTTTTCTCGACTTGTTGTATAACTTTATAAAAGTGATCAAAATCTAAGCTTGCACTACCAATTAAAACTCCTAATAAATTTGGAATACTGAGCAAGTTTTCTATATTTTCTGAGCTGACTGAGCCACCATATATAATGTGTTTTTTACCAGTACAAAATTTTATTATCTCTATCACCTCAGCAATTGCGTCATTATTTGGCACATTTCCTGTTCCTATTGCCCATATCGGTTCGTATGCTATGGTATATTCACCTTGTGTTGGCAAACGGTTTTTGCATTGATATTCTATTACTTCTTTTGTTTTTTTATTTTTATAATCTTCTAAATTTTCACCTACACAGATGATTGGGTGTAATCCTGATTCTATTGCTGTTTTCGATTTGAGTTTTATTTCACTATCTTTTTCATGAGCCCTTTCAGAATGCCCAAGTATTACGTAACTACATCCTAGTTCCTTCAACATTCCTGCACTAATTTCACCTGTGTAAGAACCGAACTCTTTATGATGGCAATTCTGTCCTCCTATTTTAATATTATTGTTCAACTCTATACTGCTTGGAAATGATGTAAAAGGAGGGCAAATTACTAATTTAGAGGTAATTTCGTTGCTCTTGTTGTTAAGTTTGCCTATAAAGTCAACAAATGAAGAACGTGTTCCATTCATTTTCCAATTTGCTACTATTAAAAAGGACATCAACTTTACTTGTATGGATAAGAGTGCCGGCTGTCGGACTTGAACTGACAACCTACTGATTACAAGTCAGTTGCTCTACCAATTGAGCTAAGCCGGCATTAAATACACTAACAATATACAATTATTGATGAATTTTCGTCAACTAATTTTTAAAATACTGCATACTAAGATCATATGAAAAAATTTTCACTGAAGCCAAAAAAGAGTCTAGGGCAAAATTTTATTTTATCGAATGAGATAACAAAAAGAATAGTTGCCTTAGCTGGTAGCCTGAAAGATTTTAATGTTATTGAAATTGGTCCTGGGTATGGTGCGTTAACAAGAGAAATATTAGCGTATAATCCAAAGTTTCTACTTTCTATAGAAAAAGATAGTAATTTAGTGAAACATCACGAACAATTGCTAAATGAGCATCAGGGAAAATATAGAATTATAGAAGCGGATGCACTTAATGTTGTAGAAAAAGAGCTGGTAGAATGTCCAGTCAAAGTCATTGCTAACTTGCCTTACAATATCTCAGTAGCATTATTTTTAAAGTGGTTAAATAATATAAAATTTTTTACGAGTTTGACGTTAATGTTCCAAAAGGAGGTAGCAGAGCGTATTACAGCAGAACCTAGTTCTAAAGATTATGGTTCCCTATCAGTGCTAAGCCAGTTACTATGCGACATAAAAAAGGAATTTGATATTGAACCTAAGGAATTTTTTCCAAGACCAAAAGTATATTCTTCAGTAATTACAGTAAAACCTTTACCCACTCCAAGATTTGCAGTAAATTTAGAAACCTTAACAAAGCTAACACGTGCTGTGTTCGCTCAAAGAAGAAAGATGCTGAGAAATAGCTTGCAAAGTATAACTAGTGATGTCTCAACTACTCTTGAGAATGCTAAACTGAGTGGAGACGAACGTCCAGAAAGCTTAACTATTGAGCAGTTCTGTTTGCTAGCAAATAATGTAATTTTGCGATAAATATATTAGTAGCTACATACCTCTTCTATCCTATTTTGATCTAAAAATAGCTGTAGCCAGGCTAATTTTGCAAAAGCTCTATTGCAATTTCATTAATTGGCGTATAAGCTTTAAATAAAGCATATGAAAAAAATGGAAGCTTGTTATTCGTTTGACGATGTACTTCTCTTACCGGCCTATTCTGATGTATTGCCTCGTGATGCAGACACAAGAACTTATCTAACAAATAATATAGAACTAAATATCCCTCTCATATCCTCTGCAATGGACACTGTCACTGGATCAGGTTTTGCAATAGCTATTGCCCAACATGGTGGAATAGGTTGCATACATAAGAATTTATCAATAGATGAACAAGTGTTAGAAGTAAGAAGGGTGAAAAAATATGAAAGCTGGATCGTGTATAACCCAGTTACAATTTCCCCAGATAAAACGGTTGCAGAAGCAGTTTCATTAATGAGAGAGTATAATTATTCCGGAATTCCTGTAGTTGATCAACGCAAGTTAGTGGGAATTTTAACTAATCGAGATGTGAGGTTTATTGAAGACCAGAACATGAATATAAAAGTTTCCGAGGTAATGACAAAAGATAAGTTAGTAACAGTTCGAGAGCAGGCAGTAAACAGCGCCTCAGCAATGAAATTGTTGCATGCAAATAGAATAGAGAAGCTTTTGGTTGTTGATGAAAATTCTTGTTGCATAGGTCTAATCACAGTTAAAGACATCGAAAAATACAATAGATATCCAAATTCATGTAAAGACAGTAAAGGTCGACTCAGAGTTGCCGCTGCAATTGGTACTGGTAAAAAAGACGGTATAGAAAGATGTGAAGCTTTGATCGGAGAGGAAGTTGATGTGGTTATTGTAGATACCGCTCACGGTCATTCCGAGAACGTTATCAGCACCATTAAGGAAATAAAAAAGATGTATCCGAATACGCAATTAATCGGCGGAAATATTACAACAAAGGAGGCTGCTGAAGCGTTAATTGATGCTGGTGTTGATGCAGTAAAGGTTGGAATAGGGCCAGGATCAATTTGTACTACCAGAATAGTTACAGGTGTTGGTATGCCGCAATTCTCTGCAATCAAGAATGTTGCAGAGGTGTGTAGAGCAAAAAACGTCAGACTAATTGCTGATGGTGGAATAAAATATTCGGGAGATGTTGCAAAAGCTATTGCAGCTGGTGCTGATACTGTGATGATAGGTTCAATCTTTGCTGGTACTGAGGAAAGCCCAGGTGAGATTATCATGTATAAGGGTAGAGCATATAAGGAATATCGAGGAATGGGATCTATTAGTGCAATGAAACGAGGGTCAGCTAGCCGTTATTTTCAAGATTCAAAACTTGATTTAGTCCCACAAGGAGTAGAAGCAAGAGTTCCTTTTAAAGGTCCAGCTTCAGGAGTGATCTGTCAGTTAATTGGTGGGTTGCAAGCTGCAATGGGTTACACTGGCAACCGTAATATAGAAGAGATGAAAAAAAACTGCAAATTTGTCACTATTACTTCATCAGGGTTAAGAGAAAGTCATGCTCATGATATAATCATTACACAGGAAGCTCCAAATTACGCTTACCAAGCATCTAATTTATCATCTGATTCAGAGTAGATACAATCTCCTTCTGAGGGTGTCATTTCAACACTGGTACACAATTGTATAAACATAGCTTTTTTGCTCCATCAGAATTGGCTTACTTTTAGTGATTCATGGAGTTAAAAAAGTCAGCATTGCTCTTTGTTAAAAGTAGTTTGTCACGTAAAAACTCCATTGCTTCAACAGACCCCATAGGATTAAGTATCCTACGCAATACCCATATTTTATTTAGTATGGCCTTATCAACTAATAGCTCTTCCTTCCTTGTTCCGGATTTTGTAATATCAATAGCAGGGAATATACGTTTATCAGCAAGTTTTCTATCTAGTATAATTTCAGCATTACCTGTGCCTTTAAACTCTTCAAAAATAACATCATCCATTTTTGAACCAGTTTCTATAAGGGCTGTAGCGATGATTGTCAAAGAACCACCATTTTCAATATTACGAGCTGCTCCAAAAAAGCGTTTTGGTCTTTGCAGCGCATTTGAATCTACACCGCCGGTTAGAACCTTTCCAGACGAAGGAATGACTGCATTATAAGCACGTGCAAGACGAGTTATAGAATCAAGCAAAATCACTACATCTTTTTTGTGTTCAACCATTCTTTTAGCTTTTTCTATTACTATTTCAGCAAGTTGGACATGACGGTAGGCAGGTTCATCAAATGTAGAGCTTACCACTTCACCCTTTACAGAGCGTATCATATCTGTCACCTCTTCGGGTCTTTCATCTATAAGTAATACTATTAGTTCTATTTCAGGATAATTTGTAGCTATAGAGTGAGCCATTTGCTGAAGCAATATCGTTTTTCCTGTACGAGGTGGAGCAACTATCAATGCTCTTTGTCCTTTTCCAAGAGGTGTAACTATATCTACAGCACGCATGTTTATATCTTTTTTATTATTTCCGCTACTGTTGTTTTCAAGGATGAGGCTTTTTTCAGGATAAAGCGGAAGCAAATTATCAAAATGGACGTACTTTCTTAATTCACTGATTTCAGTAGAGTTTATACTTTGAACCTTAGTTAAAGTAAAATATCTTTCTTTATCACCAGGTGGCCTTATTTCTCCACATACCATATCTCCTGTACGTAAATTAAACTTCCTTATTTGGCCATTGGAAATATAAACATCATCGGTACTTGGAGCATAATTTGCACTTGATGAACGTAAGAAGCCAAAACCCTCAGGCAATGTTTCCACTACTCCACTTCCTGTGGTTATGCCTCCTTCTTCACTCATTTTCTTCATTAAACTGAATATCATTTCCTGTTTTAGCATCCTGCCATTGCCTTTACCACTAGTTGAAATTTTTCTTTCTTCAGCTAGCTCTAACAATTCTTCTGCTGTTTTTTCTTTCAATTCGCTCAGGTCCAATGTTTTCTTGTTTTTTTCAGCACCTTCACTGGTCATTTGTTTTACTGCGTCAGCATTATGAATTTGTTCGCTTTTTTCAGGTTGACCTACAACCTCTTCTTTTGCTAAGACATCTTCATTGATTGTTGTCATAATCCTCCAAAAATTTTAATTGATGCTTACTAACCTAAAATGTGAATATAAAACAATAAATTAGGCTGAGCTAGTTTTTAGTGCGTATTTAGACTTAATTATTATTAAACTAGATACTTTACTTACATTATACTGATAAAAACTAACAAGTCAAGTCAATTTAATATTAACAAAGTACAAGAATTTGAGAATCATCAATAGCTATTATTTATATTTTTTAATCTTTGTTTCTTCTCTTCTTCTATTTCCGCTCTTTCTACTTCCACTTCTAAATTTTCCTGGCTACATAAACCAAGTAGTACAGGATCTTGAGGTTTGATATTGAGCATGTTATGATGAGATCTATCTCTTACCTGCTTAACTGTGTAATTTGTTGTACTAACTAGCTTAGCTATAACATTATTGTTCAAGATAGGAAATTTTCTTACCAAATAACAAATTGCATTAGGTTTATTTCTACGCCTTGCTGTAGAAGGAAAGCCAAGAATGCTAACCGTCTTTGCCCTTTTTTTTATATTTTTTATAATCAAATTTGGTACACGATTTGGATTTTTTTTGCAATCATCGATTTCTTTTTCAGTAATTATTTCAGAAATAATAGGGTCATACTTTTCAACTTCTATTTCCTCATCAGCTATGTCTTGTACTTTTTCAAGGGATAACTTGCAACATTGTGCTATTTGATCAAAAGTTAAGCTAGTGTTATCAACCAACCAAGCAGCTACTTGCATGAGAAATTGTTCATTTCTATCTTTATTGTCTTTAGAAGATTCCATTGACATTGAAAAAACATCTCCCATTTTAATGTTCCTTTACTGTTATAGAAATAAAATATAAACCATTAAAACTAAAAAAGCATTAACTTTGTCATCCAATGGCTTTTTAGTTTATATTTCTCATCCCTTAGAACCTGTACGTGATCTCAAAAAAAGGATAGAATGAGAGGATAAAGTATATAAAGTAGGATATGCGAAATTTATATCCAAGTGATATAAGTCGAGAAAAGTTTGAGATTATTGTAGCAGATCTGGAGTCTTGCAGGAAGAGAACAAAGCCAAGAACACTTGATTTATATGATGTATTTTGTGGAGTATTATACGTCTTAAAAAGTGGCTGCCAGTGGAGAATGTTACCAAAAGAGTTTCCAAAATGGCGGAATTGTTACGACTATTTTAAGAAGTGGAGTGAAAAAGCAGATGCAAATAAAGAAAGTGTTCTGGAGCTGGTATTAAAAAAAATAGTTGGCGTGGTCCGACAAAACAATGGTCGGAAAGAAAAAACCAGCTTCTGCATAATTGATGCACAAAGCGTAAAAAATGCAGATACTGCTGAAGAAAAAGGCTATGATGCAGGCAAAAAGTTTCAGGAATAAAACGCCATATTGCGTTAGATACGCAAGGTTTACCCCACGCAATTTATATAACAACGGCAGAAATAACTGATCGTAGTAGCGCTGTGAGAATGGTTAAAAATGCTAAAGAAAACCTATCTGAAGTTAAAAATATACTAGTTGATGCTGGCTACACAGGAGAAAATTTTGCAACACAAATAAAAGCAACTATTGGCGCTACCGTTGAAGTAATAAAGCGAAACGAATTACACACCTTTGTCGTATTGCCGAAAAGATGGGTTGTTGAGAGATCTTTTGCTTGGTTGCAAAAATGTAGGCGATTGTGGAAAAATTGCGAGCGGAAACTCAACACTAGCCTGCAAATGGTCGTTCTTGCTTTCGCTGCTTTGCTTCTGAAAAGATTATGAACAGGCTCTGAGGTTAATATAAGCTCCCATTTAATTTAATATACTGCAATATTACACATATTAGCTAATTTGTTAATAGATTTACAAAGATTAAATTATTGCTATTCTAAATTTAAGTGTTAGTTAACTGAGTTTACAATGAGTATTAGAAATTTTTTTACCAAGGCAATCGTTCTCCTTTTAGTTTGCTTATTAATCTTTATGGGGATTGGCAATCTTTTATCAAATGATGATGAAAGGAAAGAATTAGCTAAAGTAGGAAAGGAAGTGATAACATCAGATGAATATAAATTACTATATCAAAATTATGAAAAGCAAATTTCTGGATCTGATATAAGTAAAGGACAAGTAAAAAAGCTAAAATATGATTTACTTAACGCGCTTATAGAGCAAAAACTATTATTTAACCTAATTAGCGAACTTGGATTAACAGTTGGAGAAGAATCTATAAAAAGCCATATTAAAAATACCAAATACTTTCAAGATGATAAAGGCGAATTTGACCATAATAAATTCCATCAAACTCTAAATAGCCTACATATAACAGAAAAGGAATATATAGAAAAACTAGAGAAAATCCTGCCTGCAATGATGTTCATGACTTCGTTATTTAAAGATAATTATCCGATAACTTTTGGTGAGAGTGTTGATGAGCAGATATACAAAAATCGCTACCAAACTAGAGTAGTTGATATTGTTAAAATAACTGAGGATGCAATTACAGACGTTCCTGAACCAGATGATCAAGCCTTACTTGATTTGTATGAAAGAAATAAGTCCAATTTTTATTACCCTGAGTATCGAACTGCGCAATACATTTCTCTGGATCAAAAATATTTTGCAGATCAAATCAGAATTTCAGATGAAGAGGTTGATAGTATAATAGAACATCAGGAACTTAAAAATCAAAGAGACATATTCAATGTGATATTTCCTACCAAAGAAAAAGCTGAAATAGCAAGAAGAGCGCTTGAAGAAAGTAAAGCAAGCTTTGAAGACATAATAGAAGAGTTCAGTAAAGTAAAACTTGAAGAAACCAGAGTAAATAATATAACTAAGGATTTCTTACCTGAAAATATGAGAGAAAAGGTATTTGCTCTCAAAACAGGTGAAGTAAGTGAAGTTTTAACAAGCAATTTTGGATGGCACGTAATAAAGGTAGAAAGCATACATCAAATCTCTGATGAAGACTTGGTTGATTTAAAAAAAGACATAAGGTCAGTTTTAACCAATCAAAAGTCTTTTGAAAAAGTCAATGATTTCAAAAATCAAGTGAATTATAAGATATACAATGGTGCAACGATTGAAGAAATCTCCAATAATTACAATTTACCTATACAAACCATTGGTCCAGTAGATGCTAGTGGAAAAGACCAAAGTGGTAATGAAGTAGGAAATTTCAGTGATTTCATTTCTTTCATTTTTTCACGCGAGAAAGATCAGAAGAGTTATTTTAAGGGTGTTGGAGATACTGTTGTTGGTGTAAAAATCACTGATATTATTCCTCCTAAATTACAAAGTTTTGAAGAAAGTAGGGAATCAGCCATAAAGCTTTGGCGTAGTGAATTTATAAAAGAAAAAATGTTTAAAATGGGACAAGAAGTAGCAGTTCAACTAAGAGAAAAGACAGATTTGGAAGAAATTCAAGGTATAAAATTGGTTAAAGGCCAGCAAATACAACGCAATGAACAAAACTACCCTTTTTCTTTCATAGAAGAAATTTTCAATATGAAAACAACTAATTCGGTAACAGATCCTATTCAATACAATAATGAAATTATAATAGGCGTTCTAAAAGAAATGCATTCATCAAATGGTAAATTAAACATGCTTGACACCGGAAAACGTGTGATGATATCGCTAAAGGAACAGTTAATTAGCTATCTAAAATCAAAGTATAGAGTAGAAGTTAATCATGCTATGATTGATGATATATAAAAAAGTTTATTATCTTCCTTTTATGAGTGATTGGAGGGGCTATATTGTATTTTTAGGTAAAAGAGGTACAATTAGTTTGACTTGAGCTGTTTATTGTATTTAAATTGTAATTAATATATGAATAAAGGTTGACATGGCAGTTAAAATAAGGTTAGCAAGGTTTGGGGCAAAGAAACGTCCTTTTTATAGGATAGTTGTAGCCGACTCACGAGCACCAAGAGATGGGCGCTTTATTGAGAGAATAGGACAATATGATCCAATGTTGCCAAAAGACAATAAAAATCGTGTTGTGGTAAAAGCTGATAGATTAAAACATTGGCTAAGTGTAGGAGCGCAAGCAACTGAAAGGGTAATGTGGTTCATTAAAAAAGGCATAGTAGATTTAGAAACAGAATCGAAAAAAATAGAAAAGAAAAAAGTTGAGAAAGTACAAGGGCAAGAAGCATAAGTCCTCTTAAATGCTAAACACTGATTTAACAAAAAGTAGTAAATTAGATGATATTGTATCTTCTGATTTATTGGCTATGAATGACTTTATCTTCAAAAATGTCAATGATGAAGGTACTAAGCTTGCTACCGATATTACATCTCATCTTATTAATTCAGGAGGAAAAAAGATAAGGCCTAAGCTCATTTTTATTATATGTAAAATGCTGAATTACTCTGGAGAGAGTAGGGTCAACATTGCTGCATCGGTAGAATTTATACACAACGCTACTTTACTTCATGATGATGTGCTTGATGAAAGTAAGGCACGCCATGGAGTTGCAACAGCAAATAAAATTTGGGGGAATAAATCAAGCATTTTAGTTGGTGATCTATTATTGACCTTAGCATTTAGGTGGCTTATAGAATGTGGGAATTTAAGTGTTCTCTCTATTTTATCTAAGGCATCTAATTTGCTTGTCAAGGGTGAGATAAAGCAGATGACAACGCGTTTTGACCCTAACACAATTAGGAAAAATTATTTTAATATCATTGGAGAAAAGACAGCATCTTTATTTTCTGCATGCTGCGAGGCTGCATCAGTAGTATCTGGAGCCACAAGTGATGAAACAGAGAGGCTAAGGAATTTCGGGTTTAATTTTGGCATGGCATTCCAAATAATTGATGACGTGCTAGATTATACTGCTAATCAATGCACTTTAGGAAAGCAACTTGGAAAAGATTTCTTTGAAGGTAAAGTTACTTTACCTTCTATTATAGCATATGAAAAAGGCAGCCCATCAGAACAAAAATTCTGGGAGAAATCTTTTTCTTCAGCTAGACACAATTTTGACCAAGCATTACAATATATTAATCATCATAATACCATTCATGTTTCTATGGAAGAAGCTAAACACTATATTAATATGGCGCAAAGTAATATTGATACTTTTTCTGATTCTCTTTATAAAACTGCTTTGATTGACTTTTTAAATGCAAGCATAGAAAGACAAGGATAGCTAACGCTTGATATTTTTAGATTGATTGTTATATATTTATTAAGTTTGTAAGGGTGAATGATATGTCAGATAGTAATAAAGAGAAAAAAAAGAAATTTGCAGATATGGTCAGTAAACGAAAAGGGGATGATCAAAAAGATCAGCAAACAGGTGATTTAAGTGAAGAGCTTAATATATTAAAAGAACGTGCAGTTCAGCTTGAAGATCATTTACGTCGCGCTGTTGCGGATAATGAAAACGTTAAACGTATAATGCAAAAGCAAATTAGCGATGCAAGTGATTATGCAGTCACAAAATTTGCACGTGATATGATCGACTCTTGTGACAATTTAAAAAAAGCAATGGAAAACTTGAAAGATGATGATCCTATTCATGAAGGAATAAAAGTGGCGCACCAAAAGATTGTGAGTGATCTAAAAAAACATGGAATAGAAGAAATAGATCCAATAGGTAACTCTTTTGACAGCAATTTACATCAAGCTGTTGTGGAAAAAGAAGATAATGAAAAAGAGCCTGGCACTATTGTAGAAGTACTACAAACTGGTTATACCATTAAAAATAGGTTGCTTCGTCCTGCAATGGTTATTCTTTCTAAAAAATCTGCTGATTGCGAAAGTAACTAATAAAACACTCAAGGTATGGAAGAAGTTGTCTTCTCAGGTATTCAGCCAAGTGGAGTATTACACTTGGGCAATTATCTTGGTGCAATTAAGCAGTGGATAGGCTTGCAGAACAAATATAAATCTCTTTTTTGTGTTGTTGATCTGCATGCAATCACAGCAAATAAGCTTCCCGCAAATGAATTAAAAAATAATATTTTTAAAGCAGCAGCAACTTATATTGCATGTGGAATAGATCCGGAAAAGTCGATTATTTTCAATCAATCCGCAGTTAGTGGTCATGCAGAATTGGGCTGGCTGCTAGGGTGCTATACACCAATTGGTTGGCTTAATCGTATGACTCAATTTAAAGATAAGGCTGGAAGCGATAGACAAAAAGCTTCTCTTGGGTTATATAGCTACCCAGTACTTATGGCTGCGGATATATTGCTGTATCAAACTAAATATGTTCCTGTTGGCGATGATCAAAAACAGCATTTAGAACTTGCACGTGATATTGCATCAGCTTTTAACAATCATTATAAATGTAGTCATTTCATCATACCTGAAATCTTAACTTTGGATTGCACATCAAGAATAATGAGCTTAAGAGATGGAGCAAGCAAAATGAGTAAATCTGACCCTTCAGAATATTCGTGCATTAACCTTGACGATACAGATGACTTAATTGTCAAAAAAATAGAAAAAGCAAAAACAGATTCAATTCTAGGCTTTGATTTTTCTACTTTAAAATGTCGTCCAGAAATAAGCAATTTGATAAATATTTATTCAGTGCTTAGTGATTTAAATGTAGAAAAAGTGTGTAAAAAAGTGGATAAACATGACATAAAGAACTTTAAAAAAGAGTTAGCTGACTTAATCATCAGTGTTATATCACCCATACGTGAGAAGTTGAACGGTCTTTTGAGGGATCAGCTCCATTTACATAAAATATTAAAAGAAGGTACAGAAAAAGCAGCAGAGATTGCAAATAACAATATAAAAAAGATCAAGGATATTATAGGGTTTGTTCAATAGGTTACAACTATTTCTTCCCATGGCTTTCAAATCGTGCAGCTATTTTCTTTACACTAACATGAGTGAGAAGAGGTTTTTTACTAACCGGAAGTTTAGAATCGGACTTTGCTGTTATGGGGTTCATTTTAGATCTTTTATTTCCTACCGGAAATGAGTGAGATTGGGAGGCAGTTTCTTGCGATGGTGCAGGATCTTTCTTCATACCGATATCTGCTTGTGTTGCAGGGGTGGCTTTGCTCTTAGCAACTTGATTTTGCTCAAATTTTCCTACTATTGACTTTACTCTACCGTCCTTCTTGCTATTTACTTTTTCTTTTATAATAACCGCTTTTACTTCTGATGCTGCTTTATCAGCAGATTTTTTCAGGATTGGTTTACTTTCAGCTGATTTTTGCGAAGTCACTCCTACTATTATTGGTTTCGTGCTCACTTGTTGATCAACAATATCTAGCCTTTTAGGATTTGACAGTATTTCAGATTTATCTTCTTTAGTTTCTTGCCTAATTTCTTGATTGGTAGCGTTTAGCGCTGGTGGCTCTGGAGCCTTTCTCTTTTTATATCCTCTTCTTGTTCCTGCATTTTTCTTAGGTTTCGTTTTGTGAGTTGGCTCCTTTTTAGCTAACTTTGAGTCTTCCGAATCTTTTGTTGAAGATTTACTACTTTTCTCTTGATAATTTGATATTTCCTCATGTCCAGACTCTTCACTTAATGAACTTTCATAGCCTGAATCTTCAGGAGATACATTCTCTATTTCTGGTTTAAAGTGTACCTTTTTTGAGGCAGTAGGAGGTGGCGGAGGTGCTGTTGTTGGCCGTTTTATTCTCTTCATAACTAATTTTCCTACCGGCTGTTTTCCTTCTTGCAGCTTAGGAGTATCTTCCTTCTGCTTTGATGTCGTTTTATTTTCCGTGCTTACTTCGTATGATTTATGTTCTTTATTGTTTTTTCCACTCTGCTTCGAATCTAAAATTTCTTTAAGTCCTTTCTTAAATAGATTCATTGTACTTAAAATATTTGAGTACTCGGCTGCTTTTTCTATAGTGAAACCTGATAATTCATCACCAACAAAATTTTTTATGTCATTATCCTTAGTTGGAATATCTTTTCCCGAGACTCTATCTAATATTCTCTTTAATGTTTCAACAAAACCGAGTGGCTTTGTGCTCAAAGGTTCTACATAATTATTCAAGTCACTATATATAACAAACTTAGCTACATCTTTTGCGTTGTTTGTAAAATTCTTCAGAGCTTGAGATAAATCTTTCAGTGTTTCATCATATTGTTCATTAATTTTTTTTGTATCCTTCAGCTTTATGACTCTTATCAAAGAATTGAGATTTTTATCATAATTGTCACTTTTAAATAGATCACTCATACCAATTACTGTTTATCGTTTACTCAAATATAAATTCAAAGTATTAAGACCGAGTAAATATTATATGACTTATCCTCTGACTCATAAACGCTTGCACTCGTAGATTCTGTAAACAAAATATACTGTGAGAAAATAAAGTAAAGAAAAAGTAGGAGAAATAAGGAAAAAGAGACCGTGAATAATATAGAGAAACTATCAATGGAATATTACATAGAAAAAAGAAAATGGGAACAAACTTTTGAATTCTTAAAGGGAGTCAAAGGAATACACAGCAAAAATGAGAAGAGGTTGAGAATATTTATGGAAGCGGTTTGGTATATGGTTAGGAGTGGCTGTAAGTGGCGTCTTTTGCCAGAAATTTACGGCAATTACAGGAGTATACATAGGAGGTTTAAAAGGCGGTGTGAAAAGGAAGTTTTGGCAAAAATATATGCAACAAAATCCAGATTTAGAAGTTGCGGTAATCGATGGAACGATAGTTCGAGCTCATGCTTGCTCTGCCTGATACAAAAAGGATTCCAAAGCTCTTAGGAAGGAATAAAGGTGGCTTTACTACTAAAATTCATGCATTTGTTGATGCATTGGGAAATCCTTTAAAATTTATACTTACTCCTGGCCAGAGGAATGAAATTACACAAGTTAATGAAAAATATCTATAACTCCACTATAGTGGCTGATAAAGGATATATGCTTTTGTTTGAGAGCAAAAGATGTGAAGTTGTGATTCCATCGAAAAGTGAAGAGCTTCTATGATAAGCATATTTATAAAGAACGGGAATGTTTTTTCAGTAAAATCAAAAATTCTATAGCTAACCGAAGTAAGATTTCCCTGAGCACTGAAAGACAAAATCAATAGCCGAATTAATATTGGGCCAAAAGCTTGGCAGCACTTGGGAATATTCAAAAAAGCATAAGCATCAAGTTAAGAGATTGCGAGCAAATTTAGGGAAGTTAAAGTAGATACTCTAGTTTTTCTGTACTTGTCTTTTAATGAAAATCATGACCAAGTTATTGTAATCTTTTTAAGAAAAATTTTCAAAGGGAGTATTAAATAAAGCATACGCGTCAAGTTAAGGAAATAAAGGTATGAAAGAGATAGAATAATAAGGTATAAGTTCTCCCAGAAATACTTTTAGTGAGAGAACCAATGAATAAAATAACTAGCTTATCAAAAAAGCTCAAAGAATTTTTTAATGAAAAAGCAGACAAAATCTCAATTACAACAAGGTTTATAAAAAGAAAGAGAAAGCTAAAAGGTTCATCGTTCGTAAAAGCCATGGTCTTGGGTAATATAGGGGTTGATAATTGTAGCGTAGAAACAATGTGTCAATTACTAAACGAGGACTCGATAGATATAACAAAACAAGGTTTGGATTTTAGATTTACTGAAGAAGCAGTGGAATTTATGAAAAGGATGTATAATGAATCTGTGGTTCTCTTTAAAAATATCTTGCAAGTTAATTGCAAAATCTTACAGCTATTTAATAGTGTTAAATTATTGGACAGTAGCTATATTACTCTACCTAACAATATGGAAGAGATGTATAAAGGTTATGGTACTAGCTACAGTGGCTATGAAAGCAATACTAAGTCTGGAATAAAGTTACAATTAGTTTTCGACTACATGAATCAGATAATAGACCAACTTAATTTAACGGAGGGAGTAAGATCAGACCAGGGATATAGGAAACATTTAAGTAATATATTAAGTAATGATTTGCTAATATCTGATCTCGGTTCAAGTTCTTTTAAACAAATCAATGAAATAGGAGCTTATTTCATAAGTCGTTATAAATCCGATACCAACATATATGATGTAGAAACAAATCAAAAAATGGAGTTATTAGAATGTTTAGAGGATAAGTTATTTTTAGAAAACGAGGTATTGTTAGGAAAAGAAGCAAAAATTAGAGTAAGAATTATATGTCAGAAACTAACTGAATATAGCCAGAAGAAGGAAAGCTAATAGATTAGCAAGATCGCAGATCCTCTAAAAGAAATCAAAAATTGTTGAACTGGTCAAAACTAATATTCCAGAGGATAAAATTAGTGCTGAGCAAGTATTACAGAGTAAGGTGGCAAATTGAGTTATTATTTAAATTGTATAAAAGGCATATCAGACTTAAAAGGAAAGCCATGCAGAGTATTATGTGAACTATATGCTAAATTGTGCGCAATTCTTATATTTCACGGCATAGTTGGTTGCATAGAAGTGAAAAAGAATACAGAACTTAGCTTAACAAAGGCATTTATTGAGCTAAAAAGGCGGGTTAGAGAGTTATTTTTAGCACTAAAGAATAAAGTTAATAGTTTGAAAATTTTTCTTAAAAAGATTACCATAACTTGGTCTCGATTTTCATTAAAAGACAAGTACAGAAAAACTAGAGTATCTACCTTAACTTCCCTGAATTTACTTACAATCTCTTAACTTGACGCGTATGGTTAAATAAACTGTGTCAAGCGGCATTTTTAGTTCAACTCAATTTTCAGTCTGTTGGGAAAGAAAATGTCAAGCTGAGACATAGTTAATGCCCAATTAGGCAAAGCTGTAGTCCACTTTTGCTCCACCTTTTTTATAGCACAATATACCTGTTTGTACAAGGCATTTGTATTAGTAAATGAGCCCTTAGTTTTAGTAAATTTCCTAATTTGTCTATGCACTCCCTCAATTGGATTGGTGGAGCTTCCAAACTGGTCCAGAATACTTAAAATAAATTTTCCCAATTGTTTTGCCACGATTTTATGACCAAAGGATATTTTTCACTCCATCAGCTCGAGTAAATAATTTTCAGCAATTTCTCTGCTTGAAGCCTGATATACTTTCTTCAGATCACTTATGAAAGTTTTTGCTGCTTCAGTAAGTTTCTTATCTGATGTACTATACATTTCTGCTTTAGCTATTTATAGCAGCAGGAAAACTTTTTAATACAAGCTATCAAAATGTCTTCTACTCCTCTCTCTTTTAAGTCATTTAATACACCTAGCCAGAAGTTAGCTCCCTCACTTTCTGCTAAATAAAAGCCCAAAACTTCTTTTCTGCCATCCTGGTCTATACCTAATATATTGTACATACATTTACTTATGCAATCTCCTTGACCTTAAAAAACCATAAATACTATTGGATATACTGATTGCAGTGGCGCTGTGCCATTCATTGATTACTGGTAGCAGTTTATCGGTAATACTAGATATCTCTGCTGCTGATATTTGTGGTCATATATTTCCTCAACATGTGAACTCTGTATCCCATGCCACTGGCATATGTGCTTAAGACCTTTGCTTCAAGTTCTGTTGTTTGCTTTTTTTGACTATTTGCGGTTCAAAACTTCCCTTCCTATCTCTTGGTGTTAGCAGCTCAAATGAACCTGCACTTGTCCGCAAAGTCTTTCCATTCCTCCCATTTCTGCAATTATTTTCCTCGCTTTCAACAGATAACTATCTCACCTTCCAGACTTGCCTCCAACAGCTTTTTTATAAATGGTGTTAATGCTCCATCTCTTCCCGTTAGAAGTCTTCCTTCTCTGATAGATGATAAAATATTTGTTTCTAATTCTTTATAGTCTACCAATCCGGTAGTTCTGTTTGCTTGACTCATGTCAAACCTCCATTTTTATATCAATTTATTACTTTTCTTTTCGGCTTGACACAGTTTATTTAATACTCCCTGTTAAACGCTGGGATGACAGAGAGCAGCTCAATTGCTCCACTCAATCAGTAAAAATCAGATATATGTAGACATTGGCTAAAACCATTCCAACAACATTTTAGTGAAACTTAACAAGCTTATCTATAGTTTTAGTGATGATTCTTGGAGTATTTGGAGAGACTTCTGAGCCCAGTCTATTTAACCGTTCTATAGCAAACCCGCTGTTCTCATTTATTATGAAATCACATAAAATATTTTCTATATCTTTAATAACACTTTCATGCTTTCTCAGAGGATGGTTATTCGGATATCTATGAATGGTTTTGATGCTAGAATACTCAACGAAAGCTTGATCTTTAAAAGCAAGTTGTCTCAATTTCTCTTTGAATTTTTCTTCTTCATCTCTTGCTAAAAGGCAATACTTTATCAGTGATTTTATAATCGAGTTTATAGCCTGATGTATTTCAGAATGCACTATAACTTTGATGATATTTTCTTCCACTATGCAATCATAAGTGCTTTTTTCGCTCTTTAATGACTCTATAAGCATTTTGCTATTTTGCGAATTCAATTCCAGATTCTCTTCACTTATAGGAGTCATTATAAAGGTATTATTATTTACCCTGATGTAAAATTGTGGCAACCCTTTAGAACAGGCAAATGCTACATCCTTAGACTCAAGTGCGTGATTGTATGAAGAAGAAAGGGTGCTTGCTATAACACTACTTGGTACTTTCATTCCATGATTACTTAGGTGATTTAACACATTCTCAACATCATAATATGTAAAACCTGTATCTTTTATCAATTCAACAACTTCTATGCAATTGTGTTGTTTATACTCTATTGTCACTTCTTCTGTAAAAAGAGTTTTAGCTGCTATATGCTTATCAAGCACTGTGAAAATCTTGATGAAACTCTCTAAATCTTGTTTGTTAATTAATTCAATACTAATTAAGTTTTTGCTAACAATTATAATATTTTTTATCATTTTTTCCCACTAAAAAAACTCACTAGATGAATTGTATTTTTAATTCATTAAAAATTGTTTAAAGTGGGTATGCCAGCAACAGTAAGACAAAAAAATCACATAAAATCTTCATTATGTATTATATTACATCCCTCGTGTTCATCACTGCCGCTTGTGTAAGCTGTTGCATTAATGCTATCTTCATTGTTATTTAACATATTATCCAACTTTCCTTCTTTTTCAAGATCCATCAATTTGTCACATCCAGCAATATGATGTACATAATCACCATTTTCATCAGTAATAAAAATTTGTGGAACTGTCCTGACGTTATATTTTGATTTTATACCGTCAAACAAATCCGAGTTTCTAAGTACATCAATTTCTTCGTATTTCACACCTTTTTCATCCAATAACTCTTTTGCTTTCTTGCAGAATGGGCAGTACTTCTTCACATATATTACAACTTTTCCTTTAGTGTTTTTCACGATTTATCTCCATAGTTTATAAAATACAACTATTATATATAAAAAATATATATAAAATATCAAATTGTATGAAAATTATTTACAACTGTGAGCAAGGGATAAAAGATAATGTGGCACTAACTTTCGGAAATTTCGATGGCGTTCATTTAGGACATAAGTTTGCAATTTCCAATCTAAGGAAGGTAGCACAAGAAAGAGGATTACCCTCTGCAGTTTTAACTTTTGAGCCTCACCCATCAACTGTTTTATTTAGTAGGAACAATTTTAGGTTAATAGATCAAGAACAAAAAAAGGAACTAATCAGCAGCTATGGTATAGATTACTTTTATATTATTAATTTTAGTAGAGGTTTTTCTGAGGTTAGCTGCGATGACTTTATTGGTAAGATTTTGGTAAAGAAGTATGGTGCTAAACATATAACTGTTGGAGAAAGTTGTACTTTTGGTCACAAACGATTGGGTAACATATTAACTCTAGAAAAATATTCTCAGATGTATGAATATTCTTTAACTAAATTAGAGCCATTGATAATCGATAGAAAAATTTGCTCTTCTTCCTCAATCAGGGAGTGTTTACAAAAAGGAGAAATAGAAATTGCTAATAAATTGCTTGGTAGGTCTTATCAAGTTTCTGGTATTGTAACAAAAGGTGCATGTAGAGGTAGAGAAATAGGGTTTCCAACCATAAACATTCCGATAGAAGATTACATGATAAAACCTAAGCTTGGTACATATTACGCCAAAGTTGCATTTTCTGAAAATAGTTCAAGTTGGCTATATGGAGTAGTCAACATTGGTATGAGACCTACATTTAAGGACTTAAAAAAACCTATAGTAGAAATGCATATATTTGACTTCAACAAAAATGTATACAATTTTAAGGTTGATATACAACTTTTAAAATTTATTAGGGCAGAAAAAAAATTCCATAGTATTAACGAGTTAACAAAACAGATAGATCGTGATATAATGAAGGCTTACCAGTTAAAGATAAATTTATGAAAAGGATATGTTTAGTTATTATATTGATTATAGTATCATTCGATCAAACAAGTAAATTGTATATAAACTCTTTGATTGATGAGAGGGAGTCAATCGAGATTACTAGTTTTATAAAATTAGTTGAAGTTTGGAATTCAGGAATTAGCTTTGGAATGTGTAGTACTCTGCCGCATGGCAGCTTCTTTTTTTCAGCATGTTCAATATTAATAATTGGTATACTTGCATACTTGATATATAAATCTAATGATAAGTCAATTTACCTTAGTTTTTCTCTGATGATTGGTGGAGCGATCGGAAATGTAATTGATAGAATCTATTGGGGAGCTGTATATGACTTCATATATTTTCATATCAATGATTGGTATTGGCCAGCCTTTAATTTAGCAGATCTATCTATAGTTTGTGGAATGTGTACATTGTTATATAAGTGGTATATATATGATAGGTCTATCTCTAAGCAAAATGAGGAATGAAATAATGCTTCGCAAATTCTTTAGTTTTTTTATACTATCTGTGTTTTTTTTCATTTGTCCGATTTCTTTGGAAGCTGAAATCATAAAGCATGCTAAGCTCAGTAATGGATTGGATGTTTATGTAGTACCTAATCACCGAATTCCAGCTGTTTTTCATGCAATAATATATAAAGTTGGGGGAATGGATGACCCAATTGGCAAAGCAGGCTTGGCTCACTACTTTGAACACTTAATGTTTGAAACTACAGGAAAATTTAAAGACATAGAATCCACTTTGGGCAGCATTGGGGCCCAATTTAATGCTTTTACCACTAAAGAATACACCTGCTACTACGAATTAGTTCTCAAAAAAGATTTACCACTAGCAATGGAAATTGAAGCAGATAGAATGGGCAATTTTGATGTTACTCAAGACAAAATAGATAGAGAAAAAAATATCGTATTAGAAGAAAGAAAGATGAGATTTGATAATAATCCTGAAGCTTTACTATGGGAGGAAATGAACAGTGCATTTTATCGTAATGGTTATGGTAGGTCTGTTATTGGTTGGGAGAGCGATATTAAAACTTACAATCAAGATGACATAACAAGGTTTCATGATAACTATTATCATCCAGGTAATGCTATACTGCTCGTTGTTGGTGATGTAGAATTTGAAGAAGTAGCGGAATTAGCAAAGGAAAAATATGGTGTAATTAAAGCTGAGCCTGTAGTTAAACATTATCCGAACCAAGATTCAATACATAATGCATATATATCGGTAATTTTAGAAAGCACTGAAGTGAAAGAGCCAGTTTTATACTTTCGCTATAGTGTTCCTTTATTTGAGCAAATAAGTGAAACTTTTCCTGTTGATTTGGCAGTGGATGTTTTGGGGAATGGCAAGTCTAGTAAGCTATATAAAGATTTAGTTCTAGATAAGAATGTAGCAGTAGAAGTGTTTGCTTATTATAATAGCTTAGCTTTTAGTAATGGTTACATTGAGATTCGGGTAACTCCAAAAAGCGGGGTAAATTTGGATGCTGTTGCAAGAGAGTTAGAAAATTCTATTAATCACTTTAACTCTGAAGGAATAACAAGTGAAGAGTTGCAAAGTACAAAGTCTAAATACAAAGCAGCACAGCTTGATAATCTATCTGATTTAACTAATATAGCAATGTTTTATATACCACGTCTAGCACTAGGTATTCCACTTGATGAAATAGACATTTCATATAGCAAAATTAATGATGTCAATCTGGAAGATGTAAATCACAAAATTCGTACTATTTTTTCTACTAATAAATTAGTCGGTCGTTTACTACCAAAAGGAGTTAATAATGATAAGAATAAGTAAATTTGTATTTCTATTTTTTTTCTGTCTAGGCTTTAATTTGCAAGCAAGCGGTCACCTAAATATAGAGGAGGTTACCACTAATAAAGGACTTAAGTTTTTGTTTGTTGAAAACCGTGATCTACCAAAAGTTTCACTCAATATATCATTCAAAGATGCAGGTTGCGTGTATGAAAGTGCAGAAAAGCAGGGGCTTGCTTGGTTTACTTCTCTTGTAATTCAAGAAGGAGCAGGAAAAAATGATGCCAAAGATTTTGTAAAAAAGCTTGAGGATAAAGGAATTAGTTTAAATTTTATTGCTGGTTTAGAAGCATTTAGGGTTTCATTAAATACTTTGTCTGAGAATCTAGAGGATGCAATTTCACTATTGAGCGATGCTATAATGCGACCTAAAGTTGATTCAGAAGGATTGAACAGAGTTTTTGAAAAAGCCAAAGTAAACTTTAATAATTTTGAAAAAGATCCTTATTTTATTGCTGCAAAAGAGTTGGATACGTTGTTGTTCAAAAAACATCCTTACTCAAGAGATCCATATGGAACTCTAGACACTATAATGAGCATTACTAGAGACGATGTTTTAACATACATAAAGCGTAGTTTTACTAAGGATAATATCGTCATTAGTGTTGTTGGTTGTGCAACAAAAGAAGAAGTTAGTATGCTGCTCGATAAATATTTATCTAAGTTACCATCAAAAAGATCGAAAGTTAGGAAGATATCTGTAAAAAATGAATTTGGGCCTGCAGAAAGTAAGAGCGTTTTTATGAATATACCACAGAGTGTAATACTTTTTGCTCAAAAAGGCATAGCATATGAAGACCCTAATTACTATAATGCTAGTGTTTTGATTAATGCGCTTGGTGGTATGAGTCTAAACTCAATACTGATGAAAGAGTTGAGACAAAATCTAGGTATTACTTATGGTGTTAGTGCACGTAATGTTCCTAATAAGCATGGAAATATTATATCTGGATTTATGAGTACTGATAGTTCCACTGCTAGCAAAGCTATATCAGCAGTAAAAGATACATTTAGCAGAATAAAAAAGGAAGGAATTGACGAACAATTATTCAAGGATGCAAAAACCAGTTTAGTAAATAACCTTATCTTCTCTTTTCTATCCAATAATGCGAATACAGCAACGTTACTGGATAGTATGCAGATAGATGATCGTGATATTAACCATATAAATAATTATGCAAATATCATTAATGATGTTCAATTGGAGGAAGTAAATAAGCTGGCAAATTCTTTGCTTGATCCCGAAAATTTATTTTTTGTTGAAGTTGGAAGAAAGTAAATCATTACTACAGCATAGTTGAAATTTTAATCATATTTCTTTATAATTTAGATATATGATTGACTTTTATGTTCAGGTGAAAAACGATACTGCAAGAGAAAGCAAAAAAACTCCAATTGCTTTGTTAAATCCTTTAATAACGATATTTTCTGTTATCAACACAGGTGTGTTGATAATCATCAAGTTGATACATATTACAAGTCAACAGATAGGTATGGCGGGCATAACGCTTGGTAATATTGGCACAGGTGTTTTTTTTAGCTCAGTATCCCTAATTTCAAGCATGTACTCTTTTTTTGACTATTTTAGAGAAAAAAGCTTATATAAAAAATGTAATTACAAGAGAACATTAGAACAAAAAAGAAGGGATAAATATAGAATTCAAGGTATTTGTTGGGATATTCTGTGCGATATATTATTTTTAACAGGCGCTGCAGTTTCTATTGCTTTATTTAGTAGTCCTATAGTTCTTTTTGTTACTGCACCTCTTGTTACATTGGGCTGTATAGTAATGACTGGTAACATAACTAACTCTATTTATCATCAAGTTAAAAACTTTAAAATTCATCTTTCACAATTTTCAAAAGAGGAGCAGAAAGAGCTGTATATAGAGATGAAAAAAGAAATAAATTTATCACGCCTTCATAGAATTATAGCAAAAGTACTACCTGATGTATTAGTATTAGCAAAATTGCACGCTAATCATGAGAATAAAGAAAGGCGAAAAGAGGTTCAGCATCTAAAAGAAATGCTGAAAGAAGGCAATCGAAAACCAATCGACGATGATACATCTGGTAAGGTTATTGAAATGAAAAAAGAAAAACATATCGAGCAAAAAAGCTCCAACCCTAAAGTTCCAACACACCTTTCTCTGGATCAAGATGTAACAAAAAGAAAAAGCAGTATCACACGATCTTTCTAATTTAATATCACTTAGCGTTACTTTCTGCTATTGATCTTACTGCTTTTACATAACACTTATGCTCTTCAGCTAGAATGCGCTCTGAGAGACTGTGAACATCATCATTTGGTAACACTGGAACAGTAGCTTGAGCGATTATGGCTCCAGCATCAATTTCATGAGTAACATAATGCACAGTACATCCTGTAATTTTTACACCCGCTTTCAGAGCTTGCTCCTGAGCATTTAGGCCCTTAAATGACGGAAGTAAAGAGGGATGAATATTTATAACTTTGTTATGCCATTTATTCAGGAAATTGGCCTTTAGAATTCTCATAAACCCTGCAAGGCAAATTAAATCAACCTTATGTTGAACAAGTATTTCATGAATTTTATCAGTATTAAGTGGCTTATCTTCAACAACAAACGCTGAAACTCCTGCTTGCTTTGCTATTTTAAGACCTCCAGCTTCACTATTATTTGTGATAACACATACAGTTTTAGCAGGGAAATTCTGATCTTGACATGCTTCTATTAAAGCTTGCATGTTTGATCCTCTACCTGAAATTAGTATTCCGAGTTTTATCTTTTTCATTTTAGTACAGCTGTAAGAATGGACATTAATAAAATAGCTCAAAAAGAAAGTTTATTTTAGAATAAACACTATTGTGTAGCAATATTTTACACTGCTGGATAACATGGAATTAAAGAAATCATTCAGTTTGAAGTAATTTTAACATTTAATTTTAGGAATATTATACAATTTATGGTAAATAACTGCATATTTTTATGGCTGCGTTATTATTTATTTAACAAAGTATTAGTATAATTTACTACTGAATTAAATGGAGAAAATTCAATGAATAAATTACCAAGCAATGCAAAAACAAGCAAGTCTCAGGTTACTCAGTGGGAAGTAATAAAAAATTGTGAATATTCTGATAATTGTCTATCAAAAGTAGTAATTTTATACGTTATTAAAATGGCGGAATTATCAGATATTTATACGAGTAATGAACCTGAAATTAACACTATACTTACAAGAATAAGCATAACAAGTGAAAATGCATTTTTAAATAAGGTTGTTGATATTGAAATTATGGAGGGCATTTTTCCGTACAAATTCAACAGCAAGAAGAAAAATAACATATCAAGGCTAGAAGATTTGTACAATTATTTATGTTCTACTGTTATTGATAGCCTTCCAAAAGAAATGCTTGAAAGCCTAATAAGAGAATACAGAGACGCTGTTAACTTATTTAAAGCAATTACTTAACTAGGTGTAGCATTTTTAAGACTTTACCTTCTATTTCAGAAATGCCACTTTCAAGATCTTTATCTATCAAACATATGATAGATAAATATGTTTTCTGCTTCTTTTCAACATTGATAGTTAAAGTTCCAGGAGTAATCGTAACCGAGTTAGCAAATAATGCAATGGTCTTATCATTATGTCCTATGCATTCCCTTACAATAACAATTGGCTCAACTGTAGATTTGAATCGTAGCACCTTTTTTGTTACATAAATACTTGAAAAAATAATTTGGTAAATTAGCCAAGGTATATAACTTATAAGCTGATAAAGTGACAGCCTACCACTATCATTTAGAATTTGACTAAGGGCGCTTTCAGCATTGATCAATCTTCTAAAGATAATGGATGTGAACACAGAAGAAAATACTCCACAGAGAATAAAAAAAGGCTCAAAATAACCAGACAATATAATCCATAGAGAAAACAAAATCACAAATGATAGAGAAAAAAACTTAATATTTTGTCTGACTTTCATGGTTTGGAGTATAACTTAAATGATTTTTTAGGAAAATAAAAAGTTCTTGATTTTTGTGTCAAAGATCATAATAACCAGGTTATTTTAATAAATAGTAGAAATTATGACGCTTGATGACTTTATAAAAATGCTTGCAGAAGTCAATGATACTTCAGGTTTAAGCAAAAACAACATAATTGAAAGAATAAAAACAAAATTAGAAAGTATTGATGTACGGAAGTGGGAGGATAGTAGATTTAATATAAATCATATATTCACTACACATAGTGATCTAGATCCTGTAGAGACTACATTGTTGCATTTTGCTGCTAAGAGTGGCTATGAGAACATAGCAAAAGCTCTAATTGAATATGGAGCAGATATTGATGCATGGGACAGCGATGGATGCACTCCTTTACATTTTGCTGCTGAATGGAACCACAAAGGCATATTAGATACTTTAATTGAAAGTGGAGCAAATGTTAATGCGTGGGACAGTGATAGATATACACCTTTACATCTTGCTGCTGAAGGCGGCAATGAAATTCCAGTAGGAGCTCTAATTGCATCTGGAGCAAATGTTAATGCGCAGAATAATGATGGGCATACTCCTTTACATTTTGCTACTGAAGTTGGTAATGAAAATATAGTAAGGGCTCTAATTGCACACGGAGCAGGTGTGAATGCGCAGAGCAATAATGGATATACTCCTTTGCATTTTGCTGCTGAAATTGGTAATGAAAATATAGTAAGGGTTCTAATTGCATGCGGGGCAGATGTTAATATACAGAGCGATGATGGACAAACTCCTTTACATCTTGTTGCTGAATGGGGTTATGAAAGTGTAGCAATAATTTTAGTTACAAATGGTGCGAATGTTTATGCGCGGGACGATAACGGACACATTCCTTTACACTCTGCTATTGAATGGGGCTGCAAAGATGTAATAAGCTTTTTGTCGAGTAATCCTAGTCCTAGTACTGAAATGGCGGTAGGAGGAGTGGAACAAATTACACTTGCAGAAAGATTGAAGTCTTTTTAACCACACTTGTATTTACTTAGATAATTGTTTTGTTATGAATTAAACCAAAAGTTCTGTAATATATTGAAGCTTAAAGATATCTTTAGATATGGAAGTTATTGCAGAAAATAGAAAAGCAAGGTTTGAATATTTTATCTTAGAAGAATTTGAAGCAGGTATGATCCTCTTAAGTAGTGAAGTAAAATCACTAAGGGAAAGAAAAGCAAACATTTCTGATGCTTACGTTACTGAAAAAAAAGGTGAAATATGGCTAAACAATATGCATATTGCAGAGTATAAAGCTGCGAACCAAAAGAATCACAAGCCAAAAAGAGAACGTAAATTGCTTTTGCATAAAAAAGAGATACATAAGCTAATTGGTCAAATCAAAACCTCTGGAATAACTGTTGTGCCACTTTCTATCTATTTTAATGATAAAGGATTGGCAAAAACTAAAATTGCTATTGTTAAAGGAAAAAAACTCTACGATAAGAGAGCAACCATAAAGCAGAGAGAGTGGGACCGTGAGAAAAGTAGATTGTCTAAGAATAATTTGTAGTAAAATATGTCTTTAAGTCCAATTATTTTTAGCATAGGTCCTGTTTCTATATATTGGTATTCTTTAGCATATGTTTTTGGTATAGTTTTTGCATATTGGTATTTACATAAGCTAGACAATCAAAAAATATTTACTAAGAATTTTTACGATTCGTTATTAACAGCCGTTATTATAGGCATTATCCTTGGAGGTAGGCTTGGCTACGTATTGATATATGATCCGGTTCTCTATATAAGCAATCCTATCGAGATACTAAAGACCTGGGAAGGAGGGATGTCATTTCATGGTGGTGCTATAGGAGTTTTGCTTGCAGTAATAATCTCCTGTAGAAGACATAACATTCCTATATTTTACACACTGGATCTAATTTCTTGTGGAGTTCCGATAGGTTTATTTCTAGGTCGCATAGGCAATTTTATAAATGGGGAGTTATTTGGCAGACTAACAAACGTGCCGTGGGGTATGATATTTCCAGAAAGTGGTGATAATTTGTTGCGCCACCCAAGTCAACTTTATGAAGCATTTTTAGAAGGAGCGCTACTTTTCGTAGTTGTAAATTCACTATTTTTCTTGAACAAAATGAGATTGTATTACGGTGCAACAACTGGTATTGCAGTTATGTGGTATGGAATAGCACGTTTTGTGGTTGAATTTTTCCGCGAGCCAGACTATCAAATTGGCTATTTATGGTTCAATTTAACTATGGGACAATTTCTTTCTATACCTATGATTTTGCTGGGAATGCTTATATATTTAGGTGCGTTGAACTTAAGATTTAATACGAAATCTGTTCAATAGAGAAAAGGTAAGTTTAATCGAAAAATATAGTGGAAGTTTATTTATTCCATACTATGTACAATTATGTGAATTTTTTGTCTTGCAGAGAATAAATGTAAGACCAGCAAACCTTCGTTGTATAGCTATAAGAAAAACTTAGTAGCTACTGACCAAATTCATTACTAAGTAGATATTCATTTTCCACCAGAATATTCCTGATTGAGAAGCTACTTTATTAAAACATATTTTTAAATTTTTGCAAAAACCCTGGTTGATTATCATTAACCTTTGTGAAGGCTATGTTTAAACTGTATCTCGGATCATTTGGCATATCATATCTAATATTCAGTATTGAAAATTTGTTTTTATTATGAACAGAAACATCGTCATATGATAACTTTGTCGTGTAGCACTTTATATGCTTTTGCTTATCATATACTATATCACCTGATTCCCCTTCTAGTTCTATAAATTTAGTTTTTTTCTGACATTCTTTTATTTTTATTAGATCCTTGTCTAGTGATATTGAAACCGGTAGTGTATTACCAGCATACTCTTTAGCTAAAAGCTCACTTTGAGGATACATTTTTATTTCCCTTCCAAAATGTGAGTCTATAAAATTATTGCTCCAAAATGTACATATTCGTCAGTAGAATACGGTACACCACCATAATTGCATTGAACTTTGTAATCTCCAACACCATTATTTTGAAAAAAATCATGAATGGCAGCGTAACTATCAGCAGCATCATTTATGTAATCCATTACCTACCCCTTAAAACCTTTTAATTTATTATATCACAAGAAATTAAATCTATCAATAAAAAGACTTTTTTTGATATCAAGTATCTAGGGAGCATATTGATAGGATTGTGACATTCGTATTTCCCAGTTCTTCACATACTGCTGGACTAATTCAGGATAATTTTCAATAATTAATAAATTTTCAGCGTTTCCCTTTTCAGCTGTCTTACTGAGGTTAAACGATCCTGTGATGACTTTTTGATTATCAACAATTATTACCTTATTATGAGCAATTTTTGGCTTATTATCGATCCAAATCGGTATTCCATTTGAAAACAATTCGCTTATGACACTATATTTTGAATGGAGTTGTGATTTATCTAAGACAACTTTAACATCAACACCACGCTCTTTGGCGTTAATCAAAGATTTTGCAACTGTTCCAAGAGTAAATGTATATTCTTGAACTAAGATAGATTCTTTAGATTGGTCTATCTCGCTGATTATCGGTACAGCACAGTCTTCTTCAGGTGAGAAGCAAACTGTTGCTTTTGGGCAAGATGAGGATATAGGACCCGCATAGTAGTACAGAGAAAAACATGCCGACAAAAATAAAAGATATAAAAGCCTCACAAACCACACCTAAATACACGGCGGTAGTCTACATCATAGCTCAATCACCTGTCAACCCATATTCCTTCCACTTCTCTGTAACTTTCTTTATTATTTCCTCGCTCATTTCAATTTTTCTTCCCCATTCTCGTTTGGTTTCAGGTGGAAGTTTGTTTGTTGCATCAAATCCTATTTTACCTCCGAGACCACTTTCAGGAGAAGCGAAGTCTAAATAATCAATTGGAGCATTCTCTATCATGATTGTATCACGTACAGGGTCCATCCTCGTTGAAACTGCCCACATTACTTCCTTCCAATCACGTACATTTATATCATCATCAACAACTATAATAAATTTGGTGTATAAGAACTGTTTGAGAAAAGAGAGTATGCCCATAATAATTCTTTTTGCATGCCCTGGATAAGCCTTTTTTATCGATACTACCGCTATTCTATATGAGCAACCTTCTGGAGGCAGGTAAAAGTCCACTATCTCTGGAAATTGATTGATAAGAATTGGCACAAAAATTTCATTGAGTGCTTCACCAAGAATTGATGGTTCATCTGGCGGCTTACCAGTGTAAGTGCTGAGATAAATTGGATCTTTGCGCATTGTAATTGCAGTGATGTTAAACTCAGGAAACTGTTCAACAGCATTATAGTAACCGGTATGGTCTCCGTATGGCCCTTCATCTCTATACTTATCCAAACTTACATATCCTTCTAAAACAATTTCTGCATGAGCTGGCACTTGAAGAGGAATAGTCTTACAATTTACAAGCTCAAGAGGCTTTTTGCGCAGCAGCCCAGCAAATTGGTATTCTGACAATGTCTCCGGCACCGGAGTTACCGCAGCAATAATCGTTGCAGGATCGCTACCAATCACAGCAGCCGCAGGAAACTTCATATTTTGCTCCCTCTCCTTCCACCGTTTATGGTGACCTGCACCACCACGATGTGCAAGCCAGCGCATTAAAGTCGTTTTTTTATCCATGACCTGCATACGATATATTCCAAGATTAAAATTATCTTGCTTGTCTGCTGTTGGTCCTTTTGTTACCACAAGTGGCCAAGTGATAAGCGGTGCAGGCTCGTTTGGCCAGCATGTCTGAATAGGTAGCAAACTAAGATCCACCTTATCCCCAGTTAGCACCACCTCTTGACATGGGGCTTTGCTCACAACTTTGCTCCGCATCGACAATACAACTTTTAGTAGAGGAAACATTTTCACAGCATCTTTGAAGGTTTTTGGCGGCTCAGGTGATCGCAAAAATGCTAGAAGTTTACCCAGATCCCTTAATTCATCAGAATTTATACCAAGCCCGAATGCAATTCTCTCAATAGTACCAAATAAATTCACTAAAACGGGAATTGAATTTTTGCCATTTTCTGTGACAACATTTTCAAAGATGATAGCTGGTCCCTTGTTTGACAAAACCCTACGATGAATTTCTGTCATTTCAAGAATAGTTGAAACTTCTTTTTTAATTCTAATTAGATCTTTTTTTTCTTCTAATGCTCTGATGAAGTCGCGTAAGTTATTGTACATATTTTAAAAATTTTAAGCCTTTTAAGAAGTGCTTTTCCCAGCACAACTCATTCACTTATTATTATAGAGGCTCTGGAAAAATTATTCTCTAGCTCGCTTTTTAAGTTTTTATATTCAGCAGTTTTTAACTCTTCATTGGTAATAAAACTTTTCTTTATGGTTATTAAATTGCTAAATTCGGTTCCATCATTTTGATATTTACACGACCTATTTACATATAACCAAGGAGAATTTATTTCAAAATTCAAATTTTCACAATTTTTAATTTTGATATCTTTTATTATCATATGGCTTTCCTTAGTTTTAGGAACACCAATAAAAAGGTCTGATATTTGGTCAGAAGCTGTATTCACAACATCATTAAGCCAATTATCTCCTAAATTCAAAGCAGGTCCTAGATTTGTCTTAAAAATCTTATTTTTTTGCTGAAACTCATATTTGATTGTAAGATCCTCTACATTACGCAAGGTAAGGTCAGGCAATTCTAAGAACTTCTTTTCTTCTTCATCAAGATATACTCCACTAATCATACGAAAAACAGAATCTCTTAACTGCTCATCTGAATAATATAATCCAACACCTGTTAAGCCTAAGGCTGCTTCCCCTTGCACGGTAAGCTGGCCATATTCATTTACAACGTTATCTTCTATAGTTAATTCACTATGTGATATCACTTTTGAATTTTCACCTTGTACAGCAGGAATCTTTATGTAATCTGCTTCCTCAGAATCGAGTACTAGAGCGTTCCTATCAGCAATATCTGGGAAAATACCCTGTGCCATACTGACGGTATTAGTTGGATCGATCCAATATATTTTTCCATCTCTATTTGTTACTTTGAGCATCACATGATTAAAATTACCCATATTAGGTAATGCTTCAGGATTAGAAGTGCTAGTAGTTCCTCTCATAACTAAAATAGGTTGAACTTTATAACCAAGTTTTTGCAGAATAGCAGCCGTGCTAGCAGAAAAGTCTTTGCAATCCCCGACTTGAGAATCAGCAATTTTCTCCAAATCTCTCGGAAAAAATTTTCCTGACACTGTACGCCAGTCTCCCATGTACTGAACTTTTTCATTCAATAAAGAAGTGACTGCATTAATTTTCTCCTCATCGGTACTCTCATTGTCAGCAAATTCTGCTATAGCTTCAAAAGTTGCAGGAAGCGGCTGATTGATAACGCTATGATATCCAGGAGCTAATTTTTTAGCTAAATCCTCCCATTCAGATAAGCTTGAAAGTGATACCCAAGTGTTGTGTTTTATGTTCAATATTCCATTATGTGGTTCATTTGTTGTGTTTTCATAAACTGCTTTCTTTAAAGCAATGCTTATAGAGTGTATATCATCATTTTTTTCCTCAGCGATTTCTAATACTTCTCTTGGATCATTAACTTTAATCTCCAGGGGTAATTCAGAATTGATTTTAGTATTTTCTGCTTGTAAATAATCCCCGTAATAAGAAAAGCTCAAGCCATAAAAGTTATCAACAGGAACCTTTTTGTTAACTTGCTTATATCTTAAATATACTTCCGTACCAATTTCTATTTTAGGAAATGGTATGGTTACTTGCCTTAGCTGATCAAAGCCTTTACCAGGACTAGCCAGTGGCTTATCCTCCATCATATCTTCAGTCACTATATATTCCTCTCCATTATAAGCTGCTTTAGCCTCTAAAACAGTAAAATCTGCACTATCATCATTGTAAACAAGACTGTATAGAGAGAATCTATCACGTCCGGATTCCTTGAGTATTTTTGCTTGTAGTTCTACTTCCGTTTCGTAGGTACCATCTCTATTAACATTAATGTTAACATTAGAAAACTTAACCTCAACGGAAGCATCTTCGTACTTAGCCCACCTTGCTTCAGCTATAGTAGACATGAAAAATACTAGTAATGCTAAGTTAAAGATAGTTTTTAGAAATTTCATTACGTCACCATATTTACTGAAAAATTATTTTACTAGACTTGTACAATGCCACCTACAATAAAAACAGCCAACTGATTAGGGAAGAAGCTTATTTTCTAGAATGGCTATTTCTTTCTCTCTACCAATTATTGGTTCGCTCATATAATTCACCGCCGTGTTTGTCAGCATTATATGCAGCGATTACAAGATAATCAACTTTTTTGCTTACAATTTGCTAGAAATAGCAGTAAAGACTATCTAAATCTTTATAAATGCCTTACTCTGCAAAATTTTTCATCACCAAATCTTATGATGAACTTTACAAAAATATCTTAAATTTCATTTTATAAAGTTTGCATTTCTTGATAAAAATGTTTTAACATTAAGCATTTCTTTAATATTTGTATTCTTTAAGTAAGTATATGTCTAAAAGTAAGTATATGTCTAAGATACCATTTTTATTGATTTTTATACTTGCAGTAGCAAGTTTACCAGTAATAAACAATTGGCTTTCACACCGCAGTCAGAACTTAAATGATGATTATATAGGTGAGAGATTGGATAATTACATCAGTAAAAATTTTGATAGAGTTCTAAAAGCTCTCCAGGAAGAGTCAGCTAAAAATAGTTATGCTAATGCAACCAAAAATAAAATTTCTCAGCATAAAAATGAAATATTCGACTCTACTTATCCTTACTCAGGAAATGAAAATAGCAATATCATAGCTGTAGGTTTTTTTGACTATTCTTGTGGATATTGCAAAGCTATAAAGAACGATGTAAAACAATTGATCAATGATGGCAAAGTTAAGTATATCTTTAGGGATGCTCCAATACTTGGTAACAATTCTTTAAAGGCAGCAAAAGGTGCTTTAGCAACTTATTTTATCGATAAAGAAAAGTACTTAGATTTTCACTACGCTGCACTAGATCACAGAGGAGAATTTTCAGATGAAACTATATTAGGTATAGTGAAAAATATAGGGATCAACGAGAACGATTTTAATAACTCTATGAAAAATAATGCAGACAAAATTGAGCAAATGATAAACAACAGCAAACTTTTAGTAAGGGATTTGGGAGTAGGCGGTACACCTTTTTTGATAATAGGAGATAGTCTTTTTGTAGGAAAAACTGATTTGAATATATTACGCAAAAAAGTGAATGGGTTAAAAGATTAATAAAATTCCTGCTTGACAGCACAAGAAAGTTTAAGTATAATTAAGTTAAGATATAGTAAGTAACAATATGTATAAGCTACATATTAGTTCAAGAAAAGTAGGTGATGTTTCCTTGCAATACAGCAGGACCTTAAGTAATAAGCCTTCCTAGGCTGATTAATCTATTAAAATACATATTATTTTGGAGTTATAACATGAGAGATTCTAACTATGTAAGAGAGCCAATTGCTCTTTTTCAAAAAATCAAAGAAAATAAAAAATCAAGTGATTTATTGCATAATCTAAAGAGCGCTTATCCTGAAAAACTAAAAATCGGGGCTGCTATAAAGACAGGGGATTGCTTTTTTGACTCTGTGGCTCAAGGATTGAATGAATTAAACATAAAACCTGATTATCGTTTTACTGCAAAATCATTAAGAAAAGACTGCGCAGATTATGTTGAGCAACATGGTAAACAAGATAGTTGGGCCTATAAAGCAGTAATAAAAGACGCTGCTATTGGTGGCTACTTTGTTGAGCTAGAAGGTCCATATGGTCCTATAGAAGATCCACAAACTAAAATAAATATGATAGATGAGAAAAAGACTTTTCATCAATACTTAAAAAATATTAAGAATATTGCCACAGGAGCTGGTTCTACACCTATATGGGGTCGTCCAGAGATTGAAGGGAGAATGATATGTGAAAAGTATAAAGTGAAAATTGCAGTGATAGCACTAGAAGAAGAACTTATAGATGGTAGATATATTACTACATGTGAAGAAGGTGAAGGCGATAAGGTTGTTCGTATAGTGAATTACATGAGGCATTTTGTGCCACTTCTAAGTGAAATTTCTGAAGATATAACAGAAAGTCAACCAGTTTCTAATGAAGAAATCTTTGGTGAGGTTACAGAAGTTCCTGCTTCTGATCAATCAGAGCAAAAAGAACAATATAATATCAGAACTAGCAAATCAGCAATTGTGCAAGATCATGAAACACAAAAAGAGAGAATTAATACCAGCGCTAGTGAGCCAATTCATACAGATACAGTAATTACTATTTCTCATCAACAAGGGCAAGAAACACAACAAGAGGCAATAGAAAAGAAATTAATCAATAGTTACAGAAGAGAAGCTATTTATAGCATAGCTGCTGTAATAACAGCTATAGAATTCACAGCATCTGCTATAGCTATTGTTTTTACTCAACCAATTCCTTTAGCATATCTTGCTGGAGTTGCTTTAGTTTTTGCATGTATTTGTATGTATAAGTTGACGCAGAGCCATAAAGACATTAATGAACTCAAAAGTGAGCCAAAGGAAAATATTGCCCATACTTTTCTAGAAGAAACGGGATTTAAAATTTATAGCCTGATTGATAAAGTAGCTTCAAAAGCTTAAGCTCTTTCTTACTTTATCTACACCAAATCAATTTTGTTTTCACAGGAGGAAATATGTCATTTACAGAAATTAGATTTCCAGAAAATATATCTTATGGTTCCACTGGAGGACCGGAATTTTCCACTGACATTGTAACAACTCATAATGGCTGTGAGCAGCGCAATATTAATTGGTCTCGTGCACGTGCCAGGTATAACATAGCTTATGGAGTTAGGTCAAACGAGCAGCTAACAGAACTCATAACATTTTTTCAGGCACGAAAAGGTAAAGCTATAGGGTTTCGCTTTAAGGATTGGTCAGACTTTACAGTTATCAATCAAGAAATTGGCATAGGAGACGATAAAAAAACGATCTTTCAACTGATGAAAACTTACATAAGTGGAAAAGACAAGCATACACGAACTATTAAAAAGCCAGTGCATGATACAATAAAAATTTACCTAGATGGTGAAGAGACAGAAAAATATTCAGTAAATTATTCAACTGGAGAAATAGAATTTATGAAACCACCAGCAAAAGGCACAATAATCACCGCAAGCTTCGAATTTGATGTACCAGTACGATTTGATACAGATTACCTAAACGCTTCTATTGATAACTATGGCAGTAACAGTTGGAATAATATTCCCTTGGTGGAAGTGAAATAAAGTTAAAGTATGCTCCATAAAAGTTAAGCGATACTGAGGCTCATATTTAAATGAGCCTTAGCATATTTTAAAGTCTATCGCCCATTACAATGTTCCACACTCGAAATTTGAGGAAATTCTAATGTAGTGTTTTCTCTTTCTTGTAAAATAGAAAGTTTTAATAATTCTTTTAGAACTAACTTTACAAGTGTTGTATCATTTTCCTTAAAGAGGTAGTCCATCCTATTGGTTTTCTGTATGTGATTGACAAAATTTCTAGCTTCCTCATTAAAAGCCTCGATTGTGTTGATACAAGATAATACTAAATCCGAGCTATTTATCGCTAAAATTCCATTTACGAAAATATCTAATTTTGTTTTATCTTCAGTCAAATCTTCAGCTAACCTATTTCTAATATCATCATTCTCAAACAAAATGTACTCTAGGTACGAAGCAGACTCAATAAGTATAAAGTCTTCTAAAGGTAATGGTTCTAAACCATTTTTAACATAAGTCAATATGTTGAACTCAGTAATACACCCCTTTTTACTCACAACACAGTACTTGGGAAGATTACGATACATTGATAGCAAAGAAAAAAGACGTATTATACTTGTACCTCTATCTTTCATTTCCTCGAGAAGCTTTTTATCATTTATTAGTTTATGCAAAATGTAATCCGTAGCAGGACCTGGTTTGCGAAAACGAAACATATTATTTTCTGCAAAAATAGCCTCAGCTAATTCTATAGACTTTTTATCCTCATCTATAAAAGCCTTTTTGTCTCTATTTAATCGTATGATTTTAGCCTTGCTATTGCTGCGTAGTCTAGTTTGCCCTATTAGCCTCTCAAATATTTCTGTCTTCATATATATCTGATATTAATTAATATCAATATTTACTATATTAACTACCTTGAGAAAAATAAATGAAAATCTTAATAAATATTATACTTTTATAAAAAAATAAAAGTCTTTTTATATTTGCCTAAGTATAAAAGCAGTTTGATTACTGTGAGTTATCTAGGTCTAATTAATGAGCCTGCTTGAAGCCGTTCGGTGTTTAAGATTTCTGCTTGGTGCATCACTACTTCTGAAATAGCTGCAAGAAATTCCAAAGTTAGATACCGAAGTAAAAAAAATCAATCATATGTTTTCATAAAACGCCAAGAGTGAGAATTTTAATAGAATCAGAGGAATATAAGATTTAGTTTTTCCCATCTGATCTCAATTCCACTGAACGCTATTGATTTCAGATTACGCACAATATTCGAAAATATATTCGCTGATTTTTCTGATTCCATTTATTTTATTCTTAAAAGTGCCTCTCTACCTTTACGTCTTAAGATTCAAGCCAGATGACCCCTATTATAGCAGCATTCATTGCATCCATACAAGCTTGGCATTCACTATCATTACATTCTCCTTCAAGCCTATCGTATTGGTTAAGTGTAATATTATCTTTATTATTTAGCATAACTTTAAAGCATTCTTCATAGTTTTTGCCAGTAGATTCACCTGTTTTGACATCAATAAGTTCGTCATTTTCAACCTTAATATCTATTCGAGAATTTGGTCTCTCTTCTTTTTTTGTAATAGCATGAGATTGTAATTGGAAAGCGTTATTGTTACTCATAAAATACTCCTAAAATTTATTCTAGTTATAGAATATAAAGTTTAAGAATCTATAAACTAGTTTTACTCTCCACAATCTTTTTTGTGATATGGGAAATTTTTTATTGCTATGAGTTATCTAGGTCTAATTAATGAACCTGCTTAGTGTTTGCACAATTGTACCTGCACAACTTGCTTCAAAATTTCTGCTTGTTGTTGAGCATGGACATTAGCATAACCGCATGCAGGAGATGCAGCAGCGGGTCTCGCAATACATTTAGGCCTTTTTGCTTGAGTGTCTAAATTAGATAGAACTTCTTCTATTAACGGATTAACAAAAAACCATCCTCCCATATTTTTTGGTTCCTCTTGACACCATATAATTTCAGCGTTCTTATATTTTTCAAGTTCACTGCCTAGTTTATCGGCCGGGAATGGATAAAATTGTTCTAAACGCACTACTGCTATATCGTTTATTTTTTGTGCTTCAAGCATTTCAATTATGTCGTAATAAACTTTACCACTACATATTACAACTTTACGTATTTTATCACTTGCAACTAAACCTTTTCTACACTCTGGAATTACCGTAAGAAATTTTCCTTCAAAGTCAGAAAGGTTAGAAACTGCGCTTTTATGACGCAATAGTGATTTAGGTGTAAACACCACTAAAGGCTTACGAAAATCTCGATTAATTTGTCGGCGCAAAACATGAAAGTAATTTGCTGGAGTAGAGCAATTAACTACTTGCATATTATCCTCTGCGCAGAGTTGCAAAAATCTCTCTATACGAGCAGAACTATGCTCAGGCCCCTGCCCTTCATAACCATGAGGCAAAAGTAAAACTAGACCACTTGACCGCAACCACTTTGTTTCTGCAGATGAGATAAATTGGTCGATCATAATTTGCGCGCCATTTGCAAAATCACCGAACTGCCCTTCCCAGAGCACAAGTGAATATGGAGAGTCAAGGCTATATCCATATTCAAAACCCATCACAGCATACTCAGATAGTGCGCTATCTATAACTTCAAAGCGAGCTTGCTTCTCACTTATGTTGTTCAGTGGAATAAACGTTTCTTCTGTTACTTGATCAACAAGTCTTGAATGACGGTGCGAGAAGGTGCCGCGACCAGAATCTTGTCCTGACAAGCGCACTCCTATTCCTTCTCTAAGCAATGACGCGAATGCGAGACTTTCAGCAGTTGCCCAGTCTATGTTGCTACCGGAATTTATACTTTCTATTCTTCCATCAAGTATTTTTCTGACCTTATTATTGATATTAAAACTGCTTGGAATATTGCTATTTATGTGTACGCCCAATTTTTTTAGCTCATCTGGTGAAACACCAGAGTCCGTATAATATTCACTCAAATCGTTCAACTTTGCTCTCCTGCGTTTTAACCACACTCCATCAAACCAGTCAGCTTTCTTCGGAGTATAAGTCGTTGACTCAGTAAGGCTTTTATCTAATCTTGTTCTAAATTCGCTGCGTAATTTACTTACTTCATCGCTACCTAGCACTTTCTCTGCAGTCAGCTTCTCTTCGTACAGCGTGCCTGGAGTTTTATGCTTTGATATTGCTTTATACATAAGTGGCTGAGTAAAATTTGGCTCATCGCCTTCATTATGGCCATATTTGCGGTAGCATATTATGTCAATCACCACATCCTTTTTAAATTTCTGCACATACTCCATTGCCAAATTCGCAACAAAACTCACAGCTTCTGGATTATCTCCATTAACATGAAATATTGGAGCTTCTATTGATTTTGCTACATCAGTGCAATAAAAAGATGAGCGTGCGCAGGATGGGTTGGCGGTAAAACCAACTTGGTTATTAATAACAATATGCACGATACCACCTACTGTATAACCTTCAATGTTGCTCAAAGTAAGGGTTTCGGCCACCACTCCCTGCCCGATGAAAGCTGCATCACCATGAATTGACACTCCAAGCACAGATCTTATATTTTGCTTCGCTCTTACTCTTCCAGCTAGAACTGGATTTACCGCCTCAAGGTGAGATGGGTTAGGACATAAACTTAAGTGTATTTTTTTACCATCAGCAAGTGCTCGATCAGAAGAGTAACCAAGGTGATATTTGACATCACCAGATACCTCAAGACCACTTGGGTATGCAAGATTGCCTTGAAATTCAGACAGCATTGCCGCATATTCTTTCCCCATAACTTTGGTTAGAACATTAAGCCGTCCTCGGTGGGCCATACCAAGAACTATTTCTTCAATACCAAAAGCTGCAGAATCACTAATAACTCTTTCAATTGCAACAATAGCTGACTCCCCACCTTCGATAGAAAAACGCTTATATCCAGGAAATTTCATATGGAGAAATTGCTCGAACACCTCAGATTCGATTAAGTGCCTCAGTATTTCTTTTTTATCCTGAGGGCTTAGCGTATAGACCTGATTTTCAATTTTCTCCTGCAGCCAAACTCTTTCCTCATAAGAGGAAATATGCATAAATTCAAAACCGATATTATTGCAGTAAATATCTCTGTAGGTTTTAGTGTCACTTGTAGGAGAAAGATTTAAGTATTTTTGATAATCTATTTCCTTATTTACATTCGGTGATAATGGATTTAAGTCTGCAAAAAAGTGACCATAAGATCTGAAAAAATTTGCTAAATCATCAGCATCTACCTTGGCTTCATTCTGTGCTCTGCAGGGTTCGGCTTTATTAACTTCTAAATTGCTCGAAAAAATTCTGTACCAATCTTCTCCAATTGATTTATCGCCTTGCAAGTAACGGCTATAAATTTCTTCCACAAATTCTGCATTGTCACCATAAAGGCAGCTTAAACTTGGCATAATCACTACAAAAGATATCAAATACTTATAAGTATAACTTAAGTTTTTTAAAAAAGAACTTTTTTGATCTCTGTAGATTAAGCTAATGCATTACCGCTTTCTCACAGATGTACGAACATTCATTTTTGAAGGTAAACTTCACAGCAAATGTTCAGTGCATGACACCATTTGTTTTTATGGTTTTGTCTATTTTATTTTGCCACTCTGCTAAACGAATACATTTAATTTCATTTTTATCGAGCAGATAATTGTCATATATTAGCTTAGTTCTCCTGTTGTACTTAAATGTAGATCAGCATAGCCCTAATTTTTTTATATATTTTACTTCTTTCTCTATATTTAATAACAGGCTTAAAAATAAATGGTAAACCTATAATTGTTAAGCTTAGAGCTAAGATTGAAAGTACACAAAAGGCTTTGTGTTTACTATGCAGCTCTTTCAAGTAAAGCATCAAAAATCTACAGAATTTTTTGTAATTTTCTTCAATATTTTTTTTGCTATGAGCCTTGTCAATAAACATATCTATTGCGGTATAATCTTTACTACACTTAATTGCCCCTTTTTCTATTAATAGCTGAGCTATATCAAAATAATCCTTTTGAATAGTAAGATGCAGAGGTGTAAAACCTTGTTGATCACAAATATTCATATTGGCTTTTACTGCTAACAACATTCTTACAATTTCTACATGGCCTTTTTTAGCTGCAAGTAGCAGAGGAGTTCTGTTGCATCTAGTGACGGCATTAACGTTTACCTTAAGCTCCAATAAGAACTTAACTGCTTTAGTATCACCATTATAGCTAGCTTTATGTAACCTGGTATTACCGTTACAATCTTGTTCATCTGCTTCTATTCCCTTTGAAACAAGAAATGTTACCATCTTCCTATTATTATTCTCAATAGCGCAATCCAGTGCATCAAAACCATGTTTGTTTTTTGTGCAAATAAACTCTTTTAACCTAGCTTTTGCTTGCTTTACAATAAGCTTTACCAGTTGCATTTTGTTGTTATATGCTGCTAGAAAAAGCGTAGTATTATTTTCTGCATCTTTTGCTTCTATGTTTGCACCTTTCTTTATCAGATATTCTATAATCTCTGCTCTACTTTCATAATGTGTAGTACATTGATAAATGGTCAAAAATAAAGGAGTACGAAAGTTGTTATCTTCACATTCAAGATTTGCTCCGCTATCAATTAAAATCTGGACGCTCTTTTTAGAACCGTATAATGAAGCTATGTGAAGAGGAGTATAGCCTTCCTCAGCATCTTTTTCATTAATTTTTGCGCCTTTTGTTATTAAAAAATCCATTAATTCTGTGTCATCTTGTAGTGTAGCAAGGTGAAGTGGAGTAAATCCATTTTTATCTCTAGAATTAATTGTCAGTTGATTAACAAGAAGTTTAGCAATTTTTTTGTGTCCATGCATAATAGCATAATGCAGTGGGTTTCTATTTTCGTTGTCCACAACATTAAAGTCAGCTTCGTGCTCTAATAATGATTTTACTCCAACTAAATCGCCTTCTTTTGTAAACTTATGCAAGAGAGTGACTCCGCTTACATCTTTTGAGTTAATATCAAATCCACTTTCTACCAATTGATGTATGTCTTCCTCACACGCCATACCATTTTAATTAAACCCTTTTCGCATTAACAATACTCCCACTTAATTAAGTTTGAATGAATCTGTAAGAGAGATATAAACGTTAGGGAGATTTGTGATAAATAGTAAGAAAAAGAACAGAAAGTCAAAATCTATCTAACACAACTAAATTTTACCTGCTTTTTTTGCACTCTATCTCTACTTTTGCATTTACATTTGCTGAATCACTTTCCTGCTTTACAATAAGGAGATCCATATGTTTTTTATTTAGCTAAGCCACAATATTTTTTTAATTCTCTAAAACTCAAAATATTTCCCCAATCCTCTATCAAGCTACTCACTTTTTTATTCTCATCCCCAACTTCAATCTTTTTAGATTTAAGACGTTTAAGTACATTATTGAAATCATCCATGGTCACTGTCACTTTTAGCTCTTCATCTTCTGACTCTTCTTCGCAAATCTGATCTACAGCATGAAGTTTTGCTTCATTTACCAAATTTTCTAGATCAGCTCCTGAAAAACCATTAGTTTCTTCTGCAAGTTTTGCTAGATTTACATCTGGTGCCATTGGCACTTTTTCCGTATAAAGACCCAATATTTTTTCACGTAGGCTTTTATCTGGTAAAAGAATTTCAATATGTTTAGAGAGGCGACCTGATCTAATTACTGCTTCATCTAAACTTTCTAGACGATTAGTTGCAGCAATGATTGTCACCTTCTATAGGGTTAAAACCATCAAGCTCGCATAAAAACTGATTTACAATTCGGTTGTGTTCTTCATCACTTCGTCCACTATTACTACGTTTTGTACAAACAGCATCTATTTCATCTATAAAGACTATGCAAGGAGCATTTTCTCTCGCTTTTGCAAAAAGATCTTTTATGTAATGCGCGCTGTGTCCAGCATATTTTTGTATACATTCAGATCCAGAAACGCTAATAAATTTAGCACTAGCTTCACATGCAATTGCACGAGCAATAAGAGTTTTACCATTTCCAGGTGGACCATATAAAATATAGCCTGTTGGCATTTTGCAACTTAGCATTTCAAGAGCTTTCTTCTTCTTCTCTGATATATGACCACAAATCATTTTTAACTCTTTTCTTACTTCCTCTGAAACAATAACATCATCAAGTGTTACTTTTTTCTGCTTGTCTTGATCAACTATCTCTATTCTAGAAGAGCCTTTTATTGCACAAACAAGATCATTTAATTTTTTTGAGCGCGTTGCTTTATTAACCGATTTTTTTCATCACTCACTTCTTCAATATTTATTATGTTTGAATCTTGCTCGTTTTTAATCTCATTTTTAGCATCCAATTCAGACGCTTTGTACGTAATATATTTAGCTATAGATGCAAATGCATACAAAATACTTACACACAATAACACCTTTAATACAGGCACATCAGGTACAATTAAATTAACCGCAACAATTGATGTTGCCATAGCAGCACCTAACAACAACATTGAGCCAAAAACGATATAACCTTGAATTTTCGCTTTTTTCAGCTGCATTAAGTATCCAGAGCCATTAGGATGCTTGAATGCATAAATATTCACTGCAGTTTTACCATGAAAATTCTTTAACCAAGGATCTGCATTTTTTCTTATTAGAATTGATATTGTTTTTCTACTTCCATTATCTGCAGCATAATGCAAAGGGGTATTGCCCTCTTTATCCATTACATTAACACTTATTCCTTTATTTAAGAAAAATTCTACTACTTCAACATGACCATTTTCAGCAGCTAAATGTAAAGGAATCTTCTCGCGCTTACTATCTTTCTTATTAACATCAGCTTCTCCTGCTACCAGGACTTTTGCTACGTTTTCAAAGCCACCTCTAGCAGCTACGTGCAACAATGTAAGTTCTTGACTAAATAAATGATTTACATCAAATTTAACTTTCTTCCACTCTTCATGTAGATCTTGATTCTGTTTCTCTAGTTCTTCTTGTATTTCCTGGATTATATTATCTTCATTTAAATCTGTCTTATCGTTAATTATACTCAGTACTTCTGCTAGTAATTGATCACTTGTCATAATCTCATCTTTAATCTTAAATAATATATTTAATTATTATATAATTAAAATAAAAATTCAATATTTATTTTAAACAAGGTAATAATTGGATTGTGAATAGCAAATTAGATCCAAGTAGCCCCATCTCACACTACTGTCATCCCAGTTCCTAGACACCAGCCTTTCTTACCAACAAAAACTTAGCATAACTTTTGTTCTCAAAAAATTTCTGGATTCCAGTGTCAAGCACTGATCTTCAATCTCCCTACATCTCTGCGTCACGCACTGAAATGACACCCTGAAGCTTTAGCTATAAATATTAAGCAAGCAAAAAAAGGCAAAAGAAGCCTCATGGAGATAGTTGCTCCACTCTTTATTTTTTAAATTTGACGTTGGGTAATGTCTTAAACAGACTGTTTCAGTTTGTATAGGGAAAAGCCCGAAGTTTTTATAAAGACATAGTATGTACATAGTACAAAAACAGTACGCTAAATACAAGTCTTCTTGTCGTTTTAATCTATACAGATTGGGAAGTTAAATAATATAGCTTCACCTTCTCTGTAAGACATTTTAGCCATAATGGCTAATTTCTGGAGGATGAAGCACTTAAACTAGTTGCTATTGATAGTAATGATGCTTTCATGGCTGAAATAGAAAATAGCAAAGACATATCTGTTGTGACTACTTCTAATCAGTGGCTTACAGCAAAAAATCTTACTTCTTTCGATCATCAGATTAAGTCTACTCCAGCGGATATAGTAAGGATTTCTGATAGGTGGTTGATTTTTGACGAGCATGGAATAAAGAATGTTGTTAAGGCTAATGAAGAACCAAAAGAGGGAATGTTCAAAAAAGTATGTCAAACCGAATTTTTAGTTCAACTCAATTTTCAATCTGTGGGGGTATAATTTTGACAGGATACAAAGCTTAATGGAGAAAGTTACGAATATCAGTGAAAAACATGGCAATTTTATTCTCATTTGCAGCTGCTATCACGTCTTGATCTTTCAATGAGCCACCTGGCTGAATTATAGCTGTAATTCCATGTTTTGCACTTTCTACTATACTATCTGGAAATGGAAAAAATGCATCCGAAGCAAGCGCTGCGCCTTTACATTTTTCACCTGCTTTTTTTACTGCAATATTCACACTATCTATTCTGCTTGTTTGTCCTGCACCGATGCCAATAGCACAACCGTCTTTTGCTATCACTATTGCATTGGATTTTACATGTTTACATATTTTCCAAGCAAAAATAAGATCTTCCTTCTCTTTTTTTGTTGTAGTGCATTCTGTCACTCGGTTTATTTCTTCTACTTTTACTGTATGGTTATTATTTTCTTGCACTAAGAACCCGCCAACAACATTTTTGATTTGATATTTTGCATTTTGCTGAAGAGATTGATGAATAATCACTCTTAAATTTTTCTTTTTTTGTAAAATTTTTAGTGCCTCATTGTTTACCGATGGTACTATCACCACTTCCAAAAATATCTCGTTTAATTTCTCTGCTAGCTTTAAATCTATCTCCCGATTGAAAGCAACTATTCCACCAAAACTGCTTATTTCATCACATGATAGAGCTTTTTCATATGCTTTTAAAGCACTATCACTAACAGCAGCGCCACATGGATTATTGTGCTTTATTATCACTGCTGCAGGTTCTTGAAACTCAGAAATTATGTTAAGTGCAGACTCTATGTCAACTATATTATTATAGCTCAACTCTTTTCCATGTATTTTCTCCAGTGGATACTTGCTAAATTGATTGCTATAAAATGCAGCTTTTTGATGAGGATTTTCACCATATCTGAGTCCTTGTGCTTTACATCCATATAAAGTAAAAAACTCTGGTAACTCATTGCTTTTACCCTGTGATAAAAACCAATTGTAAATATTAGAATCATACTGTGCAGTCAGAGCAAATGCTTTAGTTGCTAGATGTTTTCTATATTCTAATGTTGTCTGATTGTTATTTTTGATCATCTCAGCTTTCAGTGTTTCGTAATCTTGAATGCTAGAAATCACTGAAGTGAAATGAAAGTTTTTTGCTGTAGCTCTAATTAATGCTACTCCACCTATATCTATTTGTTCTATGATTTGCTTCTCACTTGAGTTGCTATTAACCGTTTTCCAAAATGGATATAAGTTAGTTATAAGCAGATCTATCGGCTTAATTTCTAGATTCTGCATTTCCTTTTCGTGCCTTTTTCGATCACAGAGTATTCCTCCATGAATTTTAGGATGTAAAGTTTTCACTCTGCCATCTAGTATTTCTGGAAATTGTGTGTAATCTGAAACTTCTTGCGTTTTTATTCCCGCACCTGATAGCACTTTATAAGTATTCCCTGTTGAGAGAATTTCTATTTGTTGCTGCATCAAAAACGATGCAAGTTCAATTATATTTGTCTTATCGTATACTGATATTAAAGCTCTTTTAATTTTCATATGGAAGGTTTCTTAAGATTATATCTAAGAAAAGAAAATTTGTCTATATATAGCTACTACGTCATACCACTGCGTTATCTCGTTGTAGATTCCGCTAACAAGCAGCGGAATACCAAATTGTAGAAGTTGCTTTAGCTCTCCTCACCCTCCTTTCAAAGTAGTCTATTCTATAAATTTTTTTGTTAAACTTGATTTTAAGCCACGAACAAAATCTTTAATATCGCAAGGATTTCTTCCTTCCATTTGTACAACTTTAGGAATTAAAGTACCACCTTTTAAACTTACGTGCATATTATCGTTAACAATCTCACCTTGTTCTGAAGCGAAAGCTTCAAAGTCAGCATCAAGTATCTTGATACGTTTATTCTCTACCTTAATAAATGCTTTTGGATAAAATGCTTTAACCTTTCTATAAGCAATTTCACAGGCGTCACTTGCGTAAATTTTATAGTCTTTTACTTTGTCAGCATAGCACGCATCGTTATCGCTCTGTTTTAAGGGAACTTGCTTTTCAATTTCGTTTAGTACTTTCAGCAGTAAATCACTACCTAATTCAGACAATTTATCATACAACGTCTTATAATTATCGCTTTTTTCAATAAGAAATTTTTTCTGTTTTAAAATAGGGCCAGAATCTAATCCTTCATCTAGCTGCATAATGCTAACTCCGGTTTCTTGATCTCCGGCTAAAATTGTGTGCTGTATCGGAGCTGCACCGCGCCACCTAGGCAGCAATGATGGATGAATATTAATACAACCATATTTAGGAATATTTAAAATTTCTTTTGGAAGTATCAATCCATACGCAGCAACAACTGCAACGTCTGGCTTAAAATTTTCAAACTTTTCTTGCTCTATCGAAGATTTTAAAGAGGTAGGAGTACATACCTCTATGTCACTTTTTTCAGCAACGATGTGTACTGGGGATTTTGTTAACTTCTGCCCACGACCTAAAGGCTTTGGAGCCTTGGTGTATACCGCTACTGTTTCGTTATGTGATTTCAATAGTAGACTTAACGTATTAACCGCAAACTCCGGCGACCCCATGAAAATAATTCTCATTAGGTGTTTTTGCTTTAAGATAACTTACTATTTACAATTTCTATTAATTTAGCAAAATCATCCTTATGATTAACAGCCATCTCAGCAAGAATTTTCCTATTTAAATCAATTTCAGCAAGTTTAAGACCATGCATAAATCTACCGTAAGTAAGTCCATGTTCTCTTACTGCTGCATTAATACGTATTATCCACAAACCACGAAAATCACGTTTACAGGTTCTTCTGTCTCTGTAAGCATATTGGAGTGCTTTTTCAACTCTTTGTAATGCAATTCTATAACAATTTTTTGCCCGTCCTCTATAACCCTTTGCTAGTTTCAATATTTTTTTATGACGAGCATGAGTAGTGACTCCACGTTTTACTCGAGCCATTTTTATTTTACCTCCATTTTGTTAAATACCATAAGGCATATAAAGCTTAACTATACGCGAGTCAGATTTACTAAGAATCGTCGTACCACGCTGATTACGAATATTAGATTTACTTCTCTTTACCATACCATGTCTTTTACCTGACTGAGTAGAGATGACTTTACCCTTAGCTGTAAGGTGAAAGCGCTTTTTGACAGAAGCTTTGGTTTTTAATTTTATTTTCGTCATATTCTAAACAAATTTACAAACACCACTATTTAGTTCTTTATTAGTAATTAAGTATGAGTATAGATAATTTTATTAAAGAATCAAATTAAAATTGTATTTTAAAGCAGCTTGAATGTAATTACACCCAATATATGAGTTATACCTTCTTCATTCCCAATTGGTAGCAATACTTGCCTCATTTTAACACTTTCACTTTCTTCCTCTTCGTTAATTGAGCATTTACTCTCTATTACAGTCTCAAGTTTATCAACAACTGCATCTATTTTATATAGCCGCAAAAATGGTGCATCAATTGCATACTTATCATCGATGTACATCTTTTTTTCAAAACCATAGAATTCAATAGCTTTTTCTCCTGCATTTTCACAAATATAACCTCGATCTTTAACTTCAATGATAAAACAATGCTGCCATGACTCCATGATTTCTGCAGTGTCTATTTCATGTCTTTCTGGCCATTCTCTATCTGATCCTTTTATATCACTCCAATGTTGAGTAACTATATTCACTATTCTTCTTTCTTTGCCTGCATAATTTTCCATTCGAAATTCCACATATAAAACACAGATATGAGGTAAATTTATCGTGAATATATTGATTTTTTCTTACTCACTGGTGTAGGTTATTGAAAATTCTCATCCTGTTTACACAATAGGTAATGATAAATTAAGTATAATAATTGGAATATCAAAATTATTCAATGAGGAAATTGTGAAATAAAAAAATTCTATTTTTGCAATATTTTTGCTAAATAATACTATTACCTCTACTTTCTAAGGTTATTGCACTTAATAAATTACTAGATGGAGTTTCTTTCTGAGAACTACTATGGCGTTTACTTTTTCTATTACAAGACCAACATTTAAACGGTACAGCTGCTGCAATAGCTGCTACCAAAGCTACTGCTACTGCTAAAATACCTACTGTGAACACTATATTATTTTTCTCGTTTGAAGGTGTTTTCAATAATTTAAATCCTCTCAAGTTTGTATCATGAATCATAGGATTACCCAAAATATTCGTCGTATTTTGAACACTTTCTATATTTCGCATTGTAATTCCATTGCTAGCGTTTGATTTTTTCATTTCTTCCATTACTTGTTTTAAGTTTGGTAGTTCTGCTGTTGTATTTTCAATATCACCAGCTTCCAGCTTTTGCAAGTTCTCATTACTCAAAAACTCTTTGAGATACTTTTCATAAAACTCTTTGGCATTATATCTTTTATAACTTCGTATTTTTCCACTCTTAAGATCAGAAATAATATTATCAATCATCAATCGATAATTTATTTTGGAATTTGCTTCACGCATTATTTCCTCTCTACCAATGAGTATACGATAAGATGAATTGTCAAGTATGCACACATAATTGAGTTTTAAATCACCTCCTCCCAATAGAAAATATATTGTTCTGTTTTGTTCTACATCTCGCAATTCTGATTCAATACTAATCCATCTATTCCTTTTTTCCTTATTGATTGATCTTTTTTTTCCTACAGTATTTTTAAATCTTCTTGACATATATGACCCCCAAGCTGACCAATATTTCCTTATGTATAAAAGATAAATTATTTAAGTCCACATTTTTTCACTAAGATTTTTATATTTTTATTATACTAAATAATACATATATTAATATCTGAATTTCTCATTGCAATTTATTATACCTTAGTAAAAACGATATAAAATTAGAGAAAGAGTTATAAAATTTTTTGTAAGACAGGAAAATTTCTTCTCCTTTGGTTCCAGAGCATATAAGTGCTGTAAGAGCTAAGTTGATGGCACTGTTGTGCCATCAAACTCTGGAATCTTACTCGACACTAATCTGAGAAGATAGATGTGCTACCGATGTAGCATTGCTGAGCAAAGATTCTATTTCTGATGTAGATCCGGAATGCTCAAATTGAGCTTGTTCAGGAAGGTTTTTCATCGCTTTTTCAACATCGTAGCTACCTTCCCTATTTTTTCTATGCCATACAAAGTATCCTAATCCTGCAAAAGCTACTGCTAGCACTCCACCCAATATACCACCAGCAATCCCTGCTATTCCTATATACTGTCCTCCATTTATTTCGGGTAATTTAGGCCCTTCCACATCTGTGCTATTAAATATAGAATGATCTAACACTTCTTGTGAATTACTATCAAAACGGGAAACACTACTTATATCTTCAGGAGTAATTCCATAACTAGCATTTGATTCTTCTATTTCATTTATTACGTCATTAATCTCTTTAGTAGTTACTTTGCTTGATGCAAAATCGAATTCTTGTTTTGTTAAAGAAGCTGATTCGATAGTTACATCTTCCTGCATCTGATAATCAATTTCTTCAGTAGTAGATTCTCTCAATTGGCTATTTTCATCAGTTCTTTCTTTGAGCTTTTTTGAACTATCCTTACCCAATTCATCTACAAGGTTTTTTAGATATATTTTCTTAAATTCTCTATAATTATATTCTTTACCTTTTTCTATTTCTCCACTCTTAAGACCTAAAATAATTCCATCTATTGTCGATTCACGAATTGCTTGAGGAATGTCTATTGAATTTACTATTCCTGTAACCAAGCCTATCTCAGCTGCTCTAGAAGATATAGAGAGGTCTTTTACTGTTAAATTCTCTCCTTTAATTAAAAATTCTACTCTTCTGTTTTGTTTTATACTTTCCAAGTCAGATACAATTCTAATTGTTGGACCATCCATCTCCTGCTTATTTGTTGTTTCCCTCTTTCGTATGCTATTCTTAGTGTTTTGGAATTTTTTTGGCATTTCACACTCCTTAAATTAATTAACAAAAATATTATTTGAATTAACAAATACTTCTCTATGTTAGTGGATAAAATATTTAAACCCATATCTTTTTATTAAAATTTTTATGTAAAAGTTACTTTTATTATACTAAATAATATATATATTAATATTTAGATTGATAAATTGATTTTACTTCCGTTACAACTTATTATTTATAGGTAATCTCAGTAAAAACGATGAAGCTAAACGAAATTAGAGAAAGATTTATAAAATTTTTTGTAAATAATAATCATGAGGAGGTTCCTTCTTCTCCTTTGATTCCCGAGCATGATCCAACACTCATGTTTACAAATGCTGGTATGGTACAGTTCAAAAACATCTTTACCGGCACGCAAAAAACTGAAATGAAACGTGCCGTCTCAAGTCAAAAGTGTCTCAGAGCAGGTGGTAAACACAATGATCTTGAAAATGTTGGCTATACATCTCGGCATCACACATTTTTTGAAATGCTCGGAAATTTTAGCTTTGGTGATTACTTTAAAGAAACTGCAATAGAATTTGCGTGGAAATTTATTACTGAAGAATTGTCTCTTGATAAAAACAGACTATCCATAACTGTTTACCACACCGATGATGAAGCACATGAAATTTGGCGTAAGATAAGTGGCTTTTCAGATGATAAAATCATAAGAATTACAACAGATGATAACTTTTGGAGCATGGGCAATACTGGTCCATGTGGCCCATGTTCTGAAATCTTTTACGATCATGGAAATTCCGCTTTACATGAAGACGACAGAATTGTTGAAATTTGGAATCTGGTATTCATGGAATTTAATAAAGATGAAGAAGGTAATTTACAAAAATTACCAAAAAAATGCATCGATACCGGAATGGGTCTTGAAAGAATAGCAGCTGTTATGCAAAACGTCCATGATAACTATGATATCGACCTATTTTCTGCTCTAATCAATAAATCTCAAGAATACTGTGGAAATAAGGAAAACAAAGTAGCTCATAAGATTATCGCAGATCACCTTCGTGCAGCTGCATTTCTCATCGCAGAAGGAGTGCTTCCTGGAAACGAAGGCAGGAATTACGTATTACGCAGATTAATTAGGAGAGCAGCACGTTATATCCACCTACTTGGATATAATGATTCTTTATTGCATCTTGTTTTTCCTGCACTCATAGATGGCACAAATTTGGCTTATATGGGAGATGCTTATCCAGAGCTAATCAGAGCTAAAAGCTTAATAGAAAAAACGTTAAAATCAGAGGAAGAAAACTTTAAAGACACTTTAATGAAAGGCATTAATCTCTTGGATAAATTTACTGCAGATTTAAAATCAGGTGACACCCTTCCTGGAGAATCAGCATTCAAACTATATGACACTTATGGATTTCCTTTGGATATCACACTTGATATTTTAAAAGAGAAAAAAATAAATTTTGACCAAAAAGGTTTTGATAATGCAATGAAAGAGCAAAAAGAAAGAGCACGTGCTAATTGGACTGGATCTGGTGAAAAGTCTGTTGAACAAGTATGGTTTAATTTAATCGATCAGTTTGGCAAAACGGAATTTGTTGGTTATGAACGTGATGAAGTAAAGGATGCAACAGTACTCGCAATAATTTCCTCTAAAAATGAATTAATTGTTTCTGCAAAAGAAGGAGAAAAGATAACTATTATACTTGATAAAACACCTTTTTATGGAGAGTCAGGTGGACAAGTGGGAGATATTGGAAAGTTACTTCTTGTCATCCCAGTACTTGATACTGGGATCCAGATTCCAGCGTCACGCGCTGGAATGACACCAGATTTAGGCGTAATCATAGTGGAAAATACCAACAAGATTAATGACCTATATTTACACAGATGTATAGTGGAGTCTGGTTCAGTTCGTAAAGGTGATATAGTTACAGCTAGTATTAACAAAAAAAGAAGACAAGACTTAAGCAGAAATCATTCAGCTACACATCTTCTACACTTTGCACTCAGAAAAATCTTAGGTGATCACGTTACTCAAAAAGGTTCTCTAGTCGCACCAAATAGACTAAGATTTGACTTTAGTCACAATAAGCCAGTCACTCAGGATCAGCTGTCTTCAGTAGAAGATATAGTAAACTCTCTAATCAGAGAAAACCTTTCTAGGTCTACAAAAGTTCAAGGTATGGATCAGGCAATAGACGAAGGAGCGATGGCCTTATTTGGTGAAAAATATGGTGATAGGGTTAGGGTTATAAAAATTGGAGACTCAAAAGAATTATGTGGCGGTACACACGTGGAACGTACTGGAGAAATTGGTTTGTTTAAGATAGCAGCAGAATGTTCCGTTGCATCTGGAGTAAGAAGGATCGAAGCTTTAACCGGTCAAGAAGCAATCAACTACTTACGCAATAACGAAATTAGCTTAAAAAAAGTTGCAGAATTCGTAAAAGCACCAGTAAATGAAATAATAAGTAGACTCAGTATTTTAAGCCAAGAGCGCAAAGAATTCGAAACCAAAATAAAAAATCTTTATAAAAAGCTTGTCAGTGTAGAAAATATAAAAAGCACTGAAATAAATGGAATAAATTTCGTAAGCCACACTTTCACTGACGTTCCAGGAAGTATAATAAGGGAATTTGTTCTTCAGCAACAAAAATCGAAAACTGTAATAGCCTTCACGGTAACAGAAAAGGATAAAACAGTTTTAATTGTCAAAGTAAGTAAAGATTTAACTAATAAGATCAATGCAAAAGAGCTAGTATCTACTGTAACCAGAAGGGATTGCGGTGGAAATGCCGAACTTGCCCAAACAGGCTGTGATAACAATAAAATAGATGATGCCATTACAGCAATCCATAGCAAAATAACAGCTTGCAAAAACTAATACACCCTACTACCTCGGAACCGTGAACGGAATCGTCAAGGTATTATGCAAATAGGGGTAGAGAAGACTTAACTGTCAAATGAGCATATCAGGTAATAAAAACTGAATTACAGCTCTATGCTCTGGAATGATATCTAGGTTTAAAGTCTACATAAAAATCATTTACAATCTACGTTCAATATGATAAGTTGAAAACAGTCTATTCCTCGGTAGCTCAGTGGTAGAGCAGTTGGCTGTTAACCAATTGGTCGCTGGTTCGAATCCGGCCCGGGGAGCACTATTTTATACAATCTGTACATTTCACTTTTAGCCCAGAATTCACTACCTTTTTTTGTCTTTTAAACAGACAAAACGTGTGAAGTTATATAGGTTTAAAGCCTTTACTATCAAAATGCAAAGATGCCTGCGCTTCACTTAGCTTGCTACCTTGCTCTCCCCCTACTTTTCTTTTATTACACCTACTTCGTAGTGAAGGCAGGACATTTTCAGGCAACGTGCTATCAATACTGCAATAATTAAAAATAAGTGAAGTAAGACGTATCAAATTTCCACTCGCCAAAGTCTGTGCACCTCTGTAATTAATGCTGCTATCATATACTTTAAGTGTAATAAGATTTGTAAGATTTCCACTCGCTAAAACTTCCGCACCTTTGTCACTGATTTCATTCCATCCTAAACTAAGCAAAGTAAGATTTGTAAGATTTCCACTCGCTAAAGCTTTTGCCCCCCTATCGCTAATTTTATTATCATATAATTTCATCTCAGTAAGACTTGTAAGATTTCCACTGGCTAAAGCCTCTACACCTTCATCACCAATTTCGTTTCCTCCTAAATCAAGCAAAGTAAGATTTATAAGATTTCCGCTTGCTAAAATCTTCGCACCTTCTGTACCAATACAACAGCAACTTAGATCAAGTGAAGTAAGATGTGAAAGCTTAGCTAATTCTTTTACAACTTCACAATCAATGCTTGAATATCGTAAAATAAGCTTTCTAATGTGTGTATTATTTTTTAAAAAATTTACGAACTTGTTTGCATTAACTATAGCGCCTGATGTTGCTAAAGTATTACCTTTTATATATTGGCTACAACTCACTTGACCTCACTATTAAAGCTATGCAAGTGTTTTAGTAAACACTTCAGCAACTGTCAATCACTTTAATAAAATATTTTATGAAAAATCTCATACCTCTAAGGAGCTTTTTATATCTCTTATTTTAACACAAAAGTTGTGAAAAGAGTTTGTTTTTGGTACCATTGGGGGTTTCGATATTAACTTTTATATGAACTTTCAATCAGTCGTTTTATGTATACTAGATGGCTGGGGCAATGGAATAGAAAATAGTAAATACAACGCTATTAGCAATGCAAGTCCACCCTGTTGGCAATATATTAGCTCTAATTATCCAAAGCGCAGTTTATCTGCCTGCGGAACTGATGTTGGATTACCAGACGGCCAGATAGGCAATTCAGAAGTTGGACACATGAATATTGGCAGTGGTAGAGTGGTAATGCAAAGCCTGCAGCGCATTAATCGAGAAATTGAAACGATAGAAAATAATGTAAATCTGCAGAGCTTTATTAATGATCTAAAAAGCAAAAGCGGCATATGCCATATAATGGGACTGGTTTCAGATGGCGGTGTTCATTCGCATCAAAAGCATATTGGAGCTTTAGCAAATAAAATATCACAGCGCGGAATTAAAGTTGTGATACATGCATTTTTAGATGGCAGAGACACATTGCCAAATTCAGGGAAAAAATGCATTCAAGAATTTAAAGAGAGCATCAAAGATAATGACATAAGAATTGCCACTGTCTCTGGACGTTATTATGCCATGGACCGTGATAATAGGTGGGAAAGGACAATTGAAGCTTATGAGGCTATCGCATTTGCAAAAGCACCTCACCACGATGATGTAGTATCGCTGATTGATAAAAATTATCAAAATAATATAACCGATGAGTTTATTAGGCCTGCAGTAATAGGTGATTATCAAGGCATAAAATCAGAAGATGGATTGCTATTGGCTAACTTTCGTGCTGATCGAATGATACAATTGGCAAGTATTTTACTTGGTAAAGCAGGTTATACTGAAGTGACAAAATTCTCTTCAATTGTGAGTATGATGCAATACAAAGCGGACTTAAAAATTCCCCATCTCTTTCCTCCTGAATCTTTTGCTAACACTTTAGGGCAAGTAATAGCAGACAATAAATTACGACAACTGCGTATTGCAGAAACTGAGAAATATGCTCATGTGACTTTCTTTTTTAATTGCGGAAGAGAAGAACCTTTGCTCGGTGAAGAAAGAATACTAATTCCTTCACCAAAAGTTAAAACTTATGATCTACAACCTGAAATGTCAGCCTTCGAGCTCACAGAAGAACTTGTAAAAAAAATTCATTCTCAAGAATTTGCGCTGATAGTTGTAAACTACGCTAACCCTGATATGTTGGGACACACAGGTAATATAAAAGCAGCCGAGCAAGCTGTGCTCGCTGTAGATGATTGCCTTGCAAAAGTACTCAGCGTTGTCAAAGAAGTGGGTAATACTGCACTCATTGTTACAGCAGACCATGGTAATGTGGAATGTATGTTTGATGAAGAAAATAACACACCTCACACAGCGCACACTCTAAATAAAGCTCCATTTATTATATCTTGTGAAAATTTAAAACTGAGAGATGGAAAATTATCTGATATTGCACCTACTATTTTACAGCTACTTGGACTCAAAAAGCCAAATGAAATGACAGGTAGTTCATTAATTGTGTAGTGCGCTTTATATTACTATAAATCTATAAATAAGGGCTGATTTGCATTAGGAAATAAAACACTGTGCATAGCAGATAGCATATCTATTTGCTGCTCCAAATGGCCATGTTGTGCTTCTACATTAGAGTATTGAATATGATTTTTGCTAGCATACACAGATAAAGAACCATCGTCTTCGACTGCTTTGTTATTTTGCAATACTATATTAAAAATTTCCTTCTGTTTTAAAGCATTAAACCAGCCCTCATCTGTCGTGTAAAAAAATTCACCCGTTCCATTTTCTGGACATACCTCTGGATAAATCTTTAGCACATCATGAGAAAGTGGTGGAGAAAAATAGCTTTTGAATGAGTAGCTGGGAGAGTTGTGATTATTGTGCAGAGCAATAACATGATCTTGACCAGGAAGTAAAAAGTCTAAAATTTTTTCTGCAAAGTTTCTAGTAATTCTCAAAGCATCTTCTGAAAAATTGCCAAACTCTCTTAAGCTAGCTTCTGCACCTACATCATCAAACATGCGATTGGGATCGAATTCATACCGCTCACCATTTAAGTAAAATTCTACATTGCGCGGAGTACCATCACCATGAGTAATGTACAGCATTCTTCCACCAAACTCCTCGATTATATTCTCACCAGCTTCTTTTGAAGTTACTTCATTTTGATGCACATTGATAAAATTGATTCCACTTGTATCGCTACTTTTAATAAAAAGTTTAACTGTAGTATCACCTAGCGCCAGATCATATTCTTTAGTGTCAATGTTTGACATTCCGCTGCCATCAATAATCAAAGCAAAAAAAATAGCCCAAATTTTACTTTATGTTAGTTATAAGCTTTTATTTTAAAATTTTTTGCTGTCAACATTAATGATTCATTAAAGAAGCCATCAATATCATCAATACTACCTATGCTTTTTGTATTGATAGATTGGTCAATTCTTTTAACTAAATTGGATAGAACTTTATTAGGCCCAATTTCAACGAATTTATTAGTGCCACGGCTTGTCATATGTAAAATCATTTCTCTCCACCTCACTCTGCTTATGACTTGCTTAGCGAGCAAAGCTCTTATGATCTCTGGATCACTTTCTTTCTTAGCTGTAACGTTTGATACAAAAGGAATCGAAGGGCGAGTTATGTTGATGCTTTTTAAAAATTCCAGAAGTTTTTCATCAGCAGGTTTCATAAAAGATGAGTGAAAAGGCCCACTAACTTGCAATTTAATTATTTTCTTTACACTTGAGTTTTTAAACAATTCAGGTAACATTTCAAGGGCTTCTGAAGTACCACTCACCACTACCTGTCCACCACCATTATCGTTTGCAATTTCACAATCAATTTGAGCTGATTTTAATATACCTTCTACTTCGCTTATTTCTGCTCCAAGTAGCGCAATCATTCCACCTTTACATTTCAGTGAAGCTTCATGCATTGCTTCGCTACGAACTTTTAACAATTTGACTGTAGACTCAAGCGTCAATGCCCCTGCAGCACATAGCGCTGTATACTCGCCAACTGAATGCCCACAAACATACTGAACTCTGTAAAGATATTCACCAAATACGTACTTCATAACACGTAGCGTTGCAATTGACACTGCCATTATAGCTGGCTGAGCGTTTTCCGTGATGGTTAATTTCTCAATAGGACCATTGAAAATCAAATGAGACAGCTTTCTACCTAATACGTCATCTACTTCATCAAATACTTGCCTTGCAACTGAAAATTCATCATATAAGTTCTTTCCCATTCCTATAAATTGAGAGCCCTGACCAGGAAAAGCAAAGATCATAATAAATTATTTATTTTTCATTAGGTATACTACTTTATTTATTTTTTTGTCAATATTTCACAATAATGATTGACCAAATGAACCAGATTCACTAAAATCTTAGCTGGTAAGAAATTTGTAAGAACAATGGCAGAAATCGATTATCACAAAGTTACTATAGTTATGACAGATGGTCAAGAGTTTGAAACTTATTCCACTTATGGAAAGGAAGGTCAAAGAATAAAACTTGATAGAGATCCTCTTACTCATCCTGCATGGACTGGAAGCTTGACAAGCGGTTCAGGGGAGAAGGATAGTAAAATAGCTAAGTTTAATGATAAATACGGGAGTCTTTTTTAGTTCCTCCCCTCTTTATTTAACATGTATAAATATAAAAATGTAGGCTATATTGCTTCTTCGCTAACCAAGTCTCAGGAAGTATCTAAACTACTACAGAAGCTCAATTTTATCAATATAGCAGAAGCAGGTAAGCATGAAGTTGATCTGCTGATAGTTGTTGGTGGCGATGGTTTTATGCTACGCACCCTACACAACTACGTCATAGGGAATAAAGATATACATGTGTATGGAATAAATACCGGTAATGTCGGGTTTTTAATGAATAAATGTTTTAAAGATCTAATTGATCATATAGAACATGCAGTTCCTACTCAGCTAACTTTACTAAAAATGGAAGCCACAGACATAAGTGGCAAAAAACACCATTACATCGCAGTAAATGAAGTGTATGTCTTTAGAAATGCAAATCAAATAGTGGAGATGAATATTACCATTAATGATAAGCTAAAAGTAGAAAAATTCAGAGGAGATGGAATTATATTGTCTACCCCAACAGGTAGCACTGCATATAACTTCTCTGCCGGTGGGCCAATCTTACCACTTAATTCAAATTTACTTGCACTGACTTCCATTAATAGCTACTACCCAAGGCGTTGGAATGGAGCGCTAATCTCAAATGATACAATAGTGCAAATTGATATCAATGATGTGAAAAATCGTCCAGCACTTGTAGTATCAGATTACAAGGAATTTCACGACATATCGCAGGTAAAAATACAGAAAGATCACGAAAATACAGTCACTCTACTTTTTGACAAAGATTGCCCTTTGAATGAAAGGATCTTTGATCAGCAGTTCTTATACTAATATTTATTCTTAAATTAGTATTCACTATATCTTAATAACTATAGCGTAATCAACATAACATTGTAATTAATTTTGGAGCGAATATGCCTGGATCAGAAAATAAAGATAACGTCACACTGGTTTCTCATACAACGGTGAGTGAAAATAGTGGAGCAACTCCACCAACACCAACTCCCAGAACAAGTACTCCAAAACAAGATGGCAAAAACACAGATCCATTTGAAGAAGCTGCCTCAAATAAGCCATCATCTATTCTACCAGCTAATCAAGCTTCACAACTTGATGAAATAGCACCTACTCTTCCACCAAGAAATTCAGATTCACAACTTAATATACCACAAAGCCCAAATAGATTAGAAGAATCTTCTTATGCAGAGTTGAATTTACCTACTTCAAACGGATCAGCTGACAGTAGACCAGAAGAACCTGCTTATGCAGTTATAAATAAAAGTAAAAAAACTCCAGAAGATAGTTCTAAAGCTGATAATGAAACAAATAGTCAACATCCAACTCTAAGCAGATCACCTTCTCAAGAAACAGTATTTGATCAACCATGGGATAGGGATGAAAGTGAAAAAAATCTTCTTGAAAAGTTCAGTCAGCATAGCGATACACCTTCAACTTCTCCGCCATCATACACGAGCAGAAGTAGTTCTCAAGAATCTTCACCTACAAACAGCAAATCTAAACTGCAAAAAAACAGATTCTGGCCCAAAGCGCAGTACGCCATGCAGCAGAAAGGCGTTGTAATTTTTGGTGCGGCCGCTATCGTGCTTAGCACATCTACAGCTTTAGTATATTTACAAGATAAAGCAAAATTTATTACGTTCTTTACAAACAGTCCACTCTATACCGTCGTACCAATTATTGCAGTTGCTTCATTGCTTGTAATTAGTCCAATATTTTTTGCAACAAAACAATTTATAAATACTAAAGAATATCAAGCTCAAGGAAAAAATGCAGATGAAGTTTTAGACAATGTTTTTAGACACCAGCCAGAAGGTAAAGTTATAAAGTCTGTAAGGCTGGAATATAGCAATGGCACTCATTCAAATTTTGTCCTTAATGCTTGGAAATCTAAAAAAGGCTTCGTCAATATTGACGAAAAAGTAATTAGTAAAACTAACAAAATGGAGTCTTTAATTAATAATAGGCCACTATTTACTACATTATTAACTGCCGTAGTTGCTGCAAATATATCGCTCCCTTTATTGCTGTATATGGAAGGTGGTGTTAATAATATACAAAAATTTTACCAGAATCCTTTGATCAATAACATAAGATTATTACCACTTACAGGCTTAGTTATAGTTGCATTATTAGCTGTGTGTGTTGGCGTGCATTACTATAGAAAAACAAATTGCACTAATCTTGTATATTCTGAAGAAACGATTGATCCTAAAAATGTTAATGGGAAATTCATTGAGGAAATAAAACGAGAAAGAACAAATGTTCTTGGAGAAAATCATAGTAAAGACGCTAAACGCAGCAGTTTAACGCTTGAGCAGGTTGTAGTTCAATCTCACAATTGTAAGGATGCTATCTATAGTATAAGTGAATGAAATAAATCTCCTACAATGTCCATTGATTGGAATTTTTATACTTGCTAAGGCCTCGCTATTTGAGTACCTTAAGCTAAAGGGGTTTGTTTATGAAAAAAGGTTTAATATTTATATCTTTAGTAGCGGCTGTATTGATAGTCGTTAATTTTTTATATAAAAATAGCGGAATTGATGATTCACAAGTAGTAAACGTTTATTCATCACGTAAAGAAGAATTAGTACATAGTTTGTTTGATGATTTTACAAAAACCACTGGCATCAAGGTACGTTATATCATTGACGATTATTCCCAATTGCTTTCACGTATGGAAAATGGCGGTGAAGCTGATTTGTTTTTAACTGCAGATGCAGTGAATTTGATTTTAGCCAAAAAAAGAGGGCTCTTATCCCAAGTGGATTCAGAGACTTTAAAAAATGCCATACCTGCAAAATTTAGAGATAATGAAGATTATTGGTTTGGTCTCACAAAAAGAGCTAGAATATTGGTTTACAATAAAGAATCAGTAGATCCTAAGGAATTAAGTACCTATGAAGATTTAGCGAATGAAAAATGGAAAGGGAAAATATTAGTACGCTCTTCCACAAGTCCATATAACCGATCATTGATCGCTTTTATGATTGCAAAAAATGGTTTTGAAAAAACAAAAGAATGGGTGAGTGGAATTGTAAGCAACATGGCAAGAAAACCAAGCGGTGGTGACACAGATCAAATTTATGCTGTAGCCGCTGGTGAAGGCAATGTTGCAATAGTAAACAGCTACTACTTTGCAAGAATCCTTTCATCAGAAAATAAAAAGAATATCACAGACAAGTTAGGAGCTTTTTTTCCTAATGATGGTGTAATGGTGAATATTAGTGGTGCAGCAGTAACAAAAAACGCAAAACACAGAGAAAATGCTATAGCTTTATTGGAGTTTTTTGTAAGCAGGCAGGCTCAAGAATTATATGCTAAAAAGAATCAAGAATATCCTATTGTTGAAGGTATTGAAATTTCTGATGTGTTAAAATCTTGGGGAAATTACCTACAAAGTACTCTGCCTATAAGTGAGCTTGAGAAGCATCTCTTTGAGGCTGTTATGATAGCAGATGAATGTAAGTGGAAATAAAATTTTATAGCTTCCTTCTACTTTACTTTACAGTTGTGTAATTGAAATTAAGAAAGTAGAATAAGCTCAAAAAAGGAGCTATGGACAAGAGAAGGAATTTATTAAATATCTCAGACCTCACAATCGGTGATGTAGAAAATATAACTAAATTAGCCAACCAATACCTTGAAGAAAAAGTTGAAAATAGTCATGTTCTGAAAAATAAAATAGTCATAAACCTATTCTTTGAAGATTCAACACGTACGCTCGCATCTTTTGAAATAGCAGCAAAAAGCCTTGGAGCAAATGTTATAACTTTACCAATAAAATCTTCTTCTATTAACAAAGGGGAAGATCTAAAAGATATGATAAAAACACTAAATGCAATGAATCCTGACTATATGATAATCAGGCATAAAAGTAGTGGTATTATTAATACATTGGCAAAGCATGTTAACTGCTCGTTAATCAACGCAGGCGATGGAAGCAGCGAACATCCAACTCAAGCTCTTGCAGATTATCTCGTAATTATCAGTCATAAAAAACAAATAAAAAACCTCAAAATTGTAATATGTGGAGATATTTTGCACAGTAGAGTTGCAAGATCAAATATAAGATTGCTAAAAATGTTTGGAGCAAAAATAAGCTTAGTTGCTCCACCAACCTTAATTTGTAAGCATTTTCCTGAAGTAGATTCACTGCATTATTCATTAACCGAAGGTATAAAGGATGCTGACGTCATTATGCTTTTAAGATTGCAGAAAGAGCGCATGAATAATAGCCCTTCAGAAAAAGAATATTTTCATTTGTATGGACTTGATGCACAAAAACTATCGCACGCAAAACCAGATGCAATTGTTATGCACCCAGGACCAATAAATAGAGGAATTGAGATTAGCAATGATATAGCAGATTGTGTTATTTTACAGCAAGTAAAGTTTGGATTAGCAACGCGTAAGGCAGTACTGCACTATTTAATTGTTTAACTTTAATTAATTTTAAGGAATTTTAGACATAATGATCCTCCTATAAAAACGATTTAGAAAAATATAACACACCTCATGACAGAAATTAAGTATGAACTGAAGTAGACCGTGCTATATTTTTTTATTGAGAGATTAATTGAAAAGTCTGCAGACTTGAACAAGGTGAATTTCAAGCTCTAAAATACCCTCATTGTTATTAATAATAATCAAATTACTAAATGTGTCAAGCAATTTTTCACTCTATACCATAATTATGAACATTTATTTGCAAAAAATACTATAAACATAAAATGATAGATGTCATAAAAGTATCCAGCACTAGCATCTAGTTAAATTTGCGAATATAAAAGTTATGCTAAAATATAACGTTTCTAATGATGATGGAAAATGGATCCCAGTATCAAGTACTGGGATGACAAGAGAAATGGAATAACATTATGAAGGTGTCATTCCAGCGCGTGACGCTGGAATCCAGAAAAAAACAGTGTCAGCTATTCCAATGACAATTTAAGGTAAAACCTAAATAAATGGGAAAAACTTTGATATTCAGTCTTTGCAAAATTCTACTCGTATAGAAAAGGTAATACAAATGTTTTTTATAAATAAAACCTTAAGGCATTTTTTACTGTAGATTAATCATTTGATTATAGTATCATTCTAATTAATCCTATGCCTGTAATATTTATGAAGAATACTTTATATTTCATACTATTAGTTGCTATATTTTTATCATCTAACCTGTTTGCTATAGAGCAACCTGAAGAAAATAAAAATGAAAATAGCATAAATCAAGAAGACAAATCGAAGAGCAACACTGATGCTGAAAGCGCTGATAAAGAGAATGACTCACTTACAGGCAAGCTAGAAGAAAGCACAGACCAAAACTCAATAAATGTAGCTAATAAAGAAGTACCTTCTATAAGCGAGCTAAAAGAAAGCACAACCCAAAATGAAGAAGTACCTTCAAATAATGAAATAAACCTACAATCTAAAGAGGAGACTAATATGAAAGATACTGAACTTTCAACAAGTCCTTTATTAGAGGAAAAGAAAGAAGAATCTGAGGAGAAAAAAATCAGTAGTAATAATCAAATAAATTTACAGCCCGAAGAGGAGGTTAGAATAAAAGACACCGAACTTTCAACAAGTCCTTTATTAGAGGAAAAGAAAGAAGAACAGCCTGACAAGATAAATAAAGAAGATGAAAAATGGACAAAGCTGAACAAAGAAATAACAAAAAAATGGGACTATAAAAGCAAGTCAATATATAAACGACAATATGATAGCCTAAATGAGCACCTTCCTAAAACTATATTTACTGATGATTACAGTAAGCAATTTTTTTACTGCATCAAGAAGGGCAACTTAATTTGTCTAAGAGGAGTAATAAATAAGCTAGAAAAAATTGGATTAACAATTCAAGAAATACTAAGATTTAGAAATAAATTGGGTGATACTCCTCTAATTTATGCAGTGAAACAAGGTCAAATAGACACAGTTCGCTTTCTCTTATTACAAGGTGCTGATCCTAGAGTAGTTGATAATAATTTTAAGTCCCCTATTGAAATAGCAATCGAAAGGAATCAGATCAACATAATAAACGCAATTGCCGAAATGATGCCATACCTTTTAGAGGATAAAGAAATAAACAATCAAGAAAACTCAGAGATGTATAACTTTGCTATAAAAACAAAAGAAAACACGTGTGATGCAAAAAATAATTAGACTTTTAATATTAATTTTAGTTGGTCATTTATGCTATGGAGATGATGCAATCAATGATTTTTTAAGCGCTCTGCATGATGTAAAATACGTATCTTACAATACAAAAGATTTTGCTAAATTTTTAGTACAGTGCAACAAAGCAGGCATACCACAAGATTTTAAGAAAGGTTTTGGTACTAATTTAAATGGTGCTAATTTTAGTCAATTGTATTTAAGCAAATCTATTTTTGATGGAGTAAGTTTAATTGGTGCCGATTTTTCTAACACCGATTTATCAGATGTGTCTTTTATCGATGTTGATTTACGTGGTGCCAATTTTTCCAATGCTAATTTACATGGCGTTAAAATAAAAGGCACAAATTTAAGTTTTTCAAAATTTGCTTCTACAAATCTAACAGATATCATATTTGATCAATCTAATATCAGTTATGCTGATTTTGTCAATTCTAATCTCAACAAAGTAAGTATGCGTAATATAATTGGTTTGCATACCAAATTCTTGAATGTAAAAATGAATTTCTCCAATTTATCAAACTCAAGTGCCAGCTACATCAATTTTAGTGATAGTGAAATAAACGACACTGTTATGCAGAAGAATAATTTCGACAATGCAAGTTTCTTTGGAGTGGATGCACACAAGCTCAAGATACAATTCTCTTCACTAAAAAACGCTAATATATACGGTGCTAAAATAAAAAAATTGGATTTTACAGGTAGCAATCTTTCGAACGCCTATTTTAATGCTTCTATTATAGTTGATAGTAACTTTGAAAAAGCCAATTTAAGCAATTCACAAATTTCCTATGTGAAAGGGGATAATTCAAACTTCATTAAATCTATACTAAATGGTTCCAAGATAAAACATGCATATGTTTTCGAATCAGACCTTCAGGATGCTGATTTATCTAATATTGATTTTAGTTTTAGTGAATTGCATAAAGTTAATACCTATAACGCTAACATTTGTCATGGAAAGTTTCATAATACTAAAGTTGTGAATTCTGACATGAATGGTTCGTTCTTTGACCATTCATTGTTTACCTCTGCAAAAATAGAAGATTCAGATCTTTCGACAACTTCAATGTATAAGACAAAAATTAAAGACTCTCAAATTTATAATAGTACTCTTTCCCACCATAATATGGATTTGAGTGAGATAGAAAATTCAATATTCTTCAAATTATTAGCTGATAATTCGAGCTGTTCTAAGTCAAAAGTCACTAATTCACACTTTATTGAAAGTGATTTCAAATCCTCCGTGTTTTATGATAATGCCTTTAGAAAGACTAGTTTTTTTCTTAGCAATTTGAGTAATTCAAAAGTGAGTGATGTCTCTTTCCTCTCTTCAAGCATATATAAAAGTTCAATTGCTGATATTCATTTAACAGATTGCAAATTTGATAATTCAATTTTGATTGACAATCAAGGACAGACAAAAATTACAAATCTAGAGAATGCCATAACTTCAATTAAAGATCTGCAAGAGAAAATATCGCAGGGCAAAAAATTTGATGTAAATTATTCTTACTTTGAGTTTAAGGATATGAATTTAGAAAATGCTAATTTTTCTAATTCAATATTAAGTAGAGCAAAGTTTGTAAACGTTAATTTGAATAAGGCAAATCTTGAAAAAGCCGATTTACGTTATACTGTCTTTGATAATTCCTCTCTTATTGATGCCAATTTATCAAATTCTAATTTAGAGGGCTCTAGTCTTTTAAACTTTGATTCAAAAAATACAAAGTCTTAAAAAAGCTCTATAATGTACTTGTTAAATAAAGAAAAATGACCGTAAAAAATGAGGGCATACTACTGATTCTATCCTCTCCTTCTGGAGCTGGAAAAACTACTATATCAGAAAAATTACTTGAGCAATCAACTGATTTAGTTATGTCTGTTTCTATGACTACACGCAAACCTCGTCCCGGTGAAGTAAACGGAAAAGACTATTTTTTCGTTACTGAAGAAAAGTTTCACGAACTATGTAAGGCTGGTCAAATGCTTGAATATGCCAAAGTTTTTGAGAATTTTTACGGTATACCAAAAGATTTTATAGAACAAAACCTGAGTAGTGGAATAAGTGTTTTACTGAATATAGATTGGCAAGGAGCATTTCATTTGTTTGAAATCTTAAGAGAAAAAGTTGTAAGTGTTTTTATACTACCTCCCTCAATGGAAGAGCTTAGACTGCGTCTACAAAGGCGTAATAGTGATGATGAAATTGAAATAGAGCGAAGATTATCCGAAGCCCAAAAAGAGATAAGTAAAAGTAATAAATATGATTACGTCATAGTTAATGATGATCTTGATAAAAGCGTAGAAGAGATAAAATCAATACTAAATAAAGAAAGGATTAAAAAATTAGAAGAAAAACAAAGCCCGAAAGATCTATAAAAATATTTGTTTATCTCTTTTAGCAGCATTCATGCTTCACAGTTTAGCCACATTTATTATTTTTTAAGATAAGATAGTTAAAATAGTAGACAAGTGCTAAAGTGGGGATTTAATTATGACAACAGATTTTCTAATAGAAACTAGCTTTCCACCTATATTTCGATAACATCTAGCTCAATTTAAAAGTCCAATTCAATAGGCTGTTAGTTGAAGCGCTAACGCCAAATAGCTTTAATATTGAGGTTTTTATATGGTTATAGATTCAAGTGTATTAGTTAGTAATGCAAATAAACTAGACAAATGTATAAACAAAAATGAAAAACCAGAGCAAGATAAAAAAGACAAGCAATTGTATAATATTATAGAGAGAAAGGTAAAAAAAGAAAAGCACAAACACCTAAACCCAGAAGTTGGGAAAGACGGGACTCTCAGAGAATGCAAGAGGTGGTTCAAAAAAGGGGCTAGTCCTGAGGTATTAACTGAGGTATTAATTAAATTAAAAAAATCGCCAGAATATTATGAGTATTATACTCAACACTTCCTTCCAGCATTGAAAGAAGAAATCAAACAGTCAAAAAAACTAGAGAAAATAAAGAAAGAGAAGATAGAACAAGTAATTTCAGAAATTACTGATAATAGCAAATATTGTTCTAATAGTATTACCCACAACCAAAATGATCGTAGGAATAGTGAAGCAGAAAGTGGCTACGGTAGCGATGTTGAAGATGATCATAAAGTAGAAATAAGCAACGAAATAACAAATAACAATACTCTATTACTAAAAGCGATCAAAAATGGAAATAACAGGAAATTTAGAAAATACCTAAAAGATTGCACAAATGTCAGTGGCATAACAGATGAAAAAGGAAATAATATTTTACACCTTATTGCATCGCTCAAAAAGAAACAAAAGCTTAAGTTTCTAGATACCTTGATAAAAATAGCTAACGAGAAAAATTTAGTACAACTTGTTGATAGTGAAAATCAAGAAGGAAAGACTCCTTTTCAGGTAGCAATAATTAACAAGATAATAAAAGGGAAACATGATTCTCACACAATCCAAGATAACGATAACACACTTAAGTTTCTTGCAAAATTGTTAAAGTATGGAGCCAGCTCTGACAATTTAGGATTATCTACAAAAGAATTACAATACTTAAAAGAAGAGCAAAAGACATACTATTGTGATTTCCTAGAAAAATTAGCAAAGTCAGTAAAGAAACCTGAGTTAAAATCAGAAATAAGAACAAAAATTAAAGAAATTATACCACATACCATAAATACTCCAGATAGTAATGATAATTATCAATTACATTTAGCAATTAAAAATAAAGATGAGAAATCCTTTAAGGAGTTATTGCAAAAAGGAGCAGATATTAGCCTGAAAGATACAGATGGTAATAATGCTTTACACCATATTGCCTTGCTGAGAGGGAAGCAAAAAGTTACATGCTTGAAATTAATATCAGCCTTAGTAAAAGAAAGAAAAATATCTGAAGATAAATTAGATGAAGCTATAAAAGCAACTAACAGGCAAGGCAATACACCTCTAGAATTAGCACTAAAGAAAAAAGCAGAAAAAAAAAGTATCGAATACCTATCGCAAGAAACAATTTTTGATTTAGCAACTAATTATGATAATACAACAAAGTTTTGTGCAGCATTATTACAAAACGGTGCTAACCCTGATTCTTTATGGTTAGAAGATCCAGAACTCCATACTAAAAAGTACTATTTAACTTTACGAGATCTAAAAGATTGTTCAAGCACTCCACAGAAAGCACAGGAGAAAGCTAAAGAACTAAAAGAGAAGTTTGAGGAAAAATACCACTGTAGAACTGCTTCGAAAAAATGTCAATCAGGCATTAAAAAGCTAGGTTCTGGTGTAAAAAAAGGAGCATCTGCTGTATGGAAATGCATTGATCCGGGCAGGAGAGCTAGTGTATTGTTAGCAATCACAGTAGCAACTACTATTATTACAATGGTAACACTTTCTTGCTTCCAAGGACAAATTGCAATTGGAGCAGCGTTACCCATCATAGCTATAACAGGAGTGGTCTGTCTGATATTCACTTTGGGACTTAGCGACATTAGGAAGTCTATTAAGGAATTAACCAACGATAAGCAAAGCCGTAAAGATGATCACCTAGCTGCAAAACAACCTAAAAATATTACTGAACAACAAAATTTAGCTAACAACTCAGCAGAGCAAGAAGTACAAAGATCGTCAAATCAATCGGAGCATAAAGAAAGCCCAGCTACTCAAATGAGCTATGTATCAATACTACGTCAATTTATAAATAAACCAGATGGGTTAACTAATAAATTCTCTTTTCCGGGGCGATGAAATCAATCTCATCGCTCAGAGTTTTTTCAGCAACTTTTTTATAGTCAATTTCTACACTAACTTGGCTTTTCTCTTCTTTAAGCCATGCTATAGTATGCTTCATCCAGTTTTTATCATCACGTTCAGGGAAATCTTCACGAGCATGAGCACCCCTGCTTTCCTCGCGATTAGCTGCGCATTCCATGGTAATAACTGCTTGTGGAATCATATTGGCAAGCTCCAGTGCTTCAACCAAATCACTATTCCATATCATACTGCGATCTTCAACTGCAATGTTAGGCATCATTTTTGCTACTTCTTTCATAGCTTTTTTACCTTCCTCTAAAACTTCAGCAACACGGAATACCGATGCATATTTCTGCATAGTGTGCTGCATTTCACTTCGTATTTTTGCTACTTTGAACTCTCCAGAAGCAAATCGCATTTTATTAAATCTATCTACTATCAAGTCTGTGCAGTCTGAATGCAATTTTTTATGTGGTGTATCAGGTTTCAATTTTTCTTTTGCTCTCAGCGCTGCAGCTCTACCAAAAACCACAAGATCAAGAAGTGAGTTGGAACCAAGTCGATTTGCACCATGCACAGAAACACATGCTGCTTCTCCTATTGCAAATAATCCTTCTACCACTTCTTCTTTACCTTTTTGCAACGTGATCACTTCCCCATGATAGTTGGTTGGAATACCTCCCATGTTATAGTGAACAGTTGGAATAACAGGTATCGGATCTTTAGTAACATCAACTCCTGCAAAGGTCTTTGCTGTTTCACTAATACCTGGCAATCTGAGCTTTATTACTTCCGGATCAAGATGAGCTATATTCAAGTACATGTGATCTTTCTTTGGCCCAACTCCCCTTCCCTCTCTAATTTCAATTGTCATTGCTCGACTTACTACATCACGAGAAGCCAAATCTTTTGCCTTTGGCGCATAACGTTCCATAAACTTCTCACCCTGAGAATTAACGAGGTACCCACCTTCACCGCGGCATCCTTCCGTCATCAAGCACCCTGAGCCATATATTCCTGTTGGATGAAATTGCACAAATTCCATATCTTCAAGTGGCAACCCAGCTCTCACCACCATGCCATTACCATCACCTGTGCAGGTGTGTGCACTTGTTGCAGAAAAATAAACACGTCCATAACCACCTGTTGCTATTACCACAGAATGTGCACGAAATCTATGCAACGTACCATCACACAGCGACCAAGCTATCACCCCACAGCATGTCCCTTTGTCCATAATCAAATCGATTACAAAATATTCGACAAAAAATTCAGCGTTAAATTTAAGACATTGCTGATATAGAGTATGAAGAATTGCATGCCCAGTTTTATCTGCTGCTGCACAAGTACGCTGAGCCGATTTTCCTTTACCAAAGTGAGTTGTCATTCCACCAAAGGCACGCTGATATATTTTTCCATCTTCCGTACGAGAAAAGGGTACACCAAAATTTTCAAGTTCAATCACAGCTTTGGCAGCATTTTTACACATATACTCTATTGCATCTTGATCGCCAAGCCAGTCTGAACCTTTTATTGTATCATATGCATGCCAGCGCCAGTCATCTTCAGCAATATTACTCAAAGCTGCACTAATTCCTCCTTGCGCTGCAACTGTATGACTTCGTGTAGGGAAAATTTTAGAAATGCAGGCAACTGAAAAATTAGTTGCAGCCATTCCAAGTGTTGCTCTAAGCCCTGCTCCACCTGCACCTACTATCACCACATCATACTCATGCTCTATGATTTCATACGCTGACTTATCCATATCCACTTATTTTATCATCACAGGCTTATAATATCACAGAAGTAGAAAAAATCTATACAAGTTTTCTGGATGTAAGCTTCTGAAACAAACCTATAGTAAACGATGTAATAACAATCATAGGGCGTCATGAAAGTAGCTGAAATTGGAATGACACTATCATAAAGTAATAAGTGTAGTTACTTGCATAACATTGATAACTTATGCCTATTTAACTAGATCTAAAATTAGATAGAAAAAGGTAATCTTGATAAAACTCATTTACAACAAGTTCTCTCGCATTTGAATTTTCTGTTTGCACTTTTTTGTATCCTAACTTATAGCTTATTGAATCTTTATATGAACTAACTGCTTTATATATCTTACTTACCTCTCCTGGAAAGATACCACCAACAATTATAACGCACAATCCTGCAACTGTTGCAAAAGCTAGAGCTAGATTTTGCCTCCAGCTAGCTTTTTTCTCTTGCATGTTAGCAGGACACAATTCGCTTGAAATTTCTTTTAGATACTCATGCCACATGTGATTGCAGTTTGTACATTTCACTTTTCTTCCAGATTCACCTATTTGCTCACGAGATACTAAGTAAGTTTTAGTACAATTATGACATTGTATTTTCATAGTGCTTACGTATAAAATAATATAAATTTGATATCAATATGTATATAATAAATGAAAAATTTGCAACTAAAAAATTACAAGATGAGATAGAAAATATTTGGAAAGATAAAGAAAAACTTAACGATTGTAATCTAAAAAAAGCAGCAAGATTAATAATCAAAGAGGTAATTGAGTTACTTGATAATGGTAAAATTAGAGTAGCAGAAAAGTCATCAAGTGGAGAGTGGATAGTACATAAATGGATCAAGCAGGCAATATTATTACATTTTCTCACTGCAGAAAGTAAAATAATAGACAACACCAATTGCTGGTTTGACAAAATCGGTAGTAAGTTTAGTGAATGGAATGAGGAGAAATTTTACCAGTCAAAAATTAGAGCAGTTCCTGGATGTTTTGTCCGCCAATCTGCTTACATAGGTAAAAATGTTATTTTAATGCCAAGCTTTATCAACGTTGGTGCATATATTGATTCTGGTACAATGATAGACACTTGGTCAACAGTTGGTAGTTGTGCACAGATAGGAAAAAATTGCCATATCTCCGGTGGAGTGGGAATAGGCGGAGTTCTTGAGCCTGTTCAAGCTTCTCCGGTTATTATAGAGGATAATTGCTTCATTGGAGCACGCAGTGAGGTAGCCGAAGGTGTTATAATAAGAGAAGGATCAGTCCTTGGCATGGGGGTGTTTATTGGAGGATCAACAAAAATTATTGATAGAGAAACGAAAGAAGTATTCTACGGTGAAGTGCCACCTTATTCTGTAGTTGTACCAGGATCTACTTCATCTAAAGATAATATCTCAACCTATTGCGCAATTATAGTAAAAAAAGTGGACGAGAAAACGAGATCAAAAACCTCTATAAATGAAATATTGAGAATCTAACTACTTACCGTCACTTTTTTTATCATTGTTGCTAACTATAGTGATAGCATATGCACATAATTCTGAAAAAGAAATGCCATTTTCTTGAGATAACTTGTGTAATTTTTGCAGACTTTCTTTGACTTTGTTAGGTATATTTCCTCCACGCTCCTTTGCAAGCCAGTAATCTTGATGGTGAATTGGATGAGTATCACCCTTTGGATCTCCTATGTATATTGCAAAAGGCGAATTTTGTCCTTTAAAATCACACTGTACAGTAAATTTTTTTATGGATGCAGTCATTTAAAAACCTCTACTTTTCTTTTTAATCGATTTTATAGCAGGTGGAAGAGATGGTTTTTTGATCAAATCTTGCCTATTGAGCATACTTTCTTTGCCTTTTAAAGTTCGAAGAACATCGGCTCTGCTTAGCTGTGATTCTTTCGCCATCCTCATTCCATGCTTTACCATAATATTAGCATATGCTAGCACTTTTTTTACTAATTCTAGGTCACCATTTAACATTCGAACTAGCACTTGAAATATTTCTGCTAAAGTTAACCCGTCAGCACCTATAACCTTATTTTCTACAAAATTTATAGCTTCTTCAAATTTATATTCAACACCATCATCTTGAGGTATAAGGGTAACATAATCTGTATCTTGACTATTCATAATTGAAGCACTATCGCCTTTAAACTTATATCATATATATAAATACTCCACTATTTTATAGTATGGCACGCTATAGTTAAACATTTATTAATAATATGCTTACTTATATACACGAATTAATTGATAAAAGCCAAGGATCAATATCCATCAGTAATTTTATGAATGCTGCTCTATATCATAAAGAGTATGGCTATTACATGAATAAATTACCACTTGGCAAAGATGGTGACTTCATTACTGCACCTGAAATTAGTCAGCTATTTGGTGAAACAATTGCAGTGTGGATAATGAATACATGGGAAAAATTAGGAAAGCCATCAAAATTTTCTCTAGTTGAACTTGGACCAGGTAAAGGAACACTCATTCATGATGTAATAAGAGTCACCAAAAAATATAGCTGTTTTTTTAGCTCAATGGACATTCATCTAATTGAGATAAGCCCTATTTTACAGAAAATACAAAAGGAAAAATTAAAGGGATTAGATATTAACTGGCACGAAGACATCAATAATTTACCAAAGCAGCCAACTATTTTTTTTGCAAATGAGTTATTTGACGCCCTTCCGATTGACCAGTTCGTTTATCTTGATGGACAGTGGTATGAAAACAGAGTGACAAAGCAGGATAATGGCAGTCTTTCGTTGTTACTTCAGTGCTCAGTGCCAATTACTGGAAAAGGAAAACTTTTCAATGGTGCAGTAGTGGAAGTATGCCTAGCCGGAACCGAAATATTAAAGAAACTTGAGAATAAGATAGTCAATAACGGGGGAGCTGCCCTGATTATAGATTATGGTTATGTATATCCTTCATACAAGAGCACTTTACAATCAATAAGACAGCATAAGTATAATAATTTTCTTGAAAATGTCGGTAATAGTGACATCACTGCACTTGTGAACTTTCAAGCACTAAAAGATTCATTAAAACATGTAGACTGCGAGACTTTAACTCAAAGAGAATTTTTATATTTATTTGGTATAAAGGAAAGAGCACAAGCTTTAATGGAAAATGCAAGTAATGAACAGAAGAATAGGATCTCCAGTGAATTTTTAAGGTTAACTGAAAATATGGGTACTCTCTTTAAGGTAATGCTGATTCATCATTTGTAGTCTTGTATGGTTCTTATGTTAAACATATAAATACTAAAAAATTAAAGGTTTTTGATGACAAAAAGACCGGATGCCAGTGTCAGCTACTTGCATGACATCCTCTTGCTTCTATAGGTGTCTTTATCTCGTCTACTTTATTTTGCCACACAGATACAATGGTTTCACGTGCACTTGGTAGGCTATCTATTTTGACAAAGAAGGACTACCAACACCTTCAGCGTTTGCATCACTAAACTTACTTGCTACTTTATCAATAGTCCAAACGAGTGGCGTAACAACGAGCGCAGCAGCCCAAATAACAGCACTAACAACATAACTCAAAACTGTGTTAACAAACTGAGCTAATGCACTACTATGGACATGTGCCTTACCTGACAACATGGATGAATAATCTATCAACGATTTTGTACTGTACTTAAGATCACAACCATCTGTTACTTTCGCTAACCCTTTTGCCGGCCAATATGATAGATACGCCAATGCTAGATATAAAGGTTGTAGGGCTATATTAGCTAATGTATAAGTAGTAAGATAAGTCAGAGAATGACACCTCAAACTACCAAAAGCTACATTTTTCACTGGCTCAATAACACTATTAATATAATAAACGGACTTATAGAAACTATTTTGTGGAACTTCGTTACCTTCAACGCTTTTTCTAGGAATATCTCCGAACTTAGCATATCTACTAAAATTCTTGAATAAACTTGACATATTACCCCTCTAAAAATAAAAAATAATTACCTTGTCAGTATAGTTCATTTTAGAATAACTGCAATAAACATCTTACAAATTATGTGTTGCGCAAAAGCACATATTAACATACCATCGGAAATAAAGAGGTCAGCATGAGTTTTACTTTACCTGAGTTGCCATATGATAAAGCAGCTTTAGAACCTTACATATCTGCAAATACATTGAATTTTCATTATGATAAGCACCATAAGGGATATTTAAATAAACTCAACGAACTGGTTGAAAACACAGATTATCAACATATGGAAATTGAGGAATTAGTAACGAAAGTTCATGGAAATAATAATACACTTCCTATTTTTAACAATGTAGCACAAGTTTGGAATCACACTTTTTATTGGAATTCAATGAAAAAAAATGGTGGTGGTAAACCTAAAGATGATGGTCTTCTAGCAAAAAAAATTCAAGATGATATTGGTGGCTTTGACAAATTTTGTGAAGAATTTTCAAATTATGGAGTAAGCCAATTTGGTAGTGGATGGGTGTGGTTAGTGCTTGAAAAAGGAAAACTCAAAATCACTAAAACTCCAAATGCGGATCTACCGCTAATTTATGGCCAGGTGCCACTACTTACTATGGATGTATGGGAGCATGCATACTATTTGGATTGCCAAAATCGCAGAATTGACTACATAAAAGTTTTTCTTGATCATTTGATCAATTGGGATTTTGTAGAAGAGAATTTAAAGAAGAATATATAAGATGAATATACCACAAGTAACAAAACTAGATAATGGTCTGCGCATAATAACTGGGAGAGTGCATGAAGTTGATTCCGTAGCTTTAAATATACGAGTTGGTGTTGGCAGTAGAGCTGAAAGTGCAAGTCAAAATGGAATATCTCATTTCCTAGAGCACATGGCTTTCAAAGGAACAAAGACAAGAACTGCTTTTGAAATTGCAAAAGCTTTTGACGACATAGGTGGAGCTTTCAATGCCTGCACCGGTAGGGAAAGCACCAGTTACTATGCAAAAGTTCTTAAAAGAGATATTGAAACTGGCATTGATATATTAATAGATATATTGATGAATTCTATATTTCCAGAAGATGAATTGGAGCGTGAAAAAGGTGTTGTAATACAAGAGATTTTTCAAACCAATGATTCACCTAGTGATATCATTTTCGATAAATATTTTGAAGTAGCTTATAAAGATCAACCATTTGGTAGATCAATCTTGGGCACGCAAGATACTGTCAAATCTTTTACTAGAGCGGATCTAGATAACTACATAAATGAGCATTACTTTGGTGAGAACATTATATTTGCTGTTGCAGGAAATGTTGAACATGAGGAAGTTGTTCAATTAATCAAAGACTTTCTCTCAAATATTCATTCAAGAGAGCTGAAAAAAAGCCAGAATGCAAGTTATATCGGTGGCGAATATCTAGAGCATCGTAAATTAGATCAGGTGCACTTGTTAATTGGGCTACCTAGTGTTTCTCGTGATGATAATAGATATCACACATTTAAAGTTCTTGATTCCATACTGGGAAGCGGAATGTCATCACGCCTATTTCAGGAAGTAAGAGAAAAGCAGGGTCTTGCTTACTCTATTTACTCATTCAACTCCAGCTATGCTGATACAGGAATGCTCTCCATTTTTGCCGGTACAGATAGTAGTAATCTAGATAAGCTTTTAAAATCCATAACGACAGAGCTAAAGAAATTGTCCACAGACAATCTGAAGGAAGAAGAAGTAAATAGAGTAAAAGAGCGAGTAAAATCCCAAATTTTAATGTCACGCGAAAGTGTTAGCTCACGCGCTGAAACATTAGGACACTATTACGGCAACTATAATAAATACATCAGTAAAAACGAATTAATAGAAAAAACTAGCATGGTTAATATTGCTGATATAAAAAGGGCAGCAGAAGAATTGCTATCTCAGCATGAAAAAATTACTTTAGCTGCGATTGGAGAAATTAAGTCATTGCCAAGTTACGATAAAGTGGTTTCTATGCTTAGTGTACTTTAGTTATGTTGCTTATGCTCACTAAAAAGTTCAATGAATGGTTGCAAAATCCTTTCTATAAAAAGTTTGCTTTCTGGTTCATCGCGTATACCACTAATCATTTTATTGAAAGTTTTTTCGCTGTTTTGTAAAAATAAATAGCTTTCTACTGATTGCACAATAGACAAGGCAGTTAAAATTCCTCCTATCACTAAACAAGAAGCTATAGCAGGTACAGTACCCACTGCAATTCCAGTTGCGACTAATGATAAACCAGCTAAGAGTGTAAAGGCTGAAACGCAAAACGCTATTTGATGTTTTTCTTTATTTTTAACCATAAATGCCTCACAAAATTATATTTCTAGTATACCCGTATATATACGGTACTGTCAAGTTTTTAAAGAAGATTAAAAAATGCAACGCACATGTGCAAAATATGAACTAGGTATATAATTCACAACGCAGCGGTATTTCACTAATCCAATTATTTTTTTCCTGATCTAACCTATCATTCAATATCGCTTGTCTTATTGATTCCATCAACTCATTCATGAAGAAAACATTGTGAATGGTAACAAGTGTGTAAGCCAGCAATTCCTTCGCTTTTAGTAAATGGTGTATATAAGCTCTTGAATGTTTCCTGCAGGTAAAGCACAAACAGTCATTTTCAATTGGGTTATCATCTAGTTCGAATCGTTGATTTCGCAAATTAATATGCTCTTTACACTTTGAAGAAATAGAATCTCTGTTTTTTACTTTAACAAGTGCGCCACCATGTCTTGCGAGGCGAGTTGGATGCACGCAATCAAATGTATCAACTCCAAGCTCTACTCCATGAAAAATGTCTACAATTCCACCAATACCAAGCAAATGAGTAGGCCTCTCTTTTTTTAAACGTTCCATAGTAAAGGAAACTACGTCATACATCTGCTCTTTACTCTGACCAAGCGATCCACCTATTGCTTGACCAAAAAATGGTAAATCATTAATAAAGTCACAACTTTCTCTACGTAAATCTTGATACACTCCGCCTTGGCTAATTCCATACAGCGCCTGTTTGCCATCATTATTTTTTTCAAACTCATTTAAAGAACGTTCAGCCCATCTATGGCTCATGAGCATTGATTTTCTTGTGTATTCTTTACTGACATGGAATGGAGTACATTCATCTAAAACTAGGATTAAATCTGCACCTAATTTTTGTTGAATTTGTATAGACTTTTCAGGAGTTAGACAATAAGTTTTACCATTTATGTAAGAACGAAAAATTGCCCCATCTTCATTAATTTTGATCAGAGTTTTTTGTTTCTGTCTTATTCCCTTTATTTCTTCTGAAACTGACCCGTGTCCTAAACTAAATATCTGATATCCACCAGAATCAGTTAGCATTGGTCCATTCCATCCCATCATCTTGTGCAAGCCACCAAGTTTTGCTACGGTATCTTCCCCTGGTTGGAGCATTAGATGATAGGTGTTAGAAAGTATTATCTGAGTACCGGCTTCTCTGATTCTTTCGATATCTGCAGCTTTAATAGCAGCTTTGGTTGCACAAAATATAAATGCTGGTGTTTCTATACTTCCATTTGGAGTTTTAATTGTACCAACTCTTGCAGAACCTGATTGTTTAGCTATCTGAAATGCAAATTTCTCTTTCATCTATTTACTTGAAAGTTCTGCTATGATATTTTCCACTTTTTCAGGAGTGAGATTTTCATAAAAGTCATTATTGATCTGCACCACAGGGGCATTAACGCATGCACCAAGACATTCAACTTCCTTTAAAGTAAATAGATTATCTTTAGTAGTTTCACCGATATTGATTCCTAGTTTCTTTTTAAAGGTATTTAACACTTCTTCACTATTGCACAACCAGCAAGGAGTTGTTCTACAAATTTGTATGAGATATTTACCTACTGGTTTTAAATTATACATGGTGTAAAAATTTGCCACTTCATATACACGAATATGTGGAATATGAAGCATGTCAGCAACGTAACGCATAGCAGATTCAGGAACCCATCTGCATTGTTCTTGAACCAGGTATAGTAAAGGCATGACGGCACTACCTTCTCTACCTTTAGGATACATCTCTATAGACTTTTTCGCTTTTCTGAGGTTGTCTGATGTAAAACTAAACTGTTCTTCTTTCTCTTTCATCTAATAAAGTTCGTGTAAATCTCAACAAATTATACTTGAAGAGTTAACAATTGCAATTGTTGGTTTTTTGAGCTCTACAATATTATATCTGTAGAGTGGGTGCACTCAATTTGTGAATTCTTTACTGCTACTCATTTTCCATATTTCGCTTTGCAGATTATAAAGGTATTAACTTCTTAATTTTAGTTAAAATTTTATTGACGTTACATATAGAAATAATCATAATAGCGTTTTATTAAAATTTTAAATATAATTATGTCTATATTAAGTAGATTATTTAGAGTTAATACAACTATACTGAAAGTTAAAGAAGCGATAGGTTTTAATCCAAAAAACGTAGGGTTGATTGAAGGAAATGGAGTTACTTATGGACTCAGCTATCAAGATAACGGCAATGGAAGCAGTAAAGTAAAATTACTTATTAGTTCATTATATCAATCAAAAACATATGAATATGGTACAAATATCAGCGTAGCAAATGAATTTAAAGATCAATTATCTCTCACGTTAATAGAAGATTCAGCTGAAGTAGACAAAGTTGGAGTTATCTTTCCTGAAGAAGAAACTAACGAAGAAGGAAAAAAATACATAAAAAGTTTAATGTTTAACACTTATAAAATTCAACATTCAACTAATGCACCCTCAGTTGAGCATTCAGGAAAAGTAAAATTACAAAAAAACATTAATAACCACAATGATGCAAATAAAGGCAATAGTTACTTTCAACCAAAAGCAGTAAAAGTTGGTAATGGTAATGTTGTTGTAATTGCTCATAACTTAAAGGATCAAGCTTTAGTTTCTTGGTATTGACAATCAGACACGAATGAAAAATTTAACGTTTTGCGTGAAACAAACGGCATCATAGAAAGCAAATTATTCAAATTTGATAATCCAGGGCAATTAGTACTAGATGAAAATACGATGCTTTATGGACAGGTGAAAAAGATTACTAAAAATCAAGAAGTAAGAACAAATATTTTTAAGTTCGATATAGCCAAAGTGGTTGAGGATCTAAAAAGTGGAAAGAAAGATGAATGTTTGCTTAGTAAGAAAGGATGCCAATTAAATATAGTGTCATCTATTAACTCTAATCCAGGAAAAATAAACTTTTTACAGTATGTAAGAGCCTGTTCATAATCTTTTCAGAAGCAAAGCAGCGAAAGCAAGAACGACCATTTGCAGGCTAGTGTTGAGTTTCCGCTCGCAATTTTTCCACAATCGCCTACATTTTTGCAACCAAGCAAAAGATCTCTCAACAACCCATCTTTTCGGCAATACGACAAAGGTGTGTAATTCGTTTCGCTTTATTACTTCAACGGTAGCGCCAATAGTTGCTTTTATTTGTGTTGCAAAATTTTCTCCTGTGTAGCCAGCATCAACTAGTATATTTTTAACTTCAGATAGGTTTTCTTTAGCATTTTTAACCATTCTCACAGCGCTACTACGATCAGTTATTTCTGCCGTTGTTATATAAATTGCGTGGGGTAAACCTTGCGTATCTAACGCAATATGGCGTTTTATTCCTGAAACTTTTTGCCTGCATCATAGCCTTTTTCTTCAGCAGTATCTGCATTTTTTACGCTTTGTGCATCAATTATGCAGAAGCTGGTTTTTTCTTTCCGACCATTGTTTTGTCGGACCACGCCAACTATTTTTTTTTATACCAGCTCCAGAACACTTTCTTTATTTGCATCTGCTTTTTCACTCCACTTCTTAAAATAGTCGTAACAATTCCGCCATTTTGGAAACTCTTTTGGTAACATTCTCCACTGGCAGCCACTTTTTAAGACGTATAATACTCCACAAAATACATCATATAAATCAAGTGTTCTTGGCTTTGTTCTCTTCCTGCAAGACTCCAGATCTGCTACAATAATCTCAAACTTTTCTCGACTTATATCACTTGGATATAAATTTCGCATATCCTACTTTATATACTTTATCCTCTCATTCTATCCTTTTTTTGAGATCACGTACAGGTTCTAAGAAGAACTGGAGGCGATGATCAGGTTGCTTTTCTTGCAAAAAAACAATCTTCTAATACGCAAGAATTGCATTTAGTAATGCCTTGCTAAGAAAGGACCAAAATCAAATTTTACTGTTTGTGAATGTGAAGATCCTATAGAACAATTGTACGTTAAAGACAATGGCCAAGGAGGTTTTATCGTCACTTCGGTCAGTGGAGAGAGTATTATAACTTTTAATAGAGAGAGCTCTGGAAAATCTTCTGAAGCAATGATAATACCGACAAGCAGTATCAAAGCTCTCAGTGATTTTGTTAATATCATTAACGGCCAATTGATGCCTAGTATTATTTCCAGCAGTACTGTGGCTCCTATAACTGTTACAGAGACGGTTGTGACTTCTAAGAAAACGACGACTGCTGCAATTACTAGCACAACAGAAACCGACACTGTAAAGACTACCAAATTAACAACAGTAGCATCAACTATCATTGTACCAACTTCCACAATGAGTAAATCTTCAACAGAGTCAACAACTCAGGCAAGTACAGTAACAGTGGAGTCAACAACAGTAGCATCAACTACCACTGCACCTACTTCTACAACTAGTGTGCCTTCGGAAACTGAGACAAGTACTGTAAAATCTACAGCAGCGACTGTTGAGTCAACTTTTACAGCAAGCAGTACTACGATGAGTAAGCCTTTAACAGAATTAACAACTAAGATGAGTACGTCATCAGAACCAACAACAGTAGTTGAAACTATTGCGACTTCACAAGCAACTATGATTACTACAATGCCAACTAATGCGCCAACAACAAACTCAGAGAAAACTATACAAACAGTGTCCACTATATCAAGTACTGGAACAAAGGTAACAATTCCTCTGTTCACTACAACTTTACTTCCTCAAACTACTCCTTCACCACAGCCCACTCAGCTTGCTATAGAGTCTAATAGGGCAGGAATGATAGGTGGGTCTTTGGTTGGAGCGATAATAAGTATTGCTGGAATTATAGGATTCATAGCATACAAATATGTTAAGGGTCGTAATGCTGCTCCTGTGTTAGAACTAACTAATTTCAATGATAGAAGGCGATCATCTTCAAGTGGCAATAGCGATGAGGAAATTTTTATCGCTAATAACAGAATGAGACATATCTCTATGCGAACTATGGATCAATCTGAAACAGTGCTAAACAGTATATCGATGGAGAGTAGTAGTCGGTCAAGAAGTAGCTCATCGTCTTCAAGCGGTGGACCAGGGTCTTGACTGACTGAGCTAGAATCTAAAAGTGAAAAAAGCTTATCTTGGGATAGCGATGATGTACCGGAATATCACCTTTAGCTATTTGTCTGAATGTTTTCAGTATGTAGACTGTTAGGAAAATTTCTTTTGCTTTTGTGATTTTAATGTTAAAGTATAATTCCTAGGTGCAATAAGTAGCTGCTGTTGTGTGATAAACACAGCAGAGGAAAGTCCGAGCTCCAAGAAAAGGTAGTGACGGGTAACGCCCGCCGGAGGTAACTCCAGTTATAGGGCTACAGAAAATTACCGCCTAAATATTATTAGGCAAGGGTGAAAAGGTGTGGTAAGAGCACACCATAACAATGGCAACATTGGTAGTCAAGTAACCAACACTAGGAGCAAGATTAAATAGAAGTAGATTTTATGTTTTTCTCATATCTACTCGGGTAAATCGCACGAAGTAAATGGTAACATTTACTCCAGATAAATAGCTACATAAACAGAACTCGGCTTATATTTCACCTAGGCAATGAATGAATGTCAGCCATACTATGTAAATGTAGGGAGTGCATAGACAAATTAGGAAATTTACTAAAACTAAGGGCTCATTTACTAATACAAATGCCTTGTACAAACAGGTATATTGTGCTATAAAAAAGGTGGAGCAAAAGTGGACTACAGCTTTGCCTAATTGGGCATTAACTATGTCTCAGCTTGACATTTTCTTTCCCAACAGACTGAAAATTGAGTTGAACTAAAAATGCCGCTTGACACAGTTTATTTAACCATACGCGTCAAGTTAAGAGATTGTGATCAAATTTAGAGAAGTTAAGGTGGATACCCTAGTTTTTCTGTACTTGTCTTTTAATGAAAACTGCGACCAAGTTATGGTAAGCTTTTTGAGAAAAATATTTAAGCCTTTAATTTTATTATTTAGTGCTAAAAATAACTCTCTAATCCGTCTTTTTAGCTCAATAAATGCCTTTGTTAAGCTAAGCTCCGTATTTTTTTTCAGTTCTGTGCAACCAACTATTCCATGAAATATAAGAATTGCACACAATTTGGCATATAGCTCACATAATACTCTGTATGGCTTTCCTCTCAGCTTATCAAGCCTTATATTACTCTTATATAATTTGAACAATAATTCAATTTGCCATCTTATTCGGTAAACTACTAGTATTTGCTCAGCATTAATCTTACTTTTTGGAACATTAGTTATAAATATCGACCAATTTAGTAACTTTTGGTTCCTTTGAGAAGATGTGTATCCATGTGATCTTGCTAACCTATTAGCCTTTCTTCTTCTAGCCATAGCTTGTTCTTCAGTTAGTTTTTTAAATATAATTCTTACTTTAACCCTTGTCTCTTTTCCTAACAATACCTCCTGTTCTAGAAAAGATCGATCTCCCAAATGTTCTAGTAAATCTATTTTTTGACCTGTCTCTATATCATATATGTTAGTATCGGATTTATAACGACTTATGAAATAAGCTCCTATTTCATTGATTTGTTTAAAAGAACTTGGCACAAAATAACCCAAATCAGATATTAGTAAATCGTTGTTCGATATATTGCTTAAATGGCTTCTATAACCCTGATCTGACCTTATTCCTTCAGTTATATTAAGCTGGTCTAATGTCTGGTTTAGGTAGTAAAAAACTAATTGTAACTTTATTCCAGACTTAGTATTGCTTTCATAACCACTGTAGCTTGTGCCATATCCTTTATACATGTCTTTCATACTGTTAGGTAAGCTAATGTAGCTGCTGTCTAATAATTTAACACCTCCAAAGTGCTTCAAGATTCTGCAATCAACTTGTAAGGTATTTTTAAGTAACGTTAAAGATTCATTATACATTCTTTTCATAAATTCCACTGCTTCCTTGGTAAATCTAAAGTCCAGACCTTGTTTTGTTATATTTATCGAGTCTTCATTCAATAATTGACACACTGTCTCTATACTACAATTATCAACCCCTATATTACCCAAAACGATGGCTTTTATGAACCCTGTTGTAGCTGAGATTTTATCTGCTTTTTCATTAAAAAATTCTTTGAGCTTTTTTGAAATGCAAACTATTCTTTTCATTGTATAAGTTCTCCGTTTTCTTTGTTAGATTTAAGAGAACTTATATCTTTTTTTTCTCTTCCTTACACTAAGTTTATTACCACAGTTCCTTAACTTGACGCGTATGGTTTATTTAACACTCCCAATGTATCAAACATTTCACATACCCTGTACGCTCAATTTGACCACCTATATCCCTTTTACTTCTTGGCTTATCTCTTTTTGTATTTCCTTTTGAACTTAACAAAGCTTGAATTTTAACCGAGCTTTTCCTTTAACTCGTCATTCTCTATCTCTAAAACCTTACTTTCTTACCTATAACTTTTTAGCTCCGCTTCCAACTTTTCTATCTTTTGTTGCAAATCTTTGTAAAGTTCTAAAAGACTGACCATGTTACCTCACTTTTAGGATTAGTTTTTATCTTACTAAATCTACCTTTTCGCTTCTTCAATCAACAAGTAAATAAAGCATTTCATGCGCTGTCCTTCACTTGTTCTGCTTGATAGTCACTACTGCTTTCGCTTATATTAGCACTAGAGTATTCTTCATCGTCAACATACTCTTTTAGAACATATCCTCTACCCCAAACAGTTTCTATGTGGCTTATTCCATCATTTGCACTTTCAAGTTTTTTACGTAATTTACACATAAAAACATCAACTATTTTGTTATCTGAAGGTTCGTCCAAGCCATTGTAAAGATGGTTTAAAAACATTTCTTTTGTCAACACTGCTCCTTTACGCAATGCCAGCAATTCTATCATGGAATACTCTTTGTTAGTAAGGTGAACTGTTTTGCCTTTTACCTCAACAATCCTGTGATCAAAATTGATATTCATATTACCAATCTTTATCACTGATTCGGGATGACCTTTAGTACGTCGGACTATGGCCTTAATTCGAGCTAATAATTCGCTCTTATGAAATGGCTTGGTTAAGTAATCATCGGCACCATACCCAAGTCCTTTAGCTTTATGGTTGGCAGCGGAGATACACGAAAGTATTAAAACAGGAACTTTGATTTTTGCACTTCTTAATCTTAACAGTATATCATATCCATCAATATCACCAGGCAGATGTATATCTAGAATAACTAGATCGTAATAGTCTCCACCCGAGGAAACCATATTATTGTTATAATCTTGTGCAGAAGTAACAACGTCGCAAAAATGTCCATCAGAATTTAAGGCATTAACTACAGTCTTTGCACTTACTTGATCATCTTCAATTAATAATATACGCATATTTTACACCCCATAAATAATTTATAATTTTAGTAATATATATAACCAAGGAAAGTAACAAATCAAATTTTTATTAATGAATAATAGAAATTACACTTATTAATTAATAGTTAATGTATCGTTCCAAAATTATACAAATAGATCTAAAATATAATAGATATACTATAATAATACTATTTTTAGTAAATATTGAATAGAAGCTATTTTATTAAAAGAATACTTAGGTTAATAGATATTTAAACTATTTTATACTTTTATGTTATATTTTTAATTTACTTATTCTACAGTTTTAAATTATAAGTAATACTTTCAGGAATATTGAGTGGTAATATCAGTTTTAGGTGCTGGCGCATGGGGTACAGCAATTGCGATTTCATTAAGTAGTAAGAAAAATGTAATTTTGTGGACTCGCAATAAGGCCATGTTTGAATCAATTAAAGAGAAAAGAGAAAGTGACAAGCTACCTGATTGTCCAATTTCTGATAATGTATCAGTAAAATTAGCTATTGAAGATGCAGTTAATGCTTCAGTAATAATTCTAGCTGTTCCCACTCAGTCTCTAAGGGAGATATGTCATCAATTGAATGATTGTAACCTAAAAAAAAATGTAGCAATAATTTTGGCTTGTAAGGGAATAGAAAAATCTACATTAAAATTACCTAGTGAAGTAGTCAATGAAGTTTTACCTAATAATCCTCTTGCTGTTTTTTCTGGTCCTAGCTTTGCTATAGAAGTTGCAAGAAAATTACCATATTCGATGGTTCTTGCATGTCAAAATGAAGTATTAGGTTCAAAATTAGTATCAGAGCTACAGCAAGAAAATATTAAATTGTACCTTAGTAGCGATGTTATAGGAATACAGGTTTGTGCAGCGCTAAAGAATGTTTTTGCTATAGCATGTGGGGTTGTTCTAGGTAGGTTTGGGTTTAATGCTCATGCAGCATTAATTACGAAAAGTATGAGTGAAATTAAGGCTTTATACTCAGCAAAAGTTGGTGACGGCAATGTAGATATAAATACACTACTTGGACCAGCATGCTTAGGCGATTTGGTTGTGACATGCACATCATTAAATTCAAGAAATCTATCTTTTGGATCTAAAGTAGCTAATAGTAATGGTTCTAGTGCTCAGCAGATTTTATCAGAAGGTAAGTCGGTAATTGAAGGTTTTAACACTGCTAAGTCTGCATTTGATTTAGCAGAAAAGCTAAAGATAAAAATGCCCATATGTGAAGCGATCTATAGATTGCTATATGAAAATACTTCTGTAGAAGATACTATTTCTGTTCTTGTAAATTAGTTTTATATTTCGGTATATTGTGAAATTTTTATATAAATTAATATCAACATGGTGGCTATCTGGCACGGTAAAAAACATGCCAGGTACTATAGGCAGCTTGGCTGCTTACCCAATTGTTCCTATATTACTCAATGACAGAATTTTAGGTACAGCAATTATTTTTTTTTTATTCTTAATTGGATTATGGTCTACAGGCAATTATATACAACATTACAAAGCTCCGCATGATCCAAAAGAGGTAGTAATTGATGAAGTAGTTGGTCAATTGCTGACAGTACTTCTAGTTTCAATATTATTAGAACAAGAAATGAATAGCTCTGTATTGTTGGTGTGCTTTTTCTCCTTTAGGTTTTTTGATATAATAAAAGTGTGGCCTATAAATTTGATTGATAAAAATACAAAAGGTCCTTTAGGTATTATGCTAGATGATGTTGTAGCTGCAATTTTAGCCTTTGTTTTTATAGGAGCCTTTTATTGTTTATTGTTGGTTTATGCAGAATAAAAAAATTTGTTATTCAAGCTTAATTATTCAGAACCTAAAGGATTATATACTTTATGCAACGAATTTGTCCAAGTGGGAAATACATGACGAATTTGATAATGTTATATTTACAGTAAATGGTACCAGAGAATCGTTATTTAATTTTGTGTTTTGTGAAGATCAATGTACTGAGCTTTCCATATGCAGAACTCTAGATTATCTCAAAGCACGAAATATAGAAGCAACATGGATAATAAGTCCACGTATAAAAATAGGGGGTATTTTAGAAAAATGCGAAATAAAACACGTTAGCACACCAAAAAAAGTTTTACTAAATATAAAAGATTATTTTTTGCCTGATGATGCTGTTCCAAATTTGAAGTTCAATGTTGTAAATAGTAGTGAGCTCTTAGAGCAATTAGATTTACACACTTCTAAAATTTTTTATCATAGAATTAGTATTGTTAGCACATTTTTTCGCCAATTATCGAATTATGATGATAAGAGCTCAAGGTTAAGATTTTTTCTTGTAATGCTAAATAACGAAATTGTTGGAACATGCGGTCTTTATATTCAAGACAACATAGCTGGTTTTTATAGCGATGGAGTTTTGCCAATTTACAGGGGTCGTGGAATAGGAACTCAAATGGTTCTAGAAAGAATAAAGATAGCTAGGCAATTTGAATGCAAATATATAGTAGCACATTGCATGAAACCTTCTGTAAACCTTTATAAGAGATTAGGCTTTAGGGTATTGGACAATCTTCACTTATATACCTCTTCAGTACAATCTCTTTGCTGAGTAGTTACAAATTTTTATATTTGTTTTGGAATACTATGTTTTTTTTGTATGAAATAGTTTTACTACTAATTCTAGTATTCTTCTTTTTCTCATATTCTAAATTAAAAATTAGTAATAAGATTAAGGACTTACAACATCAAAATGTTATCATAAATAATTTAATAGATACTGTGAATGATGGATTTTATATTTGGGACGCAAAAAAACGTATAGAAAAATTTTCTCCCAATTTACTAATTTTGCTTAATACTGTTTTTTATTCATTTAATGAGTTTGTAAATTTTTTTGAGCAATCAGAAAGCTTAATTAAAAGTTTTGCTGAGGCAAAGGAAATAAATAAATCTTTTACTCTAGATTTAAAGTCAAAAGACAGTGAGGTTTATTGCACATGTTATGGTAGAAGCATAATAGATTATTCTAATAACGTGATTGGTGTGTTGTTATGGATAAGGAATATCTCAGATTATAAGATAAAAGCTAACGAACTTGAGTTAGAAAATAGTAAGCTTATGCGAGAAATGGAGAACTATAAAAAAATTTTTGACTCTTTACCATTTCCAATACTGAAGCACAATAAGAATAAAAAAGTAAGGTTTTATAACTTATTTTATGATAAATATATAGGCAGCTCTAAAAAATTTACTGTTGCGAGTGGCTCCTATAACGTAAAACCAGGAGAGTGTGTAATAACTTACAAGAACGAACCTAAGGTTTTTAATTTTGTTGAAGTTCCAATGCAAAATTCTAATAGCATAGTAATGTATGGAAAAGATATTAGTGATGAAAAAAAATTACATACTGAGCTAAGCAATTGTTTAGCTGCACAAGAAAGTTTGCTTGAGAAGCTATCAATTGCTGTAGCGATATATAGTAAGGATCAAAAGCTAAAATTTTATAATAACGCTTTTATAAAAACTTTTCAGTTTGATCCAAAATTTTTGGAGTCTTATCCAACTTATCACGAAATTATGCTTCACCTATTTGAATCTAAAAAGCTTTTAGGAAAAAATGATTTTCAAACTATTAATAATCAAAGACATGAGTTGTTCAAAAGATTACTGGAATCATATGGTGAAACAATACATTTCATGAACGGAAAAACGTTTAGAGTATTAACAATACCCTATGCTTCAGAGGGTCTACTATTTTCTTACGAAGAGTGCCAGAAATAACACTCAAATTCCTCCTCTCTCTACCATAAGCTGTTTTACTTTCGCTATCGCTTTTGCTGGGTTAAGACCTTTCGGGCAGGTTTTTGTACAATTCATTATTGTATGACAACGATACAACTTAAATGGGTCGTTTAAAGAAGCAAGTCTTTCTTCTTTCTTATTATCACGACTGTCAGCAATCCATCTATAAGCTTGCAGTAATATCGCTGGCCCTAAAAATTTATCATCATTCCACCAATAGCTTGGGCAACCAGTCGAACAGCAAGCACATAGTATACAATCAGACAGACCATCCAATTTTTTTCTATCTTCAGGAGATTGAAAGTATTCTTTATTTTGTAAGGCAGATTTATCTGTTTGTAACCAAGGTTTAATCGATTTGTATTGCTCATAAAATTGGCTTAGATCTGGAACTAGATCCTTTACTATATACATATGAGGTAGTGGATATATTTTTACTTCACCTTTTATATCATGTATAGATTTAGTGCATGCGAGAGTGTTGGTACCATCAATATTCATTGCACAAGATCCGCATATTCCTTCTCTGCAAGAGCGTCTAAAAGTTAAGGTTGAATCTATTTCATCCTTTATTTTTATTAATGCATCAAGTACCATAGGGCCACAATTATCCATATCGATAAAAAATGTGTCTATTCTTGGATTTTTATCATCATCAGCAGACCAACGATAAATTTGAAATCTTCTAATATTTTTTGCTCCAGTCGGAGTAGGATAAACCTTGCCCTTTTTATTAACTTTAGAATTTTTTGGTAAAGAAAACTGAACCATATTGCTTACCTTTTACAGCTAAAACCCCTTTTTTGTAAATAACATATTTTGGTATTATCTACCATACTTTTCCTTTTCAAATTCAAGCAAAGCTAAAATCTTGCTCTCTAAACTTTTCATTATAATTTCTTCATCTTCTTTTTGATGATCATAGCCAAGTAAATGCAGCAATCCATGAACTAACATGTGTGCAGTGTGAGTGAGGATAGATATACAGTACTCATGAGACTCTCTTTCTATTGTATCTACTGCAATTACTATGTCTCCTAGATCACATTCACTAGATAACTGTTCGCATGGAAATGATAGTACATTAGTTGGCTTATCTATTTCTCTAAACTTAAGATTAAGTTGATGTAGCAAGTTATCATCAGCGAGAGCTATTGATATATTTGGTTTATAATGATCTATTTTTAATTCTTTTAGAGAAGCATTAATAATATTTAATACAAAACTCTGTGGGTCTTTCGTAATACTATGCCACCTCTTATCAAGAATGCTCACTTCTAACATTCGCTCATCCTTATTATTTCATTCCACTCAGTCTCTAAAACCGAAGAAACTGATAAACGTGACTGTTTTAATATAACCATATTTTTCAAAAGTGGGTTTTGTTTTATACTGTTTAACGTCACCTGGTTACTTAAAGGTTTCAAAAGTTTTACATTCACTAATCCAAATTTGGAATTATAAACATGATAATACTCCTTTAATACTTCAACTATTCCAAGTATAACTTTCTCTTTACCTGTATGATAAAAAAATGCAAGATCGCCTAATTTCATAGCTCTCATGTAATTTTGAGCTTGATAATTGCATACACCATTCCACTGCGTCACCTGCTCCTTTTCCATTTTTTGCCACGAGTATTCACTTGGTTCCGACTTGAGTAGCCAAAATTGCATTATTTTTTTCTTCTTAGATAAGCTGGTATATCATAAACATTGCTGCCCCACTTAACTCTTTCGTTTGTTTGCTCAGTTGAAGCATATTCTTTTGTTTCTGATATAGGAACTTGATTATAAGGCCATTTAAAATTTTTTTCCTCTGCTGGGATCTTGTTTTGATTAACAGATGAATTGTCGTTACAGCTATCAATGCCAGTTGCAAGAACAGAAACTCTAACTCTTCCTTCCATCGCCTGATCAAAAGTGGCACCAAATATTATATTTGCATTTTCATCGACTTCTTCACGCACTCTATTGGCTGCAGCATCAACTTCAAATAGAGTCATATCTCCACCACCAGTAATATTAATTAATATTCCTTGTGCACCTTTCATTGATACATTATCAAGTAATGGATTAGATATCGCAGCCTCTGCAGCACTAATTGCCCTATCTTCTCCTTCTGCCTCTCCAGTACCAATCATTGCTTTACCCATCTCACTCATTACTGTTTCTATGTCAGCAAAATCAAGATTAATAAGTCCTGGCATGATCATCAAATCAGTTACTCCTCTTATGCCAATATGTAGAACATTATCGGCGAGTTGAAATGCATCAGCAAATGTAGTTTTCTCATTAGCAATTCTAAACAAGTTTTGATTGGGAATAACAATAAGTGTATCTACGTGCTTTTGCAACTCTTCAAGTCCAAGCTCTGCAATGCGCATACGTCGCACACCTTCAAAACCGAACGGCTTGGTTACAACTCCAACAGTCAGTATCTTTTTTTCTTTTGCTCCTTTATCTTTAACTGCAGCTCTTGCTTCTTTGGCTGCCTTTGCAATTACCGGTGCAGCACCTGTTCCAGTACCACCACCCATCCCTGCTGTGATAAAGAGCATATGGCTATCTTTTATATGCTCCATAATTTCATCAATTGATTCTTCTGCTGCACCTTTACCAACATCAGGCAAAGCACCAGCACCAAGTCCTTTAGTTAAGTTGATACCAAGTTGAATTTTTTTATCACACAATGACTTCTCTAACGCTTGAGCATCGGTATTTGCTACAACAAAATTTACTCCTTGTAAATTGGATTGAATCATGTTGTTCACAGCATTTCCACCAGCACCACCCACTCCCACAACGGTAATCCTTGGGTGCAATATGGGTAAATCTGGTAAACCAAGGTCGATTGACATTTAAATTACTCAAATATTAGTGAATTCACTTGATAACAAGTTACTGCTTTTTTAATAATATGCAAACATTTTTCGTTTTGATATATACAAATAGTGAACAAGATTTACTTATTCTTAACATTAAGAAATGTAATGATTATAGACTTTCAAACAACACTATTTAAAACTGCAAAAAAAACAGAAAGTACTTGTAAGTAAAAAAGGACAGACTTCTGTCCTTTTTGTTGAAAGCATAATTTATACAGAGCGAGTACCCACCCCCTCAGTCACTGCTTGAGTTTCATTAATCTTAGTTCCTGGTGATTGATTCTCGTCGTTTACTTTTGCTACTACTCCGTTAATATTGCTATTGAGGGCTTTTATTTCCTCTGATTTACCACTGTTTTTACATGCATACACAGTTGCAGTTATTAAAGCTGCCACTGCAGCAAGAACTACCAAACTAGCAACAAGTGGATGAGCAGTTGCAAATGTAGACATTGCAGTAATGGCAGGACTAACAAGTGCTGCAGCTTTTACTACAGATGCACCAACAAAGGTTGCATAAACTGGACTTAAAAAATAAGCAGCCGTAAGCGAAGCTACTGCTGCAATTGACACAAAAGTAGCAGCTGTTTTACGCGGATTTTCTTTTACAAGATCCCAACCTTGCACAGGAACTTCTTTAACTGCTGACCAAAGTCCTTCACTTTGATATTTATTTTTTATTGCTTCAAGTCTTGGCATAAATCTACTCCTAAAATATTAAAATTTCACTAATGGTAGTATATAGCAAGAAAAAGCTGCCCGTCAAGTAATTTAATTTATTTATACATTCTTATTCTGTAATTCAGCGCTTCTGCAATGTGTGCTCTTTTTATTTCTTCACTTTTCGCAAGATCTGCAATGGTTCTTGCGACTCTTAATACGCGTGTGTAGCCTCGATTAGAAATGTAATTTTCTTTTAGTACGTGTTTTAGTAATTCTAATCCTTCCTCGTCTGGCTTAGTTAATGCTTCACCGATTACTTCTGCATTGCAATAAATATTCAATTTACTATAACGCTCAGCTTGAATTTTTCTCGCTGATATCACTCTTTCTCTTATCGTCTTAGTACTTTCTCCTTCTGAACAAATTTCAGGAGAGAATATATTGACGTTTGGCATTTCAATGCATATGTCTATTCTATCAAGCAAAGGTCCTGATATTTTATTTCTATAATCTGTGCCGCATTTTGGAGCTTTGTTGCACGATCTACTTGCATCACCTAAGTAACCGCACCTGCAGGGATTCATTGCAGCTATAAGTTGAAAATTAGCTGGATAAGTAATGTGAGCATTTGCCCTTGCGATAGTGACTTTTCTATCTTCAAGTGGTTGGCGTAGAGAATCAAGCACAAGCCTTGGAAATTCAGGTAGCTCGTCAAGAAATAACACACCATTGTGAGCCATGGTAATTTCCCCAGGCTTTGCATTTTTTCCTCCTCCTATCATCGCTGACATCGAGCATGAGTGATGAGGTTCACGAAAGGGACGAGTTACTTTAAATGTTTCGTTACCGGCTTTTGTTATGCTAGAGATAATATTAACATCAATCATCTCTTGTTCAGTCAAATCGGGTAATAGCCCTATAAATCGCTTAGCAAGCATTGACTTTCCAGTACCAGGAGGTCCAACAAGAAGCATATTGTGTCCACCTGCTGCTGCAATTTCAGCTGCTCTTTTTGCAACAACTTGACCTTTAATATCCTTTATATCTGGAACTGAATTTTTTTCTTTGGGTGCAGCGCTATAGTTAAAAGTTACCGGCTGAATTAACTGCTCACCCTTAAAATGTCTGATAATATCGGTTAATTTCTCTATAGCTAGAATAGAAACATTCTTTACCCATGAAGCTTCTACTCCATTTCCCCTTGGGCAAATTACTCCTTTATTTGCCTGTTTTGCATTGATTGCTGTTGGAAGTACTCCTGAGATTGGTATGACTCTGCTGTCTAGTGCAAGCTCGCCCATAATTATATAAGACTGAACTTTTTCAACTGGTATCACATTCATTACAACAAGTAATCCAACAGCAATAGCTAAGTCATAATGACTACCTTCTTTAAGCAAATCCGCAGGGGAAAGATTAACTGTGATTCTTTTTGGAGGTAACAGAAGATTGATTGAATTTAACGCTGCTCTGATACGCTCTCTGGATTCTGCAACAGTTTTATCCGGCAGTCCAACAATATTGACTGCTAGTACAACATTGCATAATTCTATTATGGCTATTTTGATCAAAATTTGCAAGACTTTTTATGCGAAATACTATATACAAGTGATTGTGATTGATTTCAATTTGATGAATTAACATTCTAATAATATTTTGCTTAGTCTGCCAATCCACTTGATCAAGCTTTGATTCAACACTTGAGGAAAAGTTTTTCAAGCTATCTGTAACAAGGCTCAATTCTTGTTGTAGTTTTTTTTGATCAAGCGTTCTTTCTTTCTCTTCTTCAATTTCTTTCAAATGCTGTTTCATTGTTGTGATTCTTGGTTCAAATTCTTCTTGGCTTATAAACCCTTTAGCATAGCTATCAATAAATTTTTTGATACTTAATCTTAACTTACTTTCTTGCTTTTCACGTGTTTGATTATGTAAAGGCTTTTTGTTCTCTGACAATCTACGTTGATATTCATTTGCAATCCTATCTGGCTCTTTCAGGATACTCTTGACTTCTTCCCATATAACTCCATCTAATACATCAGTGCGTATTGATTTATTATCGCAGATTTTATTGCCATTAAATTTGCTAGAGTTTGTACCAGAGCAACGATAGTAATAATATGTCGACTTTTTATGAACGTGGTTTGTACCACAATAAGTATATTGACAACGTTGACATACCATTAAACCTTGCAATAAATATGTTTCTCTTCTTTGCCGTACTCTTGCTCTTTGTCTATTTTCAGCTAATTGTGTTTGCACTGAATCAAATAAATTTTCATTGATTATTTTTGGTACTGGAATATAAGTCCAGTTCTCTTTATCACTATTAAAGCGACCACTTTTAAGTTTACCACAANAATAGAAGACTATCAAAGGAGTACGATTTACTTACAACATCTACTGAAAGTTTCATATATCTGCCTATGAGTAGGGTTATGTTAAGTAGGGAATATGCTTGAATTTAATTGTTTGTGGACAACCTCTAATCACTAAATGGACAATGTCACACAATGTTTCATCCTTAATTTTCCTATATTCCCTCACTAGCCTTGATATTTCTTCGCTGCCCACATCACTACGGAAGGCCTTATCATGTAAGTCTTCAGAGGATTTGGTAAAAAAATACGACATATCAACCGATAGTACTTCTGCTAATTTATATAACCTATCAACTACAAGCCTAATCTCTCCGCTTTCATATCCTTGTACATGCTGAAATGAAATTTCAAGCTTTTTTCCTAACTCTCTTTGACTAAAACCACACATTAGCCTTCTTTTCCTTATTCTTTCCCCTATTTGTTTATCGATAGGATGTTGTATAGTCATTTTACGTATCAGGTAATATTAACTATGTATTATCACTTTGAGAAAAAGATTTTACCAATATATAAACTGCACTACGTAACCTTTTGCTCTTAATTTCGTTATATCCTTTGACTAACTTTAGTATTTCTTCATCATAAGCTTCATGTGAGTCAGTGTGCATATCAGTAAAAAAGTTAGCAACATCTATCGATAGTGCTTTTGCTAAATCATATAATCTACTGGCCAAAACACAATTTGAACCATTTTCGTACTTTTGTATCTGTCTATACGAAACACCTATTCTCTTTCCCAATTCGGTCTGTGTCAAAGCACGATCTAACCTAAGTTGTTTTATTTTTTTACCTAATTGCACTTTTCACCTCTTATTCAAACTTACAACAAATTTTATGAAGTGGAAAAAAAGCTAGCAAAGTAATTGCTTTAATAATTTCTGCCTCTCGCTAATTAAATCGTTTGGCCTTACGTATTTTTTCTCAATTTCCCTCATCTCTTTTTCTCGTTCTGCAATGCTATTTCGTATTACTTCAGCCGAGTATCTGCTTTTGCCACTTGCAAACTCTGATCTTAATCTTCTAACCTTGTATTCGAGCTCAGCAAATCTTTCGTGTTGCTCAAGAAGTTCTATCATATGACTAATTTCAGAGTTTAGCTTTTTTTCCTCAACATTTCTTACAATAAAAGAAAGTAGAAGCTTATCTATTTGGTAATCAATATTTGGTTGAGCAGCAAATAGATCAATTATGGCTTTTACGTCAGTAGGATTTGTAACTAGTAAGTTAAAATTACTACATAAAAAACTATAGAACTTTATCGTCTTCTCAAGATAATTTTTCATATCTTGTGATAATTGCAATTCTTTGTGAATTCCTGACAGCAATATTTTCAATTCTTCCAAGTATTTCGTGTCAAAATTACTTACTTCTGTAGGTGAAAGGATCATTAGCAGCTTTTTTACAAGCTCAACATCATTTAACTTTACTGCATTATAAAGAGCTTTTTCTTTATCTTCTTTTAAATCATAAAGCTCTGATGAGTTATCTATGCTGAATAGATATTCAGTATTTCCTTGAGGAGAGTAGATTAAAATGTCCACTTCTCTTAGCGGGTGATCATCATTAAACTTTTCTAGTAACTGCTTATCGGTAGTTTCCTCTATTGCTACAACTGCTTTGCTTACCTCTTTCAACTTTGCAATATCATCTCTTGAGTTTTCAAGTATATCTTTAGCCTTGTCTAGCAGCTGCTCATATAGAATTATTTTTTCTTCATTATCAAGTAGCTGACAATGCTTTTTCAGCTTTTCAGTAGAGTAAGATAGGATATCCATTTTTTTCAATTTTACGATTACGATACCCCATTTTTGTTGAAACTGAAATAATTTTTATAGGATGTGTTTTTCTAGTGTAGATGCCCGCAAAACTTGTTATTATAATATACAGTAAATCAATAAGTCGTATAATATTAACAATTAAATAATATTTATCACGATATGATCGAATAGTAATGAAATTAAGTGAGGGTTACAATGAAAAAAATAAATGGTAAAAAATTGTCTAGTAAAATGTTAAAAGCGGTAGAGCGAATAGCAAAAGAAGGGTTATTACCTAATTTTATAAAAGCTGCTCCAACAGCAAATAAAAAGATTAGTAAATTACCTGTCTTAACATATCCTGAGGAGCTCAATCCATTTCGATCAGCTTTATGCAAGATAAGGCTAAGTGAATATGAAAATGTGAAATTAAATGAATTCTTGGAAAAAGCTATTGCAGCTGAAAATCTAGACAAATTAAGTAAAATTGTCGATGAAGCTTTGGATTTAGGAATAAGAGTAAACGCTCGCAACGAAGATGGCATTAGCTTCGCTAATGTTACAATGTTTAAGATGCATCGTGATGAATTCAAAGGAAATAAACAAGAGGATATAATCAGGAAGTTAGCCTTAAATGGAGCAGATTTTAATGTACAAGTTGATAAGAAAATAACTGAAATTCATCAAAAGGTGCAAAAAGAAGTTGAGCCACAAATATATAGTAGGCTCAAAAAACTCAGGGAAGTTGGAGAGAACGCTACTATAGAAGGAACTGTTGAAAATGTAGAAATCGATAATAAGACCTTCTATATGGAATTTTCACATAGCTGCATAGTTGATGTTGCAAAAGTTGTAGAAGGCGCAAAAAACTTGGGCCTGAGCAAGGGAGATTTAAATCTCGGTGGCAATATCATAAAAATAGGTGATGGTGAAGTTGAGGTCAAAACCGGGAAGGACGGTAAAAGAAATTACGTAGATATATCCGATAACAGCGCTTTTACAGTAACACTTTGCACTAGCCTAGGAGAGCTAAATTTAATGGTATATCACGATACAGAAGACTATCATCAAGTACAAATTGAGGTAGAAGATGAAGAAATGTGGAATGAGTTGCAAAAAATAGGAGAAATCATAGGACAAGGTTGTTTATTTGGTGGAATGTCTGTTAAAGAAGTAGTGGAAAAAGGCAGCTTTACTAGATGTGGAAGGTGGGGAGACCAAAATTCTAAAAGTAGTGAGACCTTTTCTTGGGTGAATAAATTAAAAGACAACAAAACGACATCCGTAGGGCGTTCTTGATCGGAGGCTATGTTTTTACATAGCCTTAGCTATTGCGAAGTAAAGTAGTTTTTAAAATTCAATCAAGTTTACCGTAAATAATTTACTTTAACCAATAATTTTCTTGTAAAGGTGAGTTGGAAATACATTTAGGCATTATTACTTATTGGCAAGCGCTTTTATTACTGAATGAACTATGTTACACAATATTTCATCTTTAATTTTTCTATATTCTCTTACTAATCTCGATATTTCTTTGCTGCCCACATCGCTACGGAAGGCCTTATCATGCAAGTCTTCAAAGGCTTTGGTGAAAAAATATGACATATCAACGGACAAAGCTTCTGCCAAATTATACAGCCTATCAACTATAAGCCTTACCTCTCCAGTTTCATATCCTTGTATATGCTGAAATGAAATTCCAAGCTTTTTTCCTAAGTCCCTTTGGCTCAAACCACACATTAGCCTTCTTTTCCTTATTCTTTCACCTATTTGCTTATCGATAGGATGTTGTATGGTCATTTTACGTATCAGATAATATACTTTGAGAAAAAGATTTTACCAATATATAAACTACGCTACGTAACCTTTTGCTCTTAATTTCGTTATATCCTTTGACTAGTTTTAGTATTTCTTCATCATAAGCTTCATGTGAGTCAGTATGCATACCAGTAAAGAAATCAGCAACATCAATTGATAGGGCTTTTGCTAAGTCATATAGCCTACTGGCTAAAATGCAATTTGAACCATTTTCGTACCTTTGTATCTGTCTATATGAAACGCCTATTCTTTTTCCTAATTCAGTTTGTGTCAAACCACAGTATAACCTAAGCTCTTTTATTTTTTTGCCTAATTCCACCTTTCATTACTAATTTTAGCTGTTCAAGCTTACATTGAATTTTGTAATTTATGAAGTAGAAAAAAAAGAAGGAGAGCTAGAGAACTCTCCTTCCGGTCTATAGGTTACAATAAACCACTGTCATAAAAACTAAAGTGGCTCTTCTGTGTTACGATTATATGATCTATCAATTTCATTCCTACATTTTCACAGGTTGCAGCTAATGTAAGTGTGTTATCCTCATCCTCCTTTGATGGTTCTATATCTCCACTTGGATGATTATGTGAAATTGCAACAGATGCTGCGTCAATCAGTAACCCCTGCTTTATTATTTCCCTCACATATAGAGGTACTCTGTCTATAGTTCCACAATCTTGAATATACTCATATATTAAATGACCACTTCGATCTAAGTATACCACTCGTAAGCTTTCCTTTCGTGACTGACCTATTGCTGCTTTAAAGTATTTTAATAGCTCTTCTCTATTATCAAGAATCGACAGCTTTTTTAACTTACCTTTCAATATCCTATCGAAAATCTCTTTCAGACAAAAGATACTTGCTATTGCTCCATCGTTCATTCCTGTAACATTTTTTAGCTCATGAAAATCAGCATTAATTACCCTTCCTAAACTACTAAAAAGCTCCATTAGCCTTTTGGCGACTTCTCTTCCTTCTGTACACGCGGATAGATTACGTTCCAGTAGCTCATGGTCAAGTAAAGACCTACCCCTACTTGATAGAATACGAGTTTCTAATTTCTCTTTTCTCTCACTATTATTCATAAAAACCTCCAAGATCAACATTATATACAAATTCAGCGCCAGCTTTCTGACGCAGTAGTTCTCGAGGAATAACCCTTTTGAACTCTAAATTTGCAATGTTGTCCTTGTTGCTTTGATTGGTAATTTGCCGGAAAGAACTTTAACTGAAATAGCACGCAAACTAAAGAAAGAAATAGAATCTCTGCCAAATGTTCTTAAAGTTGAAGTAGCAGGTATGCGTAAAGAAACAGTGGAAGTTATAATTGAGCCCACAGTTCTAACAAAATATAACATTCAATCAAATGAGATATTTCAAGCTATATCAAACAACAACAGATTGGTAGGAGCCGGATCACTAGAAAATGATACCGGTAAATATTCGATTAAAATATCAGGGTTATTAAAAGACATAGAAGATATTATGAATATTCCTATTAGATCTCAAAGTGATGCAGTTTTGAGAATCAAAGATATAGCAAAAGTATACCTTGGGTTTGAGGATCACCAAGGATTTGCTCGTATTAATGGACTACCTAGCATTGTACTAGAAATTTCAAAACGTAATGGAAAAAACATAATAGACACGGTAAATCAAGTAAAATACTTAATGGACAAAGCAAAAGATCAATTACCTGAAAATTTAAAAGTAGTTTATTTGAATGACCAGTCAAAAAATGTACGTGATGTGCTTGACGACTTGGAAAATGGTATAATATTTGCCGTATTACTAATATTAACCATAATAATGCTCTTTATGGGAACAAGGGCTGCTATTCTTGTTGCACTATCAATACCTGGCTCCTTTCTAATAGGAATAATGGCTCTTTACCTCATGGGTATTACTCTAAATATAGTTGTGCTCTTCAGTTTAATTATGGCAGTTGGCATGCTGGTTGATGATGCAATTGTAATCAGCGAATATGCTGATAGAAAGATGATTTGTGGCATGGATAAAGTAGAAGCCTTTTGCACCTCAGTTCATGATATGTTCTATCCAGTTTTATCATCAACATTGACTAAATTAGCAGTGTTTTTCCCTCTGTTACTCTGGCCCGATACAGTCGGTAAATTTATGCAGTACATACCAATTACAATAATTCTAACTTTAACTGGATCGCTAATTATGGCTTTGGTTTTTATACCAACACTTGGTGCAATATTTGGTAAACCTTCCATAACTTCAAAAAAAGAAATAATAAGAATGAGTGCTATAGAAAGTGGTGAGATAAAAAATACTGGGCTTATAATAAGAACTTATGTACGTATGTTAGAGAAAGTCTTAGATCACCCCAAAAAATTTGTATGTGTTGTTGTGTTTGTTTTATTTTTGTCTAGTATATTATATTTTACTTTTGGTCCTGGATTAAAGTTCTTTCCGAATGTAGATTCAGATAACATTTTAATCAGCGTTAAAGTAAAAGAAAGCTTATCAGCCAAAGAACGAGATTTGATACTTAAGAAAGTAGAAGAACGTATTTTGGGTGTTGAAAAAGAAATTTATGTTTTTTATGCTCGGTCAGGAAAATTTTCAGACAACGTTATTGCCAAAATTCAATTGGAACTTGTAGATTGGCGCTGCAGGCGCAAAGCCAAGCAAATACTAAATGATATAAGGAGCTGTGTGCAAAACATAAAAGGAGTAATAATTGATGTACAGGAACAAAAGTCAGGACCATCAGCTGACAAGCCAATACAAATTAACTTAAGCGGAAGTGCATCCAACTTGAATTCAGTAGCAGAGAAAATCCTAAAAATTATGGACCAACCTTCATCTGGATTTATAAATATTCAAGATAGTAGATCAGCACCTGAAATAGAGTGGAATATTAGTATTGATAAGAGTAAGGCTACAAGCTCTGGAGTAAGTGTTGCAACCATCGGTGATTTTATAAAGATGGTTACAAATGGAGTATTAATTGCAAAATATAGACCAAATAACGCAGATGAAGAAATTGATATTGTACTACTCTTTCCCAGAAAGAATCGCAACATGAAAACTATAGACAACCTTTTTATTAATACAGCAAATGGACCATATTCTATGAGTAGCATAGTGAAATACGTTCCCGAAAAAAAGGCAAATAAACTAAGTAGGATTGATGGATCACGCACAGTAACAATCTCTGCTGACGTTGATACTGGCTATCTTGTTGATGAAAGAGTTAAGTTCATTCAAAATTCGATTACTCAAGACTGTAGTAAAGGAGTAAAGATTGATTTCAAAGGTGACAAGGAAGATCAACAAAAATCAGGAGCATTTTTATTAAAGGCTTTTATATTAGCAATTACATTGATGATATTGGTGCTAGTGGCACAGTTTAACAACATATACTATACATTTATCGTAATGACAGCAGTGTTTTTATCAACAACATGTGTATTTTTCATTTTCTTTCTTATTCAGAAAGTTTTTGTAGTTGTCATGTGTGGAGTGGGGATAATTGCTTTAGCAGGAATTATAGTGAATAATAATATACTATTGCTTGATGCCTTTCATCAGCAAATTAAGGTGCGCAAAATAACATTAAGCAATGTATAATAAACGCTTCAATTTCTCGCATCAGGCCAATACTACTTACCGTTGCAACTACAGTTCTTGGTTTAATACCGATGATTACTAGGTTAAATATCAGTTTTTTTACGCTACAAATCACATATGATGCTCCATCAAGCCAGTGGTGGGTTGATATTTCAGCAACCATAGCAAGTGGAATATTGACTGCAACGGTCTTAACTTTATTCTTTACTCCAACATTGCTTATCATACAAAGACATGAAAAAACTTGACTTAAATTAGCAATCATTTAACATTTAAGATAGCGTTTTTTTACCTGTTGAAGCTATAATTATAACTAATTAAATTGGATTTATTTATATGATTGCTAATCGTAAAAGCAGTGTTAAGCAGAAAAGCAACAAGAATAACATAGTTGGAAGCCTTGATGTAATAAAAACAGCGGGAGAGCTCTCACTTCAAAAAGGTTTGGATTTTAATATTATAATAAATGCACTTAAAAGTGCTATCGAAGCAGTAGCTCAACAAAAGTATGGTAGCAAAAGTAAAATTGTAGTTAATATAGATACAAACACAGGCAAAGTTACCTCATATAGACAACTAAAAGTCATTCATGATGAATCAAATGAAAATGAGTGTGACTTAATTAAGTTGACACAAGCTAAGTTAATAAAAGAAGATGCAAAAGTTGGAGATACTATTAGTGAGTTGATTTCTCTTAACACTGATCTTGTTTCAGCAAGAATTGCCCAGCAAAAGATTTCTGAAATAATCAAAGATGAAGAGTTAAAAAAGCAATATGAGGAATTTAAAGATAAGGTAGGAGAAATGAGGTATGGCATCGTTAAACAAGTAGAATATTCAGATCTTATTATAGACATAAACGGAATTGGAGCATACCTCCCTTTACGAAACTTAATTGGTGGTGAGTCATTTCGTGAAGGCGATAAGGTTAAAGCTTACATACAGGCTGTTAAGCGCTCTGACGATGGACGTCAAATCATTCTTTCTAGGGCTCATGAAGGCTTTTTAGAGGCATTGTTGAATCAAGAAGTACCAGAAGTTGCTGACGGATTGATAACAATTAAGGGTATAGCTAGAGACGCTGGTTCAAGATCTAAAGTTGCTGTTTTTTCATCTGATAAGAATATCGATCCAGTAGGTGCTTGCGTTGGAGTTAAAGGAGATAGAATAAAAACTATTATACACGAATTAAACGGTGAAAAAATCGACGTCATACATTACTCATCAGATTTGGGTCAATTTGTTATTAAAGCCATTACTCCTGCAGAAGTATCAAAGGTCATTATTGACGAAAATGAAAATTGTATAGAGTTAATAGTTGCTGAAGATCAATTGAGTTTAGCTATAGGAAAAAAGGGTCAGAATGTAAGATTAGCTTCAGAGCTTGTTGGATGGAAAATTGAGATATTAAGCACTCAACAAGAATCAGAAAGAAGAAATAAAGAATTTAGTCAATGTTCAGTTTTATTTGCTGAAGCTTTAAATTTAGAAGAGATTATGGGCCAATTATTGGTAACAGAAGGTTTTTCAAGTGTAGAAGATATATCTAACACTTCAATTAAGGAACTTGCTTCAATAGAGGGCTTCAATGAAGATATTGCAAATGAGCTTCATAATAGAGCAAACAATTACCTGAGAGCAGAGAATGATAGAAAAATAGAAGAGCTAAAAAATTTAGGTATGGAAGACGATGTAATCAACTTAGCCTTATCAATAGATAATAAAATTGCTCTTAGTAAACATAATATTAAAACTTTAGAGGACATAGCAGATTTATCAAATTATGAGTTTTATAGCATACTCTCTTCCTCAACTAATAATAAAAATAATCTAAAAGATACAGCAGATTTAATAATCATAGAAGCACGTAAAAAGCTTGGATTAATATAAAAACAATATGAATAATGAAGATATCAGTAATAAAAAATTAACCCTACAAGGCTTAAGCAAGCTTAAATTAGACATTAATTTAAACTCTTTAGATAGTCAAAGTACTGGTACTACAATAGTAAAAAAAAGAAGAAAAATTCATTCTGCAGAAGAATATAGTTTATTTGACGAGAGTAAATCAGGCTCTTTAACTGAAAAAGAACAAATTTCCCGCATTAATGCTGTACAGAATGCTACTTTGCTGAAAGAAAGGAATCAGAGAGAACAAGAAGAGAAAATAAAAAAAGAAGAAAGCAATCAAGAAGCTAAAGATAAAAATGAATCACACTCTGTACCTAAAGAAATAAATAAGGAAGTTTTAAGTAATACTAACTCAGTTGAACAAAAAGAAGATAGTATTGAATATGAGAACAATGATAAAAAGTCTTTTAAAGCTAGCAAAGATATATACTCTAAGCATTCTAAGCTAGTAATTACACAGGCAATAGATGAAAGAAATGAACACCTCTCTGTATTTAAGCAAAAATTTGGTATAAGAAGTAAACAATCAAAATTTACTAAGGGTAAAAATATAGCAAGAGAAGTTATTATACCAGACAAAATAACTATCAGGGAGTTATCTATTCGTATGGCAGAAGATAGCAAGAGTGTGCTAAAAATGCTCAAAGAAGAAGTTGGGGAGAGCTATAGAGTAGATGATCTAGTAGATCCAGATATAGCATGCGAAATAGCAAAAAAATTTAATCATACGGCTAAACGAGTAAGTGATGCTGATAAAGAAAAGAATTTACTCTTCATAAGCAACAGAGAAAACTTACCTAAAAGACCAAAACCACCTATCGTTACTTTTATGGGACATGTGGATCATGGTAAAACATCATTGCTCGATGCATTTCGTGAATCTAATGTTGCAGAAAGAGAGTCAGGTGGAATCACTCAACATATAGGTGCTTATCAATTAACGACAAAAAATAAGCAAAAAATTACTTTCATTGATACACCAGGGCATGAGGCGTTTACTGCAATGCGTGCACGTGGTGCCAATATTACTAATATAGTTGTGATAGTAGTTGCAGCTGATGATGGAATCATGAAACAAACAGTTGAAGCAATAAACCATGCAAAAGCAGCAAATGTCTCTATTATAGTTGCCATTAATAAAATTGATAAATCACAACCTGGCGATGTAGAAAGAATAATTAATAGTTTGCCTCAGTATGACCTCATCCCCGAAGAACTTGGTGGTGATGTTATAATTGTGCCAGTATCAGCAAAAAAGAAAATCAACTTAGATAAACTAGAAGAGGCAATTTTATTAATTGCTGAATTAATGACGCTAGAAGGAATAGAGGATTGTCGAGCACTTGGATGGGTGATAGAGTCGAAAATAGATAAAGCTAAAGGAATATCAGCTACATTAATAGTTGAAGAAGGAACATTAAAGATTGGTGACATATTGATAGTTGGTACAACATACAGCAAAGTACGCAGTATGATTAATCACCTTGGTCAAAGAGAAAAAGCGGCACTACCTTCTACTCCAGTTGAAGTTACTGGTTTAAATGGTGTACCAAATGCTGGAGATAAATTTGTTGTTGTAAACTCTGAAAGGCAGGCTCGTGAAATTGTTGAATACAGGTTAGAATTAATCAAGAAAAAGAAAGAAGATTTAGACGACAATAATTTAGATATATTCAATCGTAATGATAGTGAAACAGAAGAACTATCTGTAGTTTTAAAGTGCGATGTTACTGGTTCTATTGAAGCAATATCAAGCTCAATTGATAAGCTTGGTAAAGATCAAGTGAAATTAAATATTCTACACAAAGCAGTAGGAGGAGTAACAGATTCAGATGTGCTGCTTGCAGAAGCATCAAGCGCAGTAATTTTAGCTTTTAATGTAAAAGTGGATTCAAAAATAAGAGAATTAGCAAAACAAAAAGGTATAGAAATACATACTTACAATATAATATATGAGCTTATTGAAGACATGAGGATGTATCTAACTAGAATGTTAAAGCCTGTTACACGAGAGGTTCGTGTTGGTTCTGCATCTGTAAGACAAATATTTAATGCATCCAAAGCCGGTAATATAATCGGATGTTATGTCACTGATGGAGTTATAAAAAAAGATTCTTTAATTAAGGTAGTACGTGGCAGCAAATTGGTGCATGAAGGAAAGTTAAAAGCACTACGTAGATTTAAAGATGATGTTAAAGAAGTGGGTGTAAATTTTGAATGCGGAATATCGCTAGAGGGTAATATCGATATTAAAGTTGGAGACACTTTGGAAGCTTATCAATTAGTGCAAGAAGAAAGGGTATTATAGTAGCTGAATATGAAAAAGGAAATTAGAAACCTAAAAGTAGCATCGGTATTACACAGGGCAATATCAAAAGTCTTAATGGAAGGTAATGTTCTTAATGAAAAAGTAGTAGTATCTGATGTAAAGCTAAGCAAAGATTTGAAGAAAGCAGATGTATATATTGTGTTATCTTCATTAAACATCCAAAATGATAATGATGATATCAGCACTGTTGTTAATGAAATGAACCAATCTGCATGGTCAATACGTAAATCTATATTGTGTTATGTTGATTTGCGATTTATACCTGAGTTAGTTTTTAAGCCTGATTTAGCATTCGATAATTTTGTCAATGTAAGCAAAATATTACATAGTCACACTTAATTAATGTATTTCAACCATTATTTTTCATTAATGAGAATACACAGTTTAACAGGTTTATGGCTTGCGCTATTTCCTAGCTTAAGCAGCATTCTTTTAGCCTCAACTTCTCTATCGTATCAAGCTCTTTTTCTCCTTGTTTTGTTTACTATAGGTGCATTTTTAATGAGACCCGCAGGGTGCATAATCAATGATATCTTCGATAGAGAAATAGATGCGCACGTTGAACGAACAAAATATAGGCCACTTGCAAGTGGTGCATTAAACATAAAGCAGGCTTTGGCTTTACTTTCACTGTTACTATCTATTGCCCTGGTAATCTTATTATTAACCAATAAAACTACTCTTATACTTGGAATAATTTCAATGTGCATGATAGTTATCTACCCCTTGCTAAAGCGTTACGTTTGGTGGCCACAATTGTTTTTAGGGTTTACTTTCAACATGGGATCACTCATGGGTTCAGCAGCAATAACAAACCAGATTAGCATAGAATCCTTGCTATTTTATATAGGATGCGTCTTTTGGACGCTTAGTTATGATACTATATACGCTCATCAAGATAAAAAAGATGATGAAAAATTAGGAATGAAATCTACTGCATTATATTTTGGCAATACAACAAAATCTTGGTTGAAAAGATTTTACTTAATATCCTTAATGGCATGGTTGTATGCTGGTATACTATCATCATTAAATAACATCTTTTATATTGCTTTACTTGCTATAGGATTCATATTTTACCACCAACACAAAAATTTCAATCCAGACGATTCTAATCAATGCATGTCCATATTTAAAAATAATTCCCAGATAGGACTCTTGCTCTTTTTCGGTATCCTTTTAGATAGAATTATAAATTCTACTTTTGTATCCGTTCAGATGCATGGCTAATGTGTAAATATCGAAGCAAAAATGGTGTCATTCCAGTGCTTGATACTGGAATTGATATTGCAAGTAATGCATTGGGTTTGGTGAGTATGGATTTTGCGTTATAAAATGAAGCACTTTTGATGAATTTATAAAGAAAACTGGATCCCAATGTCAAGTACTGGGATGACAGAGAAAGCATCATATTGGGATGACACCATTTATTTCTATGGCTGTCTTTTCTATCTTATTTTATCACCCTGCTGAACGGATTCTACTTTTTAGAACATATCTTGAAAGGAATTTAGGAAGATAATATGATAGGATCAGTAAAAAATATATCCAGGTGATGTAGAAGATAATATGATAGGATCAGTAAAAAATATATCCAGGTGATGTAAGTGACAAAGAATGGAAATTTTTTGAGCCAAGAGTTGCATAAGGTGTGGCCAAGAAAGCATAAAATCAGAACGATTATTCATGCTATACGATACATAATGAGAGGTATTTGCCAGCAGAGCAAAAGATTTTCCTCTATGGAAGACAGTGTATGATTATTTTTTTAGGTGGCGTAATAGTCACACATTGCTTGAAGTCATCAAAATAAAGGCCGGTGTACCCATTGATGTTATCGCTGAAATCACTGGCCTCTCTCTCGACGAAATCAAAAAGTTAAGGAATTAAATTATATCCTCTCTTAGCCTGAGTCAAATGACCTTGAACTGAAGCATTACTTAAATAACTTTGAGGCTCTAAACTCATTTGTTTTGCACCATCAACTTCTAATCTATCATCTCCGTTGTGTAACATCTGTTGCATTGGTTGATCTAGCACAACATTTAGCCTTCTATTAAACTCTATCATAAACTTGTCAAACTTTTTCGGACTTAATTTACCAGGATATACCGCTTCTCTACCAGGACATGCCCTCTCTACATATGAGTTTAAAAATCCTGAAATCTCATTAAACTTACCACCCGTGATTTTTGCAGTAACCTCTTTCTGCATTTCTACACAATCAATATTTAACCGATGCATTGATACCCCACTTTTTAATGCAGCTTGTTCTACTACTTTCTCAAATTCCTCTATAATATTTAATTCATAGCCCTGTGCTTCTAATGGTGATATAGACTGAACTACTGTGGAAATATACTTCTGACCTGTGATTTTCCTTATAAATACATCTAATAAAAGAAGTACACCGTTGTTATCAATACCTTGAACTGTAATAGCTTTAGAAGGTTCCATACTTATAGCTGCCTTAAAAGGAGAAGAAACAAACTGAAAAATACCTTTAATAGTACCTATCGTAGTGTAAGCAAAAATATTGATAAATGAAGATGGCTTACTTGTTCCGCTTGTAACCCCTATTTTATTAGGACCTATCTTATCATTTTGCAACGAATTTTCATCTTCTTGTGTAATACTGCGGCGATTATGGACACGTGTTGATAGGGAGCTGCTTTCTTCTTGTAAATTAAGATGTTGGATGATTTCTTCATTTCTTCTTATTCTTTCTTCTAGAAGGTTTCGTATTTCTAAGCTGTTTTCTTCATTAAGCGTATTTGCCATGGCTAAAGCTCCTCTAGCATCAACATAATCACTTTTATCAAGAATGAGCTTAACTATATTTAAATTACCATAAGCAGCTGCAAAGTGCAAAGATGTCCAACCATCTTTATTTTTAGCGTTAACGTCAGCATGATTACTTATAAGAAATTTAGCTACTTCTAAATGACTGCTTTTAACAGCCCAATGCAAAGGAGTATTGCCATTATTGTTCTTAGCATTAATATCAGCTCCTTCCTCTATAAGCTCTTCTACTATACTTAACCTACCATAACTTGCAGCCCAGTGTAAAGGGATATTACCATATTTGTTTCTTTCATTAACATTAGCTCCTTCCTTTATGAGCTTTTCTAATACATCTAAATGACTATTTTTAGTAGCCAAGTGCAAAGGAGTATCGCCATTACTGGACTTAGCATTAATATCAGCCCCTTTCTCTATAAGCTTTTCTATTACACTTAAGCTACCATAACCTGCAGCATAGTGCAGAGGGACATTGTCATATTTATTCTTCTCATTAACATTAGCCCCTTTCTCTATAAGCTTTTCTACTATATTGACATTCTGATTAAGAGCAGCCCAGTGCAGAGGAGTAGCGCCATGATTATTCTTAGCATTAACATCAGCCCCTCCCTCTATAAGCTTTTCTACTACCTGTAATTTATCTGCAAGAACAGCTAAATGTAGAGGAGTATTGCCTCTATTGTCCCTGGCATTAACATCAGCCCCTTTATTGATAAGATCCGCAACTTGATTGGCATCTCCACTACGTACAGTAGCAAATAATTCATTAATCATTTAACCCTCCATAAAAACAACTCAATTTCAAAGTAAGAAAAAAATCTTTTTCTGAATAAAACAGCTACCTCATAATATAAAGAAAAATATTTTCACTATCATATTTATTGTACATAAAAAATTAATAGCTCAATATACTTCTCATAAAATACTCCATCTCTAAAACTTGTCAATCCCTATTTAGAAGTTTTTTTGATAATCTTTAATGAAAGTTCTTAACGAATGAATACTGACTTAATAGTATATATTACTAATAACTTAGACAACACAATCACTTCCGCACCCAAAACCACTATTGTGTTATCTAAGTGGAGAAAGTCACCTCTCCCCACTCGACTTCAAAACCGAACTTGATAGTTTCCCATCATCCGGCTTCTCTCTAATTTGGTGCTTTTCATGCATACTTCCATGTAATTGATCGTGGCAGTGCTTATGAAGCAAGGATAGATTTTTCATATTGTTATTGCGTCTATTCCGATCTTGATGATGTACATGGGTTCTGTCGCATCTATAGAGCGAAGTCAGTTTCATTTGTAGGAAAATAGAAAGAGTAATATAATCATCTTTAAAAAAGCAAAGATGTTGCGTATTAGTCCAAAATTATTGCCCTATTTCAAAGGATTTAGCTTTTCAGCAGATGTTATCAGTATACATGAAGTGTCGATTTTCTTTGAGCTATCGAGATTTGGAAGAAATGATGAGTATAAGAGGAGCGAAAATTGATCATGCTACGCTACAAAGGTGGATTTGTGCCACTGATAGATGAAGAGGTGAGGAAAAGGAAGAAGCAGGTTGGCAGTAGCTGGAGAATGGACGAGACCTACATAAAATTAAACGGTAAATGGGTTTATCTATACAGAGCACTAGATAGTCTCGGCAATACTGTAGACTTTCTGCTGTGTACTCGTAGAGACAAGTCTGCAGCACTTGCATTCTTTCGTAAAGCCTTTAGAAGGAATAATCTTCCTGAGAAAGTAGTAATTGATAAAAGCGGCAGTAATATTGCTGCTCTTGATGACTTGAATACGGAAATTCCTGAACCTTATAGAATCACGGTTTTTCAAGTAAGATATCTAAATAATATTGTTGATAGATTTATCAAAAAATTAATAAAACTAATGCTTGGGTTTAAAAGCTTCCATTCTGCAAAGATCACCATCACAGGCATAGAAAATATTCGTATGATTAAAAAAAGACAAATTATTAAAGCTAATGATAATGGTTCTACTTTTGAAAATTTTGCTATGTTAATGGCTCTATAACTCTCATAATTCCAGTTTTTACAATCTTCTTGTACTACAATTTATAGATGCGACAGAACCAGTGCAAGGCATTCGCTATCATCTTCGTATGTTTCCATAATTCCAATATTACCTGTATTATTAATATCACGATCACGTAATATTATTCCTGCTGCTAATATTTTATTATAGCCTTTAACATTTCTAAGTTCCCCTTTTAATTCTTCTTCATCTTTAGGTTCTACCATATCGATAAGTGTCTCATATGTTAAGAATGAAAGTAAAAATTTTGATCCAAGGTAGATTCTATCTTTTTTGCCTTTTTGCGTTATAATGGAAATTTTTGGTGATCTATTATAGAGAAGTAATCGTTGCACATCACCAGCTATGTATTCTCTTATAAGTTCAGCAATGTCATTATCATAACAGTCTTTATCTCCATTATAGAATGATTTTATACAAAATTTTCCTACTGTGCCGTTATTATATCTATACTGAGCAATGTAACCTCTGGTAAAACCTGATACCTTTTTTTCAATTTCTGGAAATTTTGTAATATCATTAGGAATCATATCTTCAAAATGACTTAGCAAATTCTGTTGCACTCTCTTGAAATTAGTGTCTAGAATACTTTGCTCATTAGCATTTTTGCCCATGATAAATATATTCAATAATTTAATTATATCATACAAATGTTAATTTATATTAAAAATAATATTTAATAAGTAAATTATTTAATACTTAAAAGTGAAGTACAGTAATAAAATGATAAGTATGGCAGCTAGGGAATATCTTGGTAACTTGAAAAATAGCAAGAATGTGGAAGAGATAGTACAAACAACAAAAGTATAACTCTTTTTACAATAATCCGAAAAGAACAATAAATTTTATACTTGCTGCTGTTTCCTTTGTTAACATTAGCTAGTCAGAAAGTCAGTTACCAGGGAAGGCAGATTATAAACCTAGAACCTATTTAAATTATCTAATAGTGGATAACCAATTACAAAGATCACTGTAATTTCAGGATATTTCTTTTTTGAGCTGTACAATTTCAGCTTGAGGAAGATCTGTAGTTTGAGAGATGATATCAATGGAAACACCAGCCCTAAGTAGGTTTTTTGCGACTTCAACTTTTTCTTCTTTTCTTCCTTCCTCCCTACCTTTTTCACGGCCAATTTGGATGCCTTCTTGTCTACCTTCTAGTTTAGCATCATCGAGTTTTTGTTCCAAGATAGCAGCTTCTTTCTGTAAATCCATTACTCTTTCTTCATATGCTAATAAGTCCTTCTCATTCCAATGAAATTTATCTAACTCATCATATGCTAACTTTATTATTGGTGATTTTTCTGCTATTTTCCTTAAATCTTCATCAGTTGTTTCTTCTGCATATTTAAAGAAAAATAGCCAACGATCTACTACATTTTCTAGCTGCTCTTCTCTACTTTTGGGAAACTTTGGTAACTCAATGAAGATAAATTGAAAATCTTTCAAATCATGCTCATTAGTTTTTTCATCTCTTATGGTATGGCTAGATATATAATCAAGCTTATCAGGAAATAAATTACAATTAGAAATAGCAATAAAGAAAACCTTCTTTAAATCAATGTACTTACCACCTTTATCAGCCTGCCTCGAGTAAGCCTTAGCAGCGTAAAGTTGAGCGCGTTTTTCAAATCCTTTATCACGAGCGAGTTGCATTTCCGCAATATATCTATTTCCATATGAATCCTTACAAAGAACATCAACAATGCTTTGTTTATCAGAAGCAATCTCAGGATTCATAATGGTGCTGAGAAACTCAACATCTTGAATAACGTTGATTCCAGTAAAGCCTAAGATATCGTTTAGAAAGTGAATAAGGATATTCTTATTTTTTTCAGTACCGAAGATTTTCTTAAATGTTAAATCAAGCTTAGGATCTAAAAATTTTGAAAGAGCCATGACGAATTAACCTAGAAAGCATTAATAATTATACACAATTGTGAAGAAATATTCAACTAAAATTCAAACATAGAAAGAAGCATCCCTTTTTTATATCTTTATTTGGTAGTATTAACCTGTATAATATTTATGGCAAACATCTCAATAAGGTATCAGATAGCACAAAAAGTAAGGAGCTGGAGGTTAAAGCGAGGTTATACTCAAAAAGATTTAGCGGGAAAAATCGGCGTAACGTATCAAATAGTACTACAATATGAAAAAGGAACACGAAAAATTTCGATTGAGAAGTTGTACGCTATAGCAGAAGTGTTATCGATTGGTATTATAGATCTCATTCCTGTATCAAATGAAAAAATCTGTCTTGAAGATGAGGGAGAAGAAATATTAAATCTAGTAAGAGAATATAAAAAGATTGGCGGTCAGGAGTTACGTAGAGTGTTTTGTTTACTGACCAAATTGGTTCAAGTTAGTGAGAAAAGTAGTAAAAAAGCAGAGAAAATAAAAATTGCAAAGGGTCTGGTTAAAGCAGGAATTTCTGTTGATGTTGTTTCACAAGCAATTGGCCTCTCTGCTAATGAGTGTGTTGAAGAAAAAACAGGTTCTATCTACTATAAAATAGGAAAAAAGATAAAAGAATGGACGGGAATATACTCAGAAGGATTTGGCTGAGAAAATGGATACAACACGTGATGAAATAAGCAACTATGAGCAAGGACGTGTGGCCATTCCACTGGAAAAATTATATGCAATAGCAGAAACATTATCAATTAGCATTACAGATCTGCTCATAGAGGAAGATGAGATAGTAGAAAGTGAGCTACCTGATTTGATTAAAGAATACAAAGAAATGTAGTA
>NZ_MUIY01000001.1:189334-636926 GCF_007115045.1 Wolbachia endosymbiont of Nilaparvata lugens | reverse complement strand
GGTTCTGTCGCATCTATAAATTGTAGTACAAGAAGATTGTAAAAACTGGAATTATGAGAGTTATAGAGCCATTAACATAGCAAAATTTTCAAAAGTAGAACCATTATCATTAGCTTTAATAATTTGTCTTTTTTGAATCATACGAATATTTTCTATGCCTGTGATGGTGATCTTTGCAGAATGGAAGCTTTTAAACCCAAGCATTAGTTTTATTAATTTTTTGATAAATCTATCAACAATATTATTTAGATATCTTACTTGAAAAACCGTGATTCTATAAGGTTCAGGAATTTCCGTATTCAAGTCATCAAGAGCAGCAATATTACTGCCGCTTTTATCAATTACTACTTTCTCAGGAAGATTATTCCTTCTAAAGGCTTTACGAAAGAATGCAAGTGCTGCAGACTTGTCTCTACGAGTACACAGCAGAAAGTCTACAGTATTGCCGAGACTATCTAGTGCTCTGTATAGATAAACCCATTTACCGTTTAATTTTATGTAGGTCTCGTCCATTCTCCAGCTACTGCCAACCTGCTTCTTCCTTTTCCTCACCTCTTCATCTATCAGTGGCACAAATCCACCTTTGTAGCGTAGCATGATCAATTTTCGCTCCTCTTATACTCATCATTTCTTCCAAATCTCGATAGCTCAAAGAAAATCGACACTTCATGTATACTGATAACATCTGCTGAAAAGCTAAATCCTTTGAAATAGGGCAATAATTTTGGACTAATACGCAACATCTTTGCTTTTTTAAAGATGATTATATTACTTCTTTTCTATTTTCCTACAAATGAAACTGACTTCGCTCTATAGATGCGACAGAACCTGTGAACCTACAGAATGAAGATGGTATGAGTTCTTTGCACTTTGCTGCTGAAAGTGGTAACTTAGATATAGTTAAGTATCTTATAGGGAAAGTGGATGATATAAATTTACAGGATGAAGATGGTATGAGTTCTTTGCACTTTGCTGCTCAAAATGGTTACTCAAATATCGTCGAGTTTCTTTCCAGTGAGTCTAAGAAAAAAAGATTAGAAAATATGAGCACAACATCCGAAGAAAATACATCAAATATACAGCTATTTCAAGATAATCCATCAGATGTATTAATGCAATTCGAAGATTTTGATGATGGAATACAAAATGACATTTATAATAAGTCAGAGGGGAAAGTTAATAGTCAATTGGAAAATAGTGATTCACAGCAGTTAGTTGACGATAAGTACTGGTGCATGCAATAAAATGAAGAAGCATAAGTGATAAGGTATCTATGCCTTTATTTAACAGAATGGTGGCAGACTAACCCATCCCAAAACAAACTCTTCTCTCACTGGCTAATTTTGGTTGTTAAAAATGGCTGCAATATTTAAGTTATTAGTGATGTATATTATTAAGCTAATGATAGTTTATTTGAAAGTACAAAGAGAAATTTATGGTAGTTTTCTACTTTAACTAGAATAAAATTCTTCTGATTCATACCTCCCATTTTATGAAAATATTCCTAACTTTTCCGCTACTTTTTCTTGTCAAGGTCAATTCTTAAGAAGGGCTATAAGTTATTGCGTGACGATATAACCTATAGAATTTCATCCATAATTTTCCGATTATTAATAACTTTGCTATAAGAATATAATTTTGAAGGGGTGTAGGATGAGCGATTTAAGCAGAAATACAAATGATGAATTACTTAAGGCTGCTAAAATAGGTAGTACTGATGAAGTAACCCGTCTAATAAGTGAAGGAGTAAGTGTTAATGCAGTAGATGATAAAGGAAATACTCCTTTACATTTAGCTGCTGAAAAAGGTCATAAAGAGATAGTAAAGATCCTATTGGATAAAGGGACAAATGTTAATGCAAAAGATGTTGATGGAAAGCCTCCTTTCGGTTTAGCCACTAATGAAGAAATAAAAGCTCTATTGTAAAACACAGATGAATTACTCAAGGCTGCTAAAATAGGTAATACTAATGAAGTAACCCGTCTAATAAGTGAAGGAGTAAGTGTTAATGCAGTAGATGATAAAGGAAATCCTCCTTTACATTTAGCTGCTGAAAAAGGACATAAAGAGATAGTAAAGATCCTATTGGATAAAGGGACAAATGTTAATGCAAAAGATGTTGATGGAAAGCCTCCTTTCGGTTTAGCCACTAATGAAGAAATAAAAGCTCTATTGTAAAACACAGATGAATTACTCAAGGCTGCTAAAATAGGTAATACTAATGAAGTAACCCGTCTAATAAGTGAAGGAGTAAGTGTTAATGCAGTAGATGATAAAGGAAATCCTCCTTTACATTTAGCTGCTGAAAAAGGACATAAAGAGATAGTAAAGATCCTATTGGATAAAGGGACAAATGTTAATGCAAAAGATGTTGATGGAAAGCCTCCTTTCGGTTTAGCCACTAATGAAGAAATAAAAGCTCTATTGTAAAACACAGATGAATTACTCAAGGCTGCTAAAATAGGTAATACTAATGAAGTAACCCGTCTAATAAGTGAAGGAGTAAGTGTTAATGCAGTAGATGATAAAGGAAATCCTCCTTTACATTTAGCTGCTGAAAAAGGACATAAAGAGATAGTAAAGATCCTATTGGATAAAGGGACAAATGTTAATGCAAAAGATGTTGATGGAAAGCCTCCTTTCGGTTTAGCCACTAATGAAGAAATAAAAGCTCTATTGTAAAACACAGATGAATTACTCAAGGCTGCTAAAATAGGTAATACTAATGAAGTAACCCGTCTAATAAGTGAAGGAGTAAGTGTTAATGCAGTAGATGATAAAGGAAATCCTCCTTTACATTTAGCTGCTGAAAAAGGACATAAAGAGATAGTAAAGATCCTATTGGATAAAGGGACAAATGTTAATGCAAAAGATGTTGATGGAAAGCCTCCTTTCGGTTTAGCCACTAATGAAGAAATAAAAGCTCTATTGTAAAACACAGATGAATTACTCAAGGCTGCTAAAATAGGTAATACTAATGAAGTAACCCGTCTAATAAGTGAAGGAGTAAGTGTTAATGCAGTAGATGATAAAGGAAATCCTCCTTTACATTTAGCTGCTGAAAAAGGACATAAAGAGATAGTAAAGATCCTATTGGATAAAGGGACAAATGTTAATGCAAAAGATGTTGATGGAAAGCCTCCTTTCGGTTTAGCCACTAATGAAGAAATAAAAGCTCTATTGTAAAACACAGATGAATTACTCAAGGCTGCTAAAATAGGTAATACTAATGAAGTAACCCGTCTAATAAGTGAAGGAGTAAGTGTTAATGCAGTAGATGATAAAGGAAATCCTCCTTTACATTTAGCTGCTGAAAAAGGACATAAAGAGATAGTAAAGATCCTATTGGATAAAGGGACAAATGTTAATGCAAAAGATGTTGATGGAAAGCCTCCTTTCGGTTTAGCCACTAATGAAGAAATAAAAGCTCTATTGTAAAACACAGATGAATTACTCAAGGCTGCTAAAATAGGTAATACTAATGAAGTAACCCGTCTAATAAGTGAAGGAGTAAGTGTTAATGCAGTAGATGATAAAGGAAATCCTCCTTTACATTTAGCTGCTGAAAAAGATCATAAAGAGATAGTAGACATCCTATTAGAAAAAGAAGCGGATGTTAATGCAAAAGATGATAAAGGAAATACTCCTTTACATTTAGCTGTTATGAATGGCTGTTCAAAGGTGATAGAACAGCTTGTAGGGTCACCAGGTTTTGATCTTAATATAAGAAACAATTTTCACCATACTCCACTAAATTGTCCTCTTAAAATTTACTCATACGATAAATTAGATGCAGTTAAAATTTTAATTAAAGCTCTATTAAATAACGAGATTGATGTTACAGGCTCTGCCGATAGTATTTTAAGTTGGGCTGTAAAATTAGGCTACTCAAATATTGTTAAAGAACTTATCAAGCTACCAGGTATCGATGTTAATCAATTAGATATCCTTTTTAGTGATGGTGGATTTCCTCTATATCTTGCTGTTAAGGAGAACAAGATTAGTATAGTCAAAGAACTATTAAAGGTACCAGATATTGATGTTAACAAACAGCAAGTTCTGTATCGCATTGATAGACCAGAAAGTTATGGTTATAATCCTTTAAGTTTGGCTATTAAAAATGGTTATAAAGAGATAGTAGAGATCCTATTAGAAAAAGCGGATGTTAATGCAAAAGATGGCTATGGTAATATTCCTTTACATTTAGCTACTGAAAAAGATCATAAAGAGATAGTAGAGATCCTATTAGAAAAAAAAGCAGATGTTAATGCAAAAGATGGCCATGGCAATATACCTTTACATTTAGCTGTTGAAAATGGTTATAAAGAGATAGTAGAGGTCCTATTAGAAAAAAAAGCAGATGTTAATGCAAAAGATGTTTACGGAAAAACGCCTTTACTTTTGGCTGTTGTTTATGGTCATAAAGAGCTAGTAGAGATCCTATTAGAAAAAGCGGATGTTAATGAAAAAGGTGCTTATGGATGGACACCTTTAAGTTTGGCTATTCGAAATGGTTATAAAGAGATAGTAGAGGTCCTATTAGAAAAAAAAGCAGATGTTAATGCAAAAGATGTTTACGGAAAAACGCCTTTACTTTTGGCTGTTGTTTATGGTCATAAAGAGCTAGTAGAGATCCTATTAGAAAAAGCGGATGTTAATGAAAAAGGTGCTTATGGATGGACACCTTTAAGTTTGGCTATTCGAAATGGTTATAAAGAGATAGTAGAGGTCCTATTAGAAAAAAAAGCAGATGTTAATGCAAAAGATGTTTACGGAAAAACGCCTTTACTTTTGGCTGTTGTTTATGGTCATAAAGAGCTAGTAGAGATCCTATTAGAAAAAGCGGATGTTAATGAAAAAGGTGCTTATGGATGGACACCTTTAAGTTTGGCTATTCGAAATGGTTATAAAGAGATAGTAGAGGTCCTATTAGAAAAAAAAGCAGATGTTAATGCAAAAGATGTTTACGGAAAAACGCCTTTACTTTTGGCTGTTGTTTATGGTCATAAAGAGCTAGTAGAGATCCTATTAGAAAAAGCGGATGTTAATGAAAAAGGTGCTTATGGATGGACACCTTTAAGTTTGGCTATTCGAAATGGTTATAAAGAGATAGTAGAGGTCCTATTAGAAAAAAAAGCAGATGTTAATGCAAAAGATGTTTACGGAAAAACGCCTTTACTTTTGGCTGTTGTTTATGGTCATAAAGAGCTAGTAGAGATCCTATTAGAAAAAGCGGATGTTAATGAAAAAGGTGCTTATGGATGGACACCTTTAAGTTTGGCTATTCGAAATGGTTATAAAGAGATAGTAGAGGTCCTATTAGAAAAAAAAGCAGATGTTAATGCAAAAGATGTTTACGGAAAAACGCCTTTACTTTTGGCTGTTGTTTATGGTCATAAAGAGCTAGTAGAGATCCTATTAGAAAAAGCGGATGTTAATGAAAAAGGTGCTTATGGATGGACACCTTTAAGTTTGGCTATTCGAAATGGTTATAAAGAGATAGTAGAGGTCCTATTAGAAAAAAAAGCAGATGTTAATGCAAAAGATGTTTACGGAAAAACGCCTTTACTTTTGGCTGTTGTTTATGGTCATAAAGAGCTAGTAGAGATCCTATTAGAAAAAGCGGATGTTAATGAAAAAGGTGCTTATGGATGGACACCTTTAAGTTTGGCTATTCGAAATGGTTATAAAGAGATAGTAGAGGTCCTATTAGAAAAAAAAGCAGATGTTAATGCAAAAGATGGCCATGGCAATATACCTTTACATTTAGCTGTTGAAAATGGTTATAAAGAGATAGTAGATACTCTACTAGAAGTAAAAGGGATTAATGTTAATGCACAAGATGTTCATGGAAAAACGCCTTTACGTTTAGCTGCTGAAAAAGATCATAGAGAGATAGTAGATACTTTTAATGAAAAAATAAAAACTCTATTAAAAGAATCAGGATCAGAAACTACAAATCAAGGAGCTGATAAAATTGTAAGCTTAGAAAGCAAAGCACAACAGGGAGCTATTAATGCAGGACAAGAAACACAAACAGAAGAACAGACGAGCTCTTTTTTTGCCAATTTATTTAGCATAGTTATGAAGCCTTTTTCTTTAATAGGATCATTTTTCAGTGGATTCTTCTCATGGTTATTTGGTTTTAACACTGATGAACCTGTCTCACAATCTGATGATAATATTTATTCATCTGAATCTAATTTATTTGACGATAATAGTTATGATGCAACGCATATGAGTTTTATGGAGTAGCATGATATGTATTAAACAAGACTTGATCTGATACTTTAAAAAAGTAAGTTATAAAATAAAAAAAGAAAGGAGTGTTAGATATGAGTACAATACAAACAAAAATACTAAAACCAAAGTTAGAGTTATAGCTCTTCTCATAATAGTCAGAATAAAAAAGCAGAATCAACAGCTTGACGGAAAGACTTAAAAATAGGGATATTTTTTCTAGCTCTGTTCTTTATAGCAAACCACTGATGCTCAATTTTGTTAAAGTCTGGAGAATATGGAGGAAGATAAAGAATTTCAGCACCAACTCCTTTAGCAAGATTATCTATTTTTTTAGATTTATGAAAAGTAGCGTTATCAAGAATTACAGTTTGGCCAGACCTTAAAATTGGAGTTAAAAACTGCTCAAACCAAGCCTCGAAAACATCCTTATTACAATATCCTTCAAAGGTCAATGGAGCAATGATTTTCTCTTTATTTAGAGCTGCAATCATACTGACCCGCTGAGCTTTTTTACCTGATTTTAGTGAATGAAACCTCTCTCCTTTTCTGCAGTATCCGTATGGGTAGTCTTCTGTATTATCTATTCCAGATTCGTCAATATATACAAGATTTTCATGACGTTTTGTTGCTATAACCTTTGAAAAGTGAGCTCGCTTCTCTTCATTTCTTTCTTTATATCCGTAGGTCTTTTTTTCTTGTAAATCCAATATTTTAAGTGCACGGTGAATCGTTTGTCTACTGATATTGCCCCAGCATCTCTGACTGAGTTTTGCCACCATGGTTTTTTGCAAATTTGGTAAAAACATTCCAGTAAGTAATTTTATGCTACGCTTCCAGGCTTTTTTGACTGAAAATCTCCCGTTTCCTTACGTCTTTTCTGCCACTCATATAGAGTAGTTTTTCCAATTTTAAATCTCTCGGCAACATTTGCTCTACTTTCTCCTTCATCCAATGCTTCCATTGCTTTTTTCCTTAAGTCGTAACTATACGCTGCTGGCATACAAACCCCACTACCATAAATCCATATCTTAACTTCTTTGGATTATTATGAGAAGAGCTATATTATACCAAAATCCATTACTGACCGAAAAAATAAGAAACATTACAAACTCGTTTAATAGTAGTATAGCTCTTTTCATAATAGTCCGAAAAGCTTATAGAAAAGCAGAATCAACAGCATGACGAAAAGATTTGAATAAAGGACTGTTTTTCCTAGTTCTGTTTTTTATAGCAAACCAATAATGTTCAATTTTGTTAAAATCTGGAGAATATGGAGGAAGATATAAAATTTCTGCACCAACTCCTTTACCAAATCTTATTAGACTTATGAAAAGTAGCATTATCAAGGATAACAGTTTTTCCAGGTTCCAAAATCGGTGTCAGGAACTGCTCAAACCATTTATTAAAGATATCCATATTACAATGGCCCTCAAATGTTAACGGAACAACTATTTTTCTACCTTTTAAGGCTGCAATCATACTGATTCGTTGAATTTTTTTACCAGATTTTAGAGCATAAAACCTCTGTCCCTTCTGGCAATATCCATAACTCGGTGTTATCAACGCCAGACTCATCTATATAAACTAAGTTTTGAGGTTCTTTTGTTGCTATAATTTTCAAAAATTCAGCACGTTTTTCTTCATTCCTTTCTTTGTATCCATATGTCTTTTTTTGCGTGTGAGTGCAACTTTTTTAAGAGCTCGATGGACCGTTGGGATACTAACATTGCTCCAAGGCTTAGCCATTTCCAATAGAGTTTTTCCACCATGTTTTTTGGCAAATTCAGTAAATTTATTCCTGTCGGTAATTTTGTGATTATAACCTACATTTCCAAGTTTTTTTGACTGAAAATCTCCTGTTTCTTTTTTTCTTTGCTGCCACTCCCATAATGTAGTTTTTCCAATTTTAAATCTTGCTGCCACTGTTTCTCTGCTTTCCCCTTCTTCTAGCACTTCCATTGCTTTTTTTCTTAAATCATAACTATATGCTGCTGGCATACTTACCTTCACTACTATAAAAACTTATTTTACCTCGTTTGGACTATTATGAAAAGAGCTATAATTGAGCAGTTTCTCATGGCATTTTTACTATATGCTTACCGCATAACATTTGTGCTGCAATTACCGGGTTTTTATCTAATATAAGAATATTCATTTGGGTGTCAAAAGGGATAAAATCAGATCAAATCTTTGACTTCGTCAATTGTGAGACCAGTAGTTTGAACTATAATATCAACAGAAACGCCTGCTTTAAGTAGGTTTTTTGCAACTTCAATTTTACCTTTTTCTTTGCCGATTAGGATACCTTCTTGTCTACCTTTTTCTTGACCTACTTTAAGACCCTCATCAAATTTTTGAGCTAAAGCAGCTACCTCATCCATTATGCGTTTTTTCATTTGTTCATATGCTAGTAACTCTTCTTCTGACCAATTAAACTTATTCATTTCTTCATAAGCTCGTTTTATTATTACGTCACTACCAACTATCTTATCTAGATCCTCTTCGTTTGTTTCTGCTGCATAGCGAAAAAAGTAACACCATTTTTCTACTATATTTTCTAGTTGGTCTTCTTTTGTCTTTGTAAATTTTGGTAGCTCTATGAATACGAAGTAAAAATCCTTCAAGTCATGTTCAAAGCTATTTTGATCTAAAATGACATGATTAGATTTGTACTCAGCCTTATCTGGAAAGATGATACAATCAGCAACAGCAATAAAGATAATTTCCTTGAGATTATGATAATTATCACCTTGATCAGCTTGACTTGAGTATGCTTTGGCAGCATAATACTGAGCACGTTTTTCGAAGCCCTTGGTCTTAGTGAACTGCATTTCTATAATATATCTTGAACCTTGAGAGTCTTTACAAAGAACATCGACAATACTCTGCTTTTTAGCGGCAATTTCAGGGTCCAAAATGGTAGCTAGGAATTCAACATCGTGAATAGCAGCTAAGCCAGTGAAGCCTAAAATATCGTTCAAGAAATGAATGAGAATATCTTTATTCTTCTCGGTGCCAAATATTCTTTTAAAGGCATAATCATTGCGTGCATCAAAGTAAATTTAAGAAAAAGCCATGATAAACTAACCTAAAAAGCATTAATAATTATACACAATTGTGAAGAAATATTCAACTAAAATGCAAACATTTTGTATATCTTTATTTGGTAGTATTAACTTGTATAATATTTATGGCAAATATCTCGATAAGGTACCAAATAGCACAAAAAGTAAGGAGCTGGAGATTAAAACGAAAACATACTCTGAAGGATTTAGCAGGCAAAGCAAACATAAACTATCATACACTGCTAAGATATGAACAAGGAACATGTGGCATTCCAATTGAAAAGTTAAAAATATTAGCAGGGGCATTATCAATTCCTGTTGGAAATCTCTTTCCTAGACGAAAGGTGCTAAAAGAAGATAGTTGTTTTGACAAAGCTAAGACCCAGGAAATGTATAATTTCATAGAAAAAACAGGAGGACACAAAGCAATTTATATGTTAACCAAATCTGTCCGAGCTGAGGAAGAAAGTAATATAAAAGCAGCAAGAATAAGAATTGCAAAGAATCTAGTGAAGGCGGGGTTTGCTACTGAGATTATCTATCGGGCAACAGGCTTATCAACTGATGAATATGATAATAAGAAGGAAAAAGGTTCTGAGCATTCAAATGAAGGACAAGAGATCAAGAAGTGGAGAATAATCAGAGGATATACACAAGAAGAATTAGCAAAAAAGCTTAATGTAGGACCCTCACAGATACATCACTATGAACAAGGTAGCGTTACTCTTTTAAGTGAAAGGTTATGGGAAATAGCAAAAGAATTATCAGTGGATACTGAAGATCTGATAAAGGAATACAAAGAAAATGATTGCGAAGATGGTGAAGCAGAAAATGAGTTATTAGGTTTGGCAAGAGAATATAGAAAAATTGACAATCAAGAATCACGAGATGAGCTAAATATATGGGTAGAATTTTTATTGCAAAGAAAGCAAATTTACAAAGAGAAGATTGATAAAGTAGAGAAAATAAAAGTTACAAATAATTTACTTAAATTTGCAACAGGAGAAGATCTTGACTCTTTAGCTGAATTTTATGGAGTAGAGAGGCAAAATGAAGAAGATGATGAACATTTTAGAAAAAGAATAAAAGCAAAAATAGCAGGTTGGTCAACAGGAGGAAGTAAGGAATATTATAAATATCATGCACTGTCAGCAGATAGTAGAGTAAAAGATGCATTAGTAGAATCACCTATACCAGGGAAAGTACAGATCTCAATTTTATCAACAAAGTTATCCACACTGCCAGAAGAGCTACTTGAAATTGTAAGAAAGCAAGTTACTAGAGATGATATAAGGGTTTTAACAGATACAATAACAGTAGCTGGTTGCAATATTATGGAAATAGATATTCACAGCAGAATGAGCATAAGTCCTGTAATATCGAAGGAAGAAATCAAGAAGCAGTTTATTAAGAAGTTTGAATTAGCAAAAAGATTAGGGTGGAGTGTAACAAGATCATGGATAATAGCGAATCTATTTGTAGAGGGTGTAGAGAATGTAGAATTAATAGAACCAAAAGAGGATGTTGTGGTTCTGGGAAATGAATGTGCAAATTTGCGAAATTTAAAGATTGAGTTGAATTAATGTTACTGCCACCAAACGCAACAAAGCAAGAGCAAGTACTGGTTGATGCAATAGATTATAAGGTAGATCCAAGCTGTATAAGAGGGTTTAAATTTAGATTAGAAGAAAGAATATTACCTTGGCTAATTGAGGAATATGAATTGGGGGAAATTCTACGTTGGATAAGGGATAAAAGAAAAGCCGTAGTAGAAGGAGTAAAATTTCAAAGACTGAGAGGAACACCAGCATCACTCAAAATAGCACTCAAATGGGCAAATATAGAAGATATTACAATTATCGAAGAACCACCTGGCAAGCACTTTTTTGAATTACAGATAGGAATAAAAGATGTTCCAAATAACTTTTTTGTAGATGCAGTAGTAGAGCTTGCAAAACTATCATTACCAGCAAGATCAAGGCTAATGAGGATTTTCAATGATCACTACAACGTTGATAGGTTTATTTTAGATGAAAGTTTTTTTGGAAATTTGTTATCGGATTACTCAGGTATAAAGGTTGAAAAGGATGGACCAGTGTTATCATTTGGAAGAGTAAATTTTTTCAGGTCTAGTGGTCCAGTTATTAGGATTATAGAAAACTATCTACGCGATCATTATGAACGGGCTTTAAACAATGATATATATCGCCTAGATGTAGCAATCCTTGGAGAAACAGAGCCTCACACAAAGGATTACAAAGGCATTTATGAAAGAAGTCATCAGTGGTATAACTTAAAAGCCCTGTATCCTCTAACTCAAAGCTTATTACCGTCGATTAAATTTGCAAAAGCGCAAGTTATATTATCGGACAGTTGGAACTTAGGAGAAACAAATGCGTGCTTTCCAGTAAGTAGCGTAGAAGAAAAAGGAAATAAATTTGTATTGGGAAACGATAAACTTTCAGGGCAACGTTGGAATTTAAAACACAAGCCAATTTTAGAAAGGTTTAGCGTTACTCACCACTACAAAATAGAAAATTATACAGATCAGAAGGTCAGAAAATATGTTTTAGCAGAACACAACGTTTACTATAAAAACGACTTATATTCAGAGCAAAAAGACTCAATACACGAATTAGAAAAGCACATTTTAGTGTTTTACCCGGGAGTACTGAAATGGCACGAACATCGACATTTGCACAGAAGTTGGAAAAATAGTCAAGCAATATGTGTAATAAGTTAAATACTTATATTTAGATCCTCATATATTATATTAATAATAGTTTAAAGTGTATGAAATAAAAAGAAAAGGACTTGCTTTCTTATGCTAAAACGGACATGACTTGAATAGCAGCAGGTAAATATAAGAAATTTATCTAACGCTAGAAAAGCTAATTTTGTGAGGTATGAAATGAGTTTTAGTAAGTTTTTTANAAAAAAAATAGTTGGCGTGGTCCGACAAAACAATGGTCGGAAAGAAAAAACCAGCTTCTGCATAATTGATGCACAAAGCGTAAAAAATGCAGATACTGCTGAAGAAAAAGGCTATGATGCAGGCAAAAAGTTTCAGGAATAAAACGCCATATTGCGTTAGATACGCAAGGTTTACCCCACGCAATTTATATAACAACGGCAGAAATAACTGATCGTAGTAGCGCTGTGAGAATGGTTAAAAATGCTAAAGAAAACCTATCTGAAGTTAAAAATATACTAGTTGATGCTGGCTACACAGGAGAAAATTTTGCAACACAAATAAAAGCAACTATTGGCGCTACCGTTGAAGTAATAAAGCGAAACGAATTACACACCTTTGTCGTATTGCCGAAAAGATGGGTTGTTGAGAGATCTTTTGCTTGGTTGCAAAAATGTAGGCGATTGTGGAAAAATTGCGAGCGGAAACTCAACACTAGCCTGCAAATGGTCGTTCTTGCTTTCGCTGCTTTGCTTCTGAAAAGATTATGAACAGGCTCTGAGGTACTTCTGTAACTTGTTGCTTTCCCGTAACGTTTTGGCTTTCTGTTGTAATCTGCTGTCCTTGAGTAACTTGTGGGATTTCTGTAACTCGTTGTTCCTCTGTAATCTGCTGCCTTTCTGTAGTCTGTTGGTCTCTTGTGATCTGAGGAACTTCTGTGACTTGTTGTTCACTTGTTTCAAAAAGCTTATTTAATGTTTCAGAAATCTTCTCCTTGAATTCAGGTGGAAGATCAGAAATGATCTCTAAGATTTCTTGTATAAAACTCTTAAACTTTCCCTCCTGTATGTTAATTTGAGTAGTCGCTCCTTGTTGCGTTCTGCTTGACTCTGTAGTTGGCTGTTGATTTTCTACAACTGTATTAATCGGAGTAGTAGCCTTTTGTAGTGTCTTGTTATAAAGAATATAATCATAATCATCAAAATATTCTGCAACTTCCTGTGCTACATCCTTGGTTTTTTCCCTATTCTCTTTGTTATTCAATCTATTCCAAGCATGTTTTACACGAAACATTAACTTGCGTAACTCACTATATGCCTTTTCTCCTGCCTTCTTTAACGATTCCTTATCTACTCTTTGTAGTGTTTTGATTATCTTCTCGAGAAACGATGAGCGCAAATCTCTCTTTACACGATCAAACTTATCACTTGTATTAACAATATCACCTATCAGCCTACCTACTTCATCATAATCAATACTATCATCTTTTCTAACGCTACCAGATTGACCTATACTCATTCTATCCCCCAAATACATATAGTGAAGAACACCTATACTATCTTAAATACTAGTATAACTATACCTATATACAAATATTTGCAGTGTCAATATTTTTTAAATCAAACGTTAAGGCTTATAATCTTATTGCAACAGTCCTAGTAATTTTATCGTGAAGAAACTGTTTTTGTCTGTCAAATATCGCATGTATTGAAACTAATATTGTAGCTGCAAAAACTAAAAATAATGAAGGCTTAAACAACCACTCAGGAACATACTTATCAAAAAAATCGCAAAAGCATATAATCAATACAAAATACAACACTGGATTAACCACTTCAGATAAAGCATATCTAATTATTGCTTGCATCAAAGTAACATTTTTCAGTGTATTTGCGTCTTTTATACAGATACAACACAGTAGTTGCCCTGGAGTACCACCAACTCTTTTTACCATGATTACCCTGAATATTATTGATAGCAAAAAAAATAAGCAAATGTACATAATTAAGTATTTAGATTCAGTAAGATCAAGAGTTATTATTACAAGCAAACAATAAACTAACGAAGCTCCCATAACAACAGAGCAGTCAATAATATGTGCTATGACACGCCTAGCTATTCCTGCATAATTTACTTTAGTATCCATCTATACTCCTCACATGCTCACCTAGTATGTAATATTAGCAATTAAATAATAGTAAAATGAGTTTGCTGTTTGATTAAACTACTGGATAAAATTGATTTCATCACAAGAAACTGCATTTATAACTAATGTGAGAAACCCATTACAGTAAATATGAACTTGCGGCCAGAAGGAAAAATTAGCTTGAAGATTTGTGGTATATTGCCACTGTCTTTGCAATTTTATCATGAAGAAATTGCTTGCGTCTGTCAAATATTCCACATATGAAAATTAGTATTATAGCTGTAAAGGTTAAGTCTGATAAAGGTTCAGACCACCATTTAGAAATATACTTATTAAAAAAGAATATATCCATAATAAACAAAGAACTCAATATGAAGCTAATAACTTCAAGAGAAACATATCTAATTATTGCTTGTATTAGAGTAATATTGTTAAGTGTATCTGCATCTTTGATATGAATGCCGCATAACGATTGTCCTGGAGTACTACCAGATCTTTTTATCATGAATACTCCAAATACTATTGATAGCAAAAAAGATAAGCAACTACGTGTAATGAATAATTTAAATCCAGCAATGTGAAAAATTGCCCCTACAAGAACCAGCAAGACTAAAGAAATTCCTATAGTAATAAGATGGTCAATAATATATGCTATGGCACGTCTAGTTATTCCCACATAGTTTAAATTTAAATGACATTCTTCAGGTTTATAGTCTACCACTACCGTATTTGCAATTTTATCGTAGAAAAGCTGCTTGCGTTGATCAAATATTGAAGGTACTAGGATCAATATTGGTAAGATTAAAAACCACTCAGAAATGTAATAGACAGGTATAAACAAAAGCGCCTTGAGAGTACTTCTTGTCACTACTTGCATTAAAGCAGCGTTTTGAAGTGTATTTGCATCTTTTATATACATATCAAGTAGTAATTTTCCTGGAGTCCATCCAAGTTTTGTTATCATTAATACTTCTAATGCTATATATACTAAACTATCTAATAATATACCTATGTCTCCTAGTATTTCATGTCGTTCTGATATAAGGCCAGTATCAGTGTCGGTATCAGAAAAGACATAATTAAAAAAGTTAGTAAGAGATTCTTCTGGTAATATAAATGAAATTAACAAAAAAAAGAATGAACAGCAGACTAGGAATGTTGTTTGGTCAACTAAATACGCTGCAATACGTTTAGTAACTTTTGCATAGTTCACTCTAACACCCATTTTTGTATCCAACACTATTATCTAATGTTATTATGTTAGTGCTTAAATAATAGTAAAATTGCTGCTGGTTGAGAGCATGAGAAATATTTACATTCATATAGAAAACATGGGTTCCTTTAGCATCACAACAAATTGAATTATTTACTTCCTCCAAAAAACATAAAAAGATCGTATATTTGTGAGAACAAGCAGCGTAAAAATAGAGTTGTGAAAGCAGAAGCTTGAAATCTTTGCAACAAAGCTAAGCAAATTAGTTCATATGTAAATTTAGCTGAAGTAGGCTAATATGGATGGTTTTAGCGCACAGTGAAATTACCATATAAAAAAGTTCGCACGGATCATTTGGTAGACCATGCGATTCCAAAACAAACTCTTCTCACAATAGCTGACTTTGGTTACTGGAAGTGGCTGTATCATTTAAGTTTTTAGTGATATGTTGAAGTTGAATTAGTATTGAGAAATAGAAAGAGTACATTGTAGTAAAAAAACTAGAGGTGTTTTTGCTAAGGATTGGCTTTAGTTTTAAAAACATAAATTATGCATTTTAAATAAAATACTAAAACACGTAAAAGTTCTTGCTCTGCTAGATCTTTTTAGCTACAATACAGTTTAACATAATGAATACATGGAGTATTACATTAGATGCATTGTATTATGTACATCATTCAGAAAGCAATCCTGACTTTCTTAAGAATATATCTAGTTTAGTCAGAAATCAAAAGAAAAGCACACTGTTACTCAGCGATCAAAGTTGCTTAGGATTACCGTAAGGTTTCTACAGCAAATTGATTTGGTATAGGTGCATAAAAATCAAATGAATTAGATGTCAAAACCAATCTTCAGAAAAGAGTTTTACGACAAAACAATTCAAATATGATCATTAAAATATAGGGGGCTTTATGTTAAGTAAAGAAAATACAGGGAAACAGATAGCAGGTAATCAATCTAACAGAGAGGGCACACTGCTAACTAATAATCAGCAAATATTACAGCTGCCAGAAGGTTTTACAATAGGAAAAGCAATTGGAGGAGGGGATTGTTTCTTTGATGCGGTTGCACAGACACTTAGACAGCTTAAACCTAATATGGAATTTACTATTAGGTCGTTACGTCAGCTTTGTAGGGAACTAGCTTCAAGTGATCAACAATTAAGAAAGCAAGTTATACAGGATGCTAAAAAGCTTGAGGGTTATGGAGTAATACTTCCGCAGCCTGGTATTAATGATGATGAATTATGGGGTGCTTACTTGGATAGCATAGAATATACTGTTGAAGATATAGAAAAAATGAAGAGCACAAGTCTACCCTTGCATCAAGCATTAACTGGCTTAAAGTATGGAAGTACGTTGCAGGTTCCTATATGGGGCAGGCCTGAGATTGAGGGAAGGATGATTTGTAAAAAGTATAATGTCAAGCTACATGTTATAGAGAGCAATCTATGGTATACTGATGATAAGCAACAAGAGCCTTTTTTGCATCAATTAATAGATGATTCAGGTTTAAGAAATATAGGTGGATATGATAAAGTTGATTATAACGATGGTAGTATCTTGCATATAATAAATCGAGGATATTCTCATTTTGAGCCAGTCTTGAGAAAGAAAGACCAGCAGATATTAACTCATTCTAATCTAACTCAAAGTAAGCCATCTTGTGTTGACATTTCTTGGACGCGGGAAAGCAAAAAAATGGCCAGCGATGTGCCATTGATAAGTGAAATACATAGAAAATTCATTAGCATTATAGAAGATTCTAATCTCACCGAATATAGAAAGCTTGAAAAGCTAAAAGATTTTTTTAGGGTATATAAAAGGTTAGATGTCAATTTTCAAGTTAACCAACATAATGATACACCGTTACATATTGCTGTTTATAGTGGAGAATTGCGAATTATCAAATTTCTACTGAAGGTGGGAGCATGTACTGATATTAAAAATAGAGCGGGAAAGACTTCTATGGATATTGCTGAAGATAATGACAGAGAAGATATTTTTCAGATATTGCAGCCATTTGTTTTTTATAAAGAAGTTTATGTACCAGGAGATGGTAATTGCTTATTTTGGTCTGTTGCTTTAGCTTACTTAACTCCCGTAAAATTTGATGATGATATCTTCTGTGAGAGGTTTAAAAAACTATTTACAAACGATCATGATGTGCATGTAATACAAAGGTTAATTCAACAAGGTAAAGCAGATGTTTATGGAGATAGTACGCTAATAAAGTTGGTAACGAGTGTATTTCGTAGTGAAATTATTGATGCAATGCATTTAAATCAAAAAGTGCTTAAAGCTCAGATTAATATGGAGGATTTTCTTGAGAGTCAAAGTGGAAGTTATTTTATAATTGGTACATTTAAAAAAAATTTTGAATGTAAATTTGGTAATAAAAAAATTAAGCAGTGTAATATTGATACTAATAAACTCCAACCCAACATCTTTGATAAGAGCGCAGTAAAAGAGATTTGCACCGAGCTTAATAAGATAAAAAAATGTGAAATTCAGGAGTTTTTATTTGAAACATACTTAGAATGCATGAAAATGCCTGGAACTTGGGGTGGAAAACATGAAATAAATGTAATATCTGAGCTACTAGAGGCTGCGATAATAGTGTCTCAAAAAGATTTGAAAGATTATGTATTATACAATCAAGAGAAAAAATATTGTAATAAAATATACTTGTCCTATGAGGGATGGCAACATTATCAATTTTATCAAGTAAAGCATTCAAATTTAATAAAGTTTGTTCTAAGTTTTGTACAGTCATTTGAAATGAAGCTTACTATATATGATGTACTTGCAAGTACGCTAAGACAGGAAAATAGAGTGTTTTTTGATGGAATAGACACTAATAATTTTGTACTAAGCATCTTTGGATTTTCAGCGCATGCAGGTAGTAGAATAATGCCTGATGAGAGAGCATCTTTACAAATAGGTCATGTAATAAAAGCGACAAAGAGTTTTATTAGTTTATCAGACTTAATAGAAACATTTAATCAATACAAACTAGGCTTTAGAAAAGTATTAGTAGATGCTGGATGCGATATTTTTCAAAGTTTGGAAATGCAGTTTGAGAAAATTGGTTTTAATTATGTTTCAAAGGTAGTAGACGATATCACAGATAAGATCATTGAATATTATGTTCAAAAAGAACATACGAGAGATTTGAACCATATATGGGTAGCTGAAGCTCTTGTTTTGAATAAATATTTGCAAGAAATGTCTGGTGAAATAGTGCAATATGGAGAGAAAAATTATAATCTTAGAGATTTATATGAAAATATTGGAGTTGTAGAAAGACATAAAAGTTCTTTTATCTATTATAGAAAAAATAATAAAGATAGCCAGTATGGTTATCGTCGTTCCCTTATAGGTGAAAAGTCAAAAGAAGTATATGACACAAAATATACTAGAGTACAAACTACAAACTTAGAACTTGAAAGCTACGTGTATTCTATAGATCCGCAAGACTTCAAGGATATTGTGGAAATGGTATTTTATATTGTTAATAAGGAAATTTACATTCCAAATACAAAAAGATTTGAGGGTTTTATAGTAAGAATTAAATCCCATATTGAACAGGAGGTAAGCTTTTTAAACAAGCATATCTTATCTTATTATCAAGAACGCAAACGAAACTTAGATATGCATATGAAATCCTTGGAGTTCAGTAAAGATATAAAGTGGCTAAAAAAGGCTAAAAAAAACAGTGATGTTATATCTTTGATGGAGAAACATTTAAAAACAATACCAAATTCGTTTTATTATCAGAAAGTAAAAGAAGCATTTGTCAGCCATGCTGAAGTAATCTGTCAAGACTATAACAATCTCTTCGAATTACAGTGTAATGATACAGTGGAATTTAGAAACCTCTGGTCTTGTGTAAAGGCATCAAGTGTAAAAACATTGGCGCTTATGTTAAAGAGAATGGATTTTAAGGGTGTGTGTGCTCCAGTAGAAGAATTCACTGGAAGACAGGAACAAATAAATGATATATATGGGAAATTGCAAGAAGGAGCTGTAGTAATAGTAGGTCCATCTGGTATTGGCAAAACTCAATTAGCTAGAAAATTTGTTGAAGAGAATAAGGGAGTTTATCTTAATGTCTATGAGGTAAATACTCAAGATATGTTATCCATAGAAAGTTCTTTTACCTCTTTTGTTCGAGATAAGTTAGCCATTTCTATGAAAGAAGATAAAGAAAGGAAGAAACATCTATTTCTTTTTCAAGGGGCTAAGAAAGAAGACGTGGAGAAGATTTTGGAGATAAGAGGTCAAAGAGGTGGTTTTGATTGCTTATTTACTTCTTCTGATCAGAATTACAGAAATATGGCGGAAGTAGATTTGAATAGTCTCAAAGAAGAACAAGCTAAACAACTTGTCAAAAGAGTTTTAGAGATAGCAGACAAATCGCAAGACGAACAAATAGAAGCACTTGTAAGAAAGTTAAAAAATTTTCCATTAGCTATAAAGCAAGCAGCAGCATGTATTAAAAACAGGAAATTAGGAGAAGAATTTGGAATTTTTGAATATTTAGTACAGTATGAAGATTATGATCTGGTACTTCCAAAAAGCACCTTGCAAAACGAATACGATAGAGTATTGCAAATAACATTGCTAGTTTCTATAAAAGCAATACAAAAAATCGATTCTAGGAAAGAAATTTTTCAAATCTTAGGTACTATGGCTTATCTTGGTCTTGGTCAGATCGATCCAGATTTATTTTATACCTTAGTTAAAGATGAGCATGAGCTATACTTCATACTTGAATTACTGGAACGATATTCCGTAGTTTACATAGAAAAGAAAGATGAATACAAAGTGTACGTTATGCATGAATTGGTAAAAAAAGCAATACGTTTACAGTTTAGTATAGATGAGGAAGAACAAGTGTTAAGCCATACAATAAAATTAGTATTTGGAACCGAGGAAGATCTTTATATAAGAAATGTAGGTCATTTTTTGTCTTTGTTTTATCATAGCCAGGGGTATGAAAGTTTAGTGAAAGAAAGCTGTGATCTTGCATGCACGATTGTGAGCGTCTTCAATATGTTGTGCGAGTATAAAAAAGCTTTCACATTTGGATCAGAAGCATTAAAAGTACTTATTACAGTAGATGAAGAGACAGTAATAGCTAGATATGAAATAGCTCGTACAATGATTGCCTTAGGGGAATATGATTTAGCATTAAAAATACTTTGGGATTTAAAAAAACGAGACGACTTAAGTGATGTTTTTTCTCTCCTAAGTTTGGATAAAGAAATAATTCTTATTTACTTCAAACAGAAACGTTATGAAGACGTATTCTCTTATATGAGAAGTGATCATTTTCTACTCACAAAATTGCCTGACGAGAAAAATCGATGCTACCTGGATAACTATTTAAGTATAGCAAATACTATAACTAAAATATTTGTAATGCAAGGAAGATATTGTGATGCATTTACAATATTATACTATGGAAGAGAATTAAGGGATGAAATTTTTCTTAAAAGAAATGATTTTGACCCCTATGGTAATCTTTATCTTTATCCTTCTAATATGCATGAATTTTATAATTTAGAAGCAAGATATATCTATGCCTTAGCATCTTTCTTTATAAGTCAAGATAAGAAAAAAGTAACTATAAATGAAGAATTGTTACCACATAAAGAAGATTTACCTCGCGCATTTAGTGTACAAGCTTTGTTTAAGCAATTGCAAGATATTCTCAAAAATCAAGAAAGTAGTAAGTACTTACAACCAGCTCCTTATTCTGTTAAAAGTAATATAGGGGAAGAACTTCAAAAACAAGCAAGAGAGAAAGCATTGCAAAGTTTTGAAAGAGTGCTGCAGCTACAGAAAGGCTATGGATTTTTAGAGAGCCACCCTAAAGTACTATCTGTTAAGTTTTACATAGCCCTTTTACATAGCTACTTAGGAGATAGAGAAAAAGCATTACAGGAGCTTCGACAAGTGCAAGAAGCACAGGAGGAAGTTATAGGGATGAATCATCCTGATACTTTAGAGACTGTAGATGCTATACAAAAGTTGTTTACTAGAGATGAAGATAGATTGACATACTTAAGAAATGGGATAGAAAAAAGAGAGTCACTCTTAGAATTTGAGAAATCTGATTTAAATGCTCAGGGTATTTCAATCTTAAAAAGGCTTTATGTAGAGAAAGATAACAAAGATTCTCCTCCAGTCCATGCTTCATCAAGTGAAGAGTTACTGCTAGGAAATAAAAGGTTCCTAGGCACAGAGAGTACACAAACTAAAAGGAGAAAAATAGATAATCAGCAGCAAGTAAGTAGTTATTTAGATAGTGTCAGCGTTGACTTTAGCCATCAGCAAGATGCTGTAGTCAATTTATAGTATACTGACCTTACAAAAAAAACTCCTTTCTCTCTACTTTTTTTGGGTAAGGTCACTATATTTGGCAGCAATAATAGATTTATATTCACGCATGGTGATTGGCTGGTAAATGAGTAATGCAGTAAATAGGCAATTAGTTATAGATGCGTTATTCATGGCTATTGGTAGGCGCAAATCTGCTAAAAATCTACTATTTCATAGCGATCAAGGATCGCAATACACCTCTAAAAATTATCAATTTTTACTAAGTACAAAAAATATTACTTCTAGTATGAGTCACAAAGGTTGTTGTTATGATAATGCTGTTTCAGAGAGCTTTTTTTAGTTCACTTAAGAGAGAGTTACTCATTGATACTTCACAACACTCTGCACAACAAGCTAAAACCGCAATATTTGAATATATAGAAATTTTTTATAATAAACAGCGTAGACATTCTACTATTAACTATTGCATTCCTGAGCTTTTTGATTCATCATTCTCATAGCAAAAACGTCTTAACTTTCTGTCTACTTTTTCTGGGTAAGGTCAGAGTTTTACAGCAGCGTTACCATCAAGAGCTCTGAATTGCAAATTAAACTTAGGGATTGGGAAGAGTATTATAATAAACACCGCCCTCATAGCGCTCTTCAAGGAAAAACTCCTTGGGAAAAATATAAGGAACTGGAAAATACGATTCCTTGCTTAAGTGAAAAACTATATCTTATCAAAAGAGTCGTTTGTCATGCAAAATTATAAACACAATCAGAAACTACAATCACTTCAAAAATCCAAATCTCTTAACAAGCCAACTAGTTCAGACTCAATCTGACAAGTCAATTGTAATAACCTCTATGAATCACACACATAACCCTGGATACTTAGGTAGTCAAGATACCTATTATGTAGGCAATATCAAAGGTATTGTATCAACAAACTTTTATTGACACCTACTCTAGAGTGGCTTTCGCTAAGCTTTATACGGAAAAACTGCTATCACAGATGCAGATCTTCTCAATGATAGAGTTATACCATTTTTTGAGGGAGTATTAAATAAAGCATACGCGTCAAGTTAAGGAAATAAAGGTATGAAAGAGATAGAATAATAAGGTATAAGTTCTCCCAGAAATACTTTTAGTGAGAGAACCAATGAATAAAATAACTAGCTTATCAAAAAAGCTCAAAGAATTTTTTAATGAAAAAGCAGACAAAATCTCAATTACAACAAGGTTTATAAAAAGAAAGAGAAAGCTAAAAGGTTCATCGTTCGTAAAAGCCATGGTCTTGGGTAATATAGGGGTTGATAATTGTAGCGTAGAAACAATGTGTCAATTACTAAACGAGGACTCGATAGATATAACAAAACAAGGTTTGGATTTTAGATTTACTGAAGAAGCAGTGGAATTTATGAAAAGGATGTATAATGAATCTGTGGTTCTCTTTAAAAATATCTTGCAAGTTAATTGCAAAATCTTACAGCTATTTAATAGTGTTAAATTATTGGACAGTAGCTATATTACTCTACCTAACAATATGGAAGAGATGTATAAAGGTTATGGTACTAGCTACAGTGGCTATGAAAGCAATACTAAGTCTGGAATAAAGTTACAATTAGTTTTCGACTACATGAATCAGATAATAGACCAACTTAATTTAACGGAGGGAGTAAGATCAGACCAGGGATATAGGAAACATTTAAGTAATATATTAAGTAATGATTTGCTAATATCTGATCTCGGTTCAAGTTCTTTTAAACAAATCAATGAAATAGGAGCTTATTTCATAAGTCGTTATAAATCCGATACCAACATATATGATGTAGAAACAAATCAAAAAATGGAGTTATTAGAATGTTTAGAGGATAAGTTATTTTTAGAAAACGAGGTATTGTTAGGAAAAGAAGCAAAAATTAGAGTAAGAATTATATGTCAGAAACTAACTGAATATAGCCAGAAGAAGGAAAGCTAATAGATTAGCAAGATCGCAGATCCTCTAAAAGAAATCAAAAATTGTTGAACTGGTCAAAACTAATATTCCAGAGGATAAAATTAGTGCTGAGCAAGTATTACAGAGTAAGGTGGCAAATTGAGTTATTATTTAAATTGTATAAAAGGCATATCAGACTTAAAAGGAAAGCCATGCAGAGTATTATGTGAACTATATGCTAAATTGTGCGCAATTCTTATATTTCACGGCATAGTTGGTTGCATAGAAGTGAAAAAGAATACAGAACTTAGCTTAACAAAGGCATTTATTGAGCTAAAAAGGCGGGTTAGAGAGTTATTTTTAGCACTAAAGAATAAAGTTAATAGTTTGAAAATTTTTCTTAAAAAGATTACCATAACTTGGTCTCGATTTTCATTAAAAGACAAGTACAGAAAAACTAGAGTATCTACCTTAACTTCCCTGAATTTACTTACAATCTCTTAACTTGACGCGTATGGTTCATTGAACATTACCAAAAGCTTAGACCAAGTACAGATTTGAACTTGCAGCAGACATGGCAGCTGTAAAGAGATTTGAACGAACGTTACTTCTACCACCTATAATCCTTCGATAACCAACATCCTTACTATTTTCTCTAGGATAAAGTGCAACTCCGGCAAGACTTGCTACTTCTCTTCTGTTTAAATAACCAAGCTCTGGTATTAAACACATTGTGATAACTTTTCCAGGAACTTTTTTAAGGATTTTTTGATGTTCTTGTAACTCATGGCTTTCATCAATGATTTTTTGTATAGTATTATTGAGTTTATCTATCTGGCTATTTATAGTTTTTTGACAACTTTCCCTTATAACCTCAACTATGGATTAGCCAGCAAAGAAAGGCATAGAAATATAGAGCTTCTTCGACTGCATGGAATCAGAACAGAAAAAACATGAATTAGGAAATTTGTTGGCGATCTGTGTCTTGTGTGCTCAATCTCAAATTCGTTTTTCAAGGAGTCAAAAACAGTCTCAATCTTTTCCTTAGTAAAATCTTCTCTTTAAATGAGTACGTTTTTCATATCTTTTTTTACTTTAGTGACCTCTATCAAAGAGTTTCTCAAACAGCTCTTTCTTTATATAGACCTTATCTCTAAACAAAAGTCCAGTCTATCTTTTAGTCAGAGTTTGCAAAGGTTTTCTGTCATCAACGTTACCTTTGGTTAAATTGCAATTCAGAGCTCTTGATGGTAACGCTGCTGTAAAACTCTGACCTTACCCAGAAAAAGTAGACAGAAAGTTAAAACGTTTTTTCAAAGAGGTGTGGTATGACAAAAAGAAAAGAATATACAGCAGAATTCAAAATTGAAGCTATAAGACTAGTAAAAGAAACAGGTCAATCATCAGCAAAAATAGCAAGAGATTTGGGTATTAGCGGTAAGCAGATGGGTAAAAACATACAATGATAGAATGTCTGGAGTAGATGCGTTTCCAGAAAAGGGGAAAGTAGCTCATTGTGACAAAGAAAAGTTTGATTTAAAGAAAGAGCTGGCAAGAGTAACGAGGGAAAGAGACATTTTAAAAAAAGCCCTGGGATATTTTGCAAACCAAAAAGAGTAAAATATTCTTTTATAAAAGAACATGAAAACTGCTATAAAATACGGGAATTATGCAGATTTTTGAACGTATCTGCTTGTGGTTATTATAAATGGATTACTAAGGAAAAAAACAACAAAAAATCAATAAGAGAAGAGCTCATACAAGATATTCAGAAGGTATATCGATCATCACAATGCAGATACGGAGCTCCTAAAATTCACGCTGAATTAAAGGCTTTAGGTAAAAATTATAACATCAAAACAGTGCAAAATGTTATGCAGAAAAATGGCATTCAAGCTAAGCTTAGACGAAAGTTTAAAAGTAAAAAACCACAAATAGACAATAGAGTTATAACTCCTAACATATTAAATCAGAATTTCATTGCTGATCAACCTAACAAGATATGGGTAACTGATATTACGTACATAAAAACTAATGAAGGATGGTTATATTTGGCAGCAATAATAGATTTATATTCACGCATGGTGATTGGCTGGTAAATGAGTAATGCAGTAAATAGGCAATTAGTTATAGATGCGTTATTCATGGCTATTGGTAGGCGCAAATCTGCTAAAAATCTACTATTTCATAGCGATCAAGGATCGCAATACACCTCTAAAAATTATCAATTTTTACTAAGTACAAAAAATATTACTTCTAGTATGAGTCACAAAGGTTGTTGTTATGATAATGCTGTTTCAGAGAGCTTTTTTTAGTTCACTTAAGAGAGAGTTACTCATTGATACTTCACAACACTCTGCACAACAAGCTAAAACCGCAATATTTGAATATATAGAAATTTTTTATAATAAACAGCGTAGACATTCTACTATTAACTATTGCATTCCTGAGCTTTTTGATTCATCATTCTCATAGCAAAAACGTCTTAACTTTCTGTCTACTTTTTCTGGGTAAGGTCAGTGTTTTACAGCAGCGTTACCATCAAGAGCTCTGAATTGCAAATTAAACTTAGGGATTGGGAAGAGTATTATAATAAACACCGCCCTCATAGCGCTCTTCAAGGAAAAACTCCTTGGGAAAAATATAAGGAACTGGAAAATACGATTCCTTGCTTAAGTGAAAAACTATATCTTATCAAAAGAGTCGTTTGTCATGCAAAATTATAAACACAATCAGAAACTACAATCACTTCAAAAATCCAAATCTCTTAACAAGCCAACTAGTTCAGACTCAATCTGACAAGTCAATTGTAATAACCTCTATGAATCACACACATAACCCTGGATACTTAGGTAGTCAAGATACCTATTATGTAGGCAATATCAAAGGTATTGTATCAACAAACTTTTATTGACACCTACTCTAGAGTGGCTTTCGCTAAGCTTTATACGGAAAAACTGCTATCACAGATGCAGATCTTCTCAATGATAGAGTTATACCATTTTTTGAGGGAGTATTAAATAAAGCATACGCGTCAAGTTAAGGAAATAAAGGTATGAAAGAGATAGAATAATAAGGTATAAGTTCTCCCAGAAATACTTTTAGTGAGAGAACCAATGAATAAAATAACTAGCTTATCAAAAAAGCTCAAAGAATTTTTTAATGAAAAAGCAGACAAAATCTCAATTACAACAAGGTTTATAAAAAGAAAGAGAAAGCTAAAAGGTTCATCGTTCGTAAAAGCCATGGTCTTGGGTAATATAGGGGTTGATAATTGTAGCGTAGAAACAATGTGTCAATTACTAAACGAGGACTCGATAGATATAACAAAACAAGGTTTGGATTTTAGATTTACTGAAGAAGCAGTGGAATTTATGAAAAGGATGTATAATGAATCTGTGGTTCTCTTTAAAAATATCTTGCAAGTTAATTGCAAAATCTTACAGCTATTTAATAGTGTTAAATTATTGGACAGTAGCTATATTACTCTACCTAACAATATGGAAGAGATGTATAAAGGTTATGGTACTAGCTACAGTGGCTATGAAAGCAATACTAAGTCTGGAATAAAGTTACAATTAGTTTTCGACTACATGAATCAGATAATAGACCAACTTAATTTAACGGAGGGAGTAAGATCAGACCAGGGATATAGGAAACATTTAAGTAATATATTAAGTAATGATTTGCTAATATCTGATCTCGGTTCAAGTTCTTTTAAACAAATCAATGAAATAGGAGCTTATTTCATAAGTCGTTATAAATCCGATACCAACATATATGATGTAGAAACAAATCAAAAAATGGAGTTATTAGAATGTTTAGAGGATAAGTATTTTTAGAAAACGAGGTATTGTTAGGTAAAAAGAAGCTAAAAAATTAGAGTAAGAATTATATGTCAGAAACTAACTGAATATAGCCAGAAGAAGGAAAGCTAATAGATTAGCAAGATCGCAGTATCCTCTAAAAGAAATCAAAAATTGTTGAACTGGTCAAAACTAATATTCCAGAGGATAAAATTAGTGCTGAGCAAGTATTACAGAGTAAGGTGGATTCTTATCGTCTATTTCAAATGTATACTTTTTCATGCTATTACCTTAAATAACCAACAACTTGCTGATTAATGGCACTGAGGCTACTAGGAGGAGCAACATAAGTCATAAAACTCCTTGGCTGCTCATTATCTGCCACTCTTTTTTCAGTATTAACGAAAGCTCTTTGCTGCTCATTGTCTTTTAATCTTTTTTCCATATGATCTTTAAAGTAAACAAACATTTACTAGTTTGTTTGTAATTAGGGAGTGATTTTTTTGCAGTTACACGCAAGAACTCCAACAACTCGTTATGACTTTCATCATTAAGTAATGACTTATTGATAATGGTTGACTGCAGTTCTACTGGATTAAAATTTAGACTTTTCTTTGAAATGCCGCATTTCACAGCTGTTTCTCCTAATACTTCTTCAAATTTTTTTACAATATCTACTGCATCTATTATTTTTGTCACTCGATTAAGCTCCTCTATTTCATTTTTTACTTTATATTCGTCCTGTCCTACCGCAGAGTAAAAGAAATTTATTACTTGAGATATAAATGAAGTTGATCTGCTTGCTCTGCTTGTCACTGGTGAGTTTATCATTTCCCTCTTATTTCTTTTCTCTATAACACAACTTTTATCATCAGGCTGTATTACACAGAACATCTTTTGTGTTTGACTATAAAAAGTTTGAGTATTAGATTCTGAGACAGATGCATCACTTGCAGATTTTTTGCTAGCATTGCAGAAAACTTCAGCTTTCTTTGTGAAGTTTTCTGTTTTATTGTGTAGTTCTATAATGTTATTATTAGCATTTTTAGCTTCTTTAGCAAAACTTTCTGAAGCATTTTTGGCTACCTCTGCTGCATCTTTAGCATTCAGAGTTTCATTCTTTACTTTTTTTATCTCATACAAAAACTTATCAGCTAATGCAGCACCTATTCCATCTTCTCCCTTGGGGCCTGGTATTCCCGTTAGACCAGTATCTCCTTTACTACCCTTAAGACCAGATCTACCAACCTGACCTTTAGGTCCTTGCAAACCTATCTCTCCCTTAGGTCCTGGCAACCCATCTGATCCTTTTGGACCAATATCTCCTCTCTCACCTTTTAGACCTTTAGAACCAGGCTCACCTTTCCAACCCCTTGGCCCATAAGTGTTGAAAGTAGTATCAGAAAAGTATAAAGAACTGTTATTGCAAGAAAATGGAGGCAATAATGGATCAAATAGAAAGAGTACTAAATTTAATAAAAGATGAGGATTTAGAAAGGCTAGGAAAATTAAGTGAAGTAGATAAATGTAATACTAAATTGTTGGGCAAGATTATATTTAAAGGTCTAATGAAGTTAATATTAATGGGGCAAAAAACAAGCTTAAGAGCGCTAGAAATGGTAATAAACAGGTGTATAATGGATAAGAATAGCGATAAAAGTACAGTAACATACAGTGGTTTGTCAAAAAGGTTAAAAGTTATAAATCCAGAATATTTTAAGGGAGTATATATTGATTTGATGAGCAAGATTAAAAAGCTATTACCCCAAAAAACATCAAATAATTTACATAAGTTTGATTCGACAATCATAAATTTATCGGGATATCTCATAAAAGATGGGCTAAAAATAGGCGGTAAAAGTAACGACAGTCAAGTTAAAGTGAGTGTAGGATTAAAGGATCAATTGCCGACAAGTATAAGATTTTGTAAAGGACAAGAAGAAATTAGTGAAGATATAGCATTAGTGAGAGCCATTAATGAAGCTAAAGTTGAAAAAGAGGATATTTTATTATTTGATAGAGGAATCAGAAAAGTTGGAACTTTTGCCGAATTTGATGAAAAGGAGTACAAATTTATCACAAGAGTTAAAGTAGGAAGAAAACATGATGTTATAAGCAGGAACAAAGTTATAGGAGAACAAAAATCGGATGGATCAGAGATTTTAGAAGATATAATAGTTAATCTTTATCGTGCACGAGGTAAAGTAGCAGAAAAGCATGACCTACGTTTAATAAAAATTCGAAATAAGGCAGGAGATGAAATATGGTTTTTAACCAACTTGCTTGAAATGTTAGCTTATGAAGTAACAGAGCTATATAGGCGCAGGTGGGACATAGAGGTATTCTTTAAATTTATAAAGCAAAATCTTGGATATAAGCACTTTTTAAGCCATACTATGAATGGCATGAAGGTGTATATTTACATGATTATTATTACGGCTTTGTTATTTCTTGTTTATAAAATCAAAAATAATCTACACGGATTCAAAATAGCACTATTACAATTCACATTGGATCTTAATGATTCTTTTATACGTTCAATTGTTTTACTATCAGGAGGGAATTTACATGCCGTCAATCACCTTGTATCACTCCACTTATAGCACTTTCAACACTTATGGGATAAATGGCTGGAAAGAGAGTTAAAACATGTTAATTTAGGAGATACAAGACTTAATAAGAGACTTATTAAAACAGGCTATTGTATAGAGGGTAAGGCGTCTGAATCAAAGCTGTAGTGGATGGAAAGAAGCTAAGGGTGCATACAGATTATTTAGCAATGAAAAGCTTAAGGATAAGGAAATTTATTCTTCCCATTACAAAGAAACTATGGAGAGAATGAAAGGAAATCAGTTTGTTTTTTCAGTTCAAGATACAAGTTATTTGGATTTTGACTCTCATATAAAAACCAAGAGGCTAGGTAGTATTTCTAAAGCTTATACGAAGCATAAAATGGGTTTACTGTTGCACAGTGCCTAGCAAAAACGGATTACCTTTAGGTCTATCTTCTCAACAATGTTGGGCACGTTCTATTAGGGAAAAAGAAACGGCACAAGAAAAAGCAAACAGGTACCTCCATAGAAGAAAAAGAAAGTTATAAGTGGATAACAGCTCTCAAAGAAAGCATAAACAACCTTCCTGCAAATGTACAACTTTTGGTGATAGAGAGGCAGATATCTTCAAATTTTTATGGATCACTGAGACATTAGGTAGTGACCTTACCCAGAAAAAGTAGACAGAAAGTTAAGACGTTTTTGAAGTAAAATAAAACGTTTTTTCAAAGAGGTGTGGTATGACAAAAAGAAAAGAATATACAGCAGAATTCAAAATTGAAGCTATAAGACTAGTAAAAGAAACAGGTCGGAGAGTAGACCAGCGGAACTTCCCCACCAGTCTCTCGCAGAACTGTACGGAAACCTCTCGGTTTATACAGCTCCCATTATTTAGCCCTTTGATCCTAACCCAAGTGTCCAATGATAGAAAATATTTGGAGACCTCTTTCTCACTTTTCCTAGAAATTGCTTTGCTAGTCTTCCATGATCTCGAAGTTTCTTATATTTGGTTCTGACCCATCTTATGAGGTATCTCTCTATATTTCTGAGAGATGTATACATCTCCGTTTGGTAAAACCTGCCATAATACTGACACCAGCCTCTGACTATTGGATTTACTTCCTTTGATATTTCCTCCAACTTCTTTCCTGTAAATCTATGTATTTTCCATGACCTTATGGTTTGAGTGATCTTTTTCTTGGCCTTATTGCTAATTGCAGGTAGAAATCCAACAAAATATTCTCCTATTTTGCTCTTTGCTCCTCTAGCTCTAAAGGTATAGCCCAAGAAATCAAAGTTTTGTGTAGGAAACTCATCTCTCCTATTACCATCCTTACAGTACACTATCTGTGTCTTTTCGGGATGTAACCTCAATTTACACTTAGCCAATCTTTCTTCGATCATTACTTTCATAAATTCTGCCTGTCTCTTAGTTCTGCAGTGCACTATCGCATCATCCACATACCTCTCAAATGGTACTGTCGGGTAGTTCTTTTTCATCCATATATCAAACACATGATGCATGAATATATTAGAGATGATTGGGCTAACTGAACCTCCTTGCGGAACTCCCTTATTCCTCACTTCCCTAGTGCCATCTGCTTGTTGAATAGGGGCTTTCATCCACCTCTCAACATACAGTATGACCCATTTGCAGTTTGTATATTTCTTGATAGCTTGCAAAACTAATTCGTGATCCAGATTGTCGAAAAATCCAGATATATCAAGATCTATCGTCCAATCGTACCTCCAGCATCTCTTGCGTGCTGTATTTACCGCATCCAGTGCAGATTTATTCGGTCTATAACCATATGAATCCTCGTGGAATTTTGGCTCTACTAGCGGCTCAAGATACATAGAAGCTGCCGTTTGCCCTATCCTGTCGAATACTGAAGGAACACCTAAAATTCTTTGTCCTTCTCCCGTATCCTTCGGTATTGCTACAGCTTTTACTGGCTCTGGAAAATAACTTCCGGATGACATCCGATTCCATAGTTTGTATAGATTATCTTTTAGATTTTCCTCAAACTTTGTTATCGAAACCTCATCTACACCTGCAGCACCTTTATTTTTCGATACTTGTTTATAAGCTCTCCAAATAAGTTGTTTCGGTATATCAAAAGACTTTGTTTTATTCATTAATTCCTCCCATTACGGTTGACAAAATAATTAAAACTAAATAACTCAGCTCCTTCGCTCCATTTCCATTACAGAAACTTCTTCACTACTATGAGCTAATCCGCCCCTGTTTTTCGCATCGGTACTCTCATCCTCAGAGATCGGCTCTTTGGACTTCTTCCTTATCATCGAAACGACAGGTTCCCGCAGTTCCACACAATAGCCTAAAATAGGTTCACGCCACCTCTATGCCGGACGCCACCTATCCAGTAAACAAGTTCCTGATAGGTTTATCCCAAGAGATTCAGGAGCCCATGGTTTTGACGTCGTCTTTGGAATTTCGACACTTCATCAGTGGTTCATTTTCATTCGCCTCTCTATTTTACACATGATGCATAATTGCACCTTTTCCATAACGCTCACTACCATAGCTCTTTACCACAGCAGCTTATGGCTGTTTGAAGCCTGCTCTTGCAAACCGACTCCGAGGGACCCTCCCTCATCTATTGCATAGCTTCAACACTTCCCGTGTCTCTACAGCGCACTGTCATCTCAGTACCTTCTCCTATCATTCCAGACTAGAATGACACCCTATTGACACGCTGCCTAGTTCATGTTAGTTATAGATATTAAGAAATTTACCAAACAAAGAAAGGCAAAAGAATCCCCGTGTGACGAGTTTTAATAATTTAAATTGATAATGTACTAACAAGCGCGATTTGGCTGAATGTAGAAAAAATAAAAAAGACATGCAGCCGCTATAATTTTATGTAATCTGCCAATATATACCTGAGTTTTTTACTGAATTTTGTTGTTAAATCTGCAGAGATTAAAAACAAGGATAAATACTCTTATTGATATGATAAGGGAAAGTGGGAGAGTCTGTCAAGTAACTTTTGCTATTGCTACTTGAGTTCCTGTAATCACAATGTTGGTGCAATGTATGCATGGAATTTTATTTACTCTATAATATGTTGGTTTATAGTAGTACTAATGCAGAAATAAATGGAGGAGACATTGGAAAGCAATATAAAAAAATTGAAAGGAAATTTTTTAGAACGAGCAATTAGAGTAAATCATGCTGGCGAGTATGGAGCCATTTGCATTTATTCTGGTCAAAAATTTATTCTTAAAAAATCTTCTATAATTGATAAAATAATTGAAATGGAGGAGCAGGAAAAAGAACATTTCCACTATTTTAATGAGAAAATCAAGGAGCAAAGAGTTCGTCCTACTGTTTTGTTGCCAATTTGGCGTGCTTTAGGGGTGTCACTTGGTGTTGTAACTGCTATGATGGGTAAAAAAGCCGCTATGGCTTGCACTGCTGCAGTTGAAGAGGTGATCGGAGAGCATTACAAGAAGCAGGTCTTACATTTAGAAGATGGGGAATTAAGAGAAACTATAAGTAAGTTTCGTGATGAGGAGTTAGAACACAGAGATATTGCAATTCAGCACAATGCTGAAAGCGCACTTGGCTACAACGTTTTATCTTTGTTCATAAAAACAAGCTGCAAAGCTGCTATTTACTTCTCTAAATTGATTTAATCAATCACTATTTGACAACCATATTTGCCTTTAGTCCTTGTGCTAATTGCTGCCCCATATCCTCTACTCCAATCGAATGCGTATGGATGTTTATAATTAACTTCTTAATTCTTATCCTAAAAATACATTAATTTAATTCCCTACTAGAGTTTTCTTGTTGTTGTAAACATGTTTGCATAAGACTAGTAGATGGAACGTTTTTAATAGTCTGAGTTAACTCCTCAGGAATATTTTCAAAACTCTTGCCCATAACTTCTAAAACACTTTTCCCCTTTATAAGACAATTCCCTCCAAAGCTTGATTTGTTTTCTAACTTGCTAAACCTTATTTTGCTTTTCTCATCAATTTCTACTACCATTTTGTTACCATCTTTCCGTAGATAAATACTAATCTCTCCTATTTTAGTAGTAAAAAATATTTCAATACCACCTTTTAAGATATCTGTGTAATTTCTTTTTCCATCTTCTGTAATTTCAACTTTTACTATACTTTCCTCAATCTGAAATATGCCAACTTATAAATCCTTAGCTTTTTCATTATTTAAAGTTCTTGCAGTTTCAACAATACTACCTTGTGGATACTTAATATAAAAATATTTATTATCTACTTCTACTTCAAGATCATATTTATCAATTTGCTTGTTATTTTCTTTCACAATACCTTCATATGCTAGACCCTCTAGCATTTTTTTCTTACTCTTACATTGTTCGTTAAGATCGTTTAAATAATTAGAGCCGTAATATCCGCCTTCAATATCGCTGTAAAAAGATAATCCTTTTTCTACCCCACCTTTTAACACTAAATTACGAGTGATCTTTTGTATGATATTTTTTGTAGTTGAATTGTGTGGATTTGCATGAAAGCGATTAATTAATTCTTCCATTTTTTCAAATATAAAATTTGTTACAGTCTTATTATCCTTACCGTAATATGAGTTTAATCTTATTCCTTGATTTAAATAATCCTCTATTATGCATTCCATGTACTTTAAAACGCTTTCTTGCTCATCGTGTTCTGTTATACCTTTTATCATCTCATCACAAAATTTTTTAACTAGAATTTGTTCATCTGTAGTCAATGGTATTTGCAATTTCGTAGAAGATGGGTCTCGCTCAAAAAGATAAATTATTGACAATTCCTCTGCTCTTTTAACAAAGTCATAACTCCTTAGATATTCTGCGACATCTTTGTTTTTTGCGTACCTTTTCTTGGTTAAATCCATATGCCTATCTTTACGACTTATAGTCGGTAATTTTGGATTTGATGAACTACTCTGCTGACTATTGAAGAAGCTGTTAAAGAACTGTTCAGGCCCTAAAATAAGATTACTTTCACCTTGTTTACCTACTTGCTTAGACATATTATATACCATAACCACTAAAGCTTTTTAGTGGTTACTTCAATACATAGATAAGTCAATAAAAATCTCTTTTTTTCTTCAGTGCTAAAAAATTGTCAAAAATCTCAAAATTGGTTAATTGCATATAACCTACTTTCTAGTATACATCAAAACTACCGCAGAAAGTTTCAACTTTGAAAGGGATTAACAAATAAAATTCTTGTACTTTGCCTCTACTAAAGTACAATCAGGCTTTATTTAATATTTTTCATGCTTGATGAAGTACATGAAGAGTGTGGGGTATTTGGCATAAGTTGTAACCAAAGTGCTGCTTTTAACTCTATACTTGCTCTCCACGCTTTGCAGCATAGAGGTCAAGAGTCTTTTGGTGTAGTAACCAGTAACAACGATAAGCTGCTTTCTTATCACTTTCAAGGTCAAGTGAGCAGCGTATTTGATGATATAGATGAAATAAAGAAATCTTTACCTGGAGATTGTGCAATAGGTCACGTTCGATATTCAACAAGTGGTAGTAAATTTGGAGTGCAGCCCATGTTTGGCAAAAGTGGCAAATTTGGGGATTTTGCCATAGCACATAATGGTAATTTAATTAATATTTCTCCGATACGCGAACAATTAATTAAACAAGAGTGCGTTTTTCAGTCAGATATTGATACAGAAGTGGTAGTGCATCTGACAGCAAGCGGTGAAAAGGATAGCTTCTTAGAGAGTTTTATATATGCATTAAGGCAAATACAAGGTGCTTATTCTTTTGTGGCAATCAATCAAGAAGTAGTTATTGGAGTACGTGATCCATCTGGAATCAGGCCTCTCGTTTTAGGGAAGTTAAGCGGTTCTTACGTTCTTGCATCTGAAACTTGTGCTTTTGATATAGTAAATGCTAAATTTATTAGAGAAATAAAACCAGGTGAGTTAGTCACCGTTGATCAAAATGGTAATTTAACTTCAACATTTCCTTTTTTACAGCAAAAATCAAGTTTTTGTATTTTTGAATACGTTTATTTTTCAAGACCAGACAGCATAATGGAGAATAGGTCTATATACGATACAAGAAAAGAAATAGGAAGAATACTTGCGAAGGAAAGTCCACCAAAGAACAATGTAGATATGATTGTACCAATACCTGATTCTGGAATACCTGCAGCTATTGGATATGCAAAGCATTCAGGATTACCTATGGAACTGGGGATAATTCGTAATCATTACATAGGAAGAACATTTATACAGCCAACCGCTGAAATACGTAAAGTTAGAATAAAATTAAAGTTTAATGCTAATAAGCATATTTTAAAAGGTAAAAACATAATTTTAATAGACGATAGTATAGTGCGTGGTAGTACGCTTAGAAGTATAATAGTTATGTTAAAAGATGCAGGAGTAAAAGAAATTCACCTAAAGATTTCAAGCCCACCAATTAAGCATTCTTGTTTTTATGGAATAGATACGCCAGAGTGCAAAGATTTAATTGCTGCAAATAAATCTGTAGAGGAAATTAAGGAAGTTATAGGAATAGATAGCCTAGCCTTCTTGAGTATTAATGGACTATACAGGGCTGTTAAAGAAGAAAAACGTAACAACGCTACACCGCAATATTGCGATGCTTGTTTCACTGGTGATTATCCGATTGGTAAGTAATCTATTATTAATGAAGGTGAGGTTTTTTCTATATTACATTAACAGTTTTAAAAATAGGTTTTTGCATAACCATATAGTTTTTGCCTGGGCGTCATTTGAGTAAAAACTACTTTACAAATTTCGTCATTCCCTTTACTATGATACTAAGAGTATTTATCCTTGTTTTTGACCTGCAGGCTCAATGACAAAATTCAGATATTTATTAGCAAATTACACAAAAATTATATCGGCTGTATGTCTTTTTTATTTTTTCTACATTCAGCCAAATCGCGCTTGTTAGTACATTATCAATTTAAATTATTAAAACTCGTCACACGGGGATTCTTTTGCCTTTTTTCTTCGTTTAGTAAATTTCTTAATATTTGTAACTAAAGTAATTTTAGAGAGGCGTTATGTAAGTAGCTGACACACATCTGTACGAGCATTCATTTTTGAAGATAGCAAAGGTGTCATTCAAGTAGCTGACACTGGGATCCATCTCTTAATACAGCCTCATCAAAAATGTTGTGTTTTAACATAAAATTAGCTGCTTCTATGCTCATAAACTTAATATCCAATCAAATTTCCTGGATCCCAGTGTCAGCTACTTGAATGAAAAATAAAGATACTGGGATGACAGGAGTGTGAGGTAAGGCTACATCCATATTCCAACAGGTATGACGGTATCATTCCAGCACTTGATGTTGGAATTCAGGAATTTTTTGAGCATGAAAGTTATGCTAAGTTTTTGTTGGTAAGTAAAGGCTGGATCCCAGTGGGCTTTGTTGCATAGCACCTTAAGCAGTGATGGTTTACGACAAATTTATGTAATGATTTCAAATTTAGCCATACCAATATCAGTGAATTTGTTAAGCAAATAGCACTTAATTAGTAATTCTTTTTCACGATTTACTTCAGATTTATTCCTAAACAAATACTTGCTTCAACCTTGAGAAAAATCCTTCTATGTAAGATCTTTTTCCATAAATTACTTCCTTTTTCCACTCTTTTACACCATCTTGTCCATATAATTTTATTAACCTAATAGCAGCATTTCTGTCAGACATATAATCTATTTTTGAATGTTCTGCTGCGTCCTTTTTTGGTAGAACTTTTGTCTTTATATCGTATTTCTTACACAATTTATAAAGTTTGTGCCTATCGTATGCCCTATCTGCATATAATGCTTTTATTTTGTGCTGAAAATTAACTTCTTCAAGCAAGCTCCATAGTGGTCAGAGTAGACGCCATTACTGTATCTTGCAGCTATAGCTTTTTTACTATTCATACTTAACATAACATGTAACTTTCTTACTTGCTCGTAGCTTCGGTACTTTCTATCTGTACTGTTTTCCTTACTGTGGCCAAGAGTGTTACTGTAAATTTGTGCTATCTATGATAATTTCAATATTTTCCATGTTGCTTTTATCAATCCTGCAATCATTTTTAGCTCCTGTTATTGATTGTGGTAGTTACATAGAGTTTTTAAATGAAAAAGAAGTTGATCATATTAATAATAAGATGTTTGGTGGTACAAAAGTATTTCGTGATGTAAAAAATGATATTGCAGAAAGAGATCTGCCACCATATGGTGCCAAACAAATATATGCAATAGACTTTTTTTATCCAGACATTGCTTATTGCGTTATGAATAAAGTAATGGAGAGCTCTTTAATCAGCGAATATAAAGATGAAGATACAGGTAAAGTTAAATATAAGCTATCCATTGATCCTGCGCGTGTGCCAGCTATGAAACCACAAACTCTTGAAGAAAAAGTAGGGACGGGTGGACCAAGTGTAGATAGTGATTTTGGTAGTTCACCTAAGAACCTGTACATGATCTCAAGAAAGGAATAAAGTAGGAGATGATGTATATGGACAAAGATATATGAGAAATTTATACCCAAGTGACATAAGTCGAGAACAATTTGAAAAAATCAGACCAATTCTGGAGAGTAGCAGGAAGAAAACAAAACCAAGAAAACTTGACTTATATGATGTATTTTGTGGAGTACTATACATCCTAAAAAGCTCCTGCCAGTGGAGAATGCTGCAAAAAGATTTTCCAAAATGGCGAAGTTGTTATGATTATTTAAAAAAATGGAGTGAAAAATCAAGCGAAGGTACAGAAAGTATTTTGGAACGTGTATTAAAAAAAATTAGTTGGAGAGGTCCGTATTGGCAATGGGAGGAAAGAGAAAACCAGCTTTTGTATAATTGATGCTCAGAGCGTAAAAAACGCAGATACCGCTGAGAATAAGGGCTACAATGCTGGTAAAAAAATTTCAGGAATAAAGCGCCATATTGCAGTAGATACTCAAGGGTTACCACACGCAATTTATGTAACAACTGCAGAAATAACTGACCGCAGCAGTGCTGTGAAAATGGTCGGAAATGCTAAAGAAACCCTCTCTGAAGTTAAAAATATATTGGTTGATGCTGGCTACAATGGAGAAAATTTTGCAACACAAATAAAGGCAACTATTGGTGCCAATGTTGAAGTAATAAAGCGAAGCGAATTACACACTTTTGCTGTATTGCCGAAAAGATGGGTTGTCGAGCGCTCTTTTGCTTGGCTGGAAAAATGCAGGCGTTTGTGGAAAAATTGCGAGCGAAAACTCAACACTAGCTTACAAATGATCGTTCTTGCTTTCTCTGCTTTACTCCTCAAAAGATTATGAACAGGTTCTTAGAATTCAACTATAGGTAAATCACGTGCTGGACACTCAAGAAAATTACTTGACCCCAATTACTATGATGAAGATGCACAAAGAATTAAAGATGATAATTCGGCTAAAGATAGTGGCCTTGGCACTTCTTCAGCACGATCTTCTTTTAATGATAAGCCCAAACCAATACTTGACCAACCGTCTGTATTACAATCTGAATAGTGTTCTACAAAAAAGCATACATCAGTTGGTAAAAACATAAGTTGCTGTATTTTATAGCTAAAGAAAATTAGACTATTTGAGGACAAATTGTGAATGAAAGTTTATTTGCCAAGGTATAGCTGCCTTGGCCTACAAATCTTGGTTTCTTTATCGGTTACCATTTCATACCACTGGGCAACCCAACCAGTGGTTCTTGCAAGTGCAAAAATGGGTGTAAACATACTTGAAGGGATACCGATAGCATTTATTATTATACCTGAGTAAAAATCAACATTTGGATATAATTTACGCGTGATGAAATATTCATCCTTTAAAGCTACTTCTTCAAGTTTTTTTGCAATTTCAAGTAATTCATTGTTTTGCTCTAGTTTGCTTAAAATCTCATGACAAGCATCCTTTAATATAAGCGCGCGCGGATCATAGTTTTTATAAACACGATGTCCAAACCCCATTAGCTTAAATGGATCTTTATCATCTTTAGCTTTCTCAATGAATCTATCTACATCTCCACTTTGCTCTATCTCTTTTAGCATATTTATAACTGCCTCATTAGCTCCACCGTGTGCTGGACCCCAAAGTGTAGCAACTCCTGCAGACAGGCTTGCAAATAGATTAGAACCAGCTGACCCTACCAATCTGACAGCTGCCGTAGAAGCATTCTGTTCATGATCAGCATGGAGAGTAAATATTTTATCCAGAGCTTTTGCAAAAAGGGCATTATCAACAGCATCGCCAAATATCATCTTTAAGAAATTTTCACTGTAACTTAATTCATTGTTAGCGTTTATGAATTCCTGATTGTTGATATGCCTATAAGTCATTGCAACAATTGCAGGAACTTGTGCTATTGCAGAAATTCCAAAATCTAAATCCTCACCATTGACATTGTTGCTATGCATTTCATGGTAAGACGCTGACAAATTTGCAAAACATGCAATCAAAATCGACATAGGGTGAGCAGTTTTTGGAAATGCTTTGATTACATTTGTAACTTGCTCTGATACTTTGGACAATTCTTGTATTTTGAAAAGAAATTTTTTGTGTTGCTCTGAACTTGGTAGTTCACCATAGAGTAATAAATAAATCACAGCAGTAAAACTATTATTTTCTGCCAAATCAGCTATATCATGTCCCCTATATTTAAGAACTCCTTCATCTCCATCAATGAATGTAATTGCAGAAAAACATGAAGCTGTAGAAACAAATCCTGGATCGTAAGTAAATAATCCAGTTACTTTATATAAATCCTTGATATTTAACACGTCAGGACCTATTGTTCCACTTAATATGGGTAGCTCAATTTTTGACCCACCACTTAGTTCCAACAATGCTTTTTTATCCATCACTTGAGCTACTTAAATTTTATACAAGGTATACAAATTGAAGAGTATACATTAATCCGGTTAACCTTACATTAACCATATTATGCTGTCATCAATGCTTTTACTTTTGCATTTAAACGACTTATTTTACGCGCAGCAGTATTCCTATGAATAACACCTTTATTTACACATCTATGTAAATTGGATTCAGCATTCCGAAATGCCAAGACAACATTCTCTTTATCACCAGAATTGATTATATCAACTAATCTTCTAATAGCAGTACGAGTTTTGCTTTTTCGCATCTTATTCACTAAAGTACGCTTTGCTATTACCTTTATCATTTTTTTAGCACTCTTATGATTTGCCATATATTAATACCTGTTTTTCTTTTAATTATAAAGTCTTTTTGTTAACTTGCAATATCAGTTTTTTCTGGAATTAATCTACTACTTCTCTCTTCAATGATTTTTTCTAAACTTTGCAAGAATTCATTTTTGTTTAACCCGGGATATATGGGCGGTAATATTTCTATTACCGCCTTTCCGGGATTCTTTCTCAGAGAAAGTATGCTTTTTGGCCAAAACAAACCAGTGTTTAAAGCAATCGGTAATACAGGAACAGATAATACGCCATATAAAGCAGCGATACCTGGTTGATATTTTATATTTTGGTTTATAGTCGTTCTTGTGCCTTCAGGAAATATTATTATGCCTCTATTTTCTTTTATACGCATTTTTGCTAATTTTATGATATGACGCACAGAACTAATACCATCTGAGCGGTTAATAAAAATCATTTTTAATGCCATGAGATGCAAACCAATGAATGGAATCCATTTCAATTCACGTTTTAAAATAAAAACTGCTTTTCTAAATAGTAGTATAAAAATAAATGTTTCAAATGGAGATTGGTGTTTAGATGCAATTATAAAAGGTTGCTCAGGAATGTTTTCCATTCCCCTCACTTCATATTTAATGCCACATAATAAACGTAACATGAATAATACAACTCTCACCGAGCAAACGAGGAAAATGGTTATTACACACTCAGGAAAGAAAATTATAGGAAGAGTAATAAAAGTATAGAATACTTCCCATAATATAAGGAGTAAATTAAACAATAAACTTGCAATCACAAACATACGTAAACTTATTTGAATTTAACTTTACTACAAAATTAAAAGCAATAAGTTTAATTATTGATCATCTGAGTAATAGGATGAGAATCAGCTAATTTGTCCTTTAACTTTTCGTTAGCAATATGAGTATATATTTGCGTTGTAGAAAGATTAGTATGGCCAAGAATTTTTTGTATCAGCACAATATTCGCTCCGCTATTCAGTAGATGGGTAGCAAGAGAATGCCTAATCACATGTGGGGAGATTTTATTTTCATCAACATCGCACTTTCTTGCTAATTCCTTTATTAATTGACCAACTCTTTGCCTTGTAATTGGTTTATTAGGTTTATCACCTGGGAATAGCCAATCAGATTTTTTGTCGTTAGGGAGCAGGTTGTCACGAACTGATAAATAATCTTTAAGGCTTTGCAATGCTTGCTCATTAAAAAAGATTTGCCTTTCTCTGCCACTTTTTCCCTTTATTATTATATAGCCTTCTTTACCATTACTGTTTACTAAATGTGATACTTCACATAACTTCATATTAATTAATTCAGAAACACGCATCCCGGAAGAGTAAAGGATATCTAAAATTGCACATAGCCTTTTACTGCTTATCTCTTTATTCGATCCGCTTGCTGATTTTTTTACTGTTTCCATGAGCAAAAATATTTCTTGAACACTTAAATACTTAGGCAAAGGACGGGAAACTTTTGGATTTCTTAATTCATTATCATTAGCCGGTGCTGGATTAAAGTCTATTATTCCATCATTAAATAGGCACTTATAGAAATTTTTGATAGCAGATATTTTTCTTGATATAGAGCTAGTTTTATATTTCTTTTGTGTACGTAAAAAGCTTACATAATCTTTAATATTAGCTTTACTTGCACCAACTAAGGTAGCGCTTCCTTCTAATAAAAATTTTTCAAGTTGGTGTAAATCTGAACGATAACTTTCCAAAGTATTTTGTGTAGAGGATTTTTCGGAAACCAAAGTATCTATGTAATACGTTATGTAAAGATCCTCTTTTTTATTTTGTGGTTGTTTATTTTTCATTATCAGCTCCTATACTTATTTCTTTGACTATAATTTGATTGAAAGTATTTTTTGTGTTTTTTATAAGAAAATATGAGATAAACAAAGTATTTATCAATAAAGTAAGTACTACAAACCTTTGTTTTAACCTTTTTTTTAAATTTGATCTTACTTTTACCATATTTTAATTATAACATTAAATCTATAAAAAACATCCTGTAAATTAAGTTTTACTATCGTAAAAATACCCCTTAGATATGTCTGTTTATTCTTATTACATCATAGTATTTATTATAATTTTAACATAAAGAAATAGTGATTTCAACTTCATTATTGTATGGGTATTAATAAATCTTTAATATATATAACAAATGTCTTGCAGCAGAAGGAATCACTTGGAACTTTTTTTTAATAAAGTGTTAATAAAAGGAATGGTTACATTTGATCCTATGGATTCACTATCTATTTTTTCTATAATTTTATTAATGCTGTGGAAAGAACGTTCTATTCTTGCTAGAATATAATTAATTACCTTTAGATCAATTTTTAATTGTTTATCTGAAAATTGTTTTATTAGCATAATTCTTAATAACTCCTCGCTTGCAGGTAAAATTTTTACGCTGATAGTTGACAATATTCGAGAGCTCAAATCTTTGAGCTTGAAGTTAAGCTTTTTTGGTGAAATTGAAGAAGTGATCAGCAATCTCTTATCATTCTCCTTCATATAATTATAACAATGTAACAACATTTCCTCATCTTTAATGTTTTGTACATCCTCTAAAATAAACGCATTGCTATACCTAATCTCGCTTACAAAATTATTCACGTTGATAAAAATTGCATTGTTTATTGATTGCCAAATATGAGCAAGGTGAGTTTTTCCAGAGCTGTTAGGTCCAAAAAGGATCAGGCATTTCCAAGATAAATCGTTAGCTATTGAGTTATATACGTGCTTGTTTTCGTCTAAGATGATATAATTTTGCCAACAATAATCAACTTGATTATTGTTAAATAAATTTAATTGCACGTAAAGCCTCTTAAATTGCTACTTTTTGATAATAATTTTTGCATAAAAATTTACTTGCATTTCTCAAATGTATCAGAGGTCCTTTTTCTTTTTATCGTGAACTAATTAGCCATTTTTATAAAGCTCACTTTCAAAATATTTATTGACTGCATATTCTACTAATACACTGAACATTGCTATTATTGGAATAAAAAATAATATACCTATAAACCCAAAATATGAGGTACATATGACAACTCCCAAAATAATGATAGTTGGATGTATATGAACTTTTTTTCCTATTAATAAAGGCACTAATATGCTTGAGTCTATTAATTGACCAACACTAAATAATAGCAAGACAGCAGCACTTTCAAACCATCCACTAAATTGAGTAATGGCGCTCAAAAATCCGATAATAGTGTATAATAATGGCCCTATATAGGGTATAAATGTTAATGTTCCTGATAAAATTCCAATAGCTACAGAATGCTTCAGCCCAATTATGCTAAGGCCCACGGAGTAAAAGATCATCATGACTATACATACGTTTAACTGTCCCTTTAGGTAATTAGATATAATGAAATCTACTTTGAAAAAATAACCTGCAGCTTTTTCTCTGTAAAGAATGGGAATTAGTTTATTAGCCTTTTCTACAATTGAAGGCCAATCACGTAATACATAAAAAAACACCACAAGCGTAATAGCTATTAATGATACCATGTAAATCAAACTAAAGCTTGAATTTAGCACTTGAATTATAAGATTACTGCCCATGCTAAGAGCATTTATAAAATAAGATATATAATCACTGTAATTTTCTACTAGATTTTTAGACAAGTGATCAAATAAATTATCTTCAGTTTTTATATTAAGAAATTCTAGCACAGAAGGAATCACTTTAAGCTTTAATGAAGGTATCTTATTCACTAAGAAATTTAATATTAAAGTAATTTGAAAATATATAATAGGTAAAACAAATGTAATAACTAATATAAAAGCTATCAATAAGGCAAGTGTTATAAAAACTACAGAACATGAACGCGGTATTCTGTATTTTTCAAACTTGGTTACTAGAGGGTTAAACAAATGTGCAACAAAAAGGGATATTAGACACGGGACAATCATAGGACGCATCAAAAACAACACTCCTATTATGAAAAGCAGTACGCAACAAATAGTTATATGACGTTTTTGCATGTGTTTAGAATAGCCAATTTATCAAAAAATATACAGTTTTTTGTAAATACTATCTATTTATTGTTTTATTAGGTATGAGATCAAGCAAATTTTTATTCAATTCGCAACTAAATAACACTCCGTTGTGCGGATCATATTCAAAGCTTTTCAAATTAACGATTTTGGTCAAATTTCTATTTAACGATTGATTATCTTCTAGTCCTTTTGCTAATTGTGCAGGATATGGTATTAAGTTGTCTCTTTCATGATTAATGATCACTATTGGTATATTCTCATTTTGTAATCCTCGTATATTGTTTGCTATATCGAAATCTAAATTTAGGACCTTGAGCATTTTTTTCAATAAGCATGAGGGCAGTACACTTAAAATCTTTGCTTGAGGAATTGGAAAATGCTTTATTGCGTTATGAAAAGAGCTAAAAGTGCTAGTAAAAATAATACCTCCAAGTTTAATGTTTTTGTCTGCAAAATATTTCAGCACTTCTGATGCAACTTCTCCTCCAAAAGAATGGCCGAAAAGTATAATGTTTTCAGGCTTCACACCATTGTCAATTAATTTACTAATTTCTTTTATTGAAGGCTGAGACAAGCTTTGATTCTTATTTATAAATGGAATCATAAGTAGTGATACAGATAAAAAGGTGCAAGTCAAAGCTGCTAAGATGGCTAAACTTGCTATCTTAGACGTCATTGGATTAATAAGTAATATTAAAATTGGTAATAGTATGGATACTCCTAGAAGCATGAAGCTTGCTGTTGCGTAGGTTATATAATTTTGAAACGTAGTTGAATATTTATGCGCATGAGTGTGAAAATTAGATCTGTGGGGGTATGTAAATTCACCTTGTATATATCTGGTAGCATTTTTATGATTATCACCTATCCCATGAAAAAATATAAGATGTATCTCATTTTCTTTATTATACTTAGCAACGTGCATTATTTTCTTCTAGCATATATTATACCTAGTAAAAGAATATTCTTTTTTGAGAATTGGATCAACTTTTTTAAAATGCTAGATAACTTGTATTAACACCGAAAATGGTAAGCATGCACACTAACAGACTTGAGAAATACAAGATAGCAGCATTAATAGTTGCAGCAGGAGTAGGCAGTAGATGCAATGCCAAAATCCCTAAACAGTATATAAAATTGGCAGGTAAGTCTGTTTTATTTCACACAATTAGGAAATTCTTAGCTAATCAGTACATAAGTTACATAAGAGTGGTAGTGAATGAAAGTCAAAAAGATTTCTATAAAGAAGTTACGTCATCAACTATAGATACTAAATTGCTGAGTCCAGTATGTGGAGGAAAAAGCAGGCAGAGTTCAGTTAAACTTGGACTGGAGAGTTTGCAAAAGATCAATCCAGATTTTGTTATTATACATGACGCTTGTAGGCCTTTTGTATCAAATATTCTAATAAACAACTTGATTGAATCTATGATTAATGGTCAATATACAGGAGTAGTTCCAGCAATAGAAGTTGAGGATACTATATCGTTGGTGAGTAATAATTTCATTGAATCTACGATTTCAAGAGAAAAACTTAGAGCCATGCAAACTCCTCAAATTTTTAATTTCAGAGAATTATTATCGTGCCATCAATCAGTCAAAGAATTTACTGATGATTCATCACTAATGGTGGAGCATAAAAAACATGTTGCGATTATTGAAGGTGAGAAAAAGAATTTTAAGTTAACTACAAAAGAGGATATCAATATGGCAAAACTTCTCTTTGGAGAGCCAAAATTCCGTGTCGGAACCGGTTATGATATACATAAATTTGTTAAAATTCAAAATGATGCTAAGAGTTTTATAAAAATTTGCGGTGTGGAAATTGAGCATAATATGGCAATAGAGGCACATTCCGATGGTGATGTTGCAATACATGCAATCGTTGATGCAATACTCGGAGCACTAGGATGTGGCGATATAGGAGAACATTTTCCTCCTAATTCCTCTAAATGGAAGGATTGCAATTCATCTCATTTTCTTGACTTTGCTGCTAAAAAAGCACAGGAAAAAGGATATAGCGTGTCTAATTTAGATATTACTATAGTTTGTGAAGAGCCTAAAATATCGCCTTACAAAGCAGGGATGAAGGAATTCATATCAAAAATATTAGAAATTAATGGTGAATTCGTAAATATCAAAGCAACCACAGCGGAAAAATTAGGTTCTATTGGAAGAAATGAGGGAATAGCAACGTATGCTTCTGTGCTATTGCGTGCAAATTTTTATTGAAGGTAGAAACGAAATAACTTACTTGACAAACTCCACCATTTCACTTCCATTGCAAGGAAAGTGGGAAGGTTTGTCAAGAAATTTCTATGAGCTACTTTCGACATTAATAGCTGATTCAAGTCTTCTATTCAAAATTTTCAATATAAAATCCAATTCACTTGAGTTGTTATAACGTATCATGACTTTACCCTTAGAATTACTGTCATTAATTTTGATCTTTAAACCAAGTTGAGAAGATATAGCCCCTTCTAGTGCTGCCATATCTTGATTTTTAGTATATTTATGCTCTTTTTGATCGTTATTTTGTTGTAAGTCTTTTATCAATTTTTCAGTTTGTCTAACGCTCAGGCCCTGAGAAACTATTCTTTCTGCAAGACTTTCCGCATTTTCAACATTAATCAACGCCCTTGCATGGCCCATAGACAGTTTTTTCTCGTTGATCATTGTTATCACTCCATCAGGGAGTGATAACATTCGAGTCATATTGGTTATGTGACTGCGGCTTTTGCCTAACGTTGAAGCTAGTTCTTCGTGTGTATAGGAGAATTCATCTATTAGTTTCCTATACGCTTCACCTTCTTCTATTGGATTAATGTCTTGCCTCTGTATGTTCTCAATTATCGATACTTCTAAGCATTCCTTGTCATTTAAATCTTTTATGATGACTGGCACACTATCAAGATTTGCAATTTTACTTGCCCGCCAACGACGTTCCCCTGCTACTATTTCATAATCGTCATCATTTGGATCTTTGCGCACCACAATAGGCTGTATAATGCCATTTTTCTCTATCGAACTTGCAAGTCCTTTCAATGACTCTTCATCAAAATATTTTCTCGGCTGAAATTTGCTCGGATGCAGTAATGCAACGGGTAACCGATCTTCCTTATTATCATAATTATCGCCTATGAGGCCGGCAAGACCTCTACCTAAGCGCCTATTATCCTTCACGCCGTACCCTCACTTACCAGCTTTTTCTCTTTACAGATGCTCATGCGTTTCTTTAAAATTTCTTTTGCCAAACTTATATATGCTTGCGCACCAGGACACTTAAAATCATATACAATAGCGGGTTTTCCATGAGAAGGCGCTTCTGATAACCGTACGTTACGTGGAATAATGGTCTCATACAATGGGATGATAGTTTTATATACTTTATCATTTAAATACTGGCAAATATCATTTTTTATCTGCTCACTAAGTTTGTTGCGTCTGTCATACATTGTGAGCAATATTCCTTCTATTGCCAAGAAAGGGTTTAGGTTATTTCTTTTTATCAGCTCTACAGTCTTAACTAAATGGCTCAATCCTTCCAGAGCGAAAAATTCACACTGAAGAGGAACAATAATAGAGTTAGCAGCGGTCAAAGCATTGATAGTAAGTAGACCAAGTGATGGAGGGCAGTCGATGATTATGTACTCATAATTATCACGCACTTTCTCTAGAGTGTCTTTTAGTACGAATTTTCCCTGCTCAAGTTGTGATAGCTCAATTTCTGCAGCTGATAAGTCAACCACTGATGAAATTAACGATAAATTTGGAATTTCCTTTATATGAAAAATTGCCGACTCTACCAATTCACTTTCGTTGCTCAGCAGTATTTTGTATATATTTTTTTCTTCTCTACTACGATAAGAAACCCCGAGCCCTGTACTAGCATTCCCTTGGGGATCAAGATCTACCAATAAAGTAATTTTTCCTACAGCAGCAAAGGCTGTCGATAAATTTATACTAGTTGTGGTTTTACCAACTCCACCCTTTTGATTTACTATTGCAATGATCTTGCTCACGCCTTTTATCTTATGTATAAAATAACTCTATTGTATATATGCAAGAAATTTTTGCATTAGAAAAATTTTTTTGTTGCCAATCATGCTCAAAGTAAACTGCCTTTTTTTGTATTGTGTAACACACTTTGAACCTTATTTCCTAACTCATTCAGAGTAAATGGTTTGGGTAAAAAATGGAAGTCTTCTATATTGATTTCATCGCTCTTTAAAAAAGCATCCTCTGCATAACCAGAAATAAAAATAACTTTGATGTTTGGCCTATGTATCAATGTTTCTTTAACTATTTCTGGACCACTCACCTCTGGCATGATTACATCAGTGATTATTAGATCTATGTGTTGATTTTTTTTTCTAATGATCTCTAGTGCCTCGCTGCCTATACTCGCTTCTATTACATTAAATCCTTTTCTTGTAAGAGCCTTAGCAGTAAATTCCCTTACTGAATCTTCATCTTCAATTAATAAAATTATACCATTACCTTTAATCTCTACCGGTTTCTCTATTTCTTGACTATCTTCCTCTTTATCATTTTCATCCGATATGTAAACTATGGGCAAAAATATGCTAAATTTAGTTCCATGATTCACTTTGCTAGCAACATAGATGTATCCTTCGGTTTGTTTAATAATGCCATATACAGTAGAGAGGCCAAGACCTGTACCAGAAGTAATATCTTTGGTAGAAAAAAATGGATCAAATGCCTTTTCAATTATATCACTCGTCATTCCACATCCAGTATCAATCACTTCAATCACAACATAATTCCCATGTTCAATCGTTTCCTTATCTGGAGAAAACATATCTTGAGGTGTAGAATTTAATGAATCAACCTTTTGATTAAAGGTTCGTATAGTTAACTCTCCCCCCTTTTCCATAGCAGCACCAGCATTAACTGCTAAGTTAAGCATCACTTGCTCTAATTGTCCTTGGTCAGCCCTAACAGCACCCAAATCGCTACCATAATAAATATTAAATTTTATATTTTCACCTATTAATCTTTTGATCATTTCATAAAGATTAGCTATCGTACCATTTACATTCATAATCTTTGGCTGCAAAGTCTGTCTTCTTGAAAAAGCAAGCAGTTGTCTTACCAAATTTGACCCACGTTTTGCATTTTGCTGTATCTGTATTATATCTCCAAAAGATGGATCGCTAGCTGAGTGCTGGAGTAAAAGCAAATCACAAAATCCTATTATTCCGGTTAATATATTATTGAAATCATGTGCAATACCACCTGCTAACTGCCCTATAGCTTGCACCTTTTGATAATGCTCAAGTTTTATCTCTAGTTTTTTACGTTCAGTATTATCAATAAAATAACAAAGTATGAACATCACTTTATTATGAAGAAACTTATTAAAATATATTTTCATGTTATTACCGCCATTGAGCTGCACATCAAAGGACGCATTATTTATCCTATTACTTGAAAAATATTCACGCACTTTCATATGATAACCATCTGATATCAATGCAAAGATAGAACCATTATTTGACCCCGCAAGTTTTACTAATGCTATATTTTTCTTTATAAAATTGCCATTTATGTCGCATTGTGCAATAGCAATTGACGAATTTGTAAAACAAGGGTGTAGTTGATAATCAACAATATTTGATTCAGTTGGTGTTATAAAGCCGTGTATATAGCTATGATTATATTTATCACAAAATGTAGCAGTACTCATATAAGCCTTAAATGGAGCACCGCTTATAGTAAAAAACATAATTTCATTTTTGGTTATTGTATCGTCATACTTCGATTGAGATATAAAATCATTGATTGAGCTACCTTTTTCCAATTTTTTTAGTTCAAACATGTCTAAAAATCTTTTATTTACAGATAAGATACCTCCTTTTGTATTTGCAACGTAAGTTGCTATATTGTGTTTCTCTATCAACTCTTCATATACCTGCTCTTTGTTTACCTGTGTTGCCTTCAGTACAAAATATCCATTCGGTCTTGCTATTGGGGCTAATGATAAATTTAAAGTCTTATTACTATTTATAGCAATTTGTGGATTATCCGGTATTGGTTCAGAGAGCAAAAGAAAGTTAGATATTCTACTCTTCTTGCTTAAGGAAATGCATACTTTTACAGAAGTGTTATTTCTTAACGCATGATAGAGTGATTTTCTGTCTTTTTCTGAAACATCTCCTGCTTCAAGAATTTTATCTAGCGTAACATCATCGTTTATGTGATCTTTAAACCTTTCGTAGAACCTCGCATCAGCATAAATAATACCCTCATCTTTATGTAAAATGAGACAAAACTCTGTATTATGATTCAGCGCATTTGCAAATATTGCATTTTGAAACTCTATGATATTAAGTAGATGCTTGTAACGTTTTATATTATATACCACAAAGAGAGTCATTAGAGTGCTAATTAATAAATTAATCTCTATATTAACATGCTGACTATATACATTAGAAAAATAGAGTACTGATATTGCTATTGGAGGTAAGAACATAATGACTGCCATCACAATAATTGACATCCCATAATTTCTTAGTATGAAGTCAACTCTGTTCTCTTTTTTGTTATCTATGTATCTTTTACTCATTATTATTGCTTGGCATCCTTGCACATATAAAAATATTCTACTATATTGATTTAATTATTATAGATTTATTAACATCCTTGATGGGTAGTTACTATCCCAATCTAATTAAGTCCTGTAAATATAGAGTACAATAATATTAATAAGCCAACAGAAGGCATTATGGAAAAACAAAAGACACAAGCATTTGAATGGTTCTGCGCACTGAGAAACAAGATCACCGAATCTTTCTTATCAATTGAGGTACAGTCATTCACAAAACCAAAAATCGAAAAAAGAAAGTGGAACCGACCAGGTGGAGGAAGTGGTGAATCTATAATTATCTTTGGTAATATTTTTGAAAAAGTTGGAGTAAACGTTTCAAGGGTATACGGAAAGCTCGCAGACTCAGCCATTAATGAAATTCCTGGTGCAAGTGAAAGCAATGGAGAGTTTTGGGCAAGCGGTATATCTTTAGTGTCTCACATGCAATCTCCCCTTATCCCTGCAGCACATATGAACACAAGGCTGATATATACCTCAAAACAATGGTTTGGTGGAGGAATGGACTTTACTCCAATTTATAAAGATGAGGGAGATTGCAAGTATATTCACGAATCAATTAAAGCAACTTGCGATGAGTTCAACATCGAATATTATCCGAAATTTAAAAAGCAATGTGATGATTACTTTTTTTTACAACATAGAAAAGAGCCACGTGGTATTGGTGGAATTTTTTATGACAATCTAACTTCTGGCAACTGGAAAAATGATTTTGAGTTCACAAAAGCAGTAGGTGAAGCCTTTTTAGAAATTTACTTACACATCATACACAAACATATGCAGAAATCTTGGACAAAAGAACAACGAGAAGAACAATTGATAAAACGTGGCAGATATGTGGAGTTCAATCTTCTTTATGATCGTGGTACAAGGTTTGGTTTAATGACTAATGGTAACCCCGATGCAATTATGATGTCGATGCCGCCTCTTGTTAAGTGGGTGTGAAAAGCGGTTATTAATATAAAATAAATCATTATAGTTTAAAATTGTACCACAATGGTGAGCTTTTATATAGAGGGGTACAATCATGGGTATAGTAGATAGTTTTTTAATTAAATCCGCTAGAAATAGCAATATAAGAGGCGTGAGGCTAGCTTTAAGTCTTCATAATATAGTAAACAGCTTTGAAAAACTCTTTTCTAGAATTAATCCTTTTAGGAACAAGGGGTCATTTGACTTGAATAATGATCAAACTTTAAATCGAGCTTTAGAGTATGCAGTAACAAATCTTGATCATAATGTAATGACGTTACTTATTAGTGCTGGAGCAAATATTAATGAAATAAATAATAGTATAGGAAATGTAATCCTTCAATACAAAAGAGCATCAGAAGCTATGCAGTACGGAGATAAGGACAGTCTCAAAGATCGTAAAGAAAAATGTTGTTTAGTGCTTGGTGAGCTAATAAAAAAAGAAAGAAAAGAAATATTGGAGATTTTGAAACAAACGGAAAGTTGTGACAAGCTTAAAGAGGAAGTAGAGCTAAAATTTAAGGCCAACTCACCTAAAAAACCTCCTAGAATTTTTGAGCACGATGATATTTTACTTTTAAAAGAGCCCATTTATGATGAGGTATATGACGCTAAGGTTAGTAACTCATTAGAAGAGTTGAGCGTATCGGAAGAATCCATTTATGCTGAAGTATATGATTTGCATAAAAGATCTACTGAAAATTTATCATTGAAAGATAGTGGTTGTTCTAGTATATCAGGAGAACCTATTTATGAAGATGTAGATGATTTCTCAGAGCAAAAAAAGCCCACTAGCTTAAATCATAAAGAGCAACCAGAGCCTATTTATGCTAAGGTAGATTTATCGAAAAAGAGATCAGAAAGACAAGCAAAACATATAAAAGATAATTCTGGGACTTATCATGGATTAGCGCAGGATAAAGTGAATAATTTGCAAGTAAAACTAAATGAGCAAAGTGCTAATAAGCCAGCGAGTCAGCAAATCAAGACCAAGGCTGGCTTTAACGTAAAAGAAATAAGGCAAAATTTTGAGCGTAGAGATTCTGGATACGATTCTGGCTATGATTCAGATACAAAAGTTGAACAAAAATTAGAATTAGGATCTAAAGCTCCTAAATCTGAGATAGGTTCAGTAAGCATTGAACATGGGGTAATAGGAGGCTGTCGATATAAAATCACTGATATATCACTCTAACTGTGTGATTCAAAATAATTGAATTGACTTTATATGTATAATCGATATAACTCAGTTAGATTCAAGTCGACTCTTTCGTCTAGTGGTTAGGACACCACCCTTTCACGGTGGTAACACGGGTTCAAATCCCGTAAGAGTCACTCAAACAGAATGCAAATAACTAAAGTTTTGAATGAAAAAAATTAGGCTTTATGTTGAAGAAGCTTTATCACAAAATGTAAGTTTGGCGCTTCATCCACGACAAAGTCACTATATTTACAATGTAATGCGGCTTAAGAAGCATGATAACATCTATCTTTTTAATGGAAAGGATGGAGAATGGTTAGGAGGAGTAGTGAATATATCAAGTAAATCGACAAAAATTATAATAAAAGAACGCACTAAACAACAACAACATGAAAAAAATCTATATTTGTATTGTGCTCTGGTAAAAAGCGGCGCCTTAAGCAACATAGTAAGACAAGCAACTGAAATGGGAGTAACCTGCATTCAATTTATTTCAACAGAACGTACAGTAGTAAAAAACATTAACCTAAGTAGAGCGAAATTACAGGCAATTGAAGCTGCGGAACAATCTGGTAGGATAAGTATACCAGAGATTTTGCTTCCCATTGATTTTTATGAATTACCCGATTCTCAGAATAAAAATTTTGTTTTGTGTGATGAAACAGGTGAAGGAAAACCTCCTAACAAAGTTCTAAAAGGCAAGAAAAACGTTGCTATTATTGTGGGCCCCGAAGGTGGTTTTTCATCTTGCGAACTTGATTCTGCCAATAAATTTTGTCAGAAACTGAGTCTAGGAAAAAGAATTTTGAGAGTTGATACTGCTGTAGTTGCTGCATTAACCTTCACCAATTGGTATAGCTAGATTTTTTAATATGGCTAGTGCAACTTGACACTCTATATAAAGAAATCTGCATTATATTTTTCCTAAAAGAAATAAATGAAACTTGCATTTTTCCGAACTATCGATACTCTTAGTAAAGAAGTCGGGGCGTAGCGCAGCCTGGTAGCGCATTTGGTTTGGGACCAAAGGGTCGGGAGTTCAAATCTCTCCGCCCCGAGATTAGAAAAATTACAAGAGCACTGTAACCTAAGAGCAATTTTTATCAGCAAGTAAATGATTGACAGCAGAATGAAGCTTTTTTCATATAAATCACTGCATATCATATTCTATCGCTCAAGTTTATAAAATAATTGACAATGTTAATTTTCTAATTTATAAATGGATTTTGAAGTGATTACCGAAGGAGGTATAGAGTTTGATTGAAGTATCAGTCCATTATGGTGATGTAGATAGAGCTTTTCCAGTGTTGAAAAAAATAATTCAAAAGGAAGGAAGAGGGCTCAAAATGAAAAAAAAATATCACGAAAAGAAATCAGAGAAAACAGCTAAAAAAAAAGCTGAAGCAAGGAAAAAGAGATATCAGCAAGAATGCAGAAGACAGCGTTATGGTTGGTAGTTTTTACTAAGGTTAATAATTAGTTATCTTATGAATATTCACGAATATCAAGCAAAGGAAATTTTACACAAGTTTAATGTTCCGGTACCAAAGGGTTTTGTTGCTACATCTGCAGAAGAAGTAGCAACTCAAATAAATCAACTAAAATCTGACGTGTTTGTGGTTAAAGCTCAGATTCATGCAGGTGGTAGGGGTAAGGCTGGTGGCGTAAAGCTGGCAAAGTCAACTAAAGAAGCTCAACAACTTGTAAAGGACATGCTTGGCATAACTTTAGTTACTCATCAAACAGGGTCAAGCGGACAGCAGGTAAAGAAAGTATACATTGAAGAAGGTTCAAGCATTAAAAAAGAGTACTATTTGAGTCTAGTAGTCGATCCAAAGCTTAGTAGGCTAGTATTTATATTTTCTTCAGAAGGTGGAATGGATATCGAAGAAGTGGCAAAAAATTCTCCTACAAAAATTGTGAAATTTGATATTGACCCTGCTACTGGTTTTACAAATCTTGATAGCAGTAAACTTGCCAATAATTTTAATTTGAATTCAGAACAAATAGAAAGAATAACAAATATTGCAAAAAATATATATGATGCGTTTATTACAACTGATGCAAGCCAAATAGAAATTAACCCACTAGTTGAAACAAATTCCGGGGATTTTGTTGCACTTGATGCTAAAATTAATTTTGATGACAACGCTTTATATCGTCATCCAGAAATCGTGCAGCTTCGTGATTATGATGAAGAAGTTAAAGACGAGATAGAAGCTTCAAAACATGGACTTAGTTACATCAAAATGGATGGCAATATTGGTTGCATGGTGAACGGTGCAGGTCTTGCTATGGCAACAATGGATATAATAAAGTACTATGGAGCAGAGCCTGCTAACTTTCTAGATGTTGGTGGTGGAGCAAGTAAGGAAACTGTCACTGAAGCATTTAAAATTATATTATCTGATAGTAATGTACGAGGAATTTTGGTTAATATATTTGGCGGTATAATGCGTTGTGATATCATTGCAAATGGAATAGTTGAAGCTGCAAAAGAAATAGATATTAAGGTCCCTTTAGTGGTTAGATTATCAGGCACTAACTTTAAAGAAGGAAAAAGAATTTTAGAAGAGTCAGGGCTAAATATTATTGCTGCAGACGAACTTGACGAGGCTGCACAGAAAATAGTACAAGAGGTGAAGTAGAGTATGTCTGTTTTAGTAAATAAAGATACAAGATTAATATGCCAGGGTTTTACTGGTGCACAAGGTACGTTCCATTCAGAACAAGCTATTGACTACGGGACGAAAATGGTTAGCGGTGTAACTCCTGGAAAGGGTGATAGCACTCACCTTAATTTACCAGTTTTTAATACTGTAGCAGAAGCTAGAGAAAAAACTGATGCGAATGCTACGGTAATATATGTACCTGCTAAATTTGCAGCTGATGCAATACTTGAGGCAATAGATGCAGAGATAGAATTAATAGTTTGCATCACAGAGGGCATTCCTATACTTGACATGGCAAAAGTGAAGCATGCACTTACTGGCTCAAAAAGCCGATTGATTGGGCCAAACTGTCCAGGAATTATTACACCCGAAGAATGCAAAATAGGAATTATGCCAGGACATATTCACAAACGTGGACATATAGGAATTATGTCTCGCTCTGGAACTTTAACTTATGAAGCGGTAGCACAAACAACAGCTGTTGGTTTCGGTCAATCAACATGTATAGGAATTGGAGGCGATCCTGTTCATGGCATGACGTTTGTTGACTGTATGGAGTTATTTTTAAAAGATGACGATACTCATGGTATTGTAGTTATTGGTGAAATAGGTGGAAATGAAGAAGAGGATGTATCACATTTTATAAAGGCGGAAAAAACTAAAAAACCAATCATTGGATTTGTGGCAGGCCAAACAGCACCTCCAGGAAGACGTATGGGGCATGCTGGGGCTATTATCTCTTCTAGTGGCGGAAGTGCTGGTGCAAAATTAGAAGTTATGCGGAGTGCTGGAATTGCAATTGCAGAAACCCCTGCAGTGATTGGCAAAAAGGTGTTAGAAGTAATGAGTCAATGCCTGGCCTAAGTCATAAGAACCCTATATCGCCAGTCATAAATATATTTCCTGGCCACTCAATCAGTAACTGACCTCCTGGTAAATGCACTGAAGTTTGTTTAGTAGCCAAACACTTACGAAGTATAGATGCAACAAATGCTGCACAAGCCGCACTACCACATGAAGCAGTAATACCTGTTCCTCTTTCCCAAACTCTTAAGTTTATTTCTCCAGATTTTTCTATTTGTGCAATACTAACATTTGTTTTCTGAGGAAATAATTCGTGATTTTCTAGCTTTGGTCCTAAATTCTGCAATGGTATTTCGCTTATGTTATCAACAAAAAAAACTATATGAGGGTTACCAATATTTACTGCAACTGGCTCTTTCAGTATTTCAAGCTCTATAGGTAGATAAAGGGGATCGCATTCACAAGAAAGAGGAATTTCATTCCATTTAAGCAGTGGTTTACCCATATTGACCTTTATTGATTTATCACCTACTTTAAAACATTCTAAGATACGATTATTTAGCAGCTCAATAGTGATATATTCAGTACCTTTTTCTAACATTATCAAATATCCAACACAGCGTGCTGCGTTTCCACACATTTCAGCTCGACTACCGTCAGCATTGTAGATATGCATAAAGCAGTTTGCAGCATTAGACATTGTTATAATTATCACTTGATCACAACTGCCTTGATCAGCAATTTGTCTATAATTCCAGTCTAAATTATTTGCTGAACGTGAGTCTATGATAACAAAACTATTGCCAGTACCGTGCATCTTTACAAACGGGATCTTGTCTGTTAGGTTACTTACCATTATAGCAAAATTATATAAGTGAAAATCTTTCTTCTAATTACAGCTGTTTTGTATTCTATAGTTTTCTGTAATGTGAGTGCTAAGTCAATACCGGAGAACGGCAAAATGCTCTTTTGGCAAACTGGAGTTAGAAAGGGAGCAAATTTTTTCAATAGAAAAGTTGATAGTGACTTAATCAAAGCAGCAAAGGAATACAAAATTGGTTTTATTCGTCTTGCTCCTGACAAATTTGAAACTACGCAACGTGACTTCCTCTTAGGAAATGCAGACAATTATCCGGGCCTGATTTCCAAAGACCTGAAAGTTCTGAAAGATGTTTTAGATGCTTTTCATCAACAAAAAATACCAGTAGTATTAACGATGCTTAGTTTACCTGGATCTAGATGGAAGCAAAATAATAACGATAAAGATGATTTACGTTTATGGTCAGATCAAGCTTTTCAAAAACAAGCAGCAAAATTTTGGCAAGATCTTGCGAAAGAGCTTAAAGATCATCCTGCTATTGTTGGATATAATATCTTAAATGAACCACATCCAGAAAGGCTTTATAATACTGCAGATTCGGCTATTTATAACGTAGAACAAAGCAAAGTTCAGAAGAATCTATTTGGCTTTTATAGCAGCGTGGTAAACAGTGTCCGCCAAGTTGACTCAGAGACCCCAATAATACTTGATAGCAGCAGTTATGCTGACTCTAATACTTTTGATAAATTCAAACCAGTTGATGATTCTAATATTCTTTATTCTTTTCACATGTATGAGCCCTTTGCTTATACAAACTTAAAATTAAACCAGGGTAACTTTGCCTACCCTGGGCATATTCAATCTTCTGATACAAATAAAATGGAGCATTGGGATAAGAATCAGTTAAAATCATATATAGAACCAGTCAAAGTTTTCCAAGAGAGATATAATAATATACCAAATTATAAGATCTTTGTTGGAGAGTTTGGCGGGCATCGCTGTTCAAAAGGATTAAAGAACTATTTTCGAGATCTTACTTCTATTTTTAATGAATATAATTGGCATTTTGCTGTTTATGGCTTTCGAGAAGATATGTGGGATGGATTATGAACTTGGAAGTAAGAAATTACCGTGGAAAGATTGGCAAGCAATTGAAGAGGGTAGGATGAAAAAAAGTTATTTGCCAGATAATCCAGTTTTTAAGATATTAAGAGAAGAATGGTCAAGTCAGCTCGCTGGCCATTCGTCATAAAAGAATATTTCTTTTATTGATCTTCTTTGTTTTTCTTTGACTTCAGCACCCTCTTTTTCGTAACCAACTGCTATCACTGACATTACATTAAAATCATCAGGTATATTGAATCTCTTAACTATTTTATCTCTATCAAATCCACCCATTTGATGAGCCATTAAGTTCATATCTGCAGCCTGCAGCATAAGTGCATAATTTGCTGCACCAGTATCATGCTTAGCCCAAAAATTTTCTCCTTTACCTTGTTTACGGAAGTTCTTAGCGCTTAGAGATATAATTAGTATTTGTGCATCTTTTGCCCACTTTTGATTAGATTCATCAAGGCAATCGAGCAATTTTTTCCATGCGCTTTGATTGTTCTGTTTGTTGCATATCACATATCGCCAAGGTTCATCACCAAAACACGAGGGTGTTAGCCTTACAGCTTCTATTAAAATATCCATTTCTTTCTGAGATATTGCTCTTGTATTATCGTATGAACGTCCGCTGTGTCTTGCTTTCATCAACGATAATAGATCTTGTTTACTCATCATTTTTAAATAGTGCATAAATAATTCATTGTAGCGCAATATAAGTAAAATTTAAATTGCAAAACCTCTTATACACATATATTACATTTAGTAAGTTATTTTTATTGGGAAGATATGTTTATAACACAATCAAGCAGTAGGTCAACACTGGCTGAAATATTGTCTTGCGTTTTACTTTTATTCTTGATGGCTCAAATAAGCATACCATTGCAGCCTGTGCCTATCACATTGCAAACTTTAGGATTAATGCTTATTGGGCTTAAATTTAACCGCAGAACAGCATTCTATTCTGTGCTTACATATCTATCACTTGGTGCAGCAGGATTTCCTGTTTTTGCGAATTTTTCTGGTGGTCATTACATTTTTCTCGGGCCAACAGGTGGATATTTGATTGGCTGTTTAGTTGCTGTTGTAGTAATGAGCAGAGTAAATGAATTACTGAACTCTAAATATAAATTATTTATGTGTAATTCTTTAAGTTGTCTGGCGGGTACAGTCGTAATCTTTATTTGTGGTATTAGTTGGCTTACTATTTACGTGGGTCTGAAACAAGCAATAATGGTAGGTGTTTTACCATTCATCCTTCCTGGTTTGGTAAAAATTTTTCTACTTGTAGCAGCTTTGCAGTATTTGAAAAAGTGATAAGGTTTCGTCCTCATCATTTTATGTGCACCCTTGCATTTCAAGGGTATGGGTATTCTCAGGGTTTTGTAGAAAATTATAAAAAGATAGCAAGTGAAGTGGTTAGCGATCCCAACACTCAAATCGAAGTAGTCGGCAATCTTGATAGTATCTGTAGTGCTTGTCCAAATCAGACAAAACAAGGTGAGTGCACCACACAAGCTAAAGTTTTAGAGCTAGATAGAAGGCATATGGAAATTTTAGGAATAAAAATTGGCAAAATTTTGACCTGGAGTGAAGCAGTAAAAAGAATTAGAAAGAAAATGTCTTTAGAGAAATTCGACTACGCATGTGAGGGGTGTAATTGGCAACCATATGGAATGTGTAGAAGTGCTCTTTTAACTCATTCTAAATAGTATCTGCCAATTAATAATATCTTTATTATTATATTAGATAAGTAATTTAGCATTTATGAATTTGTAATGTGTTACGTATAGTTCAAAGAAATAAGATTTACTGGTTACGCGCTGCAGCCAATGCCACAATACTAGGATCTATGTTTGTCTGCATGTTAATTTGCGTTGTGATTTTATGGAGGTCTTCTGTTACCTATGCTAGTGAAAATTTGGAGATACAGAAGGTCTTTGATAGTGTTGTCAAGCATATAAAAGCTGATAAACAATATAAAGATCTTGATGTTATCGAGAGAAAAAGTGACAAATTTAATATCAAAATTTCGCAGAATTCTGGCAAGAATTTTGACATATACTCTATTTTAAAAAAAGCAAAAGATTCCTTTGAGTTAGGAGATAGTGAAACAGCTACTTCTCTCCTCAATCAGATTATCGCAAAATTTCCTTATCATGAAAGTGCTTTAATTGGACTAGGGAATATCTATTACGCTAACAAAGAATTTAAAAAAGCTGTAGAGATTTACACAAGATTGTTAAAAGAATATTCTAGCAACCCTTATGTATTAAAGAATTTTCTGACGATAATCTCACAATATGATCCTAATTTAGCATTGAGTGAAATGTTGAAATTGTATGATATACTCAGAAATAGCGCCCCTTTATCAGCAAATTTAGGTTTGATCTATATGAAAAAAGGGGATTACGTAAAAGCTAAAGAATATATGAAAGCAGCAATTTCTTTAGATCAAAACAATATTTTTTATACCTATAATTTAGCTGTTATTCTAGATAAGCTCTCAGATTTTAAAAATGCCACAGCATGTTATTCAAAGTTGTTGAACATGTCAAAAAATGCAAGTGAAAGAATACCTTTATACAAGGTAGCAGCAAGGCTAAAATTTATACAACTCCATAGTGCGCACCCAGCGATTCCATAAGAGTTGCTTGTATCGCTATTTTTGTTTACAACAACAACATTGAACTATAGAATTATATCTAGAGGGGCAATTAGCTCAGCTGGTAGAGCATCTCGTTTACACCGAGGAGGTCGGCAGTTCAAGTCTGTCATTGCCCATTAGCCTAGTTGAATATTAATATTACAATTATTTCAATCAAAGTATAGAAAATGCAAGACAACATAGTACCAGTTTCAATAGTGAAAGAGCTAGAGGATTCTTATCTCTCCTACGCAATGAGTGTGATCATAAGTCGAGCTATACCTGATGTGCGAGATGGATTTAAACCTGTTCATAGGCGCATATTATACGCAATGTCGAGGGCTGGGTTCGATGCCGGTAAACCGTATAAAAAAGCAGCTCGTATAGTCGGGGATGTAATGGGAAAATATCACCCACATGGTGACATGGCTATCTATGACTCCTTGGTCAGGATGGCTCAAGATTTTTCTCTTCTTTTACCACTTATTGATGGGCAAGGTAACTTTGGTTCGATAGATGGAGATCCGCCAGCTTCAATGCGATATACAGAAGCAAGGCTCCACAGAGTGTCGCATTTTTTACTAAATGATATTGACGAAGATACAGTTGATTTTAGGCCAAACTATGATGGAAATGAAACAGAGCCTGTTGTACTGCCTGCAGAATTTCCGAATCTATTGGTAAATGGTGCAAGCGGTGTTGCAGTTGGTATGGCAACCAATATTCCTTCTCACAACCTTGGAGAAATAATAGATGCTTGTATGTTATATATAGATAATCCTGAAGTTACTTTGGATGAGTTACTTGAAGTGATGCCAGGACCGGATTTCCCAACTGGAGGAACGATTCTTGGAAGGTCTGGAATAAGATCAGCATTTGCAACTGGTCGTGGCTCAATTGTTGTGCAAGGCAAGACTCACATAGAAGACCTGCCACAAGATAGGCAAGCAATAGTGATTGATGAAATACCTTACCAGGTAAATAAAGTAAAATTAATTGAGAAGATAGGTGAGCTTGTAAAAGAAAAAAGAATTGATGGCATAACAGAAATTAGGGATGAGTCTGATAAGTCTGGTATTAGGGTAGTAATTGACCTCAGAAGAAATGCTGAAGCAAGTTTTATACTTAATCAAATATTAGGACTAACTCCTCTAAGAAGTAGTTTTAGTGTTAACACTCTAGTCCTCAACAATAACAGGCCTGCTTTGATGTCATTAAAAGAAATCATAGCTGCTTTTGTTGATTTTAGAAAAGAAGTATTAATCAGGAGAACAGAATTTCGTCTAAGAAAAACGAGGGAAAAAGCTCATATATACATAGGGCTCTACATTGCGGTCCTCAGCATAGATGAAGTGATAAAAATCATCCGTGGTGCAAAAGATCCTGTGGAAGCAAGTAGAGAACTTTTAAATAAAGAATGGAAAACTTCAGCTGAGATAAACACAATTATTGGATTAATCTCAGATAGCATGAGCTTTTTGAAAGACGGAGTGTATAGATTAACTGAGCTGCAAGCGAAAGCTATTCTTGACATGAAATTGCAACGTTTAACAGGCCTTGAAAAAGACAAATTAGAAGCTGAGCTAAGTTCAATGATCAACCTGATAAAAGAATATATCGCTTTTCTTGGCTCAGGAGAGAAGTTGATGAAAGAAATAAAAAACAATCTACAAGAAATAAAGAACAGATTTGCTGTGCCGCGAAAAACTTCAATAGAGGAATCAGATACGGACATTGAAGCTGAAGATCTAATTCCACAAGAGGATATGGTGATAACCGTAACTATGAATGGTTATATCAAGCGTGTGAAGCTTTCTCATTATAGAACTCAGCGTCGTGGTGGAAAAGGAAAGCTAGGACAAGGATTAAAAGAAGAGGATGTAACCACAAAATTATTTGTTGGGAATACCCACACTAGCCTTTTATTCTTTTCTAATATTGGCCGAGTTTATAGATTAAAAGTTTATAAGTTACCTCTTGCAGAGCCAACTGCACGTGGAAGAGCACTTGTTAATATATTCCCGCTTAGCGATGGTGAAACTATAACTAATATAATGCCATTACCAAGTGAAAATGACGAAAATCAAAACATAGTTTTTGCTACTGCTCATGGGAACATAAGGCGCAACTCTTTAGCGGATTTTCACTATATTCCAAGCAATGGAAAAATAGCAATCAAGCTCGATGAAGGAGATAAGTTAATATCAGTTAAAGTATGCAATGAAATTGATCATGTTTTTCTTTCAACAAGATTCGGCAAAAGTATCAGATTTGTTGTAAGTGATGTGCGTCAATTTAAAAGTCGCAATTCAGATGGCGTAAGAGGTATCAAACTTGCAAAGAATGACAGCGTGATATCTATGACCATATTAAATGGGATAGGTGTAGCAACAGAAACAAAAGAACTTTACTTAAAAGTTCCACTTGCAAAAAGACTGGGGACTGCAATTAATAACTCCTTTGATTCTAAATTGGAAAAGACTTTGAATGATTTAGGAATAGATAACGAATTATTCTTAAAACTTGCAGTGAATGAGGAGTTTATATTAACTATTACCGAAAATGGCTTTGGTAAAAGAACTTCTGCGTATGAGTATAGAATAACTAACAGGGGTGGTGTTGGTATCACCAATATTCTTACTACCAACAGAAACGGTAATGTTGTTGCTAGTTTTCCAGTTGAGCAGGGTGATAATATCATGCTTATTACAGATAAAGGAAAGTTAATTCGTATTTCAGTAAATGATATCAGAATTGCAGGACGTAGCACTCAAGGAGTCACTCTGTTTAAAACAGAGAGTAGAGAAAAGGTGGTGTCAGTAGCGAAAATTGAGGATCCCGATTCCACTGAAGATAGTATTTCCGAAATTGAAAACTCTGTTTCTTCTTAACTGTATAGCAAAGGTTAAGCAAATAGTGCAAATTTCTATTGATTAATCTATAATATTTAAATTAAAATATATGTCTATGTTCAAGTAGAGATTGATGGATAAGAAGTTAACTAAAAATAAAAAATCATTGACGAATGAGAAGAATAAAAAAACATCTCTTGTTAAAGATTTTGCCAAAAATAAGAGTAGAAGAGATTTTATCACATTAACTACGTGTGCCATGGCAGGTATAGGAGCTGCAAGCGGTCTTTGGCCATTGGTTAAGTCTATGAATCCTTCTGCTGAGGTTTTAGCGATGTCTACGGTTGAGGTTAATCTATCTGATATTCAAGAAGGACAAGGAAAAAAGGTAAAATGGCAAGGTAAGCCAGTATTTATCCGCAAGCGCACAAAACAAGAGATTGAGGCTGCAAGAGCCATAAATGCAGAAAATTTGAGAGATCCTGAATCAGATGAAAAAAGAGTATACAAAGGAAAAGATGAATGGTTAATTATGATTGGAATATGCACCCATCTTGGATGTGTACCAGTTGATCACGCTACAAAAGACGGCAACGGTTGGTTCTGCCCTTGTCACGGTTCATATTATGACACATCAGGCCGAGTAATTGGCGGTCCTGCACCAAAGAACATGGCTATACCTGACTACTTTTTTCCAAGTGAAAATATTGTAGTAATTGGCAAGAAGGCTTAACGGATTTTCATAATTAAAGTAATAAAAGTATATTGCATTTCAAGAAGCACACTGACTTCATAGGCAAAGCTCTTGAAGTCTATCAAGCTAATTTTATACTATGCACATATTCGGGTGATAATTAAGAAACTTGCCTGCCAAATCTTCAGAGTTGACAGCTAAATTTAAAACTTGCTCCTTTACGTCAGAAAAATTCTGACTAACTTGCTTAAAGTTATTTTCTAACTCTTCGAGGATGGAGCTGAAATTAAAAAAACTTTTCTGCATTTTATCAAGATTTTGAGTTATATAGCTTAATACATAAAGATAGAGACAAGAGGGGAAGAGATATGGTAAAGCAAGAAAAAGCTGAAAGTGAGGTTCTGGTTAGAAGTGTTAAACGACCTAAAAGAGAGAGGAGTAGAGGGTATTCTGATTGCATGTGTTAAAAAGTTTTCCTGCGTTATAAATAGCTAAAGCAGAAATGTATAGTACATCAGATAAGAAACTTACTGAAGCAGCAAAAACTTTCATAAGTGATCTGAAGAAAGTATATCAGGCTTCAAGCAGAGAAATCGCTGAAAATTATTTGCTTGAGCTGATGGGTGAAAAATATCCTTTGGTCATAAAATCGTGGCAAAACAATTGGAAAAATTTGTCTAGTATTCAGGGCCAGTTAGGCGGCTCCACTAATTCTATCGAGGAAGAAAATTTGCTAAAATCAAAGGTTCATTTACCAGCTTGTACAAGTTGGTATATTGTGCTATAAAAAGACAGAGCAAAATGGACTACAGCTTTGCCTTTTAACTATCTCTCAGCTCAATATTTTCTTTCCTAATAGATTAAAAATTGAGTTGAACTAAAAATCCGGTTTGAACACTCCCAAAAAGTAGCGTGCCACCCTTTCGATAGTAATTTTCACATCAAAACGCTCCTCAAATGTATCAACTCAGTCCACTCGATCCTATGATTCCTTCTCCACTCGCTCGTTCAGGACTTGGAATACCTAATTCAGAACTTGGCTTCATTGCTTCAACTTTCTCGTTAACCTTTTTTTCTACATCTTCTATGTCACTACCAATGAACATAATTGCAGATTGAAAGTCATTCATAAGTTCCTCAAGTGCTCCTTGATCATCTAGATGAGTACTAAGACCTTTGTTCAGAAGTCTACTCATATTATCTTCTGAAAATGTTTGAATAGTTCCATTCTTTACTAACTCTTGTATAGCAGATCGCTGCTCTTCATTTCGGAGCATTTCTATTATTTTTACTTTATTATTAAGAGTTGTTCTTTCTTCTCCAGTAGCTTTAAGACCCTGTTTTGTCAAATTGCTTATTAACTTTCCAAAATTATTCTCTCTTGCTTGAATTGTAGGTAATTTATCGATCACATCTTTCACAAAACTTTTCACTGCTTTTCCTGCTTCAACCGCACCTTCTTTTATCTCACCTCTATTCTGATATATAAGATAACCAATAGCAGCTATAGCAACTAGTGCTACAAACCCTAAGAACCTGTACGTGATCTCAAAAAAAGGATAGAATGAGAGGATAAAGTATATAAAGTAGGATATGCGAAATTTATATCCAAGTGATATAAGTCGAGAAAAGTTTGAGATTATTGTAGCAGATCTGGAGTCTTGCAGGAAGAGAACAAAGCCAAGAACACTTGATTTATATGATGTATTTTGTGGAGTATTATACGTCTTAAAAAGTGGCTGCCAGTGGAGAATGTTACCAAAAGAGTTTCCAAAATGGCGGAATTGTTACGACTATTTTAAGAAGTGGAGTGAAAAAGCAGATGCAAATAAAGAAAGTGTTCTGGAGCTGGTATTAAAAAAAAATAGTTGGCGTGGTCCGACAAAACAATGGTCGGAAAGAAAAAACCAGCTTCTGCATAATTGATGCACAAAGCGTAAAAAATGCAGATACTGCTGAAGAAAAAGGCTATGATGCAGGCAAAAAGTTTCAGGAATAAAACGCCATATTGCGTTAGATACGCAAGGTTTACCCCACGCAATTTATATAACAACGGCAGAAATAACTGATCGTAGTAGCGCTGTGAGAATGGTTAAAAATGCTAAAGAAAACCTATCTGAAGTTAAAAATATACTAGTTGATGCTGGCTACACAGGAGAAAATTTTGCAACACAAATAAAAGCAACTATTGGCGCTACCGTTGAAGTAATAAAGCGAAACGAATTACACACCTTTGTCGTATTGCCGAAAAGATGGGTTGTTGAGAGATCTTTTGCTTGGTTGCAAAAATGTAGGCGATTGTGGAAAAATTGCGAGCGGAAACTCAACACTAGCCTGCAAATGGTCGTTCTTGCTTTCGCTGCTTTGCTTCTGAAAAGATTATGAACAGGCTCTAAGAATGCTGCCCCACCAACAATTAATGCACCGGTCACTCCTCCTACTGTTAATAAACCTGCTAGTGCACCTGTTAGTGTTGTCACTGCTGCTCCACTTATCAATCCTTGAGCTAACAGTTGATTGCCTAAAGTTTCAAGCTCTTTCTCCATGCCTTTTACTTTATTTACTTGTTCAAGAAGTGTTTTTAATTGATTATCGTCTTTCTCAAGATGATCCTTTACAATATCTATTGTGACCTTCAAAAGATCTGGATTTTGCACCAGCAATTGAGACACATGTTTGATGGTTGATTCATTAAAAGTTTCACCTTTTTTTTCAAAGCCTTTCAGTGTTAATTGATCCTGCAATTTTTGTAACAAATCTTCTTTTTCACTAATATATCTTACTACATTTTCAATGAACCCGTCCGAATTGGTTGGATTTGCTGTACCACCTTGTACCATATTCAATTCCCATCAATTATAAATATGCCTAATTATACATACTAATTATTAATTATATTATAATTAACATAAAATAATTACTCCTTTCCAAATATGGAATTTATATTACAATACCTAGATTATATGAAATCAAGGTATTTTATGGGTGAGAAAAAATTAAGAGCTGCTGTGGTTTTATCAGGATGCGGCCACCTCGACGGTACAGAGGTGAGAGAAGCAGTCTTAACTCTGCTTGTATTTGATCAGCAGGAAGTTGAAGTCACGTGCTTTGCTCCTGATGTTGATATTACACAAGTTATGAACCACAAAACAAAAGAGGCGGTAAAAGAAAAAAGGAATGTACTTGTAGAATCAGCAAGAATTGCAAGAGGTGAGATAAATGATTTAAGAGAAGCTAAAGCTGAAAATTTTGACATGCTAGTCGTACCTGGTGGATATGGAGTTGCGAAAAATTTATCTGACTTAGCTGAAAATAAAACAGTAATGCCTGAGTTTGAAAGATTAGTCTCAGAGTTCTTTGTTGCAAAAAAGCCAATAGGAACTATATGTATATCTCCAGCCATTATTGTTTTAATTTTAAGTAGCAAGATAGGTAAAGAAGAAAGTAAGATTAAGGTAACTATAGGAGACGACAAAGACCAGTTGATAGAGAAGCTCGGCGGCGAACATATAACATGCGATACAAAGCTATCAATAGAAGACGAGAAGTATAATATATTTTCCTGTTCTGCTTATATGCGTAGTGATGAAAGTACATACTCTGTATATCAAGGAATAAAACACATGATTGACAGCATGGTGAAAAAAATTAATAAAAAAACCAAACAACCGTTTCTCTAAAGTGTAGTTTCTTATACAGTTAATTATGTTATACTTCCAGTTGCATTATTGTTATAGCCAAAGTAATCTGTAATTGCTTATTAAGGGCAAGCTATATTTAGTATGTAAGTTTAGTTCTTTTTTTATAGATGTAAATATGTCAGATCTTTTTTATATTGAAAGTGAGTGTTGTATAGATGGTCAGTGTGATACTTATGAAGGAAAAGTGAGTTTTAATGATGTCATGTTAGGCAAGTTTAGTCTAAATTCAGACAGTGAAAAAAAAGCTATAGTAAATCTAGACATCATTACATTCGATATCCATATTGCCATGGATGACCAAGATGGAAGGACAATAACAAGAGACCTCAAGGATCCTGAATTTGTAATTAAAGATGACGGTTCCTGGTATATTAATAAGAATCTTGGTAATGATAAATTTGAAATTATAGTAAAGCAGCTATGATATGAAACATAGTGAGCGGAGCTTACTTTTTAGCAATGTTTACATACTTACTTAAAAAATGGAGATTATCTTAGCTGAACCACGTGGTTTCTGTGCAGGAGTTAAAAGAGCTGTAGACATATTAGCAATTACTTTAGAGAAATACAAAAATGAACGCCAAGTTTATGTACTACACGAAATCGTTCATAATAAGTATATAGTAGAGGACTTCAAGAAACAAGGAGTGGTTTTTGTAAGCAGCATAGAAGACATTAAAGACAATAGAGGAATATTGATCTTTAGCGCACATGGAGTATCGAAAAGCATAGAGGATGAGGCAAAAAGAAAGGGTGTTCAAGTAATTGATGCAACATGTCCACTAGTTAGCAAAGTACATAAAGAAGCAAAAAGGTATGAGGATAGTGGTAAAGAATTAATTCTAATTGGACATGCAAATCATCCAGAAGTTAAAGGAATTATAGGAAGAGTAAGTAATCCTATATCTCTAGTGCAAACTATGCAAGACGTATACAATTTACAAATCAAAGATCCAGATAATTTATCTTATGTAACACAAACCACGTTAAGTATTGACGATACCAAAGAAATTATTGCTACACTGAAGCTCAGATTTCCAAGCATTACAGGCCCCGACTTAAAAGATATATGCTATGCAACACAAAATAGGCAGAACGCTGTTAAAAAATTGGCTAAAATTACAGACGTAGTGTTAATTGTAGGAAGCAAAAACAGTTCAAATTCAAACCGTTTATTAGACCTGTGCATTTCCACAGGAAAAAGAGCCTATTTGATTGATAATTATAAATGTATGAACAAAAATTGGTTGCAGGGCGCAGAAAAAATAGGAATTACTGCAGGTGCTTCTGCTCCTGATATATTAGTTGATGAGCTAGTAAATTACTTAAAAATAAATATGAATACAAAAGTTTCAGTCATGCCAGATGGATTCACTGAAAATGTTCAGTTCAAGTATACTAAATGGTAATGTGCAACAACGTGCGTCAAATCAAGTCTTTAGCTCAATTCAATTTTCAGTCTGTTGGAGAATAAAATATCAAGCTGAGATATAATTAATCCTCGTTTGTCAGGTTAAGTTGTGTCTAGCACAAATATAAAAAACCTTCATCATACAAAAGGGTTAATATTACTACTAATTTTATCAAAAACTTATAATATAAGTAATATTGTCATCTAATGTTTAATGAATTTCAATAAATTACCTTTTTAATTCTAGATGAGTATACACTTTGTTAATATGTTTGGGTCAAAACCCAAAAGTAAGTTTATGCTTTCTATAGGAAAAGAAGGCACAATGTTACTATATTTTAAAAATGATACTTTAAATAAAAGATATTTTGCTAAGGACAAAAATAATAAAGTTGTTTCTGACTTAATTTCATGTCTCTCATCAGATAAAAAAGCACCCTTATATCTGGTTCTCAATCACACTGATCAGAACTATTTGCTACAGTCTATCCCAAGAGTAAATAGGATTAGTGCTTATCTATCAGCAAAAACAAAAGTAGAGCATTTTGCTCATAATAACGATATAAATTCTATTCTCTTGGTCGAAAAGCCGAATAAATTTAATCAAAACTGGTGGTATCTACTTGTTTCATCAAAAGCAAATCATCTAATAGAATATTGGTTGGACGTGTTTGTTGAAATAGGATCTAACTTTAAAGGAATATTAATGTTTCCTATAGAACTAGTCAGTATAGCAAAAAAGATTCTACATAAAGATCCTAGTAACTGGAAAATTATAGTTGCTGCAACTAAAACAGGTGGCTATAGACAAGTGGTTCTTAAAGAGAACAAAATGATATTTACACGTTTAATACCATTTACTAATGATAATTTACCAGGAATCATTGCTGGTGAAATATATCAGGAAGTGAAAAATACAATTCAATCTTTAACTAAGTTTGGATTTGAAAAAAATGACCCTGTTGACCTCTGCATTATAGTATCAGAAGCTATTAAATCTAGTTTATCAGTTATAAATTTTTCAGAGAATAGTGTGAACATATTGACTCCATATGAGCTAGGTAAAATATTGGGAACAGAATTAGCTATAAGCGAAAAAGATAGCTTTTGTGATACTATAATTTTGTTCCATAGCTTTAAGGATAAGCCAATAAATATTTTTAATACAAAAGAAACTAAAGAATTTTATCTATTTAATTATCTTTATTTAAATTCTCCTCAATTTTTTCTATACCTTGTCTTGGTTCTAGTTATAGTTAACACCTTTTGTTTGCGAAATTTGTATTCTAATTTCAATATTGCTGATAATTTATCTGCGAGACAGAGCATTTTAAATAATAAACTAGCAAAACTTAGTCAAAGCTATAATGTAAAAAAGATAGATGAAGTTTATGATTTTATTAATATAAATAATATTTTAGCAAAAATAGAGTACTCTCCTCTCACGCAAGTTAAGTATGTAGAAAAGTTAAAAGTATCAGGTGTAGAGCTTCAATTATTTGAGTGGAATTATAATGAGGCAAAAAGTTATATTACCACAACTTTAAGGTTTAATTTTCAATCTGGTAAAGACATTTCTTATCAATACGAGAAACTACAGGAAAACTTAAACGATAATTTTCGTACCCATGATGTTAGTATTTCTAGCTTACCTACTACTAAAGAGAAAAATCTATCTATTGATATTGAAATAGGAGAGGCAATGTAAACTGATGATTATCTCTCAATTAAAAAGAAAAGCCGCAATTCATTTTATATCTTACTTATCGTTATCTATTGTATTAATAGGGTTATCAACGTGCTTTATTATCTATAACAAGAAGGTTTATAATAAAAATCAAGTTGCGATCGAGGAAATACGTTCTATTAACTTACAGATTACTGAAATTCAAAAAAAGGAAGTTATTCTAAATAAAAATCTAGATTTATGGAAAAGAATTTCTTCTTCAAATTTGCATAGTAGTAGATATATTGCAAATTTAAATTTTGAGCTTAACAAGCTATATAAAAGATACTACATATTAGAACCTGAAATATCAATTTCTATACCTAAAGAAGCCGGATTCCACAGTAAAAATGAACGCACAAAAGTAATAAGAAGTGAAGTGGTTCTAAGTTTAAGCTCAATTAGCGATAAGCATATTTTTTTCTTTCTACAGTCTATTCCAAATCTGCCTGGTTATGTTATGATCAGATCTCTTACCTTGAATAAGCAGAGAAATATAGATGCTGCAATTATAAACCAGATTTTAAGTGGTAATATGATAGAGATAGTGAGAGCTAGTATAGTTTTTGATTGGTATACCATATTAAGTAAATGAATATAAAGTTGTTTTTTATTTTTACGCTGCTATTTTTTAATGTTAGTGCATATTGCAATTGCGAAGATCTTGTAGAAAATATAGGGATTTGTAAAAAATATTCTTGCCAACAGCATATTAGTAATGAAGATTTTATTGAGCATAAAATATTAGGGTTAAATAGTGAAAATTTATGTGTCTATATAGAAAGACAAGGCAATGATGAAATGGTCTGTCATCATTCCAATAATGGAATGATTATAGAAAAGAAGTACTTAAAAAGTATTTTAAAAGTTGGAAATCAAGAAATAAATGACTTTATTGATATAGCAAATTTGCGTGCGAAGGAGTGTTTTTTTATCAACAATTATTATATAGATCGAGACGATATAATAAAAGAGGCAGCAGAGAGTACTTTATCGCAATATGGTAACATAAAAAGCATTTTTTTTGATGAAGAGCAGGTTAATAGAATAGTTAGTGAGATGGAAAAGTTTAACTTACAGTCTTCAGGAGTTACAGAGGAAGAAAATTTCAATTGTAAAGTAGTCAGTTTAGATTCAATTTTATACTTTTCCCCCGATACATGGAAAATATGGGTAAATGGAAAGTTGTTCATAAATACTAAGGATTTAAAAGTGCAATCAGTAACTGAAAATTATGTAACTTTTTCATGGGCTGTAGACCAAAAGATAACAAAAGAACGGATAAGCAATTCTAAAAATATACATTTTGGACATGGAGGTATTATGTTTACGCTTTATCCAGAACAAAAATTTGATTTAGATAGTTTATCTATTAAATAATCTAATATATCTGCGTTTGTAGCTCAGTTGGATAGAGCGTTGCCCTCCGGAGGCAAAGGTCGTGGGTTCGAATCCCTCCAAGCGCGTTTTTAATTAAATTTGACAATAATACTCTCACATAAGATAATAAAAAGATTTATTTTAAAGCATAATTATGTCCAGTGGTACTATAAATAAAGTCATATTAGTTGGTAATTTAGGAAAAGATCCTGAAATTAGGACTACACAAAATGGAAAAGAGATGGCAAGTTTTTCGATAGCCACGTCTGAAAGTTGGACTGACAAATTTTCTGGTACTCGCTCTGAAAAGACAGAATGGCATAATATTGTAATTTTTAGTGAAGGACTAGTAAAAATTGTTAAAGACTTTGCACGGAAAGGTAGTAAAGTGTACGTTGAAGGCTCTCTGAGAACTAGAAAATGGACTGACCAAAATGGTAGTGAAAGGTATACGACAGAGGTAGTGCTATATAACTTTAATAGTGCCCTTACCCTTTTAGATTCACGAAACAGTATGTCAAATTCTGATTACAAACCAAGTGAATACAAACAAAATGAAACAGAACAAAAAGATAAACACGGAAGTTTTGACAACGATATAAAAGACGAACTAATCGATGATGAAATACCATTTTAATAACTTCAATTGAAATCTACATTTTTATGGACTGCTTGTGTTACTCCTTTTAATTGCAATGGAGATAGTATAGATTACCAAAGCTTGCAGTGTTTGCTTACAATACAAGCTGAAGCTAGAAATGGTATAATATTACTGGGTAGTACCGGTGAAAGTTTATCACTTACTGATTATGAAAAGCGTACATTAGTTAAATTTGTATGTAAACTAAAATTAAATACGAAAGTCATAATTGGTGTACCAGGAGTGAATCTATATCAGACTCTTGAATGGCTTGATTTTTGCAAGGATATGCCTATTTATGGTTATTTAATGACAACTCCCATTTACACAAAGCCCGGAATCATGGGACAGACTTTATGGTTTGAAAAGCTGCTTGAAAAATCACATGTACCAGCCATGCTTTACAATATTCCATCAAGAGCGGGAATAAATCTTCATCCTGAAACTGCACATAACTTATCTGACCATAAAAAATTTTGGGCTATCAAAGACTCAAGTGGAACTGTTGATACTTTAACTCAGTATAAGAAAGTTGCTCCAAATATTGAGGTATTTTGTGGAGATGATAATATGATATCCGATATGGCTGCTGAGGGTGCGTCTGGTCTAGTTTCTGTTGTTGCCAATGTTTGGCCAAGTGTAGTACATAAATATGTTAAGCAATGCATGAGTGGCAAGAACCCTCAAGCAGACAGTTGGCAACAAGCTTGCAAAGCTCTATTTACTGCCAGCAATCCAATACCTACTAAAGCACTCTTGCATGATACTGGGCTCATAAAACACAAAACTGTTCGTCTACCACTCAGCACAGAAGACTTGCCTTCTGTTGAGAAACTGAGGCAAGTCAATAAAATGATTCTTGGATGGAAAGAACTGACTAATTAGTAGGACAAGGACTATGACCAGTACCATCAACTTTCACACCGCTGTCAACTGAACTACCTGGCTGTTTATTTCCTTCTGGAAAAAAGCACTCAATTGCTTTATTAATTAAGAAACTTAAAGGAATACAAGCAATCACACTCACTACAAAAGTTAAAGCACCTATAGCTGCGGGTGATGTAAAACCAAGAGCAACTAGTCCTGCTCCAACTCCAAAAAAAACACCAATACTACTGATAGTATTTGCATAATTTTTAATTTTATATTCAGCGCTGTTGCTATATTCTCTCAAAATTTGTTCATGTTCTTTGGACATGCCTTTTGGTATATCTTTGAGATTTGTAGTTTTTGAGAAAAAACAAGCCTTGATTAAGCCTACTAATAACATTGCAGAACCAATGATTCCACCTGCAATGAGAGGTGGCAAGTTAACATAACTTAGAGCTAAACCTGCAAGAGCCCCAGTAACAGCGCCCATTCCTAGTGCTATTGTTAGTATCACTATTGTGCCTGCTGCTAGTTCTAGTTTTATCCAATTTTCTTTTCTAGGTTACTTTTTGCTTGCCTCGCCTCTTTTAACTGTTCTCTTGTATAGCTCATAGTATGTACCTTTACTTAAAATTAATAATATAATACTAGCATTTTTAGTTTATATAGTCAATTTATTAAGTAATTTTAATTGACTTTCAGCAAACTTTAGCCTTATATGTATGGTCCCAGAGTGTAATGATATATAAAACATGAGAACAAAAGGAGAGTAGACCAGGAGAACTTCCCTCCTGGCCCCTTCCAGAACCCTACGTGAAACTCGCGCTTCATAAGGCTCCCACTAGTCATTGCCCTAACCCTATACTCAATTTCCAGTGCACAAACAGACTTGGTCTGCTCTTTGCAGTTCTTTCTAGTACCTTAGCTGCTTTGGTTTTGTGTCCTCTCAGCTTTTTGTACTTTGTCTGGAACCACTTTCTGAGTTTCCTATTAAACATTCTTATTATGCTATCTAGTGCAGTTATATGATGCTTCCCGTAATAGTTAAACCATCCTCTCAGGATTGGATTACATATTCGTGATATATCTTCTATTTCCAAGTTTGTTCTTCTAGCAAATTTCCAGCTTCTAATTTCTTTCTTCATCTTGTTCAGACTTTCTTTACTTACAGTTGGAGTAAAGCTTACAAACAGACTACTATCTTTTCTATTTCGTACAAGTCTTTTTCGAAATTCATATCCAAGAAATGTAAATGATACATTCTCATGATTATCCCTTCGTTTTCCATCTTGACAATAGATAATTTTGGTCTTCGTATGTTTTATTTCCAATTTGCAAATCTTCAGTCTCTGTTCAAGTTGACCAAGAATTAGTTGTGCTTGACTCTTGCTTACACAATGTATAACACCATCATCAGCATATCTTGCACACTTTACACTTGGATATTCTCTTCTCATCCACATATCAAAGCTGTAGTGCATAAATAGGTTGCTTAAGATAGGACTTACTACACCCCCTTGCGGCACCCCACTGAGACGCTTTATTTTTGTCCCATCTTTTTGCTGTATCTCTGCACTTAGCCATCTTTGTATATATAAGAGAACCCACTTATTTGTGGTATGCTTTCTGACTGCTTTCATCAGTAGATTGTGGTCTATGTTGTCAAACATTCCCTTGATGTCGAACTCTATTAACCAATCTTGGTCGAAGCATCGCCTTCTCGTTTTTCCTATGGCATCTAATGCTGACTTATTTGGCCTATAACCATATGAATCCTCATCAAATACCTTCTCAAGTTCTGGTTCTAAAACACTTCTCACCACTTCCTGTGCTATACGATCGGCAACAGTTGGTATCCCAAGTGTCCTTGTTCCTCCTTCTGTCTTAATTATATCACAAGCCTTGACTGCTGGTGGAAAATAACTACCAGAAGATAGCCTATTCCATAGCTTGTAAAGGTTCTTGCTTAAGTCTTGATCAAACTTTTCAATTGTTAGATCATCAATACCTGCTCCTCCTCTGTTTTCTTTAACTTTTTTATAAGCCGAAAACACTAGAGATTTCGGTATATCAAAAGGCTTTGTTCGTTCAATCATTTTCATCCTCCTTCAAGTTGAATGATTTACTAAAGTCGACTAGCTCAACCCCTTCGCTCCATAGTCATTACAACCACTTCTTCACTACTACAAGTTGATCCGCCCCAGTGATTTGCATTGCTACTCTAAAGCTTGAGGATTAGCCTCTTGCTTATCTCGCTTTTCATCAAATCGACTGGTTCCTGCAGTTCCTTATTAAAGCCCAGATCAGACTCGCGCCACCTTTATGCCGAACACCACCTACACAGTAATCAGGTTTCTTGTAAGCTCATTAAGAGGAGAACGACTCACTCCTCCTTTCGATGTTCACTTCCCTTTTCGACACGTTCATCAGTGGTTCACTTACGTTCGCCTTTCTGATCCACACCTTCCAGCTCTTACGCTGATTTTTCCTTAACGCTTATGACCCTATCTCTTAAATAGAGCCACTTAAGGTGGTTTGAAACCTGCTCCTGAAAACCGACTTCGAAGGACCTTCCTTCATCTTCAATAAAGCTTCTCACAAACATTACTTTGTTTGTTACTGCAGCACACTGCCATTAAAGGAGAACTTATGATTACTGGATATATCAGAACAACAGAGACAATTCATAAAGCAATGTAAACTTTCTAAGTACTATAACCTCAACTCTAAAACTATTGTAAAACAGAAAAAAGCATTCATTTAAAAGAAAAATAACAGCTCCATATACTATTAAAGTGATAATACTTATAATGTTAGATGTGACACCAAATCTAATTTGAAATATAACTTATTTACTCAGCTTCTTTTGAAACTACTGTGAACATAATATCTATAGATAAAACATCGCATTACCACGCCACTAACGAGTAGCAGAATGACAAGTTTTTCAAACTAGTCCGGTAAAAATCTCAGTCAGTTCAGCTGTATGCTTTTAACTTTCCCAAAAAGAGAATTAACCATATGAAATTCTTGTTGATATGACTTAATGAATAATTATTTTAGGTTACTAATTTATTTTAAGAAACTTTGATGATATTTAGCCCACTTATTTTTCTATTTTCCATGTCACGATGAGCCTCTATTATTTCATCAAATTTATATTTTTTATTAATTCGTACAATTAAAAGTTTTTTTCTTATCATTTCAAAAATTTCCATTGCAGTAAGCACTAACGTAAGTCTATTGTGCTTGTAGTGATATATCGAAGTTCCAGCTGCAAATAACGAACGCGAACTAAGTAAAGAGAAATTAATAGGAGCATTACCTGATATCTGCCCATAGGAAACATATATGCCAAACTTACCTAAAGATTCAAAAGAGAGCTTGCTTGTAGCGTAACCTATAGGGTCATACACCGCACCTACTCCTCTATTTTTCGTAATCTCCATGATTTTAGAAACGAAGTCTTTATCATTGTAGTTTATTGCGTATGTGCAGCCACTTTGTAAAGCTATCTTTATTTTTTCGTCAGAGCTTATAGAACCTATCACTACACCTTTTTTATCCTTTGCCCATTGGCATATTATTTGCCCCAAACCACCATTAGCTCCATGAACTAGTACAAAAGCACCAGGCCTGATTCTATAAGATTGATTAACTAAATAGTGAGCTGTCATACCTTTAAACAATACTGCAGCAGCAACTTCATCAGGTATATCATTCGGAATTTTTATCAAATATTTCTGGTGTACAATGCGCTTTTCACAATATGCCCCTGGAGGAGCTGTGCAATATCCAACTCTATCTCCAACCTTAAGTCCATCACTAATTTTTTTACCAAGCTTTTCAACAACTCCTACTGCCTCTACTCCAAGTACTGATGGCAGATCTTTAATTTTGCGTGTACCTTTTCTGTGTTCTAAATCATAACGATTTAAGCCGATAGTTGTATGACGTATTAAGACTTCCTCATCTTTTGGCTCACCTATGCTCTTATCTACAAATTCTAATACTTCTGGCCCCCCAGTTTTTTTAATTTGTATAGCTCTAACCATGATAAATGTAAGACAAAAACTTTAATTATGTTATCTAGCAATTAATATTTTGCAAAATGTTATTTAGAGTTTATACACTACATAAGCGTATTGTTAATAGTTTTGAGGCACAAATTATGACAAACAGAGAAACTTGGCTTTATGGTGTTTTATTCAATGTGTTGTGTGAAGTGGATGAAGATGACGATTTAGATACTAATAATAAAAATAAAAGAAAGGTTAAAATGTAAAATGCAAAAATCAGATAAAAAAGGAGACTATTGTAAATATTTATATACTTCTTGGGAAAAAAGGATTTGATATTAATCACAGATTTGACTTGAAAGATTATGATGGCTTTCCAATAGATAGTCTTTTTTCCATCGCCATTAACTATAAACCGTACACTTTAACAAATCTAGCGCAAGTTTTAATAAAAGCAGGAACTAATGTGCAAAACGAAAAGGATATTTACATATCTGTGTTTTGACCCATTCTCCGGACATATTAAAGGCTCTCATAAAAGCGGGAGTGAATGATAGCCCAGATGAAAACTACAATGGAAACACTGCTTTAGAGTGTGTTGCTGAATTATATTGTAAGGATAAGTCAATTGAACGCAAAAATTGCTGTGAGATTCTAATTAAGCATACATTAGAAAAAAATCCCAACATAGAAATACCAGATTCTGTAAAAAATAATAAGGAGTTGGCTCAATGTTGGAATGCTTGTGAAGCAAATAATGAAGGATGGGAATTAGCAACAACGAACACTGAAACACAAGTAGTCAGTGTGCAAAAAGCAAATAAGAGCTCCTGCTCAATTCAATAGACCTGTTGCATAACTATTATTTTAATCACAATAGGAAAAGGTTTGTTATTTAAGCTTAAAAAACGTATACGATAGTGTTATTTCACTTAAATCTTTTGTACTATTGTCACGCATTATCTCAGGATCTATGTAAAAGGACACTGGCATAGCTGCTTTTTGTTTTGGCTGCAAAATTTGTTCTTCAAAGCAGAAGCATGCAACTTTATTGAAATACTTACCTGCTTTAAAAGGTGTGACATTATACACTGCCATTCCAAGCGAAGGCTGATCAGATAAATTTTCTGCATAATAAAACACTAAACTTTGTTGCCCTATATTCGTATCAATGTAGTTAGTTTCTGATTTAAAATTCCAAGGCAGACCGGACATTACATCAGCATTGAAGTAAATCCTGATTTTTTGGTCAGTTGCATTTATTGTTGTATTAGTTGCTTTTCTCGTTGTGCCACCATATCCAGTAGCTTTGCAAAAGATGCTATACAATGGCACCGAAGCATACGCAAGACACAGCATCAATACCACTAAAGATATTAGAAAGAAAGCTATAGAACCCTTACTATCCCTCCTTACAAAGGGGAACACCTAATCCCTATTATTAAATAAGTTAAGTAACCTAAGTAAATTGAGGAATATGTTAATAAAGTCAAAATAAAGGTTAGTTGCACCAAGTACTGCCAGCTTAGTAGTTGCAACCTCTGAGCCATCATTATACCTATAATAAACATCTTTAATTCTCTGAGCATCGTATGCGGTCATTAAAGTAAACACTATTACTGACACAAATGATATTGCAAAATAGAGTGGACTACTCCCAAGGAACAGATTAACTATAGATGCAATGATTAATCCCCAGATTCCCATAATCAAAAAAGAACCCATACTGGTCAGATCTTTTTTTGTAGTATTACCATACAAAGCCATAGAACCAAACATGATCGATGTAATGAAAAATGCTCTCGCTATATTTTCTGCAGTATAAATTATAAAGATATGAGATAAAGAAATTCCCATTAAAACTGAGAATAGAAAAAATACAGTAAGTGTTGACTGAGCACTTAGGTGTTGAAGCCTAAAAGACATATAAAACACCAATGCAACTGGAGATAGCATTACCACAAGCGATAGAACAGGATTGGAATAAATCACCTGGAAAAGACCAGAAAACACTGTTAAAAACGCAACAAGCCCTGTAACACCTAAAGCTAAAGCCATATAATTGTATACTTTAGTTAGGTAACTCCTGAGTCCAGTACTATAATAAACGCCCTGAGAGCGAATATCCTGTTCGTTTTTCATATAAGACATATGTAACTCCTTATTATCTCTTGATGATATATTATAATACAATACAGCATTTTTATCAATTATAAAATGACATACTGCAATTGCAATTGAATGGTGTGGTGTGCAATTAGAGAATTTCTTCCATAACTATAAGCAAGTCGGGTTTCAGTAGCATATAACTATTATAACAATTCTTGCCAATAGAAACTATTTTCACCATTCCATTTATCATGATTAAAGAGAAATAGTGAAAGTGGTTTTTGCATTTACTAAGGCATTCTTCTTATAGATACTATGCCAACAATCTACTATTTTTTCTATGTCTCGCGGTTTAATCTCTGGACCTATACTGATTCTAATTGAACATTCTGCTTGCTCTTTTGTTGCTCCCATTGCAAGCAAAACATGAGAAGGCCCAACTTTTCCAGAAGAACATGCAGAACCATTGCTGACTGCAATATTATTTAAGTCAAAGTGCATGAGCTGCAGATCATTCTTCACTCTTGGCATATAAATGAAACTTGTATTTGGCAATCTTTTAGAATTTTTGCCAAAGATCTTGATATCACTGACAAGACTTAATAACTCACACTCCAATTGATCACGCAGCTTCTCTACTTCATCCATTTTTGATAGAAGGTTTGGAATGTTTTGCAATGCAGCAGAAAGACCTACTATTGCAACAATATTTTCTGTACCACCACGCAATCCTTTTTCTTGCCCACCACCTATTATAGTAGGTTCTATTACAAGCTTTTTGTCAAATATTAAAACTCCACTACCTGCTATACCACCAAATTTGTGAGCAGATAAAGTAAGTAAATCCACTTCTAAATCTTCCATATTTAATTCGATTTTTCCAACACTTTGAGCAGCGTCAGTGTGACAGATTGCCCCGAATTTATGTGCCATTTTAGCTATTTCCTTAACAGGCTGGATAACTCCAGTTTCGTTATTAGCTATCATCACTGAAATTATTACTTTATTCCCTTCAAGTTCGCTTAGAATTTTTTCTAGCTCTAAAAAGTCAACAATACCCTCTTGATTAACGGGTATTATATGTGGATTATATGCAGAATTAAGAATTGAAGGATGCTCTGTAGCTGAAATTACATGCAGATAGCCTTTCATTCCTCTCATGACGAGGTTGTTTGCTTCAGTTGCACCAGACGTAAAAACTATTTCTTTATCATCTGGAATGCTAAGAGCATCAAGTACGTTATCTCTTACCTCTTTAAGAATCTTCCTCGCTTCTTGTCCTCTTTTATGCAGCGATGATGGATTTAGTGTTTGTTTTGACAAAATCTCAAGTATACTTTTTTTTACATTTTTACTCACTGGAGCAGTTGCATTATAATCAGCATACACGTAACTACTATCTTCCAGGGAGAATAAACTCACAGGCTTATTTGTCACTTACCATCAACCAATTATGTATGTTAACTTTAACACGATAAAAATTTATTGCAAAAACAGCGAAATTAATACATAATTAATAAACAATTTACATTATCAATCCCTGTCAAAACAGGTTTTTATTAGGAGTTATCATGGTAGAAGTCTTTTTAAATAATTCAACAAAAAAGATAGAAGGTAGATACCATCAAAGCAAAGATGCCAATGCACCGGTTGTGCTAATTTTACATCACCATCCCCAATATGGTGGTAGTATGGATAGTAAGATTATACATAGTATATATGAATCTTTTATCGATAATAACTTTTCTGCATTGACAATTAATTTTCGTGGCGTCGGAAAATCTACCGGAACTTTTGATAAGGGTATAGGAGAATTAACTGATGCTGCAGTAGCTATTGATTGGCTTCAGGAGCATAACTCTAACAACGTTCCAATTTGGATAGTCGGTTTTTCTTTTGGAGCATGGGTAGCTATGCAGTTGACAATGCGCCGTCCAGAGATAGTAAGTTTTGTTGCCCTTTCTCTTCCAGCAACTAAGTACGATTTCTCTTTTCTCTCTCCTTGCCCAGTTCCTGGACTTATAATACAAAGTAATAATGATACAATTTCAGAAGAAAGCGATGTAACAGAATTAGCACAAAGGTTAATAAATTCGGTAAAAAACAACCATATGGAATACCATATAGTAGACGATACTAACCACTTTCTAAGGGATAAAGAAGAGGAAGTAGCTCAAATTATAGATAATTATATAAAACTACGTTTAAACAGTGCAGCTACTTCTCCTCAGAAAGCTAAAAAAGAGATAAGGGTAAAAGAATATGCCTAACTTTACAAATGAGAGAAATGAATGTATTAATACAAATAAAAAAAGTCTTGTTATGTTTAGGCAATTATTATTTCTCGTTTTAGCGATATTTATGCTGTCAGGATGCTTTCTAAGTAAACAGCGTAAGTTAAAGAGTCCGTGTATAAAAAGCAATGAAGGCATTTCATGCGAATTATACTCCGTTAATGATCATTGGTTAAATAAGTACAAGTTATAGGTAGCTTTGTATTGCTTCTTCCATTCACAACTTTACTAATGATCGGTTTTTTAACTGAAAAATGTGATCTGCTTTTTCTGCAAGGATATAGTTGTGTGTTACTATAAGCATAGAGCTATTATTTTCCTTTACATATGAATGTAATAGCAAAAACACATTCAAAGAATTTGTTGGGTCTAAATTTCCCGTTGGCTCATCTGCAAGTAAAAGCTTTGGAGAGTTTACAATGCTTCTTGCAATTGCAACCCTCTGCCTTTCTCCACCAGAAATTTCAGATACCATACTACTTGCTTTACTTTCCAGACCAAATTTTTCTAATATTGCTTGCGATTTTTTTTTTGCTTCAGCTTTGCTTCTTCTCGCAATAAGCTGAGGAAGCATAACGTTTTCCAACACTGATAACTCTTGTAATAAATAGTGAAATTGATAAACAAAGCTAAGAAAATTTCTTCTTACATGAGTTTTATATTTATTGCTGGCTTGCGTGCAATTTACCCCATCTATTGTCACTACACCTAAAGTTGGCTCATCCAGTAGGCCTGCGATTTGTAATATAGTTGTTTTTCCTGATCCCGAACTACCAATCAATGCAACTACTTGCCCCCTTGTAAGACTCAGATTGATATCTTCTACAATAGCAGGACTTTTTTTGAAGCTCTTACTTACAGAAGCTAGCTCTAGTGTTACACCACTACCCATATTATAAAAAGATCCAAGAGGGAGAATTAGACCGAGAAACTGTTACCACACCCACATCGAGACTTAGCGAGAGCATTCTTGATTTGAAAACCAGAACCACTGAGATCTTCAGTATAATCTATAGTTGAATTATTTAAAAATTTTGCTGAACAATTATCAACCATTAACACAGGGTTTCCATTCTCATCATTAATTACTATATCTTTACCTTTTTCACTAAAACTGGAGTGGCTTCTATAATCCTCGCTATCTTCGTCATCGTCAAAATCGTCGTCTTCATCATCGTCAAAATCGTCACCCAAAGACATCTTCTTATTTATTTGATCCATAAGAAAATTATACTTGAAGCCAGAGCATCCACCACCTGAAACTGCAACCCGCAAAACAGAACTCTCATCTCCTTCCTGTTCTACAAGGGAGTGGATTTTCCTTAATGCATTGTCAGTTAAGCTAATATTGTAATCTATTGACATAACAACTACCGTCCATTATTGATAACCTATTATAGTAGAAATTTTACATGTCAAACAATAATTTTCTATTAAGTTACGCGTGCTTTCCAAATAAAACAAAAGGAAGAAATTTTAAAGAGCCAGAAGATGAAAATCGCAGCTGCTTTCAGCGTGATAGGGACCGAATTATTCACTCTAATGCGTTTAGGAAACTAGGATACAAAACACAAGTTTTTATCAATTATGAACATGACTACTATCGCACTCGGCTAACTCATAGCCTTGAAGTTGCACAAATTGCAAGATCCATCGCACGCAGGCTTAGATTAGATGAGGACATCACTGAATGCATAGCGCTTGCACATGACCTTGGTCATCCTCCATTTGGTCACACAGGTGAGGATGCTCTAGTTCAAGTTGATAAGGAGAAGTATAAGTTTGATCATAATGTTCAAGCTATAAGGATTTTAACTTATCTTGAAAAAAAACATGCTGACTTTAATGGCATGAATCTAAGTTGGGAAGTGATTGAAGGTGTTGCAAAGCATAACGGTCCCTTGCTTGGTCAAAACGCGGAGTCTTCTACAAATAATCAGCTGTTATTAAAATATAATGAAAAATATGATCTAAAACTTGAGGAATTTTCAAGCATTGAAGCACAAGTTGCTTCAATTGCCGATGATATTGCTTACAGTGTTCACGATCTTGATGATGCACTCAGGGCAAATTTAGTAACCATCGAAGATTTGCTTAATGTTCCCTTAATTGGCAAAATGTTTAAAGGCGTAAGGAGTGAATACTCAGACTTGCCTCAGAGCAAACTCATACATGAATCACTGAGTAGAACTATAGGAATTATGATAAATGATGTCGTTTTTCAGACTGAAAGAAATATTGAAGATCACAAAATAAAAAGCGTAGAAGATGTAAGAGGTCTAAATATAATGCTAGTCACATTTTCACCAGAAATTGCAAATGCCACAAAAGAGATAAAAAAATTTAACATGGAAAAAATATACAGAAGCTACAAATTGAATAGAACAATGAACAAAGCAAAACGTATAGTACAGGAGCTTTTTCAATGCTTTTATGAAAACCCAGGGTTATTACCTATAGAGTGGAACAAGCTTGCTTGTGAATCTCAGCGTTCAGTAATAATATGTGATTATATCTCAGGTATGACAGATAGATTTGCCATACACGAACACAGAAGAATTTTTGATACCTCATACGAAATGACTTCTTTCTAATGACTGATGATTATTTCATGTCGATCGCATTAAAACTTGCAGAAAAAAGTCTTGGAAGTGTTGCACCAAACCCTGCTGTTGGGTGTGTCATTGTAAAAGACGGTATAGTGATCGGTGAAGGCTACACAGGAATCGGTGGACGTCCACATGCAGAAGTAGTTGCTTTACAAAATGCTAAAGACTTAACTCATGGTGCAGTTATGTACGTCACTCTCGAACCATGTTGCCACTTTGGAGTTACAGAACCTTGCACTGCAGAAATCATAAAATCAGAAATAAGAAAGGTAGTGATTGCAGCAATTGACCCAGATAATAGAGTTTTAGGCAGAGGCATAAAAGCCTTAGTAGATGCAGGAATTGAAGTAAAACAAGGTATTATGCAGAAAGAAGCAGAGAAGCTGAATGTTGGCTTTTTTACCACCAAAAAACTTCACAGACCATTCATAGCTTGCAAAATCGCAACAACTCTTGATGGGAAAATCGCAACACTTACAGGCAACAGCAAATGGATAACAAGTGAAGATACAAGAAATTGGGTGCATGAACTCAGAGCAAAATACGATGCAATTATGATTGGCAGCAATACCCTTGTTAGTGACGATCCACTCTTAACTTGCAGATTACCAAGACTCAAAGACAGGTCGCCAATAAGGCTAATTATCGATAGCCAAGGGAGATTGAAGGAAGAGCATAATATTGCAAAAACTGCAGACAAAGTAATAACTTGGGTAATCACAAATAAGGAAGTAGAGAGAAAAATAAAAGACATTAATTATTTGATAGTTAATACACCTCCTGTCATCCCAGTGCCCAGACCAGAAAACTTCAAGCAATTGCATAATGAAAACTGGTCACGCGCTGGAATGACATCGGAACCTGATGTTATTGGCAAAGTCTGCTTAAAGGACATGGCATCAAAACTTGTTTCAGAAATTGGTATAACAAGGTTATTAGTTGAAGGTGGAGGAATATTAATTACAGAGCTACTGAAGTATAATTTAATCGACAGGCTGATAATCTGCCGTAGTGGTAAAATTTTAGGCAACGATGCCACTCCTTTTATAGGGAATTTAGGAATTCAATTCATTAACAACTGTTATCAGTTCAAAAAAGTAGAGATAATAGAGTTCAGTGAGGATGTAGTTGAAATGTGGGATAGAGTATAGTAGTTTTATATTCTTGAAAGAAAGAGGTAGAAGTCTCTACCTCTTTACCATTTAGTTTTTTTGAAATCCTTTACTTTCAAATATTTGAACAACTTGAGGATCTTCCAATGAATTCTTAAGTGCTTCACTAAATTTACCTGAATCCAATTTGTTAGTCACTTCAGACTTGTCAGCTTTATTATTCAACTCAGTCTTGTCAGCTTTTGCATCCAGCGCAGATATATCAGCTTTGTTATTCAATTCAGCTTTAGTAGCTAAATCTTTAATTTTTTCTTCAATTTCTGTTTTAGCTGCTGTTTCAGCGCCTGCTTTAGCTTCACTTATTTCTTCATTCTTATGCATTTGCTGATATGAAGCACAAGCTGCTGCAGCAAAATATATAGCTGCAATAAATAGAACTGCAATTGCAGCAAAGAGACAAATAATAAAAATTGCAAGCTCAGGGCCACTAGGACCTAAAAAAACTAAAGGTGGAGGAGTTCCTTTAAGATTCCGTATTATTGTTATTGCTGTTGCTAAAGATGCAATTGCAAATGTAGCTTCAACACCCATTTTTGTTATAGGCACTATGTTTTTTAATTTCCATATACTTGTAGTCATAATTACTTAGCTAAGATTAATAATAAAATTAATTTTATATTAACAAATTAATATTTTACCTACTTTCTAAATTGTTACTAATTATATAAGATTGATATATGATAAATGGTTGGCTCAATTTTGATAAACCAATAGGAATGAGTTCTGCACAAGCTGTAACTCAAATTAAAAGGATTTTTGGAATAAAAAAAGCCGGACATTTGGGAACACTTGATCCTTTGGCTTCAGGTATATTACCGATCGCTCTTGGTGAAGCAACAAAAACTATACCGTATTTATCTTGTAACTTAAAGGCATACAATTTCACAATCAAATGGGGAAAGCAAACAACTACGGATGATTTGGGTGGTGATATCATTAGAACTAGCACTATAAAACCTGAATATAACCAAATAAATTGTGTGATTAAGGATTTTATTGGTGAGATAACACAAACTCCTCCTCAATTTTCAGCAGTAAAAATCAAGGGAGCAAGAGCATATAAATTAGCAAGAAGTGGGCAAAAGGTAAATATAAAACCTCGACAAGTCAAAATACATGAACTGAAGATGATATTTTTGGACACCATAAATAATAGTGCCGATCTTTCTATGATCTGCGGTAGCGGCGTATATGTAAGATCAATTGCTCGGGATCTTGGCATTGCATTAAATTGTTTTGGACATATTACACAATTAAGAAGAACGATGGTAGGTGATTTTAAGGAAGATGAATCAGTGACAATTGAGCAACTTACTAAAAAAAACACAACAACTTACTCTCCGATGTCATCCCAGTGTCAAGCACTGGGATCGAGATATACAAATACTTACAAATCATGTAATGGACAAAAGATTCTAGGAGCATATGTCAAAAACAATGTTCGTGATGCAATAAGCTTGATCCCAGTGCTTGACACTGGGATGGCAGAAGATGATGGAGGTAATACAAAAAGTTTCATCATCCCCATTGAATCTGCTTTAAAATCGATGTTCAAAGTTGAAATTTCCTTGGAGGAGGCGGAGAAAATCAGAAAAGGTCAAGAAATTATATTAAATAACTTGCGTGGTTTAAAGAATTATGATATTTTTTTGTACGATAGTGGGTGATGTGCCCATTGCAATTTGCAGTTTTACTCATGGTTATGTGAAGCCTGTTCGTGTTTTTAATATTTTGAAATGAGGTTTAGATGTCAATAACATCCAAAAAGAAAAAAAGTTTGATTAGTACATATGCAATTAAAGAAGATGATACAGGTTCATCTTTTGTACAGTGTGCAATTTTAACCGAGAGAATCAGTAATTTAACTGAGCATTTTAAAACGCATAAGCATGACCATAATTCTAAGCGCGGTTTACTTGTATTGATAGGTAGAAGGCGCAAGCACTTAAATTATATAAAACGTAAATTTGGTAATGAAGCCTATCAAGAGTTAATAGAGAAGTTAGGCATTAGAAAATAATCGAGGAATTTTGTATGTTTGAAATTATAAAAAAATCTATAGATTGGGAGGGGCGTACCTTATCTTTAGAAACTGGGAAAATAGCACGTCAAGCTGATGGTTCGGTAGTTGTAAATTATGGAGATACTTCTATCTTAGTCACTGTTGTACGAAAAAAGAAGGAAGAAAGTGTTGATTTTCTCCCTTTAAATGTGCAGTTTATTGCAAAAAGTTATGCCATGGGTAAGATTCCTGGTGGTTTTTTCAAAAGAGAAGGAAAACCATCTGATAGAGAAACTTTAATTTCAAGAGTAATAGATAGAAGTATAAGACCGTTATTTCCTGAAGGTTTTCATGATGAAATTAGTGTAGTATGTAATCTATTAACTTACGATACGGTCAATTCTCCTGAAGTACCAGCATTGATAGGTACCGTCGCAGCTCTTGCAATTTCTGGTGTTCCTTTCCACTTTACTATAGCTGGAGTTATAGTCGGTTGTGATGAAAATAACAATTATATACTCAATCCTTCCGTTCAAGAGATGAAAGCAAGCAACTTGGATCTGTTTTTGTCTGGTGATGAAAATTCGATCTTAATGGTCGAATCGGAAGTCAAAGAGCTCTCTGAAGAAAATGTTTTGAGTGCAATAAAATTCGGCCATGAACATCTTCAACCTGTTATTAAGCTTATAAAAGAATTTGCTGATACAGTAGGCAATAAACCTGAAAGCTTTGCTCCTGTTGATATATCAGGTATAACTCAAGAACTTGAGAAATATCGCAAAGACTTTGAAGAAGCATATTCAAAAACAGTAAAACAAGAGCGGGTTCAAGCTCTAGAAGTGGTCAGGAATAATATATTGAATACTCTTAAAGAGGCTGGAAAAGACGAAAAGTTAATTACTTATGCAGTAAAAAGCTTTGAAAGATCTTTAGTGCGTGAAATGATTAGAAAGAAAAGTGTGAGGATAGACAGCCGTAAGTACGATGAAATACGCCAGATAGAAATTGAGGCTGACATTCTACCAAAGACTCACGGTTCTGCGCTATTTACAAGGGGTGCCACTCAGGCATTAGTTGTTACTGCTCTTGGTACTACACAAGATGAGCAAATTGTGGATGACATTGAAGGGGATAGACGTGAACATTTTATGTTGCATTATAATTTTCCTCCATTTGCTGTTGGAGAGGCTTCTGCTATACGCGCACCAGGAAGGAGAGAAATTGGTCATGGTAAACTTGCTTGGAAAGCAATTCATCCTGTTTTACCTGATAAATCTGAATTTCCTTATACAATAAGGGTAGTATCTGAGATTATGGAATCTGATGGTTCTTCTTCTATGGCAACAGTTTGTGGAACTTCAATTGCATTAATGGATACAGGTGTGCCAATAAAGGCTCCCGTTGCAGGAATTGCTATGGGTCTCATCAAAGACAAAAATGAGCATATAATACTTTCTGATATACTGGGCGATGAAGACTATCTTGGTGATATGGATTTCAAAGTAGCAGGAACTAGTGAAGGGATTACAGCACTGCAGATGGATATGAAAATTCCTGGTATAAGCTTTGAAATTGTTGAAAAATCTTTAGAACAAGCAAAAGTCGGAAGATTACATATCTTAGAAAAAATGAATGCAGTAATTTCAGAACATCGTAAGGATATAAAAGATCATGTACCAAGAGTGTTATCGTTTTATATAGATAAAGATAAAATTTCTGCAGCTATTGGTGCTAAAGGAAAAAATATACGCAGTGTATGTGAAAGAAGTAATGCAAAAATTGAAATAGCGGATGACGGTAAAGTTTCTGTTTTTGCCATTAGTAGTACTGAAGCTGAAGCTGCAAAGGATATGATGATTGATTCAATAACAGAACTAGAACAAGGTTCTATAATTGATGCTAAAGTTGTAAAGATAGAGAAGTCTATTGTAGAGTTAGAACTTCTTAATGGAAGAAAAGGAAAAATGCATATAAGCGAGGTAGCTAATCAACATGTAGAGTCCATTGAGGATATACTTAAACAGGGTGATACCTTCAAAGCTTTGATAATTGACTTTGAAAAAGGTGGATGTCCAAAATTATCAAGACGTCGTGTTGATCAAGAAACAGGTGAATTTTTTGAAGGTAAGCTTTACAATGAAGAAAGGAGAGATGGTTTAAATAATAGGGATAATTATTATAACAACTCGTTTAATAAAAAACCTGGAGAGAATTATCATAGTAATAGACCTACTCGTCCTCGTTCTGGTTTTAGTAATAGAAACAGACCAAAATTTGGTAATAATGACTCGTCATCAGGTTTCTATTGAGGTTGAACTTACTTTCTATTATCTCAGTGTCGAAGCACTGGGATAATAGGAATTTTTAAAACTGACAAGATAACAAAAATGGTTTGTGTTATCTGTAACCCCAACTATGGATTAAATAAGGCAGAAAACCCACTAGAGTAGCAGACTTCGGAAATTCTCACCATAATTCTATTATACCATCAATCCCCTTGCAAAAATTTCAAAGCTTTTTACCTACTTTATCTGCCGCTTTATAAATCTGAATTTTCTAAATTGCCAACATATGACCGATTTATCGCTCTTAAATCACGAGTTTTATGGTATTTAGCATTACTTTTGCAATGGTTCTGCAAACAAGCAAAAATGACAGGTATTCCTTACATAGACACTTCTACAATCGCTGTTTGCCACAAAAAAAGGATCTCCAAGAACAAAGTTTTTGATGGTTTGGCAGAAATTAGTAAGAGCACATACGGTTGGTTTTTTGGCTTCAAATTGCACTTGGTAATTAATGAAATTGGAGAAATTCAAGCTCTTACTCTAACTAAAGGTAATGTTGATGACAGAAAACCTTTGCCAATTCTTACTAAAAGACTGACCGGACTTTTGTTCGGAGATAAGGGCTATATAAAGAAAGAGCTCTTTGAGAGACTCTTCGATAGAGGCCTAAAACTCGTCACTAAAGTAAAAAAAGGTATGAAAAACGTACTCATTACACTTAAAGAGAAGATTTTACTAAGGAAAAGATCGATTATTGAGACTGTTTTCGACTCCTTGAAAAACAAATTTGAGATTGAGCACACAAGACACAGATCGCCAACAAATTTCCTAATTCATGTTTTTTCTGTTCTGATTTCCTATTCCATGCAGTCGAAAAAGCCCTCTATTTCTATGCCTTTCTTTGCTGGCTAATCCATAGTTGGGGTCTGTAGGGTTATAACGCAAGATTTTTAAGATCGTTTATAGCCTTTTTCATGTCTTCAGCTTTAAATATTGCTGATCCAGCAACTAATATATTTGCACCTGCTTTTATTATATCAGCTGCGTTAGAAAAGTTAACTCCACCATCTACTGAAACTTGCGTTTTAAGGTTACGTTCTTGTATCATTTTCTTCACGGTAGATATCTTACTCAACTGCGAATGAATAAACTCCTGTCCTCCAAATCCAGGATTGACTGTCATAATTAGCACAATATCTAGCTCATCTATTATATATTCAAGCACGCTTGGAGAAGTTGAAGGAACAATTGAAACTCCAACTTGTATTGTTTTTTTTGTATCATTTATGTTTTTATATGATTTTATCCTTTTTACTAGCCTCTCAAGATGTATCTCTGCTTCTGCATGTATAGTGATAATATCAGCACCAGCATTTATAAAGCTTTCAATATGGTCACCAGGAGATTTAACCATTAAGTGTACATCAAAAGGAAGATTGCTATATTTACGTATTGCAGAGATAACATTCGGACCTATTGTAATATTTGGAACAAAATTTCCATCCATAACGTCTATGTGTATATAATCTACATCTAAGTCGCTAATTCTTTTTACTTCCTCTCCTAATTTTGCAAAGTCTGCTGAAAGTATAGAAGGTGCAATTTTTATACCCATGGGTTACTTTCTACCAAAAATAAAAAAGTAACTTATTTTTTAAACTCTGTCATCCCAATACCACATGAGTCTCATTTAGAAATTTTTTTATATCCTACGTGTAATTGCAACCTTTGAATTATCTTGTTCAGGTTGAACCATAAATAGTTTTCACCACAAAAAATTGTTAGCATAAGTAAAAAAACGTAGTGCTTGTAATTCATCCAATATTTTCCTCTGCCCATACATCTGGCCATTGTAATACTCATTAGACTTCTTTCTTCGCCTTTTCTAAATATTCCAACACAGTTTCATGCAGCGCAGTCCAAGACATTTGCTTTTCCATATTCGGTATAAATTTTTGTTTCCAAGTGTCCTTAAATTCTTGAAACCACTGCTTCTCAAAGTTTTGGAAATCAGATAAAACTTCTGACCTAAATCCATTAATTAAATTCGAAACTTCTATAGCCTTTTCAGGGCTTATAGACTTAAAAGACAATATTTCATTCTTTAAAACATCTAGCTTCTCAAATGAATTAAGCTTAAATGGAATATAAAGCGAGGATCTTATATTATACCTTAGATAAGAGTCGTAATATAGCTTAATCTTGTACATGAGCATAGCAAATGCACTAGAAGAAATATTATTTTCATATTCTGCAAGAGAAGATAATAAACGCTTGTAATCCTCTTCATTCAAAAATGGTGGTTGTAAACTTGATTCAATTTTATTATTAAAAGATGTGAATCTGTTGAAAACACAATTGCCATATTCGCTTAAAAATTCAGGCAAAATATCTTCCTGTTCTAATTTTAGAGGCAAGTCTTTTCTAATCTCTTTCGGCAAATGATGCATTGAAAACTGATTAATAACCCACGCAAAATTCCCATCAAACTCATTTGAGTAATCAGCATTATTGTCAGCGTTACCTTCTTTATCATTCCAAGGCAGTATTTTATAAAAAAAATTGTTCAACCTTTTTTTTAATTTCAAAATATTTTCACTCTTATCACCTACCTTATACAAAACCTCATTTACTTTTTGTTCTGCGTCTTGAGGACTGATTCTATCACCTATATGCAATCCAATACCACTTTTCTCTAATAACTGCCAATCAAATAACTTATGTGGATCAGGCTTACGCATTGCGTAACCTTCAATTGCTGAGTTGTACACTATAGTGCCTATCTCAGCGTGACTAAATATCATATCTTTTCTAATCTTAAAGCGCTTCATGAGGTACAAAATCAGATCTTTGACAGATTTCATTTGCTCTTCTGGAAAAGGCTCAAGCCCTGTGTTTACAATCTCTATACCTATAGAATAATCATTCAGTTTTCGTAGCTCTTCAACCACATTATCTACTTGAACTTTCGCATAACTTATACCAGCATGCCATGCTCGTTTTTCAAGTGGAACCATCAGAGTAATGCTACCATCTCTATCAACAATAAGCTGTACTGATATCCCTGAAGAATTTAATGCGTATTTTGTACTTTTTAATGTTGGTGATTCGGTATGGTGCACCACCACCATCAACACTTTTTTGCCTTCTCTATCATCATAATTTAAACTCGGTGCAGGATCTAAAAATATTGGATTTTTTAATGATGTTTTCAAATCTTGAAAATCGTTCTCAATATCACTTAAACAAGATTGTTGTCCATATAAAAGAGGCGCTACAAGCAGCAACAGAAATAAAACAGACAAACATTTTTTTACTATAAGTTTCATGTAGCTCTACAAATTGCCCTTAATATAACTAAATTAGCATAACACACATAAAATGTTTACTTTTTTTCAGCCAATCAAGACTTGCTACAGCTACAATTAATACTCTTATCATTACATTTTGGTGTTAAGTCAGGATAGAATGTGAGTATAGTGTCATTCTTTCTCACAAACACTGATTGATAATTGGCATCTTCCATTTTATACAGACACATTCCATCTTCTCCCAATTCCTTAAACGCCTTAGTTGCAGAAACTAAAATATCATCAGCATGAAGGTTATGTGCATACCCATTTGGGCACTTAACTTTTACTTCTCCACCCTTACCTAAGTATTTCATTCCAAACGTGTAAACAGGTGGCTTAATATCTAATTTATTGCACAGAGATTTATTACCCCAAATTGCGCCCGCCCACTTATTTTCTTGAGCCTCAACATATCTACCTACAAAATGCATACCACCAAGTCCCAATCTATCTGGTTCACCACAAAAAATATGTCCAAATCCTATAGTTTCTTTCTCAACTCCGCTATTTGTAAACCAAATCTTAGTCAATTCATCTTTAAATAACCCCAAGCCTGCATTTGGTGTAGCCACTTGATGATCGAGCTTATCGTATATCCTTTTCAGCACTTCTTGATGCTGCGGACAATCAAGTAAAATTCTGAAATCTTCTTCATCAGGGTGTGTTCCCCAATCTCCACAAACCCTTAACACTCCTCTATCAAAATCAGTCAACTCTGGAAGTGGTGGAATATAGTCTGGATCTGAAGAATCTGTTTTGAAAAACGGCTCAAAGCTAATTTGTGAATTTGTATCGTTGAGATAATGCTCCTTAATGTAAAAAACAAATCCTATTACTGGTATTATTAAGCACAAGATTAACTTAGCTATTTTCGACATAATCATATTCATAAAGAAGCTAGGGTATAAGCAACAACTTAAAAAAGTTTTAATCTAATGTTGATCGCAGTCCTGGCATCTCATCACCACTTAGCCAACTTAAAAACGCTCCCCCACCAGTTGAAATATATGTAAAATCTTTATCGGCAAGACCTGCAGTATTTATTGCAGATAGACTATCTCCTCCTCCTATTACACTGGTTAATTTTCCTTCGTGTGTCAAATCACTTACTACTCTCATCACCTCTACTGTACCATTTGCAAAAGCTGAATGTTCAAAAACACCAATAGGTCCGTTCCACAGCAGAGTTTTACTGCTTGCTATTATACCGCTTATTGTGCTTAAAGTTTGAGGTCCGATATCTAAAATTATATCATCATCCAAAACGGATTCGGTTTTTCTTAAAACGCCAGTGCTATAATCAGAATTTACTGCAACCAAAACGTCTTCTGGCACAACTATTTTGCAATTGTTTTTATTTGCCGTCTCAACAATATCGTGCAGAAGATCATCAACGCCATTTTGAAAAAAAGACTTGCCTATATTAACTTTATTAAATAACAAAAAATTATTAGCAATTGCGCCGCCCAGAATAAGGTAATCAACCTTTTCTGCTAGCTTTATAAGCATTTTTATTTTAGTTGATATTTTAGCTCCACCAACTATCGCAGTAATAGGTTTAGCGTCAAACGATATAGCTTGCTCAAGATACTTTAGCTCATCTTGCAAGCAAAATCCTGCATAAGAAGGTAAAAATTCCGTAATGCGTGAAATAGAAGCGTGAGCTCTGTGAGAGCAAGAAAACGCATCATTTATATATATATCTGCTAGAGATGCTAATTGTTTAGCAAAATTTGAATCATTCTGCTCTTCTTCTTTATAAAACCTCAGATTCTCTAGTAATATTAGATCTCCTCCATCCATCGCATTTATTGCTCTTTGTACTCTCTCACCAATACAATCATCAATAAATTTCACTTCTTTGCTTAGCAGCCGCGATAAAGTTTCAACTACGTTTTTTAGCGATAGGTTACTGTCTTTTGCTTTTGGACGCCCAAAATGTGAGATAATAATAACTTTTGAACCTGCATTTGCTAAATATTGAATGGTAGGTAGAGCTCTCAAAATACGAGTGGCATCACAAATTCTTTCATTTTTTATAGGAACATTGAAGTCGACCCTGAGTAGAACATTTTTATTGTGAAAATCACAACTCTCTATACTAGGTACATTTATCATAAAATTAAAGAGCTATAAAATCACTATACAATAGTTTAATCCAAAGTAAAGGAAGGAAATTCCAATGCTAAATAAATTAATAAATAGGAAAATTACTACAAATACTTTCAACTTTATTTTTCACTGCTTTTTCAACATCAGGGCTATTTCCATCAATTAATCCCTGAATTATTTCATTTATCAGATCAGCTATCTCTTTAAAATCTTTTTTCTCAAGTCCGCGTGTTGTCTCAGCAGCGGTACCAAAACGGAGCCCTGAAGTAATGGTTGGTTTTTCTGTGTCAAACGGCACGGAGTTTTTATTGCAGGTAATGCCAGCCCTCTCAAGGCTATCTACAACGTCCTTTCCAGTCAATTTTTGCGATCTTAAGTCCACCAGCACTATATGAGAGTCAGTGCCACCGGTTATAATGTCGAGTCCATGCTTTTGCAATTCTTGAGCTAGTACTTTCGCATTTTCCAAGATTTTCTTGCTATAAGTTTTAAACTCTGGCGCTAATGCTTCTTTAAATGCAACAGCTTTTGCAGCTATCACATGCATAAGCGGCCCACCTTGCAACCCTGGAAAAACCGCAGACCTAATTTTTTTATGTAATGCTTCATCATTTGTCATTACCAATCCGCCACGAGGACCTCGTAGAGTCTTGTGAGTTGTTGAAGTTATAACATGCGCATATTTGGCAGGTGATGGGTAACAACCTGCAGCAATAAGCCCTGAATAGTGAGCAATATCTGCAAGCAGATATGCACCAACTTTATTCGCAATTTCGCGAAAGCGCTCGAAATCTATTTCTCTTGGATAAGCAGAGGCACCAGCAATAATTAATTTTGGCTTATGCTCCAGCGCTAACCTCTCCACCTCATCCATATCGAGTAGATAAGTATCTCTATTAACTGTATACTGGATCGACTTAAACCACTTACCAGAAAGGTTTGGTGCTGCACCATGAGTTAAATGTCCACCACAATTCAGTGACAATCCAAGTATTGTATCACCCGGAGTAAGTAGTGAAGCAAACACTGCTTGATTTGCCTGAGAACCAGAGTGAGGTTGAACATTTGCAAATTTAACACCAAACAGCTTACAAAGCCTTTCTATAGCCAGATTTTCAACTTCATCTACATACTCACAGCCACAGTAATATCTTTTACCAGGATAACCTTCTGCATATTTATTAGTCAGAAAAGAACCCTGTGCTTCCATCACTGCTTTACTTGCAAAATTCTCCGATGCAATCAATTGCAACTGCGATCTTTGACGCTGCAGTTCCTTCTCTATAGATAGATAAACTTCATTATCACAAGACTTTAAATTATTTTCAGAGTTACAAATCCTTTCTGAAGCAATTGTCATAAGACCTTTTCCTTAACCACATAAATCCAAAAACAGCCAAAAGCAGACATACAGGAATAATTGATATCGCTTTTACGAGCAATTCAGTACCATACAAAGGATTTCCTTGTATTACCGTTCCATTCCAACATAAGTCTATTATTTTTGCAATTCCAGTATGAAAAAAATAGCCAAAAACCATAACTATCATGTTTGATACAGCTGTGGCCAAGCCTACCAAGTTATTGTTTACATAACTTATTGCCTTGTAAATAGTAATTACCTGATACCCAGATGCAAAGCCGATAACAAGAAGTGTAGGTAATGCAATATATAAACCGCCAACTTGTGTAAAAAGCAAAAGAAAGCTAGCGATCATTGCAAAAGAACACGCAATAATCACCTCGTAATGTTTGTCTGGATACTTCTCCAGTAAATAAGCGAGAAAGAATGATCCAGCCCCCATGCCTATGAACATGAGAGAGGAAAGTGAAGATGCCAAATCTCCGTTCATTTGATATGCTTCACATAAGAACGCTTTTGCCCAACCATCAGCAAAACCTTCTAGTGGCCCAACCATCAAGCCCCCAAAAAAGCTGATTAGAATGATATGTTTATTGAAAAGTACAGTTTTTAAATCTTGAAGTATGTTGTCATTTCTACTCTCCTCTATGTTACTGTTTGGCGTTATTAAAAGCAACAGCAGAGCAAGTAAACAACCAAATGCTGAGAAAGTGTATATAACATAATTCCAACCAAATTTATTGAGCAAGAAGTCTAGAGGTAATCCACCATAAATAGCTCCTAATAACCCTATTATTATAGATAAGCTAGCCATTCTTGCTGATTTTTCTTGTGAAAAATACATGCTTGCAACTTTGAAAAGTCCAATTGCTGAAGCAGACGATCCAATTCCGACAATCATTCTACCAAGTATTGAGTAATACCACTGATCAAAGCATATTAGTGGTAATGTCCCAGTAAACGTTAAGACAATACATGCAGGCAAAACAAACTTTGGCCCAAATCTATCAAGGGCAAGACCAACAGGTATGTGAGCAAGCGTATAGCCTATATAATATAGCCCACCAAATTGACCAACGTCTGTAATACTTATGTTGAATTTCGTTATTAACTCAGGTGCGATTATGTTTGGAATTACACGCAATATATATTGGTACGCATAGAACAATGATGCTAATAACCATATGAAAAAGTTTCTCTGCAATCCTAATATTACCTTAAAACAGGATTATATGTATTTTATCAGCAAGGAGCAACACTTTTGTAGATAGCTACTCTAATCCGAGTATCTTGCTAAAAGAGACCTTTTAGCATATCTATAACTGGTTCATGGATAAGGTATATGAAAAAAATTATACCACAGATGATAAGGATTTTTATAATTTTACCCTTGTTCATCTTAAGCTTTATTTTTTTTACTATAAGTTTTAGTTTTGTTACAAAATTCATTTTACTTACGCTTTTATTTCGTGATAACAATTATATTTTAAATAATATAATTTTCAATGAAATTCAGTATCAGAAACGCTGCAGTTAACTAAATATTAACCTTTTCGTGTGTAAAATATAATATAAAAGCAAGGTGAGTGAATGAATATAAACACAGCAGACAACACACTACAAAACTACACAACAAAATACATTGAACAAACATTTACCGCACACACAGGCAATAGATACGACAAGTTGTACAGGGAACTCTTAAGAAGCGTAGAAGAAATAATAAAGCTTACTATAAACGAAGCAAAACAATATGATGAAAGCCTAGAAGAATTACATAACGATTCAAGATTTAATAAGAAATTTGTTCAAGCCTTCGCCAAATATCAGGTGATGGAATTCTTAAACACTCATCCAAAGAAGAAAGAGATCGTTGCAGAATTTAACGATGAGCATCACATCAACGAAAGCGATTTAAAAATTTTAAAGGAAGGAAAAGATTTAGTGAATAAAATAAACGATATTAACTTAATCCAACAAAATGAGAAAAATGAAATATTGAACATTAGAAAGGTACTTTCTAAATCAATAGGAATGCCCTCTTCGAGAACTGAAAAATCCAAAGCAACTTTAGTAAAAAGTCCTGAAATGGTAAAATAGACGTACTTAATTTTTTTTAATTGGAAAATACTTTTAATCCTATGATACCCAGCACTACCAAAGCAAGGGAAAATAAACGCCCCAAATTTACTGGGTCATTAAAAAACATTATTCCTATTATCGCTGCACCTATAGAGCCTATACCAGTCCAAACTGCATAAGATGTTCCAAGAGGAATAGACTTCATTGCTAACGATAGCCAGTAAAGACTCACAGAACCGCTAACTAAAATAATTACTACAGGTATAAAACGAGTAAAGCCATTGCTATATTTCAGTGCTGTGGTCCATATTATTTCAACCAAACCAGCTAATAGCAAATACACCCAAGCCATAAATCAACTCTATCTTACTGAAATATCATACATAGGAATATTAAAAAGTTACCTTAGCATTTCGCATGCTTTAGTAATACTATCACATCCAATTTCTAATTGTTCCTGAGAGGTTGCATAAGAAATTCTGATAAAATTTTTCAGACCAAATGCAATTCCTGGAACAACAGCAACTAAATGATCTTCTAATAAATATTCGGCGAAATCAAGATCACTATTTATTACTTTACCACTTTTCGTGCTCTTATTCAACAAACCTTCACATGAGACAAACAAATAGAATGCACCTTGTGGAATAGATGCTGACAAACCTGAAGCAGAATTTAGCTTTTTTACTACAAAATCTCTACGGTCCCTAAAGATTTTTGTTCTTTCTTTCAAAAAACTATGATCACCGTTTAACGCTTCAATTGCTGCCGCTTGTGCTATTGAATTTGGGTTAGAGGTACTTTGAGACTGCAGTGTAGAAATAGCTTTTACTATATCACTCCTACCTGCAATATAGCCTATTCTCCAGCCCGTCATTGCATAGGCTTTTGATACTCCATTGACCACAAAAACTCTATCATAAAGTTTTTGCTCAACCTGAGCAATGGTAAAAAACTTTTCGTCGTATACTATGTGCTCATAAATATCATCTGTAACAACATTCACATGTGGATGTTTAAGCAATACTTGCGCTATGCTTTTCAATTCATCATATGTATAGACAATTCCTGCCGGATTATTTGGTGAGTTAAGAATTAACCACTTAGTTTTCTCAGTTATATTGCTTTCCAGTAACTCCGGTGTCAGCTTAAAGTTTTGTTTGCACTCCACAACAATTGGCAGACCGCCAAAAAGGCTTACCATATCAACATACGAAACCCAATAAGGAGCTGGTATTATAGCTTCATCTCCAGGGTTAATTGTTGCCATAAATAAGTTGAATAACACCTGCTTAGCGCCAGCGCCGACACAAATTTGATTCAGTGTATATTCTAGATTGTTATCCCTTTTTAACTTATTGATTATCGCCTCTTTAAGCTCACGCGTTCCATCAACAGCAGTATATTTAGTTTTGCCTTCATTTATCGATTGAATAGCTGCCTTTTTTATATGATCTGGAGTGTCAAAATCCGGCTCTCCCGCAGCTAAAACGCAAATTTTCTTTCCCTCGCTTTTTAATCTATTTGCCTTATCGGTCACAGCAATTGTAGGCGATGGTTTTATCAGAGACATCCTCTTTGCAAGGTCTGACATAATCTCACTAAAGTTAAATAAAAATGATAAACTCTACACAACAAAAAAGCTAGAAGTTTTATTATTTTACATAAAGGTTGGTGTTTTTATATTCTAAAATATATTAACTATAGATATAAAAAAGTTTAATAAATTGAAAAAGGCAAATAAATACCCGTATAGCGAGTTTTAATAATGTAAATTGATAATGCGCTAACAAGCGCGATTTAGCTGGATGTAGAAAAAATTAAAAGGCTTGTCTTGGAAGGGTTTTAGTAATTTCTTACCAGCTCCACTAATGCAGCAATATTTTCAATTGGAGTATCAGGAAGCACTCCATGTCCAAGATTAAATATAAAAGGTAACCCTCTAAAACAATCTATTATACGCTTTGCTTCTTCAATTGCTTCTGACTTATTGTAGGCCAAAAGACTAGGATTAAGGTTACCCTGTAGAGGAATTTTTAGATTTGCTTTTGCCCATTCTATTGGAACATTATAATCTATACTTACTGCAGATACGCCTGTTTGTTCGCAGTAAGCCTTATAAAAACTTCCAGCAGACCTTGGGAATCCTATTATTGGGAAATTGGGAAATCTACTCCTTATTGCTGAAACAATTTCCTTTGTTGGCTTGATGACGTATCTTTCAAACAGTTCTCCCTTCAATATACCAGCATTGCTGTCGAATAACTGAATGACATCTGCTCCAAACTCTATCTGTTTGATTAGATAAATAATTGTCGCTTCTGTTATTTTTTTAATTACTTCTTCTAGTTCTAGGGAACAGAAATGTAATACCTTAGAAAAAGTTTTACTACTACCACCCTCTATGATGTAGGAAGCTACCGTCCACGGCCCTCCAGCAAAGCCTATAAGGGACTTTTCCTCTGATAATTGGCTTCTTACTTTCCTGATGGCATTTAAGATTGGAAAGGTTTTAGTTTCAAATTCTTGTGAACTTTTTAACTCCTCAGAGCTTTTCACAGGTTTTATTATTGGACCCACACCGCGAATAAAATTCACATCACAACCTAAAACGTCAGCTATTATTAAAATGTCTGAAAAAATTATGGCTGCGTCCATATCAAATCTTTTTATTGGCTGTAGCGTCAGCTCTACCACTAAATCTATGCTATAGCATATCTCCATGAAATTACTCGTTTTTTCTACGGCTTTGCGATACTCAGGAAGAGATCTACCAGCCTGGCGCATTAACCAAATAGGTACTTTTTTATTTGGCTTATTCTGCTTAATAACTCTTACTATCGCTGTTTTGTTGCTTTCCAATCTATTTTATCTACTTTTTTCTATACTAAAGTATAGTAGTAATAATAGTTCTATCAATAAATTGTTATTAACTTAAAATTCAGTAAAAATTAGTGTTACTTAACTTGTGGATAAATATGTTAATAACTTCTATATACTATTGATTTTGCCTTATAATTTATGTGTATAAGTAAGATATTTATAATGTTAGTAATTTTCTTTTACGGAAAATACTTTACTATCATATATTGTTACACAATTATGTATATGTCTTTGAGAAAGTTGTTGATCAATTGTTAGTATTTTATATTAACAAATAATTCACAAATTAATTTGACATTATTCACATGCTTATTAAACATTTAATAACAGTTTTCTTGATAGATCTGATCTAAAGACATTTTCACCATTAAAGGGAATAAATTGAATAAGAAAAGAACCTTAGTAGAAAAAATAGTATACAGAACTTTTCTCTTCCTCTTCAATAAAACTTCTGTGTTAAAAAAGTGTGCGACTGAGGCATTAATGGGTGATCTGTCAGATCTTGACATACTTAATAGTCTATTAAAATTCCGTGATTGTAGTATCATGGATATAATGACTCCACGTAAGGAAATATGCTCAGTAGACATTAAATCAAGTAAGGATGAGTTAATAAAGAAGGTGAAAAACACTTGCTACACTAAAATACCAACTTATATAAATGACTTTGACAACGTAACAGGCTTTTTTTACGTAAAAGATGTTATTTTCAATAGGAATAAAAATTTTAACCTGGAAGATATTAAACAAAATATACTGTTTGTTCCAGCTTCGATGAAAACAACAGATCTTTTTGTTATGATGAAATCTTCTAAATTATATTTAGCTATTGTGTTGGATGAACATGGTGGAACTGATGGTTTAATTTCAATGACTGATCTTATAGAAGAATTAATACCAAACATTGATAACGGGAATGAGGTAAATTCAGAATACACCATTACTGAATTATCTCAAAGTAAGTTTGAAATGTCGGCAAGGACCCTTATAAAGGATATAGAAGAAAGTCTAAAAATAGAGTTGCGTGACTCTGAAGAAGATTACTCCACACTTAGTGGTTTGATTCTTTCAATTGCTGGTAAAATACCTTCTGTGGGTGAAGTCATAAGTTATAAAAATGGTATAAAATTTATCATCAAGGATGCAAATGAACGATATATTAACAAAATAATACTAGACTTAAGTGATTACAAAAATTAAATTTAATTTTTTTGGTAATAAGGTACTTTATCTTGGAAGTGAGAGATTGCAGTAGCCAGATGTGCAACTTAAATACGCGCTTAAGAGATTTCTTAATATGCAAAAATTTGTAGTTCTATACATTACTGTTTGATAATTAAAGGTAGGAATAGTTTTATTGGTACAAAGTTATAAAAATTAGTTGTTTAAGTATTTTTAGCAATCTGTAACTTTCAAAAAGAAATTAACTACAGATTTTATGTCTAGGTTACTCCACAAAATTTTTCCTTTCCTTATCCAAGATTCAAATTTATAGTATCGAGTCCTTTTTATGAAATATGAAGCCATCTCAAGTTATAGTTAAGCCTATATTCAGTGAATTACTTTCACAAGTGCAATTGATTTTAGTGTTATACTGTTCTAACAGTAAAGAAGTCATATAGATAATAATGTCTTTTGTATCCAAAAGAATATCATTTTTTTTTGTTAACTTGCTCACTAATGATGTGCTTATTGATCTATGTTCATTTTCTACTTTTATAGTTAGTAGTGTTTTATCTTCTGTTTTAGCCAGCAAAATAGACACTAATTCAATTTGTGCTACTGCACTGACTATAGTTATCACCATATTGGAGATTATCTTATTTATTCTTTCAATTAAGTCTTCTGTAGGGCATTCACTTACTCTCCACTGAAGCTTTACTTTTTTTTTAATAAATAATTTTCTATATTGGATTTAGTCTTAACAAAGCTGCAATTATCTGATGAACGAGAATACGCTTGCTTCATAACTTTATATTTATATATTAAATCATCGGAGCTTTCTTTAAGCAATGACAATGCTTCGTTTTGCATATTAGGGTTGTTTTCTTCAAGCTCTTCCAATCCACCCACTATTCCTTGAATAGAACTAGCAAAATCATGAAGAATTCGTCCTGATAGGCATTCTGTTATTAACATTATGTTTTTATTCATTGGATAAAAGTATAAATGATTTAAGTTAACCCTATATTGGTAGGCACGTAGTAGTCAATTTAAGAGAAAGTTTCGTTGCGCTTTTTGTGTCAAAGCATTAATGTAGTATTAATAATTATAAGATTTATGAAGGCGCTATGAGTACTTATGCTAAATCTGGAATAGACCTTAAACTATATAATGAACTAATAAAAAAAGTTAAACCTATTATTGAAAAGACTAAAGGAGAAGAAGTAATTAGTGAAGTAGGATCATTTTCCGCATTGTTTGACTTTTCTTCGCTGAGCAAGAAATACGACCATCCAGTACTTGTTTCCTCAACTGATGGAGTGGGCACAAAACTATTAATAGCTCAAGAGGTAAATAAGCATGATACTATAGGTATAGACTTAGTTGCAATGTGTGTAAATGATTTACTTGCACAAGGAGCAACACCTTTATTTTTCCTTGATTACTTTGCAACAGGCGTTTTGAGTAAAGATGTTTTGGTATCTGTGATCCAAAGCATTGCAAAGGGGTGCGAGCAAGCTAAAATAGCATTGGTTGGTGGAGAAACTGCAGAAATGCCTGGAATGTATGGTAATGGTCACTATGACCTTGCAGGGTTTGTGGTTGGAGTGGTTGATAAAAGTAAAATTCTTCCAAAGTGTAACGCTATGAAAGCAGGTGACTGTGTAGTCGGTTTAGAATCAAATGGAATTCACTCAAACGGGTTTTCTTTGGTGCGCCATATTTTCAAAAGCTTAGGTATAAATTACAATGATATATCTCCATGGAATAATAAACCTTGGGGTGAAATATTACTTGAGCCAACAAAGATATATGTTGATTCTTTGTTGGCTATTATGCCAAAGGTAAAAGGCGTTGCGCATATAACAGGTGGCGGGTTAATAGATAATATTCCAAGAATTCTTCCAAAAAACTTATTTGCAAACATAGACATTAATTCCTGGAAATGGCCAGATATATTTTTATGGCTGAAAGAAAAAGGCAAAATAGAAAAGAGAGAAATGTTAAAAACATTTAATTGTGGTATTGGTATGGTGATGATTCTAGATCCCGCAAATGTTAAGGATGTGGAAAGCCATTTCCAAAAGTGTGGAGAAAAAATTGAGATTATTGGAAAACTCGATGAAGCATGTAACCCTCTACTTGATAGAGTGGTATTTAGTTAGCATAACTTTACTGATAATCTTTTTGCAACTTCTGAGTATGCTTCCTTTAAGTTTCCTAGATTTAAACGGAAAACATCTTTGTCTAGCTTTTTATGCGTATTTTTATCCCATAGCCTACAATTATCAGGGCTGATTTCATCAGCTAAAATGATTTTAGTGCTGTTGTTTATCAATTTGCCAAATTCTAACTTGAGATCAACTAAATATATACTTGCATTTGAAAATAGGTCGACTAAGATTTTGTTGATCTTTAAAGCTGTAGTTTTAACTTCATCCATTTCTTTACTAGATAGCCAATCAAAATACAGTATGTGATTTTCATTCACCATTGGGTCAGCTAGGTCATCATTTTTGTAAAAAAACTCGATTATAGGAGATGTAAGTGCCTCACCTTCTTTGATATTAAAACGTTTGCAAAAGCTGCCAGCTGCAATATTTCTAACCACTACCTCAAGAGGTATTATCTTGAGCTTTTTGACTAGCTGTTCTCTTTCATTTAGAGTTTTTATAAAGTGCGTGCTAATTCCTGCTTCTTCAAGCTTTTCCATGATAAAAGCACTAACATGATTATTAATTATTCCTTTGCCCTCAATAATTTCATATTTTTCCTTATTGAATGCTGTAACATCATCTTTAAAGTACTGTATAACAGTTGATGAGTCTTCAGTTTCAATAATGACTTTGGCTTTACCTTCGTATATCGTTTTATTCAGTGGCATATTTAATTTAACTATGTATCATATCAATTTACTGTTCTTAGAGTATAGCCCCAAATAACTTAAAATAAACCTTAATGGCGTTCAATGTTACAATATTAACCATATTTCCAGAAATGTTCCCCGGATTTTTGAACTATTCTCTTGCTGGAAGAGCGTTGGAAAAAAAAATATGGAATCTTGAAATAGTAAATATTCGTTCTTTTGCTAAAGATAAACATTCAACTGTGGATGATGTTCCATATGGAGGTGGAGCAGGGATGGTTATGCGCCCAGATGTGATTGGTAATGCAGTTGATAATGTGCTTTCTGCTCATAAAAATACTAGATTTATTTATATGACTCCATCTGGTACAAAATTTAATCAGAGAATTGCAAAAGAGTTAACAGAAATTCCTCATGTAACAATATTGTGTGGTCGATTTGAAGGTGTTGACCAAAGAGTAATTGATGTGTATACTCCTTATGAGTTAAGTATTGGAGATTATATACTTTCGGGAGGTGAGCCAGCTGCGATGGTGGTTCTTGATGCATGTATTAGGCTTCTTCCAGGTGTAGTAAATAATTTCGATAGCGTTGCTGAAGAAAGTTTTAGTTATAGTGGTGGTATGCTTGAATATCCTCAATATACTAGGCCTGAGCAGTGGAGTAGGTACAAAGTTCCTGAGGTTCTGTTGTCTGGCAATCACAGGAAAATAAGTGATTGGAGAAGGGAACAGTCATATGTTAGAACAAAGGAACGTCGACCTGAATTGTTGAATGGAGATGATAAATGACAAATTTGCTTGAGAAATTTAACGAACAACAAGTACAAAGATTAACCAAAGAGATGCCGGTTTTTTGTTCTGGTGATGATTTGAAGGTCACTTTTAAGGTAGTTGATGGTACGGGTGAGCGTATACAGATATTTGAAGGCGTATGTATATCAAAAAGAAATCGTGGGTTACACTCTTCTTTTTCAGTTAGAAAGGTAAGTTATGGAGAAAGTATAGTATCACAATTTTTTGTTTACTCTCCTGCATTAATTTCAGTACAAGTGATAAGAAAGGGAAAGGTCCGTAGAGCAAAATTATATTATCTGTGCAAGCTATTTGGGAAAGCTGCAAGGATCAAAGAACGTACTACTTATGTTAAAAAAAAATCTAAGTAGATATAATAGGGAGTGATGTCAATTGTATCATCTCAAAACTCTCTCTTATTATCCCAGTGTGTGACGCACAACTGTACGTTTGCCTCCCGCTGTGGTGTCATCCCATTGCTTGACAATGGGATCGAGATTCTTCTTTTGGTTTGTGCTTTCATGAGAAATATAAAAATTATTTGCAGGCAAAGCCTGCTAGATCTCAGTGTCACGCACTGGAAAAAGGGGAAAGTTTTTTCAAATCCTCATATAAAGAAAAGTAAATGAGTATAAAGAAAAACTTTCTTAAGTTACTTCAATCTAAGCGCGTACATGCTCGTGTAAAAAGAAAAAATAAAAAGAACAACATTTTATGCTTTTGCTCTTTTACAGCACTGATTGTCTCAATTGGGTGTCCTATATGTATATTACTAAGTATATTAGTTAACTCTTATAGTGCTTTAACAGTAACGAAAATTTTATTGCCAGTTGAAATAAATGCTGATCTTATTTTAACTAATAATCCTGGTGATTTACGATATAAGTCCATTATCCTACTCAATAACTCTTTACATAAAGTGTTTGAAGGCATTGACTTTAAAGACAGTGACGAAATTTTAAGTCGTAACTCTTACAAGGAGCTAGAGAGGTTTTTTCTTAAGAGAGTAAAAAATAGTGGTGAATATGAGATTTGGTTTACCGCATCGAGTGTGATCAATTCACTATATAAAAATAAATGTTTGAATGATCATTATGCTAAATTACTTGATTGGTTAAAAGAGAAGGGAAGAGTAAGAAAATTTTTTAATAAGTCTCTGTTTCTTAAGTCTGATTCTCGTGAGCCTGAGAATGCGGGGATTTTAGGGGCATTTATTGGTTCATTAATGACAATTATAGTATGCTTAGCATTGGCATTGCCAATAGGAATTATGTCAGGTATCTGTCTTTATGAATTTATGCCTAGAAATAGGCTAATAACCAGTATTGTAGAAATTAGCATGAATAACCTTGCTGCAGTTCCTTCGATAATATTTGGTGTGGTAGGGCTGACTCTCTACTTGGGCATATTTGGGTTACCCCGTTCTTCACCGCTTGTTGGCGGAATGACTCTTTCATTTATGATGCTGCCTAATATTATTATTGCGACAAAAAATGCCTTTACAAATGTTCCTATTGCAATAAAAGATGCAGCGTTTGCGCTAGGTGCACCTCACATCAAAGTAATATTAGACCACTCTTTACCGATTGCGTTACCACGGATAATACATGGTGCTGTGCTTGCAATTGCAAGGATTTTAGGCGAATCTTCCCCTTTACTTATGATAGGCATGGTAGCATTTATTGCTGATACACCTACATCTTTCTTCGATCCAGCAACTGTTCTACCTGTACAAATATATATATGGTCAAGTAGTCCTGAAATTGCATTCATTGAACTTGCTGCAATTGCAATTATAGCTTTATTGTTAATGCTATTTGCTTTGAATTTAATAGCAAATTTTGTAAAAAGAAAGTTTGAGTTTTTTGATTCATGAAAATTATTGTTTTATCTGGTTATGGCTTAAATTGTGAAAAAGAAACTGCATTTGCATTTATAGAATGCAGTAAAAAACTTGATATCAGCAATGTAGAAGTAAAAATCGTTCACATTAATGAAGTTATAAGTAATCCAGATGAATTAAAATCAAGTAATATACTTGCAATTCCAGGAGGTTTTTCTTACGGTGATGACACTGGTGCTGGCAATGCATTTGCTTTGCGTATAAAAAACAACTTGTTAGACGAATTTCAAAATTTCTTATCTCAGGATAAGCTTATTATAGGGATATGTAATGGTTGCCAGATATTAGTAAAATTAGTTCCAGAATTCTCTAATCTAGCTTTAACCTCTAATGATATAGGTAATTACCAATGTCGTTGGATTAGAGTGAGAGTTAATCCGCAGAGTAGTTCTGTTTGGCTACGGGGCCTGAGTGAGCTATATCTTCCTGTTGCTCATGGAGAAGGCAGGTTTTTTATGGATCAAGATATTTTAAATCAATTGATTGAAAATAATTCCGTTGCACTGCGTTACGTTGATGAAAATGGTGACTATGCAAATTTACAATTTCCTTACAATCCAAACGGGTCTATATACGACCTGGCAGCTTTGTCAGACAAAAGTGGTAGAGTTTTAGCTTTGATGCCTCACCCAGAGAGAGGAATATTTTTTACTCAGCAGGACAACTGGCCTCTTGAAAAAGAAAAATGTAAACGTTCAGGAGTGGCTATGCCAAAATATGGTGATGGAATGCTCATATTTGAGAATGCACTAAAATATTTTGCGTAAGTATTACAATACGTTACATACAACAAGTTTTTAAGCCATAAAAAGTTACTTGATCAGGATGACAATAAATCCTTATTTTTGATCTGCAGAGTAGCTTCCTCCAGTAACGCTAATGTGGAAAGTGTTGAGGATAGGCAACAAAAATGCTTATATAAAAATTATTGCTAAAAACGGGAAAACCATGAACAAAGAGCATAACTAAACTACTAATGACTGCCGAAGATCCAATACAGACTGTTTAACCTTTAATACTTGCTCTTCACCATGAACAATGCGTTGATAAATAGTTTCTTTTGAGCATTCTTTTTTTAAGAACCTAAAAGCAGATGCAGCAAGATATTCTCTATTCTCTTCAAATGCTAACCAGTGGCGGCCTTCTTGCTCACATACAAAACCTGTTGTGTTAGAGCCAGCAAAAATATCTAAAACAACATCACCTGGTTGTGTTAGAAACCGAATAAAAAATTGAGGTAATTTAGCAGGGAATCGAGCTGGATGCTCTTTTACACCTAGTTCCTTACATGCAGCAAGATACTGGCTGTTAGATTCTGAATTGGGAATCTGCAAAAGATTTGATGGAATAGCTCCTCCATTATCTTTACCAAAGCTACTACCAATATTATGTCCTGATGGTCGTTCTTTTGGAGTATAATAAGCCTTTGGGTTCTCGATAAGTTTTTTCATGCGGCCACTGTATTCCACTAGCACCTTTGTGACATCTGCTTTAGGCCACTCAGTTTTGCTGAACCACCATACTGTATTAACAGAATCTTTTGCTCTGATTTTTCTCTTATTTACCCATTCAATTGGACTTGGCAATTTAGAAGGATTATACCAATAGAAATCTTCTGCAAGGAAGAAGCCTATATCATCACAGAAATGCATAAGCACTCTAAAATTATATAAACTTCTGGATGGCACGCCTTTTTCATAAGCCCCACCTAGATCAAGTACAAAACTGCCTGTATCTCTGAGTTTGCTATATACTAATTTTGCAAATTGACCAAGCCATGCAACATATTCCGCTTGGGATTCATTTCCGTATTCTTTTTTTCTTTGCAAAGCAAACGGTGGACTGGTGATTACGAGATCTAAGCTATTATCTGGTAATTGCGGCAATAGGTTAAGAGAGTCTCCACAATATGCAGCTCCCCTATCCGTAGTATATGTGGGTTTATTATTAAACTTAAATTTTTCCAATATATGTGCCATATAAAAGATACTTATAGTCTGTAGACTTATAATTGTCAACTATTATCTTACAAAGATGATAAAAATAAAAAAACAATCTTTGCGGTTACTTCTTTCCCAAAATATACGAAAGATAAGAAATATAAAAGGGCTCTCCCAAGAAACCCTTGCTGATTTATGTGAATTACACAGAACATATATAGGCTCCGTTGAACGTGGTGAGAGAAATATCTCTATAGATAATATTGAGCGCATAGCAGATGCCCTTGGTGTTGAACCTACTGCACTTCTAAATCAGGATCAAGACAGAAAATGTCTGAAAGATATATTTTCTCATATACGGAAGTATCAGGAATTTGCTGTTAAGCACGGTATAAATGATATCTTTCAGGATAACGGCGGGAAAATTCTACAAGTCTTGTTACTAACTGGACTCACTATTCTTCCAGCACGCGAGGGAAATGATGCCATTGATGAGTATGGTAATGAATATGAGCTTAAATCAGTAAATGCTCTTCTTACAAAAAGCTTTTCTACTCATCATCATATGAATCCGACAATAATTGCAAAATACCGAAAGGTGGATTGGATATTTGCTATTTACGAAGGAATAGAGCTAAAAGAAATATATAAATTAACGCCGCAAGACCTTGAACCATATTATATTACATGGGAAAAGAAATGGCATGATACTGGTGGTAAAGACATCAATAATCCCAAAATTCCTTTAAAATACGTCAGAGATAAAGGTAAGCTTCTTTATCATTGTGATGAAAGAGTATGTGACCGCCACTAACTTCCTCCATCGCAGGTTGATTTTAGGGTGTCACCCAATTCCCAATAGTAAATTAAGAAGGGTCAGGAGCTTTCCAATAACGTTAGGGATATAATTGTTCCACTTTCCAATTGCTTTCTTTAATAAGAGTATATCTAAATCTAGTGTGTCTCCTATATTCACCTTCTTGCCAAAATTCAATTACCTTTGGGATTACGCAAAATCCCACCCAAAATTCAGGACGAGAAACTTGTGTATTATGAAATTCTCTCTCTTTCAATTCTATAGCCTGCTCAAAATCTTGCCAATTTTTCAGAACTCTTGATTGTTTTGAGCACCACGCGCTAATTTGACTATCACGTGCTCGAGAAGAGAAATATTCGTCAGCCTTTTTGCCGCTTAGAAGCCTAACTTCTCCTTCAATTCGTACTTGTCTAGAAAATTCTGTCCAATGAAATACGAGTGCAGCTTTGGGGTTCTCAGTCAATTCTTTTCCTTTTCTACTGTTTACGTTAGTAAAGAACACAAAACCTTCTTTACTATATTCCTTTAGTAATACCACTCTTGCAGATGGAATGCAGTCTTTGCTACACGTTGCTAGCGTCATTGCAGTTGACTCTTTACACGGAAAATTAAGTACTTCTTGATACCAATTTGAAAACAAATCAAAAGGATCCTTTTCAGGTGAGAGTGTCATATTCAAAAATAAAATTTAATTCTGACATGCATTGCAAAAATAAGTGCTACGACCATTTTGTCGTATAAGTGTTATGATATTGTTGCAGATTCTGCAAGGTTTTTGCACTTTACCATATACGTAAAAGTTATTTTGAAAGTATCCAGCAGATCCAGATGGTTGTGCATAATCTTTCAGTGTTGAACCACCAGCAGCAATTGCATCACTCAGAGTATTTTTTATTTCGATAGCAAGTTTTTCGCACTCTATATATGTTAAATCTTGTGCTAGCCTAAGTGGTGATATGCGAGCTCTAAATAAGCTCTCAGAAGCATATATGTTACCTACGCCAACTATTAGCTTATTATTCATTAATACTGATTTGATATTTGCTTTTCTGTTCTTTAGCAACTTCTGTAAATAATGTCCGTCAAATTCATCTGTGAGGGGTTCTATTCCTAGGTTATTAAAAAAATTTAGTTCTTGCTCTCTGTTTAAAACAATCACTAATCCAAACCTTCTTGGGTCATTAAAGATTAGTGAAGTGTTGTCAGAAAATAAGAATATCACATGATCATGTTTGTTCTGTGCTTGATTGTCTTCAGCATATATAAGCTTTCCGCTCATGCCAAGGTGTATGATTACAGCCATACTAGCATCTATATTCGAGATTATATATTTACCTCTACGCTTGATATCATTTATAACTTTGCCCTTTAGCAAATCATCAATATTTTTTGTTATTGGTACACGTAAATTACAATTATTAACTGTCACATTGCTTATTTTCTTATTTTTGATTTTATCAAATAAGAAGTTAGAGATTACTTCCACTTCTGGGAGTTCTGGCATCTTGTCTACTCTGTTGCTGTTTTTTTCTTTTTAGAATATTTTGCTTTAAAGCTTTTGCCAATCTTTTTCTCTCTTCTTCTTTTTCCTTATTTTTTTTCATGTTATTCATTATCATAATACGTGAACTTGCCGTTGTAGCTCAGGTGGTAGAGTACGTCATTGGTAATGACGAGGTCCCAAGTTCGAATCTTGGTAACGGCACACTGAATTATATTCATGTTATTGTAGACGTAAAGTAATTAATAAGGTTTAAGGTAGGAGCAATAAATGGTAGAAAATGTAGTTATAGATTTATCGCACTGGAAGCAGGATATAGATTTTAAGTTAGCGAAAGAAGATGGGATATTAGTCTTAAAAGACAGGAAAAACAACTTATTGGATAAGTATAGCCCTTCCCATAATACAAAGACAACTTTTGTATATCTTTGTTAGTAGTTAGTATCTTATTTATATACTCTCACTTGAAGTCTTTTTCACAATTACTGATGAGTATCTTTACTTAAAATCAACTACAAAGTTAAAAGAACAAGGTTATAGAGGTTTTCTATATTCTTATCAATAGCGCTGTTACTACAGTAATAACACTAAGAATAACTATAAGTTTCTTTGAATGATAGTTGAATTTTGATTGAAATTTTGAGGCTATAAAAACCGCAGGTACCAGTTGGTTTTTATTAGCTAAAGTAAAGGTCAAGTATCTGGAATTCTGAACATAAAATCCCCCTGTGAAAAAAAAGATTAGAAAAAGATGCAGTGCACATACGACAGAAATTAAGTATGTGTGTATGCACCCACATACGCTGAAGAGGATACGCTACATTTTTTTATGAGTTTAATAAAAAAGTCTGCAGACAAAGATAAATTTTTGAGCTCTAAAAGTATCTCTAATTGTCATTATAATCAGACTTAAAATATGCGGAAGTAATTTTTAGCTAAAGTAAGAATATATTGTAGAAAAAAGAACCCAAAAGTTAGCGTTATTGGTAATCCAACTTGGTGTAACGGCACTGTAGACCTTACAATAAAGACTGAGAGGAAAGTTACAAAGGAAGATTATCATGCTTCTTCCATATTCTTTCTACTTTCTTGTTTTTAAGTAGTTCTAGTGCTTTGTGAAGGTGATACCTTGTTTTACTTGGCACTATTATATCATCAATATATCCATGCGATGCAGCAAAAAATGGATTAGCAAATTTCTCTTTATATTCTTTGATTGACGTTTGCTGGTCTTTTTCATGCCTAAATATAATTTCAACTGCACTTTCAGGGCCCATTACAGCTATCTCAGCGGTTGGCCAAGCATAATTTATATCACCTTTTAAATGTTTTGAGTTCATAACAATATATGCACCACCATACGCTTTTCTAGTGATAAGGCTAATTTTCGGCACGGTCGCTTCAGCGTAAGCGTAAAGCAGTTTCGCTCCGTGTTGTATTATATTATTGTATTCTTGATTCGTGCCAGGTAAAAACCCTGGAACATCAATAAGTGTGATGATGGGAATGTTAAATGCGTCACAAAATCTTACAAACCTCGCAGCTTTTCTTGAAGAGTCAATATCCAAGCATCCTGCAAGGTGCATAGGTTGATTTGCAACAACACCAATAGTATTTCCTCCAATTCTGCCAAAGCCAATTATGATGTTACGAGCAAAATCGGGTTTTAGTTCAAAAAATTTCCTTTCATCACACACCTTTTCAATAAGTTCATACATATTATAAGAAATGTTAGGGTTTATAGGAACTAGAGTATTTAAAGATTCATCAACATCATCGATTAAGTCACAGGTTGGTACAGGCTTTGACAATTCTTGATTATTGGCTGGCAAAAAGGTAAGGAATTTACGCATTTTCAGTAGCATTTCAACATCATTATTGAACGCAAAATCTGCTACTCCTGTTTTGCTTGTATGAATTTTTGCTCCACCGAGATCTTCGTGGCTTACGTTCTCGTATGTAACTTTTTTCACTACATCTGGTCCGGTTATAAACATGTATGAGCTATTTTTTACCATGAAAGTAAAGTCAGTTAGCGCTGGAGAGTAAACTGCACCGCCAGCACACGGGCCCATGATTAGAGAGATTTGTGGTATAACGCCTGATGCATTTACATTCCTTTGAAAAATTTCTCCATAACCAGCAAGGGAATTTACTCCTTCTTGAATTCTGGCTCCACCAGAATCGTTTAGTCCGATAATTGGAACCCTGGCATTAATTGCCATATCCATAATTTTGCATATTTTTTTTGCATGTGATGCGCCAAGCGATCCGCCAAAGACAGTGAAATCCTGAGAATAAACAAAAACTTTTCTGCCATAAATAGTACCATGGCCAATTACAACTCCATCACCTAAAAAATCAGCATTTTGCATGCCAAAATCAGTTGCGTGATGTTTTACAAACTTATCATATTCTTGAAATGAATTTTCATCGAGCAATATACTCAGCCTTTCTCTAGCAGTTAATTTCCCTTTTTCATGTTGCTTGTTAACTCTATCAGGACCTCCTCCTTTTTCAGCTTCTAATGTTTTGATCTTTAGAGTTTCTAGTATTTCAGAGTCTTGCATGTAGTAAAATAACTTTCAAATTGGTTGCAAACTTTATTGAGCTTACAAATCCTATTGATTATACACATACACCGTTACTGCATGCAACGGTGTATGTGTACGATAATTAATGCGCTAGCAATTTCTATTTAATATTTTGAGAATGCTGAGACTCACTAACATTCTGTGCACTTGCATTTGTTACACCTGTTGATGGATTGATTGTTATAACTTCTCTTTCAATTCCTTGTAAGTTTGAAGCCAATGAGACCAATTTTGCTAGAGTCATGTCATTATATTTATCCATCTTCTTATTCTCATAATAGCCAATTTTTATTTTTACAGCTTTGTTTTCCTCGAAGTCCTCAGGACTTATATTATCACTTAAACCAGTACAAAATATGTTACCATTTTCACTAATATTTAAAGCAATACTGCAATCTCTATCACCCACTTTCCAGTTAAATTTAATTATACAAGACTCATTTAGTATTTGATAAAGCCTTACACCATCATCACTTTGTGAAACGCGCACCAACCTTTTATCTTCTGGAGATACCAATGTAAAAGCTCCAATTTTTAGATTACTATCCTTTAAGGCTTTACCAGGAAATGAGTTATCAAATTTTAACTCACCTCTGCCTTCTTTTAACGATACCCATGCAGTAAATGATTTATCTTCTTTTCCTCTCAACCTCACATCTACAGAATCATTACCTGTATATTCAGCAATTCCTTTTCGAATTACACTCAGAAGTTTCTTAGTTTCTTCATCATTGTCACTCAAAAAAAGCTCCTTATTTGCATGTGACCGGGATGGATCATTGAGATTCTCCAATGCTTTAGCTAAAGTTATATAGTTATATATACGTGTCCTGTTGTTATAAGGTGTCCCTAATTTATAATTTTGAGAAGTTAATTGAGCAACTTGATCGAAATTCATTATTAAAGTTTCATTTGCATTATGCATAGCGCCTCCAATTTTACATAATAAACTTAAGGTAAAATATCCTAATTTTAGGATAGGTATATAATCTATCAAGTCAATAGTTAAATTAAAAAATTTTGATTATAATTTACTATTTATAAAATACGCTCTTAAACTATGCTGAAAATAGTCATAATAGGCCTTCCAAATGCAGGCAAGTCAACTCTATTTAATAGGCTAGTAAGAAGAAAAGCAGCGGTAGTTAGTGACATTCCAGGAGTAACGAGAGATAGGCGTGAAGGAATTGGAAGAATTAGTGATTTAGAGTTTAAAGTTATAGATACAGGAGGATGGAATGACCAAACCAGTTTTTCACTACAAGTTATTGAACAAATAGAGTTTTCTTTATTAAGCGCAGATGTAATTTTTTTTCTTGTTGATGCAAAAGTGCAAAACGAGCAGAACAAAGAGTTTGCAAAGTGGCTGAAGAGAAAAACGAACAAACCTGTAATACTAATAGCAAACAAATGCGAAAGTCATAAATCAGAAAACGTTGATTACCTGCAGTTCTTTGATTTCATGGGTCCGGTGTATATCTCAGCCGAACATAATCTTGGTATGGTAGATCTTTATGATGCATTAACTGGTGTTATTGAAGGTTTGAACAAAAAAACTGAGCTGCCTGAAAGTGAGTCCATTAGACTGAGGATTTCAATCATCGGTCGCCCAAACGTTGGAAAATCAACTTTTTTAAACAGTTTACTTGCAGAAAATAGACTAATAGTAAGCTCAAAACCCGGTACCACGCGTGACTCTGTGGATATTTCATACGACCATAATGGGAAATTAATCACTCTCATCGATACTGCGGGAATCCGCAGAAAGGCAAATGTTGTTGATAACTTAGAATCAAGATTTGTTGAAAAAAGTATAGAGTCAATAAAGCGCTCTCATGTAGTGATTTTAATGCTAGATTCCTTGCTTGGCATTGAGCAGCAGGATTTATCAATTGCTGAAGCTGCAATTAAAGGGGGGAAGGGAATTATCATTGTTTTAAATAAGTGGGATTTAATAGGTAAGGATGACAGAAGTAAGTTAATAAAATTTGTCAAACAACAGGAAGTGACTCGGTTATTTTTGGAAGTGCCAACTGTAACAATTTCTGCGTTGAAAGGTATGCGCTGTGGTGATGTGATAGATAAGTGTCTTGAAGTGAGTGAATCCTTAAACAAGAAGATCAGCACTGCAAAACTGAATAATTGGCTAATAGATGCCGTGGAAAAACATTCTCACCCACTTATAAAAGGTAGAGCAATTAAAATGAAGTATATTGCTCAAATTGGCACCAAACCTCCAGCTTTTTCTTTGGTATGCAACGTCCCGGAAAGTGTTGATGAGAGTTATAAACGTTATTTGACTAATGGTCTTAGAAAAAACTTCTTTGTTGAAGGCGTACCAGTCAGATTACTTTTGAAAAAGAACAAAAATCCCTATGTAAAGTAGGTAATCTTGCTTCCTTTTAATCTAGACAAAAATGTAGAGATTATAGACTTTAATGAGCTGGATTTAGGAGAGTATGGATTTAGCTTTCACTTACAACCAAATAAGAAAACAGAACTATCTAAATGTCCTTTATACACTGTATCTCAATATTTTAGAGATCTATACTCTATTCCAGAAAGTAAAATTTTGGTGTTGAGATAGACAGTATGCGTATATTTATGTTGTTAGCACTGAAGTCTCCTATGATCTATTTTGATTTTACCTAAAGAAGATAAGAAAGTTGGTGAGATTCAGGCTGTGCATGGCTTTTTGGTTGCTGAAAATGACAGAAAAGGTTATGACTATGATGGTATAGCAAGTATTGAAAATGCTATCATTGCTCTAAGCGATGCTGGTAGAGTAAAAATTATGGAAATTTACAATGAAGTAAAGAATAAGTTTCAAAAAGATTATCCTTTGTTTAAGTTATCAGAACATGAGATTTACAAAATTATGGAAGAGATAGTATATTTCACTCTTTCTAATGACGTTCTTCTTCTTATATCTAGCTATCAAGATTCTAACAAACGTTACAATAGACGTTTGGAAGAAGCAAGATTGCTTATGCAAGAAACATTTGGGTTTAAAACCAATGGAGGAGAAGTTGATATTCAATATGACAATAGCTGGACGAAAAACAAGGATGAATTGTATACCAAAGAAGAAATTGCAAAAATAGATAGTGTTACTAGAGTTGTAACTAGTATACAAATCAAATCAGTATCCAGTTGTGAGCATGTGTATAGAGGTTAAAAGTAGTAGAGTAGCACATAGGTACGTGGGTTACATGAAACGTTGTCAAACAAGAGTTGACTCTTCACAGATATTGTAGTAATTCATTAACTATGTCAGATGTAAATAACAGTTCTATAATTTTTCTCTTATCAAGCGCTGTCGCTTTAATTTTTGCATATGTGCTAGAGTATTTTTTCAATATGATACCGTGTAAGTTATGTATATACGAGCGAGTAGTTTACTATGTTACAGGGCTACTTGCAGTTGCGTATATGTTCAAAGACAACAAAATCCTAATCTATGCGATGTTTTGCAGCTATCTCATTGGTGCAATAATATCTTTTTATCATGTAGGTCTTGAACTCCACTTATTTCATGATGTTTTAGGCTGTACAGAGAAAGCAAGTGGTAACGTTAGCATAGAAGAGCTAAGAAATAATCTATTAAACCCTAACTACTCTCCGTCTTGTGACAGACCTCATTATATTTTTGGTGTTTCGTTAGCAACATGGAATCTTATTTATCTTATAGTAGCTCTATTCTTATCAGGTAAAATGTATTGTGAAGAAAGAAATAAGGTACAACAGTAACTGGTATAGACGCTGTACTTGTGCGTTACTTGGTGCTGTCCGTAATTTAAAAATTTAGCAAGTCATACCCACTGATTCTTGCACAGCTGTACGAACATTATGGTTCAGCATGCCAGTGCCCTCTTTCTTGTCATCCGAGTAGCTGACACTGGAAGTGTGGCTATCATCCAAATAACCTTTCGTTGTTATTCAAGCAACCTATTTCTTGTCATCCTAGTGCCCAGATACTGGGATTAAGTTTGTCCATAATCTCACCAAAAACGTTGTGTTTTAGCATAATTTTGTGCTCAATATGCTTATTTGTAGTAAAGGTTTCTGGATTCCAGCATCAAGTGCTGGCCTGAAGCTTTAGCTATAAATATTAATAAAATTTACTAAGTAAAAAAAAGGCAAAAGAATCCCTATATAGCGAGTTTTAATAATGTAAATAGATAATGTGCTAACAAGCGTGTTTTGGCTGAAGTAGAAAAAATTTAAAAAACATGCAGCCGCTATAATTTTTATGTAATCTGCCAATAAATATCTGAGTTTTTTTTACTGAATTTTGTTGCTAAATCCGCGGAGATTAAAAACAAGGATAAATACTCTTATTGATATAAGAAGAAAAGTGGGAAGGTTTGTCAAGCCGCTTCTATGCACCTGAGCATTGATCATACGGGTTCCATCTGTTATATATAATCTTTTTGAATACGAAGAAAGCTGATGAATGAGTATGATATTACAGTTATAGGCAGCGGTCCTGGTGGTTATATAGCAGCAATTAGAGCGGCGCAGCTTGGACTTAAAACTGCAATTGTTGAAAAGGAAGAAAATTTGGGTGGTATATGCTTAAATTGGGGATGTATACCAACAAAATCGCTACTTAGAGTGTCTGAAGTTTATAGATTAATAAGAAGATCAGAAGAATTTGGCATAAAAGTAAAGGATACAAGTTTTGATATACAATCAATAGTGAAATGTTCAAGGAACGTTGTTGATAAGCTATCAAGTGGTGTTGAGTATTTGATGAAAAAAAATAACATCAAAGTTCATCAAGGCTTTGGTAAACTTGCAGGTAACTATGTTGTAAAAATTCTTAATGATAAGAAGGAGGAGGAAATTTCTTCTAAGCATATCATTTTAGCAACAGGTGTAAGGGCAAGAAATCTTCCTGGAATCGAAGTAGATGGAGATTTAATATGGAATGCGCAGCACGCTATGACTCCAAAGAAGTTACCAAAATCTCTACTAATCATAGGTTCTGGTGCGATAGGAATAGAGTTTGCAAGTTTTTATAGTACTTTGGGAGTTGATGTAACAATTATAGAAGTAAAAGACACTATTTTGCCGCTGGAAGATAAAGATATTTCAAATTTAGCACAAGAAATATTCACAAAACAAAGGATAAAAATATATACAAACAGTAGCGTAAAAGCTTTGACTAAAAATAAAGACTTTGCTCAAGTGTTACTAAGTAGTGGTGAGAGCAAAGAATTTGATAGGGTGATTGTTGCAGTTGGCGTGCAAGCAAACACTGAAAATATAGGTTTAGAAAATACAAAAATTAAGTTGAGTCCTTCTGGTTTCATTGAAACGAATGAGTGGTATGAAACAAGTGAATCAAGTGTGTATGCAATAGGTGATGTAGCTGGTCCCCCATGTTTAGCGCATAAAGCAAGTCATGAAGCTGTAATCTGTGTTGAGAAAATTGCCGGTAAAAATGCTCATAAGTTAAAAAAAGAGTGCATACCAAATTGCACTTACTCTCATCCGCAAGTAGCAAGCGTTGGCCTTACTGAGGAACAGGCAATAAAAAGTGGATACGATATAAAAGTAGGAAAATTTCACTCCAACTTTAATGGTAAATCTATTGCACTAAGTGAAACTGAAGGTTTAGTGAAAACAATTATAGACAAAAAAACAGGCGAACTTCTTGGAGCTCACATGATAGGAGCGGAAGTAACAGAGTTAATTAGCAATTTCGCTCTTGCAAAGCAACTAGAGGGAACAGACTGCTACATAAAATCTACGATTTTTCCTCATCCAACTATTTCGGAAATTATACACGAATCAGTACTTGCCGCAGATGGTGAATCGTTAAATAGTTAAGCTAACTTATTGTTTTAGAGCTACAATTATCCTGATTAGGCGATTCAATTCTAATAGATTGATTACCAATATCAGATTTTTCTAACTTTTCTTTTAACCCTTCAGCGGCTTCTTTCACTTCAAGCTTTTTTGCCTGACTAAGATCCTCTGGGCTTTTTCTTTTACTATCTAAACCTTGTTGTCTATCAATATTTTTATTGAGTTGTTCTTGCTGAGGTAGATCAACAACTGAGTTAAAAAGAGCTTTTATCATGCTTTTTAACAATCTTACAAGACCTCCGCTTCTGCCTTCTCTTTGCTCTTGAGGCTTATTTTTCACGTTAGATTCTTTTTTGCTGTCACTACTTTTAGGCATTTTTAACTCACTATCATAAAGCTTAATAAAATTTTACATGCAAATTATTAAAAAATAATTGACAATCTATTATCAAATTGCTACTTACAGATGACTATTATTCTAGCAACAGGTGGTACAGGTGGACACATTTTTCCAGCTATAACCTTAGCAAAAGCACTAAAGGCACAAGGGCACAATTGTATATTATTCACTAATCAAAAAATCATCAATGTAGAGGGTTATATTTTACCATTGTGCAAGCCAAGCAGCAACAAATTGAAGTTTCTCTTTTTGTTAACATATAGTTGTGTACTAACAATATATAAAATCAGAAAATTGAAACCAAAACTAGTCATTGGTTTTGGTAGCTACGCTTCTTTTCCAACTCTTCTTGCAGCAGGGATTTTTTCTATACCTATAATTTTACATGAACAAAATACAATTTTAGGGAGAGTAAATAGATTCTTTTTCAAGAGTGCAAAATTAATTGCAATTAGCTTTCCAGAGACTAAGTATGCAGAAGGTAGTAAATGCGTTTTTACAGGAAATTTTGTCGATATAGAAGCACAAGGCTATTCTAGAGATGAAACAGTTTTAAACGTGTTAATAATAGCAGGCAGTCAGGGTGCAAATTTTTTTGATGATGTAGTGAGCAGCGTAATTTGTGATCTACCTGTTGAAGTAAAAGAGAGGATTAGAGTAACGCAGCAATGTACGAAGAAAAATATAAACAAGGTCAAGAGTCTATACAAAAGTGAAGGGATTGATTGTGAGTTAAGTGAGTTTTTCGATGATATGGAGAGCAGACTGGCCAATGCTCATTTGGTAATTAGCAGAGCGGGAGCAACTTCAATAGCAGAGATTACTCTTGCTGAGCGCCCTGCTATATATATTCCTTACCCTTACTCAAAAGATAATCATCAATTTTGTAATGCAAAACATATTGAAGATTCGGGAGCAGCTGTAATGGTCGAGCAAAATAGTAACGCGAAAAAGAATCTAGGAGAGTTGCTAGTTGATTTATTGCAAAATTGTCAAAAATTGTGTGATATGGCTAATAATACTAAGAAAACAAGAATAAGGAATGGAGTTACTGAATTTATTAAGGCAATAGCTCAAGAACTTAGTTGACGAATTGCTTTTTCTTCAAATGCATCCCATAGTGCTTTTTCTAGTGATATATTATATAATTTGTTGATGTAAACTACTCCCGTGGGTGAAGTCGTGTTAATTTCGAGAAGGAAGTCATCTATAATATCAATACCAACAAATATTAGCCCTCTTTTCTTTAGCTCAGGACCAATTTTATTACATATTTCAGTGTCTCTATCATTCATTTCAATAGATTCAAAACTTGCTCCAAGCCTCATATTTGTTCTGATTTCTCCGCTAAACTTTGGAACTCGCTTCATTACTCCTATTGGCTTTCCATCCAGTAGCAGTATTCTTTTATCTGTATTTATCTTTTTACAAAATGCTTGTGCAATTACAGGACATTCATATTTTGCAATCATGAGATCGACTACCACTTGAATGCTATTTTGGTCTTGTATTCTTATTACGTCATTTCCTCCATAGCTATATAGTGGTTTCAAGATGATATCCTGATAGTCGTGACAAAAATTTCTAATCATCGATATATTTTCAGTGATCAAAGTTGGAGGAATTAGCTCTGGAAATAGTGAAGTAATTAATTTTTCAGGACAGTTTCTTATTTCTGTTGGATTGTTTATTACTAACGCAGTAGTCTTTTCTAAGATATAGGTTGTTGTAATGTACCGCATATCAAATGGTGGATTCTGTCTGATAAATATGATATCCATTTCATTTAGGTTGATTACTACATCCTCTTTTGAAATGAAGCTACAATCATCAACGCTGACTTTCTGAGCAAGGGCAATTGGCTGATTTAACTTGAGTGCTAAATTATTAGGTACATAAACAAAAATTTCGTACCTTCTTCTTTGCGCTTCTTTTATTAATGAAAATGTAGTATCAGCTTCAAAATTTATACTTTCATCCATCTGAAAAGCTACTTTCATTTATCCTCCCTTCCTATTACAATATAATATAGTACCATAAAAGTGTTAATAATGGAGCAAAGTATGGAATTAACAATAGGAAATAATACACCTGATTTTAGCTTGCCAACAGATTCTGGTGAGATTTTATCACTGAGTGAATTTTTTAATAAAAAAAATGTAGTTCTTTATTTTTATCCTAAAGACGATACTCCGGGCTGCACAATGGAGGCAAAAGGCTTTAGAGACAATATAGAAAATTTTTCTTCTCTTGACACAGTGATAATTGGTGTATCAAAAGATAGCGTTAAGTGCCACGCTAACTTCAAAGCAAAATATTCTCTGCCATTTTCTTTAGTTTCTGATGAAAATGCTGAAATGTTGGAAAAGTATGGTGTTTGGGTAGAGAAAAGTATGTTTGGCAAAAAGTATATGGGAGTAGAGCGTACTACTTTTTTAATAGATAAAAAAGGTAAAGTAGTGAAGATTTGGAAAAATGTAAAAGTGAGTGGACATGTTGATGAGGTTTTAGAGGAAGTAAGCAGAATATAAATTAAAGAATGGCTACCCATTGCTATATAAAAAAATTGAAATTACATAATTTCCGTAGTCATTCAAATTTCGAACTGGATTTAGACGATAGATCGGTTGTAATAACTGGTCAAAATGGTATTGGTAAAACTAATATACTTGAAGCAATCTCATTGCTTGCTAAAAGTAATGGCATGAGAAAAGTAAAAATTAGTGAGATGCAAAATAGACTCAGTAATGAAGATTGGGCAGTGCATTATGACTTTTTTAATGGAACATACTTTAACTCAATTGGTATAGGAAAGAATCTTAATAATAAACTAATACAAATTGATGGAAAAACACAATCAAGTTATTCATCTCTGTATAGAATATCCAATGTAATATGGCTCATTCCACAAATGGACTATATTCTTCTTAATTCTCCGAGCGACAGATTAAAATTTTTAGACCGTATCGTCTCACTGTTTGAAGAAAATTACACTTATTGCTATATGAAATACAGGAAAGCTAAACATGAGCGAAGTAAACTGCTTAGAGAGAATATTTTAGACGGAAATTGGCTCTCTAGCCTTGAAAATGTCATGGCTACCAATGCAGTTGATATTTTACGTATGCGTTTGTCTGTTTTAAAAATACTACAGGGCACAATTGATAACCATTCTTGTGAGTTTTTTCCAAAGGCAAGTTTGAAATTTAGCAGTCAGCTAACTTTGAACGATACTGCAGAATATTTTCAGAATCGTCTAAAGGAAAACAGAGAAAAAGACTCATTAACTGGTAGAGTAACCTTTTCTGTACATAATGATAATTTTCGGGTTTTTTGCCAAAAAGGGGACATGCCAATAAATCTTTGTTCTACTGGAGAGCAAAAGCTATTACTGCTTTCTATCATCTTATCCAGTGTAAAAGCAAGGTGTATTTACTACAATAAAGCACCTCTTCTTCTGCTTGACGATATAATGTCGCATCTGGATAAAGATTACAGAAAGGTGTTAATGGAGGAGGTGTTAAGCATTCAATGTCAAACTTGGATAACCGATGTAAATCAAGATAATTTCAATAACTATCTTTGCTCTTTCAAGTTTGTTGAATTATCAAGTAAATAAATTTCAAGCGTGCTGCCTCATACATCAAGCTCATATTCGGTATGTAAATCTCTAATTAAAGCCTCAGCGTGTTTTTTTTGAACAACTATACTGATCTTGATTTCGGAAATTGTGACAGCAAGTATTTCTATCTTTTTTTCGCTTAAAACCTTGAGTGTGCGGTACATCACTTCAGTGTTAGACATAATACCAATACCAATTATTGAAATTTTAGCTATATTATTGTTTACGACATAATTTTCATTTTTGTTCAATAACTTTGTCATTAAATCAACATCAAATTTAGAAATCAAAAAGCTTGACCCATGTATCATGTCAACTTTAACGTTTGCTCCTGCTATATCTCTTAAAGTATCCAGAGTATTTGCAAAGTTAGTAAAAGTTACAAGAGCTTCGTGAGTGCTATAAGTTATTCCAGTAATTAAGTATCTTTCCAGTACATCTTTTTCGTGTAGTACTGTAGTGCCTTCTACTTCCTCAAAAGTGGATAACACTTGCACCTTAATATTATGCTTCATTGCAAGTTGTACTGAACGATTATGCAATATTTTAGCACCAGATGACGACATCTCCAATATTTCATTGTAAGAGATAGATTTAAGCTTGCGTGCCCTTGGAACAATTTTTGGGTCTGCTGTATATATTCCGTCAATATCAGTAAAAATTTCACAAGTCCTAATACCAAAGACTACAGCAAAGGCAATTGCTGAGATGTCAGATCCTCCTCTACCAAAAGTAGTGATTCTATCATCGTATATACCCTGAAAACCAGCAATGATTGCAGCAGTATAACCCTCAGCAAAAGATCTTTTTACATGGTCAATTTTTATCTTTTTTATTTTAGACTCAGAATAAAAATTATCCGTTAGAATTGGTAACTGCCAGGCGAGCCATGATTTAGCATTAACTCCAACAGACAGAAGAGTGATAGCTAATAACCCGCAAGATATTTGTTCTCCTGCTGAAAGCAGGACATCATACTCTGATAACTCTTGTCTACAATTTAAATTTGAAATTTGCCTGGCTTGAAAAGCCATTTGGTCAGTGAATCCTGCAGCAGCAGATACAACAGCAATTACATTATAACCTTTTTTAATATCGTTTTTTATTAGATTTGCAACTCGATTTAAGTCAGTTAGCGAAGTACCACCAAATTTTTTTATTATTATTTTGTTCATAGTTACAATAAGGTCAATTTCACCTTTCTAGAGAGTATAGTTACTTAATTAAATGTGTTTTTCTGGTCACTAATTAAAGTTATAGAGGATTATTCATCTTTATCACTACCACTACCAAGGTCTTTTAACATACTGTAGTTGCCTTTTCTGAATTTACCTTTTAAAGATGTAACTCCGCTTTCGCTAATACCACTTAAACTTAATGCTGCTCCACCTAGCTGCAATCCAATTTCAGACGTTTCGGGAATAACTTTACTAGCCCCTAGATCTTTATAAACCTCCACATTATTCAAATCTGGTAAACGTATTATAATATTTACATGCGGGAAGTTTGTTGCAACTAGAGAAACTATTTTCTTTATAGTGACTTCGTTCTTTATTGAAACCACAAGAGCTTGAGCTCTTTCTATTCCTACTGATTTTAAAATTTCATATCTTGTAGCATCTCCAAGATATATAGGGAAACTGTCATTTTTTCCTTCTTTCACTATTTTTGATTGAATATCTACAACAACATAACTTAAATGCTCTGCAGTAAGCATTTTCGTTACCATATATCCCACTCTACCAAACCCGGCAACTATTACGTGGTTATAAAGATCTTGTGTGTCTGTTTCGATTGCTTCATCGTCTAGTATTATTTTTTCAGTGCTAAATGAATTTGCTATCCAGTCTCCTATTCCCGATAAAAGAGGAGTAAAAGCCATAGTTACTGTAGTTACCATCATAAGCACTTGAGCGATTTCACTTGATAGTACATCTAATTCATCTGCTAAACGGAATAAAATAAATGCAAATTCACCGCCTTGTGCAAGCAGTAATCCAGCTTGTATTGCAGGTGCACTTCTAAATCCAAAAAATCTACACAATGTATATATAATGGACGTCTTTAAAAGGATAAGGATAATTGATAATAAAGTAACGAGTGGTAACTTATTGAGTAAAAGGTCAATATCAATAGACATGCCAACAGTCATAAAGAATAAACCAAGAAATAAGTCTTTAAATGGCAATACTGCATGTTCTACCGAATTCCTGTGTTCTGTTTCTGCAACTAGTAACCCAGCAACAAATGCGCCTAATGCCATTGATAAATGAAATTGTTCAGTAATAAATGCTGATCCTAATATTATCAGAAGTGTTGTTGATATAAAGATTTCATTACTCTCCATTTTGGCAATAACCGAAAACAATGGCCTCAGTAATAACCTACCAGTTACAAATATCAACACCAATGCAATAGCTGCTTGCACTAATGAGCCTGCCAACGAGCTTATTAAGCTGTGTTCAGAATTGCCAGTAAGCAGGGGCACTAGTACTATTAGAGGTACCACTGCAAAGTCCTGCATTAGTAGCACTGCTATTGACAATCTGCCAACTTGGCTTGCTTGAGAACCCTTTTCTTGCAGAACCTGCAACACTATTGCTGTTGAAGATAGTGCAAGCCCACCACCAATAACTGCTGCCATGTTTATGCTCACTCCAAAGGCGAGAGCAATGCACCATATTGCTATCATAGTAACTATAACTTGAAGAGAACCAAACCCAAATACATGCCTACGCATAGCGATAAGGCGTTCAAATGTCAATTCAAGACCTATAATGAACAATAGGAAAACTACGCCAAACTCTGCAAAGTTATCCATTACTTCAACTGAATGTATCAGATTAAACCCATGAGAACCAATCAATGCACCTGCAACAAAGTAACCAAGTACTGGGCTAATATTCATTTTCCAAAACGCTATGACTATAAACACAGCAGCAGAGAGTAAAATTATAATATCAAACAAATGCTGAGAGCCGCTGTGCATAATATTCAACCTGTAGAATTAGACCATTTTATTGAACAACCAATGCTTGATTTTTGGTCAACTGGAGGATTGCTAGTTTCTGCAATAAATTTCATGGCTTGAAATAAATCACTACTTCCTACTTCGTAATTTTGAACTTTCTCTTTTTTTGTGTTGTTAAAACGCCCGCGATAGCAGAGGGCTAGTTTGGAATTAAAGCCAAAAAAATCAGGGGTACAAACAGCACCATACTCTTTAGCTACTTCTTGGTTATTGTCAATCAAATATGGAAATGTAAACTTATTTTCCTTGGCAAAATTAATCATGTTTTCAAAGGAGTCTTCTGGGTACTCATTTACATCATTTGGCATGATTGCAACGGTGTTTACCTGATAATCTTTTTTTAACAAATTAACATCGCTTACTAGATTGCTAATAATTGATTGAACGTAAGGACAGTGATTGCATATAAACATTACAATGAGACCATTTTCCCCATAGCAGTCACTTAATGTATAATATTTTTTATCCACTCCCAGGAGATTGAAATTCTTTGCAGTAAAGTCTAAATTTATCTTAGGAGTGTCTAGCGTAACCATAGCTCATAGAGAATTTCATACCATAATTTATGATCTTATTGCTTAAATGTCAAATGGTTTCTATGTAAACTGTTTGCATTTAGCATTGTAATTATAAAATTTATGTTCATAACCTTTGAAGGAATAGATGGTTCTGGTAAAACAACACAGTCTGAGTTACTTGCAAATTATTTCAAGCAAATTCACGGTGAAAATAATGTCGTATTGACTAGAGAACCAGGTGGTACTGATTTTGCAGAAAAAATAAGAGGATTACTACTTAAGGATAATATTGATCCTATTTCTGAACTCTTGCTGCTTATCTCGATGAGGCACGAACATATGAAAAAATTAATATTGCCAGCTCTTTTAGAAGGGAAAATAGTGATTTGTGATCGGTTTATTGACTCAACTATTGCGTATCAAGGGTATGGACTAGGTGTTGACTTAAGTCTAATAAGAGACTTACACAAATTAGTGGAAATTAAATATCCAGATATCACATTTATTTTAGATATTGATGTTCAAGTTGGACTCAGCAGAGCAAAAGACAAAAATAAATATGAAGAGATGAACGTTGATTTTTATAATAAAGTTCGAGAAGGATTTCAAGAAATAGCTAAAAAAGAACCCAGAAGGTGCAGTGTTATTACTAAAATTGAAACAAAAAGTGATAATCACGTACAAAATGAAATTATTGATATTGCAAAAACTTAGCTACACGCATTGAACTTTTGCTAGTTTAAACAGTTACCATACCAGCCTGTAGCAAAAAATTGTCAATTTTAGGTGACATTATTTCATATGAAAGACTCTCTTTTTGATTATCTAAAAAACTTTGTATTTCATTTTTAGGTTTTTCACTTATTGTTCTATATATTCTTGCGCGATTAATTAGCTCATTTCTAATATTCTTATTGCTTGCTTCAGTTATGCTAAAAAATTGATCAAAGTGATTTAACAGATCCTCGTCTTTTATCGAGGATGCAACGCTATCAATGTCTCTTACATATAAAGCAAGTTTGTGCGCTTTGCTACGATCCTCAAAACAAAAGTACTTTACAAAACTTATTTTTTGTAATATCTCTTGTCTCTGCCAGCAAAAATCCGATTCCGTCTTGGCAATGCACTCTCTTAACTGACTCAGCAGATACCTAGAACATTCTCTACTACAGACTTTTTCTCACAACCAAAAAGAAACGTATAATATCCCATAGATAGGGTCAAAAGAAGGAATATAGCTGGAAGCAAGAAAGGAGCAAGTATATTTTGCGATCCAGGAAAGATAAACCAAACAGCAGTTGCTGCTGATACAGCTAAAAATAACCCTGACATAACGAGTTTTATTTTTCTTCTGTATCCGTTATCAATAACTGTCTTTACACCAATAAAAGCTACATCAACCATTGCTCACACCTCACTAAAAGTAATATTAGCTTAATAATAGCATTGTTGTGATAAGAAATCAATATTATGAATATTTTAATTAATTTATAAAATCATCCAACCAAATAGAAAAAAGGCAAAAGAAGTCCCGAATAGCGAGTTTTAATAATTTAAATTGATAATGTACTAATAAGCGTGATTTGGCTAAATGTAGAAAAAATAAAAAAGACATGCAGCCACTATAATTTAATGTAATTCACCAATAAATACCTTAAGTTTTTTTGAGCCTACAGGTCAAAAACAAGCTTTGAGTCAAAAATATCATTGCTATTATAATTAAGAGAAATCGCGATGTTTGTACAATTGCAAGATGGTTGCGGGAGTAGGATTTGAACCTACGACCTTCAGGTTATGAGCCTGACGAGCTACCGAGCTGCTCCATCCCGCGTCGTTGCTTATTTATTATTATATGCGTAATAATAATAAATAAAAGAATAAAATCACACTATTACATATATTTATATATCTATTAACCTTTCTTAACATGATAGTAAATTATATACATAACAATCTGTGCAATGAAAAATATAACTTGATATTGTGGTTCCCTGTTTTTCAGTGTGCAGGAATTTTAACCTATTTCTCATTAAATTTTGAACCAAGCTGTGCTTTCACTATATCTATTTTTCTCTTGCTTTCACCTATACTAATTCTGATTGCAACATTATACAGGAAGTACGTAATATTATGCATTTCTTTAATTGCAGTGCTCATAGGATTTACAACCAGCAAATTCAGAACAGATTCAGTTAATACTCACATTCTTGATAAGGAAAGGTATGTGAAAGATATTGTTGCTACAGTGAAGGATATTAATAACAGGGGCTCATATAAACAATTTTTGCTTTATGAAATAAAAAACACGAAGTTCAAGCTGGATAACATCAGAATATCAGTTAGAACCAAAGCGGAAGAAGGCATTAAAATAGGGGATCAAGTAAAATTATCAGCAAAACTCTTTCCTCCAAAAATTGCGCCTTCGGAATATGCATATGATTTTGCAAGAATAGCATATTATCAGAAAATAAGTGCAACAGGCTTTGCAACAAGCAAAATAGTCCTGTACAAAAAGGCTGAAGCAAGAAAATTTCAAGAGTATATAGAATCTTTCCGTCAATATATCTATGAAAACCTACAGCAAAATACCAAAAAGCCACACGCGGACATAATCTCTGCATTATTAATTGGCAAAAAAGACGGGACAGATCAAAAAACTATGAATGCGATACGAGATTCAGGTATAGCACATTTATTCGCTATATCTGGTTTACATTTATCGTTTGTTGCTGGTCTATTTTTTATAGTATTCCGTAATTTATTTGCAATATCTGAAACTTTGACTCTTAAATATAACACTAAAAAAATATCTGCATTCTTTACTATCTTGCCAACTACCTTTTATTTGTTGATTACCGGTATGCAAATTTCTGCTCAGCGTGCCTACATCATCGTGATCTTGGTACTTGTTGCAATAATCATAGAAAGGAAATATCGAGGATTAATAGCAATTGCGTTTGCTGCTTCGGTGATACTCATAGTGGAGCCAGAAGCAATCTTAAAGCCAGGTTTTCAAATGTCATTTTCTGCTGTTTTGGCACTAGTTGCCAGCTATCAGATCAATGCTAATAAGTTATTCAAAATAAAAATAATAAAATATTTTGTGTCGATAATGATCAGCTCAGTCATAGCAAGTTTAGCAACTGTTCCGTACACAATATACAATTTTAACTATTTTTCAATCAGTGGCATTATCACAAATTTGATTGCTATACCAATAGTTACACTCATTATTATTCCACTTGGAATAATTTATGTTTTATTGATTCCTTTAGGTATTGAATGGATTATAGCGCCATTTATAGAGCGCCCAATTGACAGTATCTTGTGTATAACAAATGCAATCGCTAGTCTTCAGTATTTGGTTATTCCCACTCGCACTTTTCCTGGCTCATCAATTATTATAATAACACTTGGGTTATTGTGGCTATGCTTGTGGGAAAGGAATTGGCGTTTTTTTGGAATTTTCTTTATTGTGCTGGGTATTTTCTCTAGCGCTATGTATACAACTTCTGACATTCTAGTCAGTGCTGATAATCTTGCTGTAAAAGAAGATGACAATTTACTATATTCCCTTACTAGAAAAAACAGAAATTTTGTTGTCAAAACGTGGGCAAAGCAAAACGGGCAGAATCAAATTGTGAATCATACTAAATTCAGTAATTCAAACAAAAGGCTAAAATGTAATGATTATGACTGCATATATAATAAAGGAAATAATAAGTCAGTGTTGCTAGCTCACAAAAGAGAAGATATTTTAGAAAATTGTAACAATGTCGATCTAGTAATTCAGTTAAGCAAGTTTAACTATCCAGCTTGCAATACTAAAATCATCAAATACTCTGACTTAGAGGCATATGGCACACACTCTGTTTGGCTAGCAAATAGTGGCATAAAGGTTAGCAAAGTCCGTTCTAATCGTCCTTGGCATAAGCCAAAAACTTGTTTTTAAAGTATCATTTATATATAATTACTTAATTATGATGCAAGGAAATTTATGCCTTTAGATACAACAAATCCTTTCAATGTTAAAGTAGATCATAATTTTGCCAAAATAGATGATGCTATTGGTTTTTTTCCTAGATTATGGCGTGCAACAAAAAAATATTCTGTAAGTAACACTCTACCCATAGCAACTGTAAATATTTGGCTTCAGTTTTCTTTGGCTTACGTGGCTGCAATAATAATAACCCATAATGATCTAAGGTTTATTACAGATATTTTTAACCCAACATTCATGCCAATTTACACTTTGGTTTCTGTTATTCTTTTAACAGCTTTTGTTGCCTCTTCTGCTATGAGATATATGCATAAGCAGAAGATAAAAGAAGGAAAAAAGCTGATAGAGGAATTAATAAATGATAAAATTAGAGGTGGCAAAGACAACGAGATAAGTGAAATTGCTGAAAATGCTTTGAAAATAGAGATAAAACCAAATGTAAGTCTTATAGGTTGCAAAAAAGCAAACTTTTCAATAGTTTTGCCAATTTCTGAAAGTCAAAAAAAAACATTAGATGATCAAAGACAAGAGAATAAAAATAAGGCAATTTTTCTTACCATACCATATATAATTAGCACTGTAATTATAGTTGGCGCATTAATACAAAATAGATTTAGCTTTGCCAATGTTCAGGATTTGGAATGGGCCATAGTTGCACTGGCTAGTATCATTGCTATTGTTGGGATATGTATAACATTCATCAAGCTAAAAAACAATGAGATAAACAATAATCATAATATTGTTAAAAAGTTTAACAATTTGGATATTCTCTTTCCATTCAGAAGAGGTGGGGTTGTATCGGTAATAGAAAAAAAGACAAAAGATGAGGAAGAAAATGATTCTATATCTCGATTGATAAAATTACTTGATAAGCACTTGACTGATTTTACAGATAAAATTGTTGCTTCATTTGATAAGCAGCTAGATGAAGTTAAAGATCTACTTGATAATAGCCTTCTAAAGCCTGCAAATGATGAAATTCAAGAAACACTTGTTCATCTACAAGGAATTAGAGGAGACATCAAAAAAGATTTAGATAAGTTGCGTAAGGAAATGATGGTCATTTTAAACGAAGCTAAAGGGTTGGCAAAAAGAACAAATTCACTAAACATTGAAAGCATTTTTTCTAGTTTAGAGAATACTATTAAAATCGCTGAAGATAAGGTTGAGCGATTTGAACCAAGCAGATTTGTTGGCTTTTTTCAATCTAGAGAAGAAAGAATTAGCAACGACAACGATTTTTTTTGTATGTTGAAAAAGCAAGAAGAAGCGGAAAAGATAAAGAAGGAATTAGAAGAAGAACTAAAAAAAGTAAAAGATGAACTAGAGGAATTAAAGAATAAACAAACAAACGAACCTACTAGCAATGAAGAAAGTGCTATTCCTCCTTCTCCTCTTGAAGAACAGCGAGATGAAGAGAAAAAAGCAAAGGAAAAAAATAGACTATTAAAATCAAAACAAAGGATGAAGGAATTGGAGAAAGAAAATGCAAAATTGGAAAAAGAATTATCTGAACAAGAAAAAACAGATAAGTGGAAAGAAAAAATTAACGGCAAAGCAAGTGAGTTTTTCTTCTATTTATTAGAATCTATTAAGTTGGAAGAAAAAGATGATAAGGGAGAAAAAGTAAGTGAGGTAACATTAAGAAATTTTGATAATAAGGTAATAATCCACTGGGAAGATGGCTCTCAAATGACTTTTAATATCCAGAAACAAGATGGGCTTCAAGCTCAACCTAACACAAAAGTTGATTTTGTGGATCCAGATGTTCATGCAGCACTTGAAGTAGCGTATTCAAGGTAGCTACTATAGATATATAGTCTTAGATATTGTTAGTAATGAAAAGGCTAGATACCTACATAGCTAAAAAGTGTAACATATCACGCAGTAAAGCACAAAGATTGATACAAGATGAGCGGGTAACATTACTTGGCACACCGATAATTAATAATGACCACATAGTAAAACCAGGTGAAGAGTATATAGTACATCTCGTTCAACCTGACATATCCACATCAATTGAACCTAACTATAATATAAAGCTTGATATCATCTACGAAGATGGGGACATTATAGTTCTGAGTAAACAAAGTAGATTAACAGTACACCCAGGTGCTGGAACAAACAATGATACACTCCTGAATGCAGTGATCGCTCACCTTGGCAAAATTCCATATACAAATACAAGACCAGGAATTGTTCACAGGCTTGATAAAGATACTAGTGGACTCATGGTAATTGCAAAAAATGAACAATCCCACAGCTTCTTGTCTGAGCTGCTATCAAATCGTAAAATAAAACGGGAATACTTAGCAGTAATTTGGGGAGCATTACCTAATCTGCAAGGAACAGTAAAAACCCATATTGCTCCAAAACGCAGTAATAAAGAAATGATGTGTGTCACAAAAACAGCAGGTAAATTAGCAATCACTCATTATTCAGTGAAGAAAATTATAGGGCAAGCAAGCCTGGTTAAATGTACTTTAGAGACAGGCAGAACACACCAAATTCGAGTACACATGAGCCACATAGGACATTCTGTAGTTGGTGATCAAGTTTACGGAAAAAATAGTAGTAAAAGTGTAAAATATGCTAAAAATTCTGACTTTATCCGTAATTTCAATAGACAGGCACTACATGCTCACACGCTAGGCTTATATCATCCAAAAAGTAAAGAATATATTGAATTTGTTTCTGATGTACCACAAGACATGCAAGTCTTAATCGGTGAATTTGAAAATATATCTTAATAAAATTCATATCAATATTATCATCCATGTTATCAAGAAGTTAATTAATGAGAGAAAAACTGCTGCACTACCTAAATCTTTCACCTTTTTTGACAGTATGTGTTGTTCACTGGAAATACGCTCAATTGTTGTTTCAAAAGCAGTGTTAATAATTTCCACAATTAACACTAGAAATAGGCTGCTCACCATTACTGCACGTTCTAGATTACTTACATCTAAAACAAATAAAGCTGAAACACATACTATAAAAAGCAGTAACTCCTGTCTAAATGCAACTTCTGATATAAAAGCTGATTTTATTCCTTCACAAGAATATTGAATTGCCTTTACTAGACGAATAATACTTTTCTTCATTATCAATTTTGGAAACTCAATGAATTATACTTATTGCACTCAGGTAAAAAATGCATAAAAGCACCTTTCAGTAATGATTACTTGCAAAGCAGTCTATAAGTACAAAGATTTTTATAGTCAAAATCTAGCATATTGTTTGAACCTGGAGAATTAATACAAATCCTTTCAACAAACGCTTAAGAAAGTTATATATCGATACTGACACAAAAATTCTTTAATTAAATTTCTCTTACCTTAGCTNCCATGCAGTCGAAAAAGCCCTCTATTTCTATGCCTTTCTTTGCTGGCTAATCCATAGTTGGGGTTATCATAACGTTACCCAAACTTCTATATCAAAGCTACGTGCTGTAAGTTCAATATGGAAAATACATTAATCACTTAGCATTTAATGTCTACTTCATCCATTTTAGCATTAAGACTATCAAACTTGCTACTGGTTGTTTCCCTAATTATTTTGGCTACCCTCACTTTAAATTTTCCACTACTTGGCATATTACCTCTTATATTATAACCTACCTATTGATATTACCTCCAAGCTTGGTTACTCCTATCTCAGAAAGACAAGTTGATACTTTGTTCTTTGAATTGCCTTGAACGGAAGCATTACTTAAATAACTTTGAGGCTCTAAATTCATTTGCTTTGCACTATCAACTTCTAATCTACCATCTCCGTTGTGCTCTATTGATTGATTTAGCAGACCCTTATTAAATTGAGCCTTAAACTTTTCAAATTTCTTCGGACTTAATTTACCAGCTTCTTTACCAGGACATGCTTTCTCTACATATGAGCTTAAAACCTCTGAAATCTCATTAAATTTACCACCCATGATTTTTGCAGTAACCTCTTTCTTCATTTCTACATAATCAATATTTAACCGGTGCATTGATATGCCACTTTTTAATGCAGCTTGATCTACTACTTTCTCAAATTCCTCTATAATATTTAATGAATAGCCATGTACCTCTAGTAAAGATATAGACTGATTCACTGTAGAAATGTACTGCTGACCTTTAATTTTGCTTATAAACATATTTAGTAATAGTAGTGTACCATTTATATCACTACTTTGAATTGCCACAGCTTTGGAAGGTTCCATCTCTATAGCTGACTTGAAAGGAGAAGATATAAATTGAAAAACATTTTTTATAGTATCTACTGTAGTGTAAGCAAAAATATTTACCCATAAAGATGGCTTGCTTATTCCGCTTGTAACTCCTATTTCATCATTTTGTAATGAATTTTCATCTTCTTTTGCAATACTACGGCGATTATGGGCATCTATTGATAGAGAGCTGCCTTTCCCTTGTGAGTTAAGATGTTGCGTAATTCCTTCATTTTTCCTTATTCTTTCCTCTAGAAGGCTTACTATTTCTGAGCTGTTTTCTTTACTAAGCGTATTTGCCACGGTTAAAGCCCCTATAGCATCAACATCATCCCTTTTATCAAGAATGAGCTCAACTACATTCAAATTGCCACAAGCAGCTGCAAAGTGCAAAGGCGTCCAATCATCTTTATTTTTAGTGTTAACGTCAGCATGCTTACTCATAAAAAATTCAGCTACTTCTGAATTATTATTTCTAGCAGCCTCGTGTAGAGGAGTATCGTCATTATTGTTCCTAGCATTAATATCAGCCCCTTTCTCTATAAGCTTTTCTACTACATTTAAGTGACCAGTGATAGCAGCCTCATGTAGAGAGTTAAACCACACAATTTTTAGCATAATATCAGCCCCTTTTTCTATAAGCTTTTCTACTATATTTAAATAACCATACTTTGCAGCTTCGTGCAGAGCAGTACTGCAAAACCACTCTTAGTATTAACATCAGCTCCTTTCTCTATAAGCTTTTCTACTACATTTAAATGACCATTAATGGCAGCCAAATATAGAGGAGTATTGTCAAAACTGCCCTTAGCATTAACATCACTTCCTCTATCTAATAAAAGATCTACTAAGTTTGCATTATTGTCCTTAGCAGCATGATGCAACAATGTATAATGATGTTTATCTTTATAACATACAAAAAGATTTACTATCTCTGCATTGTTTTTGTTGTTTGCTAATTCTAAAGGAGTTAAGCCATAATTGTTTTTATCATAAACTTTAGCCCCTTTCTCTATAAGCTTTTTTACTACATTTAAATGACCACTGATAGCAGCCTCATGCAGAGGAGTAAAACCTTTATTATTGTTCTTAACATTCACATCGGCTCCTTTCTCTATAAGCTTTTCTACTACATTTAAATGACCATACTTTGCAGCCTCATGCAGAGGAGTATCGCCATTATTGCTCCTAGCATTAACATCAGCCCCTTTCTCTATAAGCTTTTCTACTACATTTAAGTGACCAGTGATAGTAGCCTCGTGTAGAAGAGTATTGCCATTATTGTTCCTAGCATCAACATCAGCCCCTTTCTCTATAAGCTTTTCTACTACATTTAAGTGACCAGTGATAGCAGCCTCGTGTAGAGGAGTATCGTCATTATTGTTCCTAGCATTAATATCAGCCCCTTTCTCNGTAATACTTGCTCAGCACTAATTTTATCCTCTGGAATATTAGTTTTGACCAGTTCAACAATTTCTGATTCCTTTTGGAAGATCATGTGATTTTGCCAATTTATTAGCTTTTCTTCTTCTGGCTAGAGACTGCTCTTCAGTTAATTTATGACATATCATTCTTACTCTAATCTTTGCTTCTTTTCCCAACAACACCTTCATTTCTAAAAATAGCTTATCTCCTAAACATTCCAATAATTCCATTTTTTGATTTGTTTCTATAGCATATACATTGGTATCAACGACTTATAAAATAAGCTCCCGTTCCATTGATCTGTTTAAAAGAACTTGAACCAAGGTCAGATATTAGCAACTTCTCCCTATAACCTTCTTACTCCCTCCGTTATGTTAAGTTGATCCAATGTCTGATTTAGGTAATCAAAAACTAATTTTAACTTTATTCCACACTTAGTGTTACTCTCATAACCTTTTCCATAACCTTTATATAGATTTTCCATGCTGTTAGGCAAAGCTACTATCCAATGCTTTTAAATTGCTGCAAGATTCTACAATCAATTTGCAGGGTATTTTAAATAAAGCCATTGTACATTCTTTTCATAAATTCTACTGCTTCTTTAGTAAACCTGAAATCTAAACCCTGTTTCGTTATTATCACAGATTCTTCATTTAATAATTGGCACATTGTATCTATGATTCAGTTTGTAACCCCTATATTACCCAAAATTATAGCTTTTATGAATCATCAATTACTCAATTTTCTTTTCCTTTTCTGTTTCAATTATTTGCCATTTCATTGAAAAACTTTGTTGAGGTGATTTGATAAGCAAGTTATTTATTCATCATTAGTTCTCTCACTAAAACTATACCCGAGAGAATTTTTATATCTTCTTAATCCTATCTTCTTCATACCTTTATTTCCTTAACTTGACCCTTATGCTTTTTTTAAAACTGTTTCCCGAATTTGTGGTGGTTGCATCCTTCTCCACATATGTCGTCATTACCAAACGTTCAATTTTTAATTTATCTAAAAGAGGGTAAACTCCAGTATTTTAGACATAATAGGAGGTTACCCATTGAATAAGAATGTAACAGAATTATTCTGTTTTGTAGATGATTATTGTAAAATGATAGACAAAAATTTTGCAGGTAGATTATTATCCAATGGTAAAAAACCTACAATAGTGACAGAAATAACGCATTCCGAAATTATAACAATAATTTTGTTATATCAGCAATCTAAACTTTAAATCATTTTACATACGTTACTTACAGTTGCTGCATAAGTCAGACTTTTCCAGACTACCTTCTTATGATAGATTTATTGCGCTAAAACCTCGAGTTTTATGGTATTTAGCAATAAAGATCACCTATTGAATTCTATGATATTATTTTTTGTGAGATTGTTATACACGTTATGGCAAGAAAGGCAGAGAGATTTGTTAAGTAGTTTTTGCATCTATATGGGCTACTTGGATAATGGTTACAATGTTTGTACAATTGTACAGCATGAGCTGAGTTCGCTTAGCACTTATCTACATTTCAGTTCCACCAACAGTTATTGCATCGACCTTAAGTGTTGGCTGACCAACTCCAACAGGCACATTTTGTCCGTCTTTTGAGCACGTACCAACACCAGGATCTAGCTTTAGATCATTACCAACCATAGATACTTTTTTCAACACTGTTGGACCGTCACCAATTAGTGTTGCTCCTTTTACTGGCTGTGTAATTTTACCATTTTCTATTAGGTAAGCTTCTGAAGATGAGAAAACAAATTTTCCTGATGTTATATCAACCTGCCCACCACCAAAATTTACCGCATATAGACCTTTCTTTACACTAGATATTATTTCTTCTGGTGTATGTTTTCCTGGCAACATATAGGTATTTGTCATGCGTGGCATAGTAACTTCTTCATAACTTTCCCTTCTACCATTACCTGTTGGATTTACACCCATAAGTTTGGCGTTCATATGATCTTGCATATATCCTTTGAGAATTCCATCTTCTATCAGCACATTATAGCCAGGTGAAGTACCCTCATCGTCTATGCTAATAGAGCCACGCAAATTAGGTAGAGTTCCATCATCAACTACAGTAATGTTATTCGCTGCCACTTGTTTACCCATAGAATTTGAAAATGCCGAGATTCCTTTACGGTTAAAATCACCCTCAAGTCCATGACCCACAGCTTCATGCAACAATACTCCTGGCCAGCCTGGACCTAGAACAACTGTCATCTCTCCCGCTGGAGCTGGAATTGCCTCAAGATTTACTAGTGCTTGCTCTAACGCTTGGTTTGCAACTTCTTTCCACTTCTTCTCAGAAACAAATTTACTATAAGAGTCTCTTCCACCGTGCCCTGCAGAACCTCTCTCAGCTCGGCCATTTTTCTCTACGATGACTAGTACATTAAAACGTACCAAAGGCCTAATATCGCTTAACCTGTGATCATCTTTTATTATTTGTACAACTTGCCATTCTCCATTTAGAGTTATTTTTACCTGCTTCACGCAATTATTCTTCGACCTTACATACTCATTAACCTCATTAAGTAGTTTAATCTTTGAGCTCAGGTCCATTTCATTTATGGGATTAATCGTTGAATACAGGCTTTTTGCCTCCTCATTTAAGTTTACTGAATTTGTTTTGCTTAAAGATGCTGAACTTTTTACCATGGAAGCAGCTTTACTAATTTCCTTTTCGCTAATTTCAGAAGAGCAAACAAAAGACGTACTATCCTCACAAAAGGACCTTAACCCAAATCCCCTTCTGATATCCAAATCCATGTGTTTCAATATGTTATCATCAAAAACCAGGGACTCTGATTGGCAAAATTCTAAAAATAATTCACCACCATCACTATCGCTCAAAGCGTTGTTGACTATTTTATACACATTATTAATATTAAAATCGTTTTGAGCAAAAAATATTTGATCTAGATTTGGCATTACCTTTGAGCTAAAAATTGTTTAAGTATATTATTTAATTTTAACATAGTAAATCACAAAAAGCCCGGGTGGCGGAATTGGTAGACGCGCTAGCTTCAGGTGCTAGTAACTTTTCAAGTTGTGGAAGTTCAAGTCTTCTCCCGGGCACTCTGTATTGATTTTCAAGTCAATTAATGTTATGATATAATATGTATTTACTGTTAAGTTTATGAGTTATGAGAAAAAGGGGCTTATTTACAGAAAAAAAATACGAACTTATTCAAAACGCTTAGTTACTGCACTATCTATTGCTTCTTTGAGTGGGTACATAGCAGCATTAGCCCTAAATATTTCTTCCTTAAGCTTGTATTTTACTATTGTCAGCACTATGCTAAGTGCACTTTCGCTTGCTTTAAATATATGGTCATTAACTGATCATTTTAGGCAGTGTGGCCTTAATAAGCAACTCGATACCTTTTGGCAAGAGAAATTAATGAAGATCTGCCTCGACATTGCATCTAACGTTTCATTTTTAATAGGAGGAATTACATCTATATTACCTCTTGAATTTCCTATTATCCCCTTTATTTCCGTTGCTTTTTTTATTCTAGGTTGTACCTTTATGGCAACTAATTTCATTCGAACTATGATTAGTCAGCTGCAAATAGATGAAACTAAAACCTCAAAGTTAGTGAACATTCAATCTGCAATAGCTCCCTGATTATTACATGTTAATAAGTTAGCTTATTTAACTTGACAAGTTATGCCATCTCCCTTACTATGATAGCAAGAGTATTTATCCTTGTTTTTAATATCCGCGGATTTAATCGCAAAATTCAGTAAAAAACTCAGATATTTATTGGCAAATTACATAAAAATTATAGCGGCTGCATGTCTTTTTATTTTTTCTACATTCAGCCAAATCGCGCTTATTTTAAGCGTTAGCACATTATTACAACGCCAATTTAAATTATTATAGGGTCAAAACTCGCTATACGGGGGTTTTTTGTCTTTTTTTTATTTAGTAAATTTCTTAACACTTGTAGCTAAAGTAATTTTAGAGAGCCAGCGTGGGACACACAACCGCACTAACATTTATTTTTGAAGGTACTATTTATATAGTAGATGGTCACTGGAATCCAGCTTTTTCATAATCATCAAAACATTGATTACTTTTATACTCGTAAATTTAACTAGATCCCATTGTCTAGCACTGGGATGACAGCATCATAAAGGAATCAATGTCAGATACTTGAATAACATCACTATAAAGTAGATTCCTGTGCTGAAATAGAGGCTACTTAAGTGACAAGATAGATAGAACTGGCATGAATCGGATTTGAGTTACTTCAAATGACCAATGAAAACTGTAACCCTAAACATTGAAGCACTATTATGCACTAAATGATAACTTTCATACACTTGTCATGGTAGTCGTGAAAGAAATAATTCATACAATAAGCATCAATGAAAGAATTGACATGATTTGGAAATTTATATATTTAATAGTTAGTTAATTTATGAGGTGGAGACATGGGCTATAAGCTAAGAAAAAGAGAATATGATTATAATGAAAGTTTATTTAAAGAGATAGGTATTCAAGTACAAGAAGTAGAAGGTCGTAACTTCTTAGGAATATCTAATATAATAGCAAAAAAATTATAGAAGGTTATCAATAAAGTGTCACCCAGATAAACCAGGAGGTAGCGATGAAAAAATACAGGCCCTTAACAGAAATAAAGCAGCACTTTTGCAATATATTAAACCACTAAGTGAGACGAAAGGGATTAATAATTCCTGGAGAAATGCGAAGGTGTGTACAATTGATTCAGCAACGTCAGAATGATAAGCATACAAAGTATTATGTTGTTTTTAGTTTAGTAGGATTCCTACTGTACATCTCGTCATTAGTGTCGTATATTTACTTGGGGTGTAAGCTATATAAGGCTGCTAATTTTACTGATACACTTGGCATTTTGTTTAGTGCGAGCCTAATAACATTTGTTACAACTTTTTTCTTATCTGTTTATTTGATATCTTCTTTATTTAAAAAAGCTATGGATTTGCAAAATCCTCAACGGGAACAAAGTGAAAATTTAGATCAAGAAGAGCTAAAGGATGAAATGTTCAAAAGTAAAGCATTTAAATATTTCATTTTTACTTCCCAATGTTCGAGTTATCTCTCTCCTATTTTATTAATAGCAGGTTTGGTGTTACAGTATCAATCTAGTTGCGTAGACAGTAAAATACTCATTGGATTTGCTACAGTACTAGGTTGTAGTTTATTACTACACTTAGCAAGTGAAATCTACGAGAGAAAAGTTGTAAATCTTGTAAAAACTGAAGGAATAGGTGATGAACAAAATGTACCTATAGGAGCATCAACCGAAAAGCCAAGCAGCATTGTAAATCCTGATGGTGCTTTTAACGTCTCGGCTCATCAAGTAGGTTGATTATTCTCCATACTCAAATCTCTGGCTAAAAATAACGAGCCACAAATTAGTATGGTTTTGACGTTTTGAATAGAGGCTTTTAGTATGTGATTTGATATTGCATCACCGATTGATTCACATTCAATAGCATTTACTCCTATATTATTAGCTCCTTCTTTGATTAAATCTGTACTTGTTGCTTTAGGTTCAGATTTAACACAAACGGCGCATAGTAGTTTGATGTATGGCTTTAAGTGCTCTAAGAACTCTGCGACGTTTCTGTTACGAGTGACACCAAAGATCATATAAAAACCTTCAACAAAGTTGTCTTTTATCCACCTAGCTAACACTCTGGCACCATCATTGTTGTGTGCACCATCTAGAAATAATTGCCAATCTTTTGGTAATAAAGAAATCAAATTACCTTCTTTTATAGACTCTAGCCGCGCAGGCCAATAAGTGCTCTGTAAACCTGAAGCAATGTCCTCTTCTCCAATATTAAATCCATACTTCCCACTCAAAATGCTACATGCTGCAATTGCGTTTCCTGCATTGATTATTTGGTGATCACCCTTCAGAGATGGCAAAGAAAATTCTATTGATTGAATAGCCGATTGAAAAATCATTCGATCTTCAGTGTGTGACCATTCATTTTTTTGTTTCTTGATCCCAGTTTGGATAACAGATAGTTTTTTAGTGCAATTCCACTCAATCCCCCCTCTATATAAAGGAGATTCTTTGTTTATTGCGTGTTGTTCTAACGTGTTCATTATAGATTGTGCTTGTGGTGCTATTACACAAGGAACATTAGGTTTCATTATTCCAGCTTTTTCACCTGCTATGGTTTCTACGGTAGGACCAAGATATTCTGTATGATCAAGAGCAATGGAAGTGATGATCGTTAAAATCGGATTATCTATAACATTTGTTGCATCAAGCCTTCCACCCATACCCACTTCAACTAAAGTAATATCCGCTTTATGACGAGCAAAAGCTAAGAAAGCTGCAATTGTTGTGGCCTCAAATAGAGTGATATGTTGTTCCGCAACTGCTATACGGCATTCTTCCAGTGAGTTATGTAATTCACTATCATCGATATTATTGCCTGCAACAACTATTCTCTCATTAAAATTCACTAAATGTGGAGAAGTGTACGTATGAACTTTATACCCTGCTGCTTGCATTATATATCTTATAAATGATAGTGTTGATCCTTTGCCATTAGTGCCAGCTATGTGAATTATTGGCGGTATTTTTTTCTCGGGATTACCCAGTTTATTTAGAAAACTTTTTATGCGATCAAGAGAAAAATCCTTTGGCCTACTGCCAATTGGCTTAGGCCAATGAGGCATGTATATCATAAATTATTGTTACGTTTTAATTCATCTATTACACTTGCCATGCCATTCGTGTCGATCTTTTCACTAAATTGAGAACGTTGATTAATAGAAATACTTATTCCACTCATTACAACATCGTTTATTAAGAAAGAACTGTCACTTTTAGTAACTTTAAAGTCAATATTTGTAAATTCCTCATCACCATAAGAAAATCTTGTTCCTATCAGACAAGTTTCATTGTCAACTGCTTTTGTACTCATTATGATCATTTCACTATTATTTATGTATTTATACAAAATTTTAGTGCACAAGCGCGCGAGATATACTTCATATTCTTTTAGAAACTCTTCTTTTTCTTTCTGAATAGATAAATTCCAATATTTCCCTATGACAAATCGAGATATTCCTTTGAGGTCAACATTATTCTGAATAATTTTCAGAAGTTCTTCTTGTACATGTTCTAGATTTTTTCTATTCCCTTTCATAGACGTGTTGTCTACTTGCTGCTTCATGGCAAGCACAAAAGTTTTGTGCCCTATACAATTCGCGTAAGCACTTGAGGAGATTACAATAAAAATGGTTAAGAACTTAATAAGATCCATAAGATATATTTATTAGCTATGATACTTAAAATGCAAAATTTAACAAAGGCAAAATAATAGTCGCTAGCTCTAACATACCTATAGACATACTCTATATAAATAATCTATAATTAACGGGGGTCTGTGCTATACGTTATGAGTTAAGTTAAATTTCCCGAGCGATAATTTCTGATCAAGGGAATTGCCTCTGTTAATTTCATTGAAATTAGTACGTGATGCCCACCTTAACTTTAGGTCTCAGGAATATACTAAGACTGACGGTAGATATGGATCCCTTTTCCATTATTTAGGTTTATGTTACACCAATATAAAGAACAAGGTGTTTTTTTCTGTTCATCTCATGAGATATTTCAAGTTGTAATTGACGTTGAGAAGTATCCTGATTTTGTTCCTTGGTGCAAAGCTGTTTATATAAAAGAAAAAACTGATAGCCAAATGATTGTGGACCTCCTTGCAGCTTTTCATAGCATTAAAGGAAGTTACACATCAGAAGTGACCTTTCTTTCTCCAAATGGAGCAAATAAAAGTTGGATAAAAGCTGTGTCGTCAAATGGAATATTTAAACATTTATACAACGAATGGAAATTCACTCCTATAGATGAAAGTAAAACTATGGTAGAGTTCTATATAAAGTTTGAATTTAAATCCAATTTGTTTTCCGCCTTATTAAACTCAGTTTATAAATACACACAAAGTAAAATAATTGCTGCATTTAAAGACAGAGTAGAAAGCCTTGCTAAGCAAAAGTTATCTTGACATTATTTATATAAATGCATAAATTTTTTAATAAGTTTGGTATTTCCATTGTAATGATTTTTAGATTATTGTTCTTACTTATTTTTATAAGTGTTAGTTCTTATGCAGCTATTGAACAAAACTTACCCAACACTCAAAAAACTGATGAAATAACATCAAAAGAACTACTGTCACTACTGCCTGATGATAAATTATTAGGTGATCCAAAAGCACCAATTTTAATGATAGAATATGCTTCGCTCACTTGTTATCACTGTTCTCTTTTTCATAAGAAAGTTTTTCCTAAAATCAAAGAAAAGTACATAGATACAGGTAAGATGTTATACATATTCCGTCATTTTCCTCTAGATTACAGAGGATTAAAAGCTGCAATGCTAAGTTATTGCTATGAAAAAGAAGAAGACTATTTTAATTTTAACAAAGCTGTGTTTAATGCAATAGACTCGTGGAACTACTCTAATTTTAGTGATTTAACTATACTACAAAAAATTGCTGCACTAAGCAATTTGAAGCAAGATGTATTTAACCAATGCATTAATGATAAAAAGATGATGGACAAAATTATAAATGATAAATCACTTGCAATTAATAAACTTGATATCACAGCTACTCCTGTATTCATCATCAAGCTTAACGATGACAAATCATATGTAGAGAATGGTAAAATCAAACATGAAGGGTATAGAGAGCTGGAATACTTCACTAATGTAATAGATGAGTTATATGGAAAAGCTATAGTGAAGTAATAACACTGTAGCTTACCATATAAAGACCCTATGCTGAATCATTATTTTTTGATACTGTTTGTTGCTTTTTACGCTCAAACTCTCTTTTTTTACTGTGCCAAGCATAATAATACATAGCAATTTTATTCTCTATTAATACTATCGTTCCATCATAAAATTGGACCATATCCATAACTTTTTTCTGAGCTTCGTTAAAGCGTTCTTTGTACTTCTCGCGATAAGCTGGATTGTGCAGTAATTTCACTCCTTCATTATTATTAGACTTCTTGCTTAACGTTTCAACTTCGTTAGCAATGTTATAAGACATATAACCCCCTCTAATTGATTATAAAAATTACATTTTATAAGAGAGATGTAAATAAACAATCCCTTAATTCTAGTATAACAATTGGTTATTATACTAGTTAACTATAGTAAAATATATAATAATCTTTGTCACTTAAAATTTTACTTTATAAAATAACAACTTAAAATAAAAAATTTTATTATTCTTAACCCTATTGTTATATTTATAAATCTTATATAGATTAAACCTCCTTAGTTTATATTATAAAACTTAATGCGTCATAACTTTAGCAGAAAATCGTTGTACATAAGAAGCTTATTTGCAAAAGAGTATAAAAAAATAGAAGAACATTGTACTCTTGATAAGAAACAACGTATTCAAATCACTCCTGAAGAAGGAAAATTATTAAATTTATTTATCAAAATCCATAAAGTTAAAAGCATAGTTGAAATTGGCACGTTATATGGTTATTCGTCAATTTGTATGGTAAAAGCTTTACCGAAAGATGGTCATATATATACAATAGAAAATAATCCTCAACACTCAAGAATAGCAAAAAAAAATTTTAGTGCTTTTAATCTAAGTGATAAAATTACTCTAATAGAAGGTGATGCACTGGAAAAAATTAATGAATTATCAGCAAAGGCACCATTTGACATGATATTCATCGATGCTGATAAAAGTAGTTATCCTAAGTATTTAGATTGGGCAGAGTCATACATTAAACAAGATGGGCTAATCGTTGCAGATAACACTCTATTATTTGATACAGTATTTTTAGAATCTCCTCCAAAAGAAGTATCAGAAAAGTCATGGCATGCTATGAGAGAGTTTAATGATAGATTGTCAGATGAAAAAAAATATTTCTCCATATTGATTCCTACTGACGAAGGAATGACTGTAGCTTTAAAACTAACGCAAGTTAAAAATCAAGGTCAGCGTAATGTCTAGGGGGAGTTAAGCCAAAAACTCTCTCTAATAATATTTCGCGAAAACAAGGCCTTGATTTAACAATCGAGTACCATTCTTTTAAAATCTTACTTTTTTCCCATGGGAAACTATTTACGTAGTCTATTATAGAAATATGTGATGCTAAAGTAATATCGGCTAAAGTGAACTTATCGGTTGCAAGCCAAACGTTCTTGTTAATTAAGTGTTCGATATATTCCATATGGCAAGGCAGGTTATGCTGAGCTGCATGAAGAAATCTAGAGTCAGGGCTGCGGTTAGTAATTACTTTTTCATTCATAATATACTTAGTAACTTCATTGTAAAATTTGCTATCAAACCAATTGATTAAAGCGCGTATTTTAGACTTAATAATAGTTGATGAACCAAGTAATTTGACGTCACTATTGTAAGTCTCTTCTATATATTCACAAATGGCATTACTATCCGCTATTACAAAGTTATTATCTATTAATACTGGTACTTGTCCGATTGGATTGATCTCCATGAATTCATTCCGCTTTTCCCATGGATTTTCATATACCAAATCACAACTCAGCTTTTTCTCCTTGAGAAGAACTCTAACTTTTCGTGAAAACGGACAAAGAGGAAAATGATATAAAATCATAATATTCCTCTTTTGTTATTCCAATACCTATATGTTGTCATTCCAGTACGTGACATTGGAATCCAGCTTATTTCATTATGGACATTACTTTTAACATATATTCCTAGAATCCATTGTCCATTGTGTAATTTCCAAATATTTTTATACTTGGATCCCAGTACAACTGTACGAACATTGTAGTTTGAGAGCAATCCCCACCGGAAGGGTGTCATTTCAGTGATTGACACTGGAATCCAGTTCTTATTATACAACAGCCTAATGTATTCATTTAAAATTAAGTTTTCTGGATACCAGTGTCTGGGCACTGGGATGACAGAAGAAGAGTATTTTAGGTGACAGCTGTTTACTCCAAAGTAATGTTGCAAAAGGTCTAACATATAAATTATAAGACTAATATAGAATATACCTTGCTAAAAAAAAAAAAAAGTATAACCTTTTATAAGGTATGCAGGCAAAAATTCTGTAACTTGGTCAGGTCAGAAATGAAGCAACCATATCAGAATCTTTTTGGGTTGCATACCTATTTGTACTATTTGTTTTATTCTAGGCTATGAACATAGCATTAAAATATCGTCCTAGTAGCTTTAAAGATTTAGTAGGTCAAGATATATTGGTGCGTATACTAGAAAATGCTTTTACTCTCAACAAAATTCCACAATCTATACTGCTTTCTGGTAGTAGTGGAATTGGTAAAACCACCACTGCAAGAATAATAGCTTTATGTTTGAACTGCTCATTGGGGCCAACTTTTGAACCTTGTGGATCATGTACAAGTTGTCTGGCAATAAAAAATTCAAGCCATCCAGATGTAGTTGAAATCGATGCGGCAAGTCACACTAGTGTTGAGGATGTTAGAGCGATCTTGGGAGATATTTGCTATTTACCAATAAGTTCTAAATTTAAAGTTTACATTATAGATGAAGTACACATGTTATCCAGTAATGCATTTAATGCATTACTTAAAACTCTAGAAGAACCACCATCTAGCGTAAAGTTTATTCTGGCAACTACAGAAATAAAAAAGATACCAATAACTATTATTGCACGTTGTCAAAGGTTTGACTTACATAACATTCCTTCAGCTAAGATAATGGAGCGTTTAAATGATATTGCACAAAAAGAAAATTATTTTCTTGAAAAAGAAGCATCGGAATTAATTGCTCACCACTGCAATCATTCAATGCGTAACGCTTTATTTTTGATGAATCAAGCAGTGCTATATAGCAAAGATGGTACAATATCCACTCAAAGTGTTAAAGACATACTTGGTCTAGTAGATAGAAACGTTATATTTGATCTACTGGAAGCAGTATTAGATAGTGATTTACAGAAGGCTTTGTTAGTATTCGACAATGTGGTAAAAACAGCAAATCCGCTCAATATTTTTGAAGATCTACTGCAAACAATCCAGTTAATATGCCGTTTTTTAATTACAAAAGAGATTGATACAGAGTATGAGAAGAGTAGAGTAAAAGATTTGAGTGCAAAAAAGTCTTTAATATTTTTTTCGAGATTGTGGAAGGTGCTGCTTAAGGGTATTCAAGATATAAAGGTTTCAACATGCAATGAAATTGCCGCTGAAATGATATTAATTAGCCTTTGTTATCTTTCTGATTTGCCTTCTCCGGAACAGGTGATCAAAAAAATTCTTTCACAGAATGTAGAGCAAGGAAATAGACAGGGCAGACCTGTTGCACCTTCCCCCCCTGTCATCCAAGTAGCTGACTACTCGGATCCAAAAAAACATGTGGAAAAACCTCACTCTGTCATCCCAGTGCGTGACACTGGGATCCATGTGAAAAATAAACAACAAAATTACGATTTTGATAAGATTTTGCAACTATTAAGGCGTAGTAACCAAATTTATCTTTACAAACAACTGTGTAGTAATCTACAATTAATAGATTGTAAATTTGGGTATTTAAAATTAAAAGCTGTATCTAGCTTGAACAGTAATTTTTGTAATGACTTGAAAAGTTACTTAAATCAAGCTACTAATCAGGAGTGGGTTATTATAGTTGATACGAGTTACATGAATAGGGAAGTGAATAATTTAAATTATGCACCTGCAGTTAAGGATATATTAAATACGTTTAAAGGTGCAAAGGTAGTTAATATAGAAAATAAGGAGTAGGTTGTGGATTTCAGTCAAATAATGAAGCAAGCGCAAGAAATGCAAAAAAAGCTTGCGGAAGCTCAAGAAAAGTATATTGGAAAAGAGTTTCAAGGTATTTCTGGTGGTGGTAAGGTTTCTGTATTAGTGGAAGTGATAAAAATAGGTAGCTATAAAGCTAAAAAGGTAAATATAGACTTAGAACTTATGAGAAATGAAGAAAAAGATATAGTAGAAGATTTAGTGACAGCAGCGTTTAATGATGCCATTAAAAAAGCAGAAGAAGATATGGCAAATGCAACCTCTGATCTTGCAGGTATGATGGGATTACCACCTGGATTTAAACTTCCTTTTTAAATTTACTACTGAAGTTTGCCTTAATGCAGTAACTAAGTGTTTTCCTTTTATACTAGTACTTCCATGAAGTACATTCATATTACTGCATGAATATGCAGCAATTCACAATGATGAATGCAGATCAGAAGATAAAAAGACATTAGTGAAATAGGTGTCAGAAGATCAAGAGTAAAAAAAGTAGAGTAACTCTATTTATTAATTAATAAAATCTTTGTATTTTCCTAAAAGTTAGTTAAGATACAGAAGGTTTTGTGTTATTAAGTTAGCACTTGACTTAACTTTAGTTATTATTTAGACTGCTAAAGTGGAATTTTAATTTTTTTAACGAGGGCAATTATGCATTATAAAAAGTTTTTTTCGGCAGCTGCTTTAGTGACGTTGCTAAGCCTATCAAACTCTGCTTTTTCATCAGACCCTATTGGTCCAATAAGTGATGAAGAAACTAGCTATTATGTTCGTTTGCAATATAATGGTGAAATTTTACCTTTTAAAACAAAGATTACTGGCATTACACATAAATCAGGTAAAGATGAGGATAGTCCCTTAAAAGCATCTTTTCTAGCTGGTGGTGGTGCATTTGGTTATAAAATGGATGATATCAGAGTTGATGTTGAAGGACTCTACTCACAATTGAGTAAAGACGGAGATGTGGCTGATAATCCAGCAATTGCAGAAAGTTTAACAGCATTTTCAGGATTAGTTAACGTTTATTACGACGTAGCAATTGAAGACATGCCTGTCACTCCATATATTGGTGTTGGTGTTGGCACAGCATATGTAAGCAACCCTTTAGCGACAAAAGTTACTGATGATAAAGCCTCTGGATTTGCTTTTGCTTATCAAGCAAAAGCTGGTGTTAGTTATGATGTAACCCCAGAAATCAAGCTTTATGCTGGTGCTCGTTATTTTGGTTCTTATGGTGCTAATTTTGGTAAGACAGCTAAAGATGATGCCGGAATCAAAGTTCTTTACAGCACTGTTGGTGCAGAAGCTGGAGTAGCGTTTAATTTCTAGTCTATCTTTGTCTTATTATCCCAGTGGGTTTTTCTTGTCATTCAAGTAGCATGACACTGGGATCTAGAAAAAAGAAATGTGAATTCCAGTGTTTAAACACTGGAATAACACACTGTTTACTTTAAATTATATAGCCTATCATTACACATTAGTAATTTTAGTTCTACATTCAGGTAGTTCTTGTTGAAGTTTAATGTTGCTAAGGTCTTAATTAGATATAAAGTTATGCTTTTTTAATTAAAGCTTGAATTTTTCACTGAAAATCAATATATTATATGTACAGAGTTTTAATTTAAGTTATTATGTTGACCCCAGCAGCAAATTTATGTGTTAATAGTAGCACTAATCTCATGCAATATATTGCTGAAGTGCGAAAATTTCCTATGCTTTCGCAAGAAGAGGAAGTGCGATTAGCAAAAAATTGGCAAGAATACCAGGATATTTCTTCTGCTCACAGGTTGATTACTAGCCATTTGAATTTGGTAGTAAAAATTGCAATGAAATTTAAGAATTACGGTCTATTGTTGATGGACCTGGTCATGGAAGGAAATATGGGTTTAATGCATGCAGTGAAAAAGTTCAATCCTGACTTGGGATTTCGTTTTTCAACTTATGCAGTATGGTGGATTGAAGCTTCAATGAAAGACTTTATATTAAAATCTTGGTCACTTGTAAAAATAGGTACAACGCAGGCACAAAGGAGATTGTTTTTTAGTTTACGTAAAATAAAAAAAAGAATTTTACAATACACAAACAGAGAAACTTTGAGTAAAGAAGAAATAAAAGCAATATCAAATGAGCTTTCTGTATCTGAAGAAGATGTTGTACAGATGAACTATCGTTTGGCTTGTAAGGATCAGTCGTTAAATAATTGTATAAAAATAGGTGATGACTCTAAAAAGGAGTTACAAGATATGATTCCGTGTAATTTAGTTAGTCAAGAAGTAGCTTACCAGAATCATGAAGAAAAGGCATTAAAAGAAACAATTTTAAGCAATGCGCTGGCAAGTCTTAATGAAAGATCAAGAGACATTTTCATTAGCAGATATTTATCTGAAAGTACTCAGACTTTGGATGAGCTTAGCAAAAAATATTGTGTTTCAAGAGAAAGAATAAGACAGCTGGCTGAACAAGCGATGAGTAAGGTAAAACAACATATAAAATCAGAGAGTTTGAAATTCGGTTTACATGCGTAGTCTTTTCGTATTTCTAATATTTTTTTCAATAGACACTCTTGCATCGGTTAGTAATGTACAACTGAGGGAAAAATATAAAGACTGGTTTGTGTATACTGCACTGGAAGATGGTGAGAAAGTGTGTTATATTGTATCCTATCCTAAGGAAAAAAGTGAACACTATATAGCCGATCGCAAGCCTTATGTAATGGTCAGTTACGTTGATAAAAAAGCAGATGAGGTGAGCGTCACTTCTGGCTTTCAGTATAATAATGAGCCCGTAGTTCTCAATATCGATAAAAAAATAAAATATCAATTGCCGATAATACAGAGAAGTCTTGCGTGGACAGATGATACAAAAACGGACCAAGATTTGATTCTAAAAATGAAACAAGGATTATCAATGATAGTTAATGGAAAAATAAAAACAGCAAATGTTGATGATACTTATTCTTTGCTTGGGTTTCAAAAAGCTTACCAAAAAATGCACGACTTATGCCATACAAAGTAAATTATTGATTACTAAAGTATAAGATAGGCTGTTTTTATCTTTCAGATAAAAAGATAAATAGCACTTTACATAGAATGTGGATATCATTTAAAATATACTTTTGAGAATTAGTATGTTAGAGGTTGCAGGTAAAGAGCAAGTTGTATGTGAGCAAATGCGTTTTAGCGTTGGCCGAGCAAGTCTTTTAAATACGCTATCCAGAGTGAGCGGGGTCGTTGAAAGGCGCAACGCGATAGACGTTTTAGCGTGTATAAATATCAAAGCACAACATGGCAGCATAAAACTAAAGGCTACCGATCTTGACATTTCAATATTTGCCTCACTTACTGCAAGTGTATCAGCAGAAGGAGAAGTGAAAATCTCAGCACATACTTTACATGACATAGTGAAGAAGTTGCCAACTAATTTGGATGTCAATTTCGAAATGAATAATCAAGGAAAATTATTGATATCCTGTGGAAATGCAAATTTTTCTTTACCGAACGTAGTTTCAAATAACTTCCCTGTTCTGGAAGAAGGTGATCATCAATACGATTTCACTCTACTAAGTGCAGATTTGGTAGACTTATTGACTAAAACGAAGTTTGCTGTGTCGCTGGATGATACAAGGTATAATTTAAACGGGATATATCTGCATACAGATGAGCAATTTCTGTACTGCGTTGCAACTGATGGCCACCGTTTATCATGTATAAAAAGGCCTAAACCTGAAGATATCAACGGCGAATTTGGGGTGATCATTCCACGTAAAACTATCATGGAATTATTGAAAGTATTGTGTGATTGTAATGAGATTAATATAAAACTTTCAGATAGAAAAATCAAATTTACATGTGGTGAGTATATTCTAATATCAAAATTGATAGATGGGACTTTTCCAGATTACAAAGCTGTCATTCCAACGTCTCAAGATAAACAAATGATTGTTGAGAGTAGCAAACTTGCTAGTGTTATAGACCGAGTTTCCGTTGTTGTGTCCGATAAAATAAAATCAATTAAATTTTCATTGCAAGAGAATTTATTAACTCTACATTCAAATTCCCAAGAGTGCAGTGATGCGACTGAGTCTATAGAGGTGGATTACGATGGAGCTCTTATGGAAGTAGGATTTAATTCACGTTATTTGCTTGATGCTTTATCCTGCATAAAAAATAAGTGTAAGTTTAGCTTATCAGATGGTAATAGTGCTACAATTATCACTGATGAAGATGATTCAAGCGCACTATACATAGTGATGCCAATGAGGACTTAAACTAGTAATCTATCTTTACTAAGTATAAGCCGTGAGGCGGCGCAGTGACCCCAGCGGCGTTTCTTTTACATTGACTTAATATATTTAGCATTTCTTGTGGATTAGTTCTATTTTTTCCAAATTCAACTAAAGTACCAACAATAATTCTCACTTGGTTATGTAAAAAGGAAATCGCAGATATTTTGATGTATATGTGACTTCCATTTTGTACTATATCAATATCATCGATTGTTCTGACCGGATTTGTAGCTTGACAATCTTTTGAGCGGAAGCTTGAAAGATTATGTTTTCCAAGCAGGTGTCTAGCAGCTTCACGCATGATGTTTACGTCAAGTGGGTTAAATACTTGCCACACATAACCGATTTCCAGAGCTGCAGGAGCGTAGCGATTAATTATTCTATATTCATAACATCTTTTTTTTGCTGAGAAGCGTGCATGAAATGCATCATCTACAGCTTCTGCACCAAGCACAACTATAGGAATCGCTTTTAAGTGATAGTTTATTCCATTTCTTATTCTGTAAAGCTCAAATTGCCTTTCCATATTGAAATGAGCAACTTGCCCTAAAGCATGAACCCCTGCATCAGTTCTGCCACCACAATGCAAAGAGACTCTCTCGCCACTGAAATTAAATATAGCGTTTTCTATGGTTTCCTGAATTGAGTTAGCAGAGTGTTGTTGCTTTTGCCATCCAGAGAAACCACTGCCATTGTATTCTATCGTTATTTTGTATCGCACTACAGAGTCTATATATCTAATTTAGGTAACTAACGTTCTTCGTTATTAAAAAACCCTTGGCAGATTGGTTGTGTTCAATTACCATGGAGACTATACAAGTTAATAAATGATCCATGGCACATAATCCAGAAGAAAGAAATAATGATAAGCAAAAAGCACTAGATAATGCAATAAGTCAAATTGAAAGAGCATTCGGTAAAGGTGCAATAATGAAGCTAAAGCAAAACCCTGTAGAAAAAATAGACACGATATCTACAGGGTCGATTGCACTTGATTCAGCTCTGGGTGTTGGGGGATTGCCAAAAGGACGTATAATTGAGATATTTGGCCCTGAGAGTTCTGGTAAAACTACCCTTGCTTTGCATGTAATTGCTGAAGCACAGAAAAAAGGAGGTTTATGTGCATTTATCGATGCGGAGCACGCACTGGATGTTATATATGCTCGTAAACTTGGAGTAAACACCGATGATTTAGTGATTTCACAACCAGACACTGGAGAACAAGCGTTGCATATTGTTGAGTATTTAGTATGTTCTGGTGCAGTTGATGTAATAGTTATTGACTCTGTTGCAGCACTAACTCCAAGAGCTGAAATTGAAGGAGATATGGGTGATCAGCACATGGGACTACAAGCAAGACTTCTAAGTCATGGGCTACGAAAGCTCACCTCTGCAGTTTCAAAAGCAAACTGTATATTGATATTTATTAACCAAATTCGTATGAAAATAGGAGTAGTATATGGAAATCCTGAAACTACCACCGGTGGGAATGCGTTAAAATTCTATACTTCTATAAGACTTGATATAAGAAAAATTGGTGCAATAAAGGATAAAGAGAATATTACGGGTAATGAAACGAGAGTTAAAGTTGTAAAAAATAAAGTCGCTCCTCCATTTAGAGAGGCAAAATTTGATATAATGTATAATGAAGGCATATCAAAACTTGGGGAAATAATAGATATAGGAGCAAAGCTTGGTGTGCTTGAAAAGGCAGGTGCTTATTATTCATATAACAATACGCGTCTTGGCCAAGGAAGAGAAAATGTAAAAAGTTACCTCAAGGCAAACAAAGAAATTGCAAATGAAATAGAAACAAAAATCAGAGATTTATTTAAAAATCACGATAACTCTATTGCAATAGAAGAGGAGCGTGAACAACTTCTAGAAGAATCAGTATTCTAATCTAGAGCAGCAGAATAGCAAAATAAGATAGACAAAAACATAGGAACAAATGGTGTCATGAAAGTAGATGATACTAAAGAGGCTATTTGAATAGAAAGAAATGGGTGTCATGCCAGTGCCTAGACACTGGCATCTACCGTCTTAAACATTAAGATAAAAATTATTGTTTTTTATCATACCATTTAAACAAATGATGGGGAACGTTTAAAAAAGTGCGTCAAAGCGAGAAGTAAAAATAAAATAGAAACAAAAAATGGAGATTTGACATGAGTCAAGCAAACAGAACTACCGGATTGGTAGACTATAAAGAATTAGAAACAAATATTTTATCATCTATCAGAGAAGGAAGACTTCTAACGGGAAGAGATGGAGCATTAACACCATTTATAAAAAAGCTGTTGGAGGCAAGTCTGGAAGGTGAGATAGTTATCTGTTGAAAGCGAGGAAAATAATTGCAGAAATGGGAGGAATGGAAAGACTTTGCGGACAAGTGCAGGTTCATTTGAGCTGCTAACACCAAGAGATAGGAAGGGAAGTTTTGAACCGCAAATAGTCAAAAAAAGACAAACAACAGAACTTGAAGCAAAGGTCTTAAGCACATATGCCAGTGGCATGGGATACAGAGTTCACATGTTGAGGAAATATATGACCACAAAATATCAGCAGCAGAGATATCTAGTATTACCGATAAACTGCTACCAGTAATCAATGAATGGCACAGCCGCCCACTGCAATCAGTATATCCAATAGTATTTATGGTTTTTTAAGGTCAAGGAGATTGCATAAGTAAATGTATGTACAATATATTAGGTATAGACCAGGATGGCAGAAAGAAGTTTTGGGCTTTTATTTAGCAGAAAGTGAGGGAGCTAAACTTCTGGCTAGGTGTATTAAATGACTTTAAAAGAGAGAGGAGTAGAAGACATTTTTGATAAGCTTTGTATTAAAAAGTTTTCCTGCTGCTATAAATAGCTAAAGCAGAAATGTATAGTACATCAGATAAGAAACTTACTGAAGCAGCAAAAACTTTCATAAGTGATCTGAAGAAAGTATATCAGGCTTCAAGCAGAGAAATTGCTGAAAATTATTTACTCGAGCTGATGGAGTGAAAAATATCCTTTGGTCATAAAATCGTGGCAAAACAATTGGGAAAATTTATTTTAAGTATTTCGGGCCAGTTAGGCGGCTCCACTAATCCTATCGAGGAGACATTTACTAAAACCAAAGGTTCATTTACCAGCTTGTACAAGTTGGTATATTGTGCTATAGGAAGGTGAGGAAAAGTGCTGTACATATTAACTATATCTCAGCTCAACATTTTCTTTCTCCACAGATTGAAAATTGAGTTGAACTAAAAATTCGCTTTGACGCAGTTTTTTGAACATTATCCCTTAGCTTACAAGATCCTCATTTTGAAATAAGTAATAATTTATTATAGTCTTGATATTTAAACGTTTTGTATCTGCTGTAATGATTTCACTTCCAATTTGCTATTCTTTACATATTGAATTGCAAGCGCTAACGCTTTACTTCCAGAAGCTGTGGTGCTATAAGCTATATTTTGCAAAATAGCAGTTCTGCGAATATCTTTGCTGTCTGAGACTGACTTTACACCTTTTGAGGTATTAATCACTAGATTTATTTTTCCATCTTTGAGCATATCAACTATGTGGGGTCTGCCTTCTCTCACTTTATTTACAGCTTTTGCAGCAATGCCGTTATTGTTCAGATACGAAGCTGTGCCTTTGGTGGCATATATTTCAAAACTCAGTTCTTTCAACATTCGTGCAACAGGCAATATACACTCTTTATCATCATCTTTTACTGAAACCAGAGCTGCTCCTTCTGTTGGTAACTTGTATCCTGCAGCCATGTGCACTTTTGCAAGTGCAGCTTCGAAAGATAAGTCAATTCCCATCACTTCTCCTGTTGATTTCATTTCAGGACCAAGTAAAGTATCAACTCCTGCAAAGCGGGTAAATGGAAAAACAGCAGCTTTAACTGCAAAATGATTGAAAGGCTTGTTTTCCTGATTCAAATTTTTACCCAAAATGACCTGAGTGGCAAGCTTTGCAACAGGAATGTTGATTACCTTGGAAATGAAAGGAACTGTACGGCTAGCCCTTAAATTCACTTCAAGTATGTATACATCACTCTCTTGAACAGCAAACTGAATGTTTATCAGACCTTTCACTTTTAATGCTAATGCTATTCTTTCAGTTTGGAGCTCGATCTCTTTTATTACTTCGTCACTCAATGTATTTGTCGGTATTGAGCATGTTGAATCGCCAGAGTGGATACCAGCTTCTTCAATGTGCTCCATGACCGCTGCAATGAAAACTTTTTTCCCATCACATACAGCATCAACGTCAACCTCAACTGCATTGACTAAAAATTTATCAAGAAGCAGCGATCCGTGTTCAAAAATTTTGGTTTGATTCAAGACATACTCTTTAAAGCTCTGAGTATCATGTCTAATCGACATAGACTGACCGCCGAGGACATATGATGGCCTGACTACTAGTGGAAACCCCACCTTTTCTGCGTTGGTTAACGCTTCTTCTACTGAATGGCAGATAGAATTTTCAGGTTGTTTTAAATTAAGTTGCAAAGCAAGATTTTTAAATCTCATGCGATCTTCTGCAAGGTCAATAGAATCAAACGAAGTTCCCAGAATTTTGAAACCTCTCTCGTTAAGCACTTTGGCTAACTTTAAAGGCGTTTGCCCGCCGATTTGAACTATTACACCAACCAGTGTGCCATTTTCTTGCTCTTTGCTTAGTATTTCAAGCACATCCTCTGCAATCAGTGGGGCGAAATATAAACGATCAGCGGTATCGTAGTCAGTTGAGACGGTTTCTGGATTACAGTTAATCATTATTGTTTCATATCCCATTTCTTTGGCGGCAGAAGCTGCATGTACGCATGCATAATCAAACTCAATACCCTGACCAATGCGGTTTGGACCACTTCCTAAAATGACAACTTTTTTTCGATCCGAAATATTCGCCTCACATTCCGTTTTATTTTCAACATCACCCTCATAGCAGCCATACATATAAGCAGTGCTCGATTCAAATTCAGCTGCACAGGTGTCTACACGTTTATAAACTTGTTTAGTACCAAACCTTTTCCTTATTGCTTCAATTTGCTCTACTTTCTTATTGCTTAACTTTGCCAACCTTGCATCTGAAAATCCCATTTTTTTCAGCTCTAACATTTCATATGCAGTTCCAGGAAGGCCATTTTCCTTGATTTTTTGTTCAGCTAATATAATTTGCTGTATATTCTGCAAAAACCATAAGTCATATCCTGTAATCGAATTTATTTCTTCTATGCTAATTCCGTGGCGCATTGCGTCAGCAGCAATCAGTAATCTGTTTGGCAGCAATTTTGCTAATTGAGATCTGATGTGATCAATATCAGTATTTTCAGGAAATACTTCATCAAGTCCTGTAAGATCAGTTTCAAGTGAATGAAAAGCTTTCTGCAGTGACTCATTAAAAGTGCGGCCGATCGACATTACTTCCCCCACCGATTTCATGGAAGTTGATAGTTCACAATTCGTCCCCTTAAATTTCTCAAACTCAAATCGAGGAATTTTAGTGACGATGTAATCAATCGCTGGTTCAAATGCAGCAGGTATAACTGGAGCGCAATCATTACGTATCTCATCGAGTGAATAGCCGATAGCAAGTTTAGTTACAACTTTTGCAATAGGATAACCTGTTGCTTTTGAAGCAAGTGCAGAAGAGCGAGAAACCCTTGGATTCATTTCAATCACAACGAGGCTTCCATCTTCTTTAGGATTCACTGCAAACTGCACATTTGCACCACCGGCGCTAACATCAATTTCCCTCAGCACTGCTATAGATGCATTTCTCATTTGTTGATATTCAGCATCACGCAGAGTCAAAGCAGGAGCAACTGTGATACTATCTCCGGTGTGCACTCCCATTGGATCAACATTTTCTATTGAACACACTATTATACAGTTATCCTTGCAGTCACGGATAACTTCCATTTCATATTCCTTCCAGCCGATAATTGATTCATCTATCTGAACTTCATTTATTGGTGAAATTTTGAGAGCACTTTCTGCGATATTGAAAAACTCCTCTTTATTGTATGCTATGCCACTACCTGCGCCACCAAGAGTGAATGATGAACGGATGATAGCTGGTAATCCAATGTAATCCAAAGCCTTTTTTATTTGTTCTTGATTTTTTATAATGATACTTTTGGGGTATTTTAGCCCTATTTTATCCATAGATTGGCGAAATAATTCTCTATCTTCCGCTTTTTTTATTGCTTCTCTATTTACTCCTATTAATTCGACGTTGTATTTGTCTAACACTCTATCATCTGCAAGTTTTATTGCACAATTAAGTGCTGTTTGCCCTCCTATTGTTGGTAATATTGCGTCTGGCCTCTCCTTAATTATAATTTTCTCTATGATTTCAGGTAGCACCGGCTCAATATAAGTTGCATCAGAGAATTCAGGATCTGTCATTATAGTTGCGGGGTTGGAGTTAACTAAAATGACTTTATAACCTTCACTTTTTAATACTTTACAGCTTTGCGTTCCAGAATAATCAAACTCGCATGCCTGACCTATAACTATTGGGCCTGCTCCTATTACTAATATAGATTCTATATCTGTGCGTTTTGGCATAATTACAATAATAGTCTCGACTCAAATAATGTTACCAATCTTTCCTGTATATGTGAATTTTTATTAAACCTAACTACCTTTAGGCTTAACGGTATCTTTGCAGATACTATGGTAATTTATTCGGGAGATTTACTAAGTGGTAAAATTTGTCCTGATATGCTACAATCTTCAGAAGCAAGTTCCACAAATTTGTCTGTCAGTTTATCAGGTGGTATCAATTCAGATGTATCTTTTCCAGGAAATGCTTGCTTGTACATTTCACTATCGACAGGACCTTCCGAATATACAGCATTTACGCACAAATTCGTATGTTTTGTCTCAGATGCATATATCTGCACCATTATTTCTAGTGCAGCTTTACTTGCAGCATACGGCATCCAATATGGATAGGAGGAAGGAGAAAGTGTCACCTCTGAGGTCATGAATATTACCCTTCCAGCATTAGATTTTTTTAGAATTGGATCTAAATTTTTTAGCAAGTACCAACTGGCAGTGAAATTTGTATTCATTATGTTCTGTAGATCTTCAATCTCATAGTCGTGAATGGGATTAAGTTTTCCTAAAATTCCAGTACACGCAACTAGTATATCAAGTGCTCCAGATTTTGATAATTTCAGGCTTTCTATCATGTTTGGCAGTACTTTTACGCTCTCAAAATCCAAAAGATCAAGTTGAATTAGTTTTACAGAGTCTTCTCTAAGCTCTTCAATTTCGTTGTATAGTGACTTAAGATTATCAAGAGATCTGGAAATCAGAATCACAGATGCACCTTCTTTTACAAATTTTTTTGCGACAGAAGAGCCTATTTCATCTGAAGCCCCGGTAATTAAAGCTATTTTACCTTCTAAGTTACCCATTTCTTTCTCCTTAGCAAGATTCATTGAAATATTTTAGCTGAAAATTAAATTTTGCTCCATATATAAAAATCAAACTTAGCACATAAAAAAATAGTAACGATACTACCACACCACCTAAACTTCCATATATCAAATTCAGTTGGTCAAAGGAAGCTTTTAAATATTGTTTGAAAGCTGAAGCAGAGATCGTCCAAAGAATAACAGCCACACAAGATCCGGGAAATACGTCTGATAAGTTTTGTTTTATGTTTGGCAATGTAAAATATAGCCAAGATACTATAGTAAAAAGCACAAACTCAATAAGTAAATATCTAGTATAACTTAGCCCTTGGTAAGAAAAATCAATTAGCATTGGCACTAATGTAGAGAACACTATAGTTAGAGTTATAATGAGTGTGATCACTAAAAATTGTAATATACTGAGCACTCTTCTCAAGATATAAGGTGGCGAAACTGGAATTTTATAGGCCTTATTGAGTATTGTTCTAAATCCTTCAATTGTCGATGAGGCAGTCCAAACAGCGCCTACAATTGCCAAGGTTAATAAGCTTTGCGGAGGGCCTGATATTATCTCCCTAATACGCGGCATTAAAGATGATAAAATATCCTGTGGCATGTTATCAATAATAAATGCCCAGCCGACATTGTATTGATCTAAGAAATTTGCGAATGTTGACGCCACAGCCATTAAAACAATAAGAAAAGGAAATATTGATAACAGAATTAAAAATGATAGATACCCTGCGTGCTCCACTCCATCATTGTAAATTGTGTCAATCAAAGCACGATAAAGGCAATAAACGATGCTATAAAATTTCTGTAGCACTTGTAATATAAATAAACTAAGAAAAGTATTCTAAATGAAATAAAGCATACTTTTAAGCAAAAAATCCTCACCGTTTACTTAAATTTAATCAAAATGATAGATAATTCAGCGTTAAATACGGAGGCATAATGAAAAATTTTCTTCTACTTGTAGCTTTAATTCTTTCCTTTGCATTTGATAATGCTTTTGCTGCTGATGTTACTGATGATGCAACAACCAATACAATATGCAAAATAGTAGGCTATACTCACGGTATAGGAGGACCTATGATTACAATAGTGATAATAGGTGCAGCTTTGCTTGCAATATTTGGCAGAATGCCATGGCCAGCGCTTTTTGCACTTGGTGCATTTACTGCTGTGTTTTTTGGTGCACCTGTAGTTGTTTCAAAAATAGTACCAGGTGGTGTGATTTGTAAAGATGGTGCAACTGCTTGCCCTGATGGTAAAAGATGGGATGCAACAAAAAATACATGCGTATAATAAGCATTAAAGCTTCAAAACATTAGCAAATGATGCTTCTTAAAGAAGCACCATGACTGTACGAACTTGTGATTTAAGAGCAATTTTTGCCAGTTCATCCAAGTACTGGTTTACTTTATGATGTTGTCATCCAAGTGTCATGCACTGGGATGACGAAGCTACTTTAATGACAAGAAAGAAAGCACTGGTCTCACATACATCTAAACGGATACATAAACTTTCATTCACAATTAGTCCTCAAATAGTCTAATTTTCTTTATCTATGAAATACAGCAACTTGTGTTTTTACCAACTGATGTACGCTTTTTTGTAGAACACTGTTCAGATTGTAATACAGACGGTTGGTCAAGTATTGGTTTGGGCTTATCATTAAAAGAAGATCGTGCTGAAGATTGGCCAAAGCCACTATCTTTAGCCGAAGCATCATCCCCACCTTTATCTCCACCATAGTAGTCGTGACTAAGGAATTTGCTTGCGTTTGGGGCAAGAGTTTGTGGTTTCATAGCTGGCACACGCGCAGGATCAATGGATAGCTTATGATCTTTGTTGATTACAGAGCTCTCTATGATCTTATCCATCACACAGTAAGCAATGTCTGGGTTAGCACAATCTATTGCATACAATCCTTGATTGTCCGATTCCAATTTCTGTGAAACATGACCCTCAACATTATTTAATATAACCATACCAAATACATTATTAACGTGCTCCGCTTCTTCTTTTGTTAAATATCTATCACCATTACTACCACTTACAATAGGAATTAAAATTGAATCTTCGTCACTGTCTGAGTAAGATGCACGCTCCGTTTCAACAACTGATATGTTTGCTTTACGAAACAAATTAACCACTGCAAATTTCAGCATGTCAGTAACTCCAATCTCGTCTTTTGGAGTATCAAAACAACGACATATCGATGATGCTCTACGCTTTACTATGTCTTGAACAAACTTAAGATCATCAAAAACGCCTTTCTTTAAATATACATAATGCCCCTTCTCTTCTAAAAAATCCTTAAAATTTTTAGGACTATTTTCATAACCTTCCATTCTCGATGAGAATAATTCTACAAAAGATTCTTTTAATTCTCGCTTATCAAAGCCCTTACAGTATAAATAAGATTTTCTGTCAAAACCCACATCATATACATTTTTTTCCACATAATCTGGACCTTTAGGATGATCGTCTATAATACTTTCTATTGTGAATCTTATAAGTTCATTAGCTAGCAAATATTTTAGATTACAAACTACCTCTTTTTCAATTGGCACTGAAAACCTATGTCTGCTATTATCTGTAGTCCATTTTCCTTGATTAAAGTTAAAAGGAAAAGAGTCTGTATAAAAAAGATCATTGGCAGCCTTTTCGACAAAAACTTTTTCATCCTCATCTTCATTATCTCCACAAAACTTTCCTACTATACTCTCTCTCATATTTTTCAAGTAGTCTTTGCACTGACCAATATTCATATCTTTATCAAATGAGAGAACAACATGATCTTTTTCTATAGTGAGATTAGTAATAGCAGTATTATCAAAAAGAAGAACACTATTAAACGCTTTTACTAATTCTCGATTTATTTTACTTTTATTAGGCATAACGCCACCTCTCTAATTAACCAACATAATTACTTACCACTCCTACTGCTGCCCTGACCACTAGATTGATTTTTCTTTCTTTCCTCTTCACGTCTAATCATGTCTCTAAAATCATCTATTTTCTTTGGATCTACTTTGCTCCGATCAACCCTTCCTCCTCCTGGAGCAGTATTATCAAATACTCTTTTTCCTGAACCATTGTTACCATGCATATCAACCTCTAAATTAAATTATTATGTAATGAGTATATTAAGAATCAATTATTAGCACAAGCAGTTTTTTAACATAAATTTTATTCACCATTTTTATACTCCTGGATTCCAGACTGGGATGACAAGAGAGAGAGCTACTTAGATGACATTCCGCCATGTCATTCCAGCACTTGATGCTGGAATCTAGAAGAAAAATGGATCCTAAACTGGAATGACAACTTTTTTTAAACTAAGTTTTCTGGATCCCAGTGTCAGCTACTTGGATGACAACGGAGGGGCCACTTGCATGACAGCCTTTTAAAATTGGTATGACACCTTTTTGGTACACAACCTTTGGTGCATTATGCACTCAAGACAATGTCATTCCAGTACTTCCTCTCTTGTCATTCAAGTAGCCTCTTTGGTGTCATCAAGTAGCTCCTTTAATGTCATTCCAGTGCTTGACACTGGAATCTAGTAAACTTATTTATTATATATGAAAAGTTATTATATTTATATACTTGCAAGTGAACGCAATGGAACCCTATATACAGGTATAACATCAAATTTGACTAAACGAATTTGGGAACACAAAAGCAAAGCCATCTCTGGTTTCACGTCAAAGTACAATGTTTGTAAACTAGTCTATTTTGAAGAATTTCAAGAAATAAACTTAGCAATTAGTAGAGAAAAACTCCTAAAAAGCTGGCAGAGAAAATGGAAAATAAACTTAATTGAAAAAACAAATCAAGAATGGAAAGATTTATATGATGAAATTGTGTCTGGATGACAGTGTCTGAGTACACAACTGTACGAACATTGCAATATGGCGCATCGTTGGCACTGGCTTCCATTCAAGACGGTGTCATTCCAGTCTGGAATCTAGAAGAGAAAATGGATCCTAAACTGAAATAACAACTCTTTTAAACTAAGTTCTCTGGATCCCAGTGTCACGCACTGGGATGACAAGAGAGGAGGTAATGGGATGACATCAAAGGAGGCACTGGAATGAAAATGAAGGGCTACCTGAATGACAGACCGGTTTTCATTCAAATTTTATTCAAGACGATGTCATTCCAGTCTGGAATCTAGAAGAGAAAATGGATCCTAGACTGAAATGACAACTTTTTTAAACTAAGTTCCTGGATCCCAGTGTCAGCTACTTGGATGACAAGAGAGGAGGCACTGAGATGACAACAAAGGGGCTACTGAAATGACAAGAGAGAGCTACTTGTCCGCCATGTCATTCCAGCACTTGATGCTGGAATCCAGATAAAAAACCAGTCTGGAATGATAAAAAGAGAGAGAACCTTTACACACCTCTCTCTTTGACTGAAGAAGCGTGGTTTTCAACTCTTACACCATCAGTTAATCCTCCTGGCAGTTCCATAGAAGCATTAGACTTTTGCTTACTATCATTAGAAAACTCTTTTCTCTTGTGTTTCTTCCCACAAACATCCTTTAATGTGTTGTTTCTTCTAATTCTCCTGTATTCCTTTTGCCGTGGAGCAGGTGGACAGACAGCTAGCTTTGGTTTTTCATTTTTCTCTTCTTTATTCATTTTTTCCAGTTTTTGTACTTCACTATCTTTGTCGCTTATAACAGGTTTAGGTAGAGTGTCTACTAATTTTTCTATAGGCTTTGGTAAAATAGCACGTTCTTGCTTATTCAGAGTGATTGGCATTGGAACTTGAGATGAAAAATTAAATAGGTGAACTGGCGCAACTTCATTCACTTTTGTTTCTATTTCTTGATGAACTTCTTTTGCTTCTGCTTTTTTGTCTTCCTTTTTCTCGGTTGCATTTTGTTCCAGTACTGCTGCTAAATCAACTGCAAAAATTTCTGCAAACATTGCAATGACTGAGCCCACGAGAAAAGTTTGCAGCTTCAATTTTAAATTTTGCAACGCTTGCAAACGTTCGAGTATTGCTATTTCCTCTTCCGGAGATAACCCACCACTTAGTAATTTCTCCTGCAATTCTTTTATCTCTTTGTCTAGCCTTTTATCCCAACTTAAATCTTTTTTGAAGATCTTTTTAACTAATTCCTTAAGCTTATCACGCAAAAACTTAATTATCGAAAGAAACAGATTTTTCTCTTTCTTCTCCTTGAGCATTTTGTAGACTTTCGGATCTACATTTACTTCAAAAAGATTAAAGAGGGATTCAAAGAAATTTGCGAATACCCCTTGATTATTATCAGTAAAGTAATCCTCATTATCTCTTATCTTTAGCTCTACTTGAGATAATGTTTCATCAATGCAACTCGCAGCCTGACGCTCAAGCTCTATTCTCTTGAGCTCAGCTTTCCTAGCAAGCTCCTCCATGAATCCTTTTAATTCATTAAGCTTCTGCTCTGCAGAGAGATCTTGCTCCCTAATTCGATTAATGAAGATTGAGCTACCGTCCTCTTCGGTGTTATTGATTAAAAAATTTTCCATTGCTTTTTCTCCATTAATTAAATTACTGTTTCTATAAGTGTTTAGAAAGATTTTTACCATTTTATCTTAAGTCTATAAAACACAATAACTCAATCTTACAATATGAAGTATTTAATAAGTATTAATCTTAAAAAGTATTAATAATTTATTGATATTTTTACATTTATACTACATACAGCCTATCATATATTACATAATCTTTCAAGAACATATTCACTATAATAGAAGACTTTCTTATTTGCCTTTAAAACACCCGCAAAGCATATAACTAAGAGAATATTATAGTGTTAGTGTAATATTATACAATGTACTAAATATGTTATAATGCTAGCATACCACTGAATTGATGCTGAGATATTCCTTTGCTTGATCAGTTAAAACACGTCCTCTTGGTGTGCGCTTTACGAAACTGACCTTGATTAAATAAGGTTCTACTGTTTCTTCAATATTGCCAACATCTTCAGATAGTGCAATAGATATGGTGTCAATTCCAATAGGTCCTGAGGTGTTAAACAAAAATCTCAGATAATCCATATCTAATTTATTTAGTCCCATTTTATCTATACCCAATTTTGATAGTGCAGAACTGGCAATTTTACAGGTAATTTTTTTATCATCTTTTACTTCAACAAAATCTCTTATTCTTCTGAGTAATCTCAAAGCAATTCTTGGAGTACCACGGGCGCGGCAGGCAATTTCCTGCACAGCATCCTTTTCGATTTCAGCACAAAGAACTCGTGCACCTCTTTTGATAATATCAATCAGTTCCTCAAAAGAATAAAACTCAAGATGCAGGGGAATACCAAAACGATCCCTCAGCGGTGCAGAAAGCAGTCCAAGCCGTGTTGTTGCCCCAATCAGTGTAAATGGTGGTAAATCTATTCTTAAAGTTCTGGTAGATGGGCCCTCACCTACTAGTATATCTAGGCAAAAATCTTCCATAGCAGTATATAAAACTTCCTCAATGCTACGATTTAATCTATGGATCTCATCGATAAATAGAACATCTTTTGCATTTAAAGTAGTGAGCACTGCAGCTAAGTCCCCAGCTTTACTAAGCAATGGACCAGAAGTTGCACGAAAGCTAACCCTTAACTCCTTAGAGACAATTTGTGCTAAAGTTGTTTTACCAAGCCCTGGAGGACCATAGAGTAATACGTGATCCAAAGCTTCAGCTCTCGTCTGTGCAGCATTTATAAACACTTTTAAATTTTGTATTAAATCTTTTTGCCCGACAAAATCATCAAGTTGCTCAGGCCTGATATTTAAATTACGTACATCTTCAGAGTATTCCTTACTACATGATATTGACTTCATATTGTTTTAAGCGCCATACGAATAATATCTTTAGTGTCCAAGTTTGGTGATTCATCTTCTATTTTTTTTATTGTATCATAAGCTTTTGTTCTTTCATATCCAAGATTGATCAAGGCTGAAAGAGCATCTTCACTAATTGAGTGAAAATGATTGTTATTTATCTCTAATTTACTTACTTTGCCATTCAGCTCAGTAATAATTCGATTTATGAGTTTCGGGCCAAGTCCACTCACCTTAAGTGCTAGTTTATCCTCATTTATAATTGCCAAAAATAGTTGCTCTGGAGTTAATTTGCTCAAAATTGACATTGCGGTTCTATAGCTGACACCGCTCACTTTAACTAATAAACGCAGACACTGCTGTTCTTCTTTACTTATAAAGCCATATAGCTGAGCAACGTTTTCTCTGCTATTTGCATAAGTGTCGATAAGTAATTTTACTCTACTTCCGATTGAACAAGCACTTAAAATTTTGGCTGAAAGATACACTATATAGCCAACATCATTCACATTCAGGATTATGTGATCGCTGCACACTTCATCAACTATTCCGCTTAGATTTCCTATCATTTTTAGTACTGTATAAAGTTCAGTTTAAATGCTCCTGAATCTTAGGTCAAGCAAACGAACATTATAGCAGTGGTTTCAGTTTCAATCATTGCAGACAAGTTTGCAGGAAATCTATTTGAATATGTTATTCCAGATCATTATGTAATTGAACCACAAGTTACTCCGATAGAAGTAGAATTGCAGTCTCCTAACTTAGCTAAGTAGTAGAAATTTCCATCTTTGGCGACATTAAGGTAATTGTTTGCTGTTTGCAAAAATATTTGCATAATTTAAGTAACACTACTTGATAAGAATTAACTATGGAGCTTAATAAGATTGCAGCATCGATTTTACTTTCTGGATTAATAATTATGATAGTTAGTAATGTAGTTGATACGCTCTATAACCCAGAGGATTATAAAATTGAACACCAAACAATAGTAGCAGCCAGAAATGGGCCTCAGCAAAAGATTGAACAAGTGGCACTTGATATTGGGGAGCTCATGCAAAATGCTAGCTTTGAAAAGGGGAAGTCAGCAGCAAAAAAATGTATAGCTTGCCACAGTTTTGAGAAAGGTGGAATGAATAAAGTAGGACCAAATTTGTGGAACGTAGTTGGAAATAAAAAGGCCCATCTTGGCAGTTCGTTCAATTACTCAAAAGCACTGTTTGAAAAAGGTGGAAAATGGGAATATGAAGAATTATTTACTTTTTTAAAAAATCCAAAAGCCTATATAAAAGGTACACGTATGGCATTTGCAGGCATTTCCAATCCACAAGAAATTGCAGATCTAGTCAGCTATTTGCGTTCGATGAGCGATAGTCCGGTTGCCTTGCCAAAGTAGTATGAATTATTGTAAATTACTTGATGGAAGTAATGGCCATATAGCATATCGAAAGCTACAAGGAAAGAAGGCTTCTATAGTTTTTCTTAGTGGTTTTGCATCCAATATGGATGGAACTAAAGCAACTACTATTTACAAATTTTGCCAAGAAAATGACGTAGCACTTGTGCTCTTTGATTATTTTGGTCACGGTAATTCAAGCGGTGACTTCGCTGATTATACAATAAGTGATTGGCAAAAAAATTGTGCTAAAGTGATAAGCGAATTAACTAGCAGCAAACAAATAATTATAGGCTCAAGTATGGGTGGATGGCTGATGCTGCTCACTGCCCTTCAATTTCCAGAAAAAATTGCAGCGCTAATTGGTATATCGTCTGCTCCTGACTTCACTGAAGATTTAATATTTAAGCAATTATCAGATAAGCAAAAAGAAGAGCTGTGTTCTAAAGGTGTAATAGATTTTACTTCAGGGTACTGCGCGTACAAAATCACTAAAAATTTGATCGAGGATGGCAGAAAGAATCTCCTTTTAAATCAAGAAACAATAGATATAAACTGTCCTGTGCGCTTATTGCATAGCATTAATGATAAAGATGTTCCTTATCAAACTTCATTGAATTTAGCTGAAAAAATTAAGTCAACAGACGTTGAAGTACACTTAATAAAATCAGCAGAGCACAATATGTCTGATAATCATTCACTGAAAATTTTATTTAAGACCATCAGAGAATTTTTGTCAGGAGAAATATATAATTGAAGTAATTTAGATGTGTTTGTCGTAAGAACTGCAGTTATAGCTTCAACAGTAGGCGCTATTCTTGATCACCTCAACATTTTCTCTTGGCAGTTCTTTAATAAATCGAGAAGTGCGCATTGGTTGCCACTGATTATTAATCTCCCTCCTATCTGCACATGAAATGACTAACCTTTCTTTGGCTCTGGTTATGCCAACATATGCAAGTCTTCTCTCTTCTTCCAAAGCTTTACCACTTTTATCTTCAAAAGATCTTTGATGAGGAAATAATCCTTCTTCCCAACCAGGTAAAAACACGCACGGGAATTCAAGCCCTTTAGCTGCATGAAGAGTCATAACATATACATTGTCATCGCTATTCATATTATCCACTTCCATCACCAAACTAATGTGCTCCAAGAAGGTTATAGCGCTGTCAAAATTCTTCAAAGATGCAATGAGCTCTTTAACATTTTCTATTCGCGCTAAACCCGTCACTCCTTCATTCTCAAGCATTTCCATATATCCTGATTGATTTGCTACGATTTTAACGAATTCATGCAGCGGTTTTACGCTTACTATTTCTTCCCAAGCTTTAATTTTATTTAAAAAATCATTTAGTGAGAGTTTTATTCTCTCAGTCACCTGATTACCATCAACTAATATTTTTGCTGCTTCAAAAAAAGAAGTCTTGTTATCTTGGGCAGTTGTGTATATCTTCTTGAGAGTTGTAGCTCCTATACTTCTTTTTGGACGATTTACGATCCTTTCAAAGGCAAGGTCATCGTTATTATTTGTCACAAGCCTTAAATGTGCGATTATATCCCTTACTTCTTGACGTTCGTAGAATTTTACGCCACTTATAATCCTATAGGGAATTGAGTATTTTATAAAATACTCTTCGAGAACTCTAGTTTGAAAAGTGGCCCTAACCAGCACTGCAATGTCACTAAATTTGTATTTGTTGAGCTTTAATATCTGTTCGCTTATAAACCTTGCTTCAGCTTTTCCGTCCCACAATTTTATTAGACTTACCTTTTCTCCTTCAATATTTGTTGTCCACAACTTTTTCTCTAATCGAGTCTTATTGTGATTGATAATATATGATGCAGTTGCAAGTATATGTGATGTTGACCTGTAGTTACATTCTAATTTTACGATTTTTGCATTTTTAAAATCATCAGAAAACTTCAAAATATTTTCAACTTCTGCACCACGCCAACTGTATATCGATTGATCATCATCTCCTACACAACAAATATTTGAGTGCTCTTTTGCAAGGTATTTTAGCCAAAGATATTGTATTGCATTTGTGTCTTGATATTCATCTACCATGATATATTTAAACTTGTTTTGGTAGTAGGACAAAATTTCGGTCTTTTGATTAAAAAGTTGTATATTGTATAGCAGTAGGTCACCGAAATCGACAGAGTTAAGGAATTTTAACCTTTCCTGATACTGGTAATAGACCTTGAGTGCAGTTACATATACTGGCCTAAATGATTGAATATCTTCCACTTCAGATGGCAATAAGCACTTCTCTTTCCATTGCTGAATAATATTCATAATGGTCTTACATTTTTCCGATAGGTAATCAGGATTTATTTCATCGATAATATTTTTTATTACCTGTAATTGATCATCCACACCAATGATTGTGAAATTGGAATTTAAGCCCACAATTTCAGCATGATGACGTAAAATTTTTGCTGCAATTGCGTGGAAGGTGCCAAGCCATGGTATATTTGTGCCCGTAAGTTCAAGCACTCTTGATATCATTTCATTTGCTGCTTTGTTCGTGAATGTAACTGCTAAGATCTCATCGGAGTAAGCGTAGCCATTTCGAATTATGTGCGCTATCCTTGAAGTGATCGTTCTTGTTTTTCCTGTTCCGGCTCCTGCTAGTATCAAAGTTGGTCCATTTACGTTAGTTACAGCTAATTGTTGCTCTGGATTTAGCAGTGAGAGATAATCGTTCATTGAAGCCCTATAGACTATGACTTCGTAAAGTTAAACCTATGATCCAAATATTGTAAAGATTTTATTGAATAGAACAGTTTAAAGAATACTTCACTCAAGTACTACATATTTAAACGTAGGTTTTGTATCTATCTTGTTTTAGTAGCTTCAGCTGTATGTAGAGTAACAACAACTTGATTTGAGGTGTTGGCACTAGAGCTTCTACTTGTTGGGTGGATAGGTGGAGTTTGGAATGGCTTAGACTTACGATTCAGTTCCTTCATCTCTATTTCCTCAGCTTTAACAGGAAGTTCTTCTGGAATATAGAAGTTATGCATTTCAGGTCGTTCAGTGAGATTTTCATATGTTTATTTCAACCAAGATCCGATATCATATATAAACTCATATGCTTCTTCTTTAAATTCTCTCCATGATCTACCTAAACTGGCTAGTGTGTTATTGAAGTAAATTTTCACATAATCTCTTGTGGTATATTGATAACTCTCTCTATTTAATTTTTTACTTTGCTTGTCACAAGTTTTGAAGTAACCAAATATGTTATACATTTTGAGCCATCACTAACTATTAATATACATATACTATAAGTTAATAAATTAAAACCGTCAAGAGTGTTTATTGCATTACTGAGAAAATGCTCTATTTAAAATGGAGCTGAAGCTTGTAGTACAATGTTTTTAAACGTTTAATATAATATTGACTTTACGGCAATAATTATTTTAAGTTAGTAACTATTGTTGCAGTTAAAGTATCGATGCCTTTTTTCTTTTATTTTTTCGCAATTCTTAGCATTTTATCTGCTATTTGTGTAATTAGTGTAAGAAATCCTGTGAATGCAGTATTATTTTTAATTTTTACCTTCGTTAACTCTGCAGTGCTTTTCATTCTCCTTGGAGCTGAATTCATTGCTATGATGGTACTGATAGTATACATCGGTGCGGTCGCAGTGTTATTCCTCTTTGTAGTTATGATGCTCGATATTGATTACATAAGGTTGCGCCAGGGTTTTGTAAAGCATTTCACTCTTGGTACTATATTATGTGTTGTGTTTTTTCTAGTCATCAGCTTTGTAATCCGCAGCTCAGCACCAAATATAAGCAATGTTATAAACTATAATACTAATAACGTGAAAGCTATCGGTAATTTGCTCTACACTGACTACATGTACGCTTTTCATCTCTCTGGTATTCTGCTGCTTGTTGCAATTGTTGGTGCAATTGCTCTTACTTTGCAGGACAAGAAAAAAGGAGTTAAAAAACAGAATGTATTAAAGCAATTGACACAATCTTCATCTGTAAAATTGGTTAAGGCTAAATTTGGAAAAGGAGTAGAATGGAAATAGGATTAAATTATTTTTTGATAGTTGCTGCTGTTTTGTTCACTATTGGGGTGTGCGGTATTTTCATTAACCGTAAGAGCATAATCAACATACTGTTATCAATAGAAATATTATTGCTGGCGATTAACATCAATTTAGTTGCTTTTTCTGCCTTTATGAATGATATAGTTGGGCAAATTTTTGTGATGTTTGTGTTGACTGTTGCGGCAGCAGAGTCAGGAGTTGGACTTGCAATATTGGTTGTATATTATAGAAGCCGTGGCAATATAGACGTTGAACAAGCAAATTTAATGAAAGAATGAAAGTATGATGAATATACTGAAATTAATAGTATTTTTGCCACTCTTTGGTTCGCTATTTGCAGCACTTTTTAGAAAAAGTCAGTTAGTTACAACGGCGGGGATTGGAATATCTGCAGTTTTATCTTGGTATGTTTTTCTCACCTTCTCTGAAAATTATCACTTGAGTTTATTTCCTCTATTTTCATTAAGTGTATTAAAAGTAAATTGGGCAATTAGTGTGGATGCTCTCTCATCCTTAATGCTTATTGTTATTACCACCGTTTCACTAGTAGTCCACCTCTATTCTATCGGTTATATGGAGCATGACAAAGGAAAGTCGAGGTTTTTTTCTTACCTATCGCTATTTACGTTTTGCATGATTGTGCTGGTTGTAAGCGATAATTTCGTGCAGCTTTTTTTTGGCTGGGAAGGGGTTGGCCTGTGTTCTTATTTACTCATAGGATTTTGGTTCCAAAAATATTCTGCAAATAATGCAGCAATTAAAGCATTTGTTGTGAATAGGGTAGGAGACTTTGCACTATTGATTGGAATCTTTCTTATTTATTATACATTTCACTCTTTGAATTTTACTGAAGTTTTTGACACAACTGATCTTCTTGGCACGCAGAACATTAGGCCATTCTGCTGTGAATTTAAAATAATTCATATAATATGCATATTACTTTTTATCGGCTGTATGGGTAAATCTGCACAGCTTGGTTTACATGTTTGGTTGCCAGATGCAATGGAAGGGCCAACCCCTGTTTCTGCACTCATTCACGCAGCAACGATGGTAACAGCAGGTATATTTTTAGTAGCAAAATGTTCTCCATTGTTTGAGTTATCAAATGTGGCACGAGAATTAATAGTTATCGTTGGTGCACTTACTGCTTTTTTTGCAGCCAACGTTGCGATTACTCAGAATGATATAAAAAAAATAATTGCTTATTCAACCTGCAGTCAACTTGGTTATATGTTCATGGCATGTGGGCTTTCTGCTTACAATTTTGCTATTTTTCACTTAATGACACACGCTTTTTTTAAAGCTCTACTATTTCTTGGTGCTGGCAATGTAATTCATGCAACGCATCATGAGCAAAACATTCAGAAAATGGGAAATTGCTGGAAGAAAATCCCTTGCACTTACGCTCTCATGTGGATTGGGTCTCTTGCGCTTTCTGGAATATTTCCATTTGCAGGTTTTTACTCAAAGGATTTGATAATTGAACATGCTTATAGCACGGATAGCTTTGCTTTTGTAATAAGCTTAGTTGTTGCATTCTTCACAGCGTTTTACTCTTGGAGGTTATTGCTTCTTGTGTTCCATAGCCAAAAACAAAGTAAAATTAATATACATGAAGCACCAAAGATTATGCTTATACCATTACTGATACTTGCTTTTGGATCGGTATTTTCTGGAGTGTGGGGAGCAAATATTTTGAACATAACTAGTAATGCGTTTTGGAAATCAAGTTTAATGGTGATTGATGAGCATGGAGTTCATAATTTCTTTATAAAACTGCTGCCAACCTTAGCGAGCCTAAGTGGAATAGCACTTGCGTACCTAATTTACCAATATCAAGTAATTAGGAAAATTAAGAGTAAATTTTTACTTAAGTTTTTGCAGAATAAATGGTACTTTGATGAGGTGTATGAGTTTGTTATAATTGCACCGATAAGGTTTATATCTAGGCTTTTATGGAAGTTTGATGTTAAGGCTATTGATTCATTTGGACCAAATGGTGTTGTAAGGTTGGTTAATGAATGTTCAAAAATTTCTATAAAGTTACAAAATGGTTATATATTTGATTATGCATTTATTATGTTTGTTACTTTAATAATCGGTGCTTTATATATTATTGGAATTAAATAGAAGGTGTTGTTACTTAGTATATTCTTGCTTCCACTGATAGGAGCGTTGATTTTATCCTCGATCAGGATTAATCATCAATCTATACACCTAAGATTCCTTGCCCTATTTTTTACTATACTTCCATTTTTGCTTAGCATTGTAACTTGTATAGAATTTGATTATAACAATGCGGACTTTCAGTTTGTCAGCTATCCAATCAAGAATGTAGGAATAGGGATAGATGGTATATCGTTGCCTTTCCTTCTGCTTACAACTTTCTTGTTTGTAATTTGTATACTCTATAACTGCAAAATGAGTTATACGAACCTAAAAGCCTATATGGCATTATTTCTACTGCTTGAGAGTTTTGTAGTCGGGTTTTTTGTTTCACTGAATGCTATAAGCTTTTATGTGTTTTTTGAAGCTGTTTTAATACCAATGTTCTTTATTATTGGCATTTGGGGAGGAAAACACAGGGTATATGCAACGTTTAAGTTATTTCTTTATACATTAACTGGCTCATTATTATTTCTACTTGGATTAGTGTACATCTATAGCATTTTTGGGACGTTTAATATACAAAAATTAGCCACATTAGTGCCAAGCCTTGATCTTGGAGTACAGTCATTGCTGTGGATTGCATTTTTTATTTCTTTTGCAATAAAAGTCCCAATGTTTCCATTTCACACTTGGCTTCCTGATGCACATGTGCAATCACCAACTTCTGGGTCTGTGATTTTAGCTGGCTTGCTTATTAAAATGGGAGGATATGGATTTTTGAGGTTTTCTATTCCAATGCTTCCTCAGGCAAGTTTGTATTTTTCAAATTTTGTTGTTGTGCTGAGCATTATTGCGGTGATATATGCTTCTCTAGTTGCGTTTGCTCAAAATGATATAAAGAAGTTAATAGCTTATTCTTCAATAGCACATATGGGAATCGTTACCGCTGGCCTCTTTTCATTTTGTGAGGAAGGAGTGCTGGGTAGCGTATTTCAAATGATTAGTCATGGCCTTATTTCTGCTGCTTTGTTTTTGTGTGTTGGAATGTTATATACTCGAACTGGAACTTTGGAAATTGCAAAGTATTCTGGCATAGTAAATACAATGCCAAAATTTGGTTTTATGTTCATTTTATTTTCAATGGCTTCAATAGGGCTACCCGGAACATCTGGGTTTATAGGCGAGTTTTTGGCTATGGTTGGAATGTTTAAGAGCATAGGGTTTTTTACAGGATTTATCGCACTTGGCACTATTTTAAGCGCAGTTTATATGCTGAATTTATGTAAGCAAATAATATGGGGGGTTAGCTATTCTAAATTATTAAATGATCGCTTGGATAGCATAGAATTTTCTGTCTTAATTTTGCTTGCAGTGTTTGTTATTTTGCTTGGATTTTACCCAACTCTTGCACTGAATTATTTGAAGCCATGTATGGCAAATTTGTTAGTAAAATATAATGCGCTATGAATTATATACAGATATTGCCGGAAACGTTCTCTATTATCTCCTCATTAGTGTTGCTACTGCTTGGAATTATATTTAACCGCCGAACTATCAACTTATTAGCACTTGGCTGCACAGTGGTAACTTTGATTATTTTAATTATTTCGGCAGAAAATAATGAAATTTTTCTCTTTAATTCGTTGTTAAAACTCAATTTATACATCAGGTCAGCCCAAGGGTTAATTCTCAGCACAGGAATTTTAATACTTTTTCTGCTGAATTTATCAAAATATGACTATAAATATGAATTTTCAATACTGATTCTTTTTGCGCTATTTGGCATGATAACCTTAGTTTCAGCAAATAGCCTGATTTCTTTTTATTTAGCTTTTGAGTTGATGAGTATATCTTTGTATGTTCTTGCGAGCTTTAATAAAGATTCAGCTTATTCATGTGAAGCAGGAGTGAAATATTTTACACTTAGTGCACTATCTTCCTGCATTATGCTATATGGAATGTCGCTGCTTTATGGATATACAGGACAAGTTAATTTCTCTGAGCTCGGTTCATTCTTGCAAAACCATCAGATAACTTATGGAATAGTTTTTGGGTTAGTTTTTATCCTTATTGGTTTGTGTTTCAAGCTTGCTATTGCTCCTTTTCATATGTGGGCTCCAGATGTCTATCAAGGTGCACCTACCATAGTAACTGCGTTTTTTTCTACGGCCCCAAAAGCTGCACTTGTAACATTTTTAATTCGATTGATGAATGAAGAGTTAGTAAATGTAAAAAGTTATGTTCAGCCTATTTTCTTATACGTTTCAGCATTGTCTGTGCTTATCTCAGCTTTTGGGGCATTGCGTCAGCAAAACTTAAAAAGGCTGCTTGCTTACAGTTCAATTGGTCACATTGGTTTTATATTTGCTTCACTTTCTATTTTTACACAAGCAGGAACAGATAGTGCCTTAATGTATCTGGTGATATATATCATCACAAGCATAGGGCTATTCTCATATCTCGTACAAATTGACGATGATGATTGTGATGTTGCAAGTTTATCTGGTATAGGAAAGAAACGCCCAATTGTAGCATTTCATCTTTCTGTACTGTTACTTTCAATGTCGGGAATACCTCCACTTGCAGGTTTTATCGCTAAATTTTTTATATTCAAAAGTTTAATAAATTCTGGCTTTATCAGCCTGTCTTTGATCCTTGTAATAGCGAGTGTGATATCATGCTACTATTATTTAAATGTCATAAAAATTATGTATTTCGATAAAGCTAGTGGTAATAAGGTTGCTTATTCTAAGGGTCTATTCATGATCACTTCAGTAGCTTCAGTGATCAACCTCGTTCTTTTCTTGTATGTAGAAGATCTTTACTCATTGATTAATTCATTGACAAATTAACAATTTAGTGTTTATAATTAGTGATTAATTAATATGGTGTAGTGAACAATGAGTAAAGGAAAAACTGTTTTGAAATTTTCAATTGCCGCTCTCTTGCTAGGAGGATCGAGCACTGTAGCTGTTTTATATTTTCCTTATGTTGCTTTAGTAATTAAATTTGGTATTGTAATTTCTACAGCTCCTCTGGCAATTTTTGCCATTTTTGTAGTTTCTGCATTAGATTCAGTAATTACATTAGCAGCATTTACTATTTCCGCCATACGCAGTAAGGGTAAATCTAATAAGGTTAGTAGCGAACCAAGAAGTAAAAATGAAGAAAAAGGACAAAGTCTAGTACAAGAAAAAGATGCACCTACTCCTACGCCACCGTTGCTTTCGCAAGAGTCTGAAAAGTCGGTTATTCCTATTCCACAACAACCACCAGCAGTGGAAGAAACAGAAACACCGCAACCTGAAAACGTTATGGTTAAAGGTGCTGATCAGCAAGCTAAACAAACAGAGGAATCGTTGCCACCATATCCAGAACCCACCTCGCCTCTAAATAGCATGGATCAACTCAAATCGTTTCCTGAATTGCCGTCAATTGTTGTGGATGCGCACAACAATTTGGGAGATGGTAGTAATTCCATCAAAAATTATCAAGAACATATGTCACTTCCAATATATTTGCCCCAACAATCTCAGACTTTACATAATGCAAAACTGGCCTTGGGGCTTAGTTATGCATTAAATGAAAGAAGGCAACAACCTAATCAGGCTAGTACAATAGATATTGACGTTTCCTGGGGCAGTGACTTTGAGGACTCAATAATTGCCAACAATAGCCTTCCTAGTGTTAGTATCACCCAAGAATTAGAAGAACGGTCAGGAGGAGTTAGGTTTTTTTCTGAACTAAATAATGTTCATGATATATTCGAGTATCGAAGACGGGTATCTCTTATGCGTAATTGCTCTAGCAGTTGTCATACTTCTATGTTTTCATCAATACAAGAATCAGAGAGTCTACAAGCAAGCTTAGGAAGTGATAATCCATCAGTGCAGTCTTTTCAACCAGAGAAGGAGCTTTTATATGATGTAAATAAAAAAAATTTTGATAGCGTTGATTATGAAGTAAATTATACTAGACTTTCTGAGAATGCAGGGGAAGCTCCTAATTACGAACGGGAATTTCCACTTACTGAAACAAATGTTAACAGCGGTCCTGAAGCAATGTCCTATGATGTAAATGATAATAGGGTTCCATGCGAACAAACTAGAGAGAACACATTATTAGATTCATTGCCTTCTTATCCAAGCACGTCTTCTCCTCTAAACAGTCTAGGTCAAGCATTGACTAGCTTACCAATGTTTGCTAAACTACGGGTAGCACTTGATCAACGTAAACAGCAACAGCCTAATAGTATTGATTTTCACAAAGCTGATGATGTATGTAGTGTAACTTCAACTGACGTTTCAATAACTACATCTGCGTCTTGTTCTAATCATGCTAGTATGGCAAATAGTTATACTTCTTGGGATACTAATTGGGGTGATTCAATTACACCATCACTAGCTTACCAATATAAACCATCTTTAACCTCAATAATTGAAGGTGTGGAAAGTGGTCCTGAAGCAACGTCCTATAACGTAAATGACAATAGGACTCCATATAGCAGTATGCAATCACCTGTATTATCAAGTTCTGCTAACCGTAGCAACAGTTTTTCTGGATAATTTTTGATAGAATTAAGAAAATGATCCCTGAAGTATTTGAGTGCTTTCATATTCATTACTACAAAGAAGTTTCAAGTACTAATAAAGAAGCATTGGATTTAATTGAGAAAGGGATATCTAATGAAACTGTCATTATTGCTGATAAACAAACAGAAGGTAGGGGGCGCACTAGAAAAAGCTGGATTTCTCTCGAGGGTAATTTTTATGCAAGTTTGGTAGTAAACCTCTTTAACAATTATCTCGATAAAAGCCCACTTTCGGTGTCATTACAGCGCGTGACGCTGGAATCTAGGAATCAAGAAGCATGGATCCCAGTGTCAAGCACTGGGATGACATCGGATGGTACTGGGATAACAGTAGGCTTAACGAGTCAAGTTAAAGACATCAGTAAATTAACAGAATTGACTTTTGTGACTGCTGTTGCTGTTGGCAATACATTACTGTCATTTATAGCTGATAGTAATGTTCAATATAAATGGCCAAATGATGTTTTGATTGATGATAAAAAAATCAGTGGAATATTGCTTGAAAGAAAGTCCAATTCGCATTGGCTTGTTATAGGAATTGGAATTAATGTCAATCATGCACCACTTCCAGGAACAATGTGCATTAGCAATTACGGTGAATCTGTGTCTAACATGGATCTATTAAAGGAATTAATAATAAATTTTAATAAGCTAAGAAAGCAATGGCTATTTGATGGGTTTTATGCTATAAGAGAAATGTGGCTCACAAGAGCATTCAAAGTGAACGAGCAAATTACTATAAAGTTAGCTGATAAATTGTATGAAGGAATTTTTGCTGATGTAGACAAAAGTGGTAAATTGGTGTTGCAGCAAAAGGATGGAAGCTTAATTTATTTTGATGCAGGTGAGTTATTTATTGGCAGTGCATTATGAATACATATGTAATTTTTGCTTACCTTATTAGTTTCATACTGATTGGTGGAAATTTGATTTTTACCGTTTCTTGCTATATAAAAAGTAAAAAAAACTTAGAAAGTCTTAAAAGCAACAATGAAGAAGAAACATAAGCGATTACTTATAACTTCAGGAATTTTCTGCTTTTTAAGTTGTGCAGTTTTTTTTATTTTAACAACGCTCAAAGAAAATATCTCATTTTTCTATACAGTAAGTGAGGCAATAGTTTTACCAAATAATCAAAAGCCAATCCGTGTTGGTGGAATGGTTGTTGAAAATAGCGTGATACGGAGCGAAAGCGAAGTAGTTTTTCAGATGACAGATTTTAACAAAAGCGTTGTGGTGAGATATCAGGGAATACTTCCACCAATGTTTTCAGAAAAAAGTGGTGTTGTTGTGCAAGGTAAAATGTCTGATAACAGTACCTTTTTTGCAGATATGGTGTTTGCAAAACATGATGAGAACTACAAGCCGAAAGTTTTAAACCAAACTCCCTAACCCAATTGTATCCAAAAAGTATGTGAAAAGAGTAACAGCCTGCTAGCACGCTATTGCTTTTATAATTGCTGCAATATAGCTATTACTCCCAGCCATCTATGTTATTATGGTTTATTGTCTCTAATTCTACAATTTCGCCTTGAATTCTATTCAAGTTTTCGATAAGTAGGTAAAATTCATTATTTAATTTAGGAACAAGTGTCTGATTAAAATCGTTGGTAAATTTTTCTATGATTACGTTAACGTAGCTAGCTGATACAGGGTTGTCTTTAATATCCTCAAAGTTTTTAGGTCTAATTTTGACTTCTAAGTCATTTATTGCTTTATAGTCAAAATCCCTCATTTCGCTCATTTCTTTTTCACTGTAATTACTCATATTAATTCCTATAGAAAAATTAAAATTATATATGCAACTTCTTCTAGCCTACTGATAGTCAAATTAAAGATGATCAGGTTAACGCTCTTATACTGCTATTAGTTCAATATTATCACCTTTAAATTGTGGAGCTTCCCATTGATCCTCGTCAGTTGGGTCTATCACATTCATTGATTTTAACTCATCTATTTCGTCTCTCAACTTCTTAAGCTGTTGTTTTAAAGTGTTTGGTATTTCATCACTACCGATCGTATTAATTAATTTACTAAAATGTTCCTCTAATAGAGGAACAAAGTCCTTATTTAGATCGATGACGACCTTATCCAGAATGCTATATAACTCTTTAGCATGTATTGTATCTTTATTTTCCAGGCTCTTACTCCTAAATTTAGGCTCAAATTTGCTTAGTATTTTAAATTCTGTGCCATTATTCATATTGACTCCTATAAAAAGTTAAAATTTCAAAATTAGTTAAACTGGATTAGACGATTTTCTCCAGATCTTTTAAGCGAACGTTATTTCATCATACGTAACTGAATACGCTATTTTATTGCTGTCAAATTCAGTATCAGTACCTTGAAAATATGGAGCCTCCCATTCATTTTCGTTAGTTGGGTCTATATCTTTACCACTTACTACTTCAAGTTTTTTAAGCATCTCAATCATCTCTTTCTGCTTTTCATTGCACTCCTTGGACTTCTTTTCCAACTTCTCGTCCAACACCTTTTTCAACATTTCAATGGTAACATTAGACTGATCTTGATTGCTGAGATCACCAATCACAGCTGTCACTTTCTCATAAGGCAGCTTGTGAATGATGTCTTTAAGCTCTTCTGCACCTAAATTATCCAAAAGTTCTTTAAACTGCTCATGAGACAGATTGCGAGCAAAAGCTTGAAGTTTTTCTGGGTTGTTAGCTAAAGACTTAACAACCATCTGAATCTTATCAGAATCATCAGTTAACTCTCGAGCTACTATTGCAAGTTTATCGTGGTCTAGCTTCTTAACTAAATTATGTAATGTATCTTCTTCTAAAGTTTTTACTAAAGTTGGAAGTCGATTTTTTAATGCTTCGTCAAAAAGAGTGCTTAAAACTTGCTCAGGTGCATCTTGTATTAGTTTTACAAACTGATCATTACTCATTGTCTTGATAACCACCTGGAGCTGATCCATTGTAAGGTGAGGGAAAATTTCTTTTACTTGATCTAGGTTAAAGTCTTTTACTAAGTTCGTAACCTGATCCTTATTTAATAAGGGGACTATTATTTTTAACTTTTCTTGATTTAATTCATGAACAAGAATGTGTAATTGGTGGTTGGTTAAATGACTCACCAAAGCTTGCCATTGATTATCTGTTAAGTGCTCTACTAAATCCTCTATTTGGCCTGGACGAAGAGTATTGGCAAGAATTTCTAACTGACCTTCTGTTAGTTCCTCAACAAAAATTTTAGCAAACATCTTTGATAGTATTATATTCTCTGGTATTTTAGATAATATATCTTTTATTGTTTCTTCACTGACATCCAGTCCAATATATTGTAATGCCTGATTGTCAGGTGAATTAATAATATTTCCTTGATAATCTGAGAAATAATATTTGTAAGTATCATCCAGCTCTTCCTGTGTTACATAATTATGTTCCGATCTCTCAGATTTAACATTATTACGCAAACTACTACCACCATCTCCTCTACTTATAAACTTCGATTCCATTGATAGCTTGACCAACATATCACCGTAATATACAAATGCACAATCGTTTTCTGAATAACCTGGTTTATTTCTAGAAAGAATACTTTTTAGGGCATTCCCCTCTTCATTCCTTATGCAATAAAACCCATCTCTAGCGATGTTATTGCCGCATAATCTTATTGGTAATTCTATCGCTTCATCTTCTTTTTCCAGTTGCACAAGCTTAACTTTTTTAACAGATTGAAACCGAAAAAAGTCAGGCCAATAGACGCTGCTACCAAATCCTTTTGATAATTCCTCTCCGGGTACCATCTTAAAGACAAGTTTTTTTCCACTCATAAGTATTATCTAATAAATTTAATTATATCTATTCTAACATTTATTGATTAATTTATGATTAAATTGGTTTGTACTAGAATTGTAATAACAAATATTACTTGCATAAAGAAAAGTTACAGAAAGAGGGATTTTTTAGGAAACTAGTATAAAACACTCCTAGATTAAAATCACAACTGTACGAACGTTGTAGTTTGGGCCACTAGTGGGGTGTCATCCCAGTGCCCAGACACTGGGATCCAGCTTCTATGCAACTTAATTAAAAACGTTTGTTTTAGCATAAGACAACGACCTTTAGCTCATCAGCTCAGTTATAAGCAAAATTTCTGGATTCCAGTGTCAAGCACTGGAATGACACCATTTGCTGTGCAATTTACCTCCAAAAATGAATGTTCGTACAGCTATGGATCAAAATAAGCTGTTTTGACAGGTTTTGTGGCGTGCTAGAGCTAATATAGACTGGTGGAGGCAAGCGGGATCGAACCGCTGACCTTCTGCGTGCAAAACAGATGCTCTACCAGCTGAGCTATGCCCCCACTTCTTGCTTAAAGCATAAATAACTCAGGCTGAAATGCAAGAAATATTTATCTGTTACTCAATAGTGCACAAACTCTGCAGTTATGTAAAATTCTCTATCTTTTTAGAGTTGTATGTCAGCTTTGCCAAATAAATCTGTTAATTAACAAGAAGTTTTCCTTCAAAAATTTTTAATTAAATTATCACTAATGCAGTACATTATGTAATTTATTTAATCACACATGAAAATTTTAGTTTGATTAAAACGGATAAAAACTATATTACTGTTTAGTGTAGCTGAAAAATAAAATGATCCCGTAGCTCAGCCGGTAGAGCAACTGACTTTTAATCAGTGGGTCACGCGTTCGAATCGCGTCGGGATCACTTAGAATCTTAAAAGCATGCTAAAAGAACAGGATAAAATATTCATAAACTTAAATGGTAAAGAAACACCACTACTTGAAGGTGCAAAAAAACGTGGTAGTTGGCAAAAAACAAAGGAATTACTGGATTTAGGATCAGAAAAAATCATTGATGAAGTAAAGAAATCTGGCTTGAGAGGTCGAGGGGGTGCAGGATTTTCTACTGGCCTTAAGTGGAGCTTTATGCCTAAAAATCCTTTAAAAGCGTATTTAGTAGTCAATGCAGATGAGTCAGAACCTGGTACGTGTAAAGATAGAGATATATTACGATATGAGCCACATAAGTTACTTGAGGGAATTCTTCTAGCTGGCAGAGCGATCAGCGCATCAGTTGCATATATTTATATCAGGGGTGAATTTTATAATGAATATTTAGTTCTAAAAAAGGCACTTGAGGAAGCCTATAAAGAAAACTTAATTGGAAAAAATACCTGCAAATCAGGTTATGATCTTGATGTATTCATTCACAGAGGTGCAGGAGCTTATATATGTGGAGAAGAAACAGCTCAACTTGAATCAATTGAAGGAAAAAAGGGCTTTCCTCGAATGAAACCTCCATTCCCTGCGGGTGTTGGACTTTTTGGCTACCCAACCACAATAAACAACGTTGAAACTATAGCCATGGTTCCAGATATTCTAAATCGCGGAGGAGAGTGGTTTGCATCTCTTGGTAAACCAAATAATACTGGCACTAAGGTCTTTTGCATTTCAGGGCATGTAAATAATCCATGTAATGTTGAAGAAGAGCTTGGAATTTCACTGCGTGAATTAATTGAAAAATACGCAGGTGGAGTGCGAGGAGGTTGGGATAATTTACTTGCTGTAATACCTGGTGGGTCTTCAGTCCCATTAATTCCAAAGTCTATATGTGATACTATTGAAATGGATTTTGATTCATTAAGGGCTGCACAATCAGGGCTTGGTACTGCTGCTGTAATAGTGATGGATAAATCAACTGACATAATAGCTGCAATAGAAAGATTATCACATTTCTATATGCATGAGTCCTGCGGACAATGTACACCATGCCGTGAAGGCACTGGATGGATGTGGAGAATTATGAGAAGAATGGTAGCAGGAAATATTAAACCTGGTGAAGTAGATAAGCTACTTGACCTTACAACTCAAATAGAAGGGCATACAATTTGTGCACTTGGCGATGCTGCAGCTTGGCCAGTTCAAGGATTAATCAGACATTTTCGTCATATAATTGAAGAGAGGATAGTAACTTAACTTATACTTTTAAATGATTTTACTACTTAGCAGCTAAAGTTAAAGAATATTGATTTCCTTCCCTTTTAGGTGCTAATTCTACTTTTGAAATATCTTCAGCGTCTCTAATTAGCCGTTCTAATTTTTCCAGTCCAATTTCAATGTTCATAAGCTCTCTCCCTCTAAATTTCATTGTGACTTTAATTCTATGTCCATGCACAAGAAAATCCCTTGCTTGACGCAATTTTGTTTCGTAGTCGTGATCACCAATATTAGGACCGAGTTTAATTTCTTTTATAGTTAATGTTTTTTGTTTCTTTTTTGCTTCACTTGCCTTCTTTTTTATATCATACTTTTGTTTGCTATAGTCCAGAATCTTACATACTGGAGGAGTTGAATCAGGTGCAATTTCTACCAAGTCTAAATTAACACTTTGTGCAACTTCCAAAGCTTGTCCTATTGGAACAATTCCAACCATTTCACCATTATGATCAACTAAGCGTACTTCCTTAGCTGTGATGAATTCATTAATTTTGTTTTTATTATTCTTTTGAACTTGCAAATTTTTCTCCCTTAACTCAAATTAATACTTTTTAAAAGCAATTCAGTAGCCTTTTCCAAAGGAAAAGACTCTTGTTCTTCTGACCCTAAATTTCTCACTGACACAGTTCTATTGATGATCTCATTTTTACCTATAACCCATAATATAGGTACCTTATTTGAACTATGCAAGCGTATCTTATAACTAATTTTTTCATTGGTCAAATCGTTCTTAATTCTAACACCTTGTTCTTTTAAAATATTGCTGATTTCAGTAGCATAACCATCAGCTTCATTTATAATGGTCAGAATAGCAAGTTGCGTTGGAGCAAGCCAAATTGGAAATTTTCCTGCATAATTTTCTATCAAAATCCCAATAAAACGTTCAAAAGTTCCAAGAATTGCTCTATGTAGCATAACAGGGTGGTGCTTTTGTCCGTCTGCTCCTATATAAAAAGCTCCAAGCCGCTCCGGTAAAATAAAATCAACTTGCAACGTTCCACATTGCCAATTTCTACCTATTGCATCTTTCAAAATAAACTCTAACTTTGGACCATAAAATGCACCTTCACCAGGATTAAGTTCATAACTAAGCCCTGCTTCTTTAACTGCTTCAAGCAGTGCTCTTTCAGCTCTATCCCACACTTCATCATTACCTGATCTAGTATCTGGACGGTCTGAAAATTTCACAGAAATTTCATTGAACCCAAGTTCTGAATATACTTCTTTTAAAAGGTCACAAAACTTTACAGTTTCAGAATTCACTTGTTTTTCCATACAAAAAATATGTGCATCGTCTTGCGTAAAACCACGCACTCGCATCAGTCCATGCAATGAGCCTGAGCTTTCATTTCTATGGCATGTGCCAAACTCTGCCATACGTATCGGTAAATCACGATAGCTTCTGATGTGAGAATTAAAAATCTGCACATGACAAGGGCAATTCATGGGTTTTATTGCTAGCTTTTTACTTTCAGATTCATCAATAATGAACATATTTTCACGAAACTTATCCCAATGTCCCGATTTTTCCCACAGCTCTTTGCTTACTAAAATAGGGGTTTTCACCTCAAAGTAGCCATTGTTCATTAACTTTTTTCTGATGTAAGACTCAAGAACATTATATAAAGTATATCCCTGTTCATGCCAAAAAATCTGCCCAACAGCTTCCTCTTGAATGTGAAATAAGTCCATATCCTTAGCAATTTTGCGGTGGTCGCGTTTTTCTGCTTCCTCCAGACGTTTAAGATAAGTATTTAATTCATCCTTATTTCTCCACGCGGTGCCATATATTCTTTGCAACATTGGGCCCTTAGAATCGCCACGCCAGTATGCACCTGCTACTTTCATAAGTTTAAACGCTTTAACTCTGCCAGTTGATGGTGAGTGCGGACCACGACATAGGTCTACAAAGTTGCCTTGTTTATAAACAGTTAGGTTTTCGTTTTCTGGTATTGATGAGACAATATCAACCTTGTATCTTTCACCTATATCACTAAAGAAATCAATTGCCTGCTTACGAGTCCAAACTTCTCGGACGAATCTGTGGTTACTTTTTATAATTTCCTTCATTTTTTTTTCTATTGCAGCAAGATCGTCCGTGGTAAAGGTACGATCTGTAGCAAAATCATAGTAGAAACCATCTTGAATTGTTGGCCCGATAGTAATCTGAGTATTAGGAAAGAGCTCTTTTACTGCCTGCGCCATTATATGAGCAGCATCATGCCTTATTATATCTAAACCCGCTTCGTCACTCAGTTGTATTACCTCTATCTCTGTATCAGATTCAATTTCACGTGAGAGATCATACAACTCACCATTTACCTTAAAGGCAATTGCTTCTCTCAAAGCATCCGGTTGTAATATATCAAAGCCAGTGACTCTACCACTGTATTCTTTTACTTTTTGTTCGGCTAAAAAGGTAACTTTTATCATTCATTAGACCTTTTATCATCCCAGTGCTTGACACTGGGATCCATGTTTCTTTCTTTTCTAGATTCCAGCGCCACGCGCTGGAATGACACCAAAAGGTGAGCTACTGATCTTTCAGTTAAATAACAGTTGTACAAGAGATCTATTACATACTTGCTGTAAGAAATTTTAATTGTTGACATACCTAGTTAATAATACGGCCTATTCTTTTTTAACCTGAGTGCAATTGCTTCTTCCCAAACTTCACCATTACGCAATAGCTTTTCTTTATTGTACATTAGCTCCTCTCTTGTTTCAGTAGCAAATTCAAAGTTAGGACCCTCCACAATTGCATCAACTGGACATGCTTCTTGGCAAAGTCCGCAATATATGCATTTTGTCATGTCAATATCATAGTGTGTGGTGCGGCGACTACCGTCTTCTCTTTCCTCTGCTTCAATAACTATTGCTTGAGCAGGGCAGATAACTTCGCATAACTTACAAGCTATGCATCGTTCTTCACCATTTGGATACCTACGCAGCGCATGCTCACCACGAAACCTTGGACTTAAAGAGCCCTTCTCCATAGGATACCTCAAAGTAACCTTTGGTTTGAACATATATTTTAATGTAATAACAAACCCTTTAATTAACTCTACAGAAGACCAATACCAAGCTAATTTCTTGAGCATAATATTTAAAACTTGTGTCAGTCATTATAAATCATATTATCAGTTTTCAAAATAAATATTTTCATCTGGATGACTTTTGTAGTTTTTCTATACAATATATTTACTAATACTGCATTTATATGAATAAGTAATATAAGCAAAAATTTTTTAGATTAGGTATTTCGATTTCTTAAATTGCTAAGTAGTTTATATAAATAATGACAAACACAAATGAAACTATTTTTGCTTTGTCGACCGTATTTGGTAAGTCAGGAGTTGCAGTAATCAGAATTTCAGGCAACTACACCCTTAAAGCTTTAAATCATTTTCATATTAAGAAAAAAATCAAACCAAGATTTGCTACTTTAGTTGATCTATATGATGATTCCAATCAATTGATAGATAATGGAATAATCATCTATTTCCCTGCTCCAAACAGTTTCACTGGCGAGGATGTTATAGAGTTACAAGTGCATGGAAGCAAGGCTGTCATAAAAATCATCTTGGAGAAATTATCAAAAATTTTCGTTATGGCCAGGCCTGGAGAATTCTCACTTAGGGCTTTTCTAAATGGTAAATTTGACTTAACGCAAATAGAAGGAATTGCAGACTTAATTGATGCTGAAACGAAAATGCAAGCTAAACAAGCGATTAAGCAGATATCAGGAGAATTGGAGAGACTATACAGCAATTGGAGGCAAAGATTAATAACGATACAATCCAAAATCGAAGCATATATAGACTTTCCAGAGGACATTTGGGCAGAAAAAAGTGAATTGGAAAAAATTAATAATGAAGTGCAATCTCTCGTGCAGTTGATACAAGAGCATTTAAATGATAATAGACGGGGCGAAAGGTTGCGTGAGGGTTTACATATTGTAATAACTGGTGAACCAAATGTCGGTAAATCAACTCTGTTTAATTTCTTAGCCAAGCGTGATATTGCTATTGTTTCTGAATATGCAGGCACAACAAGAGATATACTTGAAGCTCATATTGACATTGGGGGATACCCAATCATTCTCTCTGATACTGCTGGAATTCGTGAGAGTTCAGATCCAATAGAATCAGAAGGTATAAGTCGAGCGAAAAAAAGGTCTTTTGAAGCTGATTTAAGAATAGAACTATTTCCTTTTGAACAGCGTCATAATATCAATTGCAACGTTGTAAATAGCGATACTATTTATGTATTGAGCAAAGCTGACGATGCAATTAATGACAGAAATATACTGATTGGCGGTGTAGATTTTCTACCTATTTCTATTTTAAAGGGAATAGGTACAAACAAGTTGATCTCTCTCATAAAAAAGAAGGCAGAGGAAAAATTTGGGCATGATAGAGACACTCCTGTGATTACTCGGCAAAGACATAGGAGTCACATGCAGAAAGCACTGGAACATTTACAACGTTTTAATATCGATAATCCAATTGAGTTGATATCTGAAGACTTGAGGCTTGCTGCATTTGAACTTGGTGCAGTGATTGGAATTATTAATGTTGAGGAAATATTGGATAGTGTGTTTAGTAGCTTTTGTGTAGGCAAGTAAGATTTTTATAGATTGCTTGAAATTAAATATTGTGGTAAAAAAGAGGTGGACGGATGGCCGAGCGGTTTAAGGCACCAGTCTTGAAAACTGACGTACGGAAACGTACCATGGGTTCGAATCCCATTCCGTCCGCACTTACTTCTCAGATTTAAAATGTTAGTTAATTTTTAGAGCTTATTTAGATGGTTCATAACGCTGGAAATCTTATCTAATCTAGCCACATCTTTTAAAAATACATCCCTTTGTAAATTGACCTTGTTAGCAAAGAAAGCTAATATCTATAAATAGATCACCATCTGAATATGGAAACCGATATAGTAATAATAGGTGCAGGGCCTATTGGAATATTCACTGCTTTTCAAGCGGGAATGCTTGATATGAGATGTCATGTAATAGATGTTTTGGATCAAGCAGGAGGACAATGCACAGCTCTTTACTCAGAAAAGCCAATATATGATATACCTGGTTATCCTGTAATTACTGCCCAAAAATTAATTGAGCAGTTAATGGAGCAAGCTTCACCGTTTGAGCCTGTTTACCATTTAAGTCAAAAAGTGGAAAAGATTTCAAAGAACGAAGGTGAAAACTTTACTATCATAACGAACATAGGTACAGAGGTAAAATGCAAAGCCGTTATCATTGCTGCAGGTAACGGAATGTTTGAACCTAACCGTCCACCCTTAAGTGGTATATTAGAATATGAAAATAAATCTGTATTTTATAGTGTAAATAAAATTTCTGATTTTCAGGACAAAACTATAGTCATTGCAGGGGGGGGTGATTCTGCGGCTGATTGGACTGTAGAACTTTCTAAAGTTGCGAAGAAAATTTATGTGATACATAGGAGAAAGGAATTTCGCTGCACTCCTGAAACTAGAAATAAATTAGAATCACTTGAAAATAATGGAAAGATAGAACTGGTAGTGCCATATCAATTACACAAACTAGCAGGAGGTGATGGGCAATTGAGCGCAGTGATAGTAAAAAACATTGCCTCTAAGGAAGAAAAAGAAATATCCGCTGATTTTTTGCTGCCATTTTTTGGATTGTCAATGAATCTTGGACCAATAAACAATTGGGGTATAGAGTTAGAACATGGCCGCATAATTGTCGACCCAGCTACACTTAGAACCAGTAGAGATAGAATATATGCAATCGGAGATATAGCTACTTATCCAGGCAAACTAAAATTGATACTAAATGGTTTTGCTGAGAGCGCCATGGCTTGTTATGACATATACAAAGTAATTCACAATTCTCCAGTTAATTTTCAATATTCAACTTCAAAGGGAATTCATGGAAATAAAGAGTAACATAAACCTACATGGAGTTATCTCAAGCATAAGGGAATACAAACGAAAAGATTACTTTACAAATTTCCCCAACTCCCTTATCATATCAATAAGAGTATTTATCCTTGTTTTTAATCTCTGCAGATTTAACAACAAAATTCAGTAAAAAACTCAGGTATATATTGGCAGATTACATAAAATTATAGCGGCTGCATGTCTTTTTTATTTTTTCTACATTCAGCCAAAACGCGCTTTAAATAAGCGTTAGCACATTATTACAATGCCAATTTACATTATTATAGGGTCAAAACTCGTTACACGGGGATTCTTTTGCCTTTTTTTCTTCATTTGGTGAATTTCTTAATACTTGTAACTAAAGCTTCAGGCCAGCACTTGATGCATAGCTATACGGAGATTGAAGATGTCATTCCAGTGCGTGACACTGGAATCTAGGAATTTTTTGAGCACAAGAGAAGTCGTTTATGGTAAGTTTTTGTTGGTAAAGAAGGCTGGATCCCAGTGTCAAGCACTGGGATGACAAGAAGGGAGAGTACTCTGATGAGAAGAAGGAGGGTACTCGGGTGACAACGAAGGGCAATTTGAATAACACCATCTGACCTTACCCAGAAAAAGTAGAGAGGAAGTTAAGCCATTTTTGTTACGAAAATGATGAATCAAAATTTTCAGGAATGCACTAATTAATAGTAGAATGTCTACGCTGTTTGTTATAAAAAACTTCTATGTACTCAAATATAGCAGTTCTAGTTTGCTGAGCAGAGTGTTGCGAGGTATCAATAAGAAGCTCACGTTTGAGTGAGCTGAAAAAGCTTTCAACAACAGAGTTGTCATAACAACAACCTTTATGACTCATGCTGGAAATGATGTTTTTTGTGTTCAGCAAAAATTGATAATTTTTAGAGGTATATTGTGAACCTTGATCGCTATGGAATAGCAGATTTTGACAGGTTTGCGCCTATCAACAGCCATCAATAAAGCATCTATAACTAATCGCTTAGCTATTGTACTACTCATTGACCAGCCAACTACCATACGTGAATATAGATCAATTATTGCTGCCAAATATAGCCAGCCATCCTTAGTTTTTATGTATGTAATATCAGTTGCCCATACTTTATTTGGCCGATCAGTAGTAAAGTTTTGGTCCAGTATATTAGGAGTTATAACTCTATTATCAGTCTGCTGTTTTCTGCTTTTGAATCTTCGCCTCAGTCTAGCTTGAATACCATTTTTTTCATGATATCCTGCACTGTTTTGATATTGTAATTTTTGCCTAAAGCATTTAGTTCAGCATGAATTTTAGGTGCCCCATATCTACAATTAGATGCTTGGTATATTTTTTGAACGTCTGCTAGAAGTTGCTCCCTCATTAATTCTTTGCTGCTTTTCTTCTTGCTAGTCCATTTGTAGTAACTGCTAGCAGACACTTTCAAAATCCTGCATAACTCCTGTACTTTATAGTAGTTTCTATGCTTTTTGATAAATAAATATTTTACTCTTTGTAACTGGCAAAATATCCCAGGGCTTTTTTTAAAATGTCTCTTTCTCTAGTAACTTTTGTTAGTTCTTTCTTTAATTCAAACTTTTCTTTATCACATGGTGCCAATTTTCCCTTGCCAGGAAATGCTTCTGCTAGTGATCCTTTTTCGTTATATTTTTTTATCCAGTCACTTAGCGTACTGTTATCTATTCCTAAATCTTTAGCTATTTTGCTTGCTGACTGCCCCGTTTCCTTTACCAATTTTATTGCCTCTAATTTAAATTCCACTGTGTACTTTTTTCTGTTGTTTACCATAATAAGCCCTCGTAATCATATTTTATTTTACTTCAAAAATGGCTTAACTTCTTCTCACGTTTTTCTGGGTAAGGTCCAATCATAAGGTGAACCAGTGTCAAGCACTGGAATGACAAGGAAAGGGCTACTTGGATGACAAGAAAAAGGACGCTGATATGACACCAAAGAGGCTGACACCACCATAAAGTAAATTCCACTAACACTATAGGAGACTAACATGAACTTTTTAAAATTTATCGAACTATGCTTTCAAACGGTGATGCCGGGATGTGAGTATAACAATTATCAGTATATAAAAATTATAGCAGACAGGCTAGAAGCAGCAAGCACTGGTGAAGTGAAGCGAATAATATTCAATATGCCTCCGCGCTCAATGAAGTCTATGTGCGTGAGTGTTGCATGGCCTGCATGGATACTTGGTAATCAGCCAACCGCAAGGATAATAGTTGCAAGCTATTCTCAGCGGCTTAGCGAAAAGCATTCGCTTGACACCAGGTGCGTGATGCAGTCTAGTTGGTATAGAGTGCTATTTCCAGAGGTAGAACTATGCAAAGACCAGAACACTAAATATAAATTTCAAACAGTGCAGAGAGGATGTAGGATTGCAACATCTGTTGGTGGAACACTGACTGGTGAAGGTGGAGATTTTATCGTCGTGGATGATCCACTGAGTTCCTCTCAAGCTTTGAGCGAGACGTTTAGAAAACGTGCCACAAACTGGTTCGATCAGACTCTAATAACCAGGCTCAATGATAGGAAAAAAGGAGTTATCGTTGTTGTAATGCACAGACTACATCAAGAGGATTTGACTGCGCATCTTCTCTCCAAACCAAGAAATATATGGCATCATATTTGTTTGCCAATGATCTCTGAAAATAAGGAAATTATCTATTCAATCAAAAGATCAATTCTCCCTTCTCCTGTTCCTATTATTCAAGTAACTACAAATGAGTGCAAAAGCTCAACAGGCGCTACATCTTCAAGGATTTTATACTTAAAAAAGGAAGGTCAGCTGCTATATCCCCTAGATGTAGGAGAAATTGAAATGATAAAGGCTGAACTTGGGAGTTATGCTTTTGCTGCTCAATATCAACAAAATCCTCTGCCACTTTCAAGTGGTATAATTAAGCAAGAATGGTTGAAACGCTATAGAAATTTTCCTGACAATCTCTCACATATAACTCAGAGCTGGGACACTGCTGTTTCAACAAACGATTCTAGCGGCTTTAGTGTCTGCACCACCTGGACAAAGGTGAATAATAAGTTTTATTTACTCGATGTATACCGTGCGAAGCTTGAGTGTCCAAAACTTAAAGAACAAGTTCTATCACTAGCTGCAAGGTGGAAGCCACACGCAATTCTAATCGAAGCAAAGACAAGCGGTCAACAATTGATTCAAGAGCTAAAGGCAATACCTATTATCGGAATAGTGCCGCATAACAGTAAAATCGCTCGATTACACCAGATTGTTCCGATAATAGAATCTGGCAAGGTTTTTCTGCCGCATCAAGCAACATGGCTCAGCGATTTTGAGTATGAAATTTTAATGTTCCCAGAAACCCGCCATGACGATCAAGTAGACAGCACTGTGCAATATCTTCAGTGGATGAGAGATAGTAGTTCTCGAACCGCAGCTATACGGACATTGTGATTCAAGAGGCAATAATTTGCTACCCACAATTTCGATTATAAGCTCATTTAAAATAAATATTGATTTCTTATATTGATTATTTAAAAATTAAAATAAATTATTTAAGATTAGGATAAAAATTATGACAATAAATTATCAGCAGTGGCGGGAAGTATTAAGTACGGTTAATAGTGATAATAAATTAGATAAAAGGAACGTAATTGAAAAAGTAAAAGAAGAGCTAAAGGCAAGCAATGAAGAGGTATTTAAACAGTGGGAAGAGAGTAATTTTTATGTAAATTATAAATTTGAAGTTGGAGATAATGAATTCACATTATTACATTTAACTGCTAAGTTAGGCTATACGAGCTTGACAAAGGCTTTAATAGTAACAAAAGGGATAGATGTTAATATAAAAGATAAGAATAAAAAGACACCTTTACATTTAGCTGCTGAAAATGATTATAAAGAGGTAGTAGATGCTCTGTTGGAAAAAGATGAAATCAGGATTAATGAACAAGAAGATAAGGAGGGATGGACACCTTTACATTTAGCTCTTATGAATGGCCATGCAGACGTGGTAGAATCTCTCGTAAGAAACGGTGCGAATGTTAATATAAAAGATGACTATAGAGTGACACCTTCATCTTTGGCTATTCAAAGAGATTATGTATTTACTCCGCCAAAAAAACGTGAAGGCTCCTATGTTAATGTGAAAAATCATGCTAGAACTGCTTCTAGGAATTTAACTAAAGAGGAAAAACAACGCACATCAGCAATTGCGAAAGGTTTTTTTGCCGGTAGTGCAACTGCATTATCAGGTGTTTTAATAGCGAAAGCACTTTCTGCAACTGGAATAGTTACAGTTGAGTCAAAACGCTCTACACCAATAGCAGTGGCTAAAACTGCAGCTATAGCGCTAGTAGTTGGCAGTGCTGTATATGCATTGTCAAAACCTGATACTCAAGTTGATAAACCAGTCTTAACAAATGGACAGCAAGAAGCTGCTAGCACTAGTAGGGTTTCCTAGCGCGTATTCGACCTAAACACTGATCATAGGGAATGACATTAAAGGGACGCTGGAATAACGTAGGAGAGAGCGCTGACAACTTTCGTTTAGGCAAGATTATACCTTGAAAAAATTAAGCTTTAGTGCTATTAAATAGTTGTAAATTTTGTCTCTTTGGTAGCTTTATGAATGTTGAAAGTAAGAAAATACATGATACTAAAATAAAATTACCAATATTTCTCGATTATCAATCTACTACTAAAGTAGATCCTCGTGTTTTGGAGGTGATGATACCTTATTTTGGTGAGTTTAGTAATGCACACTCTCGTAGCCATTCATTTGGTTGGAAAGCTGAGGAAGCAGTAGAAAAAGCAAGGAAGCACATTGCTGATTTAGTGAATGCAGACAGCAAAGAAATCGTCTTTACCTCGGGTGCAACTGAATCAAATAACATGGCTATCAAGGGTGTTGCTCATTTTTATAAGAATAAGGGGAATCATATAATAACTGTCTGCACGGAGCATAAGTGCGTTTTAGATTCTTGTCGACATCTAGAAAATGAAGGCTTTAAAGTTACATATTTGTCCGTTAAGCAAAACGGAATTATAGATTTGTTGAAACTTGAGGAGGCAATCACTGATAAAACAATTCTGATTTCAGTGATGATGGTAAATAATGAGATCGGAGTAATGCAACCTGTCAAAGAAATTGGTGCAATGTGTAGAAAGCATAATATATTTTTTCATACAGACGCTGCTCAAAGCTTTGGAAAAGTTCCAATAGACGTAAATGAAATGAACATTGATCTTATGAGCCTTTCTAGCCATAAAATTTATGGACCTATGGGAATAGGTGCATTATATGTCCGTAGAAAAAATCCTCGTGTTAGGTTGACGCCACTAATTAGTGGTGGTGGACAGGAGAGAGGCATGCGCTCTGGAACAGTTCCTACTCCCCTTGCAGTTGGTTTTGGTCAAGCGGCACGTATCGCTAAAGAAGAAATGGAAATAGAAGCAAGCAAATTAGAAGAGTTGAGAGATATTTTGTACAACAAAATAAAAGAGGCATTTCCTGATGTTGTTTTAAATGGTGACTATGAAAATAGGATTCCTGGTAACCTCAACTTAAGTTTTCCTTATGTTGAGGGTGAGTCTCTTATCATGGCAATCAAGGATTTAGCAGTAAGCTCTGGTTCTGCATGCACATCTGCATCCCTTGAGCCTTCTTATGTCATAAGATCACTAAACAATGGCCACGATCTTGAGCATTCATCAATTAGATTTGGCCTTGGCCGATTTACAACTAAAGATGAAGTTCTATATGCAGCAGATCTTGTTACTAAAAATGTTGGACGGCTAAGAGAAATGAGCCCACTTTTGGAAATGGTACAAGAGGGAATAGATTTAAGCACCGTAAAATGGGATTCTCATTGAAGAATAAGACGTTAACCATTAGCAGAGTGATGGTTGTCTAAGCTCTTTCTATGGGTGAAATCGGAAACTTAGCTTTAAGTCCTTTATAGATGCCACGGAACTAAGTAGCAATCCTATACATATTAAGCTCGCAGCAGTTGTGCTTCCGCCATAGGATAGAAATGGAAGTGGGTCACCTATTATAGGTAAAAGGCCTATTGTCATTCCAATGTTTATAAAGAAATGAGCACCAAAAAAGGCGAAAACCCCGATAGATATTAACTTAGAAAAATAATTTTTTGACCTGTAAGCGATAGAGAATATTATAGCGAGGAATGTGGTATAGAGTAAAATCAAAGTCATGCTGCCTAAGAACCCCCATTCTTCACTAAGTACCGCAAAAGCAAAATCTGTGCGTTTCTCTGGCAAAAATCCAAGTTGAGTTTGACTCCCATTAACAAATCCCTTACCAAACAAACCTCCTGAACCAATAGCTATTTGAGATTGCTGTGCATTATAACCTATTCCAAGTGGATCTACTGATGAATCCAAAAATGATAATATCCTTTGCTTGTGATAAGGGCGCAAAAAAGGCCAAATAGCTGGTATTGCGAAAATGCCAAGAGTTCCAAAAATTATCAAATGAGGTCTCTCCATTATTGCTGTGAATATGATTGATGCTCCTATAAACAATATTATTACAGCCGTTCCTAAATTAGGTTGCTTCAATACAAGGAATACAGGTAAGAAAATAATTATAAGTGGCTTAAATAAGCTTTGAAATTTCATCATTTTATACACACTTTGTTTATTAAAATAACAAGCAAGTGCAAGTATTAAGCTCACTTTTACAAATTCTGATGGTTGTAAACTAATTGACCCAATTCTTATCCATCTCGTTGCACCCATTATATGCGAGCCAAAAAAATTTACTGCTAACAGCGCAATTACTGCTACTATGTAAAAAAAATAAGCGTGCTTCAAATAAAAATCTAGCTCTATAAATGACATAGCTATAGCAAGCAAAAAGAAGAAAGAGAATATGACCAATTGGTGAATTGCAAATGGAGCCCACTTTCCTCCAGCAGAAGAATATTGAACAACAATGCCAACGCAAAACAGAGCTATTACGTTAATGACTAATAATAAGTGAATCTTCTTCAGCTTATCCACAGCAAAAACTTTACAGACTTTGAGATACAATAAAACATAAGAAAATCAAAAAGCAAATTTATTAATTACCAACCGAATTGGACTACTATATATCCCAGTTATTACCGTTAAAATTGCCATAAATAATAGACAAAAGAGCATAAGCAATGGTACCTCATTAAGTGTCATTCCAGCGTTTGATGCTGTACTGTTTTCAAAATATATTTTCTCAACCATTCTCCACATATATATTAGTGCAAGAAAAGAGCCAGCAGCAAAAACTATAAGGGAAATCCATGCATGAGATTCTATAATTGCTTTCATCATATACCACTTACTTACAAAGCCATTTGTCAAGGGTACACCGATTAATGCTAAACTAAGTAGAGTAAATGCAAGTGTTGTATAGGGCATTGACTTTTTTAGTCCTGATAAATTCTCTATTTTTGTCATACCAACCTTATAAGAAATACACCCTGCAGTCATGAATAAAGACGTTTTTATCATGCTATGATTTACTATGTGAAGAACTGCTGAAAACAAACCTGCTTTTGAATTTAAACCCAGCATTAAAATTATATAGCCAATCTGACTGATACTGGAGTGAGCAAACAGTCTTTTTATATCTTTTTCGATTATTGCAGATATTGATCCAAATACAATAGCGCAAAGTGCAAGAATGATCATCACGTTGCTTAGTGGTAAGAAAAAATTTTGCTGGAAAACAGTGTAAAAGATTCTGATAAAAACATACATCATTACTTTGGTTACTGTGCCTGAAAAGAATATGCTAATGAAACTAGGTGCTTCACTATAAGCATTAATTAGCCATTTACTGAGTGGAAACAGTGCCATTTTGATTGAGAGACCAACAAAAATGAACAATGTACCAAGTCTTATTATGTTATTATCATATAATGGCACTATCCTTTCAGCCATGTCAGACATGTTGAGCGTTCCTGTCATAGAGTATAAAAGCCCGATGCCAAATAAGTAAAATGTTGCTCCTACAGTACCGCTAATTAGGTATTCAAATGCTGCAACTAAAGCTTTCTTATCCCTTCCCATTGAAACTAGAACATAAGAAGAAAGAGATGAAATTTCTAAAAAGACATAAAGGTTGAATATGTCATTTGTGACTAAAATCCCAAGTAATCCACTTAGGCACAGTAGAAGTAGAGAGTAAAAACCAGTGATTTTGTTTTTGCTAATCTCCTTTTCATTAATATGAAAGCTATAAAGCACACTAATCAGCGCTATAAAATTCACCAAAGTTAGAATCAAGGAGTTCAACATGTCGATTCTCAACTCTATTCCGTATGGAGGAGCCCAATCTCCAAGATAATAAGTTATAATTTCACCATTGTATGTTTTCACTAGCAACGTTAATGAAATAAAGAAAGTAGCTGTCGTTGTAAAAAAAGAGATAAACCAGGATACCCTATGTTTCCTGGTAAGAAAGCAGAACATCGATGCAATTATTGGTATAATAACTTGTAGAATTGGTAATTGCATTAAACTGTTGTTAATACATCGTTAAAGTATTAGTATATATAATACTTTTTGTTTTAATACCTTTATGTTATCTAAAATTTATAATTCAGTAACAAACTTATTAAGGAGAAAAGGTAAACTTATAGGTAGGGATGAAAACGGAAATTCTTACTATGAGTCAAGTAAAGGGAAAAGATGGGTAATATATGACAATGTTTCTGAGCCTACAACAATTCCTCCAGCATGGCATATATGGCTGCATTATACTGATAATGCAGTACCAATTAATAATAATACAAGAAAAACTCCTAATTTAACGGGTACAAAAGATGCATACTACCCAAAGCAAAAGGTGAAAAATTACTATGAAAGCTGGAATCTTAATAACTAAAGATGCGAAGGTCAAATATACTTGAAATAATTGCTGGATCATTTGTATTAATTTTTACTATTTTTCTTATCTTCTTCGCTATTGATAAATTATCTTACATAAAGAAAAGCTATAAGGATTGTTATAAAATACATGGCCTTTTTACTGATGCTAATGGTGTAGGAGTTGGTGATAGTGTCAAGATCTCTGGTGTGGAAGTCGGAAGCATAACTGGTGTATCACTCGACAAAGCTACCTACATAGCACGAATCGACATGTGTATAAGTAGGGATATAAAACTCCCAGTTGATAGCTCAGCCCTAATCACTAGCAGTGGAGTTGTTGGTAGTAAATTTGTTAATATATCACCTGGCGCAGATCCCAAATTAATTTCACACGGTGGTAAGATAGCACACACTCAAGCTGAAGCAAATATGGGCGGAATAATGGATAAAATTATTGGCATGTTTACAAAGTGAGAATAAGAACACATAAGCCAACTTGGCCTATGTACAATTAAGGGATTTTTCTATCAATAGCTTGAAGTTGTTCAGCGTTTGAATTATCAAGATTTCTGCTAGGTTTTACATTCCTAATAATCTCAACAAATGCTTGTACTTTCAGTATAGGAGTGTTTTTTCTTACGTCACTTAGATCTATCAAGTCAATTAGAGATATTTGTGATTTTTTTCTAAAATCCTCTTTATGAACGTCAAAAAAATTTCTGATATCAGTAAACGTCATATCTTTGAAGCTATATTGATAATGTTCTGACAAAGGATCAAGTAGTAGCTTATTATTATGTAGAAATATTTTTCTTCTTATGTCATCGGCTTTGTTGATTAAAATGTCAGCATATTTTGAATACCGTTCTTTTAAAATCTCTTTTAATTCCTTATTTAAATCTCTACCAATAAATTTGTTTCTTATATATTCGCTTTCTTCCCACATTTTAACTAGCACATTAATGTTACTTTCTCTCAGAAAGGTATATAGCACACTATTCTCTTTCTTGAGCTTTGACACTTCTTTGTTAAATTTTGAAAACCACCTTGGTAAATTCTGCAAGAAATTGTTATTTCTTTCTCTCCAGAACCTCACTAACTCATCCATAAATTGAATATTTCGCTGATTGATAAACAACCCAGCAGCTTTTAGTTTTGTAATGTGAACTATCATCAATTTTATATCTGCACTAATACCAAATTAATGAACCAAATAAGAAGCATTGCAGAGTTGTTTAACCGTGGAAGGCATAAGTGTTGAAAGTGCTATAAGTGGAGTGATACAAGGTGATTGACGGCATGTAAATTCCCTCCTGATAGTAAAACAATTGAACGTATAAAAGAATCATTAAGATCCAATGTGAATTGTAATAGTGCTATTTTGAATCCGTGTAGATTATTTTTGATTTTATAAACAAGAAATAACAAAGCCGTAATAATAATCATGTAAATATACACCTTCATGCCATTCATAGTATGGCTTAAAAAGTGCTTATATCCAAGATTTTGCTTTATAAATTTAAAGAATACCTCTATGTCCCACCTGCGCCTATATAGCTCTGTTACTTCATAAGCTAACATTTCAAGCAAGTTGGTTAAAAACCATATTTCATCTCCTGCCTTATTTCGAATTTTTATTAAACGTAGGTCATGCTTTTCTGCTACTTTACCTCGTGCACGATAAAGATTAACTATTATATCTTCTAAAATCTCTGATCCATCCGATTTTTGTTCTCCTATAACTTTGTTCCTGCTTATAACATCATGTTTTCTTCCTACTTTAACTCTTGTGATAAATTTGTACTCCTTTTCATCAAATTCGGCAAAAGTTCCAACTTTTCTGATTCCTCTATCAAATAATAAAATATCCTCTTTTTCAACTTTAGCTTCATTAATGGCTCTCACTAATGCTATATCTTCACTAATTTCTTCTTGTCCTTTACAAAATCTTATACTTGTCGGCAATTGATCCTTTAATCCTACACTCACTTTAACTTGACTGTCGTTACTTTTACCGCCTATTTTTAGCCCATCTTTTATGAGATATCCCGATAAATTTATGATTGTCGAATCAAACTTATGTAAATTATTTGATGTTTTTTGGGGTAATAGCTTTTTAATCTTGCTCATCAAATCAATATATACTCCCTTAAAATATTCTGGATTTATAACTTTTAACCTTTTTGACAAACCACTGTATGTTACTGTACTTTTATCGCTATTCTTATCCATTATACACCTGTTTATTACCATTTCTAGCGCTCTTAAGCTTGTTTTTTGCCCCATTAATATTAACTTCATTAGACCTTTAAATATAATCTTGCCCAACAATTTAGTATTACATTTATCTACTTCACTTAATTTTCCTAGCCTTTCTAAATCCTCATCTTTTATTAAATTTAGTACTCTTTCTATTTGATCCATTATTGCCTCCATTTTCTTGCAATAACAGTTCTTTATACTTTTCTGATACTACTTTCAACACTTATGCCGTGGAAGGGGAAAGAGAGGTAATAAATTTACACAAAGCATATTCAAGCAGAACAATTGTATCGTAGATTTTATTGCGTAAAATGTTCTGCTTTATATATAACCAAAACCTCTCAACAGGATTGAGGTCAGGTGAGTATGGTGGTAGGTATATAATTCGATATTTTTAGGTACCTTTAAATTTTTTCCAACTAGCGCAATCCATCACGAGAAAAGCCTTTCTTATTCCTAAATATTGCGACATCTGTTCAAGGAATATATTTATACAATCAGTGTTGACGTTTGGTGCAAATAAGCTAAAATTCTCTCCATTTCTGGGATTAACTGCACTATAGAGATAAAAATTTTCCCTACCTAATTTTACCTTAACCTGTGTCCTACTGCCTTTTTTAAACCACCCATGTCCAATTTTTGAATGTGTACCAAACCGTGATTCATCGAAGAAAAATAGCTCTTTTTCAGAATGCATGACAATAGTTTCATTGAGGTTTTTTTTAAAACTCCTCTTGCTTGTTTTTATCTTGTCCACTATGTTGGTGTGATATATGAGAATTTCATTTTTTGCATATTACGATGTATTGCGGATTTGCTGATATTCAAACCAAATCTTTCTTGGATTCTTATTCTCATTTCTCTAATAGTAATATTGGGGTTTTCCTCGGCGTTGAGGTGGAGCAAATAATTTTTCTTCTCTTCCAAATTTTATGTGCTTTATCCATGTAGTAATTGCCTTTCTCGAAATGCAACATATTTTTGCTACATCTGTTATACTGTGCTTTTTTGCTGCAATTACAGCATTTAGTTTTTTTGCAACATACGCATTATTTCTTACTCTCTTCAGCATCTCTTTTGCTGATTTTACCACTTTTTCATCCAATAATTTTGATCTTAATGCCATCTAAACCTCGCTATTTTACTTACTTCAGTATGGCTTTTTTTCCATTATTGTCTATTCGTTGCTTGTATAGCGGGAATTGGTATAAGATGACTACTTCTTAAATCATAACTACTTAAAGGAGTATCTCCTTCTCTATTAACTAAATTAATATTTGCCCCTGCTTTAAGTAAAAGTTTTATTACTTCTTTATCGTCTTCACCGCCGCCCATAACACCAACGCAATGAAGTGGAGTATTTCCCTCATCATCTGCTAAGTTAACAGCAGCTCCCTTTTTAAGCAGCTCCTCTAACAAATAACTATGTCCTCCTTCTGCTGCAATATGTAAAGGAGTCTGCATCTGATGGTTCGTTGCATTGATATTTGCCCTTTTTTAAGCAACAACTCCACTGTATTTTTATGACGGAATTAGCAGTCTCTTCTATATTGACCCACACACCATTATCTTTTATATAACCGCTATGCGCAGTTAAATATAAAGAGGTATTTCCAAAATTATCTACTGAGTTGACATCTGTTCCTATTTTTATCAAATACTCTGCTAGATCTACATAGCCACGCTGAGCAGCATGATGTAAAGGGCCATCCCATGCTTATCTACTGAATGTACACTCGTTTCAGCGTTTATTAATCTTTCAGCTTCTTCTATATTATTACTAAGAACAGCACTGAAAAGCTGCTCATTATTCCATTCATAATTTACCTCACAACTCATTTTGACATATATGAAAATAATGTTTAAAGAATTTTTTCCTGCAGTAATGAATTATTATGAAGCTTGCATTTTCTGTCGCTTACTACTGGGATAGCTTGACAGTTGCAGTATATGTCTATCAATGATAAAATAAAGATCAGTTTATTTTGATACTATGATTAGGTTACTCTTTGTTGCACTATTATTTTTTTGTGGTGGTGATGCACTTGCAAAACAGGAACCACGACCAATAGCTGGTGATAACCACATAAAGGTAATGAATTATAATCCACAGGCTATACATAAGTACACGGGCTTTTATGGTTATCAATCCAGCATATTGTTTGAGCCAGGGGAGGTAATAGAGAGTCTTTCAATGGGTGATGCAACCGGTTGGCAACTCCTTCCTCAAGGTAATAGATTATTTATTAAGCCTATAGATGATATTGCCGATACTAATGCAACTATAATTACCAATAAAAGAGTTTATTATTTCGAGTTTCATGCTGAAGAAGCAAACGGGCTAGATGATCCAAGGTTAGCATATGAAGTAAGGTTTCTTTATCCACTGTTCAACAGTGATGAAATTTATTCAACGAGTAACGGTGATATTCTAGAGCAAGCTAGTCATACCACTATCCCTGATATAAGTGATATTGAGGTTATAAAGAAAGGCTTGAATTTTAACTATTCCATCTCGCACGTTAAAGGCAGTCAATCAATAATACCAGTTAAGGTTTTTGATGACGGAAGATTTACATATCTACAATTCAATAAAATAAATTCTGATTTTCCAGCAGTTTTTATGGTTGATTCTGCAGGGTATGAGTCCTTGATAAATTTCCGTACAGTTGATGACTATCTGATAATCGAAAGAGTAAGCTCAGTATTCACCTTAAGAAACGGATCAAGCACAGTTTGCCTATTTAATGAAAGTATGCCTTTCAAAAAAGGTAAGTGATTAAGGTGTTCGTATAGGTGCAAAATTCTTTCTATGGTGTTTCGTAATCCCATAAAGGCCAATAGCGCTGAGGTGTTCTTTTGTCCCATATCCTTTATTTTTATACCAGTTATATTGAGGATGTTGATTGTGCAATTCTTCCATAAGCCGATCTCTTGTAACTTTTGCAACGATTGAAGCAGCTGCGATTGATATACTTAAGCTATCACCATTCACTATAGATTTTACTTGCCATTTTACTTCAGGTGGTTGATTACCATCAACTAGCACATAATCTAGTTCTAGATTCAAGTTTGCCAACGCACGTTTCATTGAAAGCTTTGTTGCTTGCAAGATATTGTATGAGTCTATCTCCTCTACACTTGCCATTCCTATACCAAATTTTGCAACAGACGTTATTTTTTCGTATAGAACTTGCCTACACTTAGGGGTTAGCTTTTTTGAGTCGTTTATTCCATCAATAACCGTATCTCTATCAGTAAATATTACAGCTGCAGATATCACTGGACCGGCAAGCGGACCTCTTCCAACTTCATCTACTCCTGCTATAATTCCTGATAATGTATTTTCTAATGTGAAATCTGGATATTTCATAGTTCCTATAATAAGAAAGTTAAAGCAAAAATCGAACAAACGATAGAAATTATCCAAAATTTTATAACTATTGTATTTTCTGACCACCCTTTCTTTTCAAAGTGATGATGTATTGGTGTCATAAGGAAAATTCTTCTTCCTACTCCATATCTAAATTTTGTATATTTAAAATATGATACCTGAATAATCACAGATAAAGTCTCTATTACAAAGATTATTCCAATAACGGCAAAAAGCATTTCTTTTTTAATTAGAACACTAGTGAGTCCTAAAGCTGCACCGATTGATAGGCTTCCAACATCACCCATAAATATTTTTGCTGGATGTGTGTTAAACCACAAGAAACTTAAAATAGCTCCTATAAATGCAATGCAGAAGAAAGTAATGTTTACATCTGTCCGAGTGATGTATGCAACTAGTCCCAAAAAAGCAAAGGAAGTAATGGCTTGAGTTGCAGCAAGGCCATCCAAACCATCTGTGAGATTCACAGCATTGGCAGAGCCAACAATAACAAATGCAGCAAACGGAAGATATAGATAGCCAAGGTCGATTGCTACTTCTCTAAATAGAGAAATTTTTGTAAAACCTTCAGCAGATTGTAGCTTAAGTATAGACATACAGACCAGAGTAACGACAAACTGAATAAGTATTTTGGTTTTTGCACTTAAACCTCGGTGGTGATTTGTTTTCAATTTTAAATAGTCATCAATAAATCCAAGTAGAGCAAAAAATAGGGTTATAAATACTAAAAATAAAATTTCTTGTGTTAATTGAGTCCAAAACAGGATTGGTAATAAAGCAGAAGTGAGTATTATTATTCCACCCATAGGTGGTATATTCTTTTTTGTTATTAAATGACTTTCTGGTCCATATGATCTGATTGGTTGTCCATCTTGACTTATCTTTTTTAGAAGTTTTATAAAATAGGGAAAGAGAATAAACCCAAAAATAAATGAGATAAAAAACGTCTTTTTAGCTAAGATCACTTGCCTATTCAAATTGACTAGGTATTATACCAAAAGCTTTACCTAACCTCAATTTATACCTTTTTAGCAGCTCATTTTATTTATGATAAATTAGTTGTTGATTAATTATGACAAAGTTTGCATGCTAATATTTTGTTAATGGTAAGAGGTAATATATGTTAGGTTTAGGTTATGTTAAAAAGCTTTTTGGAACCATTTCAGCATTCTATAGTACTCATAATAAGTCTAAATCAGCATTAGATAAAAACAAGCGTGGATATATAAAATTAGACAGTGATGAAGAATGGGATAAATTCTTTGAGTTACAGGGTGATTCTGACACTAATACTACGAACAAAGAGCCTTTTTCTCCGAAGAAAGGAGAATCTCACTATCATGGCAAAGAGATCATAGGTAAAATTGCTGACCAAATTAAAGCAGAGATATCTGAAGGTATGAAAAATCATACTATAGGGTCCATAATGATAAAAGAAGGCAAAAGGGAAGGTAATATTGTTTACCCCACCGTGAGAGTTGTGCTACATGCCAATAAAGAAGGAGTAGATATAGCTAAACTTCTAGGCGGTAGTATATGTAAAGAGTATGGTGTAAGAACAATTACATTTTGTCATCCTAGTCAAGAAAAAAAGAGGGGGGCATCTTGCTATATTAATAATGATAGTGATAATGAGGAAAGAGTTTATGAAATAATTAGTGGGTTATATGAAATGACTTTAAAGTGGTATGTGGATGGAAGAGAATGCAAAATTAAAGTTAACATTGATGGTAAGAATGGTGTAACTCTCCTTGAAGGCAAAGGTGTTACTGCAGAGCAGTTGCGTGCAAATAAAGAAGTCAAAAATAGGTAAGAGACGTGAGCCAAAATCTTTATATGAAGCGTTAGTACCGCAATTGCAACAAACAAAAGAGCTCTGAATCAGTCAAGGTTTTACAGCAGCCTTCAACAGATGTAACAAATGTGACAACAACACCAACTTCTACTTCTCAGAGATGCTCTTGACTAAATAAATAAGAAAAAGCAAAAATGGTATAACTTTCTTACAAATGTAAGTAACTTGTACTTCTATGATGAATAACACAATATTACCAAGAAATTTCTATGAACGGCCAACTTTAACCGTAGCTGGGGAGATGCTAGGGAAGATTCTGAAATTTTCTAATTTTAGTGGAATAATAACTGAAGTTGAAGCGTATATAGGAATGGATGACCCAGCTTGTCATGCAGCAAGAGGCTATACTAATCGAACCTCAGTAATGTTTGGTACGCCAGGGTTTTCGTACGTATATTTTATATATGGAATGTACTATTGTCTAAATATTGTAACAGAAGCAGAAGGATTCCCAGCAGCAGTGTTAATACGAGGATTAAAGCTCACTGAACCGCTTGAAGCAAATTTAGGCGGGCCAGGCATACTGTGCAAAAAATTAAACATTACAAAAGAACATAATAAACAAGACCTTACTATAAGTCATGAATTTTGTCTCTATGAATATCACCTCAAACCAGATTATGTGTGCACTCCAAGAATCGGAATTAGTAAAGGCAAGGAGAAATTTTGGCGATTTAAAAGTTGCGTTTTAGCAGAAATGCCTAAAATCATACTCAACAATAAATATAGACCTCCTGCATAAACTAGATAAAAAGGCAAATAGCCTTCTATGTTTACCAACAATAGACTTCTTGGATAACCTAAGGATATTTTTTGATCTTCTATGGGGGAGATGGTATGAATAAGTATTGCTTGGTTGGAAGCAAGAGAAGATAATGACTTCTCAGAGTGTGTAATTCATAGAGGTTATTGCAACTAATTTGTCAGATTGAGTCTGAACTAGTTGGCTTGTTAAGAGATTTGGATTTTTGAAGTGATTGTAGTTTCTGATTGTGTTTATAATTTTGCATGACAAACGACTCTTTTGATAAGATATAGTTTTTCACTTAAGCAAGGAATCGTATTTTCCAGTTCCTTATATTTTTCCCAAGGAGTTTTTCCTTGAAGAGCGCTATGAGGGCGGTGTTTATTATAATACTCTTCCCAATCCCTAAGTTTAATTTGCAATTCAGAGCTCTTGATGGTAACACTGCTGTAAAACTCATCTAAGTCTGTACGCTGTGCTCTTTCCACTTTACCATTTAAGTGTGGGGAAAACGGCTTAATAGGACGAAATTTAATTTTCCATTCCTTCAAACATTCTTGCACCTCATAAGCAAAAAATTCTTGCCCTCTATCAGTTTGAATCCTTTGGCAATGGAAAGGTATTCTTTCTCTTAGTTGTTTTAGGAAATCTAAAGTGTTTTTTGAAGTACGTCTTGAATATAATGCAACAATTTTATAACGTATCTATAGCAGTATATTGATAAAGCCCTGACGATATTTTGCACACATCCATCTGCACACGCTCTCCAGGTACTTTACAGTTATAACGCTTGACCTGTTTGCGATAATGACGTTTAACATGCAGAAGACTTACACTATGTTTTTTGAAAATTTTGTGTATAGTAGCCAATGACAATGATAAATCATATAGACGTCTTAACTCGGTTTCTTGCCCCTAGCTTTCTAGTTTGTCTTAGATGAAGAATAAGCTTGATTCATTGATCTTTTGCAAAGGTGAAGTTTTAGGCTTACTACTGAGATCTACTAATCCTTTTTCACCTAACTCTTCATAACGTTTGTACCATTTACGTAAGGTAAAACGTGAAATACCATAATGCTCTTTCCTGCATGACCCAACTTTTTGTATAGTTTTATCCAACTCAGACGTAGTTTAACCCTAGATTAACTAATTTATCCTTTGCAATTGTAATAAGGTCTATACACTACTGCAAATCCAAATTTCTATTTGACCTTACATTCTTATTGTAATAACCTCTGTGAATCACACACAGCCGTTAGCAAGAACTTTCACTTATTCCATAGCTTTGCGCTATATGGAAATATGTACGGTATTTACACAAATATTCGAGTGCTATTAATAAATATGCATTGTTTATTTGGTTTTCCTCCTCTTGCCTTTTTCTTGGCCTCTTCCTCTATTAAAATTTCTATTATTTTTCCAATGTTTTTCTTTTTACTCCTCTTAGTCTTCGAAGCTTCTCTTCATCAAGTTTACTTACCTGCTCAAAATTTATACCTTCCCTGATATTGCTTCTACTACTTGTTTCTTAAGTTATCCAAGAAGTCTATTGTCTGTTCAGATACGAGGTAGCTGCTGCCATTTGAAATATTTTATTCACCTTAAATTACATTCTACCTATTTTAAAAGTAGTTTAAAAAACTTTATAGACTGCATACAAAAGACCTAACATCTTTAGCAATGCCTTCATAAATCCTTACTAAATCCTCACTTAGTATTGAAGGATTTCCACAATCAGAAGCACTACATATTTGCGGATCTAGAGGAATTCTGCTCAAGAGTTTGACTCCCAGCTCTTCAGACATTTTTTTTGCACCACCTTTTCCAAATATGTGTATTTTTGAATTATCTTGAACAAAATAGCTCATATTTTCCACAATGCCGATAATTGGCACGCTGAGCTTTGTGAACATATCATAAATTTTTTGTGCATCGACTAAAGCAAGCTCCTGTGGAGTTGAAACTATTATTGCTCCAGTTAAACTAAAATTCTCCATCAGACTTAAATGTACATCGCCAGTGCCAGGTGGTGTATCAATGATTAAATATTCTATATCAGACCACCTTGTTCCCATTAGCAAATTGTAAAGTGCTTTTGTGATCATAGGTCCACGCCATATTGCTGCGCGGTCCTTATCAATAAAATATCCAATTGAAATAGTATAGAGACCATGTTTCTCTATAGGCATTGCTTTACCACTCTGTATTTCTGGTTTCACTTTCTCAGTGCCCAACATTTTAGGAATCGAAGGACCATATATATCTGCATCAACTAGCGCAACTTTATGTTTTAATTCTGCTAACGAAAGAGCTAGATTTAGTGCAACTGTCGACTTACCCACACCTCCCTTACCAGAAGCAACGACAATTATATTTTTCACTCCTTCGATATGAAGTTTAGCTTTTTGTTGCCTAGCTTGTTTTTGACCGGTAGCAACTACAGTAACCTTTCCTACTCCCGGTATCGCCTTAACAGCTTGCTCACAATTTTTTCTTAATTCTTCATTTGGCTCAGTAACTTCAAGAGCAAAAGCAACATCTTTACCTTTAATAACAATTGAGGATACTACACCAACATTCTTACCACTTTTCTTCTCTATAACCTTTTTTAGGCTCTCTCTTACGATTTCCTCATTAACCTGTGTAAATTTTTTCCAGAACATATGATGAAATTTTTTCTATTGGTGTATACTAACATAGAATAATTAAACTGCACTGACTTTAAAGCGAGGTTACAAGACTATGCTAAATGATAACAACTTAACACAAGCACAACGAAATTTGCATTTTAAGTTGAAAAAGTTAATATCAAATGGTGAGGGAATTAGTAATATCTTGAAAGTAGCCTCAGAGAATGATTTACTAAAAGTTCTTACAATAGGATATATTACACGATTTCCAGGAGGTGGGGAACGCACTTTAACACTACTTAGCCTCGCCATATTCAAATGTAATGACGAATGCGTTAATTCTATTTTAATACATTCTCAAAATAACGGTACACTGCAAGAGATTATTAATACTAAAAATATTATAAATCATCAAAATTGTCTGATGTACAACTTAACATCGCTTGGCTTTGCTATACATCACAATAAGCCAAGATATATTAATGATATTTTAACAAAAGCCCAGGACAGTGGAATACTACAAGATATTCTTGCTGCTAGAAATATTGTACAGTGTTTCAATACTAGGGAGTATGCTTTAACACCACTCAGTTTCTCTATATATAAAGGTAATAAAGAATGTATCAGTTCTATTTTAGAAAAAGCTCAAAATAATGATATGCTTCAAGGCGTTTTTATTGCTGAAAATATTTTACGGTTTTTAGATGGTCTGACGCATATTTTAACACCAATTAGCTTTGCTGTAGATCAGAATAATGAAGAATGTTTTAATGCAATTTTAACAATCGCTAAAAATAATGGTATATTGCAAGATATTCTCAACAATCGGACATACATTTTAACATTGCTTGGTCTTGCTATATATAGAAACAGCAGTGAAAATGAATATGTTAATTCTATTTTAATGCAAGCTCAAAATAGTGGTACACTGCAAGAAGTTCTGGTTGCTAAAAATATTGTATATTCTCTGGGTGGTTGGGAGTATAGCTTAACATCACTTGGCTTTGCTATACATGAGGGTAATCATTCACATATTAATTCGATTTTAACTCATGCTCAAAATAGTGGTATATTGCAAAATGTTCTTGCTGCTAAAAATACTGTATATTCTCCAGATCGTTGGACTTACAACTTAACATCACTTGGCTTTGCTATACATGAAGGTAATCATTCACATATTAATTCGATTTTAACTCATGCTCAAAATAGTGGTATATTGCAAGAGATTCTGACTACTGAAAATACTATAAACTATAAATACGGTCGGACGTACAGCTTAACGCCACTTGGCATCGCTATACATAAAGGTAATATTGAATGTATTAATTCTATTATAGTACGAATTAATGACATACCACAATACATCTATGCCACTTTTCAACCAACTGCAGCGATTAATGAAAGGAATACTAGGATTAGTAGTGCATTAGATAATGTATCTATTCCTCCTAGACTACAAGTAAATAGAATTACTTTCTGATTACTTTGTCCTTCCTGAACGCTCAGGTTCATAAGGAACTTTTTGCACAGAGGTTACTTCTATTCATCAAAAATCCTTTTATATTACCCAAATTTGTATTGACGCATTAATTTCAGTAATTAAACTACACTAACTTGAAAATGAGGTTACAAAAATATGCTAAATCAACAAAATTTAACACAAGAACAAAAAGATTTATATTTTCAGCTAAAAAAGTCCATATGGGATAGAAGGAGCATCAGCGATATCTTGAAAGCAGTTTCAGGAAATGATTTACTAAAAGTTCTTATCACTGGATATACTACACGATTTCCAAGAGGTGGAGGACGCACTTTAACACTGCTTAGCCTAGCTATACATAGAGACAATAATGAATGTGTTAATTCTATTTTAGAACAAGCTCAAAACAATGGTATACTACAAGATATTCTTACTGCTGCAAATATTATAAACTATCAAAATGGTTCGATGTACACCTTAACATCACTTGGCTTTGCCATACATCACAATAAGCCAAGATATATTAATGATATTTTAACAAAAGCCCAGGAAAATGGTATATTACAAGATATCCTTGATTCTAGAAATATTGTACAGTATTTAGGTATTAGAGTGTGTGCTTTAACGCCACTTAACTTTGCTATATATAAAGGCAATAACGAATGTATCAATTCTATTTTAATACGGGCTCAAAATAGTGATACACTGCGAAATATCCTTACTTCTAAAGATATTGTGCAGCTTCCAGGTATGACGTATGTCATCAAACCAATTGCCTTTGCTATATATAAAGGTAATAATGAATGTGTCAGTTCTATTTTAATACGAGCTCGAAATAGTGGCATGATACAAGATGCATTTACTGAAGTAAGTACTGTACTGTTTCCATATGGTAGATGTACTTTGAATGCTTTTGAGCTAGCTGTAGTTGTTAATGAGAACAATTCTAGTATTAGGACTGCATTAGATAATGTATCTATTTCTTCTAGATATGTTAGAAAAAATAGCAAAATTAATTAATTTCTTAGGTAACTCTTTCTTGCAAGTACTACTTTTTTATGTATCTGTTCAGGCAATGGCGTTAACTTAAGAGAATAAATTAGCAAGCTCTCCTAAAGACATGATGGCGTTTAGGCTTATCTACTTTATTGCAGCTATACAATCTTCACGTTAACTTTAGTGCTTATACTTAAAAAGGGCTTGAAAATTTTTTGGTTCCAACAAGCACCTGATAAAGTTTTTGTTTCATTATACCAAATAAAACTGAAAAATTTAAACGATACTCAGCAATTTGATCTGGGTTCCAAGGCCCTTGTGAATAACACATATGAAGTATTGCACATGACCAAGTTTGCACAAAATTCTTATCTCTAAATTTATCCCAGAAAAATTCTCTAATTCTGCTTCTACTTTGAGTCGTTTATAGCACTCCTCTATGTGCCACCTTAATAGATAAGCTTTACTGATATCTTCTTTATTGAAATAAAATAGAAACCAAAGGTCCTATTTTTTACAGTATTTTACTCCTGAACATCTTTCCTTAAATTGACGCCATTGGGCTTTGTTGCATCGCTATCTACGATGGATTAAAGATAAAAAAATGGAGAATATCAACAGCTTATTACTCTAGCATTTATAGTAAGGATAGTCAGTAAATATTTAAATCTAAGTAAAAGAAGTTTTGCTATCATTCACTAATCTAGCTAGAATTCAAGCATTTCAATGCTTTAGCTATTTAAGTAGAATTAAATTTACTAGTACAAACAATAAATTACTATTCTTAAATTTGATCAGATTGATTGCAAAAAATAAGATTTTCAATAAGCTGCTTTTATAGTTAGCCCTTCATAGGTAGTGATACAACAAAGCCCGCTGGAATCTAGTTCATATTATATATTTGTCTGATAAGTTCCATGTATGTGTAATTTATTTAAATTGACTTCTTATCATATAATTAAATACATTATTGAAAATTAAAGATGAGGTTATGACAATGGAAATTTCAAATTGGGACATATTATTGAGTTTAGTTAATGTTGACAAAGATTTAAGCAAAGATAACGTAATTGAAAAAATACAAAATGAGCTGAAAAGATATTCAAAGGAATATGAAGAGTGGGAAAAGTCTGGCTTTGATATAAATTATATTTTTAAAGATGATGAAAAGGTGGCTCTTTTGCATTTAGCTGCTTCCTGTAACCTAGAAAATATAGTGAACGCCCTCATAGAAAAAGGTGCAAATGTTAACGAAAAAGGTGTAAGTGGAGAGACTCCTTTACATGAGACTACTCATCTTAAAAGTATAAACATAGCAAATGTTCTAATAGAAAAAGGTGCCGATGTTAATTCAATAGATATGTGGGGAGAGACTCCTTTATGTGGTGCTGTTTTATGTGACAACATGGTCATGGTAGATGTTCTAATAGAAAAAGGTGCCGATATTAATGTAGTAGATATATCGAGAAGGACTCCTTTACATTGTGCTGCTTTACGTGGCAATATGGTCATGGTAGATGCTATAATAAAAAAGGTGCCGATGTTAATTCAGTAGATATGTGGGGAGATACTCCTTTACACTATCTTAATCGTCCAGCAATTAAGAAAGGGCAGATTGCTGGTGGAGCAGCTACATTATTAGGTACTGCTATAGCAGTAGCACTTTTTGCAACTCGAACAGTGACAGCTGAGTTCATACCTATAGTTATAGCAGTGATTGCAATTACAGTAGCAGCACTAACGGTTGGCGGTGTAACATATAAACTGTTAAAGCCTAATACTAAAGTTGATGGAGTAGCAGTCTTAACAAATGTGCGTGAAGAAAGTGCTAGCATTGCTTTATAGTAAGGTTTCCTAGTGCTGAGATTTCAGATCAGGTACTAAGTTGATAAATACGAAAGCTCTTTACAATATTTTTTGTGTGAAAGAAAGTGTCAGCTACTCGTATAATACCCATTTGTTCCTATAGTTGTCTTTTCCCGCCTACCTTATTTTACCACTCTGCTGAACAGATACAAATTTACTTTCTTACTTCATCCAACACAACTTTTATATGACGTTTCTTTCCTGCAGATAATTTGATAAATGGCTGACCTTCAAAGCTTTCAGAGTTTATTGTATAGTTAACATCGTTTATAGTATTGTCGTTAACTTTACATCCATTTCCCTGTATTAAACGCTTTGCCGCACCTTTTGAAGGTTCAAAACCGGTGTCATGCAGCAGGTCTATTAAGGGTATACCATTTGCGATTTGTTCTTTTGTAATAGTGTAACCAGAAAGTAGTGAACTATCTTCATTTTCAAAAGCAGAGATTGCAGCAGATCGTGCAAGTTCGGCTTCTTTGCAACCGTGACATATTTTCGTCACTTCTGTTGCCAGGACCTTTTTTGCTTCATTTATTTCTTGATCCTTCAAGGACTCTAGTTTTTTAATTTCGTCAATTGGTAAATCAGTGAAAAGTCTCAAAAAACGACCAACATCTTGATCATCAACATTGCGAAAATATTGCCAGTAGTCATAAGGCTTCAGCATAGCGCCATCAAGCCATACAGCACCACTTTCGGTTTTGCCCATCTTTTTCCCTCGTGCGTTTAATAAAAGAGGCGTGGTAAGACCAAACAACTCAGATAAATTCAACTTTTTGCCAAGTTCAATTCCGTTTACTATATTTCCCCATTGGTCTGACCCTCCAATTTGCAGACGACAGCCATATTTTTTATTCAACTCGACAAAATCATAAGCTTGTAACAACATGTAGTTAAACTCGAGAAAGCTTAGATTTTGCTCCCTATCTAGCCTAGTTTTCACACTATCAAAGCTTAACATGCGATTTACAGAAAAATGTGCCCCTATATCACGCAAAAAGTCTATATATTTTATGTTATCTAACCAATCTGCGTTGTTTACTATGATTGCACCGGTTTTTCCATCATTGAAAGATATCATCTTCTCGAGGGTTTTCTTTATACCAAGTATATTTTGATTGATATCTTCTATCGGCAAGACGCTTCTTGCTTTGTCTTTACCAGATGGGTCACCAATTTTTGTTGTTCCACCTCCAAGTAGAACTATTGGCTTATAACCGAATTTTTGTAGGTGACGGAGCATCATGATTTGAATGAGACTGCCAATATGCAAACTTGGTGCCGTACAATCAAACCCAATGTATGCAATTATATAATTATCTTGTGATAATAGCTGGTCTAACCCGTCAATGTTTGTACATTGATATAGGTATCCTCTTTCTTGAATGAAGTTTAAAAACTCAGATTTATGTTTCATAATATGTTATTTTGTGTGTAAATGGTGTTGTTAACGATGGCGTCATTCCAGTGCTTGACGCTGAAATCCAGTTTATTATGAAATTTCATCAAAAATGTTGTATAGTGTGCTCGTTTATGATTAAGTTTTCTAGATTCCAGTGTCAAGCACTGAAATGACACCACCAACTTCATAAGGGTTGCCTTCAAAATTACAACATTTGAGCAAGTGTATACCAGCTACCTGGATAATCAATTCCATAACTCTTCTATCTTATAATATTCTCTTACTTCTGGCCTGAATAGGTGAACCATTATACCTTGAAAATTCACAATCACCCAGTTACCTTCATCCATACCTTCTACATCTATTTTATCATATTGCTTGAGATTTTTCATCACGTGCTCAGCTAATGCTTTTACATGCCGGCTCGAATCACCAGATGCAATGATCATATATTTTGCAATGACAGTTTTATTCTGTACATCAAAAGTAACTATATCTTGACCTTTGTTTTGATCTATTACATCTACAATTGTATTTTTTATTGATTCTGTATCACGATTCATTATTCTAAATTATATAATTTATCTGTAATGATACACTCAAAATTTCTGAATATGAACTATTTTTGATATGCTTCTAGTGTAACGTTTATAATACATATATTTGTAATATATGATAGTTTTCTGATGGTATGATCATTTACTTAATCGGATTTTCGGGTAATGGCAAACTTACGATTGCAAAAGAGCTGTGTAATATTATTGATGGAGTGATAGTAGACAATAACCTGTTTAATAATATCATATTTGATATGATTGATTTCAGAAAAACTGAGGTTACAAGTGAAATATGAGAAAAAATTTTTGTGATTAGAGAGAATATGTTAGCAATATTGGAAAAATACCATAAAGCATTATATATTTACAAATGAAAGGAAGTTGCAAAAAAAATTGTTGAAAAAATGAATAGTAAAAAAGTAGTTGGAACTTCTATGATAGATAATTTAGCAACAGAGAGTATTTGTGATTAGTGAGGAGAAAGAGTATCGCCCTTGTGTTGGCATAATGTTATTTAACAAACAGGGAAATATTTTTATTGGAAAACGTTTTGATAGTGACTCTTATTGGCAGATGCCACAAGGAGGAGTTGATGAAGGTGAAGAGCTAGAGCAGGCAGCGCTACGTGAGCTATTGGAGGAAGTTGGTACTGATGAAGCAGAAGTTGTGGCTCAAAATAAAGAGTGGATATATTACAACTTACCCGAGGAAGTTATACCGATATGTTGGAATGGGAGATATTCTGGCCAAAAGCAAAGGTGGTTCTTAATGAAATTTTGTGGGAAGGATAAGGATATTAATATTAACTATACTGATCATCCAGAGTTCAAAGAGTGGCGTTGGCAAAATGTGGATGATTTGGTAGCCAGTGCCATACCGTTCAAAAAAGAAGTTTATAAAAAAGTGATAGAAGAGTTTTCTTCTATCATAAAAGGATCTATTTATGATAGTTGATTCTCATTGTCATCTAATTTATTTTTCTGATGATGAAATACCAAAGGTAATTTCAAGAGCAGAGCAAAATGGTGTGAGAATTTTGCATAACATATGTATCAGCATTAATGATATCCCTAAATTATTAAAAATCTCTTCATCCTATGATCAAGTCTACTGCTCCGTTGGTATACATCCGCTTGATACTAATGTGGAAAAAGGTGAATGTATAAATGCTGATGAATTGATTGAATTTACTAAGGGCAAAAAGGTAATTAGTATCGGTGAAACCGGATTAGATTTTTATAAATCTGATAATAAAAGCAATCAAAAAAAAAGTTTTGCATCACATATAGAAGCGGCAAAAGTAACAGGATTACCTTTAGTTATTCACACTAGAAATGCTGATAGTGAGATGATTGATATGTTAAATTCAGAAATGAAGAAGGACGCTTTTAGTGGAGTAATGCATTGCTTTGCTTCTTCTAAAGAGCTTGCTTATAAGGCTATGGACTTGGGATTATACATTTCATTTTCTGGAATTATTACTTTTAAAAATGCGAACTTACTAAGAGAAATTGCACAAAATGTGCCACGTGAGCGTGTTTTAGTTGAAACTGATGCACCTTATCTATCTCCTGAGCCTTACAGAGGAAGAAAAAATGAACCGGCAATGGTGAAATATGTTGTGAATTGTTTAGCAGAATTATGGAATGAATCGCCGAAACAAGTAGCAAAAATAACTACAAATAATTTTTTTAGACTGTTTTCGAAGCTTGAGCTCAAAGAAATTCTATAGGGCAATTAATTTAGCTGACAGAGCTCTTTTACTGCACTTACAGATTTATAAAACATCTCTTGTTCACTATCGTTGATTTGAACCTCTAGAACTTTCTCAACTCCATTTTTGCCAATAATAGTAGGAACACCAATGAATAAGTCTTTCACATCATATTCACCATTAAGATAAGCAGCGCATGGTAATATACGCCTTTTATCTTTTAAGTATGATTCTAGCATGCTTATGGCTGAAGATGCAGGAGCATAGTATGCAGATCCAGATTTAAGTAGATCAACTATTTCTTTTCCACCATTACGAGTGCGCTCAACTATTTCATCAAGTTTTCCTCGCGTAATCAAACCCATCTCAATGATTTGGGTAAGTGGAATGCCAGCAATTGAAGCATAATTGATTAGTGGTACCATAGTGTCACCATGTCCTCCAAGCACAAAAGCAGATACATCTTCGACAGAAATATTTAACTCACTTGCAAGAAAATAACGAAAACGAGCAGAGTCAAGCACTCCTGCCATACCAACAATCATATTAGTTGGCAGACTTGAAGATTTGTATACTACTGAAACCATAGCATCTAAAGGATTGGTAACCACTATTACAAATGCGTTTGGAGAATGTTTTTTAATATTTTCCCCAACCTCTTTCATTACTGCAGCATTAGTTTGCAGAAGGTCATCTCTGCTCATTCCAGGTTTTCTGGCAATGCCAGCAGTTATTATAATTGCGTCAGAGTTTTTTATATCTTCATACCTATTTGTACCAGTAATATTGATATTATATCGATCAATAGGAGATGATTCTGTAATGTCAAGCGCTTTACCTTGTGGTATTCCATTGCTTACATCAAGCAAAATAACATCTCCTAGCTCTCTTAGTGCAATCATATGGGCAAGAGTCCCACCGATATTTCCTGCACCAATCAAAGATATTTTTTTTCTTTGTGCTGTCATTTTCTACTCCTTTATATTTACTTTTGTGGCTTTACTACCTTCCCAAGGGGATAAGCTGTCAAACATACGAAAATCTTGTGGTAAGTCTATAGGATTATATACAACCTTTTTTGCCTCTATATCGTATCTTACTTCCTCGTAGCCAGTGAGAGGAAAATCTTTTAACATTGGATGACCTTTGAATCCATAATCCGTTAAAATCCTACGTAAATCTGGGTGATCAGAAAACTCTATTCCATACATATCAAATACTTCACGCTCAAACCACGAAGCTGCGTTAAATATCTTTGCTACACTTAGAGGTATATCACCTTCACATAACTGAAGCTTTATGTGCACTCTGATATTGTGTACAACGCTGAGCAAATTGTATATTAGCTCGAAACGTTTTTCTCTATCTGGGTAATCAACTCCAAAAACGTCAACTAATAGTTCAAGCCTACACTTTTCATTATCACGTAGAAAGAGTAAGTGATTTTCAATGTCATTCAAAGCTGAATATATTACAATAGTGCCATCATTTTTCTGAATACATTCACATTTAGTCTTTTTTTGTATGTATTTTGCAGTTTTGTCCATGCTATATATTTTTAGTTCGTTTTATTTTATTTTGTAGACATAGCATTCCATATAGCAACGCCTCAGCAGTTGGAGGGCATCCAGGAACATACACATCAACTGGCACAATTCTATCGCAACCACGGACTACTGAGTAAGAATAATGATAATAGCCACCGCCATTTGCACAACTTCCCATAGAGACGACGTATTTGGGATCTGCCATTTGATCATAAACTTTACGCAATGCTGCTGCCATTTTATTAGTTAACGTGCCAGCAACAATCATAACATCTGCTTGCCTTGGGCTTGCACGAAAGATTATGCCATATCTATCAAGATCATAACGACTGGATGCAGTGTGCATCATCTCTACTGCGCAACATGCAAGACCAAATGTCATTGGCCACAATGAACCAGACCTTGCCCAGTTCATTATATAATCTATTAAATCGCCAAATTTAGTGATAAGAAAACCTTCTTTTTTGTAACGATTCCAGTCGCCATTAGATAAATTTATTCCCATTCCAACGCACCTTTACACCACTCATAAATAAAGCCTATAGTAAGTATTGCAAGGAATATCATCATAGACCAAAATCCGCAATAGCTTATTTTAGATAAAGAAACGGCCCAAGGGAAAAGAAAAGCAATTTCTAAATCGAATATTATGAACAATATTGCAACTAAGTAAAATTTTATGTCGAAACTTTTTCTGGCTCTTGATAAAGGATTAAAGCCACACTCATATGTAGAAAGCTTTTCACCATCTGGGTTACTGACTGCAAGAAACATAGGTAATACACCTAAAGTAAAGGATACTACAATTGATACACAGATAAAAATTAATATGGTTAAATATTCACTCATTTAAAAAACATATAACACTATGAATTTACATGCTTTCCTAATCTTTTACCACCTAAAATATGTATGTGAAAGTGCGGTATAACTTGCTCTCCATCTTTACCGTGATTAGTAACTAATCTATATCCTGTTTTTTCTAAGTTATATTTATGTGCTATTTCTCTAACAGTTTTAAAAAAACTTACTATTTCCTCTTCGGAAGCTTTCAGAACAAAATCATCGTATGAAACGTATTGAGCTTTTGGTATAACTAGAATATGAACCGGTGCATCAGGATACTTATCACGAAAAGCTAGCACATTTTCATTTTTATGTACCTTCTCACAAGGTAACTCACCTCTTAATATTTGAGCAAAGATGTTATTGCTATCATAAACTTCATTGCTCATATTTTAAGAGCGACCTTTTCCTCTTCCTTTATTTCTTTCTACATCAGGCGTAGATAGTGGTTTTATTACTTCACCAGAGGCATCTTCAAAATTCAAAAAAGTACTTCCCAATCCTTCTACTTGCTTTTTGATATCTTGTTCTGATAACAGAATGTTTTTTATAGGAGAAATAGCTTCTTTACTTTTACCAAAAGGAAATTCGTTAGGATTAGTAATGTTAAAGGATTTTACTAATTCATCTGTACTTGTAACAGTTTCTGAAGACTGCCCTGGTGACTTTCCAATTTGTGCTGACCTTAGAGCTTCTGATGATTTGTTTTGGTTATCATATTCTCGATACAATTTTTCTGCAATACCATACAGCAATTTTAAGTCTGTGTGAACTTTAAATTCTCCACCAGTGATTTCTGCAAACTTCTTGAGGTCGCCTTCAACTTTATTAGCAATTCCTTTAAGAACAAGCTCTTTTATTTCTTTCTCGCTCTTGCCTTTATTATCAGGATTAGTTTTAATAGTGTTAGCTATTTCCTCAACGTTAATTTCAATTACAATTTTCTTTTCTCCTTTAAAAATAGTTATATTTGGCAGATCTTTCCTTATTTTATCTAATTTCTCCGGACTCAAGTGCGGTACATCTCCCGTCAAAGTTCTTGACGCTAAAAAACTTACCTTTCCTTTTCCTTGTTTTGTTATTTGTATACCAAGGTACTTACTAGCTTCTGTGGTTTTTATAGATGGGTCATATTTCTTTTCTTCTTCAGGTACATCTATACCAACAGCCTCTTTTAATGAAACTTTAGCATCATGCTTCACTTCGCTCATTGAAGCAAACGGTTTCTTTATAGGATAAATAAGTGCTTTAGGTACAAGAAAAAGTACCTGACCTGTAGCCTTTACACCTGTTTTAACTGCTCCACCTATCTTAGCCCAGATAGACTTTTCATTTGATTTATCTTTTGCCATACATACCTCCAATACACTTTCTACAACCTAGAGAGTAAAATACACCTAATTGTAGACGAAAATATTTAAGCTTGTATATCTATTATAAGATGAAATTATGGAGATTGCAATCATTATTTGTACATTGCCAAAACATGTAGTATTTTTGCTGCTTTTCTTGTTCAATTTACTTTTAAAGATAAATTATGTTTAAATGGAACGCAAATAATATTATTGATGCTACTGGCGGAAGAGGTGAGGGTGTTTGTAATTCGGTATATAGCTCAAATATTTCAACGGATACAAGAAGCATAAAAAAAGGTGATTTATTTATTGCTCTCAAGGGAAAGAATTTTGATGGACATGATTTTCTACATGAGGCCTTTTTAAAAGGAGCTACTTCTGCAGTAGTAAGCAAAGATAAATATAAAAAATTTCCTCTGATTGTTGTGCAAGATACTCTAAAAGCTTTGCACAATATGGCATCATATTACATTAGGAACGTTCTTGTTAATGCTAAAGTTATCGCAATTACAGGTGGTGTCGGAAAAACAACTACAAAGGACATGCTGCACACTGTTCTATCGCAATATGGAGCGTCTCATGCAAACAAAGATAACTTGAATAATAATATAGGGCTGCCTTTTACGATTCTAAAAGCCCCAAAAGACTGCCAGTACTTAATTCTTGAAATGGGAATGAATAGAGCTGGTGAAATAAAAGAGTTATCAAAGATTAGCAATCCTGATATTGCAGTTATTACCAACATCGAACCTGCGCATGTTGAAAATTTTTCATCTCTCATTGATATTGCGCAAGCGAAATTAGAAGTTCTGCATGGCATGAAAAATAATGGTACTTTGATTTTGAATAAGGATAATGAACATTATGATTATCTATTATCAAATGCTAACAGAAATGTAGTAAGCTTTGGTAAGAATGAAAGTGCTACTGTTTGTTTGTTAGACCTAATAAGAGACGATAACGGTCTAAATTTAAAAATCAAACAGAACAATAGTCAAATTGTGAACTGTAATTTACTTGTACAAGGCGAACATTTTGCATACTCTGCATTAGTTGTTACAGCAGTTTTGCAAAGTCTCGAACTTGATTTATCTAAATTACCACTAGCACTTGAAAATTTTACTGTAACAGAAGGTAGAGGTAATGTTCATCAAGCTAAATACAATGGAAAATTAGTACATTTGATTAACGACTCCTATAATGCTAACCCTACTTCAATGAAGGCTGCAATAAGAACTTTAGGTACATATTCTAATTTAAGAAAAGTGGCACTGCTTGGCGATATGTTAGAACTTGGTAATGAAAGCATAGTATTTCATACAGAATTGCTTGACTCTATAGTAGAACAAAATGTGAATAAAGTTCATACAGTTGGTAAATTTATGTTAGAATTGAATAAACTGTTACCGGAGAATATAAAAGGCATGCATTTCGATGATTCTAACCAATTGAAAAGTAATTTAGCTAATATTGTTCAAGGTAATGATGTAATTTTAGTTAAAGGTTCTCATGGAATGAGAATGGACCTTATAATGCAGGAATTCACAATAGAATATTAAATAAAACTATTGTATTAAGTTATTGGAAGTTTTAACTGTGATAAAACGTATAGTTATTTTTGGTGGAACAGGATTTATAGGAAAACACATCGTAAGATGCTTGGCAGCGGCGGGGTATTTAATAAGAATATTTACTCGTGATCAGGAAAAAGCTGCTTGTCTGAAGTTATGTGGAAATTTAGGACAAATATCAATGATTGAAGGAGATTTTTTTAATGAAAAATCAATTTTAGAAAGTATGGAGGGGTGTGATGTTGTTATAAATTTAATAGGAATACTATATGAGACAAGAAAGCACGATTTCTATGCCGTTCATGTTGAAATAGCTGAAAGAATAGCAAGAGCTGCACAAATAAAAAATGTATCCATGATGATACATTTTTCTGCTATGGGAATAGAAAATGGTAAGTTATCAAAATATGCCCAAAGTAAATTGAAAGGTGAAAAAGCTGTAACTTCGGCGTTTCAAGGAGCAATAATAATTAAGCCAAGTCTTGTATTTGGTAAAGAAGATAATTTCTTTAATAAATTTGCAAGATTAGCAACAATTCTTCCTTTTTTGCCGTTGATCAGTAGTGGAATAACGAAGTTTCAGCCTATATGTGTAACAAACTTAGCTGAAGTGGTATACCGTATTATCAGCTTTAATAAGCAAGATAAAAAAATTTATAATATAGGTGGACCAAAAGTTTACTCTTTTAAAAGCTTATTGAAGTTTATTCTGAATGTGACTAACAGAAAGTGTCTACTGATCAATGTACCTTTTCCAATGGCAAGATTGATAGCCTTTTTCTTAGAAAGCAAAGTTGTTTCTGTGCTGTTAAAACCTATAACTGGAGATGCAAGCCCTATACTTACTCGAGATCAGGTGAAAGTTATGATGAGTAGTTCAATCGAAAAGTCAGATGATCTCGAAACAATGAAAATTAGACCACTAGCAATTGAAAATGTGGTACCAGAATACTTGAAAATTTATAGAAAGCATTGATAGAAGAATGTGCCCGGTAGGATTCGAACCTACGACCCACAGCTTAGAAGGCTGTTGCTCTATCCAACTGAGCTACGGGCACACAGCATATATAAAATGCTTCTTAGTACACGTGAAGTCAAGTATTTCTTGTGAATATGATGTTTGTAATAATATCTCAAAACTTTGTCAGTACAGCATGTAACGATAAAACTGAGAAAAAAGAAGCGTGGGTAATAGGAAGTCTAATAGCGCAGTAACACAGAACCCCAGGCTAAACCTGCACCTATTGAAATCAGCAATATCAGATTTCCTGACTTTATTTTTGATTCTTGTACTGCATAGTCTAAGGCTAGTGGAATTGACGCTGCTGAGGTGTTTGCATGCTTATCAACTGTATTAATTACTTTTTCTATAGGAAAATCTAATTTCTTTACTACTGCTTCAATAATGCGAATGTTTGCTTGATGGGGAATTAACCAGTCAATATCAGTAATCTTTAAACTATTGCATTTTAGAGTTTCCTCTACTGAGGCTGTTAATTTCTCTACTGCATGTTTAAACACTTCTCTTCCATTCATAAGTATCTTTCCAGAATCACGAGTAGAGGATATTCCTCCATTTGTACATAATAAGTCCACATTGCCATCAGAGTGTAAGTTTGTTGATATAATCCTACTGCTACTCATTTCTGATTTCATTATCACTGCACCAGCACCATCACCAAAGAGTACACAAGTTGACCTATCTTCCCAATCAACAATCCTAGACATTATTTCAGCACCAATAACAAGTGCGTATTTAATTCTATCGTTAGACTTTATAAGTGAATCAGCAACTGTAACTGCATATATAAAACCAGAGCATGCTGCCTGTACATCAAAAGCAAATGCGTTTTTACACTTTAATTTACTTTGTATAATCGTTGCACAGCTAGGAAAAGTTTTGTCAGGTGTTGTTGTTGCAACTATGATCAAACCAATTTCATCTATTGAAATTTTCGCTTTTTCTATAGCATTTTTCGCTGCATTAACAGCTAAATCTGACGTTAGTTCTCCTTCATCTGCTATATGTCTTTGAACTATTCCTGTTCTTTGCCTTATCCATTCATCGTTTGTTTCAACTATCGATGCAATTTCGTTATTACTCAAAATTTTTTTTGGTAGGTAAGAACCAGTGCTCAATATGAAACTTTTATTCAATATGACTTACCCCGTTAATTATCTTCTGGTTTAAATTTTCACTGATTGCATTTACTGCAAATTTTATAGCGTGAGCAAAAGAAATAGCATCAGAATTTCCGTGGCTCTTTATAATGATACCATTTAGCCCTAGAAACATAGCTCCACTTCTAATTTTAGGATTAAAACGCTCTAATGCTTTATTTAGCTTGGGTTTCAACAATATGCCAACAAGCATTTTTGTCATCCATGAATTAAATACTTCCTGTTTTATTAGACTGATAAAAGTACCAGCAGTTGCCTCAGCTGTCTTGAGCATTACATTACCAACAAAACCATCAGCAACAATTACGTCTATATTACCATCTAAAAATTCACTTGCCTCTATATATCCTTTGAAGTTAATACTTGGAGCATTTTTGAGTAACTCAAAAGCTCCTCTTACTGAGTCAGTACCTTTCACTTCTTCTGTACCAATGTTTAGCAAAGCGACTTCAGGATTTTCAACTTTTAATGCTATTTTTGCAAATATACTCCCCATTAATGCAAATTGAAATAATGAGTCAGTATTACAGTCAACATTTGCACCAAGATCAAGCAATGCAAAGCTTTTTGTCTTAGTTGGACAGACAGATGCAATAGCAGGACGATAGATATTGGGTAGTGTTCCTAAAATAAATCTGGAGATAGCCATCAATGCTCCAGTGTTGCCTGAAGACACCATTCCAAAAGCTTTACCTTTTTTCACTGATTCAACAGCTGCCTTCATACTTGAATCTTTGCGATGTTTCAGTGCAAAAGAGGGTTTATCATTTGGAAGAACATTATCAGAGCAATGGGTAAATTCGGAGTTATCGATTACTTTTTTGTATTTTGAAAGCAAAGGAGATATTTCTTTCTGATCTCCATAAATATGAAAAAAAACTTCAACACCTGGATCAACAAGATTATCCAAGAAAAAACTAGCACCCTGAATTACGGAAAGAGGTGCAAAATCCCCTCCCATAGCATCAAGTGCGATAACTATGTTGTTGTTGACCGTGGGTAACATATCATGAGTTACTCCGCCTTTTGTTTAATGAAAACACGTTTTCCTTTGTAACTATTGTCAACTGCTATGTTGTGAGGCAACATGAATTCTCCAGTTGTTGCACATACCACAATATTCTTAGGCTTAATAGCATGATGAGAACGATGCATATTACGCCTTGACTTTGACTTTTTTCTCTTCGGAACTGCCAAAACTTACTCCAATTTAATTATATAACACAATTTGTTAGTAGCATGTTTTTTATAAGAAGTAAATAGCGAAATAAGTAAGGTTTTCTTATACAATTCAGTCTTATAAACTTAAACTCAAGCATTTTGATCAAAGTATATTGAACTTAAGATATATCTTGACTATATTCTGCGATAGAGTTAATAAAAATTTTAATAAAATCAGTAAAACTAATTTTTAGCTAAGATAAATGCAAAGTGAGTTCCTTTGATGTAAACAGTGTTAGAATAATCGGTAGGTGCTTTATCAACTTTCTGTTGAGGCTTGGTAACGCATTTGTGTTTTTTATTCAATCTCTATACCACTGCTTTGTGCCACCGTATTATTTTAGCAATGTAGCAAAACAAATTATAGAGATAGGCTTTTTCTCTTTACCAATTGTTGGGCTCACTGGAGTTTTTATAGGAGCGGTGATAGTTTTACAAAGTAGCTTAAGTGGTCTATTGATTAATCAAGAACAAGTAGTACCTAAGCTTGTTACGATCACTATCATTAAAGAGTTAGGGCCAGTTTTGATTAGCTTAATAATGGTAGGAAAGGTTGGGTCCTCAATTGCAGCAGAAATTGGCACGATGCGCATCACTGAACAAATAGATGCACTTACAACTTTGGACATCAATCCTTTCAAATATTTAATTGCACCAAGAATTCTAGCGTCAGTTATAGTATTTCCAATACTTACAGTATGTGCAGATCTAATAGGAATATTTGGAGGGTATGTCACCGCAGTCTTTGAATTTAACCACAATTTAAATATATACATAAAATATACAGCTCAATTCTTTAATATAAACGATTTTGTTGTTGGACTAATGAAAGCGACTGCTTTTGGCGCTATAATTTCTGTTTCAAGTTGTTATTACGGTTACCATTGTAGAGAAGGTGCACGAGGAGTAGGTATTGCAACAACATCAACTGTTGTTATATCTTCTATATTGATAATTTTAGCAAATTACTTAATTACTTTAATGCATGCATAGCCCCATAATATCAATATTGAATCTAAGCTTATCCTTTGATGATAGAACGATATTAAACAACATCAGTTTTAATATATCGAAGGGGGAATCATTAGTCATACTTGGTGGCTCAGGAAGTGGTAAATCTGTATTAACAAAAATAATCATTGGATTATTAAAACCAGACTTAGGGTCTGTTAAAATAAATAGTAAAAGCAAAAATAAATTTGGAGTCTTATTTCAAAATTCTGCTTTATTTGACTATGTTACAGTGTGGGAAAATATATCTTTCAATTATAAAAAACGCTTTAATATTAGCACAAAGGAAGCAAAACAGCTGGCAATCGAGAAGTTAAATGACGTTGGACTGGAAGAAAACATAGCAGATATGTTTCCAATAGAGCTATCAGGTGGAATGAAGAAAAGAGTGGCACTTGCAAGGGCGATTGCGCACAATCCAGAAATCATCGTTCTGGATGAGCCAACTTCAGGGTTGGACCCAATTATGTCAGATATAGTAAACGAGATAATAATAAAGTTATCTAAAGATCTTCGCCCTACAATTATCACGATTACACATGATATTCATAGTGCATTTAAAATAGCTGACAAAATAGCAGTATTATATGAAGGGGAGATCATTTCTCACGGAACTGTTCAGGAAATACAAAACACTAACAACGAATATATAAAAAAATTCATTTATTGTATATAGCTACAGGTTTACAAATGATATTGTGGGTGCTATAACTAGAGTAACTTGAGTATCGGCAACCTTCGGTCTGTTACTAGTGTAGTGATATAGTGTGTTAGCTATAAAACAACGCATTAAATATAGGTAAAGTAACTTATATCAATTTTTATTATCATGCCAATTCTAACTGCAGAAATTTATTTAATTTATTACTTCACGCTAAAATAATATATTTTACTATTCAACAGCAATTACAACTGATGATTTTATTTCATTCCACTACTTGCTGACTTACTTTCTGCTTAGCATATCCATTAAATCAGATTCTTTGAGTTTACTATGATCGACTTTACTGAACTTATTTACCATAGAGCTCATTTGATTATACTGCTTAATTAAAAGATTAACATCAGTTACACTAGTACCGGACCCTTTAGAAATTCTAAGTCTTCTTTTGCCATTTAAAATATCCGGATTTTGTCTTTCTTTTTCAGTCATTGAATTTATAATGGCTATATATTTTTTAACTTTATTATCGTCTGGTATACCGCTGCTTAACTTTTTTGTGAATGAGCTAGGAATGAATTTCATTATGTTGCTAATACCATCCATTTTATTGAGGGTTGTTAACATGCCCACTAAGTCGTTCAGATCGAACTTACCCTTTTTTACTTTCTTTTGCAGTTTATCAATTTCTTCCTGACCAACAATCTCAGCAGCTTTCTCAACCAATGAGACAACATCACCCATACTCAGTATCCTTTTTGCAATTCTATCAGGATAAAAATCATCAAGGTCACTTAATTTTTCACCACAAGCAATAAATTTAATTGGACAATTGGTGACCATTTTCATAGAAAGAGCAGCACCACCACGTGCATCACCATCAATACGGGTGAGGATAATCCCAGTTACACCTATTATTTCATTGAATGATTTGGCAATGTTTACTGCATCTTGACCTATCATTGCATCGGTTACTAAGATAACCTCTGTAGGTGAGGATATTTCCTTTACGGCTTTCAACTCACTCATCATATTGTTGTCGATATGAAGCATGCCCGCGGTATCCAGTATTAACACATCATAATTATCATTTTTTGCTGCTGTTAGTGCCTTTTTTGTAATTGCAATGGGCTTATCGTCTATTATTATAGGTAAAGTTTGTACATCTATTTGTTTACCTAGCACTTCAAGTTGTTTTTGAGCAGCTGGTCTATAAATGTCCAAAGAAGCAAGCAACACTTTTTTCTTTTGTTTTTTTAACTTCAGAGCAAGTTTCCCTGAAGTAGTTGTTTTTCCCGCACCTTGCAAACCCACCATCATAATCACAGCAGGAGGTTTAACCGATAAATTTAAGTCACTTTTTTCTGATCCAAGAACTGCAACTAAATTATCCTGCACAATTTTGATTATCATTTGTGCCGGAGAAACACTTTTTATGACTTTTTCCCCAATCACTTTATCTTTAATGTCGTTGATGAATTTTTTTGCAACTTCAAGTGAAACATCAGCTTCGATTAAGGCCATGCGTATTTCTCGCATGGCAAGGTTAAAATCATCTTCAGAAATGATTGATTTTCCTCTCAGTTTATTAAATACAGAATTTAAACTTTCAGTTAACGATTTAAACATAATATAATTAGTAGAATACTCATTAAAAAGAGAGAAGAAGCTGAAACAAAACTCACTGAGTTATAACTCAGCACTTCTTTAAGTTTATTAATATTATTAAAGTATAAACTAGCAGGTGAATTAGTCAAGTTTTGCAGTAGGTTGGCAGATATTTCTTTCACTTTAAAGATCAGTTGATTGAACAGCAAAGCAATATATGGTATAAGAGCTCTAAAAATCCAATCAACATCCATTTTAAAATTTATCCTTGGGTAAAACAACTTGCGTAAAGGAATAAACAATAAAGTGGTACATAATAACAAATTAAATTGCGACAAAATATTTTTTGTGTTGTACACAAAATCAAAAATCGAAGATTTATTGTAAATAGGTAAGTAAGGATTGCCAGCGATTACACACATAGATGCTAAAATAAGCATAGATATTTTACCTTCCCTCTTTGCTAAAGGTTTTGACTTACTTTTTGCAATAAATATGTAGTAAAGAAATTTGAGTCCCACGCTTAAATAAAGCAGTAAATTCAGAATCTTGTATAAATTTTTATATCCTTTTAGGGCAGCACCATTTATTTCAATTTCAGCTGCAATGTATGATTTACTGATGAATCCAGCAGTTCCAGGAAATGTAGCCATTGTGAGTACTGCGATCATAGCGCACATACCTTCCACTGACATTAGTTTACCCATTCCATTAAAATTAATTGTTTTTGTTTGTGAAATAATCGAATTGCTGACTACAAATAATAGTGATTGATAAAGAAGAGAGAAAATTATGTGTAACATCAAAATTGGTATTGCATTTTCCGAAGGGATGAGTAAACCTCCTGCAATAATCAGCAAGCCCATTTGTCCTACAGCATTATAGCATAAAAATCTACGAATATTCTGCTCAAGGGAAGCAAATATAATGCTGTAAATTACAGTAATGGCGCCTACAAGTGCTAATATTTTAGTACAATCTTGCCATAGGGTATAAGTGTGTAAAAGCATCACTAAAAAAGAGACTTTAGTGGTAAATAAAGAGAGATATGTAGTGCCATGCAGCGACGCATCAGGATACGCATCAACAACCCAAAATGAAAAAGGGAAACAAGCACAGTTTATCAATAAACCCAAAATTATCAGGTTAGTGCTTTGAAATGCCAATCCTGCTATCAATATAACTCCAACGAAAAAGTGTATACAAGCGTACCTTATTGCAGATCCACTATCTTTACAGCTAGCTGCGATAACAAAAAATGCACTGATGGTCATTAACTCAAAGAATATTATAACTAATATTGTCTGCTCAGATAATATTGCACTGAGCGAACTGATAGTGTAAGCAGCAAAGGAAAGCATCTCTGAAAAACTCAAATTTTTTGCTGGTAGAACAGCTAAAAATGCAACTGATAGAAAAGATATTAGTACGATACGAAAAGATAAATCATAATTTAGAACTGGATGAGACCAATTTAATATATTACCTAAATTTTCAGTTAATGTTAGGACTATAACTATTAATGTAGTCAATAGAAATAGAAATGAAAATTTATAAAGTTGCACAGTGATGTAAACCAGTATGGTTTATGCTACCTCAACATACAAATAAAATCAATTTGCATATTAACCACTAGTTAAGCTAATTACCATATAATTATATCAGGGTTCAGAGGGTTATAGAGAAACCGGTCAGATTAGATTTTTAATCTAATCTGACCGATAGCTTTAATAGTGAGGTAAGCTTTAATATAGCACTCCTAATTCACAGTGCTACACTCGTGCATAATTTATTTTTAATTTGTGCACGAGCGTTAGTAAATTATTTACTTTTTGAAATAAAGTTTGGCATCACTTTAATATCTAGAACTTCATTCAGTCTGTCAGTTGAGAGTTATTTACTCGCTTTTTCTTCAGTATTTGCATAAATATAATGGAGCTGCCAGTTTTTGATGCACTCATTCGACTTTGATGCTCTTCGCAATATCTGATTCTATTAAAGAATTCTTCGTTAATTTAGTTTTTTATGTTTTTTGGATAATGATATAGATAGGTTCCGCTAACACGTAATGGAATATTAAATTGTTTATCTATAGATCCCTGTATCAAGCATTGTAATGACGGCATTCGAGTAGAGATAATGGAACCAAGAGAGCTCTGAGTAGCTGTATAATGAAAATTAGATTATATAAAAACCTCTGACAACACATTCTGTGTTGTATCATTGTCCATAACTGTGTAATCAATATTATATTTATCGAATTCATTGTGCATCCTAGTTAAATGTCCTTTATCATGATCCAAAAGAACACTTACGTAGCTCAAGCTATCATTAAAAAGATCATTATAAATTACTGGAAATTGAACTGTGTAGGATGTTGTACACTCATTTTGACCGTTATTATCTTTACAAAGGGACATTTTTCCTGTTTTGCCAGTATCATCTTTAGTAGAAATAAGAAATTTCATACCTACGTCTTCGTTTTTTGCTATAAACTCCTTACACTTTCTACTTTTTGCAGAACATGGTCCTATAGCTATAGAGTAGCTTTCTTTTGGAAGTATGAATATTAACTGATGTGTCATAATACTACCTTAATAAAAATCATTATTGTAGTATAGATTTATTAATAAATAATATACATTATGGTATAATTAGTACAAAATAGGTTTAACCAATCTCAGTAGGACTGCCAGTTGGACCCATAAGAATTATTTGTTCACCTTTTTTAAAACATTTACATAAATTAGTGGAACCGCCAGTTTCAAGCACAATAGTGGAAATAAATCCTTTTTTTTTGTCTACTTCAGTGCCGGTTACTGCTATACCTTCCATAGCAAGGTTTGTATTATTGGCTTTTCTGCTATTGGTTTCAAAATTTTGCAACCTAAAGAATTGTCCAGGTTTAAAATTCTTTGCCGCAAGTGGTGCTTTGATCACTATTTCCACAACTTTGTTTGTTAAATATTGAACTTTTATAACCTTTGCAGTGAATTGCTCTTTGATTTTTTTGAAAAATTCTTTGTTAGTTAGGTGTTCTGATATTATTCCAGCGCGTGACGCTTTAGCGTACAAATGCTGCAATTTGTAGGTAATTCGCATAGCAGGTGGTGTCGTGCAAATAGCTGACACTGGAATCCAGTTCTGACTATATAACCATCTGGTGTACTCATTCAAAATTAGGTTTTCTGGATTCCAGTGTTTGGGCACTGGAATGACATCTTTTTTGGTGAAAGTTACTCTTATATTACAACATTCATACAATTGTGCATATGACTCCGAGATTCTAGCCGGAATGATATAAATGAAGCTATTAACTCTATTCAAAAGATGAGAAATGATAGGGTAACCATTCTTAGCGCTTGCCATAGCTTTGACTACACTGCCGCTATACGAGGGATGAAGATCACCAAAAAAGCTAATTGTTTTATTGCCTTCCTTATATACTAATATTCTATCTTTATCTCGCATCTTAGGAGAAAAGATAGGATCTATTTCTTTTCCCGATGAATTCAAATGAGTAAAATATCCGTTACTTAATTTAAAATGCTTTTTATCTTCTGTTGCAATAACTGTATTTGGCTTAGTACCTGCTGCTATAAAAATAGAACGTGCTTTTATATGCTTGATTTCATCAGATTTTGTGTCTATTAGTTTTATTGATTCAGCGTGGTTATATTTATCTGTTACAACTTCAATCGGCTCTAAGTTTTCAATAAAGTAAATCCCTTCTGATAGTGCATTTTGCACCTCTTCGCTATTTAATCGATAACTTGGTGAATCTTTTAGCTCTTTTCTATATACAATTTTCACTCCCCCTAGACTTTGCATTAGTTCCAATATTTTTGCTTCTCTATTCTCTTTTTTTGCTGATTCTTGCTCTTTTCGGATCAATTGTGCATGCGATATCAGCTCATTTGCAAGTTCATATTCCTCTTCTTTCCAATCTTTTTCGACATATTTCTTTCCATACTTATCAACTAATATTTCATAACGAAGAAGAAATTTTTCTACTTGAATCGGATAGTAAGCTAAAACTTCAGTAGCAGTATCAATTGCAGTGAGTCCTGCACCTATGACAACTATCGGCATACGAACTTGCAGATTTGCTATAGAATCAAATTTAAGAGCGCCAGTCAGTTGTAACGACATAAGAAAGTCAGATGCCATGCGCACTCCACGGGCTAGTATGTTTTTTATTTTGATCATTCGTGGCTTACCAGAGCCAAGTGCCAAGGCAATGTGATCAAAACCCAAGTTAAATGCGTCATCAACAGTTATCGTACTGCCAAAACGAATGCCTCCATAAAGTGCAAAATTCTCACGTCTTTCCAGCAGTAATCTAATAATCTTTAAGTAATTTTTATCCCACCTAGAAGTAATGCCGTATTCTGACACTCCACCAAATCCATCTGCCGTGCGTTCACTCAATTTTTCGTGTTCAAAATCTTTAATTAGCTGTAAATTATCGATCAAAGGTTCAATCTTTAATCCATCAATGGCGATAACGTTATGCCCATCGTTTAATAAATGATGAGCTAAATTAAAACCCGCAGGACCAAGGCCTACAACTAGGACGTTTTTTCCAGTGTTTCCTTTTGGCAATGGACGCTGAAAATTTAAAGGATTCCAGCGGCTAAGCAGAGAATATATTTCAAATCCATACGGTAAACTAAGCACATCATCTAGAATCCTTGTTTCAATTGCTGGCACATTTACGGGTTCTTGTTTTTGATATATGCACGAATTCATGCAATCATTGCATATTCTGTTCCCAGTAGCTGCACATAGCGGATTGTCTATCATCACAATTGCAAGACTTGCTATGCTGTACCCTTCGCTCTTCACCAGATTCATTTCTGATATTTTCTGTTCTAGTGGACAGCCATGCAGTTCAACTTTAAGTGGAGATTTTTTAAAGGCATTGCCATTATTAATCAGTCCTTTTGAGCAGCTATCCTTATTTTGCTTATGGCAAAATATGCAATAGTGAGCGTTATCTAATGCTTTATCTAAACTCACCTTTTTATTTGTGAGATCAAAACCATATCGCCTTTTTATTTCATTTGAATACAGGGCCTCAACTCCGTCTACTTCTTTTTTAGAGAATGATACGAGATTTTCGTGGTCAGTTTTTCTGTAGACACTAAAGAGTATACTCTGTTTGTTTTTCACTCTCCACGCTGTATATTGTGCCGCAAGTTCTATTTCCTCTTTGTGATGCTCTTTATCCTCAAACCAATGCATCACTTGCTTGGCAAAGCTTTTCTCTGTTGTCAATAAAGTAAGAAAACGATTTAATCTGTTTGCGACATAATCAATGTCTATATTTGCTATGTCAGTGTATTTCTTCAATGCATAGCGCTGAACAAACAACCTTTTGCATTTATATATTATAGCGAAGTCGTTGTGTTTTTTCCTTAGCTCTTCTATTTCTTTTTCAATATTGAAAAGTTTTGCGATAAATTCATCAAGTAAATATGAAAGATCTATAATTAGCTGGCTATCTGTCATTTGGGTAGCTGACGTCGGTTGTTCTAGCTGGGATAACACCGGAGAGTTTTCTCTCGCTTCAATCAGTGAACAAAACAAATTTTCATCGCATGATTTGATGTAATCTAAAAATGTCTCATTTAGTTTGAGTAATCCACTGCGAGTATACAGATTTGAAAATGAGATATTAAACTGCATTACAGATGAAAATTTTATGCGTTTTGCAACATGGCTAAAATTGTTGCTTCTGCAACTTTTTCTTCACCAACGTATGCGATACACTTAAATTTACATGCACTAAGACGTGCATTTTTAACATTAGCTTGAAGAATCAGTGTATCCCCTGGAGTGACTGGCTTTCTAAATTTTGCGTTTTCAATGGACATAAAATAGACAATTTTATTTTCTATTGTTTCTTTACCGAGAACACATATTGCAGATGCTTGAGCCAGAGATTCAATTATCAAAACTCCTGGCATTATCGGATGGCCAGGAAAATGACCAATAAAAAATGGCTCGTTGAAAGTCACGTTTTTAATTGCTTTTATACTCATACCAGGATCGCATTCTATAACCCTATCTACTAAGAGAAAAGGATAAGAATGTGGTAGTATTTTTATAATATCATTGATATTACATTGCATAAGTCTATTCAATGTTTTGCAAAGCAAATTCGGGTATTTCCTTGTTTACATTTTTTAATACTACATCCGATAAATCTACTTCATCCATAGAGTATAAAACTTGATTCTTTTTGGAAATAAATAGTACCAAATCTATGTTGTTTTTTTCTGCTGTTTTTTTAGCAACTTCTTTTATCTTGTTAAAGACACTTTCTACTGCTTCTCTATAATTTTCTTCTAAATGTGACATTTTCTTAGCGTAATTATCCCTAGCACTTACAGTATGCTTACTAAATTGTTCTGTCTTTTCTTTTTTTGCTTCTTCTGACAAAAGGTCAAATTCTTCTTTCGATGGCTTAAATTTTTCTAACTCATTTTCAAATTCCTTCTGTAATCTAGAATTCTGCTCCTTTATTTGTTGTTGTATATTTTGCAGAGCCAGAGATTCATTGATAACCTTATCACTATCAATAATGGCAGCCTTTGTATTAAGCGTGCTCTGAGGTTGATACCCTACAAACTTATACCCCACAAATAAGGAAATAATTAAGGCAATAACTGATGTAAATAACTGTATATATTTCATTTAAATCCCCGCTTCAATAGAAATTTTAACGTTTGTCGATGGTATTATGTCATAAGCTTCCTTTACTAAAGGAAACCCAAAATCTAATCTAATTCTACCAAAAGGAGAAGGCATTGAAAAGCCAAAACCTGGCGATACTCTTATAAGCTTACTATCGTAATATTTCCCACTATATCCCTTCTTTTCATCTAAACCAAAAAGTGTTGCATAGTCAACAAATAGTGAGCCTTTGATACCAGCATAGTCGTATAATTTAGATAGTGGAAAATCTACTTGCTGTGTTAAATTAAGATAAGTTTTGCCTCCCAATGAGCTTTGATTTTTGTCTTCTGCTCTTGGTCCAATGCCGGAAAGGTCAAATCCTCTAATCTCATTGCCACCTTTAAAGAAGTGCTGGCCAATGTTGAGCTCTTTATTAGTATAGGAAAAAATATGACCTGCTGCTACTTTAAAGCGCAATGTTATATCATCATCAATTTTGCTTAATATAGGGTGTGTATAAAAAGATAAGAATTCAGATTTTAGGAAATTTACATTTCCCCATAATCCTGAAATATCCTGACTTAAACGCAATAAATATCCCTCTTTAGGAGTGTAGAGGTTATCCAGTTTATTGTACGCTAACGTGTATCCCACTGATGAAACCTGATACTCACCTTCTTGATCTCTTATTATCTCAGAGATATCCTCATCTTTTCCACCCTTATTGTCCATGTGTATGTGATTATACTTATAAGAATATTGAAAGGAATTGGTTAGATTTTCTGAGATTTTATATGATAATTTTGCTATTCCTCCCCAGTTGCAGGTATCGAAAGTAGTGTTTGGTTTGTCTTGTTTTTCATAAAAAATACTCATGCCTAGTGAAGTATCAGAATCGTTAAAATTATTTTCAACAGCGTCTATACTAGTAGAAAGAACATATTGACTTTTTTCAAGAGCAAAAGATACCTCTTTACCACTACCAAATAAATTACGATCTGTGAAATCGGTTTTAACAAATACTCCACCAGGAAGAGACATGCCACCTGTTAAAGATAACGAGGCAGTTCTTTTTTCTTTGACATTTAAATCAAGATTTACTGTATTTTCATCCACTATATAACTATTTATTTTTACTGTTTCAAAAAAATCGCTATATATAAGTTTTCTACGTGATTTCTGAATCTCAGATGTGTTATATGCGTCTCCTTCTGCCATGCTAAGTTTTCTTCTAATTACTTTATCTAAAGTGCGTTCATTGCCATCAATGGTAATTTGGTTTATATAAATCTTTTTACCTGGTAGCACTTTGTAAGTTACATCCACAATATTGTTATGTTGTATATATTCTGGATTAACTTTTGCAAATATATATCCTTTTCCGTTTAAATGTTTACTTATTTTTTCTGCTGTATTGTTAATTTTAACTCTATTAAATATTTGATTATTTTCCTCTTTGATAAATTCTAATATTTCTTCCCTTAAACTTAAATCCTGAATCTCAGTTTCAATATCAACTTCATTATTTCCAAATAAGTATTGCTGCTTTTCATCAATCAAAAAAGTTAACTCTATTTGGTTGTTATTATCAACCTCAACAATTGGTTGGATATTATTTTGAATATATCCCTTAGATGAATAGAAGCGATCAAGTAGTTCTGTGTTAATCAGTAGATATTGAGGTGAATAATGAGTTCCGCTTTTAAAAATGGCTCTAAATAACTTACTAAATATATCATTGCTATGCCTTTTGATAACTTGCTCTAGCTCATTTGCTGAAAAGTTTTTATTACCTATGAATCGTAAACCCTTAATTTTAGACGTTCTTCCTTCTTTTATCTTAAAAATTAGGTTTATCCTATTGCTACCAAGCTTATCTAGCTCATATGCAATTTTAACACCAATTTTACCACTGTTCCTATAAAGAGTAGCTAGATTTATTAAATCGTTTTGTAATTTTGTTTCAGTGAAAATAGTTAGTGATTTTGACTGGATAACGTTATTTAACAACTCTTTACTGTTAAATAACTTATTGCCTTTCAATATTACTTTGTTAATCAATGGATTCTCATGAATTTTTACTACTAAGTTTTTTTCATCATCGATATAGGCGTTAATACTAGCAAATAACTTTGTTTTGTATAAATCTTTTATAACTGAATCTACATCATCATCATTTATATGACTACCTGGTTCTAATTTTGTATAAAACCTTATTGTTTGATCACTTACTCGCTCATTGCCAATATACTTAATATTTTTTATCTGTACTTTTTCTTTATTTTCTAGAGCAACAAGTAGAGTGGGAAAAGAAATAAATATTATTAGTATGTGAAATAACTTTTTCATATGTATCTTAAAAAAGATGCCTAATATCATTTGTGATTGCAACTGCCATCAACAAAAACAGTATGGTAGCACCAAAAGTGACTGCATATTTTTGATATTTCAAACTCAAATCTCTACGTATAACTGCTTCTATAATATAATGAAATAAATGCCCACCATCTAGTAGTGGTATTGGCAGCAAGTTAATTGCAGCTAAATTAGCTGAAATAATTGCCATAAAATATAGAACCATAATAAGTCCCTTTTTAGCTGATTGCCCTGAATATTTTGCAATTTTTATTGGCCCACCTATTTCATTTATACTCCTTTTACCAACAACAATTTGAAAGAGTGCTTTGATTGTTAAACACATAGTGTGGTAGGTTTCATTCACTGATAGGCTAGCAGCTCCAAGAAAAGATGACTGTTTTAACCCTATCATATTAATTGAGGTAATTCCTATAGTTTTTCTTTCTATTATGTTACCAAAGACATCTCTATCCTCAACTATAAACGGAGTTAGAATAGTTCTGTACTCTTCGTTATTTCTGCTATACTTAATTTCTATTCTTGTTTCAGGGTTGGACATTATCACGCGTGAAATATCTTCAAAGTATTTTATTTTGTACTCATTGATCTGTGTAATAGTGTCACCTGGTAATAGGCCAGCTTGCTTTGCTGCACTTTCTTCAATTACATTACCAATTACTGGTGGAGTACGATAATAACCTGCCACGCTGAAAAATATTGTGAAAGCTATAACGGTAAATATCATGTTTGCAAAAGGCCCTGCAAAAACTATTGCTGCTTTTTGATATCGAGGTTTTGTATGGAATGAGTATAATTTTTCTTCTTCAGTTAATTTTTGTTGATCAACAGGAACGCTTGCTGCATTAGTATCCCCTAACATTTTAACGTAGCCACCCAACGGAAAGGCACTTAATTTCCACCTAGTTCCAGACTTGTCGTTAAAACCAAAAATTTCAGGACCAAAGCCTATAGAAAAAGATTCAACTTTAACCTTGCATGCTTTAGCGACAATATAATGCCCACATTCATGCACGAATACTATGATAGAAATTATTAAAGAAAACGATAAAAAATAATATATTCCAGCGCTAAGTTGATGAGAAATTAATTCCACCTATGTTTTAAATCTTAATCAAACGTTGAGTATATTAAAATGCGCCTTGCTTGACAAGTATTTAGTTTAGTCTTTTAATTAAAAAAAAGTTTAATGACAATGATAGATATCTCCTTATTAAGAAGAAAACTGATGTATAGGAGTTGGCATAGGGGTTGTAAAGAAACTGATATACTTTTAGGGCATTTTGCATTGAAATATCTTGATAAATTTTCCTTAAGTGAACTAATTGAATACGAAAAAATAGTTGATCTTGATGATTGCGAATTATATTGTTACATAACTCGTAAGAAACTTCTTCCCCCTGATTTGAGTAGTGAGGTAGTCGATTTGATTGCTTGCTTTAATCACTTATGCACCCAATAATCTTGTTTACCCTATCTAATACTTCAGCATATTCTACTCTTTTTTCTTCCCTATACTTTTTGCATTCTTGATTTATTTCGTCTAATCGCTTTGTTAATTCTAAAATTTTGTCTTCGAGAGTCAATGCTGCAAGTAAGAAATTTAATGCATCTGAGCCCTTACCTCCAGTTCTTTGAGATATGGAGCTAACTAGCTTGTTGAAGCTATTAGCAAGTTGTAATAAATGGTCCTTCTTTTTACTTTCGCAAGATATTTTATATATGTTATTATGTATAACTATTTCTACTACTTGCATATGATGCTATAATGTACAACTTTCAAATCTACAATATAGATTTTCATTCATTTATCAAGAGGGATAACTTTTTACTGCTACGAAAATAAGTTTTAAAGTATTGATGCTTTGCAACCTTCTGTGACGTCAAATTACTTGCTTCTTTCAAGTTATAGCTTCTAATTGAAAAAGAACCAAACCCCCTGATTTCAACTCTATTATGATATTTCAACGTGTTTGAAAACACTTGAAAAAAAATATCAACTATGGCTGCTATAATGACCTTATCTAACAAAAGGTGTTTTTTTGCCACTCTTGCTGTTATATCAGATTTCGTTGCCATTTATATGAAGCACAAGAAGTTATTTGGCAGATAATATTATATTATACTTTTCAACACCTACTACTTCAACTTGTATTTTTTCTGATATAGAAAACTTTTTATTTTCTGGTAAATGCTCTTGATCTACTAAAAGGGTTACATTGTTCTCAACCTCAACGATTAGACCATTTTCCTCTCTCTTACTTACAGTAACCTGAATTTTATCCCCTACTTTAACTTTCTCTATCAGTTCTTCAAGAGGATCATACTCTATTTGCTTTACTCCAAGATAAATTCTTGTCCGATCTACGTTAGCCCTTATCACTTTTGCTTCTATTTCATCACCTACATTATACTTTTTTATCTCATCTGAATTGTTTTTCGACCAACTTAGATTTTGCATATAAATTGTTCCTTCTACGTCCTTAGATATCTCAGAATTATCAAAAGCCACAGATATTTGTGAACCATTGTTGCTTTTAACTTTACCAGAAACAATAGAACCAAGAGGATATTTATCAATAAATACTTGCCAAGGATTCTCTACGCACCTTTTTGTGCTTAAACTCATCTTATTTTTAATAATGTCAATACCGAGAATTTTTACATCCACTTCTTGTCCTATTGTTACAAAACTACTGATTGGTAAATTATTCTTGCTCCAAGTTATTTCTGATGAGTGTACCAAACCCGCAATCCCAGGTTTAATCTCAACAATGAATCCACAATCTTTTATACCCGTTACACATCCTTTGTGTACGCTGTTAATTGGACATTTTGACTCTAGATCTTGCCAAGGATTGTCTCCTAATTGTTTTACACCCAGGGAGATTTTTCCATTTTCTCTATCTATTTTTATAATTTTAGTTTTTATATGCTGACCATAAGAAAAAATTGCAGATGGATGACTTACATTACTCCAAGAGATATCTGTAATATGTAGCAGCCCATCTATAACTCCCACTGTATCTGATTCATGAATGCCAACAAATGCACCGTAGTGAGTGATGCTTTTTATTTTGCCTTCCACTACATCACCTTCATTTAAAGATTCTAAAAACTTAGTTTTTTCACCAGCATGCAATTTCTCTAATACCAGCTTTCTTGATACTACAATATTCCCCTGCTTCTTATCCATTTTAAGCACGATGAATTTTTGTTCAGTTTCAATAAGGTGATTAGCATCTTTTATTTGCTTCAAATCCACATGACTCAGCGGTAAAAACGCACTTATTCCATCACCAAGATCAACAATAAAACCGCATTTAATTGAGCGTTTAATGATTCCTGTTACTTCATCTTTTGTAACTGCGCTTTCTTCCAATTTATTCCATTTTTCGTCTCTGATTGCTTTCTCACGACTAAGAACAACATTACCATGGTAATCTTCAATTCTTTCAACATAAACTCTAATTTTCGAGCCAACAGTGATATCATCATTACAACTGAGCTCCTTAATCAGAATTCTTCCATCTGACTTTAAACCAACATCAACCACAATGTCATTAGAATTTCTTCTTGTGATTATACCTTCTACCACATCTCCTTCTTTGATTTTGTTAGCAAAAGAATCTTCACAAAAGTCATTATCTTGATTATCAAATTGATCTTGAAATATCTCTTCTATGAACCTATTTGATAATAGTCTCTTGATAGCAACTGTACTTTCCATACCTTTTAATTTTAACTTCATTAGAACTCATATATTATATAATATTAATAATTAGTGACAAGTAAATTCTCATTAATTCATTTCGAGAATTGTTTAAGCTATAAAAGATTAAGTTATGTAAGATATGCTATCTAGGAATAATAATTGGATTAGGTCATTTTCCAGAAGATCTAGGTTGAAATTGAATGTTTTGGAGAAGTATTCTATTAAAAACAGCAAGGAATCTATAAAAAAGATCGTAGACTTACAAAAAAGAATACGGGTAGAAATAGGTTTCGGTAATGGTGAAAATATGCTCCATCAGGCATTCAATGAATCTGATCTATTATTTATAGGATGTGAGCCTTATTTAAAGGGGGTCTCTTCCTTGCTAAAAAGCATAGAAGCACACAGCATAAAAAATATTTTAATATGGACAGAAGATGCAAGAGAATTAATTGTCAATTTTCCTGACCACAGTGTTGAAAAATTCTTTATTCTCTTTCCAGATCCATGGCCAAAAAGAAGTCACAAAAAAAGACGTTTAATTAATACGGAATTTTTAAATTTATTAGCAAAAAAAATACTTGTCACAGGTGAAATATTTATTGCAACTGATCATCAGGATTATGCAGAGTGGATAGAGTTACATATAAAGCAGTGTAATTTTTTAACCTATAAGGAAGATAGTTTTGCAAATTATACCCCAACAAAATACCACAGAAAAGCGCTAGAATATCAGCGTAAAATAAAGTTTTTTAAAGTAAATGTTATGTCTAAAATGACTTAGAATTTACCTCTGCTTGTTAGTACAGATGTGTACGTGAGACTCTACAGTGCAAGCAGCTCATCATGTACTGGAAATAACAGTTCACTAAATTCTTTAATCTCACTAGGAAGATCAATAAACTATCAACATTATCAGCCAGCATTGCTTTTGCAACTTCAATTCTACCTTTTTTATGATCGGTTTGGATTATTTTATAACCTATAGCATTTTGTCTAGCAACCAATCTGGTGCTTCTCTACCTTTTTCCCACTTAGCAAATCTCATCTTTTCTTTTAGGTAATATTCTCTATATGCTTCTATTGGGTTACTACATTTATATCGATCAGGTAACGCTTGTGTAAAAGCTTGTATATCAGCTGATCGAAATATTAGCAAATTCTTGTTATTATTGCACCAATCTATAACTTCTTCGGATTTATGCGTTCTTTTGTATCGCAAGCTATATTCTATACACAATTCTTTTCCATGTTTTATTAACCAATCAAAGTTTCCTTTTGATTGTCTAGCCCATAAAGAACAAGGATGGTTTTTGTGAGTAAGTTTATATGGAACTTCTATATTCTGGTTTGTAATGCTGACTAAAGGATTTGGCTCTTTTAATGCGATTGAAAAAACACTGCTAAGCAATTGAGCAGTTTCTAGCGGCATTTTTACTATGTGCTTATCGCATAACATTTGTGCTGCAGTTACAGGATTTTCGTCTAATATAAAGATATTCATCTAAGCACCCAGAGATAGAATTTTTGCGTAGTATTTATTTCAATAAACCCTAAAATATCATTCGGAAAATGGATAAAGCTCAGTTAAAAAAGTTATACACAATTCCGAGGAACCTTTTCAAGCTACAATGAACGTATAGCTACCACTCTAGCAATATTATTTCTCACCCACTGAAGATATTGCACGGTACTGTCTACTTGATCGTCGTGACGGGTTTCTGGAAACATTAAAATCTCATACTCAAAGTCGCTAAGCCATACTGCTTGGTTAGGGAGAAAAACCCTCTCAGATTCTATAATTGGGACAATTCGGTGAAATCGAGTTAATTTGTCATCATGTGGTACTATTTGAATAATAGGTAAATCACTGTTTTTCCTGAGCTCCTGAACCAATTGCTGACCGCTTACTTTTGCTTCGATTAAAATTGCGTGTGGCTTCCACCGTGCAGCCAGCGATAGAACTTTCTCTTTAAGTTTTGGATATTCAAGTTTTGCGCGATATACATCGAGTAAATAGAATGTATTATCTACCTTTGTCCAGGTAGTGCAGACACTAAAGTCACTTGTATTGTTTGTTGAAATTGCAGTATCCCAACTTTGTGTTACATGCAAGAGGCTATCAGGAAAATTTTTATAGCGCTTCAACCACTCTCGTTTAATTATACCACTTGAAAGTGGTAGAGGGTTTTGTTGGTATTGAGCAGCAAAACCATAACTTCCAAGTTCAGCTTTTATCATCTCAATTTCTTCTTTTCCTTCATTGAGGTGATATAGCAACTGACCTTCTTCTCTTGAGTATAATGCCCTTTCAGGTACAGCGCGTGACCATTCTTTTACGGTTGAATGTTCTGAATCGCGTTTTCTCGGCACTGGAATGACAGGTTCGATTGAATAAATAATCTCCTTATCTTCAGCTATTATTGGTAAACATACATGGTGCCATATGTTTTTTGGTTTACAGAGGAGGTGGCCAGTTAAATCTTCCAGGTGTAACCTGTGCATCACAAGAACGATAACTCCTTTTTTTCTGTCGTTGAGCCTGGTTACTAAAGCCTGATCAAACCAGTTTGCAGCACGCTTTCTAAATGTTTTGCTCAAAGCTTGTGCGGGACTTAGTGGATCATCCACGATAATGAAATCTCCACCTTCACCGGTTAATGTTCCCCCAACTGATGTTGCAATTCGACATCCTCTTTGCACTGTTTGAAATTTATATTTAGTGTTTTGATCTTTGCATAATTCTACTTTTGGAAATAGCTCTCTATACCAATCAGATTGCATTATGCATCTGGTATCGAGTGAGTGCTTTTCGCTGAGCAGCCGAGAATAACTTGCAACTATTATTCTTGCAGTTGGCTGATTTCCGAGTATCCATGCTGGCCATGCAACACTTACACAAATGGACTTCATTGAACGTGGCGGCATATTGAATATTATTCTTTTCACTTCACCTGAACTTGCTGCTTCAAGCCTGTCTGCTATGACTTTTATATATTGATAATCATTATACTCACACCCCGGCACTACCGTTTGAAAGCATAATTCAATGAATTTGAGAAGGTTTATATTGTTCATAAAATTAAGATTTGTTGATTTTTTTTAAGATTTTATTTATTATTAAATTAGGCTAGTGGAGATTAAAATATGAGAAAAATTAAAACACGAACTAAAGAAGAATTTATAAAAACTCAAAACGGGATGAAAATAGAGACAATTACGCTTCTTGGTAAAAATCAAAATAGTAATCAAGGTGAAAAACATCTGATATACTTTATTGGCGGAAATAGAGCATTAAGTCCTAGTAAAGATTATTCCCAAAATTGGAATTGGGCCACAGAGCAAGGGATAACTGTACATCTTTTTAATTATCCTGGACTTGGTTTAAGTAAAAACAGTTCATTGATACGTAGCAATAGAGTTAAATCTGGTATAGCAGTTGTAACTAACTTGTTGGAAAAAGGTATAAAACCAGATGATATTATATTGTTTGGAGACTGCCTAGGTGGACATGTGGCTGCAGAGGTTCATAAAAATTTTAAGTATAAGGATATACATTTAAGATGCATCGTTAGCAATGCTGCAAGTTCACTTAAACAAGCTTCTCTTTATTATTTTGGATTCATAGCAAAATTAAAAATTTTTCTTGCTCCGATAATCAAATTGGTACTGAAGATTTTTGGTTGCCACTGGAAGACATATAAAATCGTAAATTCAATTACTCCTTATACAATGTACTTTAATCGAGAGGGAGATAAAACGATAAAACAGCCAGCGCAACTTGCAACAGAAATAGAAAAAATAGATCAAAGCGGTAGAAGGAAAGATTATCAAAAGAAAGAAATATTTGAAGATTTTGAGGAATATGAAGGCTTTTTTAAGCAGCATACAACATTAAGAAAGAATGATAAATGTATTGATTCTAAAAAAGCTGATAAAGATATACATAAATTGCCAATTACGTGTTTAAAGTCTTCCAACAAAACTGATTACACTTTTCCTGAGCTGATTAGTTTATATATTCAAATAACAGATGAATATTTTTCTAAACATGGCTCATTAAATAATGAAGAGAAGATTAAAGCATTTAAAGAAAGTAAATTTTATAAAGATTTTTCAAGCTGTAAAAATTCAAAGGGCTTTTTGCATAATCACATGAAGAAGCAAGAGCATCCTTCGATGTCATTTCAGCATGTGATAATAGAATCTGGGGAAAAAAAGACCTTTCTTAACAAGTCAAAGAAGGCTAGTTGCTCTTAACTTGACGCGTATACTTTTTTTTAACATTTGAGCCATCTGTATCTGTTCAGATGCATGCAAATATTGAAACCAGTGTTTCTTTTCTTATCATCCGAGTACTGGGATCCAGAAGAATTAATTGTGAACAAATAGCTATACGATATTTTCAATAAAATTACAAAAAAGATGGATTCCAGACTGGAATGACACCGTCATAAACTGCTAGGTCTTCATAATGTCATTCCAGTACTGGTATCCAACTAAATTGGTGAACACTTTACAGCATTTTTGATGGAAAGAACTAGATGCCAGTGTCAAGCACTGACCCATTTTTCCTTAAGTTTTTGCAGCTTGTGTTCTATTACAAAACCACTGTGGTACTAACGAGCGGTAAAATGGTAGCGAATCTAAACTAAAAAGAATGCATTCTTACACTGCTTGAAAGTCTACTAAATTCATTTTTAAAGAATAATAATTATAACATACTTTGTGCGTGGTTAAGATAGCTCTGGAATAGTGTAAAGAACTATGTCATCATTGAAGAGAAATTCATCTGTTGTTTTGTACTCTTTATTAATTTTATAAGAATCATAAACATCGTAATCTGCTTTTGTATGGTAATCACAATATTGAAACTTACCCTCTTTATTGAAAGAGCCAAATTGATCAATTAATGTAGCCATTTTCTCACGTTTTGTTAATTCAAATACATCAGCTGGGCAGTGGTTTGGAGAATTCGGATTAGTAGTTCCTTCCGCAATAAAAAACGATGGTTTATCGTTAAGTAACTTGCAGAAATTTGGCTTATATTCCTTTTTCATACAGTTTAAACTTATATATTGATATTTATCTGGAACATTTGAGTATTGAGGATCATATTTTTTATGTTCAAAAAATTCATTACCTAAGAAATTACAAAACGTTAATTTATAATCATCATTATTACTGGACTTTACTACTTTAAGATAATGAAAGTTTCTAGGAATTTTTATCTCTTCTTCTGTAATGTGATTATGTATGACCAATTGATCATCAAGCATGCAGTAACCTATTTTTGGTAAAGTAGCTACAAGCTTACCGTTTAACATGATATCTGCTTGATAAATATCATCCGATAATGCTTTTCCCTTCTGCAAAGTAAAATCCTGTCCTGCCTTAGCTGTTGCTTCTGATAAACTGCACTGCTCAGTCTTAGTTAAGTTTTTTATTATTGTTGATACCTCACTGATTTCTAATATATCATGTTCATTTTTTGTGTATTGATACTTATAGCAACTACCATCTTCACATACTGGAAGACATTTTCCTTCTTCATCTGATATATAGATATAATCACCTTCTATTGTAAAATAAAGTCCACTTTTTTCTTCTTTAATCTTTTCTATTACTGGGTCATTTTCATCGTTAAAATTGATAAAATTGAGTACTCCAGTTATATCTCTACCAGACAATTTGAGGCCAAAGTCAGGACTATCTTTTATGTTGTAAAGCGAAATCAAGATAGGTTTTGATTCAAGCTTTTCTATAATATTGTTTCTATTTGTACTTATTATAGCTTCTTGTTCTACAATAAGATCCTCTTTAATAGAGTTTCCACTTTCATCAGATCTTTCTGCCTGCAGGGGTAAGTTTCCTTCATATAAAGATATTTTATCTCCCTGCTTCTTTAACTTTAAACCATTAATATTCTCTACTTTAATTGTACCAATATGTGAATGGATAACCTTACTATTTTTGTTTAATATATAATATTCAGCAGGAAGTTTAATCAATTTTTTATAGAGCGGATTTTTATCCTCTATTTTAAATATATGTTTTTCCATGATATTATCTTAAATAACCAACAACTTGCTGATTAATTTCACTTGGGCTACTAGGAGAAGAGACATCACTCATAGAACTCCTTGGCTGCTCATTATTTGCCACTCTTTTTTCAGTATTAACGAAAGCTCTTTGCTGCTCATTGTCTTTTAATCTTTTTTCCATATGATCTTTAAAAGTAAACAAACATTTACTAGTTTGTTTGTAATTAGGGAGTGATTTTTTTGCAGTTACACGCAAGAACTCCAACAACTCGTTATGACTTTCATCATTAAGTAATGACTTATTGATAATGGTTGACTGCAGTTCTACTGGATTAAAATTTAGACTTTTCTTTGAAATGCCGCATTTCACAGCTGTTTCTCCTAATACTTCTTCAAATTTTTTTACAATATCTACTGCATCTATTATTTTTGTCACTCGATTAAGCTCCTCTATTTCATTTTTTACTTTATATTCGTCCTGTCCTACCGCAGAGTAAAAGAAATTTATTACTTGAGATATAAATGAAGTTGATCTGCTTGCTCTGCTTGTCACTGATGATTTTTTAGTTTCCCTCCTTCTTCTGCGTGCACTACAAACTTGATCTGCAGGATTTGTTGTACAAAACATATCTCTTACCCTATCATGAAATGCTTCCGCATTTTCTGCGGATTGAAGTGCTTGATCAGCAGAATCTTCAGCTTCTCCTGTAAGATTCACTGTTTGATTGTGTAGTATTTTAACCTTATCTTCCGTATCTTTAGCTTGTTTGGCAAAACCTTCTGAAGCATTTTGAGCTGCCTCTGCTGCTTTTTTAGCATCCAGAGTTTCATTTTTTGCTTTTCTTATCTCACGTAAAAACTGATCAGCTAATGTAGCACCTATTCCATCTTCTCCCTTGGAACCTGGCAATCCATTCGCACCTGGAGCTCCGGTATCTCCTTTTGGACCTGGCATACCTTTAAGACCAGATCTACCAACCTGACCTTTAGGTCCTTGCACACCTATCTCTCCCTTAGGTCCTTGCAACCCATTCGCACCTGGCTCTCCTTTGTCACCTTTAGAACCTATCTCTCCTTTCTTACCCATATCACCTTTTATTCCCATAGCTCCGTCTAATCCTTTAGGACCAATATCTCCCTTTGTTCCATTTATACCTGGCTCACCTTTTATGCCTTGAGGTCCTATATCTCCTTTTAATCCGTCTATACCTGGCTCACCTTTTATGCCTTGAGGTCCTATATCTCCTTTTAATCCGTCTATACCCGGCTCACCCTTGTTACCTGTAAGACCTTGCGTACCATTGAAGCCTCTTAGACCTGGCTCACCTCTAGGACCTTCTGGACCTTGCAATCCATTTGCACCTGGCTCTCCTTTGTCACCTTTAGAACCTATCTTTCCTTTCTCACCCATATCACCTTTTATTCCCATAGCTCCGTCTAATCCTTTAGGACCAATATCTCCCTTTGCACCTTTTGTTCCATTTATACCTGGCTCACCTTTTATGCCTTGAGGTCCTATATCTCCTTTTTCTCCCTTTGGACCTTGGACTTCTCCTGGATTTTTCCTTAGTTCTTCTACAATGCTTTGTGTTAGCTCGGTATTATTTGCAAGGTTTTCTACTAATGTATGATTAGCATCACTTAGTAACACATCTGCTAGCTCTTCCATTCTGTTATCAGCTAATGCAATGGCTATTCCTGTTTGAATATCTTGATTACTAATAATTCTTCCTGCAACTTGCTTCTCTAATACTAAATCTCCGTCTTGGTCACGATATTCAAGCACCTGATTAGCAATAGTGCCATTATTAATTAATTTTTGTGCAATTTCTTCAGGACTTGCATCTCTACCTTTATCACCTTTAGACCCAGTATCTCCTTTGTCACCTTTAGAACCTATCTTTCCTTTCTCACCCATATCACCTTTTATCCCCATGGCTCCGTCTAATCCTTTAGGACCAATATCTCCTTTTAATCCACCTGTACCTGGCTCACCTTTTGGACCTTGTGCACCTGGCTCTCCTTTATCACCTTTAGAGCCAGTATCTCCTTTAGAACCTTTTGGACCAGGAAAACCTCGGTCACCCTTTAACCCCCGTTCACCGTTACGACCTGGTTCGCCCTTTTGGCCTGGAGGACCTTGTACGCCTTTAACTAACTCTTTTAAAGAATCTTCTCGCTTTACGCGCTCACCAAAAAAATGTGCTACTCTTTCTGAAAGTCCCTTGGGATTACGCTGATCTTCTTCCATTATAGCTGCTGCTAAAGGATACAGATGGGTTCTGTTAGAAGAGAATGTGCTAACAACTTGATTAATACTTGGAGTTACTCCATTAGTGCCTTGATTCCCTTTTTCTCCTTTAGGGCCTATAGGACCTTTATCTCCTTTTGATCCATGCGCACCATAAGTGTTGAAAGTGCTATAAGTGGAGTGATACAAGGTGATTGACGGCATGTAAATTCCCTCCTGATAGTAAAACAATTGAACGTATAAAAGAATCATTAAGATCCAATGTGAATTGTAATAGTGCTATTTTGAATCCGTGTAGATTATTTTTGATTTTATAAACAAGAAATAACAAAGCCGTAATAATAATCATGTAAATATACACCTTCATGCCATTCATAGTATGGCTTAAAAAGTGCTTATATCCAAGATTTTGCTTTATAAATTTAAAGAATACCTCTATGTCCCACCTGCGCCTATATAGCTCTGTTACTTCATAAGCTAACATTTCAAGCAAGTTGGTTAAAAACCATATTTCATCTCCTGCCTTATTTCGAATTTTTATTAAACGTAGGTCATGCTTTTCTGCTACTTTACCTCGTGCACGATAAAGATTAACTATTATATCTTCTAAAATCTCTGATCCATCCGATTTTTGTTCTCCTATAACTTTGTTCCTGCTTATAACATCATGTTTTCTTCCTACTTTAACTCTTGTGATAAATTTGTACTCCTTTTCATCAAATTCGGCAAAAGTTCCAACTTTTCTGATTCCTCTATCAAATAATAAAATATCCTCTTTTTCAACTTTAGCTTCATTAATGGCTCTCACTAATGCTATATCTTCACTAATTTCTTCTTGTCCTTTACAAAATCTTATACTTGTCGGCAATTGATCCTTTAATCCTACACTCACTTTAACTTGACTGTCGTTACTTTTACCGCCTATTTTTAGCCCATCTTTTATGAGATATCCCGATAAATTTATGATTGTCGAATCAAACTTATGTAAATTATTTGATGTTTTTTGGGGTAATAGCTTTTTAATCTTGCTCATCAAATCAATATATACTCCCTTAAAATATTCTGGATTTATAACTTTTAACCTTTTTGACAAACCACTGTATGTTACTGTACTTTTATCGCTATTCTTATCCATTATACACCTGTTTATTACCATTTCTAGCGCTCTTAAGCTTGTTTTTTGCCCCATTAATATTAACTTCATTAGACCTTTAAATATAATCTTGCCCAACAATTTAGTATTACATTTATCTACTTCACTTAATTTTCCTAGCCTTTCTAAATCCTCATCTTTTATTAAATTTAGTACTCTTTCTATTTGATCCATTATTGCCTCCATTTTCTTGCAATAACAGTTCTTTATACTTTTCTGATACTACTTTCAACACTTATGCCATGCGCACCTGACGATCCAGTATCTCCTTTAGAACCTTTTGGACTAGGAAAACCTCGGTCACCCTTATCACCTTTGGAACCTTGGTTGCCCTTTAGACCCGGTTCACCCTTTTGGCCTGGAGGACCTTGTATGCCTTTATCACCTTTAGAACCAGGCATACCTTGTGCGCCAGTCTCACCTTTTTCGCCGTCACGACCTTTTTTACCTATATGGCCTACACCAACTGCTCCCGGTCTACCTTGAGGACCAGGCGCTCCATCGAAGCCTCTATCACCTTTTTGTCCCCTTTCACCTGGCTCACCTTTAGGACCTTGTACACCAGTACGTTCTAATCTCTCTATTCTGTGTTTTAAAAGTTCAATTTCTGTTTCTAAATTTATATGTTCTTGAATATTCACATCAACCTCCAAAAAGTTATCAAAATTTTCTAAGTTATAATAATAAGGATATGGACCTGGTCTATTGTCGTGCTCATACCCAAAAGAATTAGGGTTAAAATTATAAAAATTTTTGCATGTGCTATTTTCATACGATATGCAACCAACATAACTATTGCCTAACTTTTTTACTGCGAAATAGGTATCTTGTGCTTTCAAGCTCTCCATTTCATGAAAAGGGAATAACTCGAATGTATTGCTTATACGAGTAAATGCTGAAAGGATATCATTCAATATGCCAACTTTTCCACCAGTTAAATTATATACCTGAGCGCTCCTATATAATTTGTATATATTTCTTGATTCTTTAAACAAATAGTCTCCTATTTCTATTTTGAGTCTTTTATCAGGTGAACTTTTAAGATCTTCCAAAATAAGACTGACATTTTTGCTACTAATTATGTCTTTTGGATCTATTAAAACCTTCCTGTTTTCTAGCAGTTCATAATAAATACTACAGCTTTCACGATTATATGCGTTAACATAGAAACCATTTGTGTAATTCCGAGGTATAAGATCAATAGTAGCTATGATAGTATCTTTGCCATCATAGTAATAATAATAAGGTTTATCAGAGGTAGTAACTAAAGCGAATTTGTAATCATTTCCTACCCTTTCTAGCTTTAATTGTGGCCATTCAGATAAGTCGTTTAGTATACTTGCCACGTCATGCTTCAAATCCCAAATTTGAAAACTCAGGCCAATATTGTTGTCGATGATAATGTAAGATACACTAGGCAGGCTAAATGTTGTTTTGTTATTTAATCTTATTTGTGCAGGTACCCTACGACCAGTTCTATTATTACAATCGTTTTGTGGAATATCTTCTTTTTCTAGTTTAAAACGCATCTCCACCTCCCTTTGCGATTAGATATAGTTAATTTATGGGTATTAATTATTGATTAATAATGATGATAAGTAAATATGATTATGCTTTATACTAATTTAATTATAAACTAATTTGTGAAAGAAAGTTATTTTTTTACAACTGAGCATAAAAATGCTTTATATTATCGAATTTCTTACTACTATAGCTCTTTCATCTGATAGATGATGTCGTTCCAGTTCTTCCATAATCTCGCTGGAAACGTTTTCAGTATAGGAATAAATTTTATTAATCTAAAGAAACACCCTTACCCTCAGGATAAAGAAGCTAGTTAAATTTGTCAAGCAATTTTTTCATGACCAGCTAGATAAATAGCTACTTCTTCAATTTGATTGAAGTAAAAAACTGGTTTCCATTGCGGTAAATAAGCAACATTACTGAATCTTTGCCGTCTTTTTTTACTGCTGAATCAATTTGTTTTTGAAAATCATTAGTATTTTCAATATCGATTCCATCTAGTTGAATAATTATATCACCTTTCTTAATAACACGTAGTGTAGAATTACTACTACTATTTACACTAGTAACTACTACACCCTTTGTGGGTGCATTATTTTTTAGTTCTTTTGGCAAATTTGAAACGGTTAAACCACTTATATAACTAGATGTTGATTTATTTTCTTCTTGATTATTACCTGAATCATCATTTGTAGATTCCTCGATTGCAACCTTGATATTGACTTCTTTACCTTTTCTAAGTAACTTAACCTGTACTTTCTTTCCGGGCTCAGTTCGTGAAACAATATGAGGTAATTGCGTCATTCTATCAATTTTTTTGCCGTCAAACTCTAATAGTATATCACCTACTTTGATTCCTCCTTTCTCTGCAGGACTGCCCTTTACTACGCTTGCAACTAATGCACCTTTGATATCTTTTAAACCCAAGGATTCAGCAAATTCTTTTGTTATAGGCTGAACTTGCACGCCAAGCCAACCATGTTTTATTTTTTTACCACTTTTTAATGTATCAATAATTGAAATAGCTAGATTAGATGGTATAGCAAAGCCTATACCCACGTTACCGCCAGACTCAGATGGGGAATAAATAGCAGTATTAATGCCTATAACTTTTCCATTTAGATGAAATAGTGGTCCCCCTGAGTTACCTCTATTAATTGCAGCATCAGTTTGAATAAATTCATTCATAGTACCAATACTAATGTCTCTAGATCTTGCAGACACAATTCCTGTACTTACAGAGCCACCCAAACCAAAAGGGTTGCCTATTGCAATAACTGTATCACCAACTCTTGCTTTATCAGAATTACCAAATTCAACAAAAGGAAGATCTTTATCAGAATTAATCTTAAGCACAGCAAGATCAGTTTTTGCATCATAGCCTAAAACTTCTGCTTTGAAATAAGTATTATCGTTCATAGTAACTGTAATATCTTGGGCATTTTTAATAACGTGATAGTTGGTTACTATGGTTCCACTTTTATCTATAATAAATCCAGACCCAAGTAACGTCACTTCTCTATTAATGCTAGGAGCTCTATCAAAAAATTGATCAAAATGCTCGAAAAATTCTCTAAAGTCATCAAAGAAATTATTTCTTGGCGTAAAGGGAATTTTAGTTCTACTGTTATTTTCTTGCTTAACTATTTGCTCACTTGAAATATTTACAACTGCGGGAATAAGTTCTTCCACTATATCAGCAAGCCCTTTGTTACAACTACATACAGGATCTGCAACTGTTTTTGTAAACAGATTAGCATGTGAAGAAAACGAAATTAAAAAATATGCAAATATAGATAAAATAATTTTCATAAACTATTTCCATCCCTTGTTCAAAATATCTAAGAAATTATTATTTGGTGAAAGCACAAATTTAGTATTACCCTCAGCAAATGATTTATTGTAAGCTTTCATAGAGCGATAAAAGTTAAAGAACTCTTCATCAGCCTTAAATGCCTCATTATAGATTCTAGTTGCTTCAGCATAACCACGGCCTCTTATTTCATGTGATTCTTTTACTGCACTAGAGACAATTCCCCTTTTTAATTTATCAGCTTTTGATCTAATTTCTTGTCCAGCTTGTTCTCCTTCTGCTCTAATTTCTTTTGCTTCCTTTTCCCTTTCAGTTTGCATGCGGCGAAATATTGCAGAACTATTTTCTTCTGGTAGATCTGCTCTCTTAATTCTTACATCTATTATTTCTATGCCAAATTTTCCAGCTTCAGAATAAACTCCACGTTGAATTAATTGCATAACTTCTGATCTCTTTTCATTCAATAAACTAATTAATGAAAATCTTCCTATATTCTCCCTTATGTGAGCTTCTATGACAGGATATAATCTTCTAACTAGCCCTGATTCACTTTTCACAGTTTGATAAAAAGTGATAGGATCTATTATTTTATATTTTGCATAAGCATCTACTATAATACGCTTTTGATCTGCAGTTATCACTTCCCTTGGAGTTTTATCAGGACTTAGATCTAAAATTCTCTTATCAAGAAATTCTACGTTATTTATAAATGGTAGCTTAAAATATAAACCACTGTCCCTAACATCTTTTACGACCTTACCAAGTTGTATAACTATCGCTTGTTTTGTTTCTTGAACAACGAAGATTGAATTAGATAAGGCAATCAATAATACAACAAATATAAAAGCAAAAACAATTTTAATATTACTACTCATGACTATTTCCCTAAATTTGTAAGAGGTAAATAAGAGAACATACCTTTCAGATCGTCTGTTATAACAAACTTATCTACCTTGCTGAAAATATTTTCCATAGTTTCAAGATAAATACGATTCTTAACAAGAGAAGGATTTTGTCTATATTCTTCATAAAGAGATAAAAAGCGATTTGCATTACCTTTCGCTTCATTTATTATTTCGTTCTCATATGCTTCTGCATCTAACTTTATCTTTATTGCCTCACCTTTTGCACGAGGTATAATATCATTACTGTAAGCATATGCTTCGTTTATAGTACGCTCCTTATCTGCACGAGCACTTTGGACATCCCTAAATGAGCTAATCACTTTTTCTGGTGGGTCAATTTTTTTCATTTGAACAGATAAAACTTCTATACCCATTTGATATCCATCAAGAATCTGTTGCAATAAAATTTTAGTATCTCTGGAGATTTCAGCCCTACCTTGACCTTCGAGTGCAAAAGAGATCGTATTTTTACCTATTATTTCTCTCATAGCACTTTCAGCAGCATTTTTAACGCTGAAACCAGGTTTATAATCCCGCACTTTGAATAAATAATCTTTGGCATCTCTAACTTGCCACTGGACCTCAAAGTTAACGTTGACTATATTCTCATCTCCGGTAAGCATCACTCCTTCACCACGATCTATATCTCGCCCATAAGAGCTGCTTATCCCAATTTCTTCACGATTTACTTCTTTAACATTCACTTTAAAAACCTTACCAATAGGGTAGGGAAAGTGATAACGCAAACCAGATGTTTCTGTATTGGAATATTTGCCAAAAGTAAGTTCTATACCTTCCTCACTCGGATGGACAATATAGAAACCAGTACAAAAATAAAACAACAAAACAATGAAAATGATGAAATAAGGTTTTTTCCCTCTATTTCTGGTTAAACCATTAAAAAAGCATCTTATATCAGACACAGCTTTACTTAAAATATCTTCATTACTTGGACCTGACGGTTTCTTTCCAAGATTCCAAGGATTACGCTCATCCATAAAAATTATTAATTGTATAACTAATACGCTGATATTACTTAATCTTATCGAAAAATGCAAAACTATTTTGTTTGCAAATTGAAACGAAGAATATTATCATACACTTTCTTTTCTCTATACAGTACGGTTGATTCTATAGAATTTTCTGGCTTTTTTAAACTCTTTATTGTCGTTTTTGATAAGTATTTTTAGTTGTATATTAATTATTAACATAAAAGACAATGCCTGGGATTTAGGAAACTTAATTTTAATCAAGTAGCTGCGTAATAAATCATTGTCAAGTGATGGAATGACATTATCTACTATGCAAATTACCTGCAAATTGCAATGTTTAAACAATTGTGTATCTGAGTTTTGAGATGACGAAACTAGGGTTGTATAATCTATACATATTTGTGATAACTTATCACCTTCGCTCAAATAACTTTTCAATATCGCTTAATTTCATTTCTATATAGGTTGGCCTTCCGTGATTACATTGTCCAGAATAAGGTGTCTTTTCCATTTGCCTCAATAATTCATTCATCTCCTCCAATTTCATCTTTCTGCCTGCTCTTATTGATCCATAACAAGCAATTGTGGCTAGTATTTTATTCACCTTATCCTCTATAGGTAATATATCTTCTATTTCTGTTAGTCTATCCACTATATCAATGAGCATTCTCTTTGTGTCTACTGTTCCTAAGATTGCAGGCACTTCTTTTACTATGATCTTATTTTCTGATTTAATTTCAATCTCAAAACCCATCTCAAAAAGTTTATCTTTATAAGTTTTAATCATCTCCATTCCAGCTTGATTTTTGATTTCAACCATTTCAGGCAAAAGAAGTTTTTGTCTTTTTATACTTGATCTCTCCTTTAAGCACTCGTATACTAGTCTTTCATGGGCTGCATGCTGATCTACTATAATTAGTTTGTCTCTTACCTCGGCAATAATATAAGTATTGTACATTTGACAGTGTGCAAACCCAAGTGGATAGTCCCTTATTAGATCGATTTGTTTCTTTTCCAAAATTGTAGTTTCCGCTCGCGGAGGAGATTTTTGCATACCAGTATAATCAAACGATTTTGAATGTTCTGATAAGCTTTTTGTCTCTATATTTGGAGAAGTAAATTCTCTCATTAACTGGTTTTCAAAAGGATCAGACCTTCTTCCATAAAATTCATTTTTAAGACTAGACCTACTAAAAGGATCTGATGATAGATGATTCCTTGTTATCTCAGTCTGGCTCACCACAGTTTCTGCAAGATCTATTCTCTTTGATAATACTTTTATTAGCCCTCTTCTCACTATTTCATATATTAGCCTCTTGTTCTGAAACCTTACCTCTGATTTATTTGGATGCACATTTACATCTACTTGATCATACGGTATCTCTAAGTGCAACGCTGCAAAGGGATATCTATTGCTTGGAATAAGATCATGATACGCATAACGGATTGCGCCAATAAGTAGATTGTCTTTAATTGGTCTACCATTAACAAATGTATAGATCTGAGTTGAATTGCTACGATTGAGAGTAGGTTTACAGATGTAGCCTGTAAGTCTAATGCCATCTTCTTCTTCACTAATTTGCAAAGAGTTTTCATGAAATTCTTTTTCTACTTCGCATAGCCTGCTAAATAATGAGGTCTGCTTAGCATACTTAAGAAGTTTCTTATTATCGGAGATAAGAGTAAACTCAATTCCATAATTGATCATTGCTAAGTTGTTTACAATATCAACAATGCTTTGTGTTTCTGCCCTTTCGGTTTTGAGAAATTTGAGTCTATTTGGTGTGGCAAAAAATAAATCTCGTACTTCAATATATGTTCCTATCGATAAAGGATAAGGAACAAGCTCTCCTATTTTTTCTTCTCCCTCATACCTTATAGACCATGCTTGATCTGCTTTGCTTGCCTTAGATGATAATTTTATTCTGCTTACTGCTGCAATTGAAGGCAAAGCTTCTCCTCTAAAGCCAAGATGCTTGATCTCTATCAACTCACTGTCACTCAATTTTGAAGTAGCATGGCGCATAAACGCAAGTTCTAAATCATCCTTTTTTACTCCGCTACCATCATCGATTACAGTAATGAGGTTACGCCCACCACTTTCTATCTTAATTTCTATCTCTGAGCTTCTGGCATCTATTGCATTTTCCACTAATTCCTTTACCACACTTGCAGGCCTTTCTATTACCTCTCCTGCTGCTATACGATTTATGGTTTTTGTATCTAAAAGAACTATTGCCATTATAATGTTGGTTTTTCTTTTACTGCTTGAGTTTGCTCCTCTCTCCATTTTTTTAATCTATCTGCAATTTCACTATTAGAAATCGACAATATAGATGCAGCAGTAATAGCGGCATTGCATGCTCCACTCTCTCCTATAGACATTGTTGAAACTGGAACACCTTTTGGCATCTGCACTATAGATAATAGACTATCTAGCCCATTTAATTGTTTGCTATGCACAGGAATACCGATAACAGGTAAATAAGTGAGCGATGCAACCATACCAGGTAAATGAGCCGCTCCTCCTGCACCAGCTATAATAACCTTAAAGCCTTTTTCTTGAGCAGACTTAGTAAAATTAAAGAGTCTCTCTGGCGTTCTATGTGCGGATATTATAAATACATCATGTGAAATTTCCAATTCTTTTAATAGGTTAATAGCATGCACCATAGTGCCATAATCCGACTCGCTTCCCATAATTACAGCAACATCCTTTTTCATTTTTTCTGTATTAGACATGATTTTATTTACTAACCAAATAGTATTTCAGAAGCAACAGATATTTAAATTAATTACGAATATGATATAGCATTCTCATTAAATAGAAACTTTAAAAATTGAAATGAATCCCTATATTAAAATATAGAGGTATAAATTTCGGATATTAAGGGTCTATTCATAATCTTTTTAGAAGCAAAGCGGTGGAAGCAAGAAGACGATTTGTAAGCTAGTATTGAATTTTGCTTATCACAATTGTCTACACTTTTCTATAAGAGTATTAGAGAATTACCTTTTTACAATACGGCAAAGATCTGTACAGTTAAACCCTTTTATTTGTTTCTTTGCAACTACTTTTTTATATATGTTTCAAAACACTTTCTTTACTTCCGCTATGTTTTTTACTTCATTTATTAAAATAATCTTGCCATTTTGAAAACATTGTTGATTCACTGAAGCCACTTTTTAGGACCTGTAACACTATATAAAATACATCCTAAATCTTCTTGATTTTGTTTCTTTCTACAGAACTCTACTCAGTTTTTCTCCTACTCATCTTGCTCTGTTTTCATAATTTACATACTCTATCTCCGGCTTTATTCCTTTCTTGATATCATGTACAGTCTCTAAAACGAGTTTGTAAAATGATTATTTCTGTATTTTAAACTTTGCAATTTCAACTTATTCTCTTTAAATAGTAAGTTTTTTATAAAATAATATTTTGAAATTACTAGTATTTTGATAAAAATTATAGTCAATTTAAAATTTTGAGTATCAGATAGTTATTGACAAGTTATATACTATTAATATATTGGTATATTAAATATTATGATATAATATTTAATAAAGCTAGTTGGTATGTGAGAGTAAAAATTATGGAAACAATATCATTAAACAATCTGGATAGTGAAGCAATAAAAAAAAAATTGCTTGGCATAATAAGTAAAATTATAGGAAAAAATACTTGGACTCAAGCTTGTGCGGCTGAGAAACTTGGTATTGATCAACCAAAGGTGTCACAAATTAAAAGTGGTAAGACAAATGGTTTTTCTTTAGAGAGACTGTTAGGTTTTTTGAAAAAGCTTGATCATGAAATAATAATTACAATAACAGAAAATCAATCAGTAAAAGCTAAAGAAGAAAAAGTAGAATGTAGAATTGGATCTCAATAGATGCGAAGTTGACATCTTATTTTTTGTGATATAGTATAAAGCTTATCAAGGTAGTATTTTATGGTTGAGTCTATTGTAGAAAAGTGTGTAGAGCAGGTACACAATCGTTTTAAATTGGTTCTGCTAGCGAGTCAAAGAACACATGATTTGAGTACAGGGGCAAGCGATCCCGTTGAAATGGTTAAGTTTAAAGGTCATAAGGATACCATAGTTTCTTTATATGAAATAGCAGAAAAGAAGGTGAATACTCATGAGTTGTTTAACCTTTTGGTGAAAAGGTGCAAGGAGTACATGAAAGGAAACACAAATAATGCTTATAGTAGTAGTTCAAGTAAGCTAGCAAGTTTGTTAAATTTTCCTGATCATCAATTTAACACAAATCTGGATATAAGTCAAAAAAGCCAAGATGATGAAATAGATGATCAAGATAATGATGAAGAAGTACCGATTTAGAAATCTGCAGAGGTATAATAGCTTGTAAATGATTAGTATTGCTATCTATGCCCTTTTATTCTGTATGAGTGTAATGTTATGTTGTATAGTATTTAGGTCAAGTGATGTGTACAATAAGGTTTTAGCATTCAATAATTTATCAACACAAGTAGTTTTACTCATAACAGCAATATCGATTATTCTGAATGATTTTTTTTTAATTGATATAGCATTACTATATGCTAGCATCAGCTTTATATCAACTATAGCACTAATGAGATTAATGTTGTTTTGATAATTTATGGTAGCATCCATTCTCATATTTTTAGGTATTTGTTTAATAGTCATTTCAAGCGTAGGAGTAATAGTATTTCCTAATTTCTATACTAGGCTACATGCTGCAGGTATTGCAGATTCTAGTGGCGCAATGTTGTTGTTGATGGGTTTTGCTTGGCAAAATAAACTTTCAATCAATACTATTAAAATTATATTATTGATTTTTATAATATGGATAGCCAATTCAACTAACAGTTATATTTTAGCGCGTACTCATTATAAAAGTAAAGACTATTAAAGAAGGTTAAGATGCTGGAAATACTGAATCTAATATTACTTTTACTGTTACTCACGGTTACAGTTTTTATAGTTCTTTCGAAACATTTGGTTGTAAGTGCTGTTCTAATGTGTGTATTTAGTGCACTTATTGCACTTATGTACTTGATTATGAATGCGCCAGATGTTGCAATTACTGAAGCTTCTGTTGGTGCAGGATTGAGCACAGTCTTTACGTTTGCAGCACTCTCTTTGATAAAGAATCACAAAGCAAATTTATCTCATAGCCCCGCCACACTTTTTTTTATGTTATCTTTGACTGCATGTTTATCATATTTTATGATTCAATTGCCAGATTTTGGCAGTCATGATGCTCCAATCCACTTGCACATTGCTCCTTATTATGTAGAAAATACTGAAAAGGCTATTGGTATTCCTAATATAGTGACAGCTATTTTAGCAAGCTTTCGTGGATATGACACATTTGGAGAAACTATAGTAGTTTTTACTGCTGCACTTTGTATAATGTTAATATTAAAAGAAGAGAAAGAAAGTGATTAAAGATCCGGTGTTAAGTGTAGTAACATTTTTGATGATACCTTTTATCATTTTATTTGGTTTATACATACAGTTTCACGGTGACTACACTCCAGGTGGAGGTTTTCAGGCAGGAATAATTGTTGCTTCTGGGATAATATTATATTCAATGTTATTTGGTATATCTACAACTTTACAAGCAATACCTTACTCTACGATCAAATTTACTAACGTGCTAGGTATTTTAATCTATGGAGGAACGGGTATTGTAACAGTTTTGTTTGACCAAAATTTTTTATCCTATAGTATATTGTCAACTGACAGTAGGACAGGTCAAAAATTGGGTATTTTCTTAGTGGAGCTGGGTGTATTACTTACCGTCTCCTCTTCCATGTTAATCATATATATAAATTTTGCTCGTAAGAGAAAATAATGACTCTATATAATTATGTAAGCATTACTATATTAATGGTGCTAGGTTTGTATATCATTGTAAATGATAAAAACTTAATCAAAAAAATGATGGGATTAAGTGTCTTACAAGCATCTGTTTTGTTATTTTACATATCTTTGGGATATATAAAAAGTTCTTTACCTCCTATATTGACTGCAAATTTTCACTTATATACCAATCCTATACCTCACGTCTTAATGCTTACTGCTATAGTGGTTGGAATTGCAACATTTTCAGTTGGATTGTCCATAGCAGTAAGAATGGAGAGAGTGGTTGATTAAGAAGAGTATGAATAAATTGACAGTATCTTGAACTATATGAAGTAGGAAGTAACTATAAATTAAGAATAAAACTATAAGCTTGCTAATTGTAAGTTTATTTGATAATTAAGAAATAAAATTATAAACTGTAAAGGTAATGATGTCAGCTATTAATGATACGGAAGATAGGAAAAAAATCATCAAAGATCTTGTAGCTAAAAGTATGAGAAAGGGTGGTGTTATCACTTTTGATGATATAAATGATAAGTTGTCAGATGAAAATTTTTCACCTGATTTTATAGATGATACTATAGCTTTATTGCAAGACTCTGGAATTAACATACTGGAAAGTAGTGAAGATGAGGAAGAAGCTCCTTCTAATGATGATGGTAATAAGCTTGATGATGATGAGACATCGTTGAATACTACTACAATTTTAGTGCAAAATGATGATCCGGTAAGGATTTATTTACAAGATATGAGCTCTGTAAAGCTTTTGTCACGAGCAGATGAAATTAAGATAGCAAAAAAAATTGAATCTGAAAAGCATAACATGTTACGTGCAATAATTGAAACATCAGTGGCATTTAACATGATCAAAACATGGCGTGATGATTTAAGTGGTGGAGCTTTTTTGCTGAGAGAAATTATAAATCTGGATGCAATTTATAACTCTGATTTCAATATGGTAGACAAAGAAGAAAGTGAAGCTGAAGATGCTGGAGATTGTATTAATGATGATGAAAAGGGAAATGAGAGTGAAGACATAAGTTCAGCTAACTTAAATATTTCTGTTCTTGAAATGGAAAGTGATTTATTGCCAAAGGTTATCACGGCATTGGATGAGATCATTGCTTTAACAAATGAAGCATTGGTATTGAAAAAAAGTTCTAAAGATTTCTCTAATGAGCTAGAAAATTTATATAATCAAATATGGTCTGTAGCATTACAAATTCAGTTTAGTGATGCTGCTATTACCAAAATTACACAAAAACTTTACGAAATAAATAGGCTAATCACGTTTGAAGAAGCTAATCTTATTACTGAGGCTAGAAAGTACGATATTGATAGAGAAAGTTTCTATAATATTTATTGTGCTGTGTTTTTAGAGCACGAATTGAGCGAAATCAATCTTCTAAAGAAGAATAAAAATCAATCCCTTTTTACAGGTGAATTAAAAAATAAATTCTTAAGGTTTGTAAACGACAACTATGAATATATAGCTAGTGCCTTAAGAAATATTAAGAATTATGTACAAGGAGATAAGGTACAAGAGTTTAAGGAGCTAATCAAGAGAATACAAAAACACGAACGAGAAGTCTCTGAAGCAAAGCAAGAGATGATAAAGGCTAATTTAAGGCTAGTGGTTTCAATTGCTAAAAAGTATTCAAAAAGAGGCCTTGATCTGCTTGATTTGATACAAGAAGGTAATATTGGTCTTATGAAAGCTGTGGATAAGTTTGATTACAAACGTGGGTATAAATTTTCGACTTATGGTACTTGGTGGGTAAAACAATCAATCACTAGGGCAATACCTGAACAGTCTAAAGTAGTTAGAATACCAGTACATATGGTGGAAATTATCAGTAAAATCAACAAAGCATTAAGAAAGATGACTCATGGAATGGGTAGAGAGCCTACATTAGAGGAATTGGGTATAGAATTGGAGATGCCGATAGAAAGAATACGCAAAGTTATGAAGATAGCAAGAGATCCGGTAAGTCTTGAAGCTCCAACAGGAAAGGATGATAGTAGTACCTTCGGTGATTGTATAGAAGATAAGCGAGTTTCTAAACCAGAGGATGCTGCAATACTTGCCGACTTGCGTGGCATCACGACCAATGTTCTTGCAACTTTAACACCAAAAGAAGAAAGAATTCTAAGGATGCGCTTTGGCCTTGGTAAAGATGGAAAGGAGCATACCTTAGAAGAAGTAGGAAAAATTTTTAATGTTACACGTGAGAGAATTAGGCAAATAGAGGCAAAAGCACTACGTAAGTTGAAACATCCAAGCCGTGCTAAAAAACTTAGGGGTTTCTTTTAAGGCAGAAGGGCTACTCAAAAAATAGGTAAAATTCAGCCAAAGTTCTATAATTTTACCCTGTTTTTCTTTTTTTATAGGTTTCATAGAGCAGTATGATTAGATATTGAATGTTATGGCAAATAAAAATAATAACTCTAATTCAGAGTGTAAAAATTTTTGTGTTCTGGGTGATAGTTTATCTGATGATGGTGCAATTATTGAAATTTTAAATAACTTATCCTTTGTAAGAAACGTAAAACTTAATGCCCTTTTTTATTAAGGAAGATCTTTTAGCAATGGCCTTGTTGTTGTTGAATATGTAGCAAAGTATTTAGGTTTAGAAGAATTTAAGCCATCATGGAGATGCTCATTTTTTGATCGATACTATGAACAACAAGGTCATAACTATGAGATTTTATATGCAACAGCATCTGAAATTCTTAACCCTATTTTTTCTTATTTCCTCAATAAATTTCGTTTAGTTAATCAGCTAAACACAGTAATTAAACATCATCCAGACGTAGGTAAAGGAGATTCATTTTTCATTATAATCGACAGAAATAATATTATGGGTGCCACTGCTTATACCAATGTTAAAACCCCAGTTATGGATTAACTAAAGCAATAAAGCTTAGAAATAGAAGGCTTTTTTGACTGAATGGAATATGAAATTAATGTTGAAAATATGTACCATAAAATTTATTGGCGATCTGTGGCGTAAGCTCAAATTTGTTTTTCAAACAACCAAAAACCGTCTCAATAATCGACCTTTTTCTCAATAAAATCTTCTCTTTTAGTAAAATCAATGCGTTTTTCATGCCTTTTTTCACTTTAGTGATAAGTTTTAGGCCTCTGTCGAAGAGTTTCTCAAAGAGCTCTTTCTTTATATAGCCCTTATCTCCGAACAAAAGTCCTGTCAAATTTTTAGTCAAATTTGGTACAGGTTTTCTGTCATCAACGTTGCCTTTAGTTAGTGTAATAGCTTGAACTTCACCTATTTCATTAATTACCAGATGTAATTTAAAACCTAAAAACCATCCATAGATAGTCTTTCCTATATTTGCTAACTCTTTGAAAGCTTTATTTTTGAAATCCTTTTTGTGTGGCAAACAGCGATTGCAGTTGTATCAATATAGGAAATTTCAGTAATTTTCGCTTGCTTGCAGAACCACTGCAAAAGCAAAGCTAAATACCATAAAACTCTCGATTTTAAAGCAACAAACCTATGATATGACGGGAGTTTTGAAAACTCAGAATTGTACAATAATTTAAGATAATTCAAGTAAAAAAAACTTGAAATTTTTGCACGGCGATTGGTGATAAAGTAAGATTATAGTAAGTATTTCTGATACAGTAATTTCAGGTATTCTTGTTGGTTTTTTGCTACTTGATATGAGCTTTTCTGAAAATTTTTCATCAGCAATGCGACAAAAATCTTCTATAAAACAGTAAAATATCTTTTTTCATGGGTAACCTCTTAATTATTGCTAAAATATTCGAGTTTACCCTATTTCCCTCTTTATTAATTCTACTATTATCTGTTTTCTAATCCATAACTAGGGTTTAAAGCAGAAAAAGTATTGAAATAAAGCGGTTAGTGAAATATGTAATGCATTTGGTTCTAAATGAATATGGTGTAAAGCATGTGATTGTTGCAAATGTGACTGAGGTTGTTTGGTTAGCTATAAAATGAAAAGTATGCTTGGTAAATATAAGAGCAAAGGGTTAAATGATCGAGATGTATACCTATCAAACATCACAGACCAGTTTGGGGGAGGGTAATTTGGAAAAAGTATAAACATACTTTTGTTGATATTTAAAGTAGGGCTTGATACTTACTATAATTCTGGACGCAGCAAAGAAATACTAAAGGATTATTTCTTTTTTGATTATTTTTATCCAACTGCAGAACCTTGTTGTGAAGTTGGTAATGAAATGTATGAGTTGATAAAAATTAGATTTCTTTTAAACATCTTTGCGGTTTGTAGTAACTATCTGCATAGCTGAATGGTAAAGGGGGGAACAAAGTAATCTAAAACATAGAGAAAATACGACGGTGCTTGATACGTAGCTATTGCGATTTTATTCTCTTTTTGTCATTCTAATACTAGAATGATATTCTACTAGTGAAGTTTATTCTTTGATATATTAACTATAAATATAGAGAGGTCTTATTAAATAAAAAAAGGTAAAAGAACCTCTGAGTAGTAAAGTTTTGACTCTATATTACTGTAAGTGGTGCTGTAATAATGTTCTAACAAGCGTGACTTGGCTGAGTATAGAAAAAATTTAAAAAAACCGCTATAATTTTACGTAATCTACCAATAAACACCTAAGTTTTTACTGGATTTTGTGATTGATTCTGCAGGTCAAAAACAAATTTTGAGTCATAACTACTTTTAGTGCTATAATAAAATAGAGAGGCTTGTCAAGTAAAGCTCTTTATTTCATTGGATGCGCTGCCAAATTGTTATGCAAGCAAGTTTTTAGTTTTCGTATACTAGAAGTAATTCTTGTGCATTGGACTTGATTAGAGTAGGACATTCTCTATCATTTAATAATGAATGCAATATTTCAATTGCACCTTTAATGTCGTTATTATGTATCTTTACTACAGCGATAGCTTCTTGGCTTGAATAAGGGTACACTGCACTTGATTCTAAATTATCAATTTTATCTTTATTTATTTTTTCATCGTTGGAGTGAAGTAAGCTCATTACCTCTAAGTATTGTGCTAACTCACGCAAAACATTAGGAGCATCTTTATCATCTGCCAAATCATTATAAATAATAGATGCTATGTCTGTTGGCATTGAATCTGAGATATGATTGAATGCGTGTTCAAAATTTGCTAAATATCCCCAGTTTGAATCTATTTCTTCTAGCAGCGGCTTACTATCTTTTTTTAAGAATAATACTTCGTAAAATTTGTCACCTGCAGTTATAGATTGTTTTTTGTTATCAATGTTGCGCAATAAGTATAATGTGATGCCAACTAACATTGGTGCGAGTGCAAGCAGAAAGATGTATTTTTTCATGGTAATATTCCAAATAGTTATATATTTATACATTAATGCTTTTGATTTGCAAAAACATATTGACATAGTGATTATATCACGTGATAATGTCCTCGAAGTTGTTTGAATAGTTGGAGATTAAAATATTTCTAAAGTAGAAATAAAGACAGCAGTATTAAGCTAAATTATTTTTTGTCGGATTTATCCGATGTACCCTCAACCTTTTGTAGGTTGAAGTCTAAATTTGAGAGTTTGATCCTGGCTCAGAATGAACGCTGGCGGCAGGCCTAACACATGCAAGTCGAACGGAGTTATATTATAGCTTGCTATGGTATAACTTAGTGGCAGACGGGTGAGTAATATATAGGAATCTACCTAGTAGTACGGAATAATTGTTGGAAACGGCAACTAATACCGTATACGCCCTACGGGGGAAAAATTTATTGCTATTAGATGAGCCTATATTAGATTAGCTAGTTGGTGGAGTAATAGCCTACCAAGGCAATGATCTATAGCTGATCTGAGAGGATGATCAGCCACACTGGAACTGAGATACGGTCCAGACTTCTACGGGAGGCAGCAGTGGGGAATATTGGACAATGGGCGAAAGCCTGATCCAGCCATGTCGCATGAGTGAAGAAGGCCCTTGGGTTGTAAAGCTCTTTTAGTGAGGAAGATAATGACGGTACTCACAGAAGAAGTCCTGGCTAACTCCGTGCCAGCAGCCGCGGTAATACGGAGAGGGCTAGCGTTATTCGGAATTATTGGGCGTAAAGGGCGCGTAGGCTGATTAATAAGTTAAAAGTGAAATCCCGAGGCTTAACCTTGGAATTGCTTTTAAAACTATTAATCTAGAGATTGAAAGAGGATAGAGGAATTCCTGATGTAGAGGTAAAATTCGTAAATATTAGGAGGAACACCAGTGGCGAAGGCGTCTATCTGGTTCAAATCTGACGCTGAGGCGCGAAGGCGTGGGGAGCAAACAGGATTAGATACCCTGGTAGTCCACGCTGTAAACGATGAATGTTAAATATGGGAAGTTTACTTTCTGTATTACAGCTAACGCGTTAAACATTCCGCCTGGGGACTACGGTCGCAAGATTAAAACTCAAAGGAATTGACGGGGACCCGCACAAGCGGTGGAGCATGTGGTTTAATTCGATGCAACGCGAAAAACCTTACCACTTCTTGACATGGAAATCATACCTATTCGAAGGGATAGGGTCGGTTCGGCCGGATTTTACACAGGTGTTGCATGGCTGTCGTCAGCTCGTGTCGTGAGATGTTGGGTTAAGTCCCGCAACGAGCGCAACCCTCATCCTTAGTTGCCATCAGGTAATGCTGAGCACTTTAAGGAAACTGCCAGTGATAAGCTGGAGGAAGATGGGGATGATGTCAAGTCATCATGGCCTTTATGAAGTGGGCTACACACGTGCTACAATGGTGTCTACAGTGGGCTGCAAGGTGCGCAAGCCTAAGCTAATCCCTAAAAGACATCTCAGTTCGGATTGTACTCTGCAACTCGAGTGCATGAAGTTGGAATCGCTAGTAATCGTGGATCAGCATGCCACGGTGAATACGTTCTCGGGTCTTGTACACACTGCCCGTCACGCCATGGGAATTGGTTTCACTCGAAGCTAATGGCCTAACCGCAAGGAAGGAGTTATTTAAAGTGGGATCAGTGACTGGGGTGAAGTCGTAACAAGGTAGCAGTAGGGGAATCTGCAGCTGGATTACCTCCTTAGGCTTTGTACGTAATTCACCATTTCAAATAATAGTGTCATTATGTACTATACTGCTGTCTTTACTTCTACTTTATTTTTTAATTTCTCGATAACGAAATTTTATGAGTAATAGGCCTCTTTCCCCACATCTAGAAATATATAAAGTACAAGTTACTAGTTTTTTTTCTATTATGCATAGATTGACTGGTATCTTGCTATTTCTTTTATTAATCATACTTTCTTGGTATTTTATATTATATGTTTACTCCCCTAAGTTAGTTGTAGTAAGGTGCTTAAATGTATTATTGTTCACTCCCCTTGCTAAATTAGCTTATATCTTATGCTTTATAAGCTTTATGTATCATTTTCTTAATGGTATTCGTCATTTATTGTGGGATGCTGGGCTTAATTTAGAAATTGCTAGTGTTTCAAAAAGTGCTATGTTACTAATAATAATGCTGTTTCTTTCTACTATGGCTTTTTTATTTATTTGTATATGAGTCAATCTGTAAATTCAGTACATCATTGGTGGATCCAGCGTGTTTCTGCGGTAATTTTACTGTTCCTGTTTCCTTGGTTTATCTATTCATTTTCTTGCAGATTTTATACTGATAGCTCTTTGCCTTTTAGTGAAAAATTTATTAATCATCCACTAGAGCTTTTGTTTTTTGTTATACTGGTGTTTTGCATTTTTTGGCATGCAGTTCTTGGAATGCAGGTAGTGTGTGAAGATTATATAGGCAGCGTACCTCTAAGGATTTTTACAATTACATGCATAAAATACTTATCAAGCATTACTTATATAGTCCTTGCTTTTACGACTTTTTTCTTTTATAGGCATATTTTCTTGTAAAATTGTTAATTCTGTGTTAATATATTATTAGTTTACTAATTTTATTATTGAACTATAGCGATTTTGGTTTGACAACATGTTCAGAGTGTTAAAAAAAGGAGTAGCAGATTTTACTCTTAAAGCAAAAGGTTTATTTGCTTCGTCTGAATCTCAAATTTATGTCAAGGATCTTAGAAAGGTAATGACATATACAGATGGAAGAAAATGCAAATACCCAAAGAATTACGATCAGATTGTAAAATCTGGGAAAGTTATAGAAAGTAAGAATAGTAATGGTGAAACTATATATAAACTTTCGTATGGCAAGAAAATTTTTGAATTAGCTCTTGTCGAGAAAACGGATGATAGGTCCTATTTTACCATTGACTTTTTAGTTAATCGGGAAGAAAACAAGGATGTTAAGCATTATGATGGCTACTATAAACCATTTGAGTTTTCAAAAATCGATCTTGAAAAACATATTCCAATTTTTGAAGCTAAAAGAACTAATGATCTGTTTGAATTAACTCACTCTTCTGTGCTAATGAAAAAGGTAAAAAATGGAGAGGGTAAAGTTCAGGGAGTTGTTGATGAAAAGGGAAGAAATGGAGAATTACTATACATTAGTAATTATAAAAAATTAAGCACTAATTTTTCAGAAATTAGAGATCAAAATGGTAGTCTAGAGCTAGATAAAAGTCTGATATCTGTTCCTATTGTTTTTGCTGCGGGTTTAGCTAAGATTTGTGCTAGGCTGCTGACTTTCATTCCTATGAAATTAGGAGAGAATTTGATAGCTAGAAAAAATCGAGTTGCAAAATCTTTTGGCTATCTTTTGTTCACCCCTGCAATGGCAGTAAAAAATTTAGTGAATATGGGAGCTACCATACTTAAGGCTCCAATTTTATTGTTTGTAGCAAATGAGAAAAAGTATGGTGATGCTTATCTTACTATGTGGAAACACCAATTGAAAGAATGTTGGAAAGAAGTAAAAAGCGACTTTAATGTTGTTACAGATGGGGAAAGGCCAAAGCCGAAGCAGAAGGATCATAAGCCACTTAGCATAGCTGGTACATGGAAAGAGCTTAACGCTAGAAAATCAGATATTGAAAAAAACTTAGAGAAGGGGTTGAGCAAAAATAGTGAAAGTATAGATAAATCTAGAAAACCAGGTGTTGGAGAAAGCTTAAAGGAAAAGTCGCAAAACAAAGTTAATGAAGAAATAGCTGGGTTTAGAAATAAAAAGAGCGGCAATGTTTATGTTGAGAAATTACAAAATGAGAGGAATTCACAGAAAGGGCAAGGCGCTACACACCCTCATTAGCCATTACTTTAAATTGATACCCACCCTCTATTTAATCATTTTACAACAAAAACTTGCGTGCATTTTGCCCTCAGTATAAGATATTAATTATTTAATTAAATTTCTTAACCATATGCGCCCTGTAATACTATGTGGTGGTAGTGGCAGCAGACTTTGGCCTCTATCTAAGCCAAAGCAATTTCAGAAAATATTTAGTCAGAATACTATGTTTCACAACACTTTGTTGAGGCTAAAAGGCGATTATATGCCACCCATCATTACCACAAATATACAATATGAGTCATTATTGATGCAGGAATTACATTCATTACAGGAATGTAAAGTAGTTTTTGAACCAGTTAAAATTGGGACAGCGGCAGCAACACTAATTGCTGTGCTTCTCTGCGATAGGAACGAGACAATCTTAGTTCTGCCTTCAGACCATTTTATAGGTGATTTGAATAGTTTTTATGTTTCTATTGAGAAAGCGTCTAAGCTAGCCTCTGAAACTGACTCTATAGTCACTTTTGGGGTAAAGCCCATAAGTGTTGAAAGTAGTATCAGAAAAGTATAAAGAACTGTTATTGCAAGAAAATGGAGGCAATAATGGATCAAATAGAAAGAGTACTAAATTTAATAAAAGATGAGGATTTAGAAAGGCTAGGAAAATTAAGTGAAGTAGATAAATGTAATACTAAATTGTTGGGCAAGATTATATTTAAAGGTCTAATGAAGTTAATATTAATGGGGCAAAAAACAAGCTTAAGAGCGCTAGAAATGGTAATAAACAGGTGTATAATGGATAAGAATAGCGATAAAAGTACAGTAACATACAGTGGTTTGTCAAAAAGGTTAAAAGTTATAAATCCAGAATATTTTAAGGGAGTATATATTGATTTGATGAGCAAGATTAAAAAGCTATTACCCCAAAAAACATCAAATAATTTACATAAGTTTGATTCGACAATCATAAATTTATCGGGATATCTCATAAAAGATGGGCTAAAAATAGGCGGTAAAAGTAACGACAGTCAAGTTAAAGTGAGTGTAGGATTAAAGGATCAATTGCCGACAAGTATAAGATTTTGTAAAGGACAAGAAGAAATTAGTGAAGATATAGCATTAGTGAGAGCCATTAATGAAGCTAAAGTTGAAAAAGAGGATATTTTATTATTTGATAGAGGAATCAGAAAAGTTGGAACTTTTGCCGAATTTGATGAAAAGGAGTACAAATTTATCACAAGAGTTAAAGTAGGAAGAAAACATGATGTTATAAGCAGGAACAAAGTTATAGGAGAACAAAAATCGGATGGATCAGAGATTTTAGAAGATATAATAGTTAATCTTTATCGTGCACGAGGTAAAGTAGCAGAAAAGCATGACCTACGTTTAATAAAAATTCGAAATAAGGCAGGAGATGAAATATGGTTTTTAACCAACTTGCTTGAAATGTTAGCTTATGAAGTAACAGAGCTATATAGGCGCAGGTGGGACATAGAGGTATTCTTTAAATTTATAAAGCAAAATCTTGGATATAAGCACTTTTTAAGCCATACTATGAATGGCATGAAGGTGTATATTTACATGATTATTATTACGGCTTTGTTATTTCTTGTTTATAAAATCAAAAATAATCTACACGGATTCAAAATAGCACTATTACAATTCACATTGGATCTTAATGATTCTTTTATACGTTCAATTGTTTTACTATCAGGAGGGAATTTACATGCCGTCAATCACCTTGTATCACTCCACTTATAGCACTTTCAACACTTATGGGTAAAGCCTCATGAATTCAATTCTGAATACGGCTATATAAATGCAGTATATGGTCAGAAAGAAAAATGTCATATAGTAAAAGATTTTACAGAAAAACCCGAGCGTAAGGTAAGTAACGATCATTATTGGAACTCTGGAATATTTGTGTTTAGAGCAAAACGCTATATAGATGAGATAAAAAAAATTGCTCCGACTCTCTATAATTTATGTTGTGAAAGTATGAAGCATTTTGTATCACGAGAGAGATTTCTGTATTTAGAACAGCAAAATTGTGCAGGAATGGGTGATACATCTATTGATCACCTAGTGATAGAAAAAGCAGAAAATATTGTAATGATAGAAGCCAATTTCGATTGGATGGATGTTGGCACTTGGGGTTCAGTTTTAGAGTTAAGTAAGAGGTTTAATAAGAATTTTGAGTCGTTTCAAGCTGTAACCAAAGGAAGAGAGCCAGTTTTGATGACAGAAAATGATGCAAAAAATTTACTAGGTAGAGTTTATAAACGGCCAAGTAAGAGCCTAATGTTGTTCATTAATAAAGTTAAGGAAGTAAAGCCAATAAGGAAAGAGATTAAGCCATGGGGATTTTATAGTGTAGTTTTAATGGGCAAGGATTTTCTTATAAAATACCTTTTTATAAATCCACTGAGCCGCACTTCTAAGCAATTTCACCACTATAGAGATGAGTACCATATAATACTATCAGGGGTTGGATGCGTGAGTTTAGATGACAAAACATATGCTATAACAAAAAATCATGTAGTAGAGATTCCAAGGAAGGTGTTTCATAAAATTGAGAATAAAAGTACAAGATTTCCTCTTGAGATAGTTGAGTTTCAGGTAGGAAAGTTTTTATCTGATAATGATATAGTAAGATTGGACGATATATATAGAAGGTCTTAATATAGAATATTGAATATATTCTATAAGCTTGCTAAATTTAGACAACCTAATTTGAGGTAAAGGAAAAATTACAGTTATATGAAGCATAAAAAGTATGATATTTAAATCTTAGTATAATGTCTATTGCCTTTGAATTTACTATGGCTATTCGCTATTTGCGAGCAAAGAATTCTAGATTTTGCTCTATAATGGCCTTGTTTTCTATTATTGGTATTGCTCTTGGAGTTGCAACGCTAATAGTAGTAATGTCTGTAATGAATGGGTTCAGAGCAAAGCTGCTCGACTCTGTACTTGGCATTAATGGTCATATTAATGTTTACTTTGATAGAAGCATAAATTCAGATTACCACGCAGTGTTAAAATCTATTGAGAAAATCCCAGGTGTATTAAAAGCTACTTCTATGACCAATGATCAAGTGATCGTTGCATCAAATGGTGGAATTGTGGGTAGCGTAGTCCGTGGTGTGTCAACTAAAGACTTACTTAATAATACTACCGTTAAGAATAATGTAATTATGGGTAACGTGGAAAAATTCGATGAAGGTATCATAATAGGGGCAAGATTAGCAGAAGCTTTGAATATTGATTATGGTGATAACATTATGCTTATATCACCTGAAGGATTTGACGCACTGTCTGGTGAAATACCAAAAATGAAAGAATATAAAGTTGTAGCAATATTTGATATGGGTATGTTTGAGTACGACAATACCTTAATGTATATGCCCATAAAGTCAGCTCAAGCTTTTTTTAATTATAAAGATAATGTGAGAAATATAGAAGTGTTTGTAGATGATATTGCTATGGCTAATAAGCTAGCAAACGCTATAGCAAAAGAAACAGGAATGAGAGCTGAAAGTTGGCAATCTCAGCAAAGCCATTATGTTAATGCTTTAAAGACTGAAAGAAATGTGATGTTTTTAATTCTCACTTTAATTATAGTTGTAGCAGCATTCAATATTGTTTCAAGTTTGATGATGATAGTGCAAGAAAAGAAATCTGCAATTGCAATTATGCGTACATTTGGTGCAACAAGCGGAAGCATTATGCGCATATTTTGTGCTTGTGGGCTGTTAATTGGTTTTACAGGAACTTGTCTTGGCTCTATTACAGGGGTTGTTTTTTCTCTCAATATTGAAAATATTAGAGTGTTTTTAGAAAACATTACCAACATCAAGCTATTTGATCCTATGATATACTTTTTTTCAAGTTTGCCAGTGATATTAGTTTCTCAAGATGTAGTGAACATTTCTGCACTTGCATTGTTCTTGTCATTTTTAGCAACAATTCCTCCTGCATTGCAGGCAGCTGCACAAGACCCAGCGGAGATATTACGTTATGAATGATACTCGAAAAAAATGCATAGGTTGGTTCTTAATTGTATTGTTATTTGCCAGCTATATTACAATGAATAACATAATATTTTTTAAAATAAATCAGCAAGAAAGTGAAGACAGTATAAGTGTTTTAACGGAAAAGGTAGATGAACTTAGAATGTTGCTTGAAATTAATCAATCTAGGGTAGAAAAAAGGATATTTGACTTAAAGAGAAATCTTCACACTCAATGTGAGCAGGGTGATGGTAGTTTAAGGCATAAGAGCCTCGCAAAGTTGCTTCTACTTGTGATTAAGATGAAGAATTCGTTATTGCGAGAAGCCAAGTTTGATAATCATATAAATTCAATAAAGCCTTTGATATCAGAGCTTGACGATCCAGAGATAGAAAATGCAGTAAATGAATTGGAAAATTTGAAAGAGGTAGATACTTTACTCGGGTTGAAATTGTCTTTTGAGAAGAACATGACTGTTATTAACTACAATAAAAGTAACTTGTTTAAAAAAATCATTTCAAATTGGATAAAGATAGATGATCGTAGTGATCCACTCAGGTTAAAGCTTGCGGAAATTGAAGAATTAATAAGCGATAATGATTGGCAGAGCATAGCCACCGCAATAAGTGACTTAACATACCCAGAATTCAAACCATGGCTTAATAAATTGAATGATTTTATTGTAGCTTTCAAGAATACTTCAATAATATATCGTCACTTATTACAATACATCTCATGATTTATTTTATAATTTTTGCTTTTTCTTTTTTATTTGGCATATGGGTCAAGGTAAGTGGTGAAGTAATAAAATTGGAATTAGGCAATTACACTATAAGTATTGATCTATATTTCGTTATTCTTGCTTGCGCAGTCTTATTATTTTTATTGATTGCAGTTGCACGTTTTTGTTCTTCTATTTCATCAACATTTGCTAACATAAAAAATAGAAGAAGAAGTAGGGAAGAATTGCTTCTCTTTGAAGCTTTCTTTAGCTTAGACTTAGGTAATATAGAGAACACCAATAAGCTAATTAAAAATCTAAATGAAGAAAGTGATAAATTATCTTTAGTAAAGCTCTTTAATTCAGGTCAAACGGGAAATTACAGCTTTTTCAGCCATAATTTAACGAGTATTACAAGTAAAAATCGCAACTTAGCTCTACTTCTGATAAATAAACTGATTATTCACCTAAAGCAAGAAAGGTTAGTCTTTCAAAAATTTATAGAATATTGCTCTAGTTCAATTAATGATAAAATTTTGTCTATTCCCTTTCAAATAGAGCATTGTATATTGCAAGAAGATTGGATAAATGCAATTTCAAAGTTAAAGGAAGCTATCAAATTCAATATTTTTCTTCCCTTTGATCGTAAAAAGATGTTAGCGGTTTTTTATTGCGCTTTAGCAAAGCAATACGAAAGTAAAGGAAGTTTTTACAAAGCTATAGATTATTTAGCTAAAGCACAAAGTTATTATGCAACTTTTCAGCCCATCAATTATTTAAAGGCAGAATTATATATCAAGCTTGAAAAAATCAGAAAAGCTTCCACAGTATTAGAGGAAGAGTATAGAGTAAATCCTACTCCTCAATCAGCTAGAATGTATATCAAGTTAAATAATAAAGGCGCTGAAAGACTATATAACTTACGCCCTGATTATTATTTTAGTTATTGCTTGCTTGCTTTGTCTTCAATTAGCTTAGGGAAATATGATCTTGCAAGTCAGCATTTAGATATTGCTATGAAAAAAGCTAATTACATATCAATCTACCTTGTTATGGTACAGCTCAAGATTATGTTGCAAGAGTATGATCAAGCAATTTATTGGTTAAACAGGATGGACTCAGAAGCTGTGCCTGATCCAGGTTGGAAATGTGCTGATTGTAATAAAGAGCTAAAGCAATGGGATTATAAGTGCTCAAGTTGCAATAGTCTTAATTGTATTTACCTTATATTATAAGACTCCATAAGGTGTGATACTTTTACATCGAGATTGCTTTAATATATCTCAAAACAGTAAATCTGTGAGTTTCTTAGTTAGGTTTGACTCCAATGTCAAAAAAACTTGTTTTTAGACATTACCAGTTATATATTTTAATAAATTAGAATTATATACAAAATGAAGAGCTTAAAGGAATTATCCTTAAGAATTAAAAATATTAAGTCTGTGCAGAAAACCACGAAAATAATGCAAATGGTTTCTGCAGCAAAATTATTACAAAGCCAAAAGAAATTATCAAATTCAAAATTGCATATATCTAAGCTGCATAGCATTATTTCTTCACTAGCGCTATCAGAGGATCAAGAGTTACTAGCAAGAATTCTAAATATCAATAATGAAGATTCTTTCCTAGTATTTATTATTGCATCTGATCGTGGTTTATGTGGCAGCTTTAACTCCTCTGTTGTTAAATTCAGTCAGGAGCATATAAACAAATTAATTGCAAATGATAAGAAAGTAGACATTGTTTTTTTTGGTAAGAAAGCTTTTGAGACAGGCAAAAATAGATTTAATTCTAAAAATATCTTGAAGGTTGAAAATAGTAAGGGAATCACACTAAAGCGTGTGGAAGCCTTGGTTAGTGATATAGATCTAAGTAAATACAATAAAGTTAAGGTTTTTTACAGTAAATTCTATAATACCTTCATGCAAAAGCCAATATTAGAAACAATAAAACCATGGAGTAAAGACTCATTATTAATTGATAATTCTGTAGTTAGTCCTCTAAAAGATTACAGCTATGAGTATGAACCACAAAATATTGAGTTTATTTTAAAATCTTTGACTCAAGATTATGTTACAGCTGCTCTTTATTCTGCTTTACTTGAAAGTGCAGCAAGTGAAAATAGTGCTAGGATGGTTGCTATGGAATCAGCAAACAGAAATACAAAAGAAATGCTAAATAAACTAGCATTACTTTATAATCGTTCTCGTCAAGCAGCAATTACAACTGATTTGATTGAAGTTATAGGTGGTGCAGAATCTTTATAGAAACTCAAGGAATAAAAATGAATATATTAAATATTGCAGCAGATATCACTAAACTAATAAAAAAGCAGAATCAAGACGCAGAAGTTACAATATATGAAACTAATAAGACCTCGGTTTCTCAGCGTCTATCAAAAATTGAACAAATATCACAATCTAGAAACTGTACTGTCGGAATTAGAGCTATAGCAGGTAAGAACAAAGCTGCGTATATTTCCACAAACGATTTGAATAATCTTAGTAGTGCAGTGAGCCAAGTGGTGGAAATGGCAAAGAATGCCCAGGAAGATCCTTATATTAGTTTTGCTGTAGATGGCAGTAATTATATCTCTTCTGCAGATTTAAATATCTCAGATAATAATGTTGTAACAATTGATAAATTAAAAGAAATTACTGAAGCTACAGAAAATTCAGCTCTTGCACATAAAAATATTATTAATTCCGAAGGAGCTTCATCTTCACATACTTCAGTAAATACAGTATTATCAACCGTTTCTGGTTTTGTTGGTTCATTTAGTAAGTCAACTTTTGTTAATCAGGTTTCTGTTGTTGCTGGAGAAAAGAGTGAAATGAAAATAGGCTACGATTACGATGTAGCATGCAACTTCAGTGATTTAAAAACACCGGAGTCAATAGGGAAAGAAGCAGCAAAAAGAGCAATAGATCAATTGGGTTCATGTACAATCAGGACAGGCAAATTTCCGGTTGTTTTTGAAAAAAGAGCAGCAAAAGAGCTAGTAAAGAGCTTTGCTTCTGCCATAAATGGTAGCAATATTGTAAATAATAGCTCTTTTTTGAGAAATAGTTTAAATAATCAAATTTTTAATACTGAGATTAGCATTATTGATGACCCATTGTTACCAAGGGGTATAACATCAAGACCGTTTGACGGGGAAGGAATAATGAGCAGAAGAAATGAATTTGTAAAAAATGGAGTACTGCAAAACTGGATTTTAGATCTATATTCGGCTAGGAAATTAAACTTGGAAACGACCGCAAATGCAACTCGTGCAAGTAATGCTGCAATTATTCCTTCAGCTAGTAATTTCTATTTCAAAAATGGTAATAGATCGTTTAAGGAATTAATTGACGAAGTAAAAGAAGGAATATATGTAACTGATTTATTTGGTTTTGGTGTTAATTTAATCAATGGCGATTATAGTCAAGGTGCATGCGGATTTTTTATAGAAAATGGTAAAATAACGTATCCAATACACGAGATTACTGTTGCCGACAATTTGAAAAATATGTTTAGCAATTTAGTTATTGCAAATGACCTAACTTTCTGTGGGCAGTTTAATTCACCAACGATTAAAGTTAGCGAAATGACAGTAGCAGGTTCACTTAGTGATTAAAAATTTTAGTTGCATTAAGTACAATAATTGTGTACTACTACTATGTAATGTTAAGAATAGACTATGGAGTATAGAAGTTTAGTTGCAGTAACTAAGCTTAAAGCATTCTAAATCGTAATTTCAAAGTTTTTCATCACATTAATAATATTAGTTAGTAGTTTAGGAGTTATCCATATGGAATTTGGTAATATAAAATGGTTTAATGTTGAAAAAGGCTATGGTTTCATCAAGCCAGAAGGTAAAGGTGAGGACGTTTTTATACATGTTAGTGCATTAGAACGTTCAGGAATAAGACCTGATGAACTTCGAGGAGAGGATAAAAAGAGAGGAATGAAAGGGGAAAGAGTAAGTTATGAGCTTAAAGAAGAGCGTGGTAGGAACGGAGAAGATAAAAAGTCTGCAATAAATTTAAGATTGGAAGATTAGTCTATCGTGAAGCTTTTTAATAGGGTAATGTATTGTGAGTAATTTTCATGAAATGGGGCTTCCAACTTTGCTTAGGCAAGCTCTAAGTAAAAATAATCTTTGTGTTCCAACCCCGATTCAGGTGCAAGCGATTCCTCTAGCTCTTCAGGGCAAAGATATTCTTGGGTCTGCTCAAACGGGAACTGGAAAAACCTTAGCGTTTGCTATTCCACTGGTTGCTAAATTGATGAATGAGCCAAGCATTGGTTCAGCTTTAGTCATCGTGCCAACCAGAGAGCTTGCTCATCAGGTAACAAGTGAGATAAGAAAACTCTTATCTCAAAGTTCTTTACTAAGAGTTGCTTTGTTGATCGGAGGCGAGCCTATTTTTAGGCAGCTAAATCAGCTTCAGAAAAAACCACAAATTATAATAGGCACTCCTGGTCGTATTATAGACCATATTGAGCGTAAAACTTTAGTTACTCGGAATGTTGGTATTCTTGTGCTTGATGAGACGGATCGTATGTTTGATATGGGCTTTGGAATTCAGATTGAAGAAATTATGAAGCATTTGCCTAAAATAAGGCAAACTCTTATGTTTTCTGCAACTCTTCCTGGAGAAATAGTAAAACTTACTGAAAAATATCTTAATCAACCAGAGCGTGTTTCTGTTGATTGCCAGGCTACAACTTCTGTAAAAATTAAACAAGAAGTTGTTTATGCATCAGAATCAGAAAAATATGGCAAGCTTGTTACACAATTATGTCAGCGCAAAGGATCGATCATTATTTTTGTCAAAACAAAGCGAGGAGCGGATCAGCTAGCTGACAAATTGCACAAAGATGACTATAGCGCTTTGGCAATTCATGGTGATTTAAGGCAGCACAAGCGTGAAAGAGTCATTAATTCTTTTCGTCGTGGCCGCAATCAAATCATGGTTGCAACAGATGTTGCTTCTCGCGGCCTTGATATTCCGCACATTCAACATGTTATCAATTATGATGTGCCACAATCGCAAGCTGATTATGTTCATCGTATAGGTAGAACTGCACGTGCGGGAGCTGAAGGATTTGCATTATCTTTTGTTACACCTCAAGATAAGAGAAGACTGCCTGCACTAGCAGATAAAGAAGGAGAGCCAAATTTTGATTGTAGTATGCAATCTCAAAAACGTAACAGCAAAAAGATCTTTAAAAGGCCAAGTAAGTTAAAGGCTAAATACGGTAGAAAAAAGATCAATGTATTTAAGAAGAAAAGCAGAGTACTAGAAAAAGCGTATTAATGTACTTAACTATTCTTCTATTCTTTAAAAGCTCCAGTAAACTTGCTGCAAAGCGAAGTGATTGGAGGATGGTAGAAAGAATATATAGCTAGCCCAAATTAGATTTACCTACAATTTGATAATCTCAATTCTGCTGCTTATAACCTTTTGAGATTATCACAACGGTATAATGTTATGCTGTGTGGACTATAATCTGTAGCTTAATTCAATTTGGCTACAACGAGCTGCTAGATTTCAGTTTTTTTAATAATTGTGTGCTACTAATTATATATAGATTTACACTTTTAAAGAGAATAGATGATTTCTAAAAATTTAGAGGCAAGTTTAAATAGAGCGTTACAGATTGCTTCTAATTGTAAGCTTAAATATGCAAAAGTGGAACATTTGTTGCTAGCATTAACCAAAGATTTGGATGTAAATTATGTTTTATCAAGATGTAACATCAGAGCTGATGAAATCATAAATATAGATAATATTATATTAAGAAATGGTCGTGGTAATAATATAAAAGGTTTTTTGCAAGACAACTCCGAATTAACTGTCAATAAAATTGAGCCTGATTCGCTATTTCAATGCATAATACATAAAGCCATGATACGGGCTCATCGCTTAGGGAGAAAAGAAATAAATGGAGCAAGTGTTCTATTGGAGATTCTGTCTTCTGAACAAGGTTCATACGTTGAAGATCTATTGCGCAAACGAAATGCAAAGGATTCTAATTTGATTGATAATATATCTAATATAAGATATTCAGATGATGTAGAAGAATACATAGCTAATCGCAAGATAAAACTTGATAAAAATAACGATATCTCTACTGTAGCAAATAAAGGTGAATTATTAAAAGATGAAGAAGTTCTACAAAATTATTGTAGAAATTTAAATGATTATGCAAGAAGCAAAAAAATAGATTATATCATTGGTCGTGATTATGAATTAAATCGCACTATAGAAATCTTACTAAGACGCAGAAAGAATAACCCTTTATATGTCGGAGAACCAGGTGTTGGTAAAACAACAATAGTTGAAGGTTTGGTGTTGAAAATTATTGAAGGCAGCGTTCCGAGTGCACTGAGATCCAGCACAATTTATGCTGTGGATTTAGGATCACTTCTTGCAGGAACACGCTATAGAGGTGACTTTGAAGAGAGAATAAAATCTATAATAAAAGTAATTGAGGCAAAACCTGGTGCTATTCTTTTTATTGACGAAATACACACTATTATTGGAGCAGGTTCAACAAGTGGCAGCTTTCTTGATGCTGGCAATCTGCTTAAACCTGCACTTGCAAGAGGTACATTGCGTTGTATAGGTGCAACTACATACAGAGAATACAGCAATAGCTTTGAAAAGGATAAAGCATTAGCAAGAAGGTTTCAAAAAATTAATGTAAAAGAATCTTCCGTTAATGATACAGTAAAGATACTAGATGGTATAAAGCATTACTATGAAGGGTATCATGGAGTATATTACACGAAACACGCCATTAAATCCGCAGCTGAACTTTCACACAAGTATATTACTGGGCGAATATTACCTGATAAAGCAGTTGATGTTATAGATGAAGCAGGGGCATATTGCAAGTTACAAAAAAACAGGCGAAAAATTATAAATAGTAGAGATATTAAGAATACTATCACTAGGATTACAAACGTACCTTGCGGGCTTGACGATATGCAAAGAGTAAAATCTCTGAAAGAAAATCTCAAGAGGTCTATTTTTGGTCAAGAGCAAGCGATAGAGTCTCTTGTTAATTCTATTAAAATTGCTAAATCTGGTCTGAGAAATTACAATAAACCTTTGGCAAATTATCTTTTTGCAGGACCAACAGGTGTAGGTAAGACTGAGCTTGCAAAGCAACTAGCACAAAATATGGGTATGAATCTTATAAGATTTGATATGTCTGAATATATGGAATCTCACACAATATCTAGAATGATTGGTTCCCCTCCTGGATATGTGGGTTACGACCAAGGTGGATTGCTTACAGAATCTGTATCTAATAATCAATATAGCGTAGTACTTCTTGATGAAATTGAGAAAGCTCATAGTGATATTTATAATATATTACTACAAATCATGGATTATGGTTGTGTTACAGACACTTACGGACGTAAGGTTAATTTTTCCAATACGATTTTAATTATGACAACCAATGCAGGGGCATTTGAACGTAACAAAAGTTCTATTGGCTTTGGGTATAAAAACTTTAACATCAGTGACAGCGAAAAAGCAATGGAACGGGTTTTTAGCCCTGAATTTCGTAATCGTCTTGATGCAGTCATTTCCTTTTCTGATTTGGATGCGGATGTCATTTTGCACATTGTGGATAAATTTATTCAGGAATTAAAAAAACAACTTGTGCAAAAGGGTATAAGCTGCTCAGTCGCAGAGGAAGTAAAGTCTTATCTTGCGCAAACAGGTTATAGCAAAGAAATGGGAGCACGCCCAATAGAGAGGCTGATTGAAAAAGAGATAAAAAGTCATTTGGCTGAAGAAATACTGAATCGTCGATTAATTAAAGGAAAGAAATTAAGGATTTATATTGGTAAACACGGAATTGCTTTTGATATAGTTTAAATTCTTGCTTGAGTATTAAATTTGTAGTATAGTCACTATTTTTTAATGAGGCTATAGTGGCAAGTTTAACCAGAAATCAATATTACAGTAATCAAGATTTACGGAATTTATTTTCAAGGCTGGGAATAAAAGCGGAAGAAGTAATAAGTCAGGAGTTTGATGATGTACTTAAGTTAGTTGAGCGGCGCTTTAGAAGAGCTTCATTAAAATGTCACCCTGATAAGTAGTAGGAGAGAAAGAGAAAAAAATAGCTGAAGAAGAGTTTAAAAAACTTAGTGCAGATAAAGATAGGCTAGAGCAATATCTTAACGACTTAAAAGCAGCTGGCATATCTATACCATTACAGCGAGAAGTGCAGGAAAAACAAGGAAAAATCGATGAGATTCTATCACGTAGAAACAAAGCTATAAATAGAGCGCTTTTATTTTTTATATTAGCAAATGTGGTACTTGGTCCGTCGCCTCAAGTCAAATATTGCTTATCGCAACTTGCTAACAGTGGCAAAGTACAAAACATTGCTTATAAATTTTATGCATTCAGCATCGGAGTTTGGCCATGGTTATTTATTATATCCTTTTGTAGTATTATCTATGTAGCAAGTAAACAAAGAGGCTCACAAGAAGGAAATCTAGATAGGTTAAATAGGGGATACAATTTACTTATTGCTGCTGATAATTATGTGATATGTATAGCAGCAGCGTTTGCTGTGTGCAGTTTAGCGTCGGAAATTGCACAAAATGGCTGGCCTGTTCAATATGGAATGGTGCTTATGGCTAATTTAGCATTGGATTTATTACTTATTGCTTTACTTAGAACTTTTATAAAAGCTTCTGAATTATATAGTGAGCACTGCATCCAGCGTTTATACGAAGAAGATGCAGAATTTAGCTAAAAGGAAAAGTTTGCATGGTATGACTATAAATTAGTGCTTATGTCGCTCATTCTTCCTATTGTTAAAATGTATTTTGAAGATTTAATTCAAGAAAAACCACAACAGCACACCACCGATCCTAAAGTTACACCTTTAAATATAGGCGTAGGAACAAGAGCATAAAAAGGTCTTTGCTTCAACTATAGTTTTTGCTACACTTTGAGTAAATTTGAAGATATTAATGAGTGAAGAAGTAAAACAAATCCTAAGTTACTACGAAAGTGAAAACCCTGGAGTAAAAGCGAATCTTACTCGCATTCTTATGCATGGGAAACTTGGTGGAACTGGCAAGTTAGTAATTCTCCCTGTAGACCAGGGATTTGAGCACGGACCAATAAAAAGTTTTGAAGTTAACCCTGATGCTTACGATCCACATTATCATTTTCAGCTTGCAGTTGATTCAGGAGTAAGTGCATACGCTGCTCCGCTTGGTATGATCGAATCTGGTGCTTCAACTTATGCTGGAATGCTACCACTTATTTTGAAGCTTAATAGCGCTAACTCTTTGCACTCAAAAAGCTTAACTTCAGATCAAGCAATAACTGCCTCTGTAAAAGATGCGCTGCGTTTGGGCTGCATGGCTGTTGGGTTTACTATATATCCTGGTTCTGCTAAGTGTTTTGATATGATGGAAGAAGCTCGCAAAATTATAGCTGAGGCTAAATCTTGTGGCCTTGCTGTAGTGCTATGGTCTTATCCACGTGGTGAAGGGATTTCCAAAGAAGGTGAAACAGCAGTTGATGTGATTGCTTATGCTGCGCATATAGCGGCTTTGCTCGGTGCCAACATAATAAAAGTAAAACTTCCAACCAATCATCTGGAAAGAGAAAAAATAGAAAATATTGAATCATTATCTAAAAGAATTGAATATATTAAAAAGTCTTGCTTTGCAGGAAAAAGAATAGTAGTTTTCTCTGGTGGTGAGTCAAAGTCAGTGGATGATATATACAATGAGGCAAAAGAAATTAAGCAAGGTGGTGGTAATGGTTCAATTATCGGGCGCAACACTTTTCAAAGAAAAAAAGAGGATGCTTTATCTATGCTAAAAGATATAATTAATATCTACGCATAAAAAAACGGCTGGGTGGCAGAATGGCTTATGCGGAGGACTGCAAATCCTTTTATACCGGTTCAATTCCGGTCCCGGCCTCTTACTCCAATTAGATCGTTTTTTCTTCTGAAATTTTAACAAGAAGTGTGGCTTTTAATGAAATATTAAAAAAAATAAGATACTATATTCAAAATATAAGCAGTAAAATGCAAAAGAGATTAACAGAAGTTTTATTATTGATTGGTTTGTCCTTCTTGCTTACCAGTTGCACTTTTCACTATTTATTAAAGAGCTCGTATACTCATCTTGCACCAGAAAAGTACCCTTCATCCAACAAACAGGCGGTTTACGTCGGTACAGCTTACAGTGCACAGACTATATGCGTTATTTAATGACTTTCTGTTAATAGGTAAGTCATCATTCACAGCCAAACATGGGCGTGCTAGTCAATATGTTAACTATGGAAGAGAAGTTGGAGCAGATGTGATAATCGTATCATTTCAAAATATGCAAAAGGATAAAGAGCATTTTAGCATCACAGAAAAACTATTATGGGACACAAGCTTAACAACATTTCATACAAGGACCATTATAAACTTTGATCAGGACGTACTCTTTCTAAAAAAGGTAGGTGATGCAAAAGCTCCATGGGAATATGTCAAAGGAGAGTTCAAGCTTCACGAAAAAGACGATACTGATCCATATCTAGGGAATTGGGTAGGGTATAGAATATGCAAGATTGCAATATCTTCTTCAGAAGATGAATACTTAGGATTTGTAAATGAAGATAATTGTAAAGAAAAATCTGGAATAAATAAGATGCTTGCTTGGAAAAATGGGGATGTAAGGTTGCGGATTAATAAACAATCAAAACAGGGATTTTATTTAAATCGAAATAAGATTCCTATACTAATAAAATCTCAAATTAACAAATTTGGCTACCTCGAATTGGTAGATAAAAATACTGATCAAGTTCTGGTTTCCCTTCAGAAAAATTAGTTTTTACTACTCATAGAAACTATATACTTACTATTTTGATAAACCTCAAGCTTTCTAAGTTATTCTTGTTGCATGGTAAAAAATAAACTAAAAATAAGCAAAGTGTTTTACAAAATGATATTACGTAATTTATTGTTTTTACTGCCGCCTGAAATCGCTCACTCCTTGGTAATAACGGCGTTAAAAAAGATGCCCTGTAGGAAACCTATAGAACTACCTAAGTCTTTAAATGTAAACTTTTTTGGTAATAAAATTAGGAGTCCTGTAGGTCTTGCTGCAGGTTTTGATAAAAATGCGGAAGTTGTAAAGCCGATGATCTCATTTGGTTTTGGATTTATTGAGGCTGGTACTGTAACTAAACATCCCCAATATGGAAACAAAAAACCGAGAATTTTTCGATTAATTAAAGATGAAGGAATAATTAATAGATTGGGATTTAATAATAAAGGAGTAGACTATTTTCTTAAACAGATAAGTAAAACTAAACTTGGTGATTGTATTTTTGGTATAAATATAGGAAGAAACAGTACATCAAAGGACCAAATCAGCGATTATGTTGACTTAATAAAGATAGTATATGGAAAGAGCAATTATATAGTACTGAACATCTCATCCCCAAACACACCTAACTTGCGCGATTTGCACAATAAACAAGAATTATCCAAATTGTTGAAATCTATCACTCTAACCCGGAAATCAATCGATAGCTCTGAATCCATACCGATAATATTAAAAATTTCTCCAGATATAGATCAGCAAACAAAAGAAAATATCGCTGAGCTTACACTAGAATATAAAATTGACGGCTTAATAGTAAGCAACACTACGATAAGTCGAGATTCTTACTATAATGAGAGTGGTGGGTTGAGCGGCAGACCATTGTTTCAACTTTCAACCGAGTTATTGAGTGATATGTACAAGCTTACTAAGAGCAGGATTCTATTGATAGGATGTGGGGGAGTTTCAAGTGGTATTGACGCATATGAAAAAATAAAGGCAGGAGCCTCTTTAGTACAACTGTACACTGCTCTCGTATATCAGGGGCATCAAGTTGTGAACAAAATCAATCTGGAGCTTGCAGAATTGGTAAAAAGAGATGGATTTAGTAACATTACTGAAGCAGTGGGTTGTATACATTAATTTTGGAAGTTATTGATATTGTTTTAGTAAAGTAGAGCTAACTTTTTAGTGTAAAGGTATGATAGGGAGTGCTTTTCTTTTGAATGATGAACATGAAAGTTTTGAACGATATAATATCTAAAGTTATTAATTATAAATTTACAGATCATGCAATATTAGAAGAGGCATTAACCCATCCAAGCGTAAATAAAAGGAATAGCGAAGACCAGATCGTAAGCTACGAAAGGCTAGAGTTTTTGGGCGATAGTATTTTGAACATGGTTATATCTGCTATGCTGTTTAAAATGTTTCCTGAAGAAAAAGAAGGAGCATTGGCAAAAAGAAAAACGGATCTAGTTTGTGGCAGTACCATTGCTAATGTTGCTAAAGAAATAGAGTTAGGTAACTTTATCATAATGAATAATAGTGAACGTTGCAACGGAGGGAAATGTAACTTAAAAAATTTAGAAAATTCGCTTGAGGCACTAATAGGTGCAATTTATATTGATGGTGGACTTGAGAGTGTTGAAAAATTTATTATCCAACATTGGGAAAAGCTAGCTAAAGACATCCTCGATCCTCCTCAAGATCCTAAAACTTCACTGCAAGAGTGGACTCAGAAAAACAAATTACCTTTACCAGAGTATGAACTTGTAAAACAAACTGGACCAGCACACAATCCTGAGTTTACTATATCAATTTTCATAGAGAATTATGGCAAAGTTTCTGCATGCGCTTCTAGTAAGAAAATTGCTGAACAAAAAGCTGCTGAGTTGATCCTAGAAAAAATTAAAAAAACGACTTAGTTTAATCAAAATAGCTGTTAGCATAAATTTAAAGTAAGCTAAGCTCTTTAGTTCAGCTTACATATTTTTTTATCTCAGCCAGAATCTTATCAGATTGACTTTCATCTGAATTTAAATCAGCTACAAAGTGTGTGACATATTTTCCTTCAGGGCTAATAAGGTATATCATTGAAGAATGGTTAATTTCCTCTTCTCCATCTACTTTACTTGCATATACTTTATACTTTGCAACTACTTCATCTATTTTTTGTCTTTCACCAGTTAGCATTTGTATTCTATGGTCAAATTGCTGCTGAAATTCTTTAAGCCTTTCTGTGTTATCGCGCTCAGGATCAACTGTGATAAAAAATGTTTGTAGCTTATTGTCAGTTTTCTTATCTAACTTTGCAAGTGTTTCTGAAATTATGCCGAGATTCATAGGGCAAATTCTTTTGCATGAGGAAAATCCGAAAAAAATCATCATATACTTATTTTTAAAATCACTACTGCGTACTGTTTGCCCGTCTTGATTGATCAAAGAAAAATCTCCACCTACCTTAATTTCTGTATTTTGTGAAACAAATATGCCTTGCTTGGTAAAATAACAATAACCTAAGAAGATAGCTGCTACTGTTATTAGCAAACTAGACCATAACCTTATAAACTTTATCATTAAAGCGTTTCCAATAAAGTTAAATCATATATTGATTAGTTGATTGATTCAATATATTCCTTCCAAAGTGGGTTGTTAATTTTATCTAACAATTTCTTATGCTCATCAATTTCTTTAATACTTGGTGAATGTTCTCTGCGAGCTAAATTAAGCACTTTATGCTGAATAAACGTAGAGTTATTGTCCTGAGCACATTCATTATTAAATAAAAAGGTTTGCAATCCTCCTGTAAGCTCAACATAGACCTTTGCAAGCAATTGAGCATCAACTAATGCTCCATGCACCTCTCTACCTTCCAGAGATATATCAAAACGTTTACATAATGCATTTAAAGAAGCAGGCGACCCTATGAATTTTTTTCTCGCAAGTGGTAATGTATCTAACACTCTATCTGAGGAAATCAATCCAGCATTCAACTTACCTAACTCCATATTAAGGAACTTAACATCGAATTCAGCATTATGAATCACCAAAATGTCATTAGATATGAAGTCAAGAAACTCAAGTGCAACATCTGAAAATAGTGGTTTATCTTCTAAAAACTCCTCACTAATACCATGAATATTAAATGAGTGATAAGGTACATCTCTTTCTGGATTAAGATATCGATGAAATGTTTTACCTGTTGGAATACGATTGATTAATTCCACACATCCTATCTCAATAATTCGATGACCAGATCCAGTGTCAAGACCTGTAGTTTCAGTATCAAGTACTATTTCGCGTAGCTTACTTTCCATCAGTGCAACAACCTTACTTATCGTTTGTTGTTAAATTTTCATCAATACTTGCCTTCTTATAGTTAATAGAAACAAGTAACCAAGTTGGGTCTGATGAATTAATATTTTTTTTGAATTGCCATACATCCTCAACTTTGTTAACAGTGGACATACTACCTGATATAACATCTCCTTCATTATTCTTAACAAAGTTAATTTGCTCTGAAAGAAAACATACTGCAATAAATACTATGTTTTTCACTAACTTTATTTCTAAGATCTTTTGTGAAACGATAGAAACAATTATAGACTCGTGTATCTCTTTACGATGTTTAATCTTGTCTATAAAGCTATTATACAAATCTTTGTCCAGAAGGGATTTTAATTGAGGTAAATTTCCTTGGTTAAAATATTTAATTATTAATTCAAAAGCTATGTTTGAACCTTCGATAAAATTGGAAATAGAGAACTCTCTGTTTTTTTGTAATATTTGTTCATAAGTAGCTTCTATTGAACTTTTGTCATTGCTATAAATATAATCTTCGATATTTTCTACTACATCCTCTTTACTTTGACTTACATCCAATACACCTGTTAGCTTTTTTAGATTGAGACTGGCTGATCTTCCTAAAGAGTTATATAAGCGTGAAAAAATAAACGCCGCTAGTAAAGCATATATTACAAGCTCTATCATGGTAACTTGCTCCTTTTGATATATAAAGTATCTAAATATTATTAATTATTGATAAAAATATGTTTTTCATATTAACCTATAGTTAGGTTTACTATTCGTTTGTAAATGGATATATTATATAAGAAAGTATTAAACATCTCAACTTAATTAAAGGAGACTTAAGAAATGTTACAACATAAAATGAAAATTCATGGTCAATATGTCAAAGATTTTTCGTTTGAGAATCCAAATTCGCCATTCCTTTCTTCTAGTAAAGCTCCCGATATTAATGTAATGGTTAACATTAATTCGGCAAAATTAGAAGGAACAGAAAGCAAAAAAGGAATAAATGAAGAAAAGCCTTTTCATGAAATTACTTTGCATATAGAAGCCAAAGCAACGGTAAAAGATGAAAATGTGAAAGATGGTGTAGCTTTCATTTGCGACGTAAAGTATTGTGGCATTTTTTCAATAGAAAACTCTACAAAGCTAAGTGAAGAGGAAATGAGGCGAACTTTGTTTATTGGCGGACCTACTTTTCTTTTTCCTTTTGCAAGGGAAATAATCGCAAGAACTACAAGTAATGGTGGGTTTCCTCCACTTATGCTAGATCCTATAGATTTTGAAACTATGTATCAGCAGCAAAGCCAGCAACAAAAAAGTAGCGTTAGTAATTCCAATTTTAACTAATACAGGATGAACAATTCTTTAAATGCAAAGAAGACTTTAAACATTTACGGGAAGTCATACAACTATTTTAGCCTAAGTAGTGCTAGTGAATTTTTAGGAATAGATACAACTAAATTGCCCTGCTCGCTGAAGGTTGTGCTTGAAAATTTATTGCGCAACGAAGATGGAGTAAGCGTTAAATTAGATGACATAAAGATATTAGCAAATTGCGTCAAGAAACACATTAATCACGAAATTAGCTACAAACCAGCAAGGGTTTTGATGCAGGATTTCACAGGAGTTCCCGCTGTCGTTGACTTAGCTTCAATGCGTAATTATGTGAAGAAAAACGGAGGTAACCCAAGCAAAATAAATCCATCTGTACCTGTTGATCTTGTGATCGATCACTCTGTTCAAGTAGATAGTTATGGAAGTGTTTCCGCATTCAGTAAGAATGTTGAGCTAGAAGTAAAAAGAAATTTGGAGAGATATCAATTCTTAAAGTGGGGAGAATCATCCTTCACAAATTTTAGAGTAGTGCCACCCGGTACCGGAATTTGCCACCAAGTGAACCTTGAATATTTAGCGCAAGTTGTGTGTAATAATGATGGAGTCATATATCCTGATACTTTAGTTGGTACTGACAGCCATACTACAATGGTTAACGGGTTATCAGTTCTTGGTTGGGGTGTTGGAGGCATAGAAGCTGAGTCTGTGATGCTTGGTCAACCAATTAGTATGGTGATTCCAGAAGTAGTTGGATTTAAATTAATTGGCAGACTGCCGGAAGGAGTAACTGCGACTGATTTAGTGCTGACGGTTACCAATATCCTAAGAACAAAAGGCGTTGTTGGTAAGTTTGTAGAATTTTATGGTGATGGTTTAGATTATTTATCTTTGGCAGATAGAGCCACTATAGCAAACATGGCCCCAGAGTATGGTGCAACTTGTGGGTTTTTTCCAATTGATCAGAAAACACTCGATTATTTACATTTAACAGGGCGACCAGAAAAGCTGATTAAGTTAGTTGAGGCTTATGCGAAAGAGCAAGGATTGTGGCGTGGCAATAATGAGTTAGCATTTTTTGACGCACTAGAACTTGATTTATCGAGCGTGAAGCCAGTAATGGCTGGTCCTAAAAGACCACAAGATAAGGTTTTTCTTTCACAAGTGGCAGAGTCTTTTTCTAAATCATTTTCAGTTAATGAGTCAAAGGAAAGCGATAAACTCCAAGATGGAAGTGTAGTTATTGCAGCAATAACAAGCTGCACTAATACTTCAAATCCAAGTGTGATGATTGCTGCAGGTCTTGTAGCTCGTAATGCAATTAAACTTGGATTAAAATCAAAGCCTTGGGTTAAAACTTCTCTTGCTCCAGGGTCACAAGTTGTAACAGAATATTTAGAAAAGTCTGGATTGCAGGTAGATCTAAATGCTTTGGGTTTTAATCTAGTTGGATATGGTTGCACAACTTGCATTGGGAATTCTGGTCCACTTAATAAAGATATAGAAGATGGCATTAAAAACAAAAACTTAACCGTTGCTGCAGTTTTATCTGGCAATCGTAACTTTGAAGGAAGAATTCATCCGTTAGTCAAAGCTAATTACTTGGCATCTCCGCCACTTGTTGTTGCATATGCACTTGCTGGTACTGTGCAAATTGATCTGACAAAAGATTCAATATGCAAAGATAAGAATGGAAATGATGTCTATCTCAAAGATATATGGCCAACAAACAATGAAATCGAAGATTGTGTTAAAAGTGTGGTAACACGTGAGATGTTTATACAAAAGTATAAGGATGTTTTTTCTGGTGATGAACATTGGCGGAAGATAAAGTGTGAAAAAAGTGAAATCTATAATTGGGATGCAAACAGTACTTACATACAAAATCCGCCTTATTTTGATAACTTATCACCTAAAAATAATAAAATCGATATAAAGGGTGCACAAATATTAGCAATGTTTGGCGATAGCATAACTACTGATCATATTTCCCCTGCGGGAAATATTGCCTCGAGTAGTCCTGCCGGTCTATATTTAAAAGGGCTTGGAATTGAACCACGGGATTTCAATTCATACGGGTCTCGCCGTGGTAATCACAATGTAATGATGCGTGGGACTTTTGCTAACATTAGAATAAAAAATGAAATGGTTAGCACCGAAGGTGGATATACAAAATATATTCCTTCTCAAGAAACTATGCCAATTTTTGATGCGGCGATGCGCTACAAGGAAGCTCTCATCATTGTGGCAGGAAAGGAGTATGGCACAGGTTCAAGTAGGGATTGGGCAGCAAAGGGTACTTTATTGTTGGGGATTAAAGTTGTAATTGCAGAAAGCTTTGAGCGTATACATAGGTCCAACTTAGTTGGTATGGGTGTTCTTCCACTTATATTCCAAAATGGAATAACCAGAAAGATATTTGATGGTAGTCAGGTAATAAGCATAAAAGGTGAAATAGTGCCAGGTGGAAATCTAGAATGTATCATCAAAGGAAAGGATAGTTCTGAACAATCAATTCAACTCAAATGCTGTGTACAAACCGCAACTGAGACTAAATACTTGATGTGTGGTGGAGTGTTGAGCTACATACTTGCACAATCTTTTTGATTTAGTGAAGTTATTGCATGGACTTCTTTTAGCCAGCCCTGATCCCTTTGTAAATAGCAATTTGCTCTGCGCAAAGTTATGATATAATTTCACCATACATATGGTGTCGGAGTATTTTTTGGAGATAATTATATATGATAAGCTCTATACAAGAACCTAATGAACTCAGAAAACGTTTACAAGGATTTTATCGTACTGATGAAAAGAGTTATATACGTTATCTTGTAGAAAAAGCAGAGCTTTCGGCTGATTCAAAAAATAGAATTTATAATATTGCAAAACAAGTTATTGAAAAAATCAAACACAATAAATTAAGTATTGTAGATTCCTTTATGCAGCAATACTCGCTTTCCAATGATGAAGGAATAGCATTGATGTGCCTTGCTGAATCACTACTTAGAATACCAGATGATTATACAATAGACGAAATAATCAAAGATAAAATTGCCAATCAGGAATGGAATAAATATTTAGGGCACTCTTCTTCGTTGTTTGTCAATGCTTCCACATGGAGCTTGATGATAGGTAGCAGTATATTGAGAGATAATGAAGGCGATTCGAAGTTCTATTACGCAATTTCTAAGTTACTTAAGAATTTAGGAGAACCGATCATTCGCAAAGCAGTAAAACAAGCAATGTCTATGCTTGGTAATCATTTTGTTGTTGGAGAAACCATAGAAGAAGCTTTAAGGTATGCAAAACTAGATGACAATAGTAAGTTTTTATACTCTTTTGATATGCTTGGCGAAACTGCTCACACAGCTGAAGATGCAGAAGAGTATTTTAATTCATACATGCACTCAATAAAAGCTATAGGTGAATCCACTGAAATAAATGATTGTTTTAAATCGCATGGAGTTTCAATCAAATTGTCTGCGTTACATCCACGTTATGAATTTGGTCAATTCGATAATATAGCTGAAGAGTTGAGAGCTAAACTGCTAGAGCTTTGTCATGAAGCAAAAAAATACAACATTTCATTATGCATAGATGCAGAAGAAACAGAAAGGCTTGAAATGTCCTTAATCTTGTTTGAACAATTACGGCTTGATGAATCACTTTCTGAGTGGGAAGGGCTTGGCTTGGCTGTGCAAGCATATCAAAAGCGCGCTTTATCTGTTCTTGACTTTGTTGAAGATGTTGCTATCCGATCAAAGCACAAAATTATGGTGAGGCTTGTAAAAGGTGCATATTGGGATTCAGAAATCAAGCGTACGCAAGAATTGGGATTAAATGATTACTCAGTATTTACAAGAAAAAGCTATACTGACGTATCTTACTTCGTGTGCGCACAGAAACTTTTGAGTAAACCAAACAGCTTTTACCCATGCTTTGGAACTCATAATGTCTATACTTTTGCTTCTATCATGGAACTTGCTGATAAAAACCACCCTGGATTTGAATTTCAACGCTTACATGGAATGGCAAAAGACTTATATGATTATGCAATGTCAGAGCTTGCAACAAATGTTAGCTGTCGTGTCTACGCACCCGTTGGGGAACATAGTGACTTGTTGCCTTATCTTATAAGACGCCTTCTTGAAAATGGAGCTAATAGTTCGTTTGTTAATCAAATAAGTGATCCTAACGTTAAAATCGATGAGTTAATTTCAGATCCACTGGAAAAAGCTATAAATTTTAATTATGAACCTCATCCAGGCATTCCATTACCACAAGATATTTTGGGACCAGAAAGAAAAAATTCCTTGGGGATGGATATTAGTGATTCTGTGATAGTCTCACAATTTGCAGATGATATAAAGGGTTTTAGTGAAAAAAAGTGGCAAATTGGACCAATAATTGATGGAAAAGCACTATTTGATAATGCTGAATTTATCGAAGTAGTGAATCCTGCACATTTGGAAAATGTAATTGGAGAAGTGTCAAGTGCAACAAGCGATCAAGCTTTAAACGCTCTTGAAATAGCACACAGTGCTTTTGCTAAGTGGCAGAATGTTTCAGCAGAAGAGCGCGCTAAATGCCTTGAAAAAGCTGCAGATTTGCTTGAGGAAAGGATGAAAGAGTTAATTTACATTCTGATTGTGGAAGCAGGAAAAATTTTATCCGATGCAATAGCAGAAGTAAGAGAGGCAATCGACTTTTTGCGCTATTATGCAATGATAGCAAAAAATGAACTGAATGACTGGAAAAAATTGCCAGGTCCAACAGGTGAAGATAACTTCATCTTTTTTGAAGGCAGAGGAGTTTTCTTATGCATATCACCGTGGAATTTTCCACTCGCTATCTTCATTGGACAGGTTTCAGCTGCACTTGCAGCAGGTAATGCAGTGCTGGCAAAACCGGCAGAGCAAACGCCGATTATTGCCTATGAAGCCGTTAAGATACTACACGAAGCTGGAATACCAAAAAATGTGCTACACCTTATTCCAGGGGATGGTTGGTATTTAGGTAAAACGTTAGTACCAGATAATAGAATTTCCGGTGTAGCTTTTACTGGTTCAACACAAACTGCTCAAATAATTAATCGAATGCTTGCTAGTAGAGATGGTCCTATTGTGCCACTTATCGCTGAGACTGGTGGATTAAATGCTATGATTGTTGATAGTTCTGCTCTTTTAGAGCAGGTAACTAAGGATGTTTTGATTTCTGCATTTCGCAGTGGCGGTCAACGTTGTTCTGCTCTCAGAGTGCTATTTATTCAAGAAGATATAGCAGAAAAACAGATAAAAATGATATGCAATGCAGCTCAAGAACTAAAGATAGGTGACCCAATACAACTGAGCACAGATATTGGTCCAATAATTGACAAAGCATCTATTGATATGCTCACTAAACATACGGAAAAAATATCAAGGGATGAAGATTCAAACCTTTTGTCCAAGGTACCCATGGATACAAATTCTTATGATGGTTATTTCTTTCCTCCGTACATTTATGAGATACAAAAAATTTCGCAATTAAAGCAAGAAGTGTTTGGGCCTATTTTACATATCATACGTTTTAATAAGTCGCAGTTAAATGAAGTTATAAGTGATATAAACAATACAGGATATGGACTTACGTTTTCTTTGCAAAGCCGTGTACAAAGTCAGATCGATTTAATAAGCAAGAAAATATCAGTTGGAAATGTATACATCAATCGCAATCAAATAGGTGCAGCAGTTGGAACACAACCATTTGGCGGTAGAGGACTGTCAGGTACCGGACCAAAAGCTGGTGGTCCTAATTATCTGCAACGTTTTTCTATAGAAAAGGTTGTAAGTGTCAACACTACAGCATGTGGCGGTAACATTACACTTGCGTGTTTGGATTGATTTGCAATTTCTAAATTGGAAGTCCGTGCAGTTGTGTATGCAGTACTAAAACCTAAAATTCATACACTGAAAGGATAGTTGTGATTCTAAGGAGGATTCAAAGAAAGTCTTGTCTTTAATAAAAGAAAAAGGTTGCTATAATTCTAACAAAAGCACTATAAACAAAATGAATGTAAAAAATATCTTATTAGCGTTTTTAGTACAATTTATATTCGATTTGTCATTATTTGCGGCTGATCCTATTTTGCTTAATTGTATTGAAACTCCAGGGATTTATGATCTTGAAACAAGGCCAAAAAGCTTTAACTCTTCAAATAATTTAAGAAGAAAACCTGGCTCTCCAAATAATGCAGCAGGAGAATTAATAAATGTAGTGGGTAGAGTTACTGATGTAAATTGCTTACCGATACAAAATGCTGTGGTTTCTATATGGCACGCAGACTCACTTGGCATGGGCTATTATGATGAAAATGTGGAGCTTGATCCAAATTTTGCTGGATCAGGAAGATTTGTAGTAAATAACCTTGGCTATTATAATTTTATTACAATAGTACCAGGTAAAATTGGTGATAGGGCTCCACACATCAACTTTTTGGTCCAACATCCAGATTTTCCAGAATTCACAACACAAATGTTTTTTGCTGATCATAATTGCGATAACTGTGATGATCTTCTTCTTGGTAATCTTATTGAGAGTGGACTTGCAAGCCTTCTGATAGCACCATTTACTTATAACAATCAGGCCATGAAGACCTACACATTTAATATAACCCTAGGTGGGCATAACAAATTTTCTGATAAAAGATAAAGCCCTTGCATATCAGGGGAGTTCATAGTAGTCTTAAGCGCTATTGTACTTAAAATGTATATGAAAAATATCTTACTAATGTTTTTACTATGTTTTATGTGCAGCTTACAATTATTTGCAACGGAGATGTCAACGATGAAGATAACAATTTCTAAAGCTTTACCCGATTTTGAGACGCTAGTGGTAGGTTTGTTTGAGGGTGATAAGCTCATAACTAATGTTCTACAAGATAAGCAAGCTATAGATAACATCAAGAAATTTAGTGGTTTTAATGGAGGTTTTGGTGAATTTTTCTCCGTTACTTCATCAGAGGGAAAAAATATTATAGTTGCTGGTCTTGGAATGAGGGATGAATGGGATGAAAGCAAAGGATTAAATATTGGTGGTAAAATATATTGTGAGCTAAGCAGATTAAGAATCAAGCGAGCAGCTATTTCAATCGAGGGCAGTACAGCAAATGTTGCATATGGAGCATTTCTGCGCAGTTTCAAGTTTAATAAGTATAAAACTAAAAAGGATGAAAAAATTACAGAAGTAGAGGAAATTACATTATTAGTAAAAGATGAACAGTTAAGTAGCATTGAAAAATCATTTGAGCGTTTAAAACACGAAGGTGAAGGTATCTTTATTGCACGTGCTTTTACTACTGAGCCACCTAATATTTTATATCCAGAGTCTTACGCTAATCGTATAAAAGCTGAACTTACTAAACTTGGTCTTGAGGTTGAAGTGCTTGATAAAAAGCAAATGGAAGAGAAAAAAATGGGAGCATTGCTTGGGGTAGCACAGGGAAGTAGTAAAGAGCCAAAATTAGTAGTGATCAAATGGAATGGAGCTTCCAAGGAACAAAAGCCTGTAGCTTTTGTGGGTAAAGGCATAACGTTTGATACTGGTGGAGTGTCACTCAAGCCTTCGCGTGGCATGGAGTCAATGAAATATGACATGGCGGGTTCTGCTACTGTGGTTGGGGTGATGCGTACTCTAGCTGGACGAAAAGCAAAGGTAAATGCAGTTGGTGTAGTTGCACTTGCAGAAAATGCAGTGGACGGTAATGCTCAAAGACCAAGTGATGTAGTAACTTCGATGTCTGGACAGACGATAGAAGTGTTAAACACTGATGCAGAAGGAAGGCTCATACTTGCAGATGCCTTATGGTATACACAAGATAGATTTGCACCGAAATTTATGATTGACCTTGCAACTTTAACTGGTGCTATAGTGGTTGCACTGGGAAATAATGAATATGCTGGTCTTTTTTCAAATAACGATGAATTAGCAAATCATCTGATTGATGCAGGAAATGAAGTAAATGAAAAATTATGGCGCTTTCCTATGAATGAAACTTATAACAAAATTATTGATTCGCCGATTGCTGATGTGCAAAATATAGCTCCTGCAGGTTCTGGTGGGGATAGCATAATGGCTGCACAGTTTCTACAGCGTTTTGTGAACGACACTTATTGGGCGCATTTAGACATTGCGGGTGCTGCTTGGCATGAAAAAGGCACTGATATTTCTCCAAGAGGGGCAGTAGGTTTCGGTGTAAGGTTGCTCAATAAATTAGTTGAAAAATACTATGAGGTTAATGATTAGGGATATTTGTATTGGGTTTATGGCTTAATTCATGGCTACATGATTGTCTATTTACAAGGTGTAGAAAATGATATCATAAAAGTAACTTGCACTTTCTTTTTGGAGGATTCTAAAGTTACGAACTTGAGCAGCATTAAGAAAGTATTTTTGTTCAAATGATGATCTATTAAAACTTTAAAGCCATTTAGTATTGACGCTATATACTTAAGTGTTAAAATAAAATGAGAAGTTTTTAGGAGTTTATATGGCAGTAGGTGGGAAAGCAAAGACAGCTAGTAAAAATAACCCTACTCAGCGTAAGAAAGCCGAGCAAAAAATGTATAAAGATAAACCGGTAAAACCTGTTAGATATATAGATCGTGATTCGCGCATGAATTATATGTCTGCTCAATATGACAACGGCAATCTGGTTAAAGATGAGGTGAGCGGCAATCCTATAAAGTGGGAAGCTGTATAATAGTTGTGGTTAAAGTTACTATTAATTCTAAGGAATGTGAAGTAGAGCATGGGCTCACTATAATTCAAGCTTGTGAAGTTGTGGGCGTTGAAATTCCACGTTTTTGTTATCATGAGCGTTTAGCAATTGCTGGTAACTGCAGAATGTGTTTGGTTGAAGTGGAGGGTGGACCTCCAAAACCAGTAGCCTCTTGTGCAATGCCAGTTGCAGAAGGGATGGTTATTCACACTGATACCCCTAAGGTTAAAAAAGCACGTGAAGGTGTGCTTGAGTTTTTGCTAATTAACCACCCGCTTGATTGCCCAATTTGCGATCAAGGTGGTGAATGCGATTTGCAAGATATCACGATGGCTTATGGGAAAGGAACCAGCAGACTTGATGAGCATAAGAGGGCTGTGCCAAAAAAACACTTCGGACCACTGATTGAGACTGCGATGAATCGATGCATTCATTGCACTCGGTGTGTTAGATTTTTGTCTGATGTTGCAGGTACAAATGAACTTGGAGGAATCGGAAGGGGAGAAAATGTAGAGATTAGCACTTACATAAAAAGGCATATTAGTTCTGAATTATCTGGAAATATCATAGATCTCTGCCCGGTGGGGGCTTTAACTTCAAAGCCTTACTCCTTTACAGCGCGTCCATGGGAGCTATCACATTGTGAGACTATAGATGTGCTAGATGCTGTGGGAAGTAGCATTAGAGTTGATTATCGTGGCCTGGAAGTTATGCGAATATTACCAAGGCTGAGCGAAGAGGTAAATGAAGAATGGATATCAGATAAAACCCGTTTTGCCTATGATGGACTAAAAGTTCAGCGTCTTGATCGACCTTATGTAAAAAAAGATGGTAAATTAGCCCCAGTTGATTGGAATGAAGCATTAACTGTTGCTGCAAAGAAATTAAAGAATACAAAATCAAATAAGATAGCTGCAATTGCAGGTGATTTAGCAGATTGTGAGTCTATGCTTCTACTCAAAGAAGTGATGCAGAAGCTCGGCTCGGGGAATATAGACTGTAGGCAAGATGGAGCAAAGCTTATACCAAATAATCGTGGGTCATATGTATTCAACACCACTATTGAGGGTATAGAAAATGCAGATTTATGTCTGCTTATAAATACAAATCCAAGAATAGAAGCACCAATAATTAACGCAAGATTGAGAAAGAGATATTTACAAGGTAATTTCACTATTGCAAATATTGGTCCTAATCTTGAATATCTATATAATGTTGAAAGATTAGGTGATGGTCCAAACGTTCTAAAAGAAATAGAAGAGGGAAATCATAAATTCTGTGAGTTACTGAGTGTGGCTCAGAACCCTATGCTAATTATCGGTCAAGATGCATTAATAAGAGATGATTCTGAATCAGTTTTAGCTCTAGCTGGCAAAATTGCAGAAAAATTTAACATGATCAGAGATGACTGGAATGGCTTTAACGTACTGCATAAGGCTGCAGCAAGGGTTGGTGGACTCGATGTTGGATTTGTTCCTAAAAAAGATGGAAAGGATATTAGTCAAATATTAAAGCAAGCAGAAAATGGCGAGGTAGAAGTTGTTTATCTTCTTGGTGCAGATGAAATTGATACATCAAAATTAGAAAATACATTTGTAATTTATCAAGGACATCATGGTGATAGGGGAGCGCATATAGCAGATGTCATTCTACCTGGAGCTGCATACACAGAAAAATATGCAACTTATGTAAATACTGAAGGGCGAGTACAGAGAACAAATTTAGCTGTTTTTCCTCCTGGTGAAGCAAAGGAAGATTGGTTGATTATAAAAAATTTATCCCAATATTTGGGTCTTTCCTTTCTATATGATAGTCTATTTGATGTTAGGAAAAAATTAGACACTATTGGTCCACAGTTTAGAGATGCTGACCAAGTAGTAGAAAATAAATGGGTATCAATTGCTTGTAATGAGATCAAATTAAGTAATATTCCTTTCACTCTAAAAAAGTATGATTTTTATATGACAGACTCAATAAGTCGCGCTTCAAAAATAATGGCAGATTGTACTAAAGCTTTCCATGGACACGCTGATTAATATCTTATTTGTTTTAGTACCGCTACTGCTTTCAGTAGCATATTTAGTGTACTTTGAGCGTAAAGTTATTGGTGCAATTCAACTAAGGCATGGTCCAAGTGTAGTAGGGCCATTTGGGCTACTACAGCCATTTGCAGATGCTATCAAATTGATAATTAAAGAGCCGATAATACCATTTAGAGCAAACACCATACTGTTTATTATGGCTCCAATGCTCACCTTTATTTTAGCATTAATTTCCTGGGCAGTTATACCATTTGGAGCTGAAATAATTACAGAAAATGGACAGCAGGTAATAATCCCTAAGGTAATAGCAAATATTAATGTTGGAGTGCTTTATGTGCTAGCTATATCCTCTTTGGGAATATATGGCATTATTATTGCAGGCTGGTCTAGTAATTCTAATTATGCATTTCTTGGCGCTATAAGGTCAGCTGCTCAAATGATTTCATATGAAGTTTCAATAGGTCTAATAGTTGCTATAGTTGTTATTACAACTGGCACATTAAATCTTGGAGAGATGGTGGTAGCGAAACATAATATGCCATTTTGGATTGATTTATTACTAATGCCTATAGGAATAATATTTTTTATTTCTTTGCTTGCCGAAACTAATCGTCACCCATTTGACTTACCAGAAGCTGAAGCAGAGCTCGTCTCTGGGTATAACGTCGAGTATTCATCAATGCCTTTTGCTCTCTTTTTCTTGGGAGAATATGCAAATATGATTTTAGCAAGTGCTATGATGACAATATTCTTTCTAGGAGGGTGGTATCCTCCATTAGAGCTTAGTTTGCTGTATAAAATTCCTAGTTTAATCTGGTTTGTTTTGAAGATAGTTGTACTTTTGTTTATATTTGTTTGGATTAGAGCTACAATACCTCGTTATCGTTATGATCAATTAATGCGTCTTGGTTGGAAAGTATTTTTGCCAATATCGGTACTTTGGGTAATACTCATTTCAGGAGTGTTGCTTTTTACTGGGAATTTGCCTGGATCCAATGTTTAATTTTCCAAATACAAGGTTAAGGCGTAGGCGCTCAGGCAAGTGGGTGCGCAATTTAACAAGTGAAAGCACTTTATCAGTAAATGATTTGATTTTTCCCTTATTTGTTCATGACGGGGAAGAAACAATTGAGCCAATTTCTGGCTTACCTGATATCAAATGTTATTCAATAGATGGATTAATTTCTATAATTCAGAAAGCTAAGGACTCGGGGATTAATGCTGTTGCAATTTTTCCTGTAGTTGATAGTAAACTAAAATCTGAAAACGCCGAGGAAGCGTATAATCCTGATAATTTAATCTGCAAAGCGATTCGTGCTGTAAAATCGAAGATACTTGATATTGGCGTTATTGCAGACATTGCACTAGATCCATACACTACTCACGGTCATGATGGCATTTTAAAAAGCAGTAGGATAGATGTAGAAAATGACGAGACTGTGTCAGCATTATGTAAGCAAGCGCTTGTTTTAGCAAAAGCAGGATGCGATATAGTTGCTCCTTCTGATATGATGGATGGTAGGATAGGAAAAATAAGGAAAGCGTTGGATGATAATGACTTTCAGAATGTGTCAATATTGTCCTATGCAGTAAAGTATTGTTCTAGCTTCTATGCGCCATTCAGGCAAGTTGTCGGTTCGTGTGCGTCATCAAATTTCATCGACAAAAGTGGTTATCAAATGGATTATAGAAATGCACGCGAAGCAATCTGCGAAATCGAAATGGATATAGATGAAGGCGCAGATTTTATAATGATAAAGCCAGGTATGCCATACTTGGATGTAATAAAAACAGCAAGTGAAAAGTTTAATTTTCCGATTTTTGCTTACCAAGTAAGCGGCGAATATGCAATGATAAAAGCTGCAGCAAATAATGGATGGCTGGATTATGACAGAGTGATTTATGAGTCTTTAATTGGTTTTAAACGTGCAGGTGCAAGTGCAATATTTACCTATGCTGCACTTGATGTTGCAAAAAGTCTTAGCAGTGTGGAACATCTAAATAGGTAGCTGGCCGACGTGACTTGACAAACCTTCCCACTTTCCTTATCATATCAATAAGAGTATTTATCCTTGTTTTTAATCTCTGCAGATTTAACAACAAAAATTCAGTAAAAAACTCAGGTATATATTGGCAGATTACATAAAATTATAGCGGCTGCATGTCTTTTTTATTTTTTCTACATTCAGCCAAAACACGCTTATTTTAAGCGTTAGCACATTATTACAATGCCAATTTACATTATTATAGGGTCAAAACTCACTACTGGGGGATTCTTTTGCCTTTTTTTTGCCTGGTAAATTTTTTAATACTTATAGTTAAAGCTTCAGGCCAGCGTGTGACGCATAGCTATACGGAGATTGAAGATGTCATTCAAGTAGCTGACACTGGAATCCAGGAATTTTTTGAGCACAAAGGAGACTTATTCTAAGTTTTTATTGGTAAGAAAGGCTGGATCCCAGTGTCGGAGCACTGGGATGACAAAAAAGGAGGCTACTAATATAAAGGGGCAACGGTTTAGATCGTTTTTAACTATTTGCCTTTTTTCTATGCAAGAAGTGTATTGATAAGTCCATTACAATTCAGTATTGTGAAAAATATAAGTCAAGTGTTAGTTAGGACATGGGGATTTTTTTTCAATTTTTGGGTAAGGTCCTAGGCAAGGTTTTTCCTGCCAAAATAGTAAGCTCTTTTTTAGGAGTAGGGTATTTACCGGGTTGGCAGCATTATTGGTCTTCTTTTCTAATATTATTTATTACCGACATTATATTAATGCTTACATACGGAGGTGATTTTATACTATATAAAATGCCGAATACAGGCATAGTTGTAGCTGCCATTTTTACCAAGCTAGCAATAGTTATGTTAGTGTTGCAATTAGTTGCAATATCCATTTTTCACATTCAAGATCCTTCAGCCAGCAGTGATGAGAATATAGTAATACAAATAGCATCAGGACAGGTGCTGACTGTTGCGCTTTCGATGCCGGCAATAATATCAATTTATTATACTGTAAGTAAATTCTATCTAAGTATATGTAAAGCAATACTTCAATGTCCATTTTGGTTTAATGATCTTATGCATTTGTTCTTTTTCTTTATAATACCTTATTTATTTTTTAATATTGTAGAAGTAATAAAACCATGGCCGATAAGTACGATACAGCTTAGTTATAACAATGCAATATCAATCACATTTGAAGGGATTTTTCATGTGTTTTATGCAGTGATTTTATTGTACTTGACTGCATTTATATTCTGCGATCTGACTATGCATGATGCGATTGTTTTAAACAAAAGCATATTTGAGTATGTAAAAGAAAGTTCAATAGCCTTGAGTGACTATTTTCATGGCACTATTAAAAAAATAAGTATAGAATAGTACTTATTTGCTTATGTATTCAGTTTAAAAGATATACAGTCTGCGTGAATCTACAGGATATAATAAAGGGATTACAAGATTTTTGGGCAGATGAAGGATGTACTATACTTCATCCATATACGTCTGAAGTTGGAGCTGGAACACTACATCCTGCAACAATCATGTCAGCGATTGACGAAAAATCAACAAAAATTGCGTATCTACAACCAGTAATCAGACCTGCAGACGGACGCTATGGCGACAACCCTAATCGCTTATATCAGCATCATCAATACCAAGTTATAATAAAACCATCTGGCAGCAATTTGCAAGATGTTTACTTAAATAGCTTAAAAGCTCTTGGTGTATCGACAAAAGAATATGATATTAAGTTTATTGAAGATGATTGGGAAAACCCAAGTGTTGGTGCATCCGGTCTTGGTTGGGAGGTTACATGCAACGGAATGGAAGTAACACAACTTACTTATATACAGCAAGTGGGAGGTATTGACTGCAAAATAATTCCTGGTGAAGTAGCATATGGGTTAGAGCGTTTAGCAATGTGCATACAGGGTGTAGATAATGTTTACGACATAATGTGGAACGATAATGGTGTAACTTATGGAGATATTTTTAAACAAAGAGAGCGAGAGTTTTCTTACCTGGCACTTGATTATTATGATACTAAAGTAGTACAACAGCAGTTTGAGGATACAGAAAAACTGTGTAAATTCCTTGTTGAAAAAGAATTGCCGATAGCAGCTTATGACCAATGTATTAAAACGAGCCATCTACTTAATCTACTTGATGCAAGAGGTGTGCTTGGTGTGAATGAACGTACAGCCTATATTGGTAGAGTGAGAGAGTTAACAAAAAAATGCTGTGAATTATATAGAGCAAAGTAGAATATGTTGTCACAATTATTGTTTGAATGTCTTTCAGAAGAAATTCCATCAAGAATGCAGAATTCATCTGCAGCTCAGGTTAAGAGCTATATCACTAATGCTTTTAGTAAAAATAATGTGAAATTTGCATCTATAGAAGTTTATGTGACTGCACGTCGCATTGCTCTTTTTATTGATGGCATAAGTGCTTTAGAGCTAAAAGATTCTAACAATGAAATTAAAGGACCAAGAGTTAATGCACCGAAAAGTGCTATCGAAGGTTTTTTGAGAAAAAATCGGAAAGGTGAAGAAGATTTACTCATTCGCAAAGTAAATGATGAAGATTTTTACTTCATTAAGAGAGAAAGCTGCTTATTTAACATCAACGGGTTTCTCAAAAATCAACTGGAGGAAATGCTAAAAAACTTTTCTTGGCCAAAGAGTATGAGATGGAGTGAAAGAAAAGAGAGATGGGTTAGGCCAATTAAAAATATTCTATGTATTTTAAATGACGAAATAATACCTATATCTTTTGCAGGGGTTACAGCATGCAACGTGACGTATGGTCATAGGTTTCTTTCAGGTGATGCAGTACTTACTGTTAAAACACCCAAAGACTATTTTGAATTGTTAGAAAAAAATAATGTCATTCTCCAGTTGGACAAAAGAAAGCAATTTATACTAGATCAGATTAATAAGTTTACAAAAGAGGAGAACTTACAACTTGAAAAAAATGATTATTTACTTAATGAATTGGCAGGGCTTATAGAGTGGCCAATAGTATTATTTGGTAAAGTAAAATCATCAGAATTACCGAAGGAAGTAATACTTAGTATAATTAATACGCAGCAAAAGTATCTTGCTTTAAGTGATGGACAGAAAATATCACATTTTGTTACTGTTGTAAATGTTAACAATAATGAAGTTGTCAAAGGTCATGAAAGAATATTAGAAGCACGTCTTGCTGATGCCCAGTTTTTGATATCTCAAGACAAGAAGGAAAACCTAGATTACTATGTCAAAAAATTGAGCTCTATTTCATTTCATGCTTCGCTCGGTAGCGTAGAAGAAAAAGTGAAGCGTATTATCGCTCTTTCAAAGTATATAGCGATATTTATTCCACATGCTTCATTAATTAAAGTTGAACGTGCTGCATATTTAGCAAAGGCAGATCTTGCAACGTTGATAGTGAAAGAATTTCCGGGATTGCAAGGAGTAATGAGTGGATACTACGCTTCTTATTTTCAAGAAGATAAAGAAGTAGTAGAAGCTATAACTGAGCACTATAAGCCAATTGGATCGGAGCAAGAATGTCCTAAATCTCCTACTGCGATTGCTGTAGCTATTGCAGACAAGATGGATAGTTTGGTTGGTTTAATTGCAGCAGGTGAGAAAATCTCTGGTTCGTATGATCAGTTTGGTTTGCGGAGAATGACAATTAGTATAATTAGAACAATACTTGAAAATAATTTGCATATTCCAATTAGATTGCTGATAGATAAGTCAGTATCTTTATGTTCAAGACTTCTATTGAATAAAAATATAACTCCAGTTGATAAGCCAAGTGAAAAACAAATTTCAGAACTAGTATTTAAATTCTGCTTAGAAAGGTTCAAGATTATTTTAAAAAATAGAAATATAAGGCAAGATGTTGTAGATTCAATACTATATAAAGTCGATATTAATGATCTGCTGAAAGCGGAAAAGCAAACTGTGATATTGGATCGTTATCTTAGTACAAAAGAAGGTGAACAGGTTCTAAGCACTTATAAAAGAGCCAGTAATATGATGGGCAAAGTGAGAAAAAGTGATGGCACTACTTATAATGCATCTTACAGTAAGAAGTTTTTGATTGAAAATGAGGAGATTGCGCTATCAAATTGTGCTATAGCTGCTTGTAAAAACATAAAACAAGCGATAGAAAATAACGACTTTAATACAGCGCTTGATGAACTTGCTCGTTTTGCTCCATTTATCAATCAATTTATGGACAGTGTAAAGATTAACTGTGATTCTAATGAGCTTAGAATAAACAGGTTATCTTTGCTTGCAAATGTTGTTTCTACCTTTCATTTAGTAGCAGAGTTTAACCTTATACAGGTTAAACAATTGATAAATGCTCAGGCAATATAAGGAACAAATCAAATCATCTCCACAATCCTGTGGCGTTTATAAGATGATTGGAGATAAGAGTAAGGTTTTATACATTGGTAAAGCAAAAAACTTGAAGTCGAGATTATCTGACTACCTTCAATTCGAAAACCTTTCTGAACGAATCAGAGTAATGATCTCACAGGTTATTAAGGTTGAAATATTCATCACTGAGAATGAAATCGAAGCATTGCTTCTTGAAGCACAGTTAATAAAATCGTTAAAACCATCTTATAATATTTTGCTTAGGGATGGAAAATCTTATCCTTATATAACAATTTCTAAGCATGATTATCCAAGAATAGCGAAATATAGAGGTAAGTTTAAGAAGAATGAGTTTCATTACTACGGCCCTTTTCCATCTGCTGCTGCTGTTAAGAACACTATATTATCATTGCAAAAAGCTTTTCTCTTAAGAGTATGTTCAGATCAATATTTCTCTTCAACAAAAAGACCATGTCTTGAGTATCAAGTTAAGCGCTGTTCAGCACCATGCGTAGATAAAATTACAAAAGATGATTACTGCAAATCAGTAAAACAAGCACAAGATACTCTGCTAGGAAGGAATAAAGAAGTGCAAAGACAGCTATTTTCTACAATGGAAAAGTGTAGTAGGGAGATGAACTACGAGCTTGCTGCTGTCTATAGAGATCGATTGAAATTTCTTCAGCAGATTCAAATGCAGCCAATGGATTTTTCTTTTGAAGAAGATGCAGATTTCTTTAGCGTTGTACGTGAGGCAGACTTAGCATGCATTGGTATACTATCTTTCAGAGATAAAGGTAACTATGGAAGCATTCCTTACTTCATTGAGAATTGTAGTGATCATTCAAATGATGAAATTTTATCCACCTTTTTGGTCAATTTGTATAATCCAGTTAACACACCACCAGCGCAAATTTACGTTCCATATTCTATTGTGGATAAGGAAATTATAGAACAAGCACTGTATGCTCTTACTCAAAAATCAATAAAAGTTTTGCATGCGAAAAATAGTAAAGAACGTGATTTGTTGAATTTTATTTACAATAATTCTCAGCATAGCTTAGAGCAGAAGCTTACTGATTATAGAAATAACCTAGAAAAGCTCGAAGAGCTTAGCAAGATCTTCTCGTTACCAAATATTCCAAAGCGTATCGAGGTTTATGATAATAGCCATATATCTGGAAATCAACAAGTTGGTGTGATGATTGTTGCAGGGCAGGAAGGTTTTTTAAAAAGTGAATACAAAAAATTTACTATAAAAGAAGAAATTTCAGGTGATGATTATAAAATGATGAGAGAAGTGCTGACTAGACGTTTCTCTGGCAATATAAAAGATATAATCCCTGATTTTTTACTGATTGATGGCGGTCCAGGACATGTTTCCATAGTGCAGAATGTGTTGGAAATATTGAATATAAAAGTTCCTTTTGCTTGTATGGCAAAAGGTCATGATCGTAATGCAGGAAATGAAAGATTTTATGTGCCGAGCAGAGAAGAATTTACTCTAGCAAGTGACAGTAAGGTCATGCTTTATTTACAATTGCTGCGTAATGAAGCTCACCGTTTTGCAATAACTTCGCACAGAAAAAAACGCGATAAACAGTTTTTTTCTTCACAATTAAGTGAAATATCCGGTGTTGGCAGTAAAAGAAAGAAGGCACTCATGTCTCATTTTGGTTCGGTAGAAAATATAAGCAAAGCTTCTCTAGCTGAAATTCAAAACGTACCTGGAATTAGTAAAGGTTTAGCAGAAATCATTCTTCAACACGTGAATTCTAAGAAAGGTACTCCTAAATAGGTACTCTAAAATTAACCTTTATTTCTTCTTAATAAGACATAAAAAGCTCCTTTGCCACCATGTTTTTTTATGGCTTGCTGATAGTATAAGATCATATTTCGAACTTTTGTGTCATTCAACCACTTATTTAAGCTATTCTTTATAGTGTCTATTTTATCTGTACTATTACCATGCCCCGTAATTGCCAATAAGCACCTATTCCCTGCTTGATAATTTTTGATAATAAAATCTATCAATTGACAATAAGCATTATCTATACTATAGCCATGCAAATCGAGTTTATCGCTTATAAAATATTTGCCCCTATCGATCTTTAATTTTGTATTGTAGTCAAGACAAAATGATGAATCACCATTATCAGTATTAAGAAAATTTTCTTGTAAACTAGAGGCACCTTTATCAATCATAGATTTTATTATATTTACTTTGTGATCAACTTTCAAAGTAACTTTTCCACATTCTATTGGCTTAACATTTTTTTGCCAATCTAACTCATCATCTGACATAAATTCATTAATTGAACTGCATAATTTTACAACAATATATAAACACAGTAAAATATTGCTTATTCTATAAAAAACTGATTTTCAATAATGAGATGAAATCATCAAAAGCTAATGAAAACTGTTGGATATATGGAAAGCACACTTGTATTTCAGCATTAAGAAACAAAAATAGGCGGTGTATAGAACTGTTAGTAACAGAAAATTTCTACAGAGAATTTGAGAAAGAAATTAAACAATGTGCAGATAGTAAGGGCATTAAACCTCGACTGGTAGAGAACAAAATGTTCAATGATGTTTTACCCAAAGGTGTAAATCACCAAGGAATTGCTTTAAAAGTTACTCCTATTTTTCATAGCTTAAATATTGAAGAAATAGCTGAAAACAGCTCTACTATAGTCATTTTAGATCAAATTACTGATACACACAATATAGGATCGATTTTAAGAACCTCAGCTTGTTTCAACATTGATGCACTGATTTTACCACATCACCATTCACCTAGCGAAAATGCATCTATCGCAAAAGCAGCAAGTGGAGCACTGGATATTGTTCCTCTAATATACGTTACAAACATAGTAAAAACGATGGAGTCTTTAAAAAAGATAGGCTACTGGTGTTATGGGTTTGATTGCAATGCAAAGGAAAATATAGATGAAATAAAGAATTTTGGGCAAAAAAGAGTAATTATTTTTGGTTCTGAAGAGAAAGGAATGCGGAGATTAGTGAAAGAAAGTTGTGATTATCTTTTAAAAATTCCAATGTCAAACGTAATTGATAGTCTAAATGTTTCAAACGCAGCAGCAATAGGACTATATTCCATTTACATTAAAACAAAAATCACTGCAAATTAGTTGCAATAAAACAAGGATGTCATTCCAGCATGTGATACTGGAATGACAACAGTGAATGACATCGCAAAATGTCATTCACTAGCACTTACATTACCAATCCCAAGAAAGTGCTGAACTTGTATCTTGTGGAATTTCAAAAGATGGCTGTGACACTATCTCTTTTATCTCATTTTTAAGCCATTCGCTACCATCTTCTCCAGCTTCTTTAATAGCTTTCTTGAAACTGCTCTCTAGTACAGCTTTAGCAGCTTCAGTGACGTTACCATTACCATTTATAGCATTTCCTATTGTAGTTAACTTAATTAACTCAACGTTTAAGTCAGCAGGCATCTTATCAGTCTTAGCCTTTATAGCAGTGACATCAGCTCCTAAGGTATCTGTAATCTTATCAGTTTAGTTTGTAATTGCAGTAACCTTATCTCCTAAATTAGCAGAATTTGTAGCAGTTTCTATAGCAGTTACTTTAGCTGTTAAGTTATCTGGAATAGTATCAGTTTTAGCCTTTATAGCAGTAACATCAGCAGATTTAGCTAAAGGAGCTAGTTCAGCAGATTTAGCTAAATTACCTAACTCAGTTCCTAAATCAGCAGGCATCTTATCAGTCTTAGCCTTATTCCTGATATCAGATCTGTTCCGACTTGAGTTTTTATGGTAAATAAGTCAGCGCTTAAGTCAGCTGGAATAGAATCAGTCTTAGTTTTTATTGCATCTACATTAGTTCCAATACCTAATAATGTAGCAATTGCACCTCCAGTCATGAACTTTGTTGCTGTAGCACTGTAATCTATTTCAGCAGCACCATTAGGTTCATACTTAAAAGTGTTGAAAACATTAGTAGCATTGTCTACACCAAAGGTATACTTATTCTGTGCAGCATCTTCATAAATTATGCTTTTAATGTTAGGGGATGGTACATTTGCTCCAGAGTTGTCTTTAAAAGTTAAACTAGCCATATTACTTTCCGTTAATTATAAAAACCATAATGTGCATGAAAATAATATAAATTCCGTAAATACTAGATTTTGCATAAGATTTCCTTGAAGCTTTTCGCTTCAGAATTCTTCTCTTGTGATCTAAGTATGTAGCAGACGATGTCATCCTAGTAGCCCCTTTGGTGTTATTCCAGTGCTTGACACTGGAATCCATTTTTCCATCATAAGAAACGTTGATTACTTTTATACTTACAAATTTAACTAGATCCCAGTGTCAAGCACTGGGATGACAGAAGAGAGAACTGGGGTAACATCGAATTGAATGACAAGAAGAGGGCAGTGCCCTCCTTGTATGTATTAGATGTAGGCCGAGTTATGATCGTGATAAACATGATCGCTTGTGCAATCGAACATTGTCACAAAGCCATTCTCTAGATAGAGATTGTATTCATGGTGTTGGTCTGATAATTCAATATTATCTTGCGTTTCTAAGTTGAAGTGACTTGAATCTGATAGCAATTCGTAATTTGGATTATCTATTTTACTAATGCTGCTTATTACTTTGCCATTACCATTTGATATAGCCAAACTATAACTATCACCATCCTTCATTATTTTGATGGATACCTTATCTTCAGGTAACACTATAAGCTTTTTCGTGTCACTATCGTGAATTAGAAATTTGCCATCTTTAAAGTAATACTTGTCTTCCGGCAAAGCACCAATCTTATAATCCGATGTATGCAGTTTGTTCCAAAAATCTAACACAGATTGCTTATCTGCTCCTTCTGCTCTATTATACAAGGCTTTCACATCATTATAATCTATGATTACATTTGCCTTATGCTTTCCTTCTACATCTCTATCATAGCTCTTTTCTATTTTCAAGATTGTGTCTTTCAACACTACCTGCTCTTTCTCCTCCACTGAAGATGACCTTTTTGCCCTTGTTAGAATTTGTGGTTGATCAGACTGTATTTCACTATTGTCGTTTCTCTCTTCAGCAACAACATTAGTAGTACTATGAACTTCTGTCTTAGTTTCACTTACTTGCCCTTTTGGACTTTCGGTTTCCCTTGTGTATATCCTTTGATAGTCAGTGTAGCCTCTATTAGTGTCACCGATATCGCCATCACCTTGATCAAAAGTTATTTTTTTACTTCCATTTCCCATATCCTCAATTTCAACTTGAGGAGAAACAGATGATAGGAAATCGTTATAACTGTAGTTATAATCAGCAGAAAAGAATATTTTTCCTTTGAAGTTATGGAAATTATTAGATAACATTCCAATTTCTTCATCAGTATCACCATCAAATAGTTTTACTTTAGTGAAATATCTTTGATTGTTGATTCTCACTATTTCACCACTCGAGTTTCTTTGTATCTGATAATCATTTGGATCATGTTTAATGGTAAAAAGTTTACCAGGGGCATATTTTTCTAAGTTTATAAGGCCCACATTTATATGTTTATGAGAATAATCTCTCTTTTCATATTCATGTGCAAATACTGGGTTGATATATTTGTATTCTTCTGGTATAGTATTACCTTGAGCATCATACCTATATTCATTACCACGTTCATCAGCTGGCACTAATTTGTATCCGTCATCCTTTTGCACTAACTTTAGATGATTAACTTCTTCAGGTAACTGATAGCGTACATTTTTTCCGTGATCATGAATGAATAAGTTACTCCCATTTACAACTTCACCTCTTTCATTTTTTATCTCTTCAGTAATATAGAAACCCATATTTTTGAATTCATGTAGATTTTTGCCTCCTTGCTTTACAACCGCTTCGTATACATCGTCGTCTGTTCTATCAGTCCCTTTATCATCCAATAATGTTCCTTTTTCTACGATTACGCCGCTTTCTCTTTGCTCATCAGAATATTGAGCATGCTTTGAATCCTGATGATTTAGAATTTTGGTCCCTCTAAGAAGCAGAGAATCTAAATCTTTTTGAATGTGTCCAGTGCTAGGATGCAACAATTCATTTTCATGTAAATGTGCTTCATCAAAGTATTCATCACGTTCAACTGTTCTGCCATCTATCAGAGAAGCTTTATAATGACCATTTTCTTTTGTAATAGCCATATAAGCACCACCGTCATATTGAGTATTCAAGTTGTGCAATATGTCCTCAAAAACAAAAGTTTCTTTAGTTTGACCTTCAACTTGCTTAAAAAAGCCCGATTCGCTCGACAACTCTCCAAGCTTTGTATTCCCATCATATATAGATAGTGCACCCATATCTCCGTGACCAAGAGCTTTGATAGAGAAAACTTTACCTTCTTGTAGATTAATATGAGCACCTCTGATTAGGTTTGGATCGATATTAACCATCTCTTCTAACATCTTTTCTACATCGATGTTCTGAGTTGACTTTAACTGTTTTGAACCAGTGCTTATCATCTCATCGAGCAAGGAACCTTTTAATTCCTCATATTTGGAGGGAATTGAATGATATTTGCCTAAATATTCTTCATAAGAAATCTTCCCTTCACCAAGTTCTCTATCTATTTTAGAATATTCCTCTTGCCTCTCCTGATCCAGACCTTTTAATGCATCGTCGTAAGTTTTCTTCAAATTCTCATCATACTTTGATAGCACCCTAAAAGTTTGCATTTTATACTCTTGACTGTTTTGATATTCATTACCTTGTTGGTCAGAGTAAGTTAGTTTATCCTGTCCATCAGGAGTTTTTACTACCTTTAAAAAATGATATTCCTTTGATATATCGAGGTTATCATTTGTTGCCCTATTAATAGCACGAGCAACATCATAAAATGCAACATGTTCTACAGGAGAAAAACTTCCAACGTTTTCTCCATCTATTTTTTCTATATTTGCTTTATAGTAGGATATGTTTTTAATTTCTCCACCCACTATTTCTTGACCAGTTGCTATAAAATCTCCTTTTGTAACTTGCAAAGCGTTGAGATGTTCCATTGCAGTTTCTGTATCATTCTCAGCAAGCCAACTTTTGAAGTTAGCATCATGTCCTTTTATGTCTTTCAAGAAACTTTTTGATTCATCTGAGTTACCTTGACGTAAAGCATCTAGGTAGTTTCTTAATAAACTAGGATCTTTTTCCTGTAAGTACATTATCAACGCATGACCAGTTTTATACACTAAACTGTTTTCTTCACCATTGGCTGAGTATTGTAAATTTAAAATTCCACCTAGATCCAAATTTGCGGCTTCAGTTTTATCAATGCTTGACCCTTGAGCATTGAACTTGTGATCTGAATGATGTTCAAAGTAATCTGCAATTCCCTCCATTAATACTGTAGGTAGAGATTTTCCTCCTGTAGCCAAGTAAGTTAAACCATGTGCAAATTCATGCTGAAGGTTATGAACGCCACCTTGCTGATAGACATACATCTCAGCAAAAATATCAGCTTCTCCTTTGTAGTAACATTTACCACCTTCATCTCCAAGGTAAGAACCAAAACGTTCGCTTCCACCAAGGTGAGTGTAATCAGCCTTATCATCAAACACATAAATTTTGAACGTTTGTTCTGAGCTACCAGGCTCCAGCTTAAATGCATCTTTAAAATTAGTAGCTGTTTCTCTTATCTCACTTTCAATGTGAGCAACTTTACTTGCTCTTAAATTATGAGAATAAACTTCTACTTTAATATTTAAATCTTTAACTTCTATGATATGCTTATTGTTAAAGTATTCTTCTTTAGTTATATTTTTATTTACTTGTTGATTAATTGTCATAATTCTAACCTCGAATTTATTAGTCTTTACAATATCAAGCATAAAGTGACTCATCTGAAAAAAACGTAAATTCTCATATTGATATAATTTATATCTTAATAAAAAAGTATAGATAGTTAACTTAATATGTAACATTTAGAATGTGGCTAAAATTCTATAGCTGACCTTAGGTGGCTGCTAACAAGTAACGGAATTATAAATATTAAGAAATTTATCAATTTTAAAAAAGGCAAAAAAATCCCTATGTAGCGAGTTTTGACCCTATAACAATGTAAATTGGCGTTGTAATAATGTGCTAACAAGCGCGATTTGGCTGAATGTAGAAAAAATAAAAAAGACATGCAGCCGCTATAATTTTTATGTAATTTGCCAATAAATATCTGAGTTTTTTACTGAATTTTTGTTGTTGAACCCGCGCGGATCAAAAACAAGGATAAATACTCTTATTGGTATGATAAGGAAAGTGGGAAGGTTTGTCAAGGAATTTCATTCAACAAGAAGTCTAAAAGCAAATTGACTTCCATTTCACTGAAGCACTATACTAAAGCTACGATGGGTAATTAGCTCAGTTGGTAGAGCACTTGCTTGACGTGCAAGGGGTCGCTGGTTCGAGCCCAGTGTTACCCACGTTTTTTTGCTCATAAAAAGATTTTATATGACAGCAGTGCACAATGGCAAACACTCAATAGCAGAGTCCAAGCGCTTAATTTATTCTATAATAATAGTCGCAATAACAATGCTTATGGAGATAGTAGGTGGAGTAATTTCACATTCGCTTGCTCTACTATCAGATGCAGGGCATATGCTCACTGATCTTTTTGCTTTGATTTTAAGCTGGATAGCGCACAAATTTTCAGCTAAGAAATCTGATTTACAGAGGTCATATGGGTATCACAGATTGCAGATAATTGCAGCATTTGTTAATGGTTTAACTCTATTTCTCATTGCAGCGGTCATTATAATTGAATCAATAAAAAGATTTATTTTTCCAGTCAATGTTGAATGGAAAGTAATGTTAATAATTGCTACACTTGGCCTAATTTCTAACATTATAGTCTTTTTTATATTACATAGTAAATGTGAAAGCAATATAAACATAAAAAGTGCTGTATTGCATGTTATAGGAGATATTTTAGGTTCTGTAGCTGCTATACTTGCATCCATAATTATCATGTTTACCGGATGGCAAATAGTGGACCCTATTTTGTCAGTATTTGTCAGTGTAATAATCTTAAGCAGTGGCTATAAAATTCTCAAGAATTCTTGTCATATACTTCTTGAAGGTACACCCGAAGGTGTATCCGCTGAGGAGGTAAAAAGTGAGATTGTATCTAAGTTACCTGAAGTGATAGATGTGCATCACATACATGCATGGTCACTATCTGATAATTATTTTATACTTACTATGCATGCCAAGATAAAGCAAAATGGACAACACACTAATATTTTGTATGAGATAAAAAAAATACTATTAAATAGGTTCGAAATTGCGCACTCTACAGTTGAAATTGAATACGATGAGTGCGTAGACAGTAAAATACTTAAGCATTGACATCTATAGGCTATTTGTTATTACTACAATATCATAATATTATAGAGAGTAGGCTATGATAGGTATTTCTCAAATACAATTTCCTGGAAAGGATTCTTACAGATTAAAGACAGCAAGTTACTTCGCAGCTTTTGTTTCTTTAAGCATTTTAGTTAATCCTGCCAATGTCTTTTTATCTTTTGCCACATTGTTTTTTAGATCTGAAATAAAAACTTTTTACGTTTATAAAGACATAAAAGCTGCAAAGCAGGAAAAAATAAGTAAAAAGGAATATTGGGAAATATTTTTTAAGAATAATAGAATTAAGATAGCATCTTTCTTTTTATTTTTTGCTTTTGTAACATATCTAACCTTTACGACTGCTTTTCTACTCGTTTCGTTACTTGCAACAATACCACTTGCAATGGTTTTAATTCTATTACAAAGTGAATTAAGGCCAAAGGATTTTAATCCATTTACGTTACTCAAAGCTGCTATAAGTTTCTTTTTAGAAGGCATAAAAGAAAATACTCGCAGTATGACAAATAAGTTTGATGGTACTTATGAGCATTTACTACCCCATCAATTAAATAATGATATCATTAAAAATATTGACAAATTAAAAGATAAATATATTGAACAAGTATCTGAAGACACTATTAATAATGAGGGATTTAAAGAGTTTATTGAATATATAAATCACTTACATATGCTTGATGGCCAACCATTTAGTAATGAGAATAAGGGAAAATTAGTAATGTTTTTGCAAGATTTTTGCAAAGGTAATGAGAAACATAGCTCTGGTTTCACTGGTGGACAAATTCTTCTGTTAGTTCTTAGAGCCTGCAATGATGGAGATAGAGAAGCTGTAAAAAATAAAAAAGACGCGTTGATTGCAAATTTACTAGATAGCCAAACTTTCTCTAGAAAAGAACGAATTCCTAACACATGTTTTACTGGTGTTATCTACAGAATGTTAAGTACATTAGAGGGTATTCATTCCGATCCAGAGATTAAATTTACACCACCTAGACAAATGCTCCTTACAGAAGCAGAAAATGAAGCACGTAAGTTTATATTAGACAGGCTAAAAAATAAGAAGAACAGTAAAGAAATTCTTAAGGCTTGGTGTAATGCACAAAATAATTGTGAAGATGATAAAAGTCAAAAAATAGTTGATGATTTTATTGCAGAAGTAAGTATTCCCTTAATGAGAAATTTACTGAGTTTTACTTCTCAATATAGTGAACAAATTGTGTCGACATTAATGAAAAATATTAGTTCTGTAGAGTTAAATAAATTAGAGCATTCTACATTGAATCAATACATAAGAAATAAATTACAAGATCATGGTTTAGATAATCAAGTTGAAAATATCAGAGGAAAAGTCTTTTTGAAACTTTTAGAACGTGACTTACTTAAAACAAATTTTTCTCTTAAAGATTCATCTTTAGATGAAGCTAAGAGAATAGCTAACAAAATAATAAAAGAGGAAGTTGAAAAACTTAGATTGGAAACTGCTGAAAAGGCTAGGAAAATTAACCCTATAGAGGTTCAAGTAGATGTTACATTGCAAAATCTATCAGCCTTGTCGCGAGAAAGGAAGTGTTGCATTGCGTATAATAGACTAAGTGAACAGTACAAAGGTAGTGAAAGAGGAATAATGGAGAACATCTTATTGAAAAAATTAGAGATAACGAAAGAAGAAATGAATAAGATACTAGAAGAGCATGATATACGTAAGCTAAAATTAGCACTTGATGATGCATGTAAGAAAAGTGGAAAAAATATGAAAGAAATGATAAAAGAAGTGGAAGGAATAGTCTCAAGCCACCTCTCACATGGAGTATACGCTAGTAATTTAGCAGAAGGAGTAGGGCATAGCTCATAAAAACTTACGTTCTCTGCCTTGCAGAAGATTCGCAATGTTTTTATAGTGCTTCAAGAAAATTAATATCGCTGCAGTGAGTAGTACAAGAAATAACTCTTTTTTAAAAAAGAAAGATATTACAACAGCTATTGCAGTAGCAGCCAAGGAAGCAAGAGAAGAGTACCGAAAGATAAAAAATACTATTAGCCAGACAAATACAAATGCTAATGCTATAGAAATGTTAAGTGCTACTAAAACTCCCAAAGTTGTTGCAACCCCCTTTCCTCCATTGAACCTTAGCCAAATAGGAGACATATGCCCTAGAACTGCTAAAATTGCAGATACATATATATAAAAATCGTTATTATCACAAAATTGTTGTGCTGTATAAACCCCGACAAATCCTTTCAAAGAGTCTAGAAATAATGCAAGGACAGCAAGTCTCTTATTTCCTGTTCTTGCAACATTTGTAGCACCAATGTTTCCTGAACCTACTTCTCTTAAATTTATACCATTTATTTTTGCAATAATTAAGCTAAACGGTATTGAACCTAGTATGTAGGATAATATAAGAATTATATATTTCTCCATTATTCTAGCATCCTCTCTCTTGCCATCCCAGTGCGTGACACTGGGATCCAGCGAACTTTATTCGCAAACGAATCTAGTAGATAAATATAAAATTTTACATTAAAATATAACACTACGGTGGAACTATATGCAAAATAGATCCCAGTGTCATGCACTGGGATGACAAAAGGGAATTTTGCTATGAAAAGAAGATGGCGCTGGAATGACATCTGTTGTTGTACCTTCATATGCCAGAATTTAATTAATTTTATTATTCCTTAGCCTTTTTAGATAACATTGGACTTCATTGTTAATCTGATTGCTAAACAGTATAAGTGCTGTCATATTGATGAGTGCTAAACAAGAGAATAAAGCCCCACCAATATTAGCAATAGCCATTATATCTTTAGACAAACCTGACAAAAATGAAACTACTACCACCGCTATACGATATATTACTACACTTTTTACACCAAACAAATACAGCCATCCCATTTCACAACAATATACAAATGAAATTACTGAGGAAAACGCAAACAAAGGCGCAGCGATGGTTAAAAGTATAGGAAACCAAGAAGAAACTGTTTCAAATGCTTTTTGGGTGATCAATATTCCCTCGCCAATGCCGGTCTGGTATGCACCTGTTATTACTATTGTTATTCCTGTCAAGCAACAAATTAACATTGTATCAAAGCATGGTTCTATCATCGCAACCAGCCCAGTTCTAACTGGCTCCTCATCTTTAGCTACCGCGTGAGTGATTGCAGCAGAACCAACACCTGCTTCACTGGCAAAAATTGCCCTTTGAATTCCAGCAACAAATGCTCCTACCACTCCTCCACCAACGGCATTGAAGTCTATCATACTGGAAAACAATATTTTTAATGTATTGCCAAAATTGTGAATATTGAATGCAATGATTGTGATACAACTCAAAATATATATTAGTGACATGATAGGCACTAGTGCAGAAGATACTCTAGCTATTCTTCTAATTCCACCGATAATTACCAGAGCAAGTAACGTAGAAATTATGGAAGAGAGAAACCAAGGATGACCATCTATCCAATTTGAATAACCAGATAATATTGAAACCATTTGGTTAGTTTGAAATGCTACACTTCCACCAAGACCTGACAATACAAAAAACACTGCATATATTGCAGCTATTACAATACCAAGCTTCTTAAATCCAAATTCCTCTAGTCCATTTCTTATATATTGAAAGGGACCACTGAATAACTGCTCCTGGCCTTCTGTTCTGTGTCTGAATGCTAAAGTTACTTCAGCAAACTTTGCAGACATACCAAAAAAGCCTGTGATCATCATCCAAGGTACCGCTCCTGGCCCTCCCATTGAAATTGCAATTGCAACACCAGCAACAGTTCCAAGACCTACTGTGCTTGATAGCGCGGTTACAAATGCCTGAAAATGCGTAATGTGACCATCATGATGATCTGTGTCATATTTTCCACATAAAATAGCGAACGCATGCTTAAACATCCTTATGTTGAGAAATCTAAAACGTAGTGTTAGAAATATATAACCAAAGGCCAATAAAAGAATTATAAATGGTACGTGAAAGATCTTGAAAAACAACACTTCATTCATGAAGTTGCTTACTCCATTTAATGCAGTGTCATAACTTTTATGAAAAACTGAAGCAGCGTATACATCATTAAATGGTAGGCAAAATAACACTATATAAAGCATTCTATAAATCATGTTTAATACCTTTTGTAATAAGAATCTATTGTATTTAAGACTTCCCTTCTCAGTAGATATATCGCAACAGCATTTGGAATCATAAGGCACATAAACAGGCTATCACCTAAATAAGATATAAATTCTATATTTTTTGATATACAGCTTATATACACTGAACCCACTATAAAAAACTGAAACAATATCAGTACTTTTTTGTTACCAAATAAGTACACTAGGGCAACTTCACAGTAGTAATAGTAAGCTATGATTGTGGAAAATGCAAAGGAAAACATTATCAGCGGAAGAGCTAGCTTGCTAAATAAAGGTAAGGCTGTTGAAAATGCTGAGCTAACTAACGTAATATCACCTACGGTATTAGTGATATGCATATCGGTGATAATTATCACAATACCAGTCAAAAATGAGACTAATATTGTGTCTACAAATGGTGCAATCATTGCAACACTTCCAACTTTAACTGGGTCTTTCTCTTTTACAATCGAATGTGCTATAGCTGCTGTTCCAGTACCTGCTTCATTAGCAAACACTGACCTTCTTACCCCTGCTATTAATCCACTCAATACTCCACCTCCTATAGCTGATTTGTTAAAGATATCTTGAAATATTATAGATAGAGCATTCAGTAGATTATTTCCGTTTACACAGATTAAATATATACACATGCCTATATATAACATTATCATGATCGGCCCTAAACCTGTTGCAACTAAAGCAATTCGCTTTATTCCTCCCAGTATTACAATTAATACAAATAGCGAGATAATAACAGATGTGTTGTATTCAAATAAGTTACTTGACAACGCTGCAATTTGATTTGCCTGAAATGGTATGCCGCCTAGAATCATTGCAACAAGCAGCATAACTGCGTAGATAAATGCAAGGAATTTGCCAGTCTTCATAAATCCAATCTTTGCAAGTCCATGTTCCATATAATAAAAAGCCCCACCAGTTGTGTTTTCAGAGCGGTAATTGAATGCAAGCACCACTTCGGCAAATTTTATCGACATGCCAAGTATTCCGGTAATTATCATCCAAAAAATTGCACTTGGACCTCCTATTGTAATAGCTATTGCAACTCCTGATATTGTTCCAAGGCCAACTGTTCCTGAGATTACTGTTGCAAATGCTTGAACATGAGTGATTATGCCATTGTTATTATTGCATTTTAGGTTGAATAGCGTCTGTATTCCATGCTTGAATAATCTAAAGTTAGTAAACTTAAATCGAACCGTACAAAAAACTCCGGTTGCAATTACCCAAATAATTATGAATGGAATATTAAATATCTTTATATATAGAAGAGAGTTTAATAGATCAGTTACTTTTATAATCATGCTACTCAACTACTTTTTAATGAGTTTTATATGTGTAGTATATATAAAGTCCAGTGCTTATTGGAATAGTAAGTATATACAATGCGCCTGAAATTGGTAGTGTTATCCAGGGCTTGCTTATAAACAGTATGATCAATACTCCAAAAAACGACACAAATATATAGGATAGGCTTCTAGGAACATAAATGTACTTTGCAGAGAAAGTTGGAATATGACTTATCGAAAAAAATGAAATGGCCAAAAAGTAACAAGCTGTATTCTTTACGTTAAAAAATTGCTCTATAAGAAGTAAGTATTCACTCTCATGAGATTGAAAGGTAATAATTATTGGTAACAGAGCAAGTAAAGCACATACAGGAGCTGGAACACCGGAAAAGAAAAATTTTTTCCAGTATAATTGTTCTGAATGTAACGAAACATTGAATCTTGCAAGTCTTATTGATATGCAGATTACATATATCATTACTAGAATCCAGCCTACAACTTTAATTTCATTTAACTTCCAAAAATATAAAAGAAAAGCAGGTGCTGAACCAAAATTTAGAAAATCTGCAAAAGAATCGAGTTGTGCTCCAAAATCGCTGGTTGATTTTAAAATTCTGGCTATCCTGCCGTCCATTCCATCTATTATTGCTGCAATGATAATAAAAATTGCTGAAAATTCCCATTGTTCATTAAATGTGAATTTAAGTGAAGTAAGGCCAGCACATAAACCTAATAAAGTTATAAAGTTTGGGAATAACTTGGTAATAGGTAAAAATTTACTGTTACTTTCATCGTTATTCATATAACATCAAAAGTAAGCTTCTCTTGTTTATTAAAATCTGCTATAACTGTCTCACCGCCAATAACAGTTTGCCCTTCTGAAACTCTTACTTCTATGCCAATGGGAATATAAATATTTACTCTGCTACCAAATCTTATAATTCCAAATCGTTCACCTGCTTTTACACTCTGAGATGTCCTCAAATTACAAACAATGCGGCGTGCAATAAATCCAGCTATTTGCTCTACAATGATTTCTTTTCCGTTCTCATATTCAATCGCAATAACCTGCTTTTCATTCTCATTACTAGACCTATTGCTTATTGCGGAAACAAACTTGCCTTTTTTATAACTCATTTCCTTTATTGTACCAGATATTGGTATACGATTAACGTGGACATTCAAAACACTTAGAAATATGCTAACAAGCGTAAACTTCTTTTCTTCTTCATTCTCTTCTGATAAAGAGTAACTAACTTCTTCTATCTTTGAAATTACACCATCAGCAGGGCTTAATATAAAGTCCTTATTGTTTGGTACAGCTCTTGCTGGATCACGAAAAAAATAGGTACATAATAACGTTGGAAATAAGCAAGTAATTCCAGCTCCCCAGGATATAGAGAATGCTATACATGTTACGATAAAGGAAACAACTATAAATAAATAACCTTCTCTGTTTATATTAGGCAAACCAAAGCACATAATTTATTCTCGATAATTCATTATTAATAATTTATCATTTATAATTTCTCATGAAAAGCTTTTTTTCACTGCTTCACTTTTGGAATGATTATATAAGCATTTGCTTATATAATCATTGATGGGTATTAAATTTTTAATAAAAATTAAGGATTTTTACTGTTGTTAATATTATTTTAATAAAAAATTAATAATAATTCTTAATAATATATGAATTATTATGTTCGCAATTTCGTATGACAGGGGAAATAGAAAAAGATGAATCTCCTTCCTTATACGTTGCAATTAAGGAAGGTGATATTGAAGCTACAGAACTACTAATAAAGTCTGGTGCAAACGTCAATGATAGTTATGAACGTAATCGTACACCACTACATATTGCTATCGGGTATAAGCAGTTTGAAATAGCGAAATTGCTGATAAATAACGGAGCAAACGTTAACGCAAAAACTGAAAATCATGGCAAAGATGATTTAACACCAATGCACCTTGCAATTTTTGCAAACACGCCAGAGTTTATAGAATTGCTAGCTAGCAATGGTGCGTCAATTGATGAAAGAGAAAGCGCTGAAGGACATACACCTTTTCACCTTGCTGCTTTGTATGGAAATAAAAGTGTAATACAAGCCTTAGTTGATAAGGGACAGAATATTGAAGATATTGATAATAATGGTCGTACAGCTTTATTTTTAGCTATTAGTCAATGCACTGAAGCAGAGGATGATAGCAGAATAGAAGTTATCGAGTATTTGATAAATAAACTCAAAGCAGGCATAACGAAAAAAGATAATAATAACAACACAATACTTTTTCCTGCTGCTAATAATTGTTCTGGAAAGGTAGTGGAACTCATCATTAAACAATATAGAGAAAGCTTTGGTAGAGATCGGTTGAAGAATTTTATCAACCACAAAAATAATGCTGGAATGGATGCTTTGGATATTGCGCTCAACAGTGAAAATGAAGAAGCCATTGAAGTACTTAGATCATATGGAGCAGATATCGAGAATAAAGTAACTCCCAAGATTACTGTAGAAAAACCAAATAGTACCTTAGATGGAGCAGAAAGTGTAGAAGTGGTATCCCCAATCAAGCAAAAATAAAAGCAGCTCTAAATTTCTTGCTTTCTTTACATTCTTTCTATAGCATGACATATTAATGTTAGAATAGGGTATGTTTGCAGGTCAAAATAATAATCAACAACAGAATAGAGATAGAGCACAAGCTTTAATAGAAAGAGTGCAAAACGCTCATAATAATACTAGTAAAATTAAAAAATCCATTAATATAGCTTTATTAGTAAGTATGATTCTCCCATTTTCTCTTCTAATACAATTTTCTTTGTTTTTATGGCTGGTAAACCATTTTTTAAAACCGGAGGAAAATGAAAGGAAGTTATCAGCATGGCCAAAAAATATTATTAGAGTAATGTTAACGGCTGTTTTAATTATATGTATTATTATTTCTTGTGTATTTTTAGTGCTGCCCATGTTCTTCTTGTGGTTGCTAAACAAATCACTCATTGAAGAAATACAGCAGTTTAACGATTTAATACAACAAATTCCAGAGGAAGAAAGGCATGTTTTCTTTCAAGATTTAGCAACTATTCCTTTTATGGCACAAACTACTCATGACCCAAGTGCAGTTGCCAGTATAAACTTGAGTGTTGATAGACTCATAGAAAAGTATAAAGAAAATCTAAGCAAAAATGAATTCTATGTACAGTTAAATAGAGGCAACACAACCGGCATTGAAGAGTACATCAAAAAGTCAAATGAATTTATAGAAGACGATAAATCTCATGCACTTGAATGCTTAAGATTTATCAATAGAACAGGGGATAATTTTAAAGACAACCATAGTAAGTTAACACTAAAACAGGCAGCTATTTTATGTTGGAAAGCCTGCAATGATAGAAATACAGGGACAGAAAATCAAAGAACTCCTTTGAATGATGAAGACATAAAAAACAGAAAAGATATGTTTTTAAAAGGTCTTGTAGACGCTGCAACAACTTACGGTAATCAAGGTCAAAGTTGTGCAGGTGGAACATACAATAAATTATTTGAGTCTTTATCTGGTTTACATCCATCAGTGGTTATTACACTCGATGGAGAAGAGGCTAGAGCAATGATAAAAGAAACGATCACACAAAAATTCCCTGAAATGGCCAGAGCCAATTTCACCAATTTCTCTGGAACAGAACAAGAAAGGATCCGTAGCGAGTTACCAGAGTTATCATCTGAAACAGTAAGGTATATTATGACTACGCATTCAGCTCTTGAGAGAAGGTGTCAAGAGTTCAGCAGTAGATTAAACAATGATAAAAAGAATGAAATATTAGAAGAGTGTATGAGCAACTTATCCTATGTTGAGCTAGAAAGTTCAACTGAAAGGAGAAGGTAAATTGTATTTGATTCTAGCCATTTATCTTAAAATATGAAGCAGAGTTTTGGATTATTTAAACTTAAGTTTATGTATTGAAATAACATGTAAAACCACTTCGTGTAGGTGATATGTTATGTTTTATCTACATGTCAAGGATCCTTCTTTCAACTTAAAGATGTTGCTAATCAGCACATACAAATGTAATATTAATTAATATTTATAAATAAAGCAATTCCATGGAAAGTAACTACAACGCTGACGCAATAAAAATCCTAAGAGGTCTTGATGCTGTGAGAAAGCGTCCAGGTATGTATATTGGTGACACTGATGATGGATCGGGCCTGCATCATATGGTGTATGAGGTTGTTGATAATGCGATAGATGAGTCTTTAGCTGGATATTGCAGTAGGATTGAAGTTAGCATAAATGAAGATGGCTCAGTATCTGTAACCGATAACGGTCGTGGCATTCCAACTGATATTCATGCAGAGGAAGGAATATCAGCAGCAGAAGTAATAATGACCCAACTACATGCAGGAGGTAAATTTGACAGCAATACCTATAAGGTTTCCGGAGGATTACATGGTGTTGGAATTTCAGTTGTTAATGCGTTATCGAGTTGGCTGGAATTAACCATCTGGCGCAATAAAAAAGAACATTTTATGCGCTTTGAAGATGGTGAGTCTGTTGAATCTTTAAAGGTAATTAATGAAAACACAAATAAAAGAGGAACTAGAGTAACGTTTATGCCATCAACGGGGACTTTTAGTAGTATTGATTTTAGTTACTCCACTCTTGAGAGTCGCATCAGAGAATTGGCATTTTTAAACTCAAATATTGAGATCATTTTGTGTGATCTCCGTAATAAACCACATGTAAAGTCTCATTTTAACGATAGTAAAGAGTCTGAAGATAATTTTGGTACAGCTAATTTTGTACGGTACTTAGACAAGAATAAGACACATGTTACTAAAATTGCCAGCATTAGAGATAATGTAAAAGATCTAGGTACCAGTGTAGAAATATCAATGGAGTGGAATGATTCCTACTATGAGAATATGCTATGCTTCACAAATAATATAAGACAACGGGATGGCGGTACGCATTTGGCAGGGTTTAGATCTGCACTAACCAGATGTATCAATAACTATGCAAACAATGAAGGTTTTTTGAAGAAGGCAAAAGTGAATTTGACTGGAGAAGATGTTAGAGAAGGCTTAACTTGTGTTTTATCTCTCAAGATGCCTGATCCTAAATTTTCTTCACAGACAAAAGATAAATTGGTCAGTTCTGAGGCGCGGGCAGTTGTAGAGAGCATAGTTTTTGACAAGTTGAGTACAATGCTTGAAACTGACCCCAAGTTAGCAGCAAGTATAGTAGAAAGAGCGATTAGGTCAGCAAAAGGAAGAGAAGCCGCAAGAAAAGCACGAGAGTTAGTTAAAAATAAAAACAATATTAATATTGCAACTCTACCTGGAAAGCTTGCCGATTGTCAGGAAAAAGTTCCTGAGTTATCGGAATTGTTTATAGTAGAGGGTAATTCCGCAGGTGGTACTGCAAAGCAGGGACGTAATCGTAAAACACAGGCGGTACTTGCTTTAAGAGGGAAAATTCTAAACGTAGAACGTGCAGGGCTGGATCGTATTTTTTCATCTGCAGAAATTGGCTCTCTGATCACGGCAATTGGGGCTGGAATAGGGAGTGAGCACTTCGATATTGAAAAAACTAGGTATCATAAAATTATCATTATGACAGACGCAGATGTTGATGGCTCGCATATAAGAACTTTGATTCTAACTTTCTTTTTTAGACATATGCGTGAAGTAATTGAGAAAGGATATTTATACATAGCGCAGCCGCCGCTCTATAAAGTTACAAAAAATGCTAAAGATACTTATATCAAAGATGATGAAACTTTTGAAGAGTATATAGTAAATTCAGCGATTAAAAGATTAACATTAAATGGTGTAGGCAAAGACTTGCGTTTCGTTTTGAATAAGTGCCTCAGTATTTCAAACATTAGCAAAAATTATGATAGGGAAATACCACAAAATCTCTTAGAATCATTGCTAATTTTAAGCAAAAAGAATGCTCTATTGTCTGCTGATGAGATATTAAAATATTTAAAATTGATGTATAGTGAATATAATTGGGAAGTAGAAGTAAAAGATGAGGAAATTCACATTGCTAAATTGTTTCAAGGATTAGCAGACAAATATGTATTCTCGCTTAGTATGCTTGAAAGCAAAGAAATACGGAATATATTGAGTTCTCTTGATAACATAATTGACTTATTTAATGGTGATTCATTTTTACAGTCTCAAGAAACTGAAATAAAAATAAAGTCTCCAAGTGCACTCGCAAAAATAGTGATGGGTTATGGTAAAAAAGGTTTAACTCTGCAGAGATTTAAAGGTCTTGGTGAAATGAATGCAGATCAGCTTTGGGAAACTACACTCAATCCAGAAACTAGAACTCTGCTAAAAGTTGAAATAAAAGATTGTGAGGAAGCAGATGGCATATTCTCGGTGCTAATGGGTGATATAGTTGAACCACGTCGTGACTTTATAAATAACAATGCACTGAACGTGCATGATGTTGATATTTGATTTTAGAAATGCTAAACCCTTATGGCTCAGCATTGTGTGCCAAACCGGCTATTTAAAACGTACTACTAACCAATTCATTTCAGAAATCTGAATTGATCTCGGTTGTATTCCCGTTTTCGATCATAAATATATAGATTTTCTGCCGTATTGTTGTTACAATTAATGCCTCGCTAAATTAAATATTAATGGATGAATGAATTAAGAAAGCTAAGTATTACAGAGATGCATGATGGACTTAGGCAAGGAGATTTCTCTGCTGTTGAGCTTGTGGGGGCACATGTCAACGCAGTTGAAAGTGAACAGCTAAATGCATTTGTAACAAAAACCCCAGAAATCGCGATAAAAGCTGCTAAAATAGCAGATGAATACTTTTTGAAACAAAAAGATAATATTTCATCACTTATGGGCATACCAGTTGGTGTTAAAGATTTATTCTGCACAAAAGGAATAAAAACAACAGCATGCTCAAAAATGCTGGAAAATTTCATCCCGACTTATGAATCTACGGTATCTAATTTGCTTTTGAAAAGTGGAGCAGCCATGCTCGGTAAACTTAACATGGATGAATTTGCTATGGGTTCTGCGAACACAAATAGCTATTTTGGTCCTGTTGAAAATGTGTGGATTAGAAAAAGTGATGGAGAAAAAGTTGTTCCTGGTGGATCTTCCGGTGGGTCTGCAGCATCAGTTGCTGGGTTTTTATGCGCTGGAGCATTAGGAAGCGATACTGGTGGGTCTGTACGTCAACCAGCAGCTTATTGCGGAGTAGTGGGAATAAAGCCAACTTATGGAAGGTGTTCGCGTTTTGGTATGATTGCATTTGCGAGCTCTCTTGATCAAGCAGGAGTAATTACTCGTTCCGTTTCTGATTCAGCGTTAATGCTAGAAACAATTTGCGGCTATGATGAAAAAGACTCAACATCGAGCGAAATGCCGGTACCTAAATTTTCCAATCTTATAAATGGTGATATCAAGGGTAAGCGCATTGGTATACCAAAAGAATATAGAATGGATGGAATTTCAGAAGAAATCGTTCATTATTGGGAAAAAGTTTCTTCTAATTTAAAAGAAAATGGTGCTGAAGTTGTTGACATTACTCTGCCTCATACTAAATATGCGATACCGGTTTACTATCTAATTTGTTCTGCTGAAACTTCATCTAATCTTGCTCGCTATGATGGTGTACGTTACGGATTCAGGGTTGATGCTGATACTCTTGAAGAAATGTATTCGCTAACAAGAGCAGAAGGTTTTGGTAAAGAAGTGAAAAGGAGAATTTTAATTGGTGCTTATGCGCTTTCTTCAGGTCATTACAATGATTATTATGAAAAAGCACAGTGCATTAGGGCATTAATCAGAAATGATTTTATAAAAGCATTTGAAAAAATAGATTACATACTTGTTCCATCTGCTCCAACAGAAGCTTTCGGCTTGAATGAAAAGCCAGATCCATTAATTATGTGCATTAATGATGTGTTTACGGTGCCGGCAAGCTTGGCTGGATTGCCTGCTATCTCTATTCCTGTTGGACTCTCCAATGAGGGCTTACCGCTTGCCTTGCAAGTAATTGGAAATTATTACGATGAAGCTGGAATATTAAATATGGCAAGTGTGATAGAGCAAAATTGTGGCAGAATAATTAACTATCTTATGTAATATGCCTTCTTATATTAACTATAGCATTTTAGCTATAGGAAGCAAGAACTTGATTTTTGTAGCTAAATAATAGATTATCAAAGGCACACTCAAATATCTAAAATGAAAGAAAAGACTTTCACGATCATTGATGGTTACGGTTTTCTTTTCAGAGCTTATTATGTTTTGCATCATTTAACTACCACAACTGGTATTCCAATAGGTGCTGTATATGGTTTTCTGAATATGGTTCTTAAATACATTGTCCACTCGGACTACTTAACTATAGCACTTGACTCTGGAAAAAAAAATTTTAGGCACGATTTATATTCTGAGTATAAAGCAAACAGAGTAACGCCTCCTGAGGATCTAATTCCACAATTTACAATACTGAGAGAAGCGGTGGAAGCTTTTAACTTCAGCTATGAAGAGATTGAAGGCTATGAAGCAGATGACATAATTGCAACACTAGCTGCAAAATATGCCAACCACGAAGACTTTAAAGTAGTAGTAGTCTCATCAGATAAAGACTTATTTCAACTTTTGAATTACAACATTTTAATATTTGATCCTATCAAAAATATATACATAGATGAAAAACAAGTGATAGAAAAATTTGGTGTAAATTCACACAAGCTTCTTGATTTATTTTCTCTAACTGGAGATGCGTCTGATAACATTCCAGGCGTCCCAGGAATAGGGCCAAAGACTGCAGCTAAATTACTAGATGAATTTGATTCATTGGATAACATTATAGAAAACATCAATAACATTGAGCAAACAAGAGTTCGTAATATTCTTACTGAGCATAAGGAAAAAGCACTAATTTCAAGAGAACTTTTGTCACTATGCAAAAAAGTAGATCTTCAACATGATGTTGTAAAATATGAAGTCCATCCTCCAAATATGGAAAAATTGTTATCCTTTTTGAAGAAATATGAATTTAATTCATTGATAGGAAAAGTAGAAAAGCTTTTTTCTTATAGTGGATCTAGCACAAAAGAGAAAACAGAATATAGCGGTGAAGAATTAGAAAAATTTTTGGAGCATTGCAGATATGAAGGCAAAATTGCAATTCATTGCCACTTTGAAAACAACGCGTTAAACAAAATCTCCTTATCTTGCAGTGAAGATAATATTTTCTACATAGATCAAAACTGTCTACAAGATGCACTCACTATAATAAATTCAACTTTATTTTCAAATGGGGTGCTTAAAATAATACATGATATTAGAAAGATCAGAGAGACATTTCCTGCAATAGAGAAAGTGCTAGATTCAATTGATGACTTAATGATCATGTCATACAGTCTTGATACAGGGAAGCATGATCACAGCATTCCAAATATAGTTGCACACAATTTAAGTGAAAATGTAGAAACTTTCTCGGCAAAAACTTTAATAGCGATCCATGAGAAACTGACACAAAGATTATTTCAGGAAAAACTTTTTACGATTTACGAGCGCTTTGACAAGCCTCTCATGAAAGTAATATTTGATATGGAGAAAAATGGAATACTACTCAATATTCAAAAACTACAGGAATTGTCTGATAAGTTTGAGCAGCTAATTGCTGTACTTGAAAACGATATACATAATTTAGCAGGAGAAAAATTCAACATTGCATCGCCAAAACAATTAAGTGATGTTTTGTTTAATAAAATGGAGCTAAGTAAAAAGAAAAAGTCAAAATCTGGGTCTTATAGCACCAACTCTGAAGTTCTAGAGGCACTTGAAGAGGAGGGGACAGAAATCGCAGGTAAAATTTTAAGTTGGCGACATCTAAGTAAATTAAAGGGTACCTATACTGACGCGTTAATAAAACAGGTTGATCCGCTTGATGGTAGGATACATACAAGCTTTTCAATCACTGTGACTGCAACTGGAAGGCTGAGCTCTAGCAATCCTAATTTACAAAATATTCCTATCAGAAGCGAAGAAGGTAGTCTTATCAGGCAAGCGTTTATTGTGCCAAAAGGGTGCAAGATAATCTCTGCCGACTATTCGCAAATAGAATTAAGACTCCTGGCACATGTGGCAGATGTTGCGGCATTTAAAGAAGCTTTTGCAAATAGGGAAGATATTCATGATATTACTGCAAGACAAGTTTTTGGAGTGCAAGAAATAGATGAGCAATTAAGACGCAAAGCAAAAACCATTAATTTTGGAATTATATATGGAATTAGTCCATTTGGCCTTGCAAAGCGACTTGGAATTACCTTTCAAGAGGCTGCTGAATACATTAATTATTATTTTTCTTGTTACCCAGAAATAAAGGTCTATATGGAAAAAGCAGTATCTATCGCGAGAAATCATGGTTATGTAGAAACTTTGTTTGGTAGAAGATGTTTTGTAAGAGACATAAACAATAAAATTCCTTATCTAAGACAATTTGCAGAAAGGGCAGCAATAAATGCACCACTGCAAGGAACCGCCGCTGATATAATAAGACGTGCAATGATTCAGCTTTTTGATCAATTGAAAATAGGTAAAATAATCCTCCAAGTTCACGATGAACTACTAGTTGAAGTAGAGGACGACAAGGTACAAGAAATAGCAAAACTTATGAAAGACGTAATGGAAAATGCGATAGAAATCTCTATACCACTTGAAGTAGAAATAAAAATTAGCGACAACTGGGGCTTTTCTTAATTATACCGTAGACCCTAAGAACCTGTCTTGAAAGGACTTAATTAACAAGCATAGTCATATTAAAGAGTTCTTGAAGTAAGGAGGGCACGTTAAGGAAACAACGTTTACCTAAAATTCTGTGATATCAGCAGCTTTCTTGCCCCGTTTTCAGTAAACAGTGATTTTTCTATATATTAGAAAAATTTTTATTTTAATTAGCGTTAAACAATAGGCGCCTATTGGTTTTTAGCTAAAGTAAAGGTCAAATATCTGGAATTCTGGACATAAAATCCCCCTGTGTAAAAAAAGATTAGAAAAAAGTGCAGCGCACATACGACAGAGATTAAGTATACGTGTATACACTGAAGAGGATAAGCTACGCTTTTTGATTAAAAATTTGACTGAAAAGTCTGCAGACAAAGATAGATTTTGAGCTCTTAAAATATCTCTAACTGTAATTATAATCAGATTTAAAATATATGGAAGCAATTTTTTTACATTCCCTTATCATTTGTTACTTTTCTATTTCTTGCTTTATTCTTTTCTTTTTTCCCTTTCAAGACAGGTTCTAAGAAATTTGAATTAATGCGAAAAATATGCTATAATTAAAGCATAGGTTAGTACGGATAGATCAGTTATGACAGGAATACCAATTTCACAATCAAAGAATCAGGAACCTTCGAAGCCACCTGTTCAGGCGGTGGAGAAAAATGAGATGGTCCTCAAGGAGGAACATAGGGTAATTTATGATGACTTTGTGAAAGTGCTACAAGATAAGGCCAAAGGGAATCAAGGAATAACTAATGCTTTCATATCAGTTTATAAGGACATACTACTTAATAATGTCAATCCGGAAAAAATAAGACCACTCAGTGAAGAGAATTTTTGTCAGTTTTTACTTTCTATATTTAAAGAAGTTAGAGAGAAAAAATTGGCTAGAGAGGAAGATAGTAAAGTAAAGCAAGTAGTAGAGGCATGCTTAGATGATATACGTGGTACAGAAGCTAAAGATTCACTAATAAAACTTGTTGGGTTACCATTGGGAATAAAAATAGACCCGAAAAATATTTCTGGCTCCTTTATGGATGGAGTGAAAGAAAAAATACCATTTTTAGGTGGGGATAAAAAAGAAGAGGATGAACCACTACTTAGTGATGAAGAGATGGTAACAAAGTTCTTACGTAAAGTTTTTCTTCCTATTCTTTTTTCCATTGCTTCAATATTAATTTTTGGTCCTACTACACTTGCAATAGTTGCTGCTGTTATTGGTACAATATTTGCTGTAAAGGGAGGAGTTGAGGTTCTTTTTTCAAATAACAAAAAAGGTACTTTATATGATCCTAGTTCACAAGATAAAGATGATACAGAAAAGAGAGAAAAACTGAATGAAAAAATTCGCAATGGCATTGATGATATTTTAAAAACCGAAATCAAAAAAATTCCTGAACAAATTTCTCAGGGAGACGGAGAGAATAAACAGCATTTTGCTTCTGAGCGAGTTTGCAGTCCACGAAAAGAAACACCTGCTACCCTTAAACAACCTACTTTAGATCAGCCAGCTAAAAGTACAGGACAGCAAACAGATTTACCAAATATGTAGAGGTCTTTTATTGTTTTATAACACATACAACAGGAGTATGATCAGATGGGTTTTCTAGTTTACGCAACCTATCATCTATGTAACATGTTTCCAATTTATCTGCAGCTTGTGGCGATAGCAGCATATGATCTATTCGCATTCCTTGATTGTTTCTGAGTGAATTGCCTTGATAATTCCACCAAGTGAATTGTTGCAAATTTGGGTGAGATATTCTAAATGCATCTTTAAAACCAAGATTCAAGATCGCTCTTAATTTCTCACGCTCTTTTATATGAAAGCACACTTGGCCATTTAATAAATTTGAATCAAAAACATCAATTTCATCCAGTGCAACATTATAATCGCCAGCTATAATAGTTAACTCTTCATTTTTCAATAAAGTGCCCATCCTTTCATATAGGTTATCAAAAAACTTGAGTTTATACTCAAAAGTATGAGAGTCTGGGCTTTGACCGTTTGGAACGTATACACTTCCTACCCTTACCTTATTATTGGTGTGTTTTATCACACACTCTATATAACGTGCTTCTTGATGACTCTCTACAATATCAATTTTAAACTTCTCCAGTATTGGATATTTAGATAAAACACAAACACCATTTCTTGCAACCTGTCCATAGACAGCATATTCATATTCTAATTCTTCTATTTCTGCATAAGGAAATTGCTCTTCCGTACATTTTATCTCTTGCAGCAAAACTATATCTATCTGACTATCAACTATAAAACTACAAAGTTGGTTAGCTCTTTTACGTATGGAGTTTACATTCCAAGTTGCAATCTTTAGCATCAACAATCCTTATTAATTATATCAATTAAACTCTCCCCAGTAGGCAACCTCGATGTTATAATTTTTTTCCACTTGATTAACTTTAAACTATCAGCAATGTTTTTACTCATGGTATATGCAACTGTATTATTCATCACAGGAGATAGCCCACTTTTTAGAACTAATGAACAAAATACCCTTGCAGTTTGTGAGGAAAAAAAAGCAATGCTATCAATTTTACCGTCCAATAGTAAATTTTTACACCTATTAGTTAGACTCCTTTTAGTAATTGTTTTATAGAGTACAACTTCTCTTACGTTAAAACCTTCTTCAGATAATCTTTTTTTTAGGTCACATGATACTTCTTGTCCCCTTATATATAAGAACTTTATTGCATTTGAATAATGAGATTTTATGAATGATATCAGACCATCAACGTTGCTGTCTGCTGAGATTATATCGGAAAATCCCAAATTTTTTGCAGCCTGCATAGTTGAATTACCAACTGTAATAATCGAAAAGTTATCCTCTTTGCATATTTGACTGAAAGCCTTTACACTGTTTTTACTTGTAGATATCACAACGTCAAATTCATACGTAGATATATCAGGATTTAAGTACTTTATTGTGAATACTGGCTCTATAAAAACTTTGTATCCATATTTTTTTAGCGTGCTTCTTGTGTTCAACGAATCTAATAAAGGCCTTGTCAATAAAATAGACTTCATTTCGGTTATTTCACTAGCAGTAAAATAATATCCCTTATACACAAATTATTGAATAAAAATTTTATTTTTTAAGTTTCTTGTATAACCTAGAAAAAAGGCAAGAGAAACTCAATAGTTGACCTAGTAATGAAAAATTGATCATAAACAAGCGAATATTTTTGATCAAATAAAAAAAAGATGTTACTCACTGAGTAACATCTTTTTTAAGAAGATAGATAGTTTTGTTTACTCTCTATATCTTCACTTTTGGAGCTTTATGCTCTACATCAACTTCAGCAGTTACTGTTGAAGAAGGTCCCACCAATTTGTCCAAAGAACCTGTCTTTCTTAAGTCAGCTTGGGTTTTTAACTTGCCATTTTTTTCAGTGAACATACCATGTTGCGGAGAAGAACTTGGTGAATTGAACCCACTATCAGAATTACGACGGTAACTGGCAAAGCTAGAAGTTGTATCAGTACTTTCAGTGCTTAAAGAACCCATTGAATTGCTTCTTGGCGGTTTCTTCGGAGCAACATAAAAGCGGCTATTTCCTATCTCTGCAGATGGTATCTCATCTGCGTGCATCCTTTCATATTGTGTAAGAGTAACTTCCTCTGGCTTTTTGCTACCTTTTGACGAGAACAGCCTACCAAAGAATGAAGTAGATGCTTTTACTTTCTTATGCTCACTAGGATTTAATAATTCTGCTTCGCTGCTAGTAGTGCTGTAACTGCTTAAAGAATTCATTGAACTGCTTCCTGATAAGCTATTGGATTGTTCAGAGTTACTTCTCTTTAGTGAAAAAGATCTAGGTTTGTTATTATCCCCTTCTTTAAACATGTTATTACGCATTTTAAGCGATCCTTTTAGGATGTGGTCTTCTTTGCATTTTGCAATAACTTCCTTAATCTCACCATGATGTTCAGAGAAAATACTGTCTCTAAAGTATTTATCTTTATCTACTAGCCTTTCTGTGACTAATTTACGTAAACCATCTGCGTCCAAGTTATCAATAAACTTTTTCTGTTCTTTCCATCTTGTAATTAAACTAAGATTTTCCGTAAAATCATCTGCAGAGGAAGTGAATTCCACCTCTTCTTTCGCTTTTATTTTTCCTTCTATTTTCTCTGATATTCCAGAACGTATGCTCTCTATTAATGCAGAATTATTTCCTTTATCAGCAAAAATTTCTTTCAGATTCTTTTTAACTCCTTGAACTCTTTTCTTGTGTGATGAATCAGGAGTAAGCTCATCATCTATTCTGTCTGAATAATTTTCATTGCCAGCTGCACGATATAACTTATTTGCTGTTGCAGTGAGTATATCACTTGCTTTTTCTTTCGTTTTTTCATTGATAAGATGAGCACCTCTCTTCAGTGAATCTGCTGAATACTCATAGCCATCTTTAATTTTCCCGCCAATATGCTTCGCTCCTTCAACTGTTTTTTCTGCTGACCATTTGAGTCCTTTATATCCAGATTGAACTGCTTTTACAGCAACTTTTGCAGCGAAATATAAGGTAAGACCAACTATAGCACCTGGTATAGCAAGTGTTGCACCAACTGCCAAAAGTGGTAGCACTGCTGTAAATAATCCACTTGCTGTACCTATTACAAGGGCCTGATCTCCTTGCTTCATTTTAGAGAATTCTGTATTTCCTTTTAACAAGTCAGTAATTCTTTCCTTTAGTTTTTTAGAATCATGAACAATATCTGCACTTAATAAATTTTGCATAATTGTACTAACACCAAAATTATCTTGTTGAGCTTCAACAGGACGTGAGTTAGGTTGTATTTCACTAGGTAACATTTTTAACCTCACTATTAATTAAATATACTAATATTGTATATATCTGATTCTTAAGTTAGGGTTAATTCATCTAACAACGTCCACTTACTCTCAAATGATTTTACTTGATGTGTTTTTTTGAAAGCACAGAAAATTAGTGATTGTTGCAATATAATATCTCGTTTGGATTAGCTATAGTTGAAGCAAAAACTCATCCTTTTGAAGGAGTAGATTTTTCTGGAACCTTAGCAGGGGTTGATTTTGGATCTGATAGTTCTGTTCTGACATATTTGCCTTCTTTATCATATAAATCGTGAAAATCATTCATTTGCACGTCAGTTTGAACTTCCATTTCTTTGATCTCTTTTTGATCTGTTGAAGATGATGCATCAACACCTGTACCTTTAGTAGCTTTTTGTTTTAGTTGTGTGTTTTCTTCTTGTAATTGTTTTGAATTTTTCTTTAACTCACCAATCTCTTTTATTTTTTGTTTTAGTTGTTCAGATATAGTTAGTTTGTCCCTAGCCAATTTTTTATTTTCCTGTCTTAACTCACTAATCCTTTTACTTGAGGTTTTATCTGCAGCCTGTGTACCTTGGTCTTGTGTTTTAGGAACTGTAGTTTCGTGATCACTTGCCTGGATTCCTCTACTTTCATATTCAACTTCAGTTTGAGTTGCCTGACCTTTTTCCTGCTGTAATCTGTCCTGCAATTTCTCTAGAGCTTCTTTAACAGACTTCAGCTCTTCTTGTAACATACCCTCCTTTGCCTTAAACTGTTGTTTAAGCTTATCTATTTCTTCATTCGTATTTATCTCACTCATCTCATCTGCAAGTGATTTTCCAGATTCAAGTTGTTGAATTTTCCTTTCTAAATCTTCGTTTTTCCTCTCTAAATATTCTTTTTCCCCCTCTAAATCTTTGTTTTTTATTTTTACTTCATTTAATTCTTTAACCAAATTATCGATTTTTTCCTTCAATTCTTCTACCAACAGCTTTTCATTATTATCTGTTTTCGGTATTCTTTTTGTAATATTTATCAGCTCTGTGTTTTCTTCTTTCAACTTACTTAGTTCAGTCTCACCTTGATTCAATTTTTTCTGTAGTTCCTCATTTATTCTATTTGTTGATTGAATCTCACTTTCTTTATCTTTCAATTGATTAATTAAATCTTTTATTCTAGCATTTTTATCTTTTTGACTTTGTTCTAGTACGGTTACTTTTTGTGCTAATCGATCTATGTCTTTATCCTTTTCAGCTAACTCTTTTTCCTTTCTTTTCAATTCATCTTTAAGTCTTGTGACTTCTTTTGCCAAATCTTGCTTTTCCTCGATTAATTGACTTGCTTCTGCTTCACCTTCTTCTGTTATCTTCGTATTACGGCTTTTTAACTCCGCGTTTTCCTTCTTGAGATATGTGTTTTCTTCCTCTAACTCATTTCCTTCTTGTTTGTTCTCTTCTTCATCACTAAACGTATCACTCTCAAATATTTCATCTTCACCATTAAATTCACTACTAATAGACAAAGAACTTCTGCGTGAAGAAGGTGTATTAAGAGAAGAATATCCACTGCTACTTGGTGTAGCTGACTGTGGTGAATCTTTTGTAAATGTTTCCTCTGCTGGTGTTTGCTGCTCGTTCACACTTTTGACCATGTCAGTGAAAGTTTGATATAGAGTTTTGCCATTGATAAAAACTTCTTTATTCTGCTCAACTAATTTTAATACCTCTTCTGGGTCAGTTATTTCTCCAAATTTTGGTTCATCAATCACTCTTTTTATGCCCTTAGAATTTACTTCTACAGTCATGCTACAATCTATGCTATTGCCTTTAGAATCCTTAGCTTGCCAGTTAATGGTCATCTCACATGAGCTTGAACCAGTAAAATCATAGTGCCTTTCGCTGCCTTTTTTGGTTGCAGTTATTTGACTATCTTTCCCTAAAGATAGGTTATAAACCTTGCCTTCGTCACTGGCTCTTAAAAGGGTGCTAATCTCTATTGGTTTTTCTTTATTTTTAAACCTAATTTGAAAGTCATTATCTTTTGTTGTATATACTAAGAAATTTTCACTTGGTAGAGATTCTGCGAATTTTTTATGTGCTGCAGTTATTGATTGCTCAAACTTTTGAAACTCATTTTCCCACTTTAAATTTATCTGTTCTTTAACGTTTTCATCTTTGCGTAAAGGGCTGATAAAGTACCAGATTAAATTTTCTTCTTCTAGTTTTCTGATAAAATCCTGAAAATTTTTGCAAGATTTAATGAAACTTAAAATATCATTTTTCTTCTGCTCATCTAAATCTAGACCTTGATTTTCAGTTACAAGTAAATTTTCTTTTGTCATAATTTTTATTTTTAGAGAACTATATTATAATATTAGCATATTTTCTTAAAAAATCAACTAATCTTATAGTTAAATAAACTTGAGTATTTGGCGGGAATGTTATATATTAACCACTCCAAGAAGTGCAGTATGGACAATACTATTATAAGAAAATACGATATTAGAGGTGTGGTAGGCAGAGACCTGCAGATCAGTGATGGGTATGAAATAGGCAGAAAATTTGGTCAAACTGCAGCTAACGTTTGTGTAGGCTATGACAGCAGGATAGATTCACCAAGTATAGAAAAAGAATTAATCAGAGGCTTAATTTTATCCGGTGCAAATGTTATACGCGTTGGGCTCTGTTCTTCACCTATGCTCTACGCTGCAACAATGAATGCAGATCTTGGGATTATGATCACTGCTTCTCATAATCCCAGAAAATATAACGGCTTTAAATTTTTCAGTAGTAAAAAAGTTTACTCAGATCAAGAAATGAAGGAAATTATAGGCAGTACAATTAAAAACAGCACGAAAATTGGAAGCTTAATTAACACGAATATATATAGCGAGTACGTTAACATATTAAAAAATGTACTCAAGAATAACACTACACAAAAACTAAAAATAGCCTGGGATTTTGGCAATAGTCCAACAATTGTAAGGTATATTGAAAAAGTTTTACCAAGTCATATACACATCATAACCAATAATTCTATCGATGGAACGTTTCCACTGCACGACCCAGATCCCATAGAAGAGAAAAATCTTGCTCAGTTAATAGATATTGTCAAGAAAGATAAATGTGATCTTGGTATTGCACTTGATGGTGATGGTGATAGGGTACGCTTGATTGATAATAAAGGTAATGTTGTTTCCAATGATCACTTGTTTATGATTTTTGCACGTGAAGTATTGGCGGAACACCCAAAAAGCAAAGTTATTGCCAACGTAAAAATGAGTATGAAAGTGCATGATTTCGTTAGCAAATTAGGGGGGCAAGTAATTACCTGTGCCACTGGACACTCACTAGTTAAGAAAAAGATGGTAAAAGAGGAGGCAAAGTTTGCCGGTGAACTGAGTGGACATTTTTTCTTCTCTGAGCTGGGCTTCGATGATGGACTATATTCTGCTGTTAAAGTCATTAACATTTTACTTAAGAAAAACCAAAGCCTATCTGAGATGATTGAAGATTTACCAAAGTTATATATCACTCATGAAGTGAAAATTGTAGTGAAGGATGAGAAAAAATTTCAAATAATTGAGTCAGTAAAGGAGACGCTAAAGCAGAAAAATATTGTATTTTCAGAGCTTGATGGTATTAAGGTAACCGATAATAAAGGTTGGTGGCTTCTTAGAGTATCAAATACGCAAAACTGCATTACAGCAAGATGTGAAGGAAATACCTTAGAAGATTTTGAACTCACTAAAAAAGTTTTGTTTTATTACATTGATGAACTAAAATTATACATTTAAATTTTTTTTGATGGTTTACTTATTCGTCAATGTTTGCAGTTTTGTTTGATTAGTCATAGGAATTGGTAACCTATGGCGAATTGCTGTGGATAATAGCTGTCTAAGCTAATTTAGCTATAGAAAATGAACACTCACTTTTCTTTATTGTTTTGAGATTTTTCTTGATCAACCATTTCCTCACCGATCTCTTTTATTTTTAGTATCAATGACTCTGGCACATACATGTTAATTACTTCTTCTGTTGTCACAAATAAAGCCTGATAAGAGTGTGAATTTATTATCCAATTGGGCAATATGTCTTCTGCGTCTATTTTAGACTCTCCCTCTTTTTTATCATATACTGTGTGGCAATATAAGTGCACAGCAAAAAATAGTACATAAGAAAGCAATATTCCTCTGAGTGCTCCGACAAAGATTCCAGTAACTCTATCCATTAATCCCAACCTTATAGGTGATAATATGTACATTAGCCAGTTATTCATTGTCATGAATGTAAGATTAAGTATGATAAATACAGAGATTGTAGAAAGTATGTTTTGTGTAACTTTAGAGTCAAAATACTTACTATAATTTATAATAAAAAAATCATAGTAACTAGCTGTCAAAAAGACTGATAAGAGCAAGAACATTAATGCACATAGCTCTTTTATAAAACCTCTAGTTATTGATATTATTACACACAAGACAATAATAAAAATAATTAGACTATCGAAAAACATATTTTGTATCTATATGATTTTCAAGATATAATAGTTGTAAATAACAAGGTTGTAAAATTAATTGTGTTGATATTTTATCAGCTGGTCTAAGTACCGAGCAATCATATCAACTTCTAAATTTAGGTAATTACCTGTTTTATTATGCTGAAAAGTTGTGTTTTTCCATGTATAAGGAATGATATTCACAGTGAATTCTTGATCGACAACTGAATTTACTGTAAGGGAAACTCCATCTAGCGTTATAGAACCTTTTTTCGCAACAAATTTAATTAATTCTTGTGGGCACGATAGCTTGATTTCATGAGAATCTAAATCTTGTTCAATTATTAAAATTCTTGCTATCCCATCAACATGACCCTGAACTAGGTGGCCGTCAATTCTGTCACTCAGTTTCATTGCTTGTTCTAGGTTTATTTTTTTCCCTGTTTTCCACGTATTTAAGTTAGAAACCTTCATGGTTTCTTGAGATACTTGAACTGTGAATACATTGCTCATTATGTTGACAACAGTTAAACACACTCCGGAGCAGGATATTGAATCTCCTTTGTTTATAGAGGATAAATTTTGTGTCTCAATATGGAAGATTTGATCAGAGTTAGGGTGGATAGTGATATCAGTTATAGTGCCAATATCTTTGGTAATTCCTTTAAACATGCAATAAAATAAATAATTATATCACAAAAGATCTTATTTGTTAGGTGCGCAAACTTTTTTACTTATCTGCTCAATAGATTCTACAGAATATTCAGAATATAGAAAGTAAGCCAGGTTCAAAACGCACAGTGTAATTAATATTGGTAACCCTATGTTTAATGTTAGACCGATACTTTCCCTTTTTTCTGTTGGCACCAATTCCTTTAAAATTGACACTTTTTCCAGCGGCAAATGCCATAGGCATAGCACTGATATAGAAGCTGCTACTAAAAATAGACAAAAATAAGTCTCTTTTGAAGAAAATACAGTTTTTAATGGTGATTTGAGCCTAATATTAGTAGGCAATCGAGTTTTAGCTTCATTTGTTTTTGGTACATGGTCTACAGCTTTGCTTGGTAAAATTTCATGAGAAACATTTTTAGGCTGTGGAGAAGGTTGGCCTGAAACTAATTTAATCAACTGCCCTTTTTTTCTATATACTTGCTTTTGTAAATATTCTTTACCTAAAAGTGAATTATTAGGAGGTTGTGGCCTTTTGAGTACCTCTAGCACTTCTGATATCTCATTCGGCTCTAATACTTCATGTAATTGTTTATCTTGAAAGTAAACAATATTAAATATTGAGTTGAAAATATTGTGAAATATTTCTGAATCTTGATTTTTATATTCACTTACTACTTCTACGAATATTTCATCGAGTTTTTTTCTCTTGTGCTCAGCTACATTATCTATCATAGCTACTCTAGCATCAAGTTGAGCTTGTTTTATGATTGATTGTTTTTCTTCTTGCAATAATTCTTTAGGCTGCTTTTTGGATTTCTTTTTTCTATTAGCCTTAAAATAATCTGTGTGTGACCTAGTTTGACCTATATCCCGCTCTATTTCTTGAGACACTAAATTTCTTGTAGTATCCTCATTTTTAGCTTTTTCTGCATGTTTTAGCTGCTCATTCAAGAATATCTCGATTTGTTGTAAGCCATCGAGGTTGATGTTTTTAACGTTTGTTTGTAGCGTTATCGTTATGCCCTGCAGGAGGATTTGAATTGGAGCATTACTTATCAATTCTTCTACAGTTTTATTAGCTTTATGGTAGTTGTTGTGTAATTCTTCACTTTCTTTTGGTACTTTTATATTGGCTGTGAAGTTTTTCTCCTGAGAAAGGCAGATTTTAAAAAAGTCAATTAAATGTTTTATTTGAGGTAATATTGTATTAGGGTTTACCTCTGTTAGCAGCTTGAGCTTAAATGAAAACTCTTGTGTATCACTTACAACACTTGTTGAGCGAATGGTGTTAATCTCCAGTACTTCATTAGAAAATGCCTTACTTATTTTTTTAGATCTATCCTTAAAAAACTTAAGTAAACCCTCAATTTCGTATTTTTTCTTAGTTTCTATGTTACTACTATGCATGAGTAAATTTTTTAATGTAGAGTGAAATAAAAAACATAATTAGTCAATAAATTAATAATTATAGCACTCTTACATAATAGTAGCGTGTTGGATTCAATAAGAGCAGAAAAAGTTACTTTACAAATCTCATCAATCTTCTTATCATGACAATAAGAGTGTTTATCCTTGTTTTTAATCTCTGCAGATTTAACAACAAAATTCAGTAAAAAACTCAGGTATATATTGGCAGATTACATAAAATTATAGCGGATGCATGTCTTTTTTATTTTTTCTACATTCAGCCAAAATGCGCTCTAAATAAGCGTTAGCACATTATTACAATGCCGATTTACATTATTATAGGGTTAAAACTCACTACTGGGGGATTCTTTTGCCTTTTTTTTACTTGGTAAATTTCTTAATATTTTGGATTAGTTAGGAGTCCTATAGAGATGTCATTTCAGTGCTTCTTATTACCTGTTCTGGATCCCAGTGTTATGCAACTGGGATGACACCACAGGGGCTACTTGAATGGCAAGAAAGAGGGCTACTTGGATGACAGGGAAAGGAGTACCTAAATGACAGATCAAAAGCTTTTACCTTTTTTCTATTTAGTAAATTTCTTGATGCTATAACTAAAGCAATTTAGTAGCACGTAGTATAATATCAAACCTTTTTATGCGCCAACTTTTATCTACTTCCATCATGTTTCGCAGTAGGTCTATCTGCTGTTGTACCAAGAGGTATTGCATAACAACTGCATTTAAGCTTTCGATTACTCCTTTACAAAACGTATTTATGAAGAAATCGACCGCGGTGAAGGGGGCTTTGGATCAAGCGGTAGGTAGTTTTTTATATGTAAGTTGACAGCATTGATTTTTTGATATATAGTATTAATATATTATTAATTTATTTTCAGGAGTAATTATGTTAACTTTTAAAAAATATCGTAAAACAACAGACACGGCAGTTATATTACTTGCTCTCTGTATGTTATAGGCACAGCAGTAGCACTTTCAACACCGTATTGGGTGTCTTCAACTTCGCTTTTAGCACCAATTGCAGTTTTTGCAGCTACACCACTTGGAATAAGTGTTTTAGCATTTGCTGCTGTTGCACTGGCTAGTTTAGCAATATATTTCATCATCAAAAACAATGAAATATCTGAGCCTAAAATTCCGAGCATTGTTATTGAAAGTTGTAAAGGAGATCTATTTTTGAAAGCAAAAGATGAAGATTTTGAGTATATCACAAAACACAAACAAAATAAGAATCAAGATGGCAGTGTTATCCCCGATGAGTATCGTATAGATTTTGCCTTCAAAGATAAGAGTTACTACATAACTGCGAAAAATGAGTCAGGTATATCTGACAATAATAGCTGCTTAAAAATAAATTCACTAGCAGTAAAAAATGATGAAGGTGAGTTTAAATTAATAGATGGAAGTGACCAACAGCTCAAAACGTTAAGTTTAGGCTCTGGAGAAAATGATGCTAAAGAACTAACCATTCAATTTCAGCCAAACTCAAGTGTTAAATCACCAGAAGCTGAACAACAAAAGAACGAAAGATCATTATTTAACTAAGTATAAAAGGGGTAGACTAAATAAGTCTGCCCTTCATTTTTTAGTGTTAGGTTACTTAAACTTATTGTAGAAACTGCTGCAATGTTAGTATATTCATTAATAACAATTGGTGCTGGTGTATCAAAATCAATTAACTCACATACTGCAATACGCAAAATAGATAAGCTTATAAGATTTAACCGTGAAAGTGACCAGCTTGGGTGTAAATAAGACTCTATTATTTTATCATATTCTTCACTGCTTTTTATAACCTTACATAACAAGTTTTCTAAGAACTGATGTTCAAATTCTTCACATTCAAATATATCTTTCAACGTACTTATGTAATCTTTAAGCTCACAATTTTCCAATTTAAAAGTGTAACCTATGAAGATATTCAAATAAACAACCTGTATGGTTGCTATACTCCTTTTTATCCAAATAGTTTTATTGATGATATTAAAGATTGCACTATAATGAAAGTTTAAGCTAGCATTTTTAAGGTGAATAAAGAGCTAATAAGTGAAATACCTTTACTTGAAGATAAGGCAGTTTCTGAAATTGAAAATGCTGTTTCTTTGCAGGATTTAGAAAAAGTTAGGTTGTCATACTTGGGGAGAAAGGGTGTAGTAAAAGCTTATTTCGATGACTTAAAGAATATAGATGATGCAGGAGAAAAACGCAACTTAGGTGCAGTTATTAACGTTTTACGCAATAAGATAGACCAACTTATAACAAGCAAAGAAAATGAACTAAAAGCTCAAGAAGTAAACTTTAAGCTGCAAAATGAAGCAGTTGATATCACGCTGCCTGTTAGGCCAGAAAGAATTGGCAAGATTCATCCACTCAGTAAAGTTATAAGTGAAGTAAAGCTCATTTTTGCACATATGGGTTTCAAAGCAGTTGATGGTCCTGATATTGAAGATGAATTTCACGTGTTTGATGCGCTAAATACTCCAAGTCATCATCCTGCGCGAGAGGAGCAAGATACCTTCTACTTAAAGAATAAAATAAACGATAAAAGAATGGTGCTGCGCACTCATACCTCATCTGTGCAGATTAGAACTATGGAAAAGATAAAAGCTTTTCCAATTAAAATAGTGGCTGCAGGCAAGGTATACAGAAATGACTTTGATGCAACTCACACTCCTATGTTTCATCAGATAGAAGGGCTTTATGTTAATGAAAATGTCAATATGGGCCAATTAAAATTTACTATTCATCGCTTCCTTAGTAAATTTTTCGGAGATAAAGGTCTAAAAATACGCTTTCGTAATAGTTTTTTTCCTTTTACTGAGCCTTCTGCAGAAGTGGACATAAGTTATAAAGGTAGTAAATGGATTGAAGTACTTGGATGTGGTATGGTGCATCCAAATGTCTTTAAAAATGTTGGAATAGATCATACTAAATACAGTGGCTTTGCATTTGGGATTGGTATAGAAAGACTAGCAATGCTGAAATATCAAATTAGTGATCTAAGGAGCTTTTACGACAATAGAGTTAGTTGGCTCAACCATTATGGTTTTCATTTTTCGTCTTTAAGATAAGTGACAAATAAATCTTATACATTTGTTGTACTTGCTGCTGGGCATGGTAAACGAATGAATTCAAGCTTGCCTAAGGTTCTGCACAAAATAGGTAATTTCTCCATGCTTGAGCACGTCATTTACAATGCAAAGCAGCTAAATCCTGAAAATATTGCTGTTGTAGTTGATCAGCCTTTAATTGAAAGACTAAAGTGCTTTGAGGATATAAAATTAATTACACAAGAGTCAACGCTCGGTACAGGGGATGCAGTCAAAATTGCAATGAGAAACCTGAAAGAATTGTCAGATATAGTTGTTGTGCAGTATGGGGATACTCCACTAATAAAAAGCAGCACAATAACTAAAATGATAAGCTGCTTAGGAGAGAGCAATGCTTTAGTTTGTCTTGGGTTTAAAACTAATAATAAAGGATACGGTAGACTAATTATTGAGAACGGTTCCCTAAGAGAAATAGTAGAAGTACAAAATGGTAGAAATAATGATTTTGCTAATGCCGGAATAATGGTTGCACGTGAAAAGAATCTACGTGAATTGGTGGAGAAAATAGAGTGTAATAATCAAGCTCGCGAATATTACCTGACTGATATAGTTGCCATTGCAGTAAAGAGTAATTTAAATGTTGGCTATGTTATTGCTGATGAGGAGGAGGCAACTGGCATAAATAATAGGAATGACCTTGCAACGGCCGAGTTTTACTTTCAAGAAGAAAAAAGAAAGTTTTTCACTAACTCTGGAGTAACGCTTTTTGCTCCAGAAACTGTTTTCTTCTCTCTTGATACGCAAATTGGTATGGATTCGATTGTTTACCCATACGTTTTTTTTGGTCCTGGAGTAAAAATAGGATCTGGTGTTAGGGTTGGTCCATTTGCCAAATGTGAAAATACAACAATAGGTGATCGTGCAATCATAGGTAATTTTGTTGAAACAAAAGCAAGTGATATAGGTATAAATACTAAGATAAAGCATTTAAGTTATGTAGGAAATACTCAGGTAGGGCAGGGGAGTAACATAGGTGCAGGTACTGTTGTTTGTAATTATGATGGTAAAAAGAAACGTAAAACAAATATTGGAAGCAATTGTTTTATTGGTGCCAATAGCTCACTAATTGCACCGCTTAATGTTTATGATGACTCTCTAGTTGCAGCAGGTAGCGTTATAGTGGAAGATGTACCAAAGAGGAGTCTTGCAATTGCAAGAGAAAGGCAAATAACTAAGAAAATAAAATAACTCTGATTTTTATTACGCGAATTATGTTATTTTTAATATATGCGTTAGTATACATGTATATCAATATACATGTTAAAAATGAAAAAGTTGCTTATTTTGGTGGTCTGTTGTTTCCTGTCAGTACCGTATTTTGGAGTTGATTGGATTAGAGATAGAATCTATACTTCTTTATCATATAGCCGGCTTGGTGTTAATTATGATGTTGGTTTTCACTATACAGATAGCACTAAAATTTCAGTTGGCTATGTAATCAAACCTATTATTAATTCTCTAATCAGACCTACTCTTGAGGAAGAATTTGGAGCAGTGGTGGGGCTTATGGCAAAGCTTAATTATCATCATAAATTTGAAGGTACGAATATGACTCGTTATATTACTGCTGGTGTTGGTCCTGTTATAGTGCGTACAATGAAGGCTAAACCTAATGTAAGTAGAGCTGATAATGTAGGTGAAAACATAAGTACCCTATTGGCAGAGGTTTTCAAAACTATAGTCAATGATAAATTTTTTTCTTATCAAATAGGTTCTGGTATTAATCTTCCACTTTCTGAAAGAACAAGTGTTTTTGCTGGTTATAAACTTCAAAGGTTTCATAAAATTTTTCATGGAATTGAGCTAGGAGTGAGTTTTAATTTATAAACTCTGATTGAATATTTTTAGTAAAAGCTAGTGGGAAATTATATTGAAGCGAAAGTAAGTGATGTAGACTTAAATGATGATTGCAGCAGATAGTGAAAGATATGCCAATTTGCAATTGCAAGAGAAAGACAAATAACAAAAAAAATAAAATAATTCCAATTTTTTACTTGCAATTTATACTATTTTTAATATTTATATGCTTGTATATGCATATATTAATCTTTGGAGGATAAAAATGAAAAAGTTACTTACTTTGTTGGCTTGCTGTTCTTTGTCAGCACCGTCTTTTGGAGTTGATTGGGTTAAAGATAGAACCTACACCTCTTCGTCGTATGGCATGCTTGGTATTAATTATGATCTTGGCTATCATTGTACAGATAGCATTAAAATTTCATTTGGTCCTGCAGTTAAACTTGTTATGAGTGAAGGGATTTTAGACGCGGGACTTATGACAAAGCTTCATTATCATTATAAATTTGAAAATACAGATATTACTCCTTATGTTACTTTTGGTGTAGGAGGAGTTGCTAAAATTCCTCTTTCAGAAAATCAAGGGCCAGACGTAGAAGAATTTTTTTCTTATCAAATAGGTTCTGGTATTAATCTTCCACTTTCTGAGAGAACAAGTGTTTTTGCTGGCTACAAGCTGCAGAAGTTTCATGAACTTTCGCATGGGGTTGAATTTGGAATGAGTTTTAATTTGTAAGCTACGATTGAATGTTTTTAGTGAAGTCTGGTTTGAATTTTTGTTGAAATAAAAGCAAGTTATATAGGCTAAAATGATGATTGCAGTAGGTAATAAAATGTGAAAAAGAAAAGTTTGGCAATTGCAAGAGAAAGGCAAGTAGCTAGGAAAGTGATTCCAATTTTATTATGTAAGTTATGTGATTTTTAACTTTTCTGTGAGTATATATGCGTATATTCATGGTTAGAGGGTGAAAATGAAAAATTACTTACTTTAGTAGTCTGCTGTTCTCTGTCAGCACCGTCTTTTGGAGTTGATTGGATTAGAGATAGAATCTATACTTCGTCGTCATATGGCAATCTTGGTGTTAATTATGAGTTTGGCTATCATTATACAGATAGCATAAAAATTTCAGCTGGTCCTGTAGTCAAATCTGTTTTGTTTGGAGGATGTTTGGCAGAGCTAGGATTCATGGCAAAGCTTCATTACCATTATAAATTTGAAAGTACGGATATTACTCCTTATGTTACTTTTGGTGTAGGAGGTGGAGCTAAAGTATCTCAACCAGAACAGCAAAGTAAAGAGCCAGACGTAGAAAAGTTTTTTTCCTACCAGATAGGTTCTGGTATTAATCTTCCACTTTCTGAGAGAACGAATGTTTTCGCTGGCTACAAACTTCACAAGTTCAGTGAGTTTTCTCATGGGTTTGAACTTGGAATGAGTGTTAATTTATAAGCTCCTATTGAATGTTTTTAGTGAAAGCTTATTAACGTCGTAAATTTTTCATGATACTAAGAGAATTGGAGAGTAGTCAAGTTTTAAAACTTGACTATTCTCCACGAGGAAAAGCAGATAAAGGTAGAAGTATTTCATGTTTTTATTTATATTGACAGTATGTGTAACATCATTTACGATTAGTGTTAATAACAATAATTGATATTTGTCATGTTTGCAGTAATCGAAACTGGTGGAAAGCAGTATTTAGTAAAAAAAGGCAGCATAATTAAAGTAGAAAGATTACAAGCTGAAGAAAAAGAGGAAGTGGAAATCAATAAAGTGATTTGTGTTTCAAGTAATGGCTTATCTTGTTCATCTAATGCTGTTGTTAAAGCTGAAGTACTGGAGCAGTGTAGAGATAAAAAAATTATAATCTTTAAGAAAAAGAGAAGAAAAAATTACCGTAGGAAAAATGGTCATAGGCAGTATATTACTGTTCTTCGTATCAATGAAATTAGTCTTCAAAAGTAAGAGGTAAGATATGGCAACTAAAAAATCAGGTGGTAGTTCCTGTAATGGTAGAGATTCGGCAGGGCGTCGGCTCGGGATAAAGAAGAATGGTGAGGTTATTCCAGGTAACATAATTGTACGTCAAAGAGGTACAAAATTTCATCCTGGAAAGAATGTTGGTATGGGTAAAGATCATACGATTTTTGCTAAAACGAAAGGCTGGGTGAGTTTTAGAAAATCAGCAAATAAAAAGACGTTTATTGATGTTGTGCCTACAGATGATATGCAAGCCTTGGCTTGAATAGATACGGGTCTGTAGCTCAGGTGGTTAGAGCGCACGCCTGATAAGCGTGAGGTCGGAGGTTCAACTCTTCCCAGACCCACCATTTAAATTTGCAATAGTTTTGTAACTAAACGATGGTTTTACATAAGAATTCAGTAACCAGTGAATCAGTAGCAGCCGGTCATCCAGACAAAGTAGCAGACCAGATTTCAGATGCAATACTTGACGAATACCTTTTTAATGACTCTTCCTCTCGTACTGCAATAGAGACTTTAGTTACCAAAGATAATGTCATTATAGCTGGGGAGGTGTTTGGGCCGAACATTGAAAATAGCAAGATTGAAAGTATTGTACGGAATACAATAAAAGATATTGGTTATGAGCATGATGGTTTCCACTGGGAAACAGTGAAAGTAAATATATTACTACATGAACAATCAAATGACATTGCAATAGGTGTGGATCAAGGTGCTGGGGATCAGGGCATAATGTATGGCTATGCAACAATAGAGACGGAAAGCCTCATGCCAGCACCCATTTTTTATGCACACTCGATTCTGAGAAATATCATGAGTATGGTCAAAGGGGTAAAGCTTGGTCCGGATGCAAAATCGCAAATCACTTTGGCGTATGAGAATAACCTTCCAGTGCGTGCTGAAAGTATTGTTGTTTCAATACAGCATCTTGAGGATCTGAGTCAATCGAAAGTGAAGGAAATAATTTATCCTTACATAGCTTCATCTTTACCTGAAGGGTGGATGTGCCCTAAAGAAAATCTCTTAGTCAATCCAACAGGTAGATTTGTTATTGGTGGACCAGTTGGTGATTGTGGATTAACCGGACGAAAAATTATGGTTGATACTTATGGAGGCTATATTCCACACGGTGGAGGAGCGTTTTCTGGAAAAGATGCAACAAAAGTTGATAGATCCGCAGCTTATATGGCGAGATACCTTGCTAAAAATATTGTCTTTGCAGGTTTAGCTGAACGTTGTCTTGTGCAGCTTTCTTATGCAATTGGTGTCTCAAAACCTACTTCATTTTACATTGATACATTTGGTACGAATAGAATAGATGAAGAGAGGATTAAAGGGTTTATTGAAGATAACATAGATTTATCAACTAAAGGCATAATAAGACATTTATCACTTAATCGTCCTATATATAAACGTACAGCCTGCTATGGGCATTTTGGTAAAGAATCGGAAAGTGATGGTGGATTTTCTTGGGAAGGTGTGGACTTATCTACTGATTTTTGTAAAGAATTTAATATAGAAGAAGAAAAGAGAGAATGTCTTTAAACTATTAAACTCTTTTATTTCTAGCTTGATACTGATATAATAGCTTATTATAAATTATAAGTAACTTTTTAGTAACTATACTACTTTTAATATTTATGAGGCTTAGAAGGTGTCCGACAAACCAAAAGAAGAATTTTACGATATTGCTGTAAGAGAGTCATCTGGCCTTATTGAAAAAATAATAAAACATCCTTTCAATGTTGAATTGATGAACAATACGCTAGATTATGAAAAGTTTAAATTTTATCTTCAGCAGGATTTTTTATATTTAGTGGACTGTACTCGTGCTTTATTGATTATTACAGCTAAAGTTCATGAAATTGAAATAATGAGCAGCTTAATAAATGTGGCAAGAGGAACATTTGATGTTCGGAGGCAATATAAAGAACATTTTAGAGATTGTGATTTATCTGATAATCACAAAAAATCAAGAGCCAGTTCTGCCTTTACTGACTTTTTCATGCGCGCTGCATATCACAGTTCTGTTGCTGAAGCTTTATCAGCATCTTACCCTTGCTTTAACATATACCAAATCATTCTACAGAATATGATGAGTGAGGTAACATCTGATGAGGTTAAAAATAGCAAGTACGAAGGATGGGTCAATATTTACAATAGCAAAGCAATTAATGCTGCAATTGATGAGTTTACTAATGTTACGAATAAATTTTATAAGAAAGCTGGCGATTGTGAAAAAAGAAGGATGCATGAGTTTTTTAAGAGAGGTTTAGAGCTAGAAATATTGTTTTGGGATGAGATGTATTCTCTAGCATAGTCTGTAGTATTAACACTAAATTATATTCTAGTTTATGTGATGTTCAGTGGTATAATTAAGAGCTATTATGGGTCAAATCTTTTAAAGGATATTATTGAGCATCCTTTCAATGTTGAATTAGCAAATAATACTTTAAACATAGAAAACTTCAAATTTTATATACAACAAGATGCATTCTTTTTAGCTGATTATATTCGTACTGTTTTAATGATTGCATCAAAAATGGAGAGTTGTAATAACATTGTTCCATTGATTGAGGTGGCTAAAGGGGTAATAGAGATTATGAAAGTGTTATACAACCACTACTTTGCTGTGTATTCCATAAATCGTGGAGAAAAGTCGCTTGAGTGTTTCAATTTTACTAACTTTCTTTTGTCTACTTCATATAGCGATGTTTATGAAGCTGTAACAGTTCTTTACTCTTGCCATTTCATATATAAAATTGTTGTTGATAATATGAGAAATAAAATTAAAAAAAATAATAGGTATAAGGATTGGCTTGATTTTTTTGGCAGTAGTTTGATGGAATCTGGATGTGTTGCTTTGGAAGATATTGTTGACGAATATTGTAACAAAGTAGGAGAAAGTGAAAGAACCAGAATGCTAGAATTATTTAAAATAACTGCACAATTTGAGTTGGATTTTTGGAGTGGGGCATATAATTTTTCAAAATTTGATCAAGATTTTAAGAAATATTGACAATTTTAAGCTAATTTGTATGCTTGGTACGTATTTTTGAAGATGATATGAAAAGTAAAGAACATGATTTTCATTTAGTAGATCCAAGTCCCTGGCCAATTGCTATATCAGCAGCAATTCTTGTTCTTGCACTTGGATTAGTTGGTATACTCCATAAACAAATTTCTGGAATATTTGGTTTAGTTTTGGGAATCTCTGCGGTATCAGGGGTGCTGTTTTATTGGTGGAGAGATGTAATAAGAGAAGCAATTTATGATAAATGCCATACTGCCATTGTAAAACATGGACTCAAGCTTGCAATGTACTTATTTATCCTCTCGGAAGTTGTATTTTTTATAGCGTTCTTTTGTTCATTCTTTAAAGCCTGGCTTGATCCGATTTTTTTGTTTGAAGCGTTTTCTCCTACAAAAAAAATTGAATGGCCCCCTGAAGGGATTTTACCACCTGATCCGTGGTCATTACCATTTATGAATACATTAATATTATTACTTTCTGGTACAACGATTACTTCAGCACATCATTTTTTACTTGAAAATGATAAAAAAAACATGATTAAAATGTTATCTATAACTATATTGCTTGGAATTTTCTTTATAATAGTGCAAGCAATTGAGTATTATGAAGCAAGTTTTTCTCTACAAGAAACAGGAGAGAAACTTATCTATACATCCAACTTTTACATGATTACTGGTTTTCATTGTATGCATGTTATAATAGGTATAATATTTTTGTCAGTGTGTTTGTTTAGAGCTCGAAGAGATCAAATTACACCTCAAGATCATTTATGCTTTGAATTTGCCTCTTGGTATTGGCACTTTGTTGATGTAGTCTGGATATTTTTATTTGTGTTTGTTTATTGGTTAAGCCTTTATTAAGTGATTAAAATAATAGGCCTAGATCCAGGGATGAGTAAGACTGGTTGGACTATTATCAGCCTGGAAGAAAAAAATAATATTAAATTTTTGGATGGTGGCACCATATCAACTGATAGTAAGTCGGGTATAGGTGAGCGTCTACATATAATTTTTGAAGAATTAAAGAAAGTAATTTCTTTATACTCTCCAGATGAAGCTGCTGTAGAAAAAATTTTTGTTAATAAAAATCCAAAATCTTCACTAACTTTGGGATATGCAAGAGCAATTGCAATTTTAATATTACAAATGACGAATTTACCCATGAATGAATATGATGCAAACTATATAAAAAAGAGCATTACCGGAAATGGTCATGCTGATAAGGATCAGATTATATTTATGGTGAAGCAAATAGTTAAAAACTTAAATATAAAATGTCATCATACTGCTGATGCTCTTGCTACAGCAATTTGTCATGCTTATACGAGAAGTTCTTGTTTTATTGAATAGGTTTACATGAATTCAGTTAAAAAAACTATTTGATGGTATTTATCTTATCTAACGTTCGTTGCAGAATAATACATGCAGCAATTTTATCATCTATTTTTTTTGATTTTGTGATTGATATTCCAGTAATTTTTAGTGCGTGAGTTGCAAGAGATGTTGATAGACTTTCGTCTTGTAGGTATATGTGTACTTTACATTTTTTTATTATTTTATTTGCAAACTGGATTATTGCTTTACACCATTCAGTCTCTTGGTCATCTATTTTGAATGGTAGTCCTATTACCATTGATCCAGCTTCATTTTCTTTAAGCACTCTATTTAGATAACCTAAATCTTTGCTCATATTTCTTCTATAATATATACTATGAGCTGTAGCTATAAGCTGTGTTTTATCACTAAATGCTATGCCTATTTGTTTTTCTCCCATATCAAGGCACATTATACGTTTATCTCTTGGAATAGACTTTAGAAATTCATCTGGATTTCTATGTAGCATCTATGAAAACATAACTTTTGTACAATTGTATTTTTGTGACAGTAAGTTATGTACAGTCTACTGGCATGATAGACATTCATCATAATTAATATCTGTTTTTTGTTGCAATATTTCACTTTTTTTGAATATGTCATGTGAGACCTTGTCAGCTCTCTGCATTGATTGTGATCTGCAGTAATACAAGCTTTTTAATCCTTTTTTCCAAGCAAGCATATGTATTTTGTGTAAGTAACGTTTATGCACATTGGCAGGTAAGAACAGATTTACTGATTGAGATTGACAAATATAAGGAGTTCTATCACTTGCATGTTCTATGATCCATTGTTGATCAAGTTCGTATGCTGTTTTAAATGTCAGTTTTTCATGCTTGCTAAGAAAATCTAAATGCTGAACAGAACCCTCATTTGTTGAAATTGAGGACCATATTTCATCATTGTCTTGATTTTTTTCTGCTAGTAGTTTTTGCAAGAATTTATTTCGTACTACAAATGAACCTGTCAGTGTCTTCTGTATAAATACGTTTGCTGCATATGGCTCTATTCCAGGGGAAGTGTTGCCTGCGATAATCGAAATTGAGGCAGTTGGAGCAATAGCGAGCTTATGTGTAAACCTTTCCATTAGATCGATTTCTTTAGCGTCAAGACATGGCCCTTTTTCTTCTGCTAATTTTTTAGAAACTACATCCGCTTGCTCGCGCAAATGCTTAAATACTTTTTTATTCCATTGTTGGGCTGTTACTGATTCAAAAGGAACCATTTTACTTTGTAAAAATGAATGAAAACCCATCACGCCAAGACCGATACTACGCTCTCTTATTGCGGAATATTTTGCTCGCTGTATTTCATTTGGTGCTTGGTTTATGAAATCCTCTAATACATTATCAAGAAAACGCATTATATCTTCTATGAAAAGCTCATTATCTTTCCATTCTTCGTAGTATTCAAGATTTACGGATGATAAACAACATACAGCAGTGCGTGACTTTTTCAGGTGATCGTAACCTGTAGTTAAAGTTATTTCACTGCATAGGTTTGACATTTTGATGTCTAAGTTGAGTTTTTTGTAAGATTCTGGCTTATTGTTATTTGTTGCATCAAGGAAAATAATGTAAGGTTCTCCAGTTTCAACTCTTGCTGTTAATATTTTAATCCATATATCCCGTGCTTTTACTGTTGAAATAACTTTATTGTTATGAGGGCTTATTAAATCCCATTCTTGATCATCTTCAACAGCTTGCATAAACTTATCTGTTACTATTACAGCATGATGTATATTTAATGCTTTGCGATTTGGGTCACCACCAGTTGGCTTACGTAAATCTAGAAACTCTTCTGTTTCTGGATGCCATACAGGAAGATAAACTGCTGAGCTTCCTCTTCTTAAGGATCCTTGGCTGATTGCAAGCGTCAGAGCGTTTTGTACTACGATAAATGGCACAATTCCTGATGTTTTACCGCTACCTTTGACACTTTCACCAATTGAACGTAAATTTCCCCAATAACTACCTATTCCACCACCACGTGCAGCGAGCCAAACATTTTCATTCCATAGATCAACTATTCCCTTCAAGCTATCTTCAGTTTCATTAAGAAAGCAGGAAATAGGCAATCCTCTTTTGGTACCGCCGTTACTAAGTATTGGTGTTGAAGGCATGAACCACAAGTTGCTCATGTAATCATAAAGACGTTGTGCATGTTTTCTATCATCAGAATAGTAATTAGCAATACGTATAAAGAGATCTTGATAACTTTCATTTTCTATTAAATACCTATCCAATAGAACTGCTTTTCCAAAATCGGTTAATTTACTATCTTTTGCGTAATTAATAGTAATGTAATTCATAAGGCTCCTTTTATGATAATATAGAAATTTATTTGAGCGATTTCTCGATTAAGTTGTTAAATTTTTTTGTGGATACTGTAATGCAAACAAGATACCATCAACTTGGCTGCCATATATTTTACAGTAACTCATTTGACTTATTTGCATATTTGTTTCTTTTGCAACATGCTGAATATAATCTTCTGAGTGACGAAAATAATCTCCTTTGTTTACAAAGTCAATACCTTTACTTTCCTTTCTTCTTACTAAACATACAATAATCCCTTTTTTGTTTGTCAATCCTTTTGCTAGTTCCAATTCTGCTAGAAAATCATGTAGATAGTGTAGCACTTCAGCAAAGATAATTACATCATATTGCTGATTCTTCTCTTGTTTAAGAAATTCTTTCATTTCTGTATGTATTAACTCATCGTAAACAGGTTTACCTTTTATAAGGCATCCTCTTGCAATATTGAGCATTCTATTTGAGATGTCAACTCCTGTTATGCGACTTCTAATATTACTTATTTTTAGGAAGTGACCACATATTCCAGTACCGCAACCAAGGTCGAGTATATTCAGTTCAGAAGTGGAGTTGTTAAAGACTTTTGTAATTATCATGTGTATGAGTTCATGCCCTCTGTATTGTTTGGCAATTAGCCAATGCTCAACAAAATATTCACCTGTGTAATCAAAATATTGCTTTATGAGATTTTTAGGCAATTCTACGATATCTGATGTGTTTGTTATTTTTTTTAAGTAGTAAGAAGCTTCTTTGTGACTACTATCTAATTTTAACGTCTTTGTTAAATAATTATAAGCTTTATTAGTATTTCCTACTGCAAAATGACATCTTCCAATATTATACGAGATTATAGGTAAATTGGGGTAGAATATGCTAATTAACCAAAATCTTAACTTTGCATCTGATATATTACCTTTATAGAAGTGATATAACCCGATTTCAATGTTGGTATTTAACAGGTTTTTAGATTTTTCAAGAAGAACTACAGTTTCTTTATGGAGAGTATTGTATTTATCCATAATGAAATTTTTTACTTTTTTAATGTTTAATAAGCCAGTAAGCTTAGATATGCAATTTAAAGCAAAGTTTTTTATAAGAGATAGATTACTTTTCATACATTAGAAATACTCCAAATGTTCATTGTCATTTTTAGGTAACTAATTTTAACACATTTTATCTTACAAAATATCTTTTTCATTAATTTTTCTGTACATATCAATTTATAGAATATTTCTCAGATTTTACTGTTTAAGATTGTTGATAATAATAGGTAAATGTTTTATATAAAAAGGCGTTGACATATGATTTATCAGATTGTAAAATATAAAAGATTAGTTTTTAGATGTTTGAAAAGTTTTATGGTAGAGATTATTTAATCTCAATTCAATTGTAAGTTAATATTTAACTCTGCATATTCTACATATAGTCAGATAAATAAATTATTAAGAGCACTTGATGGATGCCTTGGCGTTAAGAGGCGATGAAGGACGTGGCAGGCTGCGATAAGCTGTGGGAAATTGTCAACAAATTTTGATCCGCAGATTTCCGAATGGGGAAACCCAACTAGCTTAGCTAGTTATTATATATTAAGTATATAAAGCAAACTTGGTGAACTGAAATATCTAAGTAGCCAAAGGAAAAGAAATCAACCGAGATTCTGTTAGTAGTGACGAGCGAAAGCGGAAAAGGCTAGCGATTTAAAAATAAGAATTAGAATACTCTGGAAGTGGTAACCATAGAAGGTGATAGTCCTGTATAAGTAGAAGGTTTTTAAATCCTTGAGTAGAGCGGGGCACGTGAAATTCTGTTTGAATATGGGGGGACCATCCTCCAAGCCTAAATACTCCTTAACGACCGATAGTGAACAAGTACCGTGAGGGAAAGGTGAAAAGAACCCCGGGAGGGGAGTGAAATAGAATCTGAAATCAAGTGCTTACAAACAGTTGGAGCTCTATATCAATTTATTGATATTTAGAGTGACAGCGTACCTTTTGCATAATGGGTCAGCGAGTTAATCTATGAAGCAAGCTTAAGCCGGTAGGTGTAGGCGTAGCGAAAGCAAGTCTGAATAGGGCGTTTAGTTTTATGGATTAGACCCGAAACCAAGTGATCTAGTCATGACCAGATTGAAGGTATGGTAAAACATACTGAAGGATCGAACCAGTTAATGTTGCAACATTATTGGATGAGTTGTGATTAGGGGTGAAAGGCCAATCAAACTTGGAAATAGCTGGTTCTCCGCGAAATCTATTTAGGTAGAGCGTTGTATGTATGTTGTTGGGGGTAGAGCACTGGATAGACTAGGGGGATTCATCATCTTACCAAATCTAACCAAACTCCGAATACCAACAATTAATTGTACAGCAGACACACTACGGGTGCTAAGTCCGTGGTGGAAAGGGAAACAGCCCAGATCACTATCTAAGGTCCCAAAATTACAGCTAAGTGGGGAAGGAAGTAGAAAAACCATTACAGCTAGGAGGTTGGCTTGGAAGCAGCCATCCTTTAAAGAAAGCGTAACAGCTCACTTGTCTAAATAAGTTTTTCTGCGCCGAAAATGTACCGGGGCTAAAGCTGTATACCGAAGATGTGGGTGCTTATTGATTTCGATTAGTAGGCGCGGTAGCGGAGCGTTCCGTAAGTCTGTGAAGGTGGTTTGTGAAAACTGCTGGAGATATCGGAAGTGAGAATGCTGACATAAGTAGCGTAAAAGAGTGTGAAAAACACTCTCACCAAAAATCTAAGGGTTCCTACGTTAAGTTAATCTGCGTAGGGTTAGTCGGTTCCTAAGGCAAGTCCGTAAAGGAGTAGTCGATGGCAATTAGGTTAATATTCCTAAACCTCTTAAGTGTGACGGGTTTTGTATTTGTATAGGTCTTATTGGATTGATCTATGCTTAAAAGAAGCTCCAGGAAATAGCACTTATATTTATGAGGCCGTACCGTAAACCGACACTGGTGGATGAGTAGAGTATACTAAGGTGTTGAAAGAATGATGTTGAAGGAACTCGGCAAATTATACCTGTAACTTCGGAAGAAGGGTAACCTGCTTTTAGGCAACTATGAGTGGGTGGCACAAAATAGGGAGTAGCGACTGTTTACTAAAAACACAGGACTCTGCAAACACGTAAGTGGAAGTATAGGGTCTGACGCCTGCCCGGTGCTGGAAGGTTAATAGGAAGAGTGCAAGCTCTGAATTGAAGCCCCAGTAAACGGCGGCCGTAACACTGACGGTCCTAAGGTAGCGAAATTCCTTGTCGGGTAAGTTCCGACCCGCACGAATGGCGTAACGATTTCTCCACTGTCTCCAACATCATTTCAGCGAAATTGAATTCCCCGTGCAGATGCGGGGTACCCGCGGTTAGACGAAGAGACCCCGTGCACCTTTACTATAACTTTACATTGCTGTTAAAAATGTGATGTGCAGGATAGGTGGGAGACTTTGAAGTTATGGCGCTAGCTGTAATGGAGTCGACCTTGAGATACCACCTTTTACATTTTTAATATCTAACTATGTTTCATTATCTGAAACTAGGACATTGTATGGTGGGTAGTTTGACTGGGGCGGTCGCCTCCTAAAAAGTAACGGAGGCGTGCGAAGGTAAGCTAGAGCTGGTCGGAAATCAGCTTGATAGTACAATGGCATAAGCTTGCCTGACTGCGAGGCTGACAAGCCAAGCAGAGACGAAAGTCGGTCATAGTGATCCGGTAATTCTGTATGGAAGGGTTATCGCTCAACGGATAAAAGGTACGCCGGGGATAACAGGCTGATGGTGTTCGAGAGTTCATATCGACGACACCGTTTGGCACCTCGATGTCGACTCATCACATCCTGGGGCTGGAGAAGGTCCCAAGGGTTCGGCTGTTCGCCGATTAAAGTGATACGTGAGTTGGGTTTAGAACGTCGTGAGACAGTTCGGTTTCTATCTGCCGTGGGTGAAGGAAATTTGAGAAGATCTGACTCTAGTACGAGAGGACCGAGATGGATATACCTCTGGTGTACCAGCTGTTATGCCAATAGCATCGCTGGGTAGCTATGTATAGATGGGATAATTGCTGAAAGCATATAAGCAAGAAACCCTCTTCAAAAAAATTTCCCAATTAAGGCCGTGGGAGACTACCACGTTGATAGGCTAGGTGTAGAAGCATGGTAACATGTGAAGCTAACTGGTACTAATAGCCTGATTGATTTATTTGCTTTCTATATGTGTATATGCAGTGTTAAATATTAAATTAAAATTTGTTAAATCAGAAATTTTTGTTGACTTGGTGGCTATAGCAAAAATGAACCACCCGATCTCATTTCGAACTCGGAAGTGAAACTTTTTAGCGCCGATGATACTTAAAAAGGGAAAGTAGGTCGCTGCCAAGTTTATAAAAATTTCTTTTTATTTATATCTGTTCAGTAGGGCGATGAAACAAGGTAAACATAGAGTAGGTGTGAGGTAATGTAACTGATCTTTTACAACTCTGCGAAAACTTTAAAATAAAAGTAGAATTTGTTACCTATTTGCAAACGAGGAGGAGACATAGCAATATTTAATAAATCATTAAAATAAGCTTGGTTAGTGTCCCCCTTCGGGGATTGTCTCGCCTTGAGGCGAAGGACAAGTTACAATAGTCGCGTATGCGACGTTATGGGTATAATGCACACCCTAAGTACGATATGAAAGTACACTTGGTATGGATTCCCAAATATCGCAAAAGGGTGCTAATAGGCCAAATTGCTATTAGAGTTAGGGAGCTGCTAAGGCAGGTTACTATGGAAAATGAGATCCAAATTATCTCAGGTAAAGTTGCAGTAGATCATATTCATATGTTCATATCATATAAACCACAGCAAAGTGTTAGTAAAATTGTACAACTTTTGAAAGGAACAAGTTAAAGGTTGCTGATGCAAGATTTTGCAAGTCTAAGGAAGCAATTTTGGGGTAGACACCTTTGGGCACGTGGATATTTAGCCGTAAGTTCTGGTACAATTACAGATGAGGTGATACAGGAGTACATATCTATCCAGGAAGGCGAGCCACTTCATGACAATGATCAATTTCAAATTGATTGAAATTTAACCCTTCACCTTGTAGGTGATGGTTGTTGAGTTTGGATATCCTTAGCAAGGTACTTTGAAACATAGTTGAACTATTGAAGTTAAAATTCTGGGCTGTTACTTAAAAAACGCATTCACTGAATTATTTGTGCTAAAAAAAAGCTTTATTAAAAAGTGAAAGAGATGTTTTCACAGAAGTGTAAGAAAGTTGCAAGACGTATAAGGTATTACTTAAAGCTACCTATCTGAAGCAACTGGAGCTTCTCAAGTTGCGAAAAATATTTTAAAATCTGAAAGAGTGATGTGAAATTTTTAAGTAAATCAGAAAGTATTCCACTACCATACTGAACAGCAAATTAGGCATTATATCGCTTACTGTAAAAGCTCATATTTTACGTAATCAGAGCGAGGAACTTGAAAGGATAATTTCATTATACTTAACATGAAAACAAAGAGAACTGTACAATTCCCTGCCTATCGTTTCTTGAACCACTCCCCTGAACGGGTACTTTTACTTTTATCAAACTATTCTCTTATTGTAATAAGTTGCTTCTATATTCAAATTTAGCAATTTCCCTCTAGGATTATCCTTATTTTGTTCTAAATATAGGCTTTGTTCAAATGCCATTCCCCATTGTGTGCGATAGCTAGACTCTCTATATTTATAAAAACTCTCCTTAGCATTATTTGTATCGAGCTTTTTATCTTGTTTTCTTATACTCTCTACCATCAAGCACCCACATCTATTAATTTATTTTTAAAAACTTTACTTATCTTATCATAAAAAATATAGCTGTAAATACTTTAGTGAAAATTTCTTCTTATTTTATCTTTCTTTAAGCAAATATTGAGGTCTTTTTGTAAATTTTTATAGCCTGCTTGCATAATGTTTTTATGGGTTAGTATTATGTAATAGTATCCTACATTACTTATATTAGAAATGCTAACTTTAGCTAGCATTCGTAATTGCCTTTTTATTTTATTTCTTTTTGCTGCTTTTCCGACTTTTTTACTGATAGCCAGACCTACTCTAATAACATGAATATACTTTTCAGGTTCTCTTTCTTTTATAGCATATAGTGATATATATACCCCTCGATAAAAAAGACTGTCAGGTGCTAATCTGTTTTTAAAAGCAAAGGAAAACTCTTTTTTTTTATGCTTACTATGCGCATAATTTATTACACCCTAATGAGCGACGCTTATTAAGAATTTTTCTTCCAGCTTTTGTTGACATACGTGAACGAAATCCATGTTTGTGCTTTTTTTTTAAGTTTTTTGGTTGAAATGTTCTTTTCATTGTTTTTATATTAATATAACTATTTATTTTAAATTATTTTGCTCTATTGTCAAATAATGGTCAACTTCTATGGCATTCTTGTTGAATAAAATTTGATATATGGAAAAATGAATTTAATTATAGGCGTACCTGTTTTACTAATCCTTTTATTTTGTTTGAGTAAGTTTCAAGCAGTAAGTAAAGTTAAGTCTTATATATATTTGAGTTGTATGTGGATGCTACCTTGTTTGTTAGCATTCTATGATGGTTATTTTATAATTTCTATTTCTATAGCGTTACTTTTTTTTATGCTGATTTTTATCTTTAAAGGTAAAAGAAATAAGATGGTAAAATTTTTGTTATTTATGGCTTTAGCAATATCACTTTTTATCACTTTATTTATAATGCTATCTATTTTTGTTCAGTCCATTTCTTTTTTTAATAAAGTAGCTATTTCAGAATTCTTATTTTGCTTAAAATGGAAGCATAATGTAGCTATTATTGGCGAAGGAGAGGTGGGATGTTTTGGTATAGCGCCACTTTTAGTGGGGACATTACTTATAACTATTGTAGCAATGTTAGTTGCGGTGCCGCTTGGTTTATTTTCTGCAATATATATTAGTGAGTATGCGAGTGAAAAAGTGCGTTATGTTATTAATACAGCCTTACAGGTTTTGTCTGCTATTCCTACTGTTGTATATGGATACTTCTCAGTTGTATTTTTGTCTTTTTTTATAAAGCAGGTAGCAAATTTTTTTAATTTAAGTATACACTCAGAAAGTGCTTTGATTGCTGGTTTATCGATTGGAATAATGATTCTTCCTTTTATTATTTCTTTGCTTGAAGATGCTATAAGATCTGTTCCAAAAAGTTTACGTTATGGTTTTATGGCGCTTGGCGCAACACCAGCGGAAACTATATGGCATATAACAATACCTTATGCAATGCCTACAATTTTAAGTGCAATTTTGTTATCAATTTCAAGAGTGATAGGTGAAACAATGATTGTACTAATGGCTGTAGGAATCAATGCAAACTTGACCTTTAATCCTCTCAATTCAGTTACTACTATTACTGTACAAATTGCTACATTACTTACCGGAGATCAGGATTTCAGTAGTGTGCAGACTCTTGCGGCTTATGCTCTTAGTTTGGTGCTGTTTGTTATTACTTGGTTATTGAATGCATTTGCATTGTTTATAATGAAGCGTAACTAGTAAGTGTTTTAATATTGCAAAATTTCTGTTGATAATATAAAATTTATTTTCTTTAGAAGTTCTTTATATAGAATTATAGTGTTAGGTGATAAAAAAGATGGATATAGGTAAAGTAGTTAAAGTAACTCAAGCAGTTGTTGATTTAAAATTTGAAGGCGAATTACCTAGGATATTTAATGCTTTGAAAAGCAAGTTAAAATACAAGAGCAAGGAGCTGGTTTTAGAGGTTTCACAGCATATAGGTGATAATATAGTACGTTGTATTGCTATGGATAGCACAGATGGTATGTCAAGAGGTGACGAATTTGTTGATACAGGTGCGCCAATATCAGTTCCGGTTGGACGTTCAACTTTAGGAAGGATTTTTAATGTTGTAGGAGAGCTTATAGATGAGTGTGGTCCGCTGAAAGGAAAGTGTGATTTAGAACCTATACATAGATCACCTCCAAGTTTTACCGAGCAGAAGATACAGGAAGAAGTTTTAGTTACAGGAATAAAGGTTATAGATCTTCTTGCGCCTTATCTTAAAGGAGGAAAAATTGGCTTATTTGGTGGAGCTGGTGTTGGTAAAACAGTTCTGATAATGGAATTGATTAACAATATAGCAAAAGCTCATAAAGGATTTTCCGTATTTGCCGGAGTAGGGGAGAGAACGCGTGAAGGTAATGATCTTTATAATGAGATGATCACTTCGAATGTAATAGATATAAATGAGCATGAAAAATCTCAAGCTGTTTTGGTTTATGGTCAAATGAATGAGCCTCCTGGAGCAAGGGCTAGAGTTGCTTTGACGGCGCTAACTATGGCGGAGTATTTTCGTGATCGTGAAAACCAAGATGTTCTATTTTTTGTAGATAATATCTTCCGTTTCACTCAAGCTGGCTCTGAACTTTCCGCTTTACTTGGGAGAATACCATCAGCTGTTGGTTATCAGCCAACCCTTGCGACTGATATGGGCGCTATGCAAGAGAGAATAGCCTCAACTACTGCTGGTTCTATTACTTCTGTACAGGCTATATATGTTCCTGCGGATGATTTGACTGATCCAGCTCCAGCAACTACATTCTCTCATCTTGATGCCACCACAGTATTATCAAGGCAAATAGCTGAAATGGGCATATATCCTGCTGTTGATCCACTTGATTCAACTTCTCAGTCTTTATCTGCTGAAATCATTGGTGAAGAACATTATAATGTGGCTTCTGAGGTGAAACGTATATTGCAAACTTATAAGTCGCTGCAAGATATTATCGCAATACTTGGTATGGATGAGCTATCTGATGAAGATAAAATTATTGTTGATAGAGCTCGTAAAATTCAGAAGTTTCTTTCTCAACCTTTTCATGTTGCGGAGGTGTTTACTGGCATGTCTGGTAAATTTGTTTCACTTTCTGATACTATTTCTAGTTTTAAAGGAATTATTGAAGGCAAATATGATCACCTGCCAGAAGCTGCGTTTTATATGGTGGGAAGTATAAGTGAAGCAATAGAAAAGGCTGAATCGATAAAAGCTGAAGTTGGAGCTAAGCATTAAAGATTATGAACACTTTTAAGGTGCAATTTTTTTCTCCTGATAATAGAATTTCGTTTGATGAAGTAGTTTCTCTTTCAGTGAGTGGGCTTGAAGGGGAGCTAATGATTTTAGCTTACCATTCCCCTTATTTAATTTATTTATTGCCTAGTATAATTACTGTTCAAATGAGTAACCAGATAAAGGAGAAAGTTGTAATTGACAATGGTGTATTAGAGGTTGTAAATAATGATTGTAGCATTCTAACAAATCAAATTCAGGTTTTTGATCATTTGACTCATGATGAGGAATCATTAAAAAATAAGAGAGTTGGTATATATTTAAGTTATCTTGATGTCAAATCTCTTTAGGGGCTCTTTTTTTGTATCTGTTCAAATGCATGGCTAAATGCTGAGACAAGAATTCCAGTACTTCCTCTCTTTTCATCTCAGCTTCCATGATATCATCCCAGTGCGTGACACTGGTTTTTCATAATCATTAAAACGTTGATTACTTTTATACTCACGAATTTAACTGAATTCCAGTGTCAAGCACTGACCATTTACTGCGCAAATTGATAGAATGTTCGTACAGTTGTGTGTTACACTACTCAGATGACAAGAGGGGCTACTTGAATAAAGAAGCCGCTGGTCTCATATGCATCTTTAAGAATTTCCACGCTGACTTTGGCTACACACCTTTGAGGGACTGCTGATTAAGTCTAGAAGTGAACTACAGTGGTCGTCATCATCGCTATGAAATGCGCTATCAAGGATTAAAGACCTAGGTTTTTTTTCTGAATCATCAATTTCCTCTGTAAGCTGGTAAAACATTTTTGAATTATCATCAAAAACTTTCTTTTTATTAACAAGTACTTGATAAATTACTGGACTTAACAGTTCTACTTGGCTATTTAAGTACTGCACTTTACCGTTTAGCTCTTTTCTTTCTCCAGTTATTCTTTCAATTTCCAGAGCTTTATTTCCAATCATTTCTGTCAAGTACTTATTACATTTTTCCAATTCTTTAATCTTTGACTGCAGTAATTGATTCTCTTTTGTTTCTTTTCTCTTCAGCGATAACTGTTGCTTATACTTCTTAAATTGCTCATCTTTAAGCTCTAGCTCATTCTCTAACTCTTCACATTTCCGCTTTAGCCGATCTACCTCTTGTTTGTAAGATTCCAGATTTGTGTTGTGCTCATCGTCTAAGCTTCGCATTTGAGATTTTAAATTCGTTAACGATTTATCGTATTCATATCTCATGCGTTCTACTTCCTTTTCATTTTCATTTGCATCTTCTTCTAACTGATTCACTTTACTTTTCAGTTTCTCTCGTTCTGCATTAGTAATTGTTAACTTTTTCTCTAGGTCTTCCTTTCCTTCATGTACACTTTCAAGTTCTTGTATTTTCCCTTGCAGCTCTGTTGATATATTTTTTAGCTTCTCATCTTTTTGTGTTAGTCCAATTTGCAATTTTACGTTTTTTTGCTTTTCTTCTTCAAGTTCATTCTGTAAATCACTATTGCACTTCTCTAATTCTTCAATTTCTTGCTTAGTCTCCATGAGTTCCTGTTCTGATTTTTTTTGCTTTATTATGCAACTACTTAACAGCTGGTCTAATTCCTTTTGCAATTTTCTTAACTCACTTATCAACTCTTCTTTTCCTGCATTAGCAACTTCCAGCTTTTTCTTCAGGCCTTCCTTTTCTTCATACGCACCTTCAAATTCTTGCTCTCTTTTTTGCAGCTCTGTTGACATATTTGCTAGCTTTTCATCTTTTTGTGTAAGTCCGGCTTGCAATTCTGCATTTTTTTGCTTTTCTTCTCCAAATTCATTCTGTAAATCACTATTACGCTTTTCTAACTCTTCAATTTCTTGCTTAGCCTTGTCGAGTTCCTGTTCTGATTCTACTTGCTTTGCTGTATAGTTGCTTAACATTTGATTTTCTTCTTTCAAATCTGATATTTGCTCCTCTTTGCTTTTCTTTATACTCTCATTATCGCTTCTTAACTGATCAAGATCATCTTTCAAATGAAACCTTTCTTCTTCCAGATGAACTAATTCCTTTTGCAATTTTCTTAACTCACTTATCAACTCTTCTTTTCCTGCATTAGCAACTTCCAGCTTTTTCTTCAGGCCTTCCTTTTCTTCATACGCACCTTCAAGTTCTTGCGCTTTTTCTTGCAGCTCTGTTGACATATTTGCTAGCTTTTCATCTTTTTGTGTAAGTCCGGCTTGCAATTCTGCATTTTTTTGCTTTTCTTCTCCAAATTCATTCTGTAAATCACTATTACGCTTTTCTAACTCTTCAATTTCTTGCTTAGCCTNGACATTACATCACCCCTTACATTATACTAATTGAAATTATATATTCAAGTTACTTTTGTGAATATTTTATTATTTTAGTGTCCCCCTTCGGGGATTGTCTCGCCTTGAGGCGAAGGACAAGTTACAATAGTCGCGTATGCGACGTTATGGGTATAATGCACACCCTAAGTACGATATGAAAGTACACTTGGTATGGATTCCCAAATATCGCAAAAGGGTGCTAATAGGCCAAATTGCTATTAGAGTTAGGGAGCTGCTAAGGCAGGTTACTATGGAAAATGAGATCCAAATTATCTCAGGTAAAGTTGCAGTAGATCATATTCATATGTTCATATCATATAAACCACAGCAAAGTGTTAGTAAAATTGTACAACTTTTGAAAGGAACAAGTTAAAGGTTGCTGATGCAAGATTTTGCAAGTCTAAGGAAGCAATTTTGGGGTAGACACCTTTGGGCACGTGGATATTTAGCCGTAAGTTCTGGTACAATTACAGATGAGGTGATACAGGAGTACATATCTATCCAGGAAGGCGAGCCACTTCATGACAATGATCAATTTCAAATTGATTGAAATTTAACCCTTCACCTTGTAGGTGATGGTTGTTGAGTTTGGATATCCTTAGCAAGGTACTTTGAAACATAGTTGAACTATTGAAGTTAAAATTCTGGGCTGTTACTTAAAAAACGCATTCACTGAATTATTTGTGCTAAAAAAAAGCTTTATTAAAAAGTGAAAGAGATGTTTTCACAGAAGTGTAAGAAAGTTGCAAGACGTATAAGGTATTACTTAAAGCTACCTATCTGAAGCAACTGGAGCTTCTCAAGTTGCGAAAAATATTTTAAAATCTGAAAGAGTGATGTGAAATTTTTAAGTAAATCAGAAAGTATTCCACTACCATACTGAACAGCAAATTAGGCATTATATCGCTTACTGTAAAAGCTCATATTTTACGTAATCAGAGCGAGGAACTTGAAAGGATAATTTCATTATACTTAACATGAAAACAAAGAGAACTGTACAATTCCCTGCCTATCGTTTCTTGAACCACTCCCCTGAACGGGTACTTTTACTTTTATCAAACTATTCTCTTATTGTAATAAGTTGCTTCTATATTCAAATTTAGCAATTTCCCTCTAGGATTATCCTTATTTTGTTCTAAATATAGGCTTTGTTCAAATGCCATTCCCCATTGTGTGCGATAGCTAGACTCTCTATATTTATAAAAACTCTCCTTAGCATTATTTGTATCGAGCTTTTTATCTTGTTTTCTTATACTCTCTACCATCAAGCACCCACATCTATTAATTTATTTTTAAAAACTTTACTTATCTTATCATAAAAAATATAGCTGTAAATACTTTAGTGAAAATTTCTTCTTATTTTATCTTTCTTTAAGCAAATATTGAGGTCTTTTTGTAAATTTTTATAGCCTGCTTGCATAATGTTTTTATGGGTTAGTATTATGTAATAGTATCCTACATTACTTATATTAGAAATGCTAACTTTAGCTAGCATTCGTAATTGCCTTTTTATTTTATTTCTTTTTGCTGCTTTTCCGACTTTTTTACTGATAGCCAGACCTACTCTAATAACATGAATATACTTTTCAGGTTCTCTTTCTTTTATAGCATATAGTGATATATATACCCCTCGATAAAAAAGACTGTCAGGTGCTAATCTGTTTTTAAAAGCAAAGGAAAACTCTTTTTTTTTATGCTTACTATGCGCATAATTTATTACACCCTAATGAGCGACGCTTATTAAGAATTTTTCTTCCAGCTTTTGTTGACATACGTGAACGAAATCCATGTTTGTGCTTTTTTTTTAAGTTTTTTGGTTGAAATGTTCTTTTCATTGTTTTTATATTAATATAACTATTTATTTTAAATTATTTTGCTCTATTGTCAAATAATGGTCAACTTCTATGGCATTCTTGTTGAATAAAATTTGATATATGGAAAAATGAATTTAATTATAGGCGTACCTGTTTTACTAATCCTTTTATTTTGTTTGAGTAAGTTTCAAGCAGTAAGTAAAGTTAAGTCTTATATATATTTGAGTTGTATGTGGATGCTACCTTGTTTGTTAGCATTCTATGATGGTTATTTTATAATTTCTATTTCTATAGCGTTACTTTTTTTTATGCTGATTTTTATCTTTAAAGGTAAAAGAAATAAGATGGTAAAATTTTTGTTATTTATGGCTTTAGCAATATCACTTTTTATCACTTTATTTATAATGCTATCTATTTTTGTTCAGTCCATTTCTTTTTTTAATAAAGTAGCTATTTCAGAATTCTTATTTTGCTTAAAATGGAAGCATAATGTAGCTATTATTGGCGAAGGAGAGGTGGGATGTTTTGGTATAGCGCCACTTTTAGTGGGGACATTACTTATAACTATTGTAGCAATGTTAGTTGCGGTGCCGCTTGGTTTATTTTCTGCAATATATATTAGTGAGTATGCGAGTGAAAAAGTGCGTTATGTTATTAATACAGCCTTACAGGTTTTGTCTGCTATTCCTACTGTTGTATATGGATACTTCTCAGTTGTATTTTTGTCTTTTTTTATAAAGCAGGTAGCAAATTTTTTTAATTTAAGTATACACTCAGAAAGTGCTTTGATTGCTGGTTTATCGATTGGAATAATGATTCTTCCTTTTATTATTTCTTTGCTTGAAGATGCTATAAGATCTGTTCCAAAAAGTTTACGTTATGGTTTTATGGCGCTTGGCGCAACACCAGCGGAAACTATATGGCATATAACAATACCTTATGCAATGCCTACAATTTTAAGTGCAATTTTGTTATCAATTTCAAGAGTGATAGGTGAAACAATGATTGTACTAATGGCTGTAGGAATCAATGCAAACTTGACCTTTAATCCTCTCAATTCAGTTACTACTATTACTGTACAAATTGCTACATTACTTACCGGAGATCAGGATTTCAGTAGTGTGCAGACTCTTGCGGCTTATGCTCTTAGTTTGGTGCTGTTTGTTATTACTTGGTTATTGAATGCATTTGCATTGTTTATAATGAAGCGTAACTAGTAAGTGTTTTAATATTGCAAAATTTCTGTTGATAATATAAAATTTATTTTCTTTAGAAGTTCTTTATATAGAATTATAGTGTTAGGTGATAAAAAAGATGGATATAGGTAAAGTAGTTAAAGTAACTCAAGCAGTTGTTGATTTAAAATTTGAAGGCGAATTACCTAGGATATTTAATGCTTTGAAAAGCAAGTTAAAATACAAGAGCAAGGAGCTGGTTTTAGAGGTTTCACAGCATATAGGTGATAATATAGTACGTTGTATTGCTATGGATAGCACAGATGGTATGTCAAGAGGTGACGAATTTGTTGATACAGGTGCGCCAATATCAGTTCCGGTTGGACGTTCAACTTTAGGAAGGATTTTTAATGTTGTAGGAGAGCTTATAGATGAGTGTGGTCCGCTGAAAGGAAAGTGTGATTTAGAACCTATACATAGATCACCTCCAAGTTTTACCGAGCAGAAGATACAGGAAGAAGTTTTAGTTACAGGAATAAAGGTTATAGATCTTCTTGCGCCTTATCTTAAAGGAGGAAAAATTGGCTTATTTGGTGGAGCTGGTGTTGGTAAAACAGTTCTGATAATGGAATTGATTAACAATATAGCAAAAGCTCATAAAGGATTTTCCGTATTTGCCGGAGTAGGGGAGAGAACGCGTGAAGGTAATGATCTTTATAATGAGATGATCACTTCGAATGTAATAGATATAAATGAGCATGAAAAATCTCAAGCTGTTTTGGTTTATGGTCAAATGAATGAGCCTCCTGGAGCAAGGGCTAGAGTTGCTTTGACGGCGCTAACTATGGCGGAGTATTTTCGTGATCGTGAAAACCAAGATGTTCTATTTTTTGTAGATAATATCTTCCGTTTCACTCAAGCTGGCTCTGAACTTTCCGCTTTACTTGGGAGAATACCATCAGCTGTTGGTTATCAGCCAACCCTTGCGACTGATATGGGCGCTATGCAAGAGAGAATAGCCTCAACTACTGCTGGTTCTATTACTTCTGTACAGGCTATATATGTTCCTGCGGATGATTTGACTGATCCAGCTCCAGCAACTACATTCTCTCATCTTGATGCCACCACAGTATTATCAAGGCAAATAGCTGAAATGGGCATATATCCTGCTGTTGATCCACTTGATTCAACTTCTCAGTCTTTATCTGCTGAAATCATTGGTGAAGAACATTATAATGTGGCTTCTGAGGTGAAACGTATATTGCAAACTTATAAGTCGCTGCAAGATATTATCGCAATACTTGGTATGGATGAGCTATCTGATGAAGATAAAATTATTGTTGATAGAGCTCGTAAAATTCAGAAGTTTCTTTCTCAACCTTTTCATGTTGCGGAGGTGTTTACTGGCATGTCTGGTAAATTTGTTTCACTTTCTGATACTATTTCTAGTTTTAAAGGAATTATTGAAGGCAAATATGATCACCTGCCAGAAGCTGCGTTTTATATGGTGGGAAGTATAAGTGAAGCAATAGAAAAGGCTGAATCGATAAAAGCTGAAGTTGGAGCTAAGCATTAAAGATTATGAACACTTTTAAGGTGCAATTTTTTTCTCCTGATAATAGAATTTCGTTTGATGAAGTAGTTTCTCTTTCAGTGAGTGGGCTTGAAGGGGAGCTAATGATTTTAGCTTACCATTCCCCTTATTTAATTTATTTATTGCCTAGTATAATTACTGTTCAAATGAGTAACCAGATAAAGGAGAAAGTTGTAATTGACAATGGTGTATTAGAGGTTGTAAATAATGATTGTAGCATTCTAACAAATCAAATTCAGGTTTTTGATCATTTGACTCATGATGAGGAATCATTAAAAAATAAGAGAGTTGGTATATATTTAAGTTATCTTGATGTCAAATCTCTTTAGGGGCTCTTTTTTTGTATCTGTTCAAATGCATGGCTAAATGCTGAGACAAGAATTCCAGTACTTCCTCTCTTTTCATCTCAGCTTCCATGATATCATCCCAGTGCGTGACACTGGTTTTTCATAATCATTAAAACGTTGATTACTTTTATACTCACGAATTTAACTGAATTCCAGTGTCAAGCACTGACCATTTACTGCGCAAATTGATAGAATGTTCGTACAGTTGTGTGTTACACTACTCAGATGACAAGAGGGGCTACTTGAATAAAGAAGCCGCTGGTCTCATATGCATCTTTAAGAATTTCCACGCTGACTTTGGCTACACACCTTTGAGGGACTGCTGATTAAGTCTAGAAGTGAACTACAGTGGTCGTCATCATCGCTATGAAATGCGCTATCAAGGATTAAAGACCTAGGTTTTTTTTCTGAATCATCAATTTCCTCTGTAAGCTGGTAAAACATTTTTGAATTATCATCAAAAACTTTCTTTTTATTAACAAGTACTTGATAAATTACTGGACTTAACAGTTCTACTTGGCTATTTAAGTACTGCACTTTACCGTTTAGCTCTTTTCTTTCTCCAGTTATTCTTTCAATTTCCAGAGCTTTATTTCCAATCATTTCTGTCAAGTACTTATTACATTTTTCCAATTCTTTAATCTTTGACTGCAGTAATTGATTCTCTTTTGTTTCTTTTCTCTTCAGCGATAACTGTTGCTTATACTTCTTAAATTGCTCATCTTTAAGCTCTAGCTCATTCTCTAACTCTTCACATTTCCGCTTTAGCCGATCTACCTCTTGTTTGTAAGATTCCAGATTTGTGTTGTGCTCATCGTCTAAGCTTCGCATTTGAGATTTTAAATTCGTTAACGATTTATCGTATTCATATCTCATGCGTTCTACTTCCTTTTCATTTTCATTTGCATCTTCTTCTAACTGATTCACTTTACTTTTCAGTTTCTCTCGTTCTGCATTAGTAATTGTTAACTTTTTCTCTAGGTCTTCCTTTCCTTCATGTACACTTTCAAGTTCTTGTATTTTCCCTTGCAGCTCTGTTGATATATTTTTTAGCTTCTCATCTTTTTGTGTTAGTCCAATTTGCAATTTTACGTTTTTTTGCTTTTCTTCTTCAAGTTCATTCTGTAAATCACTATTGCACTTCTCTAATTCTTCAATTTCTTGCTTAGTCTCCATGAGTTCCTGTTCTGATTTTTTTTGCTTTATTATGCAACTACTTAACAGCTGGTCTAATTCCTTTTGCAATTTTCTTAACTCACTTATCAACTCTTCTTTTCCTGCATTAGCAACTTCCAGCTTTTTCTTCAGGCCTTCCTTTTCTTCATACGCACCTTCAAATTCTTGCTCTCTTTTTTGCAGCTCTGTTGACATATTTGCTAGCTTTTCATCTTTTTGTGTAAGTCCGGCTTGCAATTCTGCATTTTTTTGCTTTTCTTCTCCAAATTCATTCTGTAAATCACTATTACGCTTTTCTAACTCTTCAATTTCTTGCTTAGCCTTGTCGAGTTCCTGTTCTGATTCTACTTGCTTTGCTGTATAGTTGCTTAACATTTGATTTTCTTCTTTCAAATCTGATATTTGCTCCTCTTTGCTTTTCTTTATACTCTCATTATCGCTTCTTAACTGATCAAGATCATCTTTCAAATGAAACCTTTCTTCTTCCAGATGAACTAATTCCTTTTGCAATTTTCTTAACTCACTTATCAACTCTTCTTTTCCTGCATTAGCAACTTCCAGCTTTTTCTTCAGGCCTTCCTTTTCTTCATACGCACCTTCAAGTTCTTGCGCTTTTTCTTGCAGCTCTGTTGACATATTTGCTAGCTTTTCATCTTTTTGTGTAAGTCCGGCTTGCAATTCTGCATTTTTTTGCTTTTCTTCTCCAAATTCATTCTGTAAATCACTATTACGCTTTTCTAACTCTTCAATTTCTTGCTTAGCCTCGTCGAGTCTATATTGTAATTTGTTTCTCTGCTCGTTTAATTCTCTAATTTCTTGCTCAGCCTTTGTAAACTTTTGATCTAATTGTTGTGAGTTAATTTCTGTTTGCACTGCAGCTTCTTGCAAATTCTGAATTGCAACTTCTTGTAAATTAACCTCTGTCTGAGCTTCAGTGTGCTGTAAACTAATTCCTGTCTGAATTGCAACCTCTTGTAAACCAACTTCTGTCTGATTTTCAGCTTGTTGAGAGCCAATTTCCGCTTGAATTTCAACATGTTGCACAGCAACTTCTGTCTGAGTTTTAGTGTGCTGTAAATTCACTTCTGTTTGAGTTGCAACTTCTTGCAAATTCTGAGTTTCAGTTTGTTGAGAATCAATTTCCGCTTGAATCTCAACATGTTGCACAGCAACTTCTGTTTGAGTTTCAGTGTGCTGTGAATTAACTTCTGTTTGAGTTGCAATTGCCTGAGTTGCAATCTGCTGTGCTGGTACATTGTTGCTAGTGAAAGAAAGAATAGGATTGTTTTTAGCATCATTTTCAAGATCTTTCAGCTTTTCGTCTTGATTGATTACTATATTTTGCAGATTACTAACAGATGGAGCATCTTTATTCTTCTCCAATAATGCTTTTACAGCATCATGTAGAGAGAGGTCTTGAATATATAATTCCTCATTTTGTCTTATTAAATTCCAAAACTCCTTAGATGGCGATTCAAAATCTTTACCATTAAACTGTAGTACTTCAGTTATACCAGCACTACTTACATTCATAACCATAGTACAACTAAAAGTTTTCCCATGCTTGTCCTGCACAGACCAAGTGCTTGTTATTTCATAATATGCATCCTCTTTAAATTCATAATGTCTTTCCTTATCTTTTCGATAAGCGTACATACCATGCTTTTTATCGCAATAAATATTCAACGCATTAATATTACTTTCTTGCTGCAAGATATCGCTAATTTTTATTGGCTCACTTCTACTGTAATTAGTAAGGTTAATGTTTAACACTCTATTAGCATCTTCAGTTTCTACATAAAAAGCTTGAAGCTCTATGTCTTTCCTTTCAAAATACTTACTTACAGCTTTTTTTGCCTGATTTGCTAATTCTATAAAGTCTTTCTTAAAGCTCTTGTTGAAAGATAGATCTATATATGCTTGCTTAAAATTTTCATCATTTGTTAAATCCATGAACAAGTCATAAATCTCCCATTTTTCCTGATAATGCTTTTCTAAAACAGTAATGCTATTTTTTCTTTTCAACTCTGCTAATATGTTTTTCAGCATCAGGAAACTTGTTGACATAGTATACCCCCTATTACTATTGTTCTGATAATACATCTATTGTAGGAGTGGCTAAGCTATCAAAGTTCCTTTGTGTTAATCTTTGTAGTTGAATTTAATTGCGTTAAAAACAACTGCGAGCATTAAACTCAATTTAGCCTCACTATCTATTTGTATTACAATACTATACTAATAGTAGCACTACATCTTAGGCTATGCAAGAATTTCATTAGACGTAAAACTAGTAAACTTCAGAAATTGGGTATACTAGTTGCTAATTCTGTTAATAAAATATAACCAATTAAGGAAAGCGCTATACATATTAACTATGTCTCAGTTCAATATTTTCTTCCCTGACAGACTAAAAATTGAGTTGAGTTAAAAATCCGATTTTATTTAATACTTTTCAAAGATGACAATATTTTGTAAAAATAGGTTTTTAATAGGACAATAATATGGAAATTTTTCTTGATAGTGTTGATTTAAATGAAATTGAAGAATTAAAGGAGTTCATTGACGGCATAACAACTAATCCTTCTTTAATAGCAAAATCTGGACATAAAGATAAATACGAAGATTTAGTAAGTGAAATATGCTCTATTATAAAAGGGCCTGTTAGTGTTGAAGTTGTTGCAGATAGCCATGAAGAGATGATTAAAGAAGGCCTTAAGTTAGCGAAAATTGCTAGTAATATCGTAGTAAAGTTGCCCCTTACACATGAAGGATTAATTTCTTGTAAAAAGTTGTGGACAGAACATAAAATACCTGCTAATATCACATTATGTTTTTCTCCTGGACAAGCACTGTTTGCCGCTAAGGCCGGTGCTTGTTTTATTTCTCCCTTTGTTGGTCGCCTTGATGATATAAGCTATGATGGCTTATCGCTAATAGAAGATATATGCACTATATATTCTAATTATAATTTTAAGACAAAAGTTCTTGTTGCATCAGTAAGAAGTCCAGCACATGTAATAGAAGCTGCACGGCTTGGTGCTCATTCAATTACTGTACCAGCAAAAATACTTAGACAGTTAATTAATCATCCACTTACTGACCAAGGGCTCGCAATATTTGAAAAAGACTGGGCGTAAAGTAATACATGATATTGCTATAAAATATAATATAAAAAGGACATATGTACCATCTGTCCTTTAAAGACATGCAGGTTAATGATATGCGTAATTCAGAATTTTAAACATAATGATCCTCCTGTTAATAAAAAAAGATTCAAAAAAATGTATACAGCTACGACCGAAGTATAGCTAAAATATATTTTAACTGAAGATTATAGATTAATTGAATTGAAAAGCCTGCAGACGAAGATAGATTCCAAACTCTAGAACACCTTCATTACGAATAGTAAAAAGACTATCAGAATTTGTCAAGTAATTTTTATCGTAATTTTATGAACATGACGTACATCTGTATAGAGATTGAATATGTCATTTAGGTAGCCTCTTTGTTGTCATTCCAGTACTGAAATCCAGTTAGATTTGCGAGTATAAAAGTAATACAACATTTTTAATGATGGAAGGCATTACTAGGATGACAAGAAAGGAAGTACTGGTTTCAGTTTTTGTACGTTAGCCATGTATCTCAAATTTAATTATTTATAAATAAAAGATCACACTCCTTGGCTTTGTGATGGAATAAGTTTTTCAATGCTGTCTACACAAAACTCAGCCGTGTTATTAGCTATTTCATCAAATTTATCATTTATATCCTTACCTATTTTTTCATCTTTAATATATTCGTACAGAGCTAAAATAGCTATAGTTGAACATATTGCGATGAAACCAACTTTTGCTGTAATAAGTAATGATAGCCCACCTGCAAGTATGGATACTACTCCAACAGCTAGGTTTATAATTTTATTTTGTGTTGATTGGTTCTCTTTATCCTCTAAAACATTTGATATTGCTTTTGAGGCAATTTTTATTGCTATTGCTGTAGCTGAGATTATAACAAACATCATAGCTATTTTTGCTAAGAGAAAAATTGATGGTAGCATGATTACAAGAAACAATGAAGCACCTCCTATAAGTAACCATTTCTCATTTATTTTTTTAGACTGATCTATATCATCAGGCATTGCAACCCTCCACTTTCATTAACAGTTTATTCATATAATATGAAACATGCGATAGTCAAGATGTTTTTTTGTGGAGAAGCTTGCGATTGAGTTTTGAAGAGCTTTAGCTTTACAAGATGGTAGATTTGGTGATTATCGTAAGATTCTTGAAGTCATTTTAGTGGGAAGAATTTGTAAAATATGAAAAAATAACCGCCAGAAAATTGGAAACGCTATAACTTTCTTTCCTTTAAATATACTTTTTAAAATATATGCTGCAGCTTTTTCTGGCTCCCATATGAAGGGAAGTGGTTTATTAGACTTAAACATATCTGTTTTTACTGGCCCTGGCATTATGGTGATAAACTTTGTGCTACTGTTAGAATATTGGATTTTTAGTGATTGAAACAACTTTTTAGTGCTGCTTTGCTGGCACAGTATGCAGAAGCATGTGGTGTTGCATGAATAGCAACAAGGGAAGATATAACCGCAAAAGTTGCCAAGGAATTATGATGAATCCATTCTTCAATCCAGTTGATAACGCCAAAATAATTGGTTTCAAATGTTTTTCTATGAATGTTGGTATGAAACTTATCTTCTATTTCGCCACATCCTGCATTAAGAAAAAAGAGATTTGGTATAATATTTTGCTTTTTTAAAAAATCAGACGAGTTTTTAATATTTTCACTTTTGCTTACATCACATGTTATAGGTAAAAAATTACTACCTAATTCTTCTTTTAATTTTTCCAGTTTTTCAGTGCGCCTTGCAATGCCAACCACAAACCATCGATCTTTAATGAGCAACCGTGCTAGACTTTCTCCAATGCCAGATGATGCTCCTGTAATGAGACAAGTTTTTCTATCCATGTGAATTTATATAACATGAAGTATGAATGTAATGACTATTGCCTATTCACACAAGTTAAGTTTGCTATAATTTTGCTAAATAATAAAAAAAGAAAGCTACTTATAATTTTGAATTTTATATAAACTTAAAGGGAAATTTAGTATTTGCTTACTTGTAATTAAAAATTCTTATATAATATTTTAAGTGAGTTGAGAGAATTAAATGCAGGATGCAGCTTTAGTTTTACAAGATGGCAAGTGCTTTTTGGGAAAATCGGTAGGTAAAAGAGGCAAATGTATAGGTGAAGTTTGTTTTACCACTGGTATGACCGGGTATCAACATACTATAACCGATCCTTCTTTTGCTGATCAAATAATAGCGTTCACTTTTCCTCATATTGGTAATGTTGGAATAAATCACAAGGATAATGAAGGAGAAAAAGTTTTTGCAAGTGGTGTGATTATGCGTGAACTTTCTCCTATGTCTCACTCTTCTTCATATATTAGTTTAAATGATTGGTTGGAGAAAAATAATGTGGTTGGGATATCGGGAGTTGATACTAGAGCTTTGACGAGACATTTAAGAAAACATGGATCTCAAAATGGAATGATATGTCCGTCAAGTGAGGCACATATATTAGATGAATTGAAGAAATACAAATCTGTAAATGGAATAGAAATAACCAATAAAGTTAGCTTGCATAGTAAATTTAAAAGTGACCTTAATGCAAAATACAAAGTTGTGGTAATTGATTTCGGTGTAAAAAATAGTATAGTCTCACGCTTAGTAGAACTTGATTGTACGGTTGAATTAGTCAAACCAGATACAGGTTTTGCTCACAAAATATTAAGCATGAATCCAGATGGTATAGTGCTTTCAAATGGTCCTGGTGATCCACAAGAGATAGGAGAGAGTGTAATTTCAGAGATAGAAATTATTGTAAAGTCTAAGGTGCCGGTTTTCGGCATATGCCTGGGCCATCAATTACTTGCAGTTGCTTTGGGAGCAAAGACTATCAAGATGGATATTGGCCATCGAGGGAGTAACCATCCAGTTTATGATGTAATTAGTGGAAAAGTTGAGATAACTAGCCAAAATCATGGTTTTGTTGTTGATTCAGCTTCTCTTCCAAGTAACGTTGAATTTACTCATATTTCTCTATTTGATAATAGTGTAGAGGGGATAATGATGAAGGATTACCCAGTCTTTTCTGCTCAATACCATCCAGAAGAAGCGCCAGGTACGCATGATTCACATTATTTATTTAGGCGTTTTATTGATAATATTTTGTTATATAAAAGTAAAATCTAACTGAAATCAGTTAGATTAGCTTTTATTACTTGATCTTTTGGATTTGGATGTTTAATATTAGGGATAATAAAACTTAAGTTAAGGTAGTGTTCTCTTAACAGATTTTTGTGGAGGAGTGACCGAGTGGTTAAAGGTAACAGACTGTAAATCTGTCCGCGTGAGCGTACGTAGGTTCGAATCCTACCTCCTCCATTGTGCGGGTATAGCTCAATGGTAGAGCTCTAGCCTTCCAAGCTAGTGACGTGGGTTCGATTCCCACTATCCGCTCTTTTTTGTTGTATTTATATAAAATCAACATATTATTTATTGATGTATTTGTATTTTAGGTAGAAGAGTTAAAGTTATGACAGCGATAGTAGAAGCATTTGGAAAGCCGCATGTAAACGTGGGAACGATAGGACATGTGGATCATGGGAAGACAACGTTAACAGCGGCGATAACAAAGCATTATGGTAACTTTGTAGCATATGACCAGATAGATAAAGCGCCAGAAGAAAGAAAGAGAGGGATAACAATAGCAACAGCGCATGTTGAATATCAAACAGAAAAGAGACACTATGCACACGTTGATTGCCCTGGACATGCTGATTATGTAAAGAATATGATAGTAGGTGCAGCACAGATGGATGCAGCAGTGTTGGTAGTGTCGGGGGTTGATGGGCCAATGCCACAAACGAGAGAGCATATATTGCTGGCAAAACAAGTGGGTGTTGGATATATCGTGGTATATATAAACAAAGCTGATGTTGCTGATGCTGATATGATAGATTTGGTGGAAATGGAAGTGAGAGAATTGCTAAGTAAGTATGGATTTCCAGGTGATGAAGTGCCTGTGATAGTCGGATCTGCGTTAAAAGCATTGGAGGATGATGGTAGTGAGTATGGAAAGAAATCAATAGATAAATTGATGGAGAAGTTAGATGAGTATGTGGCAGTACCTCCAAGGCCTATAGATTTGCCGTTTTTATTGCCAATAGAAGATGTATTTTCAATATCGGGCCGAGGGACGGTAGTAACAGGAAGAATAGAGAAGGGGGAGATAAAGACAGGGGATGAGATAGAGATAATAGGTTTGAAAGCGACGCAAAAGACGATATGTACTGGTGTTGAGATGTTTAAGAAGTTGCTAGATAAGGGAAGTGCAGGACTCAATGTAGGAATACTACTAAGAGGAACAAAGAGAGAAGAGGTGGAGAGAGGGCAAGTATTGGCAAGGCCAGGGACAATAACTCCGCATAAGAAATTTAATGCGGAGGTGTATATATTGAAGAAAGAAGAAGGAGGAAGGCATACACCATTTTTTGGAAATTATCAGCCACAGTTTTATTTAAGGACAACGGATGTAACTGGGAGCATAAAATTGCTAGATGGAAAGGAGATGGTAATGCCAGGGGATAATGTAAGTATAGAAGTGGAATTGCAAGTACCAATAGCGATGGATAAAGGATTGCGTTTTGCGATAAGAGAAGGTGGTAGAACTGTTGGTTCTGGTGTTGTTTCGGAAATTTTAGAATGAGTATAGTAACTAAGATGAAGCAAGATATATATATTGGAATTAAAGCTTTCGATTGTTCTTTATTGGAAAAGTGTATTCGGGAGTTTATTGATCAATTAAAGCAGTTTAATGCAGATTTATCTGGTCCGATTGCGTTGCCAAGAAAAGATTCTAAATTTATTGTTAATAGGTCTCCTCATGTTGATAAAAAATCTCGCGAGCAATTTGAAATGAGGATTTCTAAGCGGTTAATTATTGTACATAATCCTACTTCTACTATGATGCAGATGCTTGCAGATTTATCTTTTTCTGCTGGTGTAGAAGTGGATTTAAAGGTTAAGGAAGTTAATATTTAGGAAAAGAAAATGAAGAGAATAAATTCGCTTAGGAGAGTCGGTTTATTAATGACTAATGTTGGCCATACTGCTATGTATTTTGATAATAGTCGCATGGCTGTAACTTTACTGCATCTCAGCGAAACTTGTATTATCGATATAAAAGGACAAGATAAATGTGGCTACAATTCAGTCATTTTAGGCACGGGGGATTTAAAAAAAATAGCAAAACCTCAGTTGGAATATTTAAAGAAAAAGGGTGTAAATAGTAAATGTAAATTATACGAAAGTAGATTAATTGATCTATTAGGAATAGAATGTGGTAAAAAGGTGGGGGTTAATCATTTTGTAGTTGGTCAATATCTTGATATTACGGGTTATTCTTTAGGCAAAGGGTTTGCTGGTGTGATGAAGCGGCATAACTTCAGTGGGCTTAGGGCATCTCATGGTGTTTCTATTGCTCATAGATCGCAAGGTTCTACTGGTCAATGTCAAGATCCTGGTAGAGTATTCAAGGGGAAGAAGATGGCTGGTCATTTAGGTAATAGCAGAGTAACTGTACAGAATATGAAAATATTATCCATTGATTATGAAAATAGCATAATTGCTGTAAAGGGTAATAATGTTCCTGGATTTAAAAACTCTTATGTTTTTGTGAGAGATGCAGTTAAAAAGCCTTTACATAAAGATGTTCCTTTTCCAGTAGGTCTGCTGTTGAATACGAGTGATGATGCTAATAATTTGGTGAGTTAGTTATGGAATGTGAATTAGTTGATCTATCTAATAATAATGTAGGTAGTGTTGAGCTTAATCCCTTGATATTTTCTGCCAAGCAAAAATTGAGTATTTTGCATGATATAGTGAGATGGCAATTAGCAAAGAGAAGAGTTGGTGCTCATAAAACAAAGGGTATCAGTGATGTTTCTGGTACAACAGCTAAACCGTATGGTCAAAAACGTACCGGTAGGGCGAGACAGGGGAGCTTGCGGTCTCCTCAATTTAGGGGTGGTGGAATTATTTTTGGCCCTGTTGTGAGGAGTCATGCTTATTCTCTTAATAAAAAAGTACGCAAATTTGGTTTGAAAATTGCTTTATCTCTAAAATATTTAAACAATCAAATTATTGTTCTTGATAGTTTAAATGTTGATGTGAAGAAAACATCTAAAATGTGTGAATATATGAAAAATTTTAAATTTTCTTCTTTTTTAATAGTTGGTGATTATGGAGATGATTTATTGCGTGCTACTAAAAATTTGCACTATGTAGATTTAATCAAACCTATTGGGTTAAATGTTTTTGATATATTGAATCATGAATGCGTGATGTTAACAAAAGACACTTTAAAGCATCTTGAAGGTAGATTGTTATGATTAAATATAATAATATAATAAAATCTCCTGTAATCACAGAAAAGGCTTCTCTTTTAAGAGAGAAGTTTAATAAATACTCTTTGTATGTTTTTGTAAATGTAAATAAGCGTCAAATAAAATCGGCAATAGAGTCTTTATTTAATGTCAGAATTTCTTCTGTAAATGTTATTAGAGTTAAACCTAAATATAGACGTTTCAGAGGCGTGGTTGGTTGTAAAAAACAGAGAAAAAAGGTTTATTTTTCTTTGATAGATGGTCAAAAATTAGATATAATGAGCGTTTAATATGGGTATGAAACTTTTTAATCCTGTTACTCCGTCTTCTCGTGGGACTATATTAATAAGTAAAATTGGTTTATCAAAAGATAAGCCGGAGAAGTCTCTTGTATTTGGTAAGAAATCCAGTGGTGGAAGAAATAATCATGGTAGAATTACAACTCGTCACAGGGGTGGTGGTCACAAGAAGAATTATAGAGTTATAGATTTTAAACGTAATAGAGGTGATCAGGGTATAGTTGAGAAAATAGAGTATGATCCAAATAGAAGTGGGTTTTTAGCATTAGTATCATATAAGGAAGATGATACTAAATCTTATATATTAGCTCCTCAAGGTATGAAGTCTGGTGATGTTGTGACAGCTGGAGATGATGCTGATATTTTACCAGGGAATTGTTTACTACTCAAGCATATACCTGTTGGTTCTTTCGTTCATAATGTTGAGCTGAAGCCAGGTAATGGTGCTGCGATTGCTAGAGCTGCTGGTTGTTATGCACAAATCGTTGGTCGTGATGGCCAATATGTTTTATTACGACTCAGGTCTGGTCAAATTCGGTTGATTTTATCTTCTTGCAAGGCTACTATTGGTGTAGTATCTAACCCTGACCATAAGAATAGAAAGTTGGGTAAAGCTGGGAGAAGTAGGTGGCTTGGGATTAGACCTACTGTACGTGGAGTTGCAATGAATCCGGTTGACCATCCTCATGGAGGTGGAGAGGGAAAAACTTCTGGTGGTCGTCATCCTGTTACTCCTTGGGGTGTTGCAACAAAAGGAAAGAAAACTAGGAAAAAAAATAAATCTAGTGATAAGTATATAAAAAAATTGAAAGGTTAATTTATGAGTAGATCTGTATGGAAACCACCTTTTTTACACCCATCTGTACTAAGATTAGTTCAGAGAACTTTAAAAGAGGGTTCTATTAATAAGGTGATAAAAATTCATTCCAGGGCTTCTGTAATTCTTCCTAATTGTTTGGGTTTAAAGTTTGCTGTTTATAATGGTAAAGATTACATTCCTGTTAGTGTTGATAACCAGAATATGATAGGTCATAAATTTGGTGAATTTTCACCTACTCGTAAATTTACTGGCCACGGTGGTGATAAAAAGGCAACAAGAAGATAGGTAATTGATATGAAAAGTAGGGATATAATAGTTGAGGCTGGTTCTAGGATTTTAAGATCAACTCCTCGCAAATTGAATTTGGTTGCTGGTTTAGTACGTAATAAAAAAGTTTCTTTTGCTAGTGTACAATTAAGATTTTGTAAAAAAAAAGCTGCTGGTTTTATAATGAAGGTGTTGAATTCTGCAATTGCTAATGCTCAAAATAATTATGGATTGAACATTGATAATCTATATATAAAGGAAATTTTAATAGGCAAGTCCCTTACTTTGCGTAGAGTATATCCAAAAGCTATGGGTAGGGCTAATAGAATGAGTAAATTTTATAGTAATATTACTATAAAATTGAAAGAAGTTGTATGATTTATAGAAATGGAAAGTTAATAAGGAAAGTGTAAATATGGGACAGAAGGTTAATCCTAAAGTATTTAGATTGCAAATAAATAGTAATACCTGGGATTCTATTTGGTGTGCTACAGACGATTATAAACAGAAGTTACATCACGATCTATTTATTCGCAGCTATATAAATGAATCCTTTAAGCATGCTGGTATTTCTAAAGTAATTATAGAGCGTACAGTTAATTTAACGTCTGTAATAATACATTCTTCTAAGCCTGGAGTTATAATAGGTAAGAAAGGTTCGGATGTTGAGAAGATAAAGCAAAAAATAGCTAAAAAAGTAGAAAGTAGCGTTGAAGTGAATGTAGTAGGAGTTAAAAAGTCTGAAATAGATGCAGCTTTAATATCAAAGAGTATTACACATCAGCTAGAAAAAAGGATTTCATGTAGAAGAGCGATGAAAAAAGCTATTCAAAATTGTTTGAAGATGGGTGCTAAGGGTATTAAAGTAAGTTGCTCTGGGCGTCTTGGCGGAGCTGAAATAGCTCGTACTGAATGGTACAAAGAAGGTCGCTTGCCTTTACACACTTTGCGGGCTAATATAGATTATGCTTTTTGTAAAGCAAAAACTATATGTGGTATTATAGGAGTTAAAGTTTGGGTTTATATTGGTAGTTAAGGTATATTGAAATGTTTGTTCCCAAAAAGAGTAAATATAAAAAGGCATTTAAGGGGAGAATTAAGGGTAATGCGAAGGGTGGTAGTACACTATCTTTTGGCGATTATGGCTTAAAAGCTTTGGAAGGAGGTAAGATTCAGTCTAAGCATATTGAAACTGCAAGGCGCGTAATATCTAGAACGTTAAAACGCTCTGGTAAAGTGTGGATAAGAATTTTTCCTGATACTCCGGTTAGTAAGAAGCCGGCAGATGTGCGTATGGGTAAAGGGAAAGGTAGTGTTGAATTTTGGGTATTTAAAGCTAGGCCAGGTAGGATTTTGTTTGAAATTAGCAGTGATGTTCCCATGCCTTTAGCAAGGTTGGCGCTTGAAAAAGCGGCTGCCAAGTTTCCTATGAAATGTAAATTTATATCTAATCATAATTGAATGGAGTTGCAATGGATATAGTTGAAATTGAATCAAAAGCCTCAAAAGAATTGCATGAAATTCTTTTGAGCTTGAGGAAAGAATTTGTTAATTTGGCTTTTCAAAAAAAACTGGGCCAGTGCAACAATTTTTTGCGTTTTAGCTTAATAAGAAAGAGCATAGCTCGTAGTCTAACTGTATTAAATAGAAGAAAGAGAGAGGGAAAAAATGCCTAAGAAGGTTTTTTGTGGTGTCGTAACTAATGCTGAGTCTGATAAGACTGTAAAGGTTTCGGTGTTACAAGTGTATAAGGATAGGCTATATAAAAAGGTTATTAAAAAATATAAGAAATACACAGTGCATGACGAAAATAATAGTTGCAAAAAGGGAGATAGGGTTTTAATACAGGAACACAAGCCTATTTCTGTTACTAAAAAATGGGTTGTTATCAATAGCTAAAAAGGAATAGGTATTTATATGATTCAAAAAAATACATTGTTAGAAGTAGCTGATAATTCTGGTGCGCGTGCAGTGCTTTGTATTGGCTTGTTAGGTGGTAGGAAATCTGCATCCGTAGGTGATACGATTATTATATCTACTAAGTCTATTAACCCAAAAGGTAAAGTTGAAAAAGGAAAAGTATATAAAGCAGTTGTTGTTAGAGTAAAAAATAGTGTTAAGAAATCTGATGGTTCTGTAATTCGTTTTTCTAGCAATGCTGTGGTTTTAATTAATGATCAAGGTGAACCACTTGGCACTCGGGTGTTTGGTCCAGTAAAAAAGTTGTTATCTGGTTCTTTTATGAAAATAATGTCATTAGCTGATGAGGTTTTATAATGAGTGCTAAAATAAAAAGTGGTGATGATGTTATAGTTTTAACTGGTAAAGATAAGAGAAAAATTGGTAAGGTAATCAAAGTTATAATACGTGATGCTAAAAAGAAAGTAGTTGTTTCTGGCGTAAATGTGTGTAAGAGACATACTAAACCAAGAGCTGGTGGTGGTGGTATATTGAATAAAGAGTTAGCTATTGATGTATCCAATGTTGCAATATTGGATCCTAAGTGTAAAACTCCAACTAAAGTAGGATTTAAGATTATAGATGGTAGAAAAGTGCGTTTTGCAAAAGTTTCTGGAGAAGTGATAGATTAGGTTGATATGTTTAAACAATTGTATAAAGATAATATAGTAAAATCCTTAAGGGATAAGTTTAATTACAGCAATGTAATGCAAGTGCCTAAACTTGTCAAGGTGTGTATCAATATGGGCGTTGGAGATGCTGCTACGGATAATAAAGCGATAAATGAGCCATTTGATAATCTACATTTGATTGCTGGGCAAAAGCCTGTGTTAACCTTTGCAAAAAAATCTATTTCTGGTTTCAAAATTAGAAAAGGTGCAACTGTAGGTTGTAAAGTGACTTTGCGTAGAAATAAAATGTATGAATTCTTAGAAAGATTAATATATATTGCTTTGCCAAGGGAAAAAGATTTTAGAGGGTTTAGTGTGAAGCAATTTGATGGTCATGGTAATTTTTCCCTTGGTATCAAGGAGCATATATCATTTTTAGAAATAGACTATAATAAAATAAGTAAAATTAGAGGTATGGATATTAATATTATAACAAGTGCAGTTAGTGATAAGGAAGCAAAGGAATTATTACTGGCTCTTAAATTCCCTTTTTTTGATAATTGAGAGAAAATATATATGGCAAAAAAATCCATGATACAGAAGAATCTTCGTAGAATAAAGTTATGCGATCAGTATAGGGTGAGAAGAGAAGAATTGAAATTTATAATGAATAATAAGGATTTATCTATTGCAAAAAGGTTTGCAGCTCAAATTAAGCTGATTAAAGATTTGCCTAGAGATTGTGCTCAAAGCAGAATTAGGAATAGATGCGCTTTAACTGGTAGGCCGAGAGCAGTATATAGAAAATTTGGTTTATGTAGGATTGTTTTACGTGATTTGTGTTCTTTTGGACAAGTTCCAGGGGTTACAAAATCTAGTTGGTAAATGTGATATAAGGAGTGTAATAGTGTCGTTATCTGATAGTATTGGTGATTTTTTAACAAGAATACGTAATGCTCAATTGGCAATGCATAGGGAAACAAGAGTCCTATTCTCTAAAGTGAATTCTTCTATATTGAAGATCTTAAAAGAGGAAGGGTATATTCTTAATTATAAAAAGCAAGAGAGTGATAGTGTCCCCTCGCTTTTTGTGCAGTTGAAGTATTATGATAAATCACCTGTGATTAATGATATAGCTAGGGTATCAAAGCCCGGTTGTCGTTATTATTCTAAGTGTAAGGACATTTCTAAAGCATATAATGGTCTTGGAATTTTTATTATATCTACGCCGAAAGGAGTGATGACCGATTATAATGCACGTAGATTAAAAGTTGGTGGAGAAGTTTTGTGTCGTGTATTTTAAATGATAGGAGAAATGTATGTCTCGTATAGGTGCCGCACCTATCAATATTCCTGCTGATCTTTCAGTTGAATATAATGATGGTAGGGTATTAATAAGAAGTGTTAGGGCAGAAAAAGAGCTGAACTTGTGTAGTGGCATTCTGTGTCAGACAGTTGATAATCAATTGTTACTTTCTGTTGATCAAGGCAGGGATGATTATGATAAAATAAAATCTATATGGGGCACTTATAGAAGTAATATTAATAACATGATTAACGGTATGGTTAATGATTTTTCTGTTGATCTTGAGATTAATGGTGTAGGGTATAAAGCAGAATGTGATGATAAGTATTTGACTTTATATCTTGGTTATAGTCATAATATTAAGTATAAAGTGCCTAAAGACGTTGAGATTAAGTGTATAAAGCCAACTCATTTAGTGATTCGCGGTATGGATAAGCAAAAAGTCTATATGGTGGCTTCTGATGTATGCAAAATTAGAAGATATGATCCTTATAAAGGTAAGGGTATTGTAATAAAAGGCAAATTTATGCTGCGTAAGGTTGTAAATAAAAAGAAGTAATTAAAATGAAAAGATTGTATAATTTTTTAGGTAGCTATGAAAAAAGGAAACTTCGTAATAGAGCGAAGCTCGATAAGAGCGCTGGGCGTTTACGTATATCCATATTTAAGTCTAATAAACATTTTTACGTTCAGTTGATTAACGATGCAAAAGGAACAACCCTAGCTTCTGCTTCTACTTTGGATGATAAAATTAGGAATGTATGTAAAGGTGGGGTCAATGCTGAAACTATAAAACAGGTTTCTTCTTTATTGATTGAGCGTCTGTCTAGTACAAAATTGCAGCAGCGGTTCGTCTTTGATCGGGGGGCATATAAGTATACAGGATTGATTTCTCAATTTGCTGAAGCTTTAAGAAGCTCTGGATTTGAATTTTAGAAGGTTTGAAGTATGGCTGTAAAGAATTTACAAAATAATAATGATTTATCAGAACTTTTGGTTTCAGTCCGAAGGGTAACAACGGTTACTAAAGGTGGTAGAAGATTTTCATTTTCAACTTTGGTTGTTGTTGGTGATGGTAAGGGTAGGGTAGGATGTGGAATAGGTAAACACGCAGAGGTTGCTGAAGCAAGAGTGAAAGCTGTAAATGCTGCAAAGAAGTCGATGATTAGGGTGTACTTACGTGAAGGTAGAACTTTACATCATGATATTAAAGCTAAATTTTGTTCTGGTGAGATAGTTTTAAGAGCTGCAAGAACTGGAACGGGTATTATTGCTGGTGGAGCAATGAGGTCGGTTTTTGAGGTATTAGGTATAAAGGATGTGGTAGCTAAGTCTACTAGATCAAATGATCCTCATAATATTATATGTGCAGTATTTAAGGCTTTTGATGTTATGTTATCTCCTCGCCAAGTGGCAGGTAAGAGGGGTAAAAAGATTAGTGAGATAGTTGGAAATAGGTAAAGTATGAATGATGCTGTAAAATTAAATTCTGTATTTACCAAATTATCTAAGAAAAAGAAGCCTAAATTATTAGGCAGAGGTATTGGTTGTGGTAAAGGTAAAACATCCGGTAGGGGGCATAAAGGGCAGAAAGCGAGAAGTGGCGTTTCTATAAATGGTTTTGAAGGTGGACAGCAGTCTATATATACTCGTTTACCTAAAAGAGGTTTTAAGCCTATACGCAAAAACTTATACTCTATATTTAATGTTGGTGATGTACAGTGCTTAATGGAAGCTAAAAAAATAGTCAAGGATTCTATAATAGATAAGGAGCTACTGCATAAATTAGGTTTTATCAGATCTGTAAAAAGTAAAATCAAACTTCTTAATAAGGGTAAATTAAGCGAGAAATTTGTGTTTCATGTTGATTTTGCATCAGAAGCTGCAAAAAGATCTGTAGCTTCAGTTGGTGGTAGTGTAGAAATACTATCATGAATTATGAACAGTAAATTTGCATTTGATAGTTTGGGTTCTACGTTATTATATAAAACTGATTTACTAAAGCGCATATTTTTTACGCTGATGGCTTTAGTTTGTTATCGTTTAGGCACTTATGTTCCTATTCCTGGAATTAATCTTGATATAATCAATGATATATTTCCAAAAGAGAGTTCTGGTATTTTTGGAGTATTTAATTTATTTTCTGGTGGCGCTTTAGCTAGAATGACGATCTTGGCGTTAAACGTTATGCCATACATAGTTGCATCCATAGTTATGCAATTATTGTCTTCTGCCGTTAAAGTAATCAATGAAATTAAAAATGACGGAGAGTTGGGACGTCGAAAGATGAACTCTTATATACGCTATATGACTATAGTGTTTTGTATCTTTCAATCAATTACGATCTTAATAGGGTTAGAAAGAATGAATAGAGAAGGGATATTAGTTGTAGTTGAACCTGGTATTATGTTTCGTACTATAGGTGTCTTTAGCCTTTTAGGTGGAACTATATTTTTAATATGGCTTGGTGAGCGGATCAGTGTGAGCGGTATAGGCAATGGTATCTCATTAATCATTTTTACTGGCATAACATCTGAATTACATAATGCTTTATCATCTCTGCTAACATTAAATAAAAATGGTAGTATGTCGTTTTTCATTACCCTTTTTGTTATAGTATTGTTTTTTTTACTGCTCCTTTTAGTCATTTTTACAGAATCTTCTTATAGAAAGGTAATTGTTCAATATCCCAAAAAACAGTTTAAAAAATTACATAATGATGATTTTAGTTACATTCCATTGAAGATCAATTTATCTGGTGTAATACCAACTATTTTTGCTAACGCAATTTTATTAACGCCTATTTCAATTGCAAATTTCTATAAAGGTCATGCCATTGCTGATTTTATTTTAAACTACTTTATGGCAAATAAAGTGATGTACATTATAACTTACTTAATACTCATAGTACTTTTTAATTTTTTCTATACCAATTTTATATTTAATCCAGAGGAAAATGCTGATTTTCTTAGGAAAAATGGTGGTTTTATTCCTGGTAGAGGGCCTGGAAAACATACTTCTGATTATCTTCAAAATATAGTTTTTAAATTAACATTTATTGGGTCTGCGTATTTGGTGGTAATATGTACTATACCTGAAATTATGAGGTATCATTATGATATACCATTTATTTTTGGTGGGACGAGCTTGCTGATTATAGTTAACGTTATTACTGATACTATTATGCAAGTACAATCTTATGTTTTTTCAAATAGGTACGATAGTTGGATAAAGAAATATGAGTCTAAAACAAGGAGACTAAAGTGATTATTACAATTTTTGGTCCTCCTGGCTCTGGTAAGGGTACTCAGTCCAGTTTGTTAATAGCAAAGTATAATTTTAAATTAGTTTCAGTAGGAGATTTATTAAGGAATATTATATCTAGTGGAAGTAAATTAGGTAAAGAAATAAAGGATACTGTTGAATCTGGTAATTTAATTCAAGATGAAGTTATATGTAAATTATTGTGTGACCAGCTTGCATTAATAGATGGTGATTTTTTGTTAGATGGTTTTCCAAGAAATTTAAATCAAGCTCATTTTTTAACTCAATTTTTGCAAAAAAGATGTAATAGGGATGTTGATCTTGTAATTGAGTTGCAGCTTGACGATAATATTGCAATTGATAGATTAAAAGATCGTCTTACTTGTTTGGATTGTAAAAGTATATATAGTATATCTTCTTTTAAAAATACTACTTGTGCTAAATGTAAAAGTACGAGATTGGAGAAGAGAATTGATGATGCTAATATGCTTGCAATTAATAAGAGGATAAGAGAATATCATTTTCAGATGAAGGGTTTGCGCGAGTATTATAAGGGCAAGTTGTTAACAATTAACGCTAATTTGAGTGTTGATAGAGTAATGCAAGAGATTGAAAGTAAAATTTCTTGTAATTTGATTTGACTATAAGTTGTTTTATGGTATAAATTAAGAGTTATTATTAATAAAGTATCGAGGTATCAGTGGCACGTGTTGCAGGCATAAATGTTCCAGTAAAGAAGTGTATTCCTTTTGCATTAACTTATATACATGGTATAGGTATTACTACTGCGAATATAATTTGTCGTAGCTGTAAAATTGATGAGCGTAAGCGTGTTTCAGAATTACAAGATGAAGATATAGAGAAAATTAGTAGTTTTATTAGGCAAAAATATGTCATAGAGGGTGAGCTCAGAAAAAAAGTGGCTATGGATATAAAATCTTTAATGGAAATCGGTTGCTATAGAGGATTAAGGCATAGAAAAGGTTTGCCTGTGAGGGGACAAAGAACCCATACTAATGCTAAAACTCGTAAAGGCAGATCTAAATTGCCTATTGCTGGGAAAAAATAAAATTTGTTATTATCGTGAGTTTTTATGAAAAAAGTTAAAACGGTTGGTAAGAATACAAAAAGGTTTATTACTGGTATTGTCCATATTCGTGCAACTTTTAATAATACTTTTGTAAATGTGACTGATGTTTGTGGTAATACGCTTTACCAGACTTCTGTTGGTGCATGTGGTTTTTCTGGTTCGAGAAAATCCACACCTTATGCTGCAGGTAAGGTTGCTGATTCTGCTGCGAAGAAAGTAATAGAGAGATTTGGTATGAAGGTTGTTTCTGTAATAATTCGTGGTCCTGGTTTTGGTGCAGAAGCTGCAGTTAAAGCACTTCGGAATTGTGGATTGACTGTCACTTCAATTGCAGATAAAACGGCGATACCTCATAATGGGTGTAGATTAAGGAAAAAAAGAAGAGTATAGGATATTTGGAAGGTTTTTGTATGTATTATAGTGATAGTGTTTCTTTCTGTGGAAATTTAGATAGATTAACTAAGCCTAATGCGATTAAGGTAATATCAGGTGATTCAAGTAAAAAAAGTGATATAGTTCTAGAACCTTTGGAAAGTGGTTTTGCTTTAACGTTGGGCCATGCATTAAGGCGTGTAATGTTGTCTTCTCTTCGCGGTAGTGCTGTTTATGGAATAAAAATTGAAGGCGTGAATCATGAATTTACTTCGATCCAAGGAGTTAGGGAAGACATAACTGATATAGCATTAAATATGGGCATGTTGAGATGTAAGCTAAATAACACGTCTAATAAGTGCTTAAATTTGAGCGCTAAAGGGCCTTGTCAAGTATTAGCTGGAATGATAGAAACTGGTGACGAATGCTCTATTGTTAATAAAGATTTGGTGATATGTACACTAGGTCAAGATGTGGAGCTTAACGTTACTATATATGTTGCTAGTGGAAAAGGTTATCTTTCTGTAAATAAATATAAAGAAAATGAATTTTTAAAGTTTATGAATGAACAAGATTTAATTGGCTTTATTCCGATTAATGCTTTATATAGTCCTGTCGAGAGGGTTTCATATAAGGTAGAGAATAGTCGTGTTGGTCAAGTTACTGATAAAGATAAGCTGATATTGTCAATTGAAACTGATGGTACAATCTCTCCAAGTCAAGCTATTGATTATGCTGCAAGAATATTACAGGAGCAGTTGCGGCCTTTTGTTACTTCTAGTATAGGTGATAAAAGATCGAGGGTTTCTTTATCTGGTGATGCTAAAGGTTTGGGGTATGATCCTGTTTTATTGCGTAAAGTAGAGGAACTGGAATTATCTGTTAGGTCTCACAACTGCCTGAAAAATGAAAATATTGTTTATATAGGTGATCTTGTATCGAAGACAGAGAGTGAATTATTAAGGACTGCTAATTTTGGCAGAAAGTCTTTAAATGAAATTAAGGAAGTTCTAAGGAGTTTAGGCTTGTCTTTGGGTATGAATATACCAAATTGGCCACCTAAAGATATAGATGAACTAGCTAAACAACATACTGAGGAGGATTAGGTAGTGTATGAAACATGGAGTAAAAAAAAGTAAATTGTCTCGTTGTACCGAGCATAGGTTATCAATGTTAAAGAATCTATCTATCTCGTTAATTAATCATGAGCAGATTGTAACTACTTTACCAAAGGCTAAAGCACTTCGTCCATATGTGGAAAAGTTTATTACAATTGCTAAGAATAACGATTCTTTACATGGTAGGAGGCTGTTGCTTTCACGTCTTCATAATAGTAAGTTAGTAGTTGATAAGTTATTAAGCGTTCTAGCTAATCGTTATCAAGACCGTAAAGGTGGATATTCTAGAATAATAAAATTTGGTACTCGAAAGGGTGATTGCGCTCCAATGGCAGTGATAGAGCTAGTTGATAGAGATATTTCAGCAAAAGGTGAGATTTATAGTAAAAATAAAAAAGGAAGCAAAGTGGTTACACAAAGCTAATCATTCTTTTTATGGTAAATAGGTTACGCTATTTTGTAGGTTACTTTGGAGAATTGTTAGTTTCGATATATTTAAAGCTGAAATTCTATAATGTTATAAAACGTCGCTTCCGTTGTAAGTTGGGTGAAATTGACTTAATTGTATCTAAAAAAAGGGAGCTGATTTTTATAGAAGTTAAAACAAGTTTATTTGGAAAAGAAGTACCGATATCTCATTTTCAGTGTCAGTCTATTATAAATTCTTCTAAATATTTCTTAAGTAAAAATCTTGATTTTTTAGATTATTCAGTCAGATATGATTTATGTTTTCTTTCCTTAAAGAGAAGGCCTATTTATATAAAAAATGCTTGGATTGAGGAATGGTAGCTTAAATAACTTAGATTTACTAGAATAGGTAATTTAATATGAAAAACAATAATTTAGTTTCATCTTATGCTAGAGCACTGTTTCATGTCTCAGGAAGCAGATTAGGTATTATAAGAAAAGAAGTAGAATTTTTGTTAGCTTTTTTTAAAGATCAAAGTGATGTTTTTGTGTACCTATCTCATCCTATGGTTTCTCTTGTGCACAAAAAAGAAGCGATACTTTCTATAAATGAGAACTTGAGTGAAAACTTAGTCAAATTTATTATGGTTACACTTGCAAACAAGCGCTCCCGTTTATTAATCCTTATATTAGAAAAATTCTTAAATCTTGTCAGGGAAAGTGAAAATGAATTGGAAATTACTATAAAATCAGCAGAGATTTTAAAGAAACCTGATATAAAAATAATTACTGAATCTTTGAACTTTCTTGGTAAAATAATAAAAGTCAGTCATGTGGTTGATCCTTCTATACTAGGCGGCTTTGTAGTTAGGTATGGTTTTAACTTGATTGATGCTTCGCTTAAGAGTTATTTGGATAGATTGGTTGATTTGAGTAAAATGGAAATGTTGAAAATAAGGAATTGTATATGAAGAATAGCATAAACGCCTCTGAAGTAGTAAACATAATAAAAGAGAAGGTTGAGACATTTGATAATCCTATAAAACGAGAAAATATAGGTGAAGTAATTTCAGTAACGGATGGTATCACATTGGTTTATGGGCTGGAAAAAGCAAAGTTTGGTGAAAAGGTATCTTTTGCAAGCGGTGTAGAAGGGATAGTTCTTGATTTAGATCATGATACAGCTGGAATAGTTGTGCTTGGCAATGATCGTGATATAAAAGAAGGGGACGTTGTAAAATGTAGTGGCGATGTTGTACAGGTGCCTGTAGGTCATGAATTATTAGGGAGAGTTGTAAATGCATTAGGCGATCCTATAGACGATGGCGGAGAAATTAGAGCCAAGAACAAAATGTATATAGAATCTAAAGCGCCAGGTATTATTGACCGTAAATCTGTGCATGAACCTCTGCAGACAGGAATTAAAATTATAGATTTGTTGATTCCTATAGGTAGAGGGCAACGTGAGTTAATTATTGGTGATAGACAAATTGGTAAAACCACTATTGCGATTGATACTATTATCAATCAGAAGAAGATTAATGACGAGGTAAACGAAAATCAAAAAATTTACTGTGTTTATGTTGCTATTGGACAAAAAATTTCGACAGTAGCAAAAGTGGTGAATAAGCTAAAAGAAAGTGGAGCATTAGAGTATACAACCGTAGTTGTGGCTAGTTCATCTGACTGCGCGCCCATGCAATTTTTAGCACCTTATACCGGTTGCACTATTGGAGAATTTTTCCGTGATAATGGAATGCATTGCTTGGTGGTATATGATGATTTATCTAAGCATGCTGTGGCATATAGGCAGATGTCCTTATTGCTCAGACGTCCTCCTGGTCGTGAAGCTTATCCTGGAGATATATTCTATGTACATTCTCGCTTGCTTGAAAGAGCTGCTAAAATGTCTGATGAAAAAGGACAAGGGTCTTTGACTGCTTTGCCGATTATTGAAACTCAGGCCGGTGATGTATCTGCATATGTGCCAACTAATGTGATTTCAATTACTGATGGACAAATTTTTCTTGAGTCTGAGTTGTTTCACAAGGGATTTCGCCCTGCGGTGAATATAGGTTTATCAGTTTCTCGGGTTGGCTCTGCTGCACAATTGAAATCTGTGAAAAAAGTTGCTGGTTCTATAAAGCTGAGTTTGGCCCAATATAGAGAACTGGAAGACTTTGCTAAATTTGGTTCTGATCTTGATGCTACTGTTCAATTGTCCTTAAACAAAGGTAAATACCTTATTGAATTATTAAAGCAAAAACAGCATTCACCTATGTCAATAGAAGAACAAGTATTGCTTATGTATATCTTTTCTAATCTGTATAGTCAATTAAGTAAGGTACAGGTGAGCAACATCAATAAGTTCGAGTGTGATCTTATCAATTATTTTCAAACTGTTCACCCTGGAGTTTTAAAAAAGTTGTCAGGTGACATGAATGATGATATAAAAGATGATATTGTTGGTATTGTGAGTGATTTTGTCACTCAATTTAATTGCGTTTAGGCGGTGATTATGACTTCATCCATTGTTAACAAGTTCCCTATTACAAGGGAAGGTTTTGAGAGTATGCAAGTCGAACTTGAGAAATTAAAGGAAGAAAAACCTTCTATCATACAAGCTATTTCTGATGCCCGTGATCAAGGTGATTTATCAGAGAATGCAGAGTATCATGCTGCGCGGGAAAGATTAGGTTTTATTGAAGGTCGTATAATCGAGTTAGAAAATAAGCTTTCGCATGCAGAAGTAATAGAAGTGAAAGATTTGTTTGGTGATTCAGTAATATTTGGTGCAACTGTTACGGTAAGCATGTTAAATGATGATAACAGTGAAATTGAATATGTTTATAAGATTGTAGGTGGATATGAAGCTGATGCTTCAAAGCAGTTGATCTCTACGGATTCACCACTCGGTAGTGCTTTAATTGGCAAAAAAGTTGGTGAGTATGTGGAAGTGATAGTGCCAAATGGAGAGAAATTGTATAAAATAGTTAAGATTGAGTTTAAGTAAATCATGGTACAAGCAGCTTACCCTTCAATTGATCTGTCTCTCATTTCTTCTGTGGAAGGTGTATTAGAGGATGCGCGTTCCGGTAAATTATTCATTTTAGTTGATAATGAAAATAGAGAGAATGAAGGTGATTTGGTTGTTTTAGCTGAAAAGGTGAAGCCAGAACATATTGCTTTTATGGTTAGGTATGGCACTGGTATTGTGTTTTTAGCTATGACGAAGTTTTACATGAATAAACTTAACCTTGAATTTATGAAGAGAAGTAATGTAGATGAAGCACTTATTCCTCACACTGCATTTACTACGTCAGTTGATGCTCGTTATGGTATTACAACGGGTGTTTCTGCTCATGATAGAACGCATACGATACTTACCGCTATTGATGAAAAAAGTACTAAGGATGATATTATTACTCCTGGTCATGTTTTTCCTATTATTGCAAGTGAGGGCGGGGTTTTAGCACGCAACGGTCATACTGAGGCAAGTGTTGAGATAGCAAAATTGGTTGGATCTAATCATGCGGCTGTAGGGTGTGAGCTAGTGAATGATGATGGATCTATGATGCGCTTACCCCAGTTGCTTGAATTTGCTGAACAACATAATATTAAGTTAACTACCATTGATAAACTTATCAGTTACGTTCAAAATTTAAACTAGCGTTTATAGATTCGTATAGTTTAAGTGTTAAAATATAAAATTCCTCAAAGTTATACAAACAAGGAATTTCCATGTCTAAGCTTTTTGTTTTACTATTTTTTTTCGTATACTGTAATAGCGCTTACTCTGTTAGTATTATTAGAGATAGTGAAGTGGAAGCGGTAGTTAAGGATCTAGCGCAACCTTTATTTTCTGCTGCGGGTATTGATAATGATAAAATAAAAGTTTTTATAGTTGATGATAGATCGATTAATGCTTTTGTAATTAACAATAATAGCATTTTCATTCATTTAGGGCTTTTACAATATTCGACTGAACCTTATGTCTTACTTGGTATATTAGCACATGAAATTGCTCATATATCTGCTGGTCATGTATTACAAATGAGTAGTGCTGTAGGTTATTTTCAATCAATAGCAATGATTAGTTATATGGTAGGATTAGTTTCTAGTATTGTCATTAACCCTCAGGTTGCGAGTGCAATCTTGCTTAGTGGTGTAACGCTTAGTTCAAGGTTGTTTTTTAACTATTCTCAAGAGCAAGAGAGTGTAGCAGATAGCTATGCTTTAAGATACCTAGATGAATCTGGCTATGATAATTTGGGTATGAAAGAGATTTTTGACTATTTTAAGAGTATTGAGCATGAAAACACTGAAGAGTATTTCCGCACTCACCCACTTAGTGATAAGCGTATATTTGCTGTACAGAATTATAAGGTTAAAAACAATATAAAACCAATCCTTGCAGATAAATTGCTGAAGTTTGAGCGTATGGTTGCAAAGCTAGACTCTTTCTTTGCTCCTATTCATGTGTTATCTAATAAATATGAAGGTAGTTCTAAGTATGTAAATGCTGTAATTCACTATAGGCAAGGAAAGATAGAAGAGGCTATTACTAAAGTTAATTCATTGATTCAAGAGTCACGCAATGATCCTTATTTATATGAATTAAAAGCGGAGATGTTATACAAAGCTGGAAATTTAAGTGAAGCAATAAAAATGTATGAAGAATCACTTAGATATTTATCTGAGAAGAATAACTATTTAGTGAAACTTGCGTTATCTCATACTTTATTATTACACGGTGAAATAGAGAAGGCAATTTTTTACCTAGAGCAGGTTGCAAGCGTAGAAACAAATAACGCCTTTGTCTGGAAGTATTTAAGTATTGCATATAAACGTAGCGCTGATATGGCAATGTATTATTTTGCTTTGACGAAAAAGGCTTGTATTGAAGGTAATTTAGAGAAATTTATGAAATACGCTGAGTTAGCTATTAAAACTTTACCGAAAGATAGCTCTTGCCTGCTGCAAATTGAGGATATGAAGGAACAATACACACAAAAACACACTTATTTTTAGGTTATCTTTCTCCACACTTATTCAACGTCTCTCTTACTTCATCGCTTATATTGGGTATAATTTTCGTTATAATCGTTTTGGCACCAAAAAATACACCACAAAACATACCTAAGGCAAAGAGAGCTGGCCATGGCATTCTACCAAATATTGCAAGCAAAGCTGCACCTATTATGACTACAGTCATAAGTGGCCCACCTATTCCCCAAATATAACCAATAATATTGCATATTACTTGGGCAGTTGTATCATCTATATCATTAGCAGCATTTGCGTAATCTGAAAAAGAGAGAAACAGCACTATACATAAAGCATTAAAAAATTTTTTTATTATATAGCTCATTCTTTTGCCTCCAAGTAATAAACTAACGCGAAAATAAATTTATATATATACTTATTTTAAAGTAAAACTTATAATTTGTCCATAAATAAGTGTTGCTACATAAATAGCCCACCATTGATATTAAGCACATGTCCCGTTATGTATTTTGCCTCATCGCTTGCTAAAAACAATACTCCTGCTGCTATTTCTTTTCCTGTTCCCATTCTTTTCATTGGGATGTTATCTAATATTTTTTCCTTTTGTCCTTCATTTAAAACTTCAGTCATTTTAGTATCTATAAATCCAGGAGCAATACAATTTACTGTTACATTACGACTTGCAACTTCTTTTGCTATAGATTTACTCATGGCTATTATCCCAGCTTTAGAAGCTGCATAATTTGCTTGCCCGGCATTTCCTGTCAATCCTACTATTGAGGAAATATTTATGATTCTTCCCCAATTATTTTTAATGAATTTCTTGCATGCTTCTCTATTTAGCTTAAATGTGGAGGTCAAATTAATGTCAATCACTTTTTGCCATGCTTCATCTGTCATTCTCAACAATAAGCTGTCTTGTGTAATTCCTGCATTGCATATGAGTCCATCAAAGCCTTTCATCAACTCACTTGCTTTATTTATTAGTTGATTTACCTCTTCAGGATTTGATAAGTTGCAAGGAAGTACGTGAATGTTTTTTTCATATTTTTTAGCAACTTCTTCGATTATTTCTTTTTTTGTACTAGAAATACATAAAGTTGCTCTGGCCTTATGCATAATTTCTACAATTGCCTGGCCTATTCCTCCTGATGCACCAGTAATCAGAAATTTCTTATTCTCTAATCCAAACATAATAATTTTTATTTGTTCCAGCTCTTAACAGAATATTAAAAGACTTGCAATAGATTTTTTCATAACTTTCATTTAATAGAAGCTTCTTGACAAATCTTGTATTTATTGGCGAAATTATGGCGGCTGCATGCCTTTTTTATTTTTTCTACATTCGGCCAGATCGCGCTTATTTAAAGCGTTAGCACATTATCAATTACAGTAATAAAATTAGCACCATGTGGATTCTTTTGCCTTTTTTTGATTGGTAAATTTCTTAACACTTATAGTTAAAGTAATTTAAGAGAGCCAGCGCGTGACTAGTTCTTATTACTTGATCAGTTTTCTGGATACCAGTACTGGTATGACAGGAGTGTGAGATAAGGCTACATTCATACTCCAACAGGTATGACGGTGTCATTCCAGCACTTGATGCTGGAATCCAGAAGTCTTTACTATAAATAATCATATTGAGCACAAAATTATGCTAAAACACAACGTTTTTGTTGAGATTATGGACGAACTGGATTCCAGCGTCATGCGCTGGAATGATATCATAGAGTTCATTGAGATGACAGACTTGAATGACAATAGGGACACTAGAATGAAAGGAAAAGAGGCTATTTAATTGTGCTGAATTTTACAAAATTTATTACTCCTGCCTGACAAATTTATTAGAATAGTATGTTTATTAGTGAAAATCCGAAAAAAATGCAAGAAAAGTTAGTATATTACTTTAGCCAAAGCAACTGTGAAGGCAATGCAGCAATGAGAAATCTACTAGGAGGGAAGGGAGCAAATCTGGCAGAGATGTGTAACATTGGCATTCCTGTTCCACCTGGTTTTACAATTTCCACTGCTGTTTGTCAGGCCTATTGTCAAGATAATGAATTGTCGTGTGATCTACGTAACGAGATAAAAAACTACATGGCGATGCTCGAAAGTGACATCGGTTGTAAATTCGGGGATTCAAATAATCCTTTATTAGTTTCCATACGTTCTGGTAGTGTGAATTCAATGCCGGGCATGCTCGATACAGTCCTAAATGTTGGCCTAAATGATGCAACCGTTGTTGGTCTTGCAAAAAAAAGTGGCGAACGTTTTGCTTACGATAGCTACTGCCGTTTCATCATGATGTACTCGAATGTTGTACTACAGCTTGACCACAACCTATTTCAAGACATTATTGATAGTGAACAGCAAAAAAGTGGAGCAAAAAGCTTAGCTGATCTTGATGTTGATGTTTTAAAGGGGATTGTTAATGATTTCAAAGATGTAGTATATGAGAAAATAGGAAAAAATTTCCCGCAGAACGTTGAAGAACAGTTACTCAATTCAGTAAATGCAGTGTTTTCTTCTTGGCAAAATGATAGAGCTGTTTCCTATAGAAAAATAAATAATATTCCTGAAAACCTTGGAACTGCAGTCAACGTGCAAGCAATGGTTTTTGGTAATCTGAATGATAATTCAGCAACTGGTGTGATATTTACAAGGAATCCTTCAACTGGAGAAAAAAAGCTTTTTGGTGAGTTTTTAGTTAATGCTCAGGGTGAGGATGTGGTTTCTGGTGTTTATACTCCTATGCCAATTGACGGGGAGCAAGAAAGTACCATGGAGAAGTTGCTACCAAGTGTCTACCGAGAATTATGCGCGGTATGTGAAAAACTTGAAAGACATAATAAGGACATGCAGGATATCGAATTTACTGTACAGGACGGTAAGTTATGGATTTTGCAGACTAGGTCTGGCAAGCGCACAGCCGAAGCTGCTATTCGCATGATAGTTGATATGGTAAACGAAGGAGTTATTACAAAAGAGGAAAGAATATTGAGAATTGATCCAAAAACTTTTGACAATTTATTGCATCCAGTTCTTGATGTTAAAATCGATCAAGAAGTAATAGGCAAAGGACTGCCAGCTTCTCCAGGTGTTGCTTCTGGATATGTAGTATTCAGTGCAAGTGATGCTGAAAAAGCTGCAGAGCAGGGTAAAAAAGTAATTTTGGTAAGATCAGAGACGAGCCCTGAAGATATTAATGGAATGAATGCTGCAAGTGGAATAGTAACAGCGAGGGGAGGTATGACCTCCCATGCCGCTGTTGTAACTCGTGGAATGGGTAAACCATGTATTTGTAGTCTAAGTGGACTTTATATTGATAAAGATGAAAAATTTCTTTCTATGGGGGATATAAAAGTAAATAAAGGTGAACCAATCACCATCGACGGAGGAACAGGAGAGGTTATGCTTGGTATTCTTCCGACAGTTTTGCCTGAATTATCTCAAGAGTTCAAAACGATAATTAACTGGGTAGATAAAATCAAAACAGTGAAGGTGAGAGCGAATGCTGATACTCCAAAAGATGCAAAAATTGCGAAAGAATTCGGTGCAGAAGGTATAGGATTATGTCGCACAGAACATATGTTTTTTGCTAGTGATAGAATCGAATTCATTCAAAAATTGATAATAGCTGATGATGAAAATGAAAGGGCAAATGCATTAAATAAACTCGAAGAAATGCAAAAGTCTGATTTCAAAGAAATATTTTCTATTATGGAGGGCAGGGAGGTTACTATACGTTTACTTGATCCACCTCTACATGAGTTTTTGCCCCACAATCAATCTATTATAGAGAAAATTGCCAAATCACTGAATAAGTCAGTTGAATCAGTAAAAAATAAAATAGTACAGTTATCAGAAAAAAATCCAATGCTTGGCCATCGAGGTTGTAGGCTTGCTATTTCTCATCCTGAAATATATAAAATGCAGATTAGGGCAATACTCAGTGCTGCAAGTGAATTAAGGAAAGAAAAGAAGATAGAAGTGAAACCTGAAATCATGATTCCTTTTATCATGAGCGAGAAAGAGTTTGTTCTGATATGCGAGTTAGTAAAGAAAGAGGCTAAAAATTTCGATGTGAGTTATTCAATCGGAACGATGATAGAACTACCAAGAGCAGCACTGATTGCTGATAAGTTAGCAAAACATGCAGAGTTTTTTAGTTTTGGCACTAATGATTTAACGCAAACAACCATGGGACTTTCACGAGATGATTCAGTTAATTTCCTCGATTCTTATAAGGAAAGCAATATATTTGACAATGATCCATTTGAAGTGCTGGACATCGAAGGGGTAGGGGAGTTAATCAAGATAGCCATTGAAAGAGGCAAAAAAACCCGAAGAAAAATAAAGCTGGGTATATGTGGAGAGCATGGAGCAGATCCAAAATCTATAGAGTTTCTCATCAAGTCAGGGGTGGATTATGTTTCATGCTCACCATATAGAGTACCGGTTGCAAAATTAGTGGCAGCACAGCTTAGCATAAGTTTGTTGGGCAGCACAACTGTACGAACATAGATTTCGCTAACAAGTGGCGGAATGATGATTTTTCAAATTGTCGATAAATCTAAGTCAGTTTAGCTATTTTGCTGCTACTTTTTTCTTAATATCTTAAGAAAGATTGACTTTTTGTTTAAAATAATATAGGATAAAATAATAGTGGGTGAGGTAAAAATGTCAGTATCAAAAGAACGTAAGGAATATTTACTAGAAAAGTTTAAATATGCTGCTAAAGAATTTGGCAAATCTGGTACAAAGTCCAATCATCTAGCAGTACCAAAGGAACAGCAACTCTCTATTGATTTAGGTAATAGAAAAGTTTTTGGTATCATAAATAAGATTCTGTATTGGATAGAGAATAATTTTACTTATTTTTTTCCACGATATAATTTGTTTCCAGAAGTTGGAGTTGAAGGAAGAAAAATTCCTGGAACTAATACAAGGGTTAAGTATTTTACTCCAGATGACCAAGTAGAATATACTAAAATTCCTTATAAAGGAAAATTATACGTGGACTTAATGCCAGAAGTGGAAGGTAACAAGTTACAAGGCTTTAAAGGCAAACTATATGATACAACTGATAAAATTAGTAAGGGTAAAAAAGGTTGTGTAGCTTATGTGATCACGCTTGATGGAAAGCTATTAACTCATGAACATATTAATGTTAACAAAAGCGAATGGGCTTATCGTCATTCAACTCTTGCAGGTGGTAGGCCAGTTTTATGTTCTGGTTTAATGAAAGTGGTAAATGGTAAAATAACTTATATAGACAATAATAGCGGGCATTATAAACCAGAATCAGCAAACTTATACAATGCAGTGAAAAAATTAGAAGGTCTATTTTCGAAAGATGCAAAAGTTGTTTTCCTACCATATTGGATTAGCTTGAAAAAACAAATTCCGTTTATACGCAAAATTACTCTAGCCAAACGGGAACCTGTAGAGAAATTCTTGGAAAGGATGGAGAAAAAAGGAAAAGATGGGTTGACTCAATATGAAAGACATTTTGAAAAGATAAAGGAATTTAATGAGCAGTATGAACAAAAATTGCTCCTTGCAAGCTATAAGTCACCTACAAGCGAGCTGTCCTATAAACCAGCTATACATAAAAAACACAGATTGAAATACTCTGAATATATTAACTTACACCTTAATTTTTTGAAAGAGTTTGATGAAAATCCTGAAGTGCAAGAAATAGCAATAGAACATTCAATAAGAAGGGTTATTGGAACAAATTATGGCCATAAGCCTACAGTTGCGCTTGCTAAGGCACAGGTAATAGATAAAGATGGAAAGCTGCAAGAAACGGACGAAATAGTAGGTATAAATGTTGCTTTTCACCATGAGAATGATCGTGATAGCTTTGCTAAACTTCTAGATTTCAAAGAGTATAGCTATATTTGTCATTTGCAAAATAAAGATAGAGCTGTTATGGAAAAATTAATGCCCAATAAACATACAGTTTTTATGAGTACAGACCAGGCTAATAAATTTATAAAGGGCACTTTACAAATTAAAATTGATAGTGTTGAGCAATTGGGTACCCGTTTAGTGAAGAGCTAAAGATCTTACCTTATTTTACCACTCTGCTGAATGGATACATAAAATTGACCATCGATAAATAAATTATCAGACGTTATAGCGTTAATAGGATCTCCTCTTCCTGAAAATACGGAAAGTCAGTAAAAAAAAGCCCAGGCATTAGCACTTCAGCGCTGCAGTTGAGTCAATATGAGAGAGTAAGTCTACAAAAGTAGACTTACTAATTGAACTTTGATCCTTTATTTTACTATAGAACAGAAACTGAATCTGCGAGATAACAAAATTTATTTCCAATCTCTCTTAATGTACTACTTATATCAATAAGTGTCGACTCTTCTTGTGAATCAGATTTAAATAAGCCATGAGTATCTTTCAGACGACAGTACCACTCGCAATTATTTCGCTCCGCTGTTACCTGCCAACTATTACCTGGTGATTTTTCTTCACATTCTCTATAGCAATCATGAAGTGCCTTCCATTCAAATGGAGGATTGAGTATAAGATTTGTCATAATATATTCCTTAATTATAGAACTAATACCACGTTAGTACTTATATGCTAATATAATGTTAATACCTATATTAGCATAATAACTTTTCAGATACGGTTTCTTGATTAAAAATTCCATTTTAGCAATAAAAAACTTACTTATTATAGGAAAATGTGCTCATATAAAACTATTTATAAAGTGACAATAGATGTATTATACTTAGATTCTGATTTGAAATTTTATGCACTTGTTTCTAACAAGATTGGTCAATAAATTTTACTGTTTAAGGATGAGAAACAAAGTAATCATTGTTTCCGGTATTGCTCTTATTCTACTGTTTTTTATCAACAGTACATTTTTAAAAAAAGATCAGGCGGTTCATAGTGATAATCCAATTAGTAGTTTTTCAGTAAAAACTCAGGATTATACTCCACAAAATCGCGCTGTATATTTAAATTTTTCTGGTACAGTAAATCCCTTGCATAGAGCAAGCCTTGTCTCAAGAACAAGTAGTCAAGTTATTGCCGTTTATTTGTCTGATGGTGAAAAGGTAAAGAGAGGCGATGTAATTTTAAAGATAGAAGATTATGACAGAGTTGAGCAAGTTGAAAAAGCCAAAGCTTTATTAAATCAGCGTGAAATTGAGTATGATTCCTCTCGAAAATTGAATACAAAAGGGTATGGAGCGCAAATAAAAGTGGAATCAGCTTTTACTGCGTTGCAGAGTGCAAGAGCTGACCTAAAAAGGCTAGAGTTGGATTTGGAAAATACTGCGATTAAATCCCCTATTGATGGTTATGTAGATAAGATCAACGTAAATGAAGGGGATTTTGTTAATTCTGGACAGAAGATAACTGACATAGTTAATTTTGATCAAGTTCTTGTGGTATTGTATGTTTCAGAAAATGAAGTAAATAAAATAAAACTGGGTAGTGCAGCGCAAATTAATTTGCTAGACGGAAGGGAATTAGTAGGTGAAGTAAGTTTTATTAGTAAAATTGCTGAGCCTAAAACTGGATCTTATAGAGTGGAGGTAAAGGTAACTGATAATGAGATTATATCCTTGCAAGGACTGACTGCTAGTGTAAGCCTCCCTTCAGGTGAAAGATTTGCATATAAAATTCCTTCTTCGGCCTTAAGTTTAAATGATGATGGCGTTCTTGGAATAAAGATTGTTGATGACAATAATTATGTGGTATTTACAGCAATAGAAATTGTTGATCATGAAGATGATGGTGTTTGGGTGGTAGTAAATAACGAAGATAAGCCTATAAAGTTAATAACATTGGGCCATCTATTTGTTAAGCCTGGTGATAAGGTATAACTCGAATGTAACATGACTGTCATCCCAGTGCGTGGTCATAATCTCATCAAAAACTCAAAATTCCTGGATCCCACCTGGGATGACACCAAATGAGCTACTCGCATTTTTGAGGACAATATTTGTACAGTTGTGTGTGTGCTACTAAAAGGGCGTCATTCAAGCAGCTGACACTGAAATCCAGAAAAGAAGTCAGTGTCTGGACACTGCCACTATGTTTTTATTTTGCCACTCTGCTGTGTAAACTTACTCCGCAATAACCTTTTTTTCTTTTAACAAATTTTGTAATTCACCTTTTTCATACATTTCGCGGGTTATGTCACAGCCACCAACAAATTCTCCCTTTATATATAATTGTGGAATTGTTGGCCAATCAGAAAAGCTTTTTATGGACTGACGTATTTCATCATTCTCAAGTATGTTGATGCATTTAAACTTTACATTCAAATTTTTGAGAATTGATACGACGAGCCCGGAGAATCCGCATTGAGGAAAGTCAGAGGTGCCTTTCATATACAGCACTACATCGTTTTCTGCTATGTCTTTTTTTATTTGTTCAAAGTTGTTCATAAATATCACCTTAATTTTAAGCTCCAGTTTCTAGTTGCAATGCATGTATAGACTGACCTTCAAGAGCCTTGTATACCATTCTGTGTTGTTCTATTTTTGTCTTTCCAGAGAAACACTTGGAAGTTATTTTTAAATGGTAGTGATCATCATCTCCAGCAAGGTCTTTAATTTTTATATCAGCATCAGGAAATGATTGTTTAATAATTTTCTCTAACTCGTGAATTGTAATAGTCATCAGTTTATTTTAATTATAAGTCTAAAATATGCAATTGATTATTGTGAAGACAATAGATTCAGCGTGCTGAGAGCACTAGCAAGACGAGATTTTAATTGACTTGCATACTCATTCCAGTCCTTTATTTCCTTTCTTGCTACACCTGAGGTAATTGCAGCTTTTGCAACAGCAGGAGATACTATAGAAATTAATCTTGGGTCAAATGGAGTAGGTATTATATATTCACGTCCATAGCTCATTTTACGACCACCATAGGCTGCAGATATCTCGTGCGGCACTGGCTCGCGAGCAAGCTTTGCTATTGCATCTGCAGCGGCAATTTTCATTTCATCATTTATTGTCGTTGCATATACATCAAGTGCCCCTCTGAATATGTAAGGAAACCCCATTACATTATTGACTTGGTTGTTATAATCTGACCTACCAGTTGCAATTATTGCATCTGGCCTTACAGATTTTGCAAATTCAGGCCTTACTTCTGGATCAGGGTTAGCAAGAGCAAAAATGATTGGGTCTTTACCCATGCTTTTTAACATTCCTTCACTGAGCACATCCTTTGCAGAGAGTCCGATGAATACATCAGCATCTTTTATGGCATCGAGTAGAGAACGTTCTTTAGTGTCAATTGCATATTTTTCTTTCCACTCATTCATATCCTCTTTTCTGTCTTTGTGTATTACTCCTTGTTTATCGCATAGTACTATGTTCTTAGCACCCATAGACTTCAGTATTTCCAAACACGCAATACCAGCTGCTCCAGCACCATTCATGATGATCTTTACATTTCCTAATTTCTTTCCAACAATATCGAGGGCATTTTCTACACCAGCTGCAACAACCACTGCAGTTCCGTGTTGATCATCGTGGAAAACTGGAATATCCATCAATTCATTTAGACGTTTTTCTATTATGAAACAATCAGGAGATCTTATATCTTCTAGATTTATTCCCCCCCAACTTGGACCAAGATACCTTACTGCATTGATGAAATCTTCTATGTTTTCTGTGTCAACTTCTATATCAATTGCATCAATGTCAGCAAAACGCTTAAATAAAACAGCTTTGCCTTCCATGACGGGTTTTGAAGCAAGAGGACCGATATTGCCAAGTCCCAGCACTGCGGTGCCATTTGAAATAACAGCTAAATAATTGCTTTTTGCCGTGTAATCATAAACAGCCTCAGGATTTTTAACTATTTCAAGGCATGGAACTGCAACACCAGGGGAATAAGCAAGTGATAGATCATGCTGTGTAGACAAGGGTTTTGTCGGTATTATCGATACTTTACCAGGTTTACTATTCCTATTGTGATACTTAAGTGCCTCTTGTTTTGCAGTGTTATCTAAATCATTACTCATTCTTATATTTTGAATTTGTCGTTAGTAATTTCCTAAGTATATGAAGTTTTTATGAATGTTCAACTATTAGCTTGTGAGTTGTACTTCGCTTCTGTATAAGTTTGTTATGCTGGATTAGAATTGCGATACATGTTTAAAAAAAATCTACCTAATTTACTCACAATTTCTCGTGCGCTCGCAATACCGGCAATAATATCAAGCTTTTATATAGAAAGTAAGTATGCAAGTCTAATAACAATATTGATCTTTATGTTTGCGTGCATTACAGATTTTTTTGATGGTTATTTAGCACGTGCATGGAAAGTCCAATCGAATTTTGGCAAGTTATTTGATCCAATTGCCGACAAGTTAGTAGTAGCTTCAACAATAATCATGCTAGTTTATAAGCACAAGATAGATGATATTACAATTATACCGTCAGTTATAATTGTTTGTAGGGAGATATTAGTTTCAGGTATGCGGGAGTTTTTGATAGCTACAAACGTTAGCCTACCTGTGAGCAAGGCTGGGAAAATTAAAACATTTTTGCAGATGGTTGCTATAGTAGCGTTAATAATGAGTGATTATGAAGCAACTAAATATATAGGTGTGGTTTGCTTATGGGCTGCGGCTGTTATGACTATGTGGTCAGGCTATAATTACGTTCTAGCTGGCATCAAACAGATTGACTAAATTACTTAAGAGCATACAAAGAAAGTTAATAATTTCACAATATTGACTGAGTAGTTAAAATCCTGTATAATGTATTAGTTTATAAATTAGTCAAGTTTGTATGACTGGTATTATTATAGATAGCTTTAATACTGAGTCTTCCTTTAAGGGATCAAGTTCTGAGAAAGATACTAAAATAGAGGATTTTTTTCGAGATTTCTGGTCAACAGTTGATGAAGAAGAAAAAAAGAGAAAAAAACTTGAGCAAGAATTATTAACACTTGAAGAAGGAAAAAAAAAGCAGAAGCTGGAACAGGAGTTATTAACGTTAAAAAAAAGAGAGCTAAATAGAAAATGTGTATCATTGGCAACAATGGTTCCATTTGCATTGCTGATGGCAATTGAGCTCGAAAAAACATGTAGCGATCAGGTATTACTTGGCCTTATAAGTAGCGCATTGAGCCATACTATATTACCTTTTACAACTTTATATCTTATTTGCACACTATATTTAATTTATAATAATAGAAAAATAGCAGAAAAAGAACGAGAGTTGGGGAATATTGAAGATGGAGAAAAAGAAAAGAGAGATATTCCTTATACAGTTGATGATTACTGTAACTATGCTGATGCTGCTTTAGTTACATTAGTTATTGTGGCTAGCATAGTAAGCGAAGCATTGGCACAAGGAATAATAGAAGACGTAGCTTTTTCAATTTCTAGTATATTCTACTTTGTAGCGAGTGCTACTTTTTGCTATTTTGAGTACAAGAAAAATAAAAATTCTGAAGTAGAAAAAGAGCAAGGCTTTGATGAGAAATTTGAAAAAAAGACAAGCAATATGTCTACAGCTAAGTTAATGCTTGCTGGTTCTTCTTTATTACTAATCAGGAGAATAATATTGATTTCTGGAGTAGCATTAGCATCATCTGCTGTTGGGCCTGCTTTAGGTCTGGTAGGTATTGCTCTTTTGATGGTCGGAAGTGGATTGATCATACATTCTTATATTAGAAAGCTAGAGAACGTAGAAGTGAGTGGAAAAGGTGTTCCAACAGGTGCTGGTATAGGTAATATACGGGAAGGGCAGGTTTTTGCTCGATGATAATGCCAAAAATTTGTTTATTTAGGTAATATTTAGTCTATACTTTATTTTGATCAAAAAAAATCTTATGTATAAGACTTTAATCATATGCTTTTTTCTCCTTATTTGCTCCTTTGTGCATTCGTATGGGGATGATCTGGAACACACTGAAACTGAACTATATGAGGAGGCAGTTAAGCTTTATGATCAGAAAAAATATAAGCAAGCTATTAGAGCATTTCAAAAGATAGAGGATTTGTATCCTTTATCTTATTGGGCAATGAAAGCAAAATTATTATCTGGAGTTTCTTACTATAATATGGGTAACTACAGCAGTGCTGCAAGTGATATGGATGATTATATATACGTTTATCCAAATGGTGAAGATTTGCCATATGTATATTACTTAAGAGTATTATCTTATTACATGCAAATTAATAAAGTGCAGCTTGGGCAACAAATTGCATATAAAACTTTAGAGCTAGCTACTGAATATATTAATCTTTTTCCGAATAGCGAATATATAGAAGAGATCAAAGAAAAAGAAAAATTAATCACAGAACATATATCAAAAAAAGAGTATTCTATTGGTGAATTTTACCTAAAGCGTGGTGAATATTTAGCAGCAATTAAGCGTTTTCAAAATATGATAAGCGATAAATATTCTTCTAGAGTTATTAGTTATTTAATAACAGCTCACTTAGCTCTTGGCCTTGACTTAGAAGCTGAGCAGTATGAAAATATGTTAGCAGAAGGGGTGAATTAGTTTTCTTATGGCTGGTCATTCACAGTTTTCAAATATAAAACATCGAAAAGGTGCTCAGGATGCAAAGCGCTCGCAAAAATTTACGAAGCTCATTAGGGAAATAACAGTTGCTGCAAAACAAGGGCTGCCTGATCCCGAACTCAATCCACGTCTTCGCTCTGCTATCTTTGCTGCGCGAAAGGAAAATCTACCAAAAGATAAAATAGAAACAGCAATAAAAAATGCAGCTGGTAACGTTGCTGGAGAAAGTTATGAAGAAATACAATATGAAGGCTGCGGACCTTCTGGTACTGCACTTATTGTTCATGCTCTGACAAATAATCGCAACCGAACTGCTTCTGAGATACGTTATATCTTTTCTCGCAAAGGCGGTAATTTGGGAGAAACAGGAGGTGTGAGTTACCTTTTCGATCATGTAGGCTTAATTGTCTATAAAGCAGAGGATATGAATTTTGAAGATTTATTTAACTATGGAATTGAATTAGAAGTATTGAATGTTGAGGAAAATAACAAAGAAGAATTATATGTTATAACTTGTGAAGTAAAAGACTTTGGTAAAGTACGTGACGCTTTCTATACAAAATTTGGAGAACCAGAACTTGCTCGTCTTTCATGGCAACCAAAGGACCTGATTGAAGTTAGCGACAAAGAATTAATTGATAAATTATCTATATTAGTTGAAGAGCTAGAAGATAATGATGATGTGCAGTATGTTGAAGGTAATTTTATTTTTGCTGATAAACTATGAGGCTGGTAATACTTCCACTGCTTTGTATTTTACCAGCATATTCAACTGAAACATTTGCGCAGAAAGACTATTATCATTCCAGTGCCCAGACACTGGAAATTGATTGTAAACAGCATGCTATACAACATTTTCGATTAAAAAATTGGTCAAGCACTGAAATGACACTAACCCACTCTCCAGTGTTATTCCAAGACGGGATCAGAAAAAAAAAAGCTGCTTTGGTGACAGAAAGTGATAGAAAGTTGTTATTCATATCCAGTGACATAAAATCCTCTTTTTTTGATGCAGGAGGTTTAGCGCCAGATACAATAATGAGATTAATCAGCATATATAAAGATTATGGTGTAGATTTTAAAAAAGACATTGTGCCCAAAAGCAAGTTGGAAGTTCTGTGTGAGAGTAATCAGAAGGCTGAAGAAAAAATTTTATATACTTCACTTACAACAAGAAATAAAGCTATAAGTTTATATTATTATGAGTCACAAAACGGCAAAGAAGAGTATTTTAATAAAGAGGGGATAAGCTTAAAGAGTTTCGTAAGTCCTTTAAATGGAGATTTTCGTATATCCTCGAAATTTGGTAATAGAAAACACCCTATTCGTGGTAAAGTTGTTTTTCATAAAGGAGTAGATTATGCAGCTAAACTTGGCGCTCCTATACACGCCACTGCAGAAGGTGTAATAGAATATATAGGAAAGAATGGTGGCTATGGGAATTACATCAAAATAAAGCACAACAATAAATATTCAACTTGTTACGCACATATAAGCAAATTTAGTAGCGATATAAAGTTAGGCTCTAAAGTAGAGCAGGGACAAATCATTGCTTATGTTGGCAGCACTGGTGTTGCAACAGGACCTCATTTACATTATGAAGTTATATATAATGGTAAACATATTGATCCGCTTACGATAGCTCATGGCAATGAGATAAAGTTGCCTGATCGTGAATTAAGAGAGTTTAAATTATTTGTAAGTAAGGTAGATGAAATAATCAGCAGAGAGGGTGCAAATGAAAAAGCAATCTGATGAAGACAGTACAGATAAAAATACAATAAATGATAGAAATCTAAGTAAAATTCGGGCTTTTCCTGTACTAATAGCGCTAGGGTTAATTTTATTGGTACTTTTTGTGTATGACAGCACAATTGCACTTGGAGTTGCTGCTGTTTCAATATTGACTTTTTCTCAAGGATTTTTCGTTAATGATCCTAATGAAGCAAGAGTGATAGAGTTTTTTGGTCATTATATTGGAACTTATTTTAAGTCTGGAATATGCGTAACGCTTCCATTTTCGAGTAAATATAGAGTTTCTTTGAAATTTCAGAATATCAATACAGAAAAAATTAAAGTTAATGATGCTAATGGAAGTCCGATAGAGATTTCAGTAGTAATTGTTTGGAGAGTGAGCAGTCCTGCAAAGGCGTATTATAATGTTAATAATTATCATGATTTTGTTTTTGTGCAAAGTGACTCGGTAATTAGAGAACTGGCAAGTAATTATCCGTATGATAGCGAAAACGATGAAGAATCTTTGCGTAAAAACTCTGACAAAATTTCAAATGAATTGCGGTCAATGCTACAACAAAGATTGAATATTGCTGGAATTGAAATTGCAGAAGCAAGAATATCGCATTTGGCCTATTCATCTGAGATTGCACAAGCAATGCTGAGGCGTCAACAAGCGCATGCCATCACCTCTGCAAGAAAGCATATAGTGCAAAATGCAATAGGAATTATCGAAGAAGTAATAGCCCATTTTGAAAAAAATAAAAGCTTACAATTGGATGGAAAACAAAAGGTTCAATTGATAAACAATTTGCTAGTTGCTCTGATCTCTGAGCAGGATGCACAGCCGACTATTAGTTTGGATAATAATTAGCATAGAAGCCGATAGAGTTTCATGAATGCAAGTCACTGTTAATTTCTTGATTAATAGACTAAATGATGTTATAAATTACACGCATTAGGGGTGCTCTAAAAAAGCTGAGAGTACATAAAGTACAACCCTTTGAACCTGATCTTGTTAAAACAAACGTAGGAAAATGTATGTATATAAATATTGAAGAATGCTTTGGCTTCATCGCGTTCATTACATCTCTCATTGGGTTATTGCCTCAAGTATATAGAGCATATATCACAAAACTTACTCGTGACGTATCGATGCTAATGTTGGTGAATTATCTTATTTGTTCATCATCTTGGCTTATTTACGGTATTTGTCAGGGTTTAACTTTTGTGATACTCAGTAATATTGCTGGATTAGTGATCAGTATAATATCAATTGTTCAAAAATGTTACTACGATGCAAAAACTGCACGAAGCGTTTTATAACCATATGCTACATTGTAGCGTGGAGCAAGAATATCGTTCTATTGTAGTACTAAATGGAGAAAGACCCGATTCATCGTTTTTTAAACAAGATATACCTGTTATTGCTGTAGATGGAGGAGCAAACAAGCTTCTATCAATTGGCGTAAAACCTGATCTTGTAATAGGAGATTTGGATAGTATAAATCCGAATTTACTTGCTAATTTAAATACAGTATATCTACCTGATCAAGATTATTGCGACTTTTCTAAAGCAATAGCTCACTTAAAAACAGTAAAGTTATTGCCATCAATAGTAACGGGTATTACTGGAGGAGCAATTGATCATATACTACAAAATATCAACATTTTTTCAAGTACAGATAGTATCTTTTATATGCCTTCGCCTTCCATGGTGGGGTACGCCTTACAAAAGGGTATTACCTGTTTTTCCTCTTTGCTAAAAAATACTAAAATATCTTTACTTGGTATACCGAAAGCTCAAATATCAACTAAAGGATTAAAATGGGAACTATGCCATAGTAACCTTGCTTTTCCAGGAAAGAATTCTTGCTTTAATCGAAGTCTAGGCAATGAGTTATCTATAGAAATACACAGCGGCGTGTGTTTAGCAATGATATATTTAGAAGCAGTAAATGATGATGGTGTGTATTGAGTTAAAATATTAAGAAAAAAAAGTAGAAAAACCGTGTTAACACTAATTCTAAAAACTACAGGCGCCTGTTGTTAGCTAAAGTAAAGGTCAAATATCTGGAATTCTGGACATAAAATCCTCCTGTATAAAAAAGATTCAGAATGTACACACAACAGATGTGGCTGAATTTTTATTGAAAAATTGGTTAAAAGGTCTGCAGACCGAGATAGATTTTGAGCTCTCTCAATATCTCTACCATCATTATAATGGTATCTTGAGTATGCGTAAGCAATTTTTTCATTAAAATAAAAAATTTTATTCTACAGCGCGGCTACTTGAATGACAAGGGCCACTCGGATGATAAGAAATGGATCACTGAAAAAAGTAGGTGTCATTCCAGCGTATGACGCTGTAATCCACTCTTTTCGTTAATCTCATCAACTTAGGATTACTTTTGTACCTAAAATCCCTAGATTCCAGTGGGCTTTGTTGCATAGGTCAAATAAAAAGAGCTGGCAGTTACTGACAAAATTCACTATAAGACAAGCATTTAACCTACTAAAGAAAAATATGCTACAAAAAATGAGAGTCAGTAACTGCCATGAATATAACAAATTTCTCCAAGAGGGGGGAAATATTTTTTATTACGTCAATGATGCCATAGAAAATTGGTACGAAAAAGGTCCAAAAATGGCTGTTGGCAACTATATTTATAGCGATAAGGTCGTGATTCTGGTTCACATAATAACTTATTTATTTAGAATAGGTCTGAGACAAACAGCGGGATTTATAGCAGGGTACCTTGAGCAAAACTTGCAAGTTATTACAGGCCTCAAGAAGGCTTAAAAAACTTAACATCAAAATTGAAGACATGATAAAAATAATACAGAAGATATTGAGATTGCCATAGATAGTACAATAATATTCCAGGTCATAGCAAGGCAAATGGTACAGATAGAAAGTATCGCCGCTATGAGCAAACAAGATGTAATGCTAGAGATAGGTAGCAAAAAAGTTATAGCAGCAAAATACAGTGGTGGAGTTTATTCTGACCACTATGTGATCTTATTGCAAGGATTGATGTTAATATAATATAAGCACACTATATGCAGACAGATCGAAAGAAGTTATACAAACTGTGCGATGAGCTTGACATAAAGACAAGGATTCCTCCGCAAAATAATGCAGTAGAGCATCCAAAGTTGGATTATATGGATGAGAGAAATAAGCTCATAAAGTCATATGATGAAGATGGTATGAAGAGGTGGAAAAAAGAGATAAATTATGGGAAGAGATCTTATATAGAAAGTTTTTTCTCGCGACTGAAGCAAACATTTTGGTTTAGTTTTAGAAACAAATCTGAGGTTAATCGTGAGAGAGCTCAAGTGTTATTTGCTTAACGAAATTACTGATATAGGCATGGCTAAATTTGAGATAGCTTCATTCCACGTTACCTATTATCCGAAGAGTGATGCAATAAAGCCATTCCAGTGTCACAAGCTGGAATAACAAGAAAAAGGGTACTGGCATGACATTAAATGATTTTCCTTATTTTAGCATTAAACGCGATGAAGAAAATCATTTATAATCGCTATAGCAACTAGTGTTGAAACCTGACGTGCTTTTTGGCTTGACAAACGAGAGTTTTTATTTGATTTGACAACAAGGGCTTCTAGATGACTTTGAAAGTAAATATTACCATGCTTATCTTCGATAGCTTCTATTACCCCGTCATTGGCAAATGCTGCAATTTTATATCCAAGTAGCTCTAGCCTTCTTCTATTCTCTGTAGTATTACTTACTGTACCTGAATGAGCATTCGGAAAATAAGTTGAAAACCAGCCATTTTGATTAGGTAGTAAAAATCTAGCTACCACTTTTTCCAAACGACTACCTGGAACAATTTTTATCTGCTGAAGAGGTATATTCTCTTTTTGTGCTGATTTTAAATGATTCTTCTCATCATTAACAACATTTGTTACTTTAATTTCTTTTGCATACATAATGTCTTGTAAACCACCGCATATGGCAAGCAAATGAATTGTAGGATTGTCATCTACTATTTTTACAATTGCTTCATTCACAAGCTGGCGGTAAGGGTTAAGAGCTGAATGAAAGTTATCTGAAATAAATATTCTGTTTATCTTTTGCTCTTTGATAAATTTTGCAACTTCAACTTTTATTCGATCTAGTATCAGCTTTTTTGCCAATATTTCATCTTGTTTTGCGAACTCTTCTTGGATTTCTTTTAGATTAATTATTTTGTCGTAGTCAATGAATATAGTTTTAACCCCAAAATTATTGAATATCTCATAGATATTTTGAGATTCATCTGTTTGCAATAAACCAACAATTATATTATAGTTTACTGCATTTTCCACTGTCAAAGCAGATAATTCTTTGTTTACTTTTTCACTATAAGCGATATTACTTAATAGTAGAAATGTAATTAATAGTATATTAAATATTCTATTGTAACATTTATACATTATTTCCTAAATAATTATATTAATATTATAATATATTATAGAACATTAAGAAAAAGAATGTGGCCTGAGCAGGAATCGAACCAGCGACACAAGGATTTTCAGTCCTTTGCTCTACCAACTGAGCTATCAGGCCAACTACGTACTTTCATTTTTAGATAAAAAACGTTATCATGTCCATCAAAAGTTTTTGAAGTATAGAAACAAAAAATGAACATTAATAACAAAATAGGAATTTATCCTGGTACATTTGATCCTATAACTTTGGGGCACCTTGACATAATAAAAAGAGCATGTAAGCTAGTCGATAAGTTAGTAATTGGTGTTGCAGAAAATGTTAACAAACATACTAGTTTCAACATAAATCTACGCACAAGCATGGCTGAAAATGAAGTGAAAGGACTAGGAATTGACGCAGATGTCATATCTTTCAATGGATTATTAATGAATTTTGCCAAAGAGCAAAATGCTTCTGTTATTATCAGGGGGCTCAGAGCAGTATCAGATTTTGATTATGAATTTCAAATGAGCTGGGTAAACTATAAACTCCTTCCTGAAATCGAAACTATATTTCTTCCTGCATCTGAAGATACTCAATTTATCTCATCAGGTTTTGTGAAAGAAATAGCGAGATTAGGAGGAGATATTAGCAATTTTGTATCAAAAAGTGTCCAAAGCGAATTGATTAATCTAAATAGGGTAAAAAATGGAGAATAAATATTTGTTGTTTTCTCCACTTCAAAGAGGTTATGCTTGATGTACAAAATACTATAAAATAAAGGAGCAGTATGTCAGAAGTGAGGGATAATAATCTAATAGTTTGCTGCCGTGGTGGTGAGAATGATGATGGTTCTGGTCATCCAGTAGTATATTTACATAAAGAAGGAGAAATGTATTGTCCTTATTGCAGTAAGCCCATGAGCGAAATAGTAAACTCCGAAGAATTTCAATCTGTTGAGGTGAAAGCAGTGAATAAAAAGGAAAGGACCAAAGGTTAATAGCACTTCATTCTTTAGCTTATGTAAATAGCAATAAAGGGGGCAGTAAAGATGAAACTGTCCATACGGTCAAGTACTCCTCCATGGCCAGGTATTATACCTCCACTATCTTTAACATTGTAAACTCTTTTTATGAGTGATTCAGTAAAGTCTCCAAGTTGGGCTAGAATAGCAATTGTAACGCCAATTATTGGGGAATAGAAAATTGGAAATAAACTCAAAAATATTGAGCCAAAAATTGTACACACTATTCCAGCTAAGACTGCACCAAAAAGTCCTAACCAAGTTTTCCCAGGGCTAATGATTGGACAAATTCTAGTTTTACCAAAATTTTTGCCGAAAAAATAGGCAGCAATATCGATGCTCCAAATAGTTAAGATAAGCCATACTAATGCATATTTTCCCTGTGGTAGATTATATAGGCATATTAGCGAGGCATTTGGTAGTGCGATTAATAGTAATGCGAAAATGTATAAGATTCTATTGCCCTGAGTTAGATTATACCATTCAAAAGAAGATAAAACTGCAATTGAAAAAATTAGTAGATAAAATGATAAATCACTGAAATATGTAGCAAAAGAAAATATGAGTAATATTACTATTGAGGACAATATTCTAACCATAAAGTTATTATCTACCATATTTTTTTTCTCTTTTTGTATAATCTTCTAGTGCTTTGGTCAAATCTTGACAAGAAAAATCGGGCCACAAAGTATCACAAAAATACAATTCAGCATAAGCTGCTTGCCATAATAAAAAATTGCTTAACCTTTTTTCGCCACCAGTGCGAATTAATAAATCCAATTTTGGCAAATCTTTAGTATACAGAAATTTTTCAAATTCCTCTTCCAATACGCAATCAATATTTCCTTTTATGACGTTGTTGATAGCATGTATAATTTCCTGCTTTGCTCCATAACTAACTGCAACAGTGAGTAATAGACCATCGTTCTTATGTGTCACTTCTTCTGCTTTTTTGATTTGATCGAATATTTTACTGGGCAATAGACTTAAATTGCCAATAAAATTTAACTTAATGTTACAATTGTAAATGAATTTCATTTTATCTTCATTAGTTAAAGTGGAGTAAAATAAATTAAATAGGTAGTCTGTTTCGTTTTCAGATCTGAGCCAGTTTTCCATGGAAAATGCATACAAAGTTAAGTAAGGTATGGCCAGGACTGTGCAATGCTTAGCAATATCAAATACAACCTCACTGCCTTTTCTATAACCATCAACTTTTACTCTTCCTTGATTGTTTGCCCACCGACCATTACCATCCATAATAATTGCTAGATGTTTTGGCAGAGATTCTAGATTCAACATTTGAATTCAACCTGTTCTAATTAGCTTAATGTCTATATCTCTGTATGAAACGTTCACTATATCACCCTAAAAACTATATTATTACTGAAAAATCATTGATAGTCTATACTCTACTCTATGAATAAAATTCTTTGAACCTTGGTGTTAGCTACCAGTGATTTTACCAAGAAAATATAGTAAAAATAGTCTGATATAGATGGTTTTACGATATAGTAAAATTATTATAAATAAATGAATTTAGTAGTGTTAGGAATACCTAGCTCTTTTATGTGGATTGATATTTTCAATAACCTGCTCTAGAGATAAATTATATAATTTTGACACAGGTTCTTCGCATTCAGTACATCCTTTGAATGTAGAGAGTGGTATAAGTGACTCTATATTTATGTCCCGCTCTTGAGGAAGATCTTTAACGTCTATGCCAATCCCTGGGAAAGGATATTTAGTATATATGCTCAGCTTTTGGGGAACATATTTAATTATATCTTCGCAAATACGTTCCTTGTTGTTCAAGTAATCGATATTAATATCTGTAACTTTACCAGCTCTACGCAGAGGTATAGCAAGCCTCAAAGACGACTTTACGCTAGGTTTAAAATTTTTAAATATACTTACAAACACCTCACCAGTAACATTATCCGTTATTGCTTTTAGCTCTTTAGTGTTAACAGAATTGATGTCCTTAACAGCATTTTGATCTTCTAGTACTTCTATAATATCTAGAAGACTAAACTTCTCACATATGAGTTCTGATTTCTCAGGAGCAATATTTTCTAGTAGTTTTATAATATCTTGAAGACTAAACTTCTTAAATATGAGTTCTAATTCCGTAGGAGTACTAGAGCCGATTCCCTTAACAATTTTCTGATTTTCTAGTAGTGTCTTAATATTGCTAGAACTAAACTTATTACATATGAGCCTTAATTTTTCAGGAGTAATATTTTCCAGTACTTTTATAATATTTTGAGGGATAAGCTCATAACTATAAAATAAGAGTTGCAATTCTTCAGTTTTATAATCAGAAATGTTATAAACAATTTTCTGATTTTCTAGTAGTGTCTTAATATTGCTAGAACTAAACTTATTACATATGAGCCTTAATTTTTCAGGAGTAATATTTTCCAGTACTTTTATAATACTTTGAGGACTGAGCTCATAATTATCAAATATGAGTCGCAATTCTTCACCAATTTTTCTATCAGTAGTGATGTTATAAACAATTTTCTGATTTTCTAGTAGTGTCTTAATATCGCTAGAACTAAACTTCTTATTATTACATATGAGTTCTAATTTCCAAAGAGTAATAGAGCCGATTACCTTAACAACTTTCTGATTTTCTAGTAGTGTCTTAATATCGCTAGAACTAAACTTATTACATATGAGCCTTAATTTTTCAGGAGTAATATTTTCTAGTACTTTTATAATATCTTGAGGACTGAGCTTATCATTACAAAATATGAATTCCAATTCTTGAATTTCATAATCAATAATGTTATTAACAGCTTTCTGATTTTCTAGTAGTCTCTTAATATCGCTAGAACTAAACTTATTAATTATGAAGTCTAATTTTTCAGGAGTAATATTTTCTAGTACTTTTATAATATTTTGAGGACTAAGCTCATAACTATAAAATACGAGTTTCAATTCTTGAATTTTATAATCAATGATGTTATTAACAATTTCCTGATTTTCTAGTAGTTTTATAACATCACTAAGAAAAAACCTCCTCTTTTCATCATTATTAAGTATGAATAATGCAAGTTTTTCATAACCAATAGAACAGATATTCTCAACAATCTCTTTCTTTTCTAGTAATTTTATAATCTTGTCATCGACACTAGTAGACCGATTACTATACTCACTATTACAAATAACTTTAAATGTTTGATTATCAATAAAACTGAGGTGCTTAACAATTTTCTGATTTTTTAGTAGTGTAATAGCATCGCTAAAACTAAACTCATTACATATGAATTCTAATTTCTCAGGAGCAATAGAATCAATTTCCTTAACAACCGCCTGATTTTTTAGTAGTCCCCTAACATTCATAAAACTGAACTTATTACATATGAGCCTTAATTTTTCAGGAGTAATACTTAGTACCTTTATAGTATATTGAATATCAAAAGAGCTACAAATATTAAACACGTGTTCCAATTCTTCATCATTATAGTAAGTTATATTAACAACAGCTGTATGATCTTTTAGTATTTCTATAATCTCTTCAGAACGAAACTTCTTAAGTATGTATTGCAATTTTTCATCATTAATAAAAAATTGGCACACAATAAGTCTATAAATTTCTAGTTTTGTTAGACCACTAAAAGCAATATTTTTACAGAGTTCTGATCTCTCATCATCCCTATTTTCTAATAGTTCTGTAATCTCTTCAGAAGAAAAACTATCATATAGGAATTGCCAATTAATGAAAGATTGTTGCTTAACAAATTCCTCGCAATCATTTTGATTTTCTGATGATGTTTCCATTTTTTTGCCATGAAGATAGGAATAACTTTTATCCTCCTTACTATCACTTTGACTTTTCGATGACATTGCCATCTCCTCCTTACTATCACTACTTTCGAATTCATTATTGGTATTGCAAACCTCCCCACCTTTTAGTATTTCTAGAATATTGCCCTCTAAAGGTATATCATTTAGCATGGAGCTAAACATTTCATCATCGTAATCATTGATGTTATTAACAATGCTCTTATCTGATAGTAATTCTTCAATACCTTTGCAACTAAACTTATTATTATACTTGCATAAGATTTTAAGTTTACTGTAATCCATTGAATTAATGCCATCAACAACTCTTTGAATTGATAATAACCTTCTGTTATAAGTCTTACATATCAGTTGAAGTTTTTCGTTATCTAAATCTTCTCCATTGCCTGCTTTATCAGAATCCATAATCTTATTTTAATTTACTTAGTATTTTAGTTTTAAATATCTAGAAAAAACAATCAAGCATCTTTAGCCAAACTTTCTAATAGATAAATTAAAAAAAATTGAACGTTTGGTAATGACGACATATGTGGAGAAGGATGGCAACCACCACAATTCGGGAACATTTAAAAAAGCATAAGGGTCAAGTTAAGGAAATAAAGGTATGAAGAAGATAGGATAAGAAGATATAAAATTCTCTCGGGTATATTTTAGTGAGAGAACTAATGATGAATAAAATAACTTGCTTATCAAATCACCTCAACAAATTTTTCAATGAAATGGCAAATAATTGAAACAGAAAAGGAAAAGAAAATTGAGTAATTGATGATTCATAAAAGCTATAATTTTGGGTAATATAGGGGTTACAAACTGAATCATAGATACAATGTGCCAATTATTAAATGAAGAATCTGTGATAATAACGAAACAGGGTTTAGATTTCAGGTTTACTAAAGAAGCAGTAGAATTTATGAAAAGAATGTACAATGGCTTTATTTAAAATACCCTGCAAATTGATTGTAGAATCTTGCAGCAATTTAAAAGCATTGGATAGTAGCTTTGCCTAACAGCATGGAAAATCTATATAAAGGTTATGGAAAAGGTTATGAGAGTAACACTAAGTGTGGAATAAAGTTAAAATTAGTTTTTGATTACCTAAATCAGACATTGGATCAACTTAACATAACGGAGGGAGTAAGAAGGTTATAGGGAGAAGTTGCTAATATCTGACCTTGGTTCAAGTTCTTTTAAACAGATCAATGGAACGGGAGCTTATTTTATAAGTCGTTGATACCAATGTATATGCTATAGAAACAAATCAAAAAATGGAATTATTGGAATGTTTAGGAGATAAGCTATTTTTAGAAATGAAGGTGTTGTTGGGAAAAGAAGCAAAGATTAGAGTAAGAATGATATGTCATAAATTAACTGAAGAGCAGTCTCTAGCCAGAAGAAGAAAAGCTAATAAATTGGCAAAATCACATGATCTTCCAAAAGGAATCAGAAATTGTTGAACTGGTCAAAACTAATATTCCAGAGGATAAAATTAGTGCTGAGCAAGTATTACAGAGTAAGGTGGCAAATTGAGTTGTTTTTAAACTATACAAGAGCTACATAAGACTTAAAAGGGAAGCCACACAGAGTATTGTGTGAATTATATGCTAAATTATGTGCAATTCTCATATTTCATGAGTTGTACAAAATTAAAAAAGAATACAGAACTCAGTTTAACAAAGGCATTTATTGAGCTAAAAAGGCGGATTAGAGAGTTATTTTTAGCACTAAAGAATAGAGTTAATAGTTTGAAAGTTTTTCTTAAAAAGATTACAATAACTTGGTCATGATTTTCATTAAAAGACAAGTACAGAAAAACTAGAGTATCTACTTTAACTTCCCTAAATTTTCAACGTTCATATGATTATAAGCAGTATAGCTATTAATCATCGATTATTGATATACCTGAATTATTCTCAGTAAATAAATCAAGTATAATGTTAGGTACTCTACCATCAACTATGTGAACAACCCCTGCACATTCTTCTACCATTTTAGTATATGACATAAGCCTTTCAACAAATTTTTCTCCTTTAATTTTTCCACAATCAATCGATTCTTTTAAATTTTTAATTAAGACTCTTCTATTGCCAAATTTGTTTATTTCTTCATCTGTATCACTCAAGATTATCATTTTAGATGCGTAAACTGCAAGTGCAATTGCACTTGCAGTGCTATCAGTATCAATATGGTATGTTTCTCCATTTTTTCCATAACCGATAGGTGCAATAACTGGTATAGAATCTGATTCTTCAATAAAGAATAATATATCAGGATTGATTTCAGTTGGTCTACCGATAAATCCCATGTCTAGTATTTTTTCAATATTATTTAATCTATTTTCCCTAAGCGTAGTGCTTATCTTTTCAGCTTTTATGAGGTTGCCATCTTTTCCACATAATCCAATAGCTGAACCACCAGCAGAATTTATATGCTGAACAATTTTTTTATTAATTGAACCACACAGTGCCATTTCAATGATTTTCATAGTGCTTTTGTCTGTAAGTCTGACACCATTTATAAACTTATCATTCATACCTAGCATTTTTAACACTAAGTTAATTTCATATTCTCCGTCATGAACTACCACCGGATTTATACCAAGCTGTTTCAACAGAACAACATTATGCGCAAAAGCACTAAGCAGCGTTTCATCTGAGATTATTACACTGCTGCATTTGATGATAAAAGTTTCGCCTACAAATTTAGGTATGTTAGACAGAACTTCAAATAATATCTCTGTTTTTTCCTTCAATGGCATCTTACCATTTAAAGATTCATCACTTTTCATTTTTTTATCTTGTAAATTTGAAAAACTCATCTCTTACCTTGGTGATTTTATGCTTAACACGAATGCTTATTTGATGAATTGATACATGTTCATTATTAACCCACTTTTGAGTATTTTCTAGAATAGCATCTAGACTTTCCTGATTCACTTTATCTATTTTTGTTAGCACAATATTAAAGTTAATATTATTACATATTAACCAATAAACAAAGTCTTTGTCTATTTCTTTTAATCCTACCTTGCTATCTATAAGCACAAACACTCTTTTTAGATTTCTCCTGTGAATTAGATAATACTCAATTAGGTTTAAGTACTGTACTGCTTCTTCTTTGCTTGCGCAAGAATAGCCATAACCCGGTAGGTCGACAATCCTAAACTTATCATTGTACATAGAGTAAAAATTTATTTGTCTAGTGCATCCAGGTTTAGAAGAAACTCTTGCAGCTTTTTTGCTGTTTATCAGCAAGTTGATCAAACTCGATTTTCCTACGTTTGATCTACCAGCAAACGCAATCTCTGGAGCCGACTCATCTGGTAATGATTTTTTGTCTGAAGCTCCAAATATGAAGCTGCAGATTGATGTTATCTGTTTTGCCATTATACTTAGGTAGAAATACTTGAGACAACTATAGTGTTATTGCTTGATATAAGAAATTTTTTATTTCAGTATATATTACTTACTTAAACAGCTAAAAACTAGACCTATACTATATGGATATAGAGAATAATTTACAAGACTTAAAAAAAAAGTTTTCTGATGTAGAGAGAAATCTGGAAAACCCTACCAATTTGAGTCAAAAAGAATTCGTTAGTTTTTCAAAGGAATACTCTGAACTCAGACCAATTATCGAGATAATCGATGAATATAATGTATTAAAAGAGGAAATTTCAGATTTAGAAGAAATCATGAAAGATGAGAACAGCGAGAGTGATATAAAAGAGTTAGCAAAAGAAGAACTTCTTGAGAAGCAAAAGATACTATTACCAAAAGTAAAAGCCAAGCTAAAGTTAGCGCTATTGCGAAAAGATGAAGATGACTCAAGAAATGCAATATTAGAAATTAGAGCAGGCACAGGAGGAGAAGAAGCAGCATTGTTTGCAGCGATACTATTTCGCATGTATCAAAAATATGCAGAAAGAAGAAATTGGAAATTTGAACCAATAAACATTTCTAACACAGGTATAGGTGGTTATAAAGAAGCTTCTGCAATCATTAATGGAACAGAAGTTTTTGCAAGGTTAAAATTTGAGTCAGGAGTGCACAGAGTACAAAGAGTGCCAGAAACTGAATCCTCAGGAAGGTTGCATACCTCAGCAGCCACTGTTGCAATATTACCTGAAGTTGAGGAGGTTGACTTTAAAATAGAAGAAAAAGACTTGCGAATAGATGTTTACAGGTCTAGTGGCCCTGGCGGGCAATCAGTGAACACAACCGATAGTGCAGTAAGGGTTACTCACTTGCCAACAGGGATAGTTGTTATACAACAGGATGAAAAATCGCAACACAAAAATAAAGCTAAAGCACTTAAGGTATTGAGAGCTAGGTTATATGAAATTGAAAGACAAAAAAAAGAAATGGAAAGATCAACAATGAGAAAAAGTCAAATTGGTTCTGGAGATCGCTCTGAGCGTATAAGAACTTATAACTTTCCACAATCAAGAATTACAGACCATAGAATTAATCTGACTTCACATCGATTAGAACAGATTATAAAAGAAGGTGAACTAGATGAATTTATTGAGGCATTGATTTCACGAAATGAAGCAGAAAGGTTGGCTGGAGGGGGTAACGTCACTCTTTGAAGGGAATTTGAAGTAAAGCATAGGTATCAGGTTAAAAAGAAGTAAAGTTAGTTGTTCATAAGGTTGAGAATTATTTAAATTTATGCTATAATTAGCAGCTCTATAACTTACAGAAACTATGGAAGTTGACTTTAATCAATATGTTAATAGTAACACCTTAGAGTTAAATAATCTATATGTATATATGGAGAAGCTAGTAAACTTTTTACAGAAAAAGCAAAATATTACAAGCTTGACTTTATCTAATTGTTATATTGATGCTCAGTGCGGAGAAGTTTTAAATGAAGCATTAGAAAATATTAATCTTCCAAATATTACTGAGTGTAAATTAACTTCTAGCATTATTGGCGCAGAAGGTTCGATAGCAATCACTAAATTGTTAAAGAATGGTAACTTTCCAAATCTTGTTAAACTTGATTTAATTTCTAATGATATTGATGTTGAAGGTGGAATAATATTAATGAATGCACTAAGGGATGGTAGTTTTTCAAATATTAAAGAATTTAATTTACTTTATGACAATGTCTGCAATGAAGGCATAACAGCATTACGTGAATCATGGAACAATAATATGCTTCCAAATCTTATTAAGTTTAGTATTACTAATGATAACAAAGATATAGAAATGTCAAGCCAATACCTATTCGGTGAATAGTATCATATAGAAAAAGGCAAGTTACATTTATTTGTTGCTGCTTATAGAACACCCAAATTCAACCATGGAACTGTTAAAAGATGTAGGCAGTCTTACTGCTATTGCGAAAATTCCATCAATAATTTTCTCTCAAAAAGAGACAAGTTTAGTAAAAAATAATGATATTATAAGTGGAACATAAAATAGTCCCACTGCAGTACTAATTAGGAGCAATAAAGTAGCTTTATCTGGTTGATAATTTAAAATATTAGCAAGTATTATACTGGATCCAGAAATCGGAATAATAGCCAGTAACATCAGTGCTTTATAGATGCTTTCATCATATATACCTGTAACATGCTTGTCTAGTAAGACAATTCCCAAAACAAATAACGGCCAGAATATGTACTTTGCTACAATAGTGGTCAAAGCAAGCTTCCAATCTACTTTAAAATTTGTAATTTGTGCAATACTTACTCCAAGCAGCACCATTCCTAATGTGATAAATGTACTTCTAATATTTATCATAACATCTGTCAAAAAAGTGGGTATTTGTATATCATATATACTTAAAAAGAAACCTAGAATCATCGCATATAATGAAGGAAGTTTGAGTAACTTTAATACGCATTCTTTTGCAGTATAGATACCATTTGCAGCTATATAAAATCCCAAGCTATTTTCAAATAGTGCCATTCCTATGTAACAGACAACATACACAGACACTGAATCTTCATCAAATAAAGCCATGGCAATCGGTAGACCAAAATAACCCATGCTTGTGCTGCCCGAGCTAAACGCTAATATGTTTCTCGTGTTGTCCTTAAATAAAAAAGAAGAAAGATAATACACTGATAAGGACATAGTACTACCTATAAACCATATCAAAATCGGCAGAGAAATTACTTTTAAATTAACTTCTGTATGAGATACTCCGTATAAAATCACTATTGGATTAGCTATATAAAAGAGTATTTGGGATATAGTGTTTCTATCAATTTTAAGGTATTTTCCTGCTAAATAACCAATAAGTATTGTAATGTAAATAGGTAATATTTTTAGAAAAAGAGTAAAGAACATACTAGCCTATTGTGATACCTTTGACTGATAAAGTGATATTAGATTTTAAGGTATTGTAAAAGTAAATAAAATTTATTTTCCAATTGATTAAACTCATAGTTAGTAAAAAAAGATTCACTGAGTGCCAAAATTTGAGGACCTAAGAATAATATTTTTATGATAAAATTATGTTAAATTTGTATAAAGCCTCTTGTATGTTTTTGTAAACCACTTGTAATAATTTAATCAGAAATTCTTGCCTTAATCATTAAAATCGCACTATTACTTTCCATAATTTTTTTAAAGACAACTTTTTCGTAAACACGGATTGCACAAACATTTGCTATACCTGGGTCGACAAAGGCATTCTCATAAACTTTAAAGACAAATTTGTTTAAAAATATATTCAAAGCTTGTGAACCAACTCCTTTACCTACATAATTCAGCTCTCCGATATACCAGTCTATAGCAGCACAACTTTCTGGAAGTTCTAAAGTGTTATAGATCTGTTCAGATGGGAAATCATGTTTGTTGTAATATTGAATATAACCAATATCAACTCCATCACAATTAATAATGAAGCCGTGCATTGGTTTTTCAATAATTTGTGTCTTAAATTTCAAACGTTTGAATCCTTTAACGTAGTTGCTATATTTTTTCTCAATTAACTCTTGTGTCCAATTTATATCCGTATCCCACCACTTCTTTATATGGGGCATTTCTACCCATTTTAACAATAGTGAAAAATGTTCTTCTTTCAACGCTTTAAATGTGATATTTTTATTCATTAATTAAAGATTTTAAGTGTTACTACCGTTTTTATTAATTCTATCTCTAATTGCTAAGTTCATTGAAATTGATATTTCTGTACCTAGTTTTCCTGATATAGTACGCTATTTTAACGTACCGAAAGGCACAATTCAATTAACTATTGCTTATAATTTTTTAGGCGTTTGCATAGGAGGGTTATTTTTTGGTCCATTGTCTGAATGCTATGGCAGAAGAAGGATGATGATCATAGGCAACACTTTGCTACTCATCGGTGCTGTTGGCTGTGTTTTTGCGCTGTCAGTTTCTTGGCTTTTAATCTCTCGCTTTATTCAAGGCATTGGTGTTAGCACATCTGTAGTTGTGTTTGCAATTATTGCAGACAGCTATAAAGGCAACGAAGCAGTAAAATTTATTGGAATCATGAATTCTATTATCACAGTTCTATAGCAATTGCACCAGTATTAGGCAGTTTCATCAACAAAATTGTTGGGTGGCGTGGCAACTATGCAAGTGTTGCAATACTTTGTTTCATCTCTTGGGTTTTGCTGCTTTTTCTGTTACCAGAAACAAAAAAGGACCGTGATATTTTTAGTCTAAAAAAATGATGAAAGACTATAAAAAATTATTATCAAGTTCAAAATTTATGGTGTTGTCTTTGGCACAGAGCCTTTTTTCTGCGGCTTATATGTCATTCATTACTTGTGGCCCTTTTTTGTATATGGAAACTTTTGGTTTATCCAGCACTATTTATGCGCTACATCAAGGTGCAATGGTTGGGTCTTTCTCACTAATTAGCCTGTTTTCCAGTAAGATCTCAAAGAAACTTGGAGCAATTTGGTGTGTAATTTCCGGTACAGGCGTAATTGCTATTGGATCCCTATCACTTTTAATATTCAGTATAATCATGCCCAGTGCTTACTACTTAGTAACGCTGTCTATGGTTATTTTTTGTATTGGCTGTGGAATTTGTCAAGCAGTCATTTTCAATGCATCATTAAATATTTTCCCTGAAATGAAAGGCACAACTTCTTCTGTAATTTCATTTATTAGAGCTTCTATCATGGCTATTTTTATCGGCTTAACAAGCTACGTTTACGATGGTCAAGCAACCAGTGTAGCTATTCTTGTTTTTTTTGCAGTAGTTCTAATTTACTGTCTATTTATTGTTTTCAAGATCTGGAAAAATCTATAATCACCATATATATCCTTCTCATTTCTAGTTATTGCGGTAATATGTATTGTAACTTTGCCGGCTGCTCTAGATGTATCTCTTCCAAATCACTAATCTATATTAGTTAAAGAGTATTATCTTGCTCATGCGCCTAAAGTTTGAGAGCCAATTTTCATCAATCCAATCAAATTCCAATTTTTTTCAAACAACTGTTTCTTGCTATTTTTGTACCTTAAAAAATTTAGCTTACTTTTACGCTAGCTTGTTCAAATAGCATTAGTACGATTTACTTTTTTTGAATGTAGAGATTTTCTAGGGATTGTCCTCTTAAATTCTATAGTATCTTGTTTAACATTGAAACGAGAATCCAGTTTCAAGCATTGAGGTGATGAAGAAAGGGCTGCTTTTATTCCACCCCTCTCAACTACTCGAGTAGTGGACAATGGAATACGATTACTTTCGTTTATACTAATCAGCACGTCAAATTCTATGCTATTATTGTGTTGTTTGATGTTGCTAGCTCTAATTTTACCATTTCCAAACCAAAACTTTATAGAATTACTCGCATCATGATTGATGTCTGCAGAATCAGGTAAAATAGCAAAATTCGCGTTGTTTACAAATCTAGAAAACGCATTTTTGATGTCGTTAAATGTACCGTAATGGTCTATATGGTCGTCATTAATACTTGTTACAACAGCAATATCTGCAGGAATTTTTAACATAGTTCCATCAGACTCATCAGCCTCAATTAAGAAAATGTCACTTTTGCCAAGTTTTGCATTACTCTGATAGGAATTTAATATTCCTCCAACAATGACAGTGGCGTCAGCACCAGAATGATCAAAAATGGAAGCAATCATAGCTGTCGTCGTCGTCTTGCCACTTGAACCTGAAACTGCTATCACATATTTACCTTTCATAATTTTAACCAGCATGTCTGACCTATGCAAAACGGTTTTATTGTTATTTCTTGCTGCAACTAGCTCCACATTATCAGGTTTTATTGCGGAAGAATGTACAACTATTTGAGCTTGTCTAATACTACTTGCATCGTGACCAATATAGACCTCTATACCTAGTTTTTGTAACCTATCTATATTGTCGTTTGATCGCGTATCACTGCCTTGAACTTTATAACTAGAATTATGAAGAATTTCAGCAATTGCGCTCATTCCAATTCCACCTATACCGATTATATGTATTACTTCTTTTTTAGTGCTGTGCATATTTGGCAGTAGACGTTTACTTATTACTAAATTTATTATAGTATAATTTAAAATCCTCATGGTATCGAACCATTTCACTAAGTACAATGATAAAAAAACTAGCCTTTCTATGTCTAATATTCGTTTTGATGAGTAGTTGTAGTTTTAGCAATAGGTGTAATCACACCGCAGGTCATTATAAAATTGGCAATAGCTATACAATAAATGGTATCACCTACCACCCAAAATACTGTAGCTGTTATGAGGAAGTAGGAATAGCATCGTGGTATGGAATAGAAGATCATGGCACAATTACAGCTAACGGTGAAGTGTTTAATCGTCACTTGATTTCTGCAGCACATAAGACCTTGCCCCTACCCTGCTTTGTTCGTGTTACTAATTTAGAAAATGGAAGAAAGCTTGTTATAAGAGTTAATGATAGAGGGCCATTTGTTGAAGGTAGAATAATAGACTTGTCAGAAAAAGCAGCACAAGTTTTAGGACTTCATAAGTCTGGGCTTGCGAAGGTAAAAGTCGAGTACTTAAGAAAGAGGTCAGAACAATTGATACAAAATACTCCTCATTACAAAAGGCAATATGAAAAAGAAATGCAGAAACGTCACCCAAAACAAAACAATGCAGAAAGTAAGGGATATGTAGCATTTTTTGTAAACGCTCAGGTAGCTAAATCAGCTGCATCAAAGCTTCGTAATCAAGGAATAGAAAATGTTAGATTGCTTTTCAAGAATGATCAATATTGCGTAAAAGTGAGTTAAAACCTGCATTACAGATTGTGTAGCATGACAGAAACTATTTGACAAATGAGAATGTTCCAAAAGCATGTGCGTCAAGTTGAGAAACTATCGTGAAATATAGCAATATTTAAGATTGGTATTTTATTTGTTACATTTCAGGTAGTGACAGCTACCTCAGCTGTAGCTGTAAAAAATAATCTACCACTTAAGAAATTTCATTAAAAAAATAGCATAATCTTATTTCTCTAAAAAATACTATCTTCAACTTGAATATGTTGAAAAATATTTTGCGTATTATCCAAAAAGTCATCCTTTATAGCAGCTAGCTCGGATTGTTTTTGAGATAGATTATCTTCTATTGTTCTATTAAAACAATCAAGATCATTGCACTTTAGTTGAGAGCGCGTGTCTCCATTTTCATATAAACCTCGTATAACGTCATAATATGCTCGAGTTTCATCAGTTTCTGGTTGTTGCTTTTCTTTGAGTATTGCCTTTAATTTTGAATCTATGTCTAATTCTCTTTTTATATCTTCAGTAGCATTTTTATGATATTTTTCATAATCTTCAAAACTCTTTGATATTTTATCTTTTACTTCGTTTTGTAACATCTTTAGCAAATCTTTAGCATGAGGTTTTTCAATTTTTTCCTTCCACTCATCATACGTATATTCTTGTCGAATACCATATTTTGTATCTTGGCACTCGCCTCCTATATTAAACAGTTCTTTGTTACAGATTTTATCACCCTGATAAAAGTGATCACTTATATTGATTTTATCGCTAGTTAAAGTTTGTTTAATTGCTGCTTTGTTTTGCCCAAGTTCTTCTCTATATTTAGAGATACAGTTTCTCATTTCTTCCTTACAATCTGTAGTCATAAGCTGTTTCCTTTAATAAAGTTAAAACCTATTTCAGCATAAAATAATTAATACTTTATTACTAATCTGAGGTATACTAAGGTAGTGATAAGAAGTCCAGCATCTACAAAGTTTGTTTAAACTATTTTCAAAACGAATAGAATGTAATTTTAGGTAAATAAAATGAATTACGATGTAATCATTTCAGGTGGTGGGCTAATTGGTCTTATTACTGCTATTGGCCTGAGTAATGACTCTGTATCTGTAGCCGTAATTGAGAAAAATAGTTTACCACGTGCAGTTGATGATAATCGAGCATTTGCCATTTCTCAAGGGTCAAAAAAAATACTAGAAAAATTAGGGATTTGGCAATTCTTAGAGAGTGAAGCTGAACCAATACTTGATATATGCATATTAGATGGAGATAGCCCATTTACTGTTCATTATAACCATAAAATGGTTGGTGAAGAGCCAATGGGTTATGTAATCAAGAGTGCTATTATATGGAATGCAATCAATAATAATTTTTTGCATAAACTCAATATATATTCTCCACGTTCCTATAAAATAATCGCTTGTGACGAAGGATACGTGGAAGTTACTCTTGATAATGATCAAAGATTGATATCATCGCTATTTATCTGCGCTGAAGGTAAAAACTCTAAGTTGCCAGAGTTATTTTCTATACCAATGATAAAATTTGATTATAAACAAAATAGCATGGTATTTAATGTAAAGCATGAATTACATCACCAAAACTTAGCTGTAGAGCGGTTTTTTCCTGGTGGTCCATTTGCAATTTTGCCAATGAAAGGTGGCTATACTTCTTCAATAGTTTGGACAGAAAAATGCGAAATTTCAAAAATGCTGATGAGCTTATCCGAAGAGGAATTTATTATAGAACTCAAAAAAAGATTTGGTTCTTATTTGGGAGAAATTGAATTAGAGGGTGAAAGAAGATTCTATCCTTTGAGTTTTTCTTTTGCAAGAAAGCTGCATAAAAGCAGAATTTTGCTGATTGGCGATGCAGCACATTCAATCCACCCGGTTGCAGGTCAAGGACTTAACCTTGGAATGAGAGATTTAGAGAGTGTTATTAGACAAATAACTGCTGCAAAATCCTCTGGCATTGATGTTGGTAGTAACTATCTATTGAAGAAAGTTTCACGTGATAGATACTTTGATAATTTTACTATGGCACTTGCAACTGATGGATTAAATAGGATATTTTCCAATAGAATATTCTGCGCTAGAGCATTTGGTTTAATGGTAGTTGAAAATTCAGATTTTCTTAAAAAACGCTTCATTTGCCACGCTATGGGATTTATGTAAATCATTAGATTTCTTTTATAATCAGGTGTCATTTAAGTAGCTGATACTGGAGCCCAAATTCCATAACTTCATCCCAGTGTGATACTTTATGCCTTTTTTCTCTACTAAATCTTTTAGGGTATACTTTTATTTTAACCTCCAGCTTCTTATTTTTTGTGCTATTTTATACCTTATAGAGATATTTGCCATCATTACAGCTGCTAGCGATTACTCACGAAAACAACCATATATACCTGATTGTAGACAATTTGAGTATGATTTTGTTTATTTTGGATGTTATTAAAAGTAAAACTTTTGGCAATAGCAAAGATCCTATTTCTTTTTATCAGTCAATCAATTTTAACAATACAACTTTTTAATTTATTATTATATTGATTTTGAATTTTCTTTACATGAAACGAGGGATTCTAAATTAACCTTCTAGTTTCCTATATGTAAGCATAGAAATATTTGAATCTTCCAATAATTCCCGAACTTCTTTCTCAGTAAATTTTGCAACTGATTTGTTTTTCGTAGCTAAACTTTCAGAAATACCTTTTCTCCTTTCGATCATGCCTAAATCCTCAAAGTTAACATCAAAATAAAGTAGTTCTAAAATTTCTTTAGCAGTATTAGATACTTCTTCCTTTGTGATATCAAAAAGTGCTATACAATTAGGGTCAAAAAGTGAAAAGCTTTCTTTAATGTCACTATTTCGCCTTACTAACATTGCATGTCCACTACCATTTGGACGAGTAAAATATAGAGTTGCATAGTATCCAGGTTTTACTTTATCTAGATTTTTGCTAAGTATTGCGCTGTTTATTTTCCTGTCGTTCTATCTTGAACCATAATACATTTATGGTCTTCACATGAAACATAATCATTAGGGTAGCAACCCATAAGTGTTGAAAGTGCTATAAGTGGAGTGATACAAGGTGATTGACGGCATGTAAATTCCCTCCTGATAGTAAAACAATTGAACGTATAAAAGAATCATTAAGATCCAATGTGAATTGTAATAGTGCTATTTTGAATCCGTGTAGATTATTTTTGATTTTATAAACAAGAAATAACAAAGCCGTAATAATAATCATGTAAATATACACCTTCATGCCATTCATAGTATGGCTTAAAAAGTGCTTATATCCAAGATTTTGCTTTATAAATTTAAAGAATACCTCTATGTCCCACCTGCGCCTATATAGCTCTGTTACTTCATAAGCTAACATTTCAAGCAAGTTGGTTAAAAACCATATTTCATCTCCTGCCTTATTTCGAATTTTTATTAAACGTAGGTCATGCTTTTCTGCTACTTTACCTCGTGCACGATAAAGATTAACTATTATATCTTCTAAAATCTCTGATCCATCCGATTTTTGTTCTCCTATAACTTTGTTCCTGCTTATAACATCATGTTTTCTTCCTACTTTAACTCTTGTGATAAATTTGTACTCCTTTTCATCAAATTCGGCAAAAGTTCCAACTTTTCTGATTCCTCTATCAAATAATAAAATATCCTCTTTTTCAACTTTAGCTTCATTAATGGCTCTCACTAATGCTATATCTTCACTAATTTCTTCTTGTCCTTTACAAAATCTTATACTTGTCGGCAATTGATCCTTTAATCCTACACTCACTTTAACTTGACTGTCGTTACTTTTACCGCCTATTTTTAGCCCATCTTTTATGAGATATCCCGATAAATTTATGATTGTCGAATCAAACTTATGTAAATTATTTGATGTTTTTTGGGGTAATAGCTTTTTAATCTTGCTCATCAAATCAATATATACTCCCTTAAAATATTCTGGATTTATAACTTTTAACCTTTTTGACAAACCACTGTATGTTACTGTACTTTTATCGCTATTCTTATCCATTATACACCTGTTTATTACCATTTCTAGCGCTCTTAAGCTTGTTTTTTGCCCCATTAATATTAACTTCATTAGACCTTTAAATATAATCTTGCCCAACAATTTAGTATTACATTTATCTACTTCACTTAATTTTCCTAGCCTTTCTAAATCCTCATCTTTTATTAAATTTAGTACTCTTTCTATTTGATCCATTATTGCCTCCATTTTCTTGCAATAACAGTTCTTTATACTTTTCTGATACTACTTTCAACACTTATG
>NZ_MUIY01000001.1:74972-186071 GCF_007115045.1 Wolbachia endosymbiont of Nilaparvata lugens | reverse complement strand
CTCCTAAGAAACTCCATTAATCAACTCTTCTTGTTGAACTAGTGTGTAGCCAAACTCCTGCGCTTTTTTGATCAAATTTTTCACAATTTTCTCTTTGTAGCGTGTTTCATAATAACTCATTCCTTTTTCCACATACTCTTGTCCATATTTCAACATTTGGTAAAAAATACATGCTAATTTTCTTGCTGTGGCAGTAATTGCTTTTATTGCTCCTAGCCGTCTTTTTAATCTCCTACAATATGCACCTAATGCACTTTTGCTATTTCCCACAGCATAAGCAGCCATTCGCAGGGCATTTGTAGCGCGATTAATGACTTTACGAGTTTTTGTCCCAAATACTTTTTCTCCTGTGATCTTGTTAGCAGGGCTAAGTCCTAACCATGAAGTAAAGTGCTTTTCTGATTGCCACTTATTATGGTTAATGCCAACTTCTGAAATAATAGTTTGTACAGTTAGTATATCAAATCCAGGAATTTTAGTAAAATCTATTCCGGTTATCCTATACAATTTCTCACGCAAGGTGAAGTTTGGTCTGCCTCTTCTAGACTTGTTTTTTTCCTTACCTAACTCTTTACTCTCATCGGACTTTGTTTCAAATGTTTTATAGTAATTTTCTATGCTTTTATCACATTCAATTATTTGCTCTTGAAAAAAAGTATATGCTGTATATTCTTGTTTCAGTACAAATAAATGTTCTTCTCTATAATCGCCTGTTAATGCTTTTGCTATAGTAGCTTTATCGTTCTTCATATTCACACTTCTGAATTCAGCTAGCTTCTTGGGATTCTTTTCACCTTCTACTATTGCTTTAATAATTTGCATTCCTGTGACGCCAGTGATATCGCTTATTACTTTATGTAAATGAATATTCATTTGTACCAAAACCTTTTGCATACGATTAATATGTGTAGCAGCATTTTCAATTAAGTTTTTACGTTGCCGCACATAACTACGCAATACACACATTTGATTATCTGGCCTAAATGATCCTTCGATTAACCCATAACTGTGTAGTTGTTGAAGCCATTGGCAGTCCTGGACATCTGACTTTCTTCCAGGTACATTTTTTACATGTCTTGCATTTGCAAGTTTTACTTCAAGTCCATATGATTCAAGTACTTGAAACAAAGGAATCCAGTACACTCCGGTTGACTCCATGGCTACTGTAGTAACTTCACACTTTTTTAGCCATTTTGCTATGTTATGAAGATCCTCTGTAAAACAGCTAAATTTTTGTATGTGCTGTTCATCACTTCCTTCTGGCACACACACATAATGTATAGCTGAACCAACATCTATTCCTGCTGCGTTAGGGTTCATTATTTCTAATTTACTTTTTGTTTTTTTCATGGTAACTCCTTCATATAATTTATAGCAGGGAAACGCTTCAGCTTGGGACGGTTGATATAATACAATCTCCTAACCGAGGTAGTCTAAGGACTCCATCAATGATTTGACCGTTCCTCCAAAACCATGCTAAACGACGGGCACTTATGGCACCAGTGAAGATTCCGGTTATAACTGCATGAGGCGCTTCCTTCACAACTATACTTAAAACTACTAGAAACTTAAATTGATGAGTTTCTTCCTGGTTTGACAGATTCATTTTGTTCGATGCTATACGATGAAGCAGATGATCAAGAGATATCAAGAAAAAGAATAAAACAAAATAAGGAAGTGCAGAAGTTTTTAGAGTGCCAGTATACTTTTCTGATTTTAAACGAAGGTTATACAACAAAATTTAAGAACCTATATAAAGAGTATAGGGAGTTGAAGAAAGAAGAGCCTGACTTTGAAAGATTATCAAAGCTTGTAGATAAGTTTGAGAAGCTAAGCAGAAGTTTTATTGAAGGCGAGAAGAAAGAAAGAGAGAATGTACCAGAATGCAAAGACCAAGAGATTGATAGATTAAAGCTGAGCATAGTAACGAGAGTAGTACAAGCAAGGGATGTAGCAGAGAAAGAAAAGAGGAAAGTAGAAAAAGAAAAAGTAGAGGTAGAAGAGATAGTAAAACAATTGATATAAATCAAAAGAACAAAGAGGGTGCAATTCCTTTATACTATCCTTTAAAAAACTATCACTCAGATATAGCTAATTATATTATACAGAACAAGGCTGATATGTGTGATTCATAGAGGTTATTACAATTGACTTGTCAGATTGAGTCTGAACTGCGAATGTTCAAAGAAGCATACGCGTCAAGTTAAGAGATTGTAAGTAAATTCAGGGAAGTTAAGGTAGATACTCTAGTTTTTCTGTACTTGTCTTTTAATGAAAATCGAGACCAAGTTATGGTAATCTTTTTAAGAAAAATTTTCAAACTATTAACTTTATTCTTTAGTGCTAAAAATAACTCTCTAACCCGCCTTTTTAGCTCAATAAATGCCTTTGTTAAGCTAAGTTCTGTATTCTTTTTCACTTCTATGCAACCAACTATGCCGTGAAATATAAGAATTGCGCACAATTTAGCATATAGTTCACATAATACTCTGCATGGCTTTCCTTTTAAGTCTGATATGCCTTTTATACAATTTAAATAATAACTCAATTTGCCACCTTACTCTGTAATACTTGCTCAGCACTAATTTTATCCTCTGGAATATTAGTTTTGACCAGTTCAACAATTTTTGATTTCTTTTAGAGGATCTGCGATCTTGCTAATCTATTAGCTTTCCTTCTTCTGGCTATATTCAGTTAGTTTCTGACATATAATTCTTACTCTAATTTTTGCTTCTTTTCCTAACAATACCTCGTTTTCTAAAAATAACTTATCCTCTAAACATTCTAATAACTCCATTTTTTGATTTGTTTCTACATCATATATGTTGGTATCGGATTTATAACGACTTATGAAATAAGCTCCTATTTCATTGATTTGTTTAAAAGAACTTGAACCGAGATCAGATATTAGCAAATCATTACTTAATATATTACTTAAATGTTTCCTATATCCCTGGTCTGATCTTACTCCCTCCGTTAAATTAAGTTGGTCTATTATCTGATTCATGTAGTCGAAAACTAATTGTAACTTTATTCCAGACTTAGTATTGCTTTCATAGCCACTGTAGCTAGTACCATAACCTTTATACATCTCTTCCATATTGTTAGGTAGAGTAATATAGCTACTGTCCAATAATTTAACACTATTAAATAGCTGTAAGATTTTGCAATTAACTTGCAAGATATTTTTAAAGAGAACCACAGATTCATTATACATCCTTTTCATAAATTCCACTGCTTCTTCAGTAAATCTAAAATCCAAACCTTGTTTTGTTATATCTATCGAGTCCTCGTTTAGTAATTGACACATTGTTTCTACGCTACAATTATCAACCCCTATATTACCCAAGACCATGGCTTTTACGAACGATGAACCTTTTAGCTTTCTCTTTCTTTTTATAAACCTTGTTGTAATTGAGATTTTGTCTGCTTTTTCATTAAAAAATTCTTTGAGCTTTTTTGATAAGCTAGTTATTTTATTCATTGGTTCTCTCACTAAAAGTATTTCTGGGAGAACTTATACCTTATTATTCTATCTCTTTCATACCTTTATTTCCTTAACTTGACGCGTATGCTTTATTTAATACTCCCGATTAAAACAAATATTTGGGTTTAGTTTTAGAAATAGATCTGAAGTAAATCGAGAAAAAGAGTTGCTAATAAAATGTTACTTACTCAATAAATTTACTGATATTGGCATGGCTAAGTTTGAGGTAGTTTCATGAATTTATTATGCTTTACCCACTATCCGATAAGCGATGCAACAAAGCCATCCTAGTGTCACGCATTGGGATGATACCCTTATACTTGACTGGCTATAACACTTAAGAAGTTTAATGCCAGAAACCAGGTTATACAACGGATACTTCATCTGCCTTTTCCTTTATGTTTACCCTTAGTTGAAGACTGAGCTTTTATAAATAGCTCCCAAAATCCTTTTTTATCACCTTCTCTGTGTATCAATTGTGCAAAATGCTTCATTAAACCACTACCCATCATAACCATCTTTGTCCATTTACCTAGCGGCTTTGTTATATCAACTATTTCTAGATCTTCTTTGTAAACTTGAATATCTTTTTGCTTCTCGCTTAGCATTTCCTGTTGTTTCATCAACTCTTTTTGCTTATTTTTTTGATATAATTCATTAAATCTTCTATTTTCTTCCCATTCTTCTTTGAGAACTTTTAGAGGAAATATAATTTTTCTAATGTGATTTTTGTATATTTTTCTCAAAAAGAGAAATACTGCAATTACAGCAAGTAATATTGTACTATATGTAATGATTTGTCCGAACGGCATTTTTATACTCAGCTTATTGGCAAGCGGTATTTACAATTATACCATAACTATAGAAATTTTACAATTTTTTTCTGGATAAAGATAGTAGACTAAAAATTTCTAAAGAACAAAAGCAACGTATTTACGTACAGGCTATCAACTACTACACTCAAAACTGACAAGTGATTAATCATTGGAGAAGGAATCACGGCTCTCTAATGAATAAAGATGGACTGTGTCAAGCTGGTGAGTAAGGTGGAAATTGAATAATTGTTGGTTATCATGCTAGATCTACAATATAAGTTATAAAATTTTTAATCATTTTGGCTTATAGTAATTTCTGAGTTAACCTGAGGTTTCCTGAACTGTGGTTTCTTTTACCCATGTTGAATTCTCAGCTTTTATACTCTAATTTAATTCCAGTTTTGACTGTATATGAGGTCACAATATCAAACAATATCTATAGCGATCAAGTTAATAATAGTAATTTATATGCCAACAAACTTTTTTATGGTGAAGAGGGTGAGCAAGTCGAAAATCTAGGAGATCAGGTTGCGGGAGAAGAGGATGCTGTGGAATCACAAAAAGAAATTACAAAATTAGAAGAAGAAGTTGATAAGTTAAAAAAACAAGTTCAAGAAGAAAGAGAGAAGGTAGAACAAACTAAGAATGAAGCTGAGGAAGCAAAAGAGGAAGTTTTGAGGTACAAAATTGAACAGGAGAAAGAAGAAGTGATGCAGAGTAAGATTGAAGGAGTAAAAGAAGAACTTTTAAAGTGTAAAATTAACAGGGAGTGTTAAATAAACCATACGCGTCAAGTTAAGAGATTGTAAGTAAATTCAGGGAAGTTAAGGTAGATACTCTAGTTTTTCTGTACTTGTCTTTTAATGAAAATCGAGACCAAGTTATGGTAATCTTTTTAAGAAAAATTTTCAAACTATTAACTTTATTCTTTAGTGCTAAAAATAACTCTCTAACCCGCCTTTTTAGCTCAATAAATGCCTTTGTTAAGCTAAGTTCTGTATTCTTTTTCACTTCTATGCAACCAACTATGCCGTGAAATATAAGAATTGCGCACAATTTAGCATATAGTTCACATAATACTCTGCATGGCTTTCCTTTTAAGTCTGATATGCCTTTTATACAATTTAAATAATAACTCAATTTGCCACCTTACTCTGTAATACTTGCTCAGCACTAATTTTATCCTCTGGAATATTAGTTTTGACCAGTTCAACAATTTTTGATTTCTTTTAGAGGATCTGCGATCTTGCTAATCTATTAGCTTTCCTTCTTCTGGCTATATTCAGTTAGTTTCTGACATATAATTCTTACTCTAATTTTTGCTTCTTTTCCTAACAATACCTCGTTTTCTAAAAATAACTTATCCTCTAAACATTCTAATAACTCCATTTTTTGATTTGTTTCTACATCATATATGTTGGTATCGGATTTATAACGACTTATGAAATAAGCTCCTATTTCATTGATTTGTTTAAAAGAACTTGAACCGAGATCAGATATTAGCAAATCATTACTTAATATATTACTTAAATGTTTCCTATATCCCTGGTCTGATCTTACTCCCTCCGTTAAATTAAGTTGGTCTATTATCTGATTCATGTAGTCGAAAACTAATTGTAACTTTATTCCAGACTTAGTATTGCTTTCATAGCCACTGTAGCTAGTACCATAACCTTTATACATCTCTTCCATATTGTTAGGTAGAGTAATATAGCTACTGTCCAATAATTTAACACTATTAAATAGCTGTAAGATTTTGCAATTAACTTGCAAGATATTTTTAAAGAGAACCACAGATTCATTATACATCCTTTTCATAAATTCCACTGCTTCTTCAGTAAATCTAAAATCCAAACCTTGTTTTGTTATATCTATCGAGTCCTCGTTTAGTAATTGACACATTGTTTCTACGCTACAATTATCAACCCCTATATTACCCAAGACCATGGCTTTTACGAACGATGAACCTTTTAGCTTTCTCTTTCTTTTTATAAACCTTGTTGTAATTGAGATTTTGTCTGCTTTTTCATTAAAAAATTCTTTGAGCTTTTTTGATAAGCTAGTTATTTTATTCATTGGTTCTCTCACTAAAAGTATTTCTGGGAGAACTTATACCTTATTATTCTATCTCTTTCATACCTTTATTTCCTTAACTTGACGCGTATGCTTTATTTAATACTCCCGAAATTTTTGTTGTGAGAATAAATTTAGCAGAGTTTATAATATAATATTTAAGTTATTTATGATAAAAAATAGATTTTTTATCATAACCAGCCAGTCTGGGATTTAGCAAGAAAATCTAGATTCCAGCGTTACGCGCTGAAACTCTTTAAATTCCAGTAGTGCAAGAAATCTAATTTCTACGTATTCAAATATGGAAGTTCTAGTTTGCTGAACAGAACGTTGAGAAGTATCAATAAGAAGCTCCCTTTTGAGTAAACTTTTCTGCAACTGAGTTATCGTAATAACATCCCTTATGTACGTTGCATGAGCAAATTGGTCAAATATACGAAAGAGTTATAATACAGATTTTACTCAAAAAATATTGAAACAATCTCACGGATCTTAAACTAAGTTCTCAATTTCTCAAAGAAATCTTTTAATAAAAGAGAACATTTTGTTTCTAATATTCCACCATAAACTTCAGGTATGTGGTTACAGAATTGAAATATTCTAGTGCCGTTTTCAACTCCTCCACCTTTGGGATTGTAAGCCCCGAAGTACAGACGTTTAATTTTTGCAAAAGAGATAGCTTGAGCGCACATCGGGCACGGCTCTAACGTTACGTACATTTCAGCTTCATAAAGCGTGGAAGTTGAAAATGCTTGTCTAATTGTTAACATTTCTGCATGTGCAGTTGGATCATTAGATATATTGTGTGCAGAGGAGATGATATTGTTTCCATTAACTATTACAGCACCTATTGGCACTTCGCCATCTTTCTGAGCAAGTTTTGCTTGCTCTATGGCAAGTTCCATGTATTGGTACTTAAACATTAGGTGCTTGGGTAAATATAATTTTCTTTTCTTGGCTTTTCTATTGTTTCTAGGTTATAGAATTCACTAAGGACTATTGTCCTTTTTACAAGGCTATCTATTTCTCGCTTTAAATATTTTTTTATTTCTTCTACCGATTTTAGTTCGTTTATAGCTACAACTACTTCTTCCATTATATCCTCTATAATTTGATCCCCCTCTAATTTATATATTATTTGTTCTACATGCCTGTTCAATTGCTCGAAGGTCGCAGATCTATATGTAATGCTATCTTTACTATTTCTTAGTAACATTTTTTACCTCTCTATTAGAATATAGTTTATTAAGTTCTATTAAACTCTATTGTCAATAGCTGCCTTAATAAATGATGTAAAGAGAGGATGAGGAGAAAATGGTCTTGATTGAAATTCTGGATGGAATTGCACACCAATAAACCATGAGTGATTTTTTAGCTCCACTGCCTCTATGCATGTTTTATCTTCTGATATACCACTGCATATCATTCCATTCTCTTCTAAGTTATTTTTATAATCTAAATTAACTATATATCTGTGTCTGTGTCTTTCTGAAATAGTGACACTACTATACACATTTGCCATTTTTGAATTTGGACTTACATTACACTTGTATGTTCCAAGTCTCATGGTTCCACCAAGATCAACGTTCTTACCATCAGCGAGCTTGATGATTGGATGTTTGCAAGTATAAAATTCTTCAGAGTGTACATCTTCAAGCTTAATAACGTTACGAGCAAATTCAATCACTGCAAGCTGCATACCAAGACATATTCCTAAAAAAGGAATGTTATTTACACGGGCATAGTTTATTGCTAATATTTTACCTTCTATTCCATTATCACCAAATCCTCCTGGAACAAGAACTGAATTAGAGCTTTGTAATTTTTCTCTGATAAACTTTGCATCTATAGATTTTCCATTCTCTTCTCTTGAGTTGACCCAATTTATCTTCACTCTAGCTTTATTACTAATTGCACCATGGTTTAATGCTTCAATCAGTGATTTATATGCGTCAGGAAATTCAGTATATTTTCCTACTATGGAAACGATAACTTCTTGTGTTGGATGTCTCATAGAGTGTACTATTTGGTCCCATTCAGGTAAGCTTGGTTTTGGCTTACTTAAGTGAAAGTGATCCAAAATTTGTGTCCCGAGCCCACATTGATTATACAAGGACGGTAACTCGTATATATGGTTTACATCAGGAGCAGGTATTACGTTAGATAAAGAAACATTGCAAAGATTGGCTATCTTTTCTTTTTGATTATCGGAAATTTCTTTTTCACTGCGACATAATATAATATCTGGTTGTAACCCCGCAGAGTTTAACTCTCGAACTGAATGCTGTGTCGGTTTTGTCTTTAATTCTTGTGCTGCAGTGAGATATGGTATTAAAGTTAAGTGAATAAGGATAACTTTTTGCTTTCCTAGTTTATAATTAACTTGGCGTATAGCTTCCAAAAACGGTTGGCTTTCAATATCACCTACGGTTCCGCCTATTTCGCATATTACAAAATCTAAATCTTCTGTACCATTAAAAATGAAAGATTTGATTAAATCTGTCACATGAGGAATGATTTGCACAGTTTTGCCTAGATAATCACCACACCTTTCCTTCTTTAATAATTTATTATATACTTTACCAGTTGTTATATTGTCGTCCTTGGTTGCTTTAATTTTAGTAAAACGCTCGTAATGTCCAAGGTCTAAATCAGTTTCAGCACCATCCTCAGTAACAAATACTTCCCCGTGCTGAGCTGGGCTCATTGTTCCAGGATCAATGTTGAGATATGGGTCAAGCTTTCTGATGCGAACATTGAATCCATGAGCTTGAAGAAGTGCTCCCACACTTGAAGCAACTAAACCCTTACCAAGTGATGAAACAACTCCACCTGTAACAAAGATAAACTTGGTTTCTTTCATTAATTTTCAAATGGAACAGAAGTTGATTGGCCTTCTTGCTTCTTTTCTGATATAATCTTCTCTGCAATTGATTTTTTATGTACATCTTTTGAACATAATCCTGATAGTAACAGTGTATTTATAATGAACAGTCCAGCAACTATAGAAGTTATTCTACTGAGTGGATTTTCAGAAGACTTTACCGGAATTATTGAATTCATTCCCTGTTGTGAATTACTAAAGCCACTTAATGAACTACTTCCAGGTGGCTGCAGAAGCACTAAAATTACCAATACAACAACTAATATTATTTGAAGTACACTAAGTACTGTTACTGACATTATGAATAGAGCTAAAAATAAAGATTTTAGGAGCATAAGGATCATAAGTCAAGAATATCTTTACCCGAGTAACTTGACTACTGGAATCCAAGTATGTATTAAACCTTATTTAAATTATGAGCTATCACATTTTAAAATACAAAGATTATGAACCAAAAATGGATGAAAGTTCTTTTATCGCAGATGGTGTGAGTATCATAGGTAACGTTGAAATAGGAAGGAATGCGAGTATCTGGTTTAATTGTGTGATCAGAGGAGATGTTGGATCAATCAAAATAGGTGATGAAACTAATATTCAAGATGGCACCGTAATTCATGTAGATAGAAATCCAGGCGGCGATACGATTATTGGTAGTATGGTGACGGTTGGACATTTTTGCATATTACATGCATGCACAGTGCATGATAAAGCATTTGTTGGTATGGGCTCTACCATAATGGATAATGCGATTGTGGAGTCCGGAGCTATGGTAGCTGCTGGCTCACTGGTAACGCATGGGAAAGTGATAAAAAGTAGAGAAATATGGGCTGGCAGGCCAGCACAATTCTTCAAAAAAATGTCAGATGAGGAAATTAAACATATTACACAATCTGCACAAAATTATATCATGCTGATGAAAGAATATAAGGCTATATGCTAGGTTGAGAAATCTTCAGCTCTGATGCACATTCTACGTTAACTACTTCAAAAGCTTCTTCAACTATAGAATGCTTATCAATATGCTGATTAATAAAACTACCTCTGACTAGAATATTCTTTATTGGCCAGTTTGTTTCTGTTGGAGTACCTGATAATTTAGCTGCAAATTTTATCGGTGCTGACGTTAGAAAAAGAGATATAGTATTATTTGAATTAAGATAGAAGTTTACATGATCTTTACAATCTTTTAGATTTATATCTCCCGGAAAATCTGGTATTTGAGATTGTATATTTGCTTTTATGAAGTTCATCCGGCCGAATTTTTCAGTAAGTATCCCTACCTCTTTTGGAACTTCTAATGGGATGATAATATCATTGCTAATTCCATTTTCTTCTTGAGAAAAAAGTTCAGTGTATGCTCCTTTTTTTCTGTGTTTCTCAAAATAATTAGGAAAATACATATTAAGGTATTCAGAGTGTAGCTCTATACGATTTTTCTGGTCATCCTCTAGAGTAAATGTGAATTTACCACCATTTTGCTTAAGCTCGCACAATTTAAATTTACTAAGGTCAGAGTCTGGCAATGGACTTTCAATTTCGAAAGCAAGTGTAAGAGTATGCGTTGCATGATCAAATTCATTTTTTTCTTGTAGACTATCTTGTAAACTGTAGTACTGATTTTTTTCATATTCCTTTTTTTCTCTACTAGCATTAACTTCCTGTTCATCAAAACTTTCAACAGCATAAAAAATTCTTCTTCATCTAGCTCTTCTCCTGTTAGAGCATCCTCAAACACATCCTGCTCATCCTCTAAATCAATCTCATCACCTTTTGCCTCTATTGTATTTTCTACACTTATTTTTCTTGTATGATCATTTCCATTGCTAGCAGTTGTTTGATGATGTGTATCGTTAGTTTGAAAAAAGCTCTTTACTTTTGATATTAAGCTAATCCATGAAAGTCTGACTTGATTAAGTAGCCATTTAAAACTCTTCATTGTTTTACCCCAACCTAATTACTAAAAATTGTAACAGAATAAATTAAATATGTCAATAAGATACACAAATTGTACTAACTGGGAATTAGTGGCAGCACTTAACATCTGTGTAAATTTTGACATAGGCGTTTTCTGCATTTTAACCAAATCAGTAAGGAGAACACCATTGATATTCTCCTTTTAGAAGCAACTTGAATAAAACTGATAAAGCTTGAATTAAAGTGTGATTAGGAAAGTGAGTGATGAGAACTCTTTATTTGGACTTCTTTTGATTCATCTATTTTAGTATTAGGTCTTAGTGTTGCGTATGTAGCACAACCAGCTACGAATGCAGATGCTGTAGCTATGATAATTATTGCTAACATACTTAGTCTAGTTGTATGTTCAAGTATAGTACTTGCTACCAGCCCAACAGCAAGACCAACAGCAATAACAGCAGTGTACAACATTATCGGATTTGAATCAGATACGTAGTTTGTGAGCTCTTTGGAACACTCTTTTGCTAATCCTTTTACTGCTCTCTTGAGTTTGTTTTGATCTTCTTCTGTTCCAGTACCTGATTTTAGTCTCTTACATAACTCTTGTATTTTTTCACCTTGTACTTCTGCCAGCTTTTTTAGCTCCGTAGACAATTTCTCTATTTTTGTTCCTTTCAATTCTACTATTATTTTCTTGAAACATGGCATCATTATTTGCTCTGTTTCTTCTTCTACTTGATTTTTTAATGCTATTATTTTATTCAATTGTTCTTCTGATATTTCAGTGTCTTTTTTTAGTTCCACTGTAACCTTTGTTTCTTCTAGCTCCGATATTACGTTCATTAATGAGTGAAATGCACTCCATAGCTTTTCACCAGAATTCCGACTCCGTTTTGGTGACATAGACTGACTGCCTTTGAACTTTTTTGGCGACATAGGCTGAAATTTAATTTCTTTGAGCTTTCTTGCGCTTTCACCTGCATTTACTTTAGCCATAACAAACCTCGCATATTAAATAATGCTATTACATAATATCTTTAAAGCTCAAGGTCAAATAGTATCTTTACATAATATAAATCATAAACAGAAAATTTTAGTGTAAATTGCCATATTTACTTTGTGCTATGGTTTGAGATAGAATAACAACTTGCTTCAAATATGGAAAGGCAGTACAACTCTATAATCAAGTTACTGAGCTCTCATTTACTCCTCTTTTTTTGTAAAACAATCTACAATTTATTAGAAGATCTTCAGATAGACGTTGATCATTGGTTGCGTTTTTACAGTGAGACAAGACCTCATTCTAGTAAATATTGTTATGGCGATGTAGACTTTCCTGAATAGAAAACATATTGCTTTTTAGAAAAATATTAGTAGCATTACATAAGAGACTGATATTAGTTTTCAATTTTTCTGTTAGTTAATTCTTGCTTGCTAGGTTAAGTTGTGTCTGGTAACCATAATGGCAAATCTTGTTAATTTGAGGCGTGGATTTTAGCCTCTCTCATCCTTACATTAGTTACATATTCTTTCGCAGAGGGCTAATGAATTTATTAGTAAAATTCAGTAATTTATAACTGACAATGAGAGCTGTTAATTAGCAACTCACTTTAAATAAGTTACTCAACTGTGACAGATTTAGCTAAATTTCTCGGACAATCTACATCTAACCCTTTTTTTTCTGCAATAGAATAAGCAAGAAATTGCATAGCAACACTGTAGATAATTGGAGAAACAAAATTGTCAACTTCTGGAAGTTGCACCACATCTATGCAAATTCCCTTTAAGAGCGGTGCTCCTTGCTTATCACTAAAGGCAATTACTTTACCTTTTCTTGCAATAATCTCTTGTATATTGGATAGCGTTTTAAAGAATAAATTATCGTAAGGAATAATTGCGATAACAAGTACAGTAGAGTCTATCAAAGCGATAGAACCGTGCTTCATTTCTCCCGCTGCAATACCAATTGTGTTGATATATGAAAGCTCTTTTATCTTCAATGCACCTTCCATTGCAACTCCATATGAGCTTCCTCTCCCAATTATAATTATATTATTGTGCTCTAATATACTGCCTGATATATGTTGTATTTCCATCACATTCAAAACATGCTCTACATGTTCAGGAATGGAATTAATAGCACCGCTTAGTTCCTTTATCCTCTCTCTACCCAGTATACCTTTTATTTTTCCAAGCTCTACAGCAAAGCATGCTAAAATTGCAAGCTGCGTAGAAAAGGTTTTTGTCGAAGCAACACCAATCTCAGGTCCAGCAAGAGTATGCAATACAATATCTGAGGCTTTTTCTATGCTGCTATTAAATGTATTAATTATGCTAATGATCATTTGTTTCTGCAATCTCGCATAACGTAGTGCTTCCATAGTATCTGCAGTTTCACCAGATTGAGAAATGAATAAGCCAATACTACCTTCTTCGAGCTTGACGCTGCTATACCTAAATTCTGACGAGATTTCTAGATATACCCGAATTTGAGCAATACTTTCCAGCCAACACTTTGCTATTAGTCCAGCAAAATAGGATGAACCGCATCCAACTATAGTAATGTAACCTAGTTCAGAAAATAATTCTTTGTTGATTTCTTTATATTGTTTATAAAATTGATTTATTGTTTTGTTTAATGCATACGGTTGCTCAAAAATTTCTTTTAGCATAAAGCTAGGGTAACCATTTTTACTAATTAGAAAATTTCTTGGACTGCTATTTTCTGTTCTGCGTTTAACTTGTATACCATTATTATATATACTGAATTCGTTAGATTTTATTACTGCAACATCATTATCTTCTAAATGCAATATTTTTTCTACAAATGAATTCAAAGTATTAGTATCAGAAGCAGCAAACACTTTATTACAGTTATATCCTATTGCTAAAGGCAAATTTCTTTTTGCAACAAATAAAGTATCTGGATATTCTGCAAATAATAAAGCCAAAGCAAGTGAACCTTGTAAATTGTTTAGACACTGTAATATAGAATCAACTGGTGATAACCCTTCATCAAGATATGAAGTTAATATGTTTGGTATCACTTCTGTATCAGTATCGGTGTGGAAAGATACTCCCTTTTCCTCCAGGTCCTTTTTTAATATATTGTAATTTTCAATTATGCCATTATGAGCAACAACAACATTATTTATATAAATGGGATGAGCATTTTTAAGATTTGGAGCTCCATGTGTAGCCCAACGAGTATGTGCTATACCAACTTTGCTACTAGATATCTTGCTCTCATGAACAACTTCACACAATCTTTCAACTTTACCTTCTGATTTTTTTACTTCTATCTTACCTCTATTATTTATAATTGCTATACCTGAAGAGTCATACCCTCTGTATTCCAATTTTTGCAACGCGGTTAGTAAAGTTGGTATTACTGAATCACCGCTACTTACTATACCTAATATTCCACACACTTCTTAAATTATGAAGCATTTTTGTCTTTTTTACTTTCCTCTAGTTTATTTTTCTTGCCATTCTTTTCAACTTTGCTTTTTTCAATAGATTTAGCTACTGGCTTTTGAATTTCTTTATTTAAGATTTCAGATATAGCAGACTTTAGGATTTTTATTTCAATTTTTGGTGCTATTTCTAGTATTAGTTGTGCATTTACTTCGTCAACTTTGTTTACTTCACCTATTATTCCACTAGAAGTAATAACCGTATCACCACGTTTTATTTGATCTATCATCCTTCTATGCTCTTTTAGTTTTTTGTGATTGGGGCGAATAATGAGAAAATAAAATACTACAAATATTAAAATGAGTGGAATAAAGCTAGCAACAGATGCTGATACATTGTTAGTCGCATCTGCCGCAAAAACCTCAGAAATGAACATATTTAATCCCAATTATTAACGATAAAGTTAAATAGATTAAGCAGCAATTACAATATCATGTCAAGTCTCTGAAAGAAATTAATTCAAATTAATAAGAAACTTAAGGAACTTTAAGGTGTTTCTGCTGTAATGGCGGGAGTGATGAGACTTGAACTCACGACCTCATGCGTGACAGGCATGCGCTCTAACCAACTGAGCTACACCCCCCATTGCTTTTTAACGTTTGCAATCTTAAAGCTAATCAACGTGTTGCTACTTGTCAATATTTTTTGTTTGCGCTTTTTTGTCTTTTTTATTACTATGTAAATAACTTAATTTCACACATGGCTTATGCAAGTAGTCCCATTAGGGTTATGCCATGGAGGATAAACTATTTGGAGGAGTAAATATGACAAATTTGCCTAAAGTCACTATACGTGATTTAGCTGAATCTGGTGTGCATTTTGGCCATAAGGTTAGTCGCTGGAATGCGAAAATGGCCCCATATATATATGGTGTACATCAACAGAATCGTATACACATAATAGACTTACGAAAAACATTACCATTGTTAGAGGCGGCGATGAAAGCTTTATACGATGTTGCATCTCAAGATGGTCGCATTTTATTTGTTGGTACGAAATTTCAAGCTTTAGATATTGTTGCAAGTGAAGCGGTTCGTTGTGGTCAATATTATGTAAATGATCGATGGCTTGGTGGTATGCTTACTAATTGGAACACTGTTTCTTCTTCGATAAAAACTTTGATACAATATGAGAAAATATTAAATGATGAAGATAGTGTCTTAACAAAAAAAGAATTAGGAAATATTGAAAAGAAAAGAAAAAAGCTTGATAAAGAATTGGGTGGCATTAGAGAAATGGGAGCAGTTCCTGATATTTTATTCATTATTGATACTAACAAAGAGTATATAGCGGTTAAAGAGGCTAAAAAATTAGGTATTCCTGTAGTTGGAGTACTTGATACCAATTCTGACCCAGATGATATTGCCTATCCTATATCAGGAAATGATGATTCAAGAAAATCAATAGAGCTCTACTGTAAATTAGCTGCTGATTCTATATTAGCTGGAATAGAGTCTAGTTTGACAAGGTCTAGAGTTAAGGATGATGAGCTTATTCAAGAAAAAGAAGGGGGTATTGTGCAAACTAAAAAGAAGCGTATGAAGGATGAAACAGAAAGGGAGGTGATAGTAAGTAAATGAAGATGGATTCAAGTAGTATAAGGGAATTACGCGATAGAACAGGGCTTGGCTTAAGCGATTGTAAGAAAGCGTTAGAAGAGTGTGATGGTGATATTAAGAAAGCCGTTGATAGGTTACGTACAATAGGATTTGCTAAAGCTGACAAAAAGTCTGATAGAGTAGCTTCAGATGGGCTTATTGCTATGTGCTTGGCTAAAAATTATGGTGTATTGGTTAAAGTTAATTGTGAAACTGATTTTGTTGCTAGAAATGAGAAGTTCATAGCATTAGTTTCAAATTTAGCATCAATTGCTTGTCAAGAACGTTGTACTAGTCTTGATGAGTTAAAAAATGCCAAATATGAAGGTGTTGGTACAGTGCAGGAAGCTATTATGAGTGGTACATCGGTTCTTGGTGAGAAGTTAGAGTTAAGCAATCTTTGCTACCTAGAGACTGAGGATGGGATTATTGCTGGCTATGTACATGGTGATATGCATGGCTTAGGTAAGATTGGTGCTTTAGTAGCATTGCAATCATCTGGTGATAAACAAGAGATTGGAAAGCAAATAGCTATGCATGTAGTTGCTATGAAACCTGAAGCTTTATCTATAGATGATTTAGATCAAGAAAAATTAAACAATGAGCGTTCTATAATTGAGGAGCAAGTAAAGAGCTTAAATAAACCTGAAGAGGTAGCGAAAAAAATAGTAGATGGACGAATGGCTAAATACTATGAAGAAGTTGTTCTGCTAGAGCAGAAGTTTATAAAAGATGATAAAATGAAGATTGCTGATTTTATAGAATCAAGTGCTGTTAAATTAGCTAATTATAAGTTACTTACTTTGGATGATGCAAATAAGTAACAAAACTTCAGAAGTAAAATACCCCAGAGTGTTATTCAAAATCTCTGGGGAGGCTTTGATGGGATCAAAGCTATTTGGCCATGATATGGAAGTGATAGATAAACTATCCAAAGACATAGTTGAAGTTTGTAATCTCGGAGTTCAAGTTTGTATTGTTGTTGGTGGTGGGAATATTTTTCGTGGTGCATCAGCATCTTTAATTGGCTGTGAAAGAGCAAGCAGTGATTATATTGGAATGCTTGGCACTGTCATTAATGCTTTAATTTTGCAGAATTTTTTAGAAAAAAGCTCTATAGTTTCTAGGGTATTATCTGCTATACCTATGACTACCATATGTGAGCCTTATATAAGAAGGAAGGCTATTCATCATTTAGAAAAAGGTAGAGTTGTCATTTTTGCAGCAGGTACAGGTAACCCATTTTTTACCACAGATACAGCTGCAGCTCTACGTGCTGTTGAAATGAATTGTGATGTTATTCTAAAAGGTACGCAAGTAAGAGGTGTATATTCTGCTGATCCAAAAAAAAATGAGGATGCTGTGATGTATGATAGGCTTTCTTATACAGATTTGCTAACTCGTGATTTAAAAGTTATGGATGCATCAGCAATTTCACTTGCTCGTGAGAATTCTATCCCGATTATAGTTTTTTCTTTAAAAAGAGAAAAAATGGTCGATATTATTAAGGGTCAAGGTACTTATACTATAGTCTCAGATTATAAACATTAGGTAATTTATGTTAAACGAAATAAAAGCTAAAACAAAAGAAAGAATGCTAAAAACTATTCAGTCTTTTCATGATGATATGAAAGGTGTACGTACTGGTAGAGCTAACTCATCATTACTTGATGGTATAGTTATAAATATCTATGGTGGACATCAAAAACTGAGCCAAGTTGCAGGCGTTTCAGCTATAGATAACAAAACTCTATCAGTTAAAGTTTGGGATGCTACTGTTATCGGTGAAGTAAAAAATGCGATAATCAATGCTAACCTGAATTTAAATCCTGTTGTTGAAGGAAATACTATACGTATAGTTCTTCCAGACTTAACGCAAGAAACTCGTGAAAAATTAGTGAAATTATTGCATCAATTTTCTGAAAATGCACGAGTTGCAATTAGAAATATACGCAGAGATGTTATGGAAGAAATAGAGGAAATGAAGAAAAATAAGGAAATCTCAGAAGATGATTTTCATGCTGCCAAAAAGGAAATACAAAACATTACTGATGATAATGTAAAAAAAGTCGATGATGACTTATCTATTAAAGAAAAGGATATATTACATCATTAAGTTAATATGGAAGAATTTTTCAGTATTGAAAAACATAAGAGTATTTGATACAGGTGTAATTGTATGAATGCTGTGATTCAGATCTCATCATTACGCACACATTTGATCGTTATACCTTTTGAAATCTAGAAAAAAAGCTTTTCAGTTTGATTTTTTATTACGATAATTAAGTTTACACTCTTGAGCGAAAACGATGCTGAAACGCCTTTTCCTTATTTTTGCATTTGTATTACTCATCCCACTGTCAAATGTTGATGCCAGAAAATATATCAGAATTGTTGGATCTTCAACTGTTTTTCCTTTTATCTCATTTGTATCTGAGGAATTCAGTCGTATATTTCCCTTTAAAACTCCAGTTGTAGAATCGATAGGAAGTGGATCAGGGTTCAAAATGTTTTGTTCAGGAATAGGGAAAGGCACACCAGATATCACCACTTCATCTCGCCCTATGAAGGAAGTAGAGAGAGAATTATGCAAAAGAAATAAAGTGAATGAAGTAATAGAGATCATAATCGGCTATGATGGAATTGTTATTGCAAATTCAAATCAAAGCCATAGATTTGATTTTACAAAAAATGACCTGTTTGAAACTTTATCTTCATATTCTGAAGACAATGATAGATTAGTAAAGAATAACAAGAAATTTTGGTCTGATGTAAATCAAGCTCTACCAAAAACAGAAATTAAAATCTATGGTCCACATCAAAATACAGGTACACATGAAACTTTGATTAATTTTATTATGCTTGATCAATATTCATGCATGAACTCAAGGATTTTCAAAGAGAATTATCAAGACCACGAAAAAAGAAAGAAAGCATGTAGTAATATCAGAGATGATGGAAGGTATATAGAAGTTGGAATTAATGAAAACATAATAATACAAAAATTGAAGAGCAATAAAAATGCTTTAGGAATATTTAGCTTCAGCTTTTTAGCGAAAAACCAAGATGAGATTCAAGGAAGCACAATCGCAGGAATTGAGCCAACTTATAAAAATATATCATCGGGGGAGTATATGTTAGCAAGGCCTTTATATCTTTATATAAAGAAAGAACACTTAGATACTGTTGATGGATTAAGGGAATTCATTAGAGAAGTTGTAGACTCTATTAGTACTGAAGGTGGATATTTATCTAGGCTTGGCTTAATTCCACTTTCAAGCGAAAATATAAAAAAAGTCTTGGAAAAGGTTCGTGATATAATATGATGACTTTGATATTTTTTTTATTCTGGATACTAGGTTAAAAATAGAACGTTTAAATTTCTTGTTTTTATTGTTATCATACTTAGATTTCCTAAGAACTTATTTACTACAAAATACAACAAGTTCTATTTATTTGAGAAAGTTGTGCGTCTTGTAGAACAGATTTTGTTGTAGGTTTCTCTGTAGCTATTTCAAGGTTTTCTTCTATGCTTTTTTGTTCTGTGTAATCTTTAACTTCTTGAATGAAATCTTCAAGCCACTTCTCACTACCTATCTTAGCATGTCGTTGTTGCTCACCTTTAAGAAGTTTTATTACAGCTGCATCTTGATTTTCAGGAGCTCTTTGATTTTTAAGCCACGAGTCACGAATATCAGGAGAAGCGTTTTTCAAATGAGCTTCAAAGGTTGCTTTTTTGTCTTTTGTACTTTCTTCTTGTTGATCTTGATGGAATTTAAGCCAGAAATCGCAAATATCAGGAGAAGCTTTATCCCAAAGAAGTTTAGTAATTTCTTTTATATTTCTCAGATCTTCTTGTTTCAATCTTTTACCATCACCTATATATCGTTTATTAAGACCAACTTGCAGAGGATAAAGTAAAAGGGTAGTTTTGCTCTGTGAATGTATAGGTCTATTTAAAATCATTGCTAGATTTGTATCATAATCTTCTAATACTGCTTTAACTTTTTTAACATCTAAATAATCTATTGCTTGACGTAATTTGTGGTGCAGATCACTTGTTCTCTTTAAGTTTTTCACTTTTTGCATATGCGAATCATCACTTACTTTCGCTTCTTGCATAGCTAAACCACTTGGAATACTCTCAATTTTTTGCTTCATTTTCTTTGTATATTGGTTAATTTCCTTTTGGTTTTTTTGGAATGTAATAAACTGTAAAGTGGTACAATGGTTAGGCAAATCCTCTTGAAACTTTTCTTGTATATCGCTAGGCAGTTTGCTTTTCAAAACTTCTTTTATATCGCTATCGTGATTACTTTCTATACTCTCAAAGTTGCCTTGTATAGCTTTACTAATTAATGGATCTCGAATTTCTTTTTGTCTGCCAGTTAATACCATACCCTACCTCTATCTCTTATGGCAAATTTAGCGCTACAATTATACGTATTTATAATCAAGTCAAGAGAAAAAATTAGCAAAGCGGTTGAAGTTTTAATAACATATAGCTTTCACGTTACTATCTATGGAAAATCTCCAAGTTTTACGTTCAATTGCGTTTATTGTGGGAATTTTTCTATTGTTGTTTGGTATAGCAATGCTTATTCCTGCTATTACTAATAATTATCTAGGTTACGAATGGAAAAATTTTCTGGTTGGGTTTATAGTTACCTGCACATTTAGTGCGATTTTTATTCTACTGGGTAAACTAAATAGGGTACATGGAATGCCGGCAATTTTTGCGATTACCAGTTGTACCTGGATTGCATTATCTCTATTTGCAGCTATTCCATTTTATCTTGATAGTTTAAGCTACATTGATGCACTGTTTGAAGCAGTATCTGGGATTACAACCACAGGAGCAACTGTTCTAAGTTACATCGAGCAACAATCTCCGGGGATACTACTGTGGAGAGCAATGCTGCACGGTATAGGTGGTTTTGGAGTAATTACAGTAGGAATTGCAGTTTTTCCCATATTTAAGGTTTTGAGCTTAAATAATTTACTCTATTCTGAGTACTCAGATGCTCTTAAAAGAAAGTTACCACATACGCGAAGCGTAGTAATACATATTGCAGAGATATATTACTGCCTAATTTTATTGTGCATATTTTCGTACTATCTAGCTGGCATGCCATTATTTGACGCAGTATGCCATGGAATGTCCGCTGTATCAACTGGTGGATTTGCTAACTATAACGATTCTATAGGCTACTACAATAACCCTATATTGGAGGTCATAACAATTATCTTTATGATTTTAGGCTCTTTACCTTTTCTTAGCTATTTAAAAATTATAAGACGATTGGACGTTTGCCATGATGAACAAGTCTCTTATTTTATTAAGATAATTATTATCTCATCTCTATTTGCTTATTTTTGGTTGCACCAAAACTCTGACTTGGGAGTGTTATTGCCGTTTAGGTACAGCATATTTACCATTACCTCTTTCATCACATCAACTGGCTATGTAATGTGCAACTACTTGAATTGGAGCTTTATTTCAGTCTTAGCTTTCTTTTTAACCTTTATTGGTGGATGTGGTGGTTCTGCTAGTGGCGGAATCAAAATCTTCCGTTTAGTCATTTTTCTAAAGTCTATAAGGAATTACTTTAGCTCTTTATTAAATCCAAGTGAAAGCGATAGAGTAAAACTCAATGGTAAAATACTGGAAAATGATGAAGTTCAATCCATCTTTACGTTTTTTGCAATTTACATGTTAACGTTCACTATATCATCAATAGTGATGTCTTACTTGAGCAATGCGGACTTTATAACTAGCATCAGCTCTGTTTCTGCAATGCTTACAAATTCTGGCCCAGGATTTAGTAACCTAATAGGTCCTTCAGGTAATTATTCCTCCTTTAGTGGTGGAGTAAAGCTATTTCTATCGTTTTTGATGCTGCTTGGCAGGCTTGAAATATTGCCAATTTATTTTTGTATAGGTAGTTTATACTGGAAACTTTGCCATTCCAGAGTGTAACGCTAATTCAGGTTTACATTTAAATTCTATTACATATTATTATAAGTATTACAAAACTTTAAAGGATAATTATGGCAGTTATGCCAGATAAATGGATAAAGGAAAAGGCTGAAAACTCTAGAATGATAGAGCCTTTTGTGAATCATAAAAGCAGTAAGGGTGTTGTATCTTTCGGATTATCATCTTATGGCTATGATGCAAGAGTTAGTAATAAGTTTAAGATTTTTACTAATGTTAATTCAGCTATTGTAGACCCCAAGAATTTTTCTGAGAATAGTTTCATAGATAAGGAAACAGATGTATGTATAATCCCACCAAATAGTTTTGTACTTGCCAGCACGGTGGAATATTTTCGTATACCAAGGAATGTACTGGTAATTTGTGTTGGTAAATCAACTTATGCAAGATGTGGTATTATAGTAAACGTCACACCTTTAGAGCCTGGATGGGAAGGTCACGTCACACTTGAATTCTCTAACACTACTCCACTTCCTGCAAAAATTTACGCTAATGAAGGAGCATGCCAGTTTGTATTTTTAAGCGGCGAAAGTGAGTGTGAGAAGTCATATGATGATATGAAAGGAAAATATATGAATCAACATGGTATCACTTTGCCGCTGGTGAAATAATTATCGCCTTTCTTGTGAGCTACCGATCTGCTCTATAGATAATATTCCATGATCGCCAAAGAGCAAAGTGCTTACTGGTTCACTTTTTTTGAGATTTTCAACTGCCTGTTTTCTATTGTCTCCAGTGCGTGTGCTAAAACCACATTGAAAATCTACAACACCTTTTTCAATAAGACTGCATTGTAAACCAAACCCGGTAGCGTAACCTTCTGTCTTACCAGAAGAAATTATTCCCTTTATAGATACATTGTGGTCATCTTTAATTGTTCTTACCACTCCTTTACCATCTTCAATATCATCATTTACAATTCCTGCTATAATAGTCCGATCTTTACCTACTTTCATTGCTCGAGATATTATTTCTGTCTTTGGTTCTGTAACGTTCTGCTGTTCCAATTTATCGACTTCTTCTTCAATACGCCTCTTGTACTCTTCATCACTAACTTTTTTTGTTTGTTTCTCTATACTTATATTCTCTGGATAAGGAAAACATTTATTAATGCAATAAAGAATAAGTGCAGGTATTAGTGAGGTTGCTATATTTGATATGATAAGCGGAATTAAAATTATAGTGGCAGCAATGTAGATAAAGATTTTAGCTGTAAATTTTGCTATTTTAGATAATATGAGTCGTTTTTTTGAATACTCACTGCATTCAAAAAAAATAGGTACACGCTACCCATGCTAGTGTAATAGCAGTGGGTATAATAATTGGAATAAGTAAAAAAGCCTCTATCAGCTTTCTTACAGAGCTAGTTGGCTTAATGATGTCATTATTCAGTGATGCAAAATAATTTTCACTAAGGCTGGCCATCCATTTTGCGCCAGATAAGACTCTCTCACTATTTTTTTTAGATAAGTTAAGTTGCATTTATTTTACCATATTTGTGATTATGCTAGTTATAGTAATAATGAATATGACAAAATCAACATAAATTTTTTGCTTCTATGCTTCTTTACTTTTTCTTAGTAATTACTATAGATGCATTTCTTTATTAATTGATATCCTTTCAAGCAGCTAACACTGATTGCATTCGCCTAGTTACAAAATAATGTCTGTGCTAAAACATGCTCATATATAACTCTTTTTCTAATAGTTCGAACGGCTGGATATTCTTTCTGGCTCAATTTTTTATAACAAATCAATGGTTTGATTAAAATCAGGAGAATATGGAGGCAGATATATAACTTCAGCACCGACACTTTTAACAAATTCACTTGTTTTCTATGAAAAGTTGCATTATCCAAAATCACCAGCAAAAAGTTTGAACCAGCTATTAAAAAGTCTGTATCGCAGTAGCCTTCAAAAATCATGGGCGCCATAATTTTTCCCTCATTAAAAGCTGCAATCATACTAATACGCTGACTTTTGTGTTATCAATTCCAGATTAGTCGATATATACAAGAATTTCAGTGTTTTTTGTTGCTATGAGTTTTTAAGCTCAGCACGTTTTTTCTGCGTCCTTAAATAGTCCTAATTTAAATCTGTTTTGAGTTTAAAGTCTTTCGTTAGGTTTGCAGAATACATTTCCTTATTATCTTGGTTATAGAAAGTAAATTTGTGATCGTCTAAACCTAATATTGCAAAGCCAAAGCCGAAAAAGTTTCTAACTTCGTGTGCTAAGTAATTTCTACTATTTGGATAGTTAAATTCTACGTTTTGATAAACAGGTTCTTGATCTTGAGCGTGTAATAATGCACCGCCGTTTCCAACTATAATCTGATCTGGAACATTATCCATTAATAAAATCTGGGCTATATGAATGTGGCCAGAAACTATGGTAGTAACATTGCTTGGAAATTTATCTCCAAAAGCTTCAATTTGTGTAAGATTACCATGGCTTTTTAATGTCAAAAATTCTTTTTTTGGAGATCTCCAAAGTGGTTTATGAGTCAAAAACCACGTGGGCTTATCTTGTATCAATTTATCAAACTGCCTCTCAAAAGCATCAACTGTGCTTTGGGTTGTAAAAATTTCCTCACCGGATGAAGAGTCGAAGATAAAAAACTTCATCGGCCCAGCATCTAAGAACCAACTGGAAATAAGATCTTCACATTTTTGAGGGGAAAAGGGGTATGAATCTAAATATCTGAACCATCCTTCATAAGCTCTATTACAACTCTCATGATTTCCACGAACAAAAAGAAAAGGAGATTGTGTTAAAATATCTTTTGCAGGCTCAAACCAATCAGCGTACCAAGCTTCTTTGCTATATCCATAAATATCGCCGCACTTTTTTGTGTTTCTACATTTTGTTTGTCTATAATGATAATCACCAACATGGATAATTAAATCTGGTTTATGGAAAGCGATTGAATCTAAATTTTTTTTCAAAGGCCAGCTATCTACAGAATTACATTCTTGCTGAAATAACATATTTATTCTACATCCTGTATCGCCAATGAAGGCAATTTTGCTGATCTTTTTCGCTAATACGGGAACTTTTATATTGTCAATACTAATGTTTTGAGCATTTGTTTCTACTATCAGTTCACAAACTGTTTCGGTATTGTTAATTGAGCTGCGACTTAGCATTTCTACTTCCTTACTATCGACGTAAGCAATGGGACACATATTATTGTCTATAATCGCACGTATGCTTAATTTATTTTCTGGAATGATTTGAGACCATGTGTACAATATTTGTGCATGAGTGGAGTGAAAGCTAATTGTAAGAGATAGAATTAAAAAAATGAAGATATTAGCTATTTTCATTTGTATAAAGACCTAAATTAATAATTAGTAGTAAGATTATCTTAAATGATTAAAGTTTGTAACCATAAAGTTCATAGTTAAATTATACAGGTATTTCCTAAATTATCCTAGTACCAGATTGACACTTTAGATGAAAAATCCTAAAATGATTAAGTAATTTAAAGTAATTATATAGAAACTAGAATAAAGTGCGGTCGTGGTGGAATTGGTAGACACGCAGCGTTGAGGTCGCTGTGGCTCACAAAGCCTTGGAAGTTCAAGTCTTCTCGACCGCACCAAGTTGTTTGGTGTAGGTGAAATGTTTATAGGAAATCAAAGTAGCAATAAGGTAGAAAGAGCTATCAGCGAAGTCAGGCGTGGTCTTCCAATTTTAATATATGATGATGAAAATAACTATCTATTGCTTGCTGCTGCTGAAACTTTAGAAAAAAATTTATTTAGTCAATATAAGCTTATATCAGGTAATGTATATGTTACTTTGACTGCAAGTAAGGTAAAATACATATGTCAGAGTAAAGAACATAGTAGCAAACGTCTATTGATAAGCAATTTTGATGAACTTCTCCATTTAATAAACTGTTCAAAGGAAGATAGCATAAAAGAATTGCAATGCTCAAAGACAATAGATGCGTATGCTGTTGCCTTGCTTCAGTTCTCAGAGTTATTGCCATACGCATTAGTGGCTGATATGACTTTTGAGAATAAACATGAAATGCAAAATTGGTGTGAAGAAAATGACATTATTGCACTAAATACGTTACTTGTGAATGATTTTCAACAAAATCATAGTGTGTATGAAGTGTGCAAAACATCATTATTTTTAAAACAGACTCAAGAAGTAGATATCATATCTTATAGAACCAAAAGTGGCGGAAGAGAACATTATGCAATTATCATTGGCAATCCAGATAAAGATAATGAGCCATTAGTGAGAATTCATTCTGCATGCTATACAGGAGACTTATTAGACAGCTTATCATGTGATTGCAGAAGCCAGTTACATCAAGCGATTCAAATAATGACCGACTTTGGGAATGGCATTATATTATACTTGATGCAAGATGGGAGAGGCATTGGTTTAACTAATAAGTTAAGAGCATACAGTATGCAAAGAAAATATAATCTTGATACTGTTGATGCAAATAGAGTATTGGGTTTTGAAGATGATGAAAGGAGCTTTGCTGTTGCAGCTAAAATACTTAAGAAATTGAACATTAACAAAATACAATTACTTACAAACAATGGTAGAAAGTTATCAGAGTTGAAAAATAACGGTATAGAAGTTACAAAGTGTGTACCACTTATTATGGAACGCAATGAATATAATGATTCATATATGGAAACAAAATTTGGCAAGTTAGGCCATGGATTAAGGGTTTATTAGCTTTTTTGTTATAACTACTTTGTTAGCTTGCTATGTTAATTAATATAAGTTAAGATTTTTAAGAATATTGAGATGATGAAATTTTTAAAACAAGAAAAAAGTAATGAGTCATTGGATAAGGATATAAATTGGAATTCAAGTCGCTATAGCACAGTTGTTGCTCAGAGAAATACTTTACTTTTATTTACATTAATATTACTAGTTGCAATTTCTGTAAGCATATTAGCTATATTTAAAATTAGCACAAGTAGCACTATTGAGCCATTCGTTATAGAAATTGACAAAAAGTCAGGAATAGTGCAGTTGGTTGATCCTGTTACAGTAAAACAATATTCTGCAAATGAAACTCTGAGCGATTATTTTATTTCAGAGTATATAAAAGCAAGGGAAGTTTTTGACCCGTATAATTATAATTATAATTATTATACAAAAGTAAGGTTGTTTTCTTCGCCTAGTGTATATAGTGAATTTAGCAATTATATAAAATCGCAGAATATGAATGACCTTTTTAATTTATATTCAGATGCTAAAGGTGAGTTGAAAATTCGTTCAATTCAAAAATTAGGTAATGATGCTCTTCAAGTGAGATTTTCTATAGAATTTACACGAAAAGATGGAAATTCCTCAAGGAAAAATAAGATAGTTGTGATGTCGTATAAATATGCATCGCTTGAAATGAATGATCAGCAAAGATATATTAACCCATTAGGGTTTCAAGTTATTTCATATAGAGTAGATGATGAATATGTGTAGGATATTGTTAGTTTTAGCTTTACTAATAAGTGGCAACTTAAATGCATCTATTAATAATAAACCTATTTCTGTAGATAGTAGAATAAAGACTTTTGTATATAGCCCTAATGAGGTGTTTACAGTAATTTTTAGTCAAGGTTACTATTCTTATATTGAGTTTGCAGAAGGGGAAAAAGTCAAAAATATTGCTGTTGGTGATGCATCAAGTTGGAAAATTAATCCTTATGATAATAAACTGCTTGTCATGCCATTTGAAGTCAGTAGTCGCACTAACATGATTATTACGACAACTAAAAAGAGAAATTACATTTTTGATCTAATTTCAAGACCAAATTACGATAAATACCCAGATACTGATGCTAAAAAAGTGGATCATGATTATTCCGTTGAAAAGGATATATCTTACGTAATACGTTTTTATTATCCTCAAGAAGAAGATGAATTTGATGTTGATTTAGATGAGGTTTCTTTACCTACTCAAATGCAATACATTACAGAAAAGCCAGAAAAAATAATACAAGAAAATAATACGAGGTACAACTATACATATATTGATGAAGGTGGTAACGTAGATATAGTTCCAATTGAGTTATTCGATGATGGTTATTTAACCTATTTAAAGTTTAGAAATAGTAATAAAATTCCTCAGATTTTTATAGAAGGCGAATCCTGTAAAAGGCTGTTATTTGATGATTATGTTGTAATAAAAGGAGTACATAAAAAGCTATTAATGCGTTATGAAGGTAGTGAAGTTGAAGTTATAAATAGGTCACTTTAGTTGTGGTACATATAATATGAGTAAAGAAAGGCATAATAGTGTAGAAGATGAATCAGAGATAGAAAGCAAGGTAGTAACAGTTGGCTCTAATCAAGGTTATAAGGCATTGATGATAGTTATGGTAGCGCTCTTAGTTGGTGGAGTGTACTATCTTTATTTTAGTCCTTCTAATAAAGAGGGTCCAGAGATTGTTAAAAAAGAGGAAACAAAGCAAAACATTCAAGAATTGAAAGGAAAGTTAGAACAAGTTCCAGATAATGTAGTAGTTTCCGAGAGGATAGCAACTGATCTCTTGCCACCCTTACCTCCTCTTCCTATTCCACAAGTCATACCAGAAGTAAAACAAATCAAAAAAGAGGAAGTGACAAAAAAAGAAGAGCAACTAAAAGAAATTCCCTTGTCAAATATACCTGTTTTACCAAAGCAAAATTTTCCTTCTGGTAATGTTATTAGCAATTTGCCTACTTCATTTCCTACAATAGGGGGTGGCGGTTATCCTAGAGACAGACGTAGTGCACAAATGTTAGCAATTTCAGGTAGTAGTGGGGAAGGTAAAGCTACAGATGCTGTTTTATCCAATACCTCAGCACAATCGAGCAAAGCTACCAAAGCTGGAAAGCTTGGTTTAATGATTATTCAAGGTAAAGTTATTGACGCTATTCTTGAAACTGCAATAAGTTCTGACTTACAAGGAATGCTCCGTGCTGTTGTTAGTAGAGACGTTTATGCAGAAACTGGTGATACAATTTTAATACCAAAAGGTTCAAGGTTAATAGGTGGTTATTCATTCGACTCAAATGTTGCAAAAGCCCGCGTGAACATAAATTGGAATAGGATCATTCTTCCTCATGGTATAGATGTTGCTATTTCATCATCTGGTACCGATGAGCTTGGAAGGGCAGGGATAGCTGGAATAGTTGATAATAAAATAGCAAGTGCATTATTCTCTTCAGTGGCACTTGCTGGTGTTTCGATTGGCTCAGCCGTTATAGGACAAAAAGCCTCTAATCTTATCGATGCGCTAACTGCCATGGATGCAGTGAAGTCTATTACTGCAACTGAAATAGATATTTCTTCTCTCAAAGGGGCTATTGTTGAGAGATTGGAGAATTCTATAAAAACTGAAGTTGGGAAGGTAGGAGACGAAAAATGGAAATTGGGTATTAGGGCTATTGAAAAAATTCGAAATGCTAAAAGTGATCAGGATTTGCTGAGAATAATAAAGGAAGAAATAGTAAGTGTGATAAAAAGTTCTGGAGCTAGTGGAGTTGATGCAATTACTAGTGACAATATCGGTATAACTTTAGACGATGTACGTCAACTGTTGAGGCAAACTCAGAAAAGAAGCAAATCTGTTTATGATGAAGCAATAGGGAAGTCAATCAATGATTTTTCCAAAGACATGCGAGATATAGTTGATAGGAGTGTAGATAAAAAACCAACTATTTATGTTAATCAAGGAACTGCATTGAAAGTATTTGTTAACCAAGATATAGTATTTCCTCCACAGTCAATATTAAATAACTGAAATGAACTATGCTGCACTTGATACATACTTGGAGCCATTACAAGGGATATTTCAAGAGGAAGGTGTAAATGAAATATCAATAAATAAACCGAAGGAAGTATGGATTGAAAATCGCGGTGAAATAAGATGCGAAAAGTTAGAAATATTTGATCTTAATCATTTAAAATCTCTGAGCAGGTTGATTGCTCAAGCTACAGAACAAAAACTGAGCGAAGAGACACCGCTGCTTTCAGCTACATTACCAAATGGTTATCGTATACAGATAGTGTTTCCTCCAGCATGTGAGCCTGATAAAGTAGTCATTTCAATTCGCAAACCTTCTTCTATGCAATTGGCATTGGATGATTATGAAAAAATGGGGGCTTTTTCTGAAACTGTTATAGGAGTGACCGATAATCCAGTAGATCGTCACCTAGATTTGCTACTGAAACAAAAAAAAATAAAAGAGTTTTTAGAATATGCTGTAATAAGTAAGAAAAATATCATAATTAGTGGTGGAACTTCCACTGGTAAAACCACTTTTACTAATGCTACTTTGCGTGCTATTCCATCTGAAGAAAGAATTATTACTGTTGAAGATGCAAGAGAGATAGTTTTGAATGATCATCCGAATAGAGTACATCTTATTGCTTCTAAAGGAGGGCAGGGCAGAGCAAAAGTAACCACTCAAGATTTGATAGAAGCGTGCTTACGTTTAAGACCAGATAGAATAATAGTTGGTGAGCTGCGTGGAGCAGAAGCTTTTAGTTTTCTTAGAGCAATAAACACTGGCCACCCAGGGTCAATATCAACTCTTCATGCAGATAGTCCGGCAATGGCTCTTGAGCAAATAAAACTTATGGTTATGCAAGCAAATCTTGGCATTCCCCCAGATCAGATCATACCATACATTAGAAATGTAATTGACATTGTTATTCAACTCAAAAGGACCAGTGGTGGAAAAAGAAGCATTTCTGAAATATTATTTACTAGATCTTCAAATGAAAATACTTAAATTTATACGTAAGTTAAGAAAAAGTAGTTTATGAGTAATGGAAATCACCTACGCAATATTCTCATAGGAGGTGTAGTATCTTTTAGCATACTTGAATTTTGCTTCTATTTGTCTGGTATATTATTCTACCTGTTTGTTGACGGTCCAGATGGTGTAGATTTTAGAGCAATTAATCCTAGCTTGACACCTTTTCCTCAAGCTCTCTGGCCGACAATTTTTGATCATATACAATATTGTTGGCATCATCCAGAGTTATATAGCTTTGAGCTCAAAATTAAATTAGTTGTATCTTCTGTACTGCCTCAAATTGTTTTGATGATTATTTTGTGGAATGTGAGAGAAAGACTAATTGAGTGGCGGCCATTTAAAAAGAAAGAATCACTTCATGGAGATTCACAGTGGGCATCAGAGAAAGATATACGAAAAGCGGGATTAAGAAGCAAAAAAGGTCTATTGCTTGGTAAAGATAAGAGAGGATATTTTATTGCTGATGGGTTTCAGCATGCATTGCTCTTTGCACCTACAGGCTCTGGTAAAGGTGTTGGTTTTGTAATTCCTAATTTGTTATTTTGGAATGATTCGGTAATTGTGCATGATATAAAATTAGAAAACTATGAAATAACAAGTGGTTGGCGAGAGCGACAAGGACAAAAAGTATATGTATGGAACCCAGCTCAGCCAGATGGGGTAAGCCATTGTTATAATCCACTGGAATGGATTAGTGAAAAACCTGGACAGATGGTTGACGATGTGCAAAAAATAGCTAACCTAATCATGCCTGAACAAGATTTTTGGCAAAACGAAGCAAGAAGCTTATTTGTTGGGGTGGTACTATATTTACTTGCTGCACCAGAGAAAGTTAAATCTTTTGGTGAGGTTGTGCGTACGATGCGTAGCGATGACGTAGTTTACAATCTTGCTGTAGTTTTGGACACAATGGGTAAAATAATACATCCGGTAGCGTATATGAACATTGCAGCTTTTTTGCAAAAGGCTGACAAAGAAAGATCAGGTGTTGTGTCAACTATGAACTCGTCGCTTGAATTGTGGGCGAACCCATTGATCGATACTGCAACTGCATCAAGTGATTTTAATATTTTGGATTTTAAAAAGAAGAAAACTACAGTTTATGTTGGTTTAACTCCTGATAACTTAACTAGGCTCAGGCCTTTAATGCAGGTTTTTTACCAACAGGCAACTGAGTTTTTATGTAGAAAATTGCCATCGGATGACGAGCCTTACGGCGTATTATTTTTAATGGATGAGTTTCCAACACTTGGAAAAATGGAGCAATTTCAAACGGGCATCGCATACTTTCGTGGCTATCGAGTAAGGTTATTTTTAATTGTTCAAGATACTGAACAGCTTAAAGGAATATATGAAGAAGCAGGAATGAACTCCTTTTTATCAAACTCAACCTATAGAATAACTTTTGCAGCCAATAATATTGAAACGGCTAATTTGATATCTCAGCTTATAGGAAACAAAACTGTACAACAAGAATCATTAAACAAACCTAAATTTTTAGACTTGAATCCTGCATCAAGATCATTGCATATCTCTGAAACACAGAGAGCATTGCTCTTACCTCAAGAAATTATTATGCTGCCACGTGATGATCAGATAATTTTGATAGAATCGACTTATCCAATTAAGTCAAAGAAAATTTTGTACTATAGTGATAGCACATTCACAAGGAGGCTGATTAAACCAACACGTGTGCCTATACAAGAGCCATATGATCCAAACAAGGTCTTTTCTGCTGCTAACAAAGATAAGATTAGTAATGAAGAAGAGAGTAATGCTATTGAAGCTGCTGATTATCCTGTTGAAGCTAAAACTGAAGATGCAGTATACGATGAGCCAGAGATTGAAGATGGATTTGAAGACGAGGATATTGATGATAAGTTTGAAGGTGGTGATGGGTTTGATGATGAGGAAGACGATGATGGGTTTGATGATGAAGACAGTAAGGATGAATTTGACGATGATGATGAATTTGAAGATGAGGACAAACTAGACGGCAATAAAATCGAGGATAAAGGTTAATTTTACCTATTTTTTAGCTTAGAAAATAATTAGTTTTTTTATATTAAATCATTTTTAATTAATTAGTACTAGATTAGCTATTTTAACTAGAGGAATAGTCATGATGAGTAAAAAAACATTAGCAGTTACGGCACTTGCTTTATTGTTGTCACAACAATCTTTTGCAAGTGAAACAGAAGGATTTTACTTTGGTGGTGGATATTACGGTCAATATTTGAACTTGGGTAAGTTGAAAGCAAAAATTGGAGGCAAAGATGCTAAAGATGATAACCGTGTATCTATAAATGACATAGACGCTCAGAGAACAGAAGGTCAGTTAATAAGTAAGTATAAAGGAGATTATAACCCACCTTTTGCTGCAAATGTAGCACTTGGTTACACAGGAGAACTAGGCAATAATAGCTATAGAGCTGAATTAGAAGGGATGTACTCTTCTGTAAAAGTAGATAATATTGGTTTATCAAGCGGCCAGATGACAATATCGTACATAGAAGGTGGCAATCGATATGGATCAATTATTAACCATGACAAAATTGAGAACATATCTGTAATGGCAAATGTTTATCATCATTGGAAAAGTGATAGTTTCTCTTTTTCTCCCTACGTCGGTATTGGAATTGGTGCAACAAAAATGACGATGTTTGAAAAATCATCAATAAGACCTGCAGGTCAATTAAAGGCTGGCTTTGATTATCATATAAATGAAGATGTAAATATGCATATCGGATATAGAGGTTTTGGTGTTATTGGTAGCAGTGAATACAAACCAGAAACTTTAAAGTTTGATGATAAAGAAAAAAAAATGGCTAAACAAACAGGTAATGATAAAATGACTACTACCATACAGAATGGCTTTTTTCACACACATGGTATAGAAGCTGGACTTACTTTTCATTTTGCCAGTAAAGCTTGAGACTATTTTCCTGGTAGCACGTCTGCGTCACACGACTGTAGCTGCTAACCAGGTGACGTTATCTGAATATTTTCTTTCTTGTAATTCAGGCTTTTTTTTCTCAGTTCCAGCGTGTAGCGCTGGAACAACAATAAAGAACATATAAAGAATGGTTATGCAAGAAGTCTACTTTTTATTCTTAATTAACTCTAAAGCCTTCTTCAGATCTATACTTTCAATATCTGCATTCTTGCCCAAAGCAACGTTTGTTTTACCGCATTTTATATAGAATCCGTACCTACCGTTGCAGATAAAAACTTCTTTTCCCTTTTCATTAAAACCAAGAGATTTTAGCTCTTTGCGTGGGCTGCTCTCAATAATTTGTATAGCTTCGTTTAATGGTGTGTCTAATACCTCCTTAGAGCTTTTTTTAAGAGAAAAGTATCGACCATCATAGAGAATATAGTACCCAAATCGTCCAAGACCTATTTTTACTTCTTTTCCAGTTTCAGGGTGCTCTCCGATTATTTTCGGCAGGGAAAGTAATCGAGTGGCGTTATTTAGATCAATATCATTAACATTTATATCTTTTGGTACAGAAATCTTTTTTTTCTTTTCTGACTCACTATTAAACTCTAGATAAAGTCCAAAAGGACCTTTTTTGATCATTACCTCTTGGCCTGTCACATCATCTATACCCAAACTTTTTGGATATTCTGAATTGTCATTACTGCCCGTAATTTCTTTTGTATGGTTGCATTCAGGATAGTTAGAACATCCAAGAAACACACCGGCTTTTCCAAAATTTAATTTCAATATACCACCAGAGCAATTAGGACATTTTTTACCTATTTCTTCCTTTCCTTCCTCTGAGCAAAACCAATTGACTACCAAATCATGAATACCACTAAAAATCTCATCATGTGTCATTTGCTTAACAGAATTTACATGATTAAAAAATGGCACCCAAAAATAGCCTAGTTCTTTTTTCCAATCTGCATGTCCATTTGAGATTGAATCAAGCCTTTCTTCCATTTGTGCTGTAAAGTCATACTCTACACAACGCTGAAAAAAAGTTTCTAAAAATATAGTAACGATTTTACCGCGGCTGCTTGGAATAAATCTTTTGTTATCCAATGAAACATACTCACGATCTTGTAATACTGAAATAATTGTTGCATAAGTTGACGGGCGACCTATACCGATTTCTTCCATTTTTTTAACGATACTTGCTTCACTATAACGAGGTGGCGGTTGAGTGAAATGCTGTTTTGGCTCAACTGAAATCAGCTTACATGCTTCCCCTTCCTTCATGGCAGGTAGCAGGCCTTCATTTTCGGCTTCCATGTTATCTTGATAGACTTTATAAAAACCATCAAAGAATATACTTGATCCACTTGCCCGCAGAATCACTTTCTGGTCAATAGAACTAATTTCAACTACCACTTGATCAAGAATCGCCGATTCCATTTGACTTGCAATGGTTCTTTTCCAGATTAAATCGTACAATTTAAATTGCTCTGGCATTAAGTAATCCTTAATACTACCCGGCGTTCTATTAATATCAGTTGGCCGGATTGCTTCATGTGCTTCTTGAGCATTTTTGACCTTTTTTACATATTTACGAGGAGACTGCGGTAAATATTTATCACCATATAACGACTTAATTGACCCTCTAATTGAGTTTATAGCCTCATCTGCAATATGAAACCCATCTGTACGCATGTAAGTTATCAACCCTACGATTTCACCACCAATATTGATACCTTCATATAAATTTTGCGCTACTCGCATAACATTTTTCACATTAAAATACAGTTTATTCACTGCATCTTGCTGAAGACTTGAGGTGATAAATGGAGGAAGCGGGTTTCTCTTAACTTGCTTGCGTTCTACTGTGCTTACAGCATACTGCCTTGACTCGATCTCCCTGACTAAGTTCTTTGCCTCTTCTTCATTTTTAATATCAAATTTTTCTAGCTTCTTATTGTCATAGTGACTCAGCATAACAAAAAAAGCCTCATATTTGCTATTTTGCATTTCTGCCTTTATGCTCCAATACTCCTGTGTTATAAACTTACTGATTTCATCCTCTCGTTCGCATATAAGCTTTAATGCAACAGACTGCACTCGCCCTGCAGATTTGCTTCCCGACAATTTTGTCCACAGCAGCGGTGACAAGCTAAATCCAACTAGATAATCCAAAGCTCTGCGTGCTTGCTGTGCACGCACTAAGTCCATATTAATTTCACGTGGATTTTTTATAGCTTCTTGCACTGCTCTTTTTGTTATTTCGTTAAAGACTACTCTATGAATGTTGCTTTCATCATTGATTGCTTTTCTTTCCTTTAGTGCCTCTATCACATTCCAAGCTATTGCTTCCCCTTCTCTGTCTGGATCTGTTGCAAGGTATATATCTGATGTTTTACTAGCTTCCTTGACTAACTCTTTTACATACTTTTCTGCTTTTTCAATAATCTCATACTTCATGGCAAAGTCATTATCAGGATCAACAGAACCATTCTTCGCTGGCAGATCTCTGACGTGGCCAAAGGATGCAGCCACTTTAAATTCTTTACTCAAATATTTACCTATCGTCTTTGCCTTTGCCGGCGACTCAACTATCAATAATGCCATAATTATTAGTACTTAAAGGTAATATGTTGAAATATATAGAATAAAAAGTAAAAAAATATTTTAATGGTCTTCTCAGTTTTTTAAGTGAATTGTTTTAATGTTAGCAAAAAACCTAATGAAAGAGCCTACTTTACAAATTTTCCCAACTCCCTTACCATGAAAGTAAGGGTATTAACACTTGTTTTGACCTGCAGGCAAAATTCAGTAAAAAAACTTAGGGTACTTATTGTTATCCGCGTGTTGTAATATGGAGTACTCTGCTATTTTTGTTTCCTATAGCTCAGGAAAGGACATTGTTTGGTATTCTATTTACTGCTAGTTGGCATTTCATCCTTTAATATATTAATAATTATCTTGACTAAATAACTATAGTGCTATATTACTTAACCAAATATTAATGGTAATTATTGTGGATTTAGAACAATTAAAAGACTTACAACAAGAGTTGCTTGGAATGGTTTTTCTCATACTTGCACCAGATAGTGCAGAAGAAGAAAGATGTATGAAAAATCGAGCATTAAAGATTATACGTGAATTAAAAGATCATATTAATGATGATATAGAAATGAATAATCTGAGAATGACAATTTTGGACTACATTGTCTTTTGTGATAGTCAAGATAACGTAAGGCTAAATAACAAATCATTATTAGACTTAGAAGATGCTGTCAAAAGTATCGGAGGGAAAACTTCACAAGAATTAGGGCGAAGACGTCCGATGATGCAACAAGAAATTGATAACATTTTTGAAGAATTAATTCCTATATTACAAGCTCATACGATGTTTAGAGAAATTATGGAATCTAGAGCAGAATTTGTAGCATCTATGAAAGAAAGACACAATAGAAGATTAATAAAAGAGCTAAGAGAAGAGATAGGTTTAGCAACATTTGCAATATTCACGGGGATAGTCTCAAGAACCCGTCTTGAAGAATCAGAGGTAAGTACAATTGTTGGGGCAACACTTGGAGGATTGCTATCCATACCAGCCATTATGTTATTAGCAACACTGAGATACTTAGGGATTATTACATCAAGAGAAGCAAGACAAGAAGTAGTAGATTCAATAAGTGAATCAACGGCTGGGTTATCAGCTGCTTTAGCAGTGGGCACACCAATGTTAATTAACAAAATAGTTAGAAGCATAGTTGGAACAAATATGGAACTTGGAGAGTCATTAAGATCTGGTCTTATGACTACAACTGCAGCTGCAATTGGAGCTGGAGCTGGTGCTGCATTGTCAACGGCTTTGATAAGAAGAGCTATTTCTACAAATTTGGAAGATGTTGCTACTGAACAACCAAATACCCAAGGACAGAACATATAGCTTTTTCCTACTCTTCAGAGTGAGCTAAATAGCTGACTCTGAAAAGTAGATAACAATTGGGGCTTCTTTTACCTTTTTCTATTTAGTAAATTTCTTGATATTTGTAGCTAAAGTAATTTAAGAGAGGTGTCATCCCAGTGCTCCGACACTGGGATCCATTTTTCCATCATCAGAAACGTTGATTACTTTTATACTCGTAAATTTAACTGGATCCCAGTGTCGGAGCACTGGGATGACAAGAAAAGGAGTACTGGAATGACAAGAAGGACATTCCACCATGTCATTCCAGCGCATGACCAGATTTTCTTATTTGATCCCAGAATGGCTGGTTATGCAAGTTCCAATTTTAATAATATTTACATGTAAGCCATACGCTTGAGTTGCAAAGTTCTAAAAAGCAGCCAAAATAAAAATAAGTAGACATTTACAAATTAAACTAAGTGTACAATCAACAAACAAGAGTATTGATTGCAACAATACTCTGTAGAATCGCAATATGGTATGACCATATGCTCTTTATTGATCTGGTTAATATAATTAGTAGAGAATTTTGTTATGCAAAAGATATCTACTACAGCATATTGCAATTGTTTGGAATTGCAGGACTGGGCGCTATGGTAAGACCACTTGGTGCATTCGTATTTGGTCACATTGGTGATAGGTATGGAAGGAGAATGGCGTTAACGATTGCTATCTTGCTAATATCGATTCCTTCTAGTCTCGTTGCGTTTATTCCAAGTTATAGTAAAATAGGAATAACCTCTACTATGTTGCTTCTTACAATCCATCTGATACAAGGGGTTGCACTTGGCGCTGAGCAAGGAGGTAGCTCTGTTTATCTCATAGAGCATTTACCTAATAAGAAAAAACTAGGAATGTTTTTTGGAATAATAAGTTTTGGTCGCTCCATTGGCATATTGCTCTCTGTCGTTGCAGTGATCATCTGTAAAAAAACCACTGATTTTAACGCTTGGGGTTGGAGGCTGCCGTTTATTTTTTCAGCCATTTTAGGATTAATAAGCGCATGTAGTATATATACACTAGGAGAAACTCCAGCGTATGAAAAAAATCGAGAACAAAGAAATTTACCTAATGTACCAATAATAGAGCTTACAAAACGCTATAAAAGAGCCCTGATACTTGCCATTTTAATATCTGTACCTGTTAATGTTGCTGTTGGATTTACCATATTTCTTAGAACAATTGCAAAAGAAATAGTGTCTGTTGAAACTTATGTCACAACGTATGTCAACGAAGTTGTACTCATTATAACCAGTATATTAATGCCGATATCTTCAATAGTGCTTGGAATTTTAGCTGATAAAACAGGAAGAGAACGCACTGCAATCTTATTTATAGTGATAACAATGGTAATATGTTGTCCTATGTTATCTATTGCATATTACTATAAAAGCTACCTAATAATTATGTTGAGTGTGATGGCTCTTTCTATAATCGAGAGGGGTATTAATCCTATAGGGATAGTTACTGCTGAGCTTTTTCCTACTAATGTTAGATTTAGTGGTGTGAGTTTATCACGTAACATTTCTTATGCCCTGCATGGTGGATTTACTCCTATGATATGCACTTGGTTTACTATAATGTTTCCTAAAATAGACTTTGCTGCTGGGCTTTATGTAATTTTTTGCTTATTAGTCAGCTTAGTAGCAATATTGCAAATAAAACCACAAGATAAAAAGTGTGATTGGTAATTTTCTCTATTTAAATTTATTTCACTTATTTAGCTAATTTTTATTATAATTATAATTTTGGCTTTTATGAAAACTGCATACGTATGTCAATTCTGCGGTCATAGCACTGGAAGGTGGGTAGGAAGGTGTATTGCATGTGACAGTTGGGATACGGTTGTCGAAGAAATAGTACTAAAAACAGAAACGAGAAGTATATCTGCACCAATTTCAATAAAAGCGTTATCAGATAGTGAAATTATTACCCCCGATCGTTTTTTAACAGGAATAGAAGAGTTAGATAGAGTTTTTGGTGGAGGTATCGTTCAAGGTGCTAGCATTTTAATTGGTGGTGAACCTGGAATTGGAAAATCTACTCTTTTGCTTAGGATTGCAGCTAATGTTGTACAACTTTCCTCTTTTGAATGTCTTTATGTATCTGGCGAGGAATCTTTAGAGCAAGTGAGCCTCAGAGCAAAGCGTCTTAAAATAAATGAACCTAAAATTAAGCTTTTATCTACAGTATCTTTAACTGATGTAGTAGCAACAATAAGAAAAAATAAGAGTATTAAGTTCTTGATAATTGATTCTATACAAACAATGTATGATAGCAAAGTCACATCAGCACCAGGAACTGTAACTCAAGTCCGTACCTGCGCTCATGAATTGACTGTTCTTGCAAAGCAATATGGTGTTTCTCTCTTAATAGTTGGCCATATAACGAAAGATGGACAAATAGCGGGGCCTAAAACCCTGGAGCATATGGTAGATACAGTACTATATTTTGAGGGTGAAAATAGTAATCAATATCGCATTTTACGTACTATTAAAAATAGATTTGGCCCTGCAAATGAAATTGGTGTTTTTGAGATGTCTAAAGCAGGACTCATGCCTGTTGATAATCCATCATCATTATTCTTGACCGTACATGATAGAGAAGTAGTTGGCAGCGCCGTATTTGCAGGAGTTGAAGGCTCAAGACCAATCTTAATGGAAGTGCAAGCATTAATAGCAAGGACTAATATGGCAACTCCAAGAAGAGCAGTAGTTGGTTGGGATATTAATAGATTAGCTATGATAATCGCGGTTCTAAGTGCTCGTTGTAAAATGTTTTTGCATGATAAAGAAGTATACCTAAACATTGCAGGAGGACTCAAAATACAGGAACCATCAGCTGATCTTGCTGTTGCTGCTTCCCTTATTTCAAGTTTAGTAAATTTACCGCTACCAACTTCTTCAATAATCTGCGGTGAAGTTGCACTTTCAGGAGAAATTAGGAATGTTTCACATGCTGATCTCAGGCTAAGGGAAGCACAAAAATTAGGATTTAAAAAAGCGATTATGCCTAAAAATGGCAATTATTCTTCTCATGATATTGAAATAATTAAGCTTGGTCATATAAAAGAGTTAAAAGAGGTCTTCAATCACAATTAAATATTATCTGCATGAACATTTTGCTTGTGGGAAGGATGTTATCCCAGCTTCCATAATGTCATCTGAGTAGGTGACATAGGCTTCTTTTTTTTCTGGATTCCAGACTGGAATGACACCATCATACCTGTTGGAGTATGTATGTAGCCTTATCTCACACTCCTGTCATCCCAGTGCCAAGACACTGGCATCCAGTCTTTTCGTCATCAAAAACATTGTAAAGTGTTTAGCTGGATTCCAGTTTCACGCACTGACCATTTGCTGTTTTTACTCATAACTACCTTGTCTGGACGAATACGAAAACAAGTAGCTAATTATCGCATAAAAAAAAGAAGATGTAGAATATCTTCTTTTTTGTGATTAAAGATACATTAAATCTTGATTGTGTATTTCCTCTGCTATAAGCAATAATTTTTCGCTCTCATCAAAGAGACTTTTTGCTCTAGCTGCTAATTTCTCACTAATTTGTGGTAGACATTGTCATAATATACTCCTTAAATTTTTAAAATATATTTATGTTAGTATACAAGTATCAATATTACATTAATATAATAACTTTTTAAGCATGAGTGACAAGCTGAAGTGGTTTTTAATTACTCAAAAAACAGAAACGTTTCTATTTCCTACACTTTCTAAAACCATAGGTACCAGTTGGTTTTTAGCTAAAGTAAAGGTCAAGTATCTGGAATTCTGGACATAAAATCCTCCTGTATAAAAAGAGTTAGAAAAAAATGCAGTGCACATACGACAGATATACACTGAAGAATACATTTTTTAATAAGTTTGATTAAAAAGTCTGCAGGCTAAAGATAGATTTTGAGCTCTTAAAATATCTCTATTTGTAATTATAATGAGATTGAAAATATGCGGAAGTAATTTTTATACGTTAACGGCTCACCCAACCCACTTGCAATCTGGATCCCAGACTGGGATGACAAGAAAAGGCTACTCAAATAGGAAGTACTGGAATGATACCATCTAAAAACGGCTTCTCATGATAATTAAGCTTGGTCATATGAGAAAATTAAAGAGATCTTCAATCAGATTTAAACAGCGCTTCAGCAAACTCTTTGCCAGTAAATTCCCTCAGGTCTTCTATACTTTCACCAATTCCTATAGCGTGTAATTTCACCTTATAAGCTTCTGCAAGCCCAATCACTACTCCACCTTTGGCAGTACCATCTAGCTTTGTTACAATTAACCCGGTAACACCAACCATTTTACTAAACGCCTCTAATTGGCTATAAGCATTTTGGCCAGTAGTTCCATCAAGAACTAAAATAACATCATGAGGAGCAGTATCATCCAATTTCTTTATCGTTCTATGTATTTTTGACAGCTCTTGCATGAGATTTACATTGTTTTGTAGCCTTCCTGCTGTATCAATTAAAACAACATCAACGCTATCTTTTATCGCTTGACTTACAGCTCTATATGCCACACTTGCAGAATCGCTACCGTGCTCTCCAGTAACAATAGAGCAATCAGAACGTTCTGCCCAAATATTTAATTGCTCACTCGCAGCAGCTCTGAATGTGTCGCACGCAACAAGCATAACGGATTTCCCTTTTTCCTTATATTTATAGGCAAGTTTACCTATAGTTGTAGTTTTTCCATTACCATTCACTCCGCACACCATTATTATGTGTGGTTTTTTATTCAAAATGAGCGGCTGCACTACAGGGTTTAATATCGACTCTATTTCGCTCATTAACTGCTGTGTGATAACGCTATGCTCAACTTCTGATCCAAATTTGATACTTGCGAGCTTATCAATAAGCAATCTAGAAGTTTTATGACCTATATCCATGCTAATCAGCAGCTCTTCCAGATCATCTAAAAGCGACTGATCTAATTTTTTTTTGCCAGAAAAAATATTTTTTACTCCATCACTAAAACGGGAGGAGGTTTTTAATAGTCCTTGATAAAGATTACTGAATAAACTCAAGAAATACTCCTTCTAAAATTACCATATAAAGAATGACATGCACTATATGTATTTGTAAAGTAAATACACTCGTAACCTATATATTTTGTGAGTAAAATGTACTGCTTGCTAGTGTATTTTACTTTAGTTTTTAACCTAAATATGTTATAATGTAAGTAATGGTTTACGGGTAGTTCTATGAGTTATAATGAGAAAATTTTAGATCATTACGAAAATCCAAGGAACGTTGGTTATCTGGATAAAAATGATCCAAATGTTGGTACTGGTCTAGTTGGTGCACCATCATGCGGAGATGTAATGAAACTGCAAATAAAGGTCAACGATAAAGGTGTTATTGAAGACGCAAAATTTAAAACTTTTGGTTGTGGTTCTGCTATAGCTTCAAGTTCTTTGCTTACAGAAATGATCAAAGGAAAAACTATTGAGGATGTAACAAAGATAAAGAATACTCAAATAGTGGAAGAATTGTCTTTGCCACCAGTAAAGATACACTGTTCAGTACTTGCTGAGGATGCTATAAAAGCTGCTATTCATGATTATCAAAATAAACAAAAACATTGAGGAATATGAGTGAATTTCAAGGAGTAAATTCTGTTAAAAAACCTATCACTCTAACTGCAAATGCAGTAGAGAGGGTAAGGTTTTTATTGGACAAAAAGAAGCATGCTAACCTTGAAGAAGCAATAGGAATAAGAGTTCTAATTAAGCAAAAAGGATGCTCTGGTTTAAAATATGATATTGAATATGCATATGATGTTCGTCCTTTGGAGTCGGTAATTGAAGAAAGCTGCAGTGATGATCAAAAAGTCAAGGTGCTGATCGATCCAAAATCTATCATGTTTATCCTTGGCTCTGAAATGGATTATGTAGAGGAAAAATTCTCATCAGGTTTTATTTTCAAAAATCCTAATGAGAAAGGAAAATGTGGTTGTGGAGAGAGTTTTCATGTCTAGCAACCATTTCACATTATTTGGAATTGAACCGGCTTTTAACATCAGCTTTGATGAGCTGGAGAAAAAATATATTGAGCTAAGCAAAACTGATATAAATGAAAGAGAGTCCAAAAATATGGAAAATATCAACAAAGCTTATCAGGTACTGAAGTCACCGCTAAAGCGTGCCGAACATTTGTTGGATCTTTTTGACGTACAAAGCAAAAAAGAGCATCTTGATCCTGAAATATTAAATGAATCAATGGAAATAAGAGAATACTTTCTAGACTGCGATGATTTACAATTTGCAAGTAGGATGATTGATGAAAAGGTAAAAGATTGTACTAAAAACCTAATTAATGCTTTTGCTACAAAAAATTTTGATGAAGCTGCTACGCAAGTTTTTAGATTGAGATATTTATATAAGTCATTTGAGGAGATAAAGGAAAATGCGGCCAGTTCAAATTTCTGAACCAAGTTCAAATGAGGTGGTTTTTGGTATAGATCTTGGAACTACTAACTCTTTAATTGCCATGGTAAATAAAGCTGGCAATGTAGAAATATTTAAAGATGAGCAAGGTCGTGAACTATTACCTTCTGTCATTTCATATGAAAAGGATGTACTAAAAGTAGGCTACGATGTTGGCAAAAATGCTATCTCTTCTATAAAACGCTTAATGGGTAAAAGTGTTAAAGATTTGCATAAAGAAGGTATCAATTGTGAAATAGATAACGAAAGTGAAAAAGTTATTAGGGTAAAATGCTCAGAAGAAAAGTATCTCACTCCTATTGAGATCTCTGCTGAGATACTAAAAACTCTATGCAAGAGGGTAAAAAAATTCACAGGGATGAAAGTTAACAAAGCAGTGATTACTGTACCAGCTTATTTTGATGATTCAGCACGTAACGCAACCAAATATGCAGCAAAATTAGCTGGCATAGATGTTCTTCGCCTCATTAATGAACCAACCGCTGCAGCACTTTCTTACTCCATTGAAAAGAACAATAACAGTGGCATATATGCAGTTTATGACCTCGGTGGTGGAACATTTGACATTTCAATATTAAAATTACATCAAGGAGTGTTTCAAGTTCTTGCAGTTGGTGGTGATACTAAACTTGGTGGTGATGATTTTGATCATCTACTTAGTTTAATCGTGCTTGAAAAGTATAGAGAACAGGTAGGTTTAAATAAAAAATGCTCTAGTGTCATCCCAGTGCTCCGACACTGGGATCCAGAAAGTTTGATTGCAAGTGAACACACCAGAAAGTTATATAATAAGAACTGGATTCCAGTGTCAAGCACTGCACCATCTGATACAACTACCTACAAATTACAACATTCATACACTAAAACTGGTATCTGCAATATACGTGCTATAAAAGAGTACCTAAGTGAAGATACCTCTGGCACTTTTGAATTCAGCATCAATGGTGAATTATTTAAGTGCAAAATTACCAAAGAAGAATTCGAGCAAGCAATCAGTCCTTTGGTTAATAAGACTATAAATATAGTTACTCGTACTATAAGCAACATAGATCTTAAAATCGATGATATAAAAGGGGTAATTTTAGTTGGTGGCGCAACTAGAGTGCCATTAGTGCAAAATTCACTAATCAAACTCTTTGGCAATAAAGTGCTGAATGATGTGGATCCGGACAAAGCAGTTGCCAATGGGGCAGCTTTGCAGGCTCATTATTTAACTTCAAACTCAAAAGATAGGAATATTCTCCTTGATGTGCTGCCTTTATCACTTGGCATAGAAACTATGGGGGGAATAGTTGAAAAAATTATACCAAGAAATACACCACTACCAGTTTCAGAAATAAAAGAGTTTACAACTTACGCTAACGGGCAAACAGCAATGAAAATTCACGTTTGTCAAGGAGAACGTGAAATGATAAAAGATAATAAATCTCTAGCACGATTTGAACTCAAAGGTATACCACAATTGCCTGCAGGTTCTGCAAAAGTTGAAATAGGATTTACAGTTAGCATTGATGGAATATTGACTGTCACTGCAAGAGAAAAAACTACTGGAGTCGAACAGACAGTTGAAATAAATTCAAGCTCTGGCTTAAATGAAGAAGATATTCAAGATATGGTCAATCAGTCAGTAAGTAACTTTGATGAAGACATGAAGGCTCGTTCCCTTGCAGAGGCTAAAATTAACGGTAACAAGCTCATACATCTAGTTGAAAATGTTTCCACTGAGCAAAAGTTAAAAATTTTACTACAGAACGTAAAAGACGCTTTACAGGAAAATGACTTAGACAACATTAATAATGCTATCGCTGAGTTAGAAAATTCTGCTTTAGAATTATGCGAATCATCAGACAGATAGAATTTACACAACTTTGTGCAGTATCCTGTCAAATCTTAGGGCAACAGGTAATCTAAGGTTAAATGGTAACCAATCAACTTTGCCTAATTTAAATGATAAACCAACCATGTTCACGCGTCCAATTATATTTTCCGCTGGTATGAACCCAATTTCAGGAAATCTACTATCAAAAGAATTATTTCTATTGTCTCCCATCACAAAAAATTGATCATCAGGTACATAATAAACTGGAGTGTTATGTGATAGCTTATTGGATGCATTGTCTATTAAAATCTCATGTTCCTTACCGCTCGGAAGTGTTTCTATGTATCTTGTTATATCACGCTTTGACTCATAATCAAAAAAACTTTCAATTTGCCGCCACTCTACTTTTTGATCATTTAGGTACAATTCTCCCTCTATCATTTGCACTTTATCGCCAGGTATTCCTATTACCCGCTTAACAAATCTAATGCTATCATTTCTTGTAGGTTTGAAAACTATTACATCACCACGCTCTGGAGGGGTATAAAAGATTCTACCGCTAAAGATGTTTGGAGAAAATGGAAAAGAGTGTTTACTATAACCATATGAATATTTACTAGTAAAAATATAATCTCCCTCAAGTAGAGTGCTTTTCATTGAACCAGAAGGAATATGAAATGGCTCAAATAAGAGACTGCGTATTGATAGAGCAATCAGCAGCAAAAAAAACAGTGAAGATAAAAACTTTCTCGTTCTTGCTATCCGGTTCTCTCTCAACTCTTTCAATTTTATTTTCTTTATAAATTTAAACTTATCATAACACATAAAAGTGGTAATGTGAAATTTTACTCATAAGTGTTATTGTTCTTTTTCGAAAGTCGAAATAAGTTCTCAAGTAATTGACAATGATTGACAAACAATAGACATCATTTGTTATGCAATATTGTATAAATCACAATGCTAGTTTTACTGAAAATTATACTATTTTAGATATAATTATAATATTTAAACTTAAGGTATAGGGATGAACCCTACAATTAGAAAGGTTTTTTGTATTCTACTTATAGTATTATTTATTTCTTTTTCTCATGTTGGAAGTGCTGCTAACTCTAATGACGATACAACTGCTCAAGTAATATGTAATATTATTGGCTACGTTTGGGGAATAGGTCATAAGTGTTGAAAGTAGTATCAGAAAAGTATAAAGAACTGTTATTGCAAGAAAATGGAGGCAATAATGGATCAAATAGAAAGAGTACTAAATTTAATAAAAGATGAGGATTTAGAAAGGCTAGGAAAATTAAGTGAAGTAGATAAATGTAATACTAAATTGTTGGGCAAGATTATATTTAAAGGTCTAATGAAGTTAATATTAATGGGGCAAAAAACAAGCTTAAGAGCGCTAGAAATGGTAATAAACAGGTGTATAATGGATAAGAATAGCGATAAAAGTACAGTAACATACAGTGGTTTGTCAAAAAGGTTAAAAGTTATAAATCCAGAATATTTTAAGGGAGTATATATTGATTTGATGAGCAAGATTAAAAAGCTATTACCCCAAAAAACATCAAATAATTTACATAAGTTTGATTCGACAATCATAAATTTATCGGGATATCTCATAAAAGATGGGCTAAAAATAGGCGGTAAAAGTAACGACAGTCAAGTTAAAGTGAGTGTAGGATTAAAGGATCAATTGCCGACAAGTATAAGATTTTGTAAAGGACAAGAAGAAATTAGTGAAGATATAGCATTAGTGAGAGCCATTAATGAAGCTAAAGTTGAAAAAGAGGATATTTTATTATTTGATAGAGGAATCAGAAAAGTTGGAACTTTTGCCGAATTTGATGAAAAGGAGTACAAATTTATCACAAGAGTTAAAGTAGGAAGAAAACATGATGTTATAAGCAGGAACAAAGTTATAGGAGAACAAAAATCGGATGGATCAGAGATTTTAGAAGATATAATAGTTAATCTTTATCGTGCACGAGGTAAAGTAGCAGAAAAGCATGACCTACGTTTAATAAAAATTCGAAATAAGGCAGGAGATGAAATATGGTTTTTAACCAACTTGCTTGAAATGTTAGCTTATGAAGTAACAGAGCTATATAGGCGCAGGTGGGACATAGAGGTATTCTTTAAATTTATAAAGCAAAATCTTGGATATAAGCACTTTTTAAGCCATACTATGAATGGCATGAAGGTGTATATTTACATGATTATTATTACGGCTTTGTTATTTCTTGTTTATAAAATCAAAAATAATCTACACGGATTCAAAATAGCACTATTACAATTCACATTGGATCTTAATGATTCTTTTATACGTTCAATTGTTTTACTATCAGGAGGGAATTTACATGCCGTCAATCACCTTGTATCACTCCACTTATAGCACTTTCAACACTTATGGGGAATAGGTGGACCGCTTATGACCGTAGTGATAATAGGAGCAGCTTTACTTGCAATATTTGGTAGAATGCCGTGGCCTGCTCTTTTCGCCCTCGGTGTATTTTGCGCTGTGTTTTTTGGCGCTAAAACTATTGTCATAAAAGTAATGGGTGGTATAAACTCTACAAATGCCTCTTTTATGGAAGAATGTGGAACGGGAGATAAAAAAAAGAGTCAATAGGGCTATTTCTTTCTAAAGCAGACTTGGTGCACAGCTTCAACTATATCTTCCACTTGTGGTAATGCTTTCTTTTCTAGGTTTGCAGCATAAGGTAAGGGGACATCCTTGCCGGTTACCCGTACAACCGGAGCGTCAAGGTAGTCAAATCCTTGCTCCATAACCATGGCTGAGAGTTCTGCTCCTATTCCTGCAAATGGCCAACCCTCTTCTATGCTTACTAATCTATTGGTCTTCTTAATAGAGTTAATAACTGTTTCAGTGTCAAGTGGTCTTAAGGTTCTGAGGTCGATAACTTCAGCTTCTATTCCTTCACTAGAGAGTAAATCTGCTGCATTTAACGCATCCATTAGTTTCAATGAAAAAGCAGTGATAGTTACATCCTTTCCTTCCCGTATAACAGCAGCTTTGCCTATCTCAAGTAGATAATCTTTATTTGATAGCTCAGAATCAGGAATCTCATGTTCATGCCCATAAGCGATCTCGTTTTCTAGAAATATTACTGGATTAGGATCACGAATTGCAGCTTTAAGCAGACCTCTGCAATCAGAGGCAAAGTAAGGTGCTATTACTTTCAAACCTGGAACATGCGAATACCAGGATGCAAAGCACTGAGAATGTTGTGCGGCAACTCTTGCTGCAGCTCCATTTGGTCCACGAAACACTATAGGGCATCCAAGTTGTCCACCTGACATATAATTTGTTTTTGTTGCGGAATTCACAATTTGGTCAATAGCTTGCATAGAAAAATTAAAAGTCATAAACTCAACAATAGGTTTGAGCCCAGCAAACGCTGCTCCAACAGCAAGACCAGCAAATCCATGTTCGGTAATAGGTGTATCAACTACCCTATTTTCTCCGAACTCTTTCAGTAATCCTTTTGTTACTTTATAAGCACCATCATACTCTGCAACTTCTTCACCCATGATAAATACATCAGGGTCATTTTGCATTTCTTCTCTGATCGCTGTGCACAAAGCTTCCCTTACACTTAAGTTTGCCATCTGTAAACCTGTAGATTTCAACTGAAATAACTATATCAAAATTACCAGGAAGCGCAAAAGTTAAGTTTTACAAACATCATGTTGCATTGAGCATTGAATACTTACTTCTTTTAATTCAGTAGGTTTCGTTGATATTACATATGTAACTCCACCGACTATCAATGAAGACATCACAGAAGTTGCAATCATCAATAGAATTGGTAATTGGAAGGCTATACTAAAGGCAACACCTACTGTCAACATGATTGCAAAGTTTACAGAAGCAATTTTTAAGAAAGACAGTTGTGCTTTTTCTGTTTTTTCTAGTAATACTTTATTTGCTTTGGTTTTGCTTAATTCACTATTAAGTGTTGTATTCTCGTTTTCCATATCTTTTATTTTTTGCTTTAGTGATTGATTCTCTTCACTGAGTTTATCAAATATTTCTAACCGAGTCTCATGTCCAGCTAAGTCACTCTTTAACTTTTCTAGTTCTTTCTCAACATGTTTTAATTCTTTACCTGGCTTTTCTAACTTCCGAATTTGTCTATCTTGCAGCTGAATTTGAGGTTGCAGACTTTCTAAAATTTGGTCATCAACTTCATTAGCTGTTCCGTCGTGATTTATTTCGGAGCAGAAAGAAGTATCAAATGTAGCCTCAGACTCTAGAACGCTGTCGTCACTACTAACGCTTTCACCAATAGGAGTCTGTTTACCACTACATGTAACACTTCCTCTTTGCGGTGACTCAAATTTTTCTACAATATTCTTAACACCAGCATGTAAGTATTGCTCACTTACTATATTGTCACTACTTCCACACGTAATGGGAGCCTGTTCACTACTACGTATGGTATTGTATTGTTTCACAGAATTTATAACATCTGCTGATATATCAGTTTTTTTCTTATGCTTTACATAAAAATTTTCTTCTGCTTCCTCTAACATTTGTAATATTGCTTCCTTATTTTCTGTATTGCCTACCACCTCTCTTGGAGTCTTATTTTTGCTTTTTAATGAAGGATTCACTCGATCATCACTTAGTAGTTGTTTTACCATGCTTTCATGTCCACAAGAAGTGGCAATATGCAAAGCAGTTAGCCCATCATTTTTAGAACCATCTTTTACTCGAGCGTTAACACTTGCTTTCTTTTTTAGTAAAAGTTCCACTATTAACATATTGTTGCATGCTGTAGCAAGATGTAACAACGTCCAATCTTCTGCAGCTTCTTCTGAAATTTTTATACTAAATTGATGTTCTTTACTAAAATTTTTACTAAACTTGTTGTACTCTCCTGCATCTTTTCCTTTTAACTCATTCTTTATTTTTTCAAGTAAATTATCTTCATCCAAATCGCTACTTTCACTTACCTCATTTATTATTTCAAAAAACTTCTCCTTCTCTATTGCCATAACCTTTCCCTCTAAATTTATTTTTATCGCTGCATAATCTCACAAAAAAGTTAAATTTATCAAAATTCTATATTTTATATAAAATAAAATTTCTTGTTTCCAAAAATTGGTAAGCATGTTTTTGATGAGATTGTAGAAAACATACTTTTATGACACCATTTGTTGTACGAACTAACTTGGCGAAAACAGATGTTTATATAGTTGTATGGCAAAATGTTTTGCACTAGTTGTGCTACTTCGTTTTCCGTAATAGTTGAAAAAATTAGTAGAAAGTTGTTGTAAGTTTATGTATTTTGAGGCTGTAATGGTTAAAGGTACATGAAGTATGATCAGAGTTAAAGGTGCAAGAGAGCATAATTTGCAGGGTATTGATGTCAATATACCAAAAAATAAGTTAGTTGTTATAACTGGACTAAGTGGTTCTGGTAAGTCTAGCCTCGCATTCGATACGATTTATGCAGAAGGCCAACGCCGATACGTCGAAAGTCTATCGGCTTATGCACGTCAATTTCTTAATATTCAAGATAAACCAGATGTTGAGTCAATCACAGGCCTCTCTCCTGCAATATCAATTAATCAAAAGTCGATCTCAAAAAATCCAAGATCAACTGTTGGAACCGTTACTGAAATTTACGATTATGTACGTTTGATATATGCACGAGTAGGAATACCTTATTCGCCTGTAACTGGGTTGCCAATAACGAAACAGGCTGTATCTCAAATTGTAGATACTATTATAGCATTACCTTTAGAAACTAAAATATATATACTTGCTCCTATTGTGCGTGGCAGAAAAGGAGAGCACTTCAAAGAGATATTGGAAATTAAAAAGCAGGGTTACGTGAGACTAAAAATAGATGGTGAAACATACAATATAGATGACTTGCCTAAACTCGATAAAAACAAGAAACATGATATTTTTGTTATTGCAGATAGAATCTCCATATCAGATGATATAGGAAATCGACTACCAAGCAGTGTAGAATCAGCATTGAGGCTGGGCCATGGCTTAATGTATGCAGAAATAGTGAACTTACCTGATAACCACAATTCCGAGTATAAAAATGGTCAAACTTTAACTTTCTCAGAGAATTTTGCATGTCCTGAGTCTGGCTTTACTCTTGAAGAAATAGAGCCAAGATTGTTTTCTTTCAACAGCCCCTATGGTGCGTGCAGTTCATGTAATGGGCTCGGTAAGAAAATAAGTGTTGATGCAAACCTGATAGTGCCAGATGAAACGCTCTCAATATCTGAGGGTGCTTTAAAGCCAGTAGGTCAAATGCATGCAAATTCTGGATCTCTAAGAAATGTAATTCTATCACTGGCTGAAAATTGCAAATTTAGCCTTGATATTCCGTGGAAAAATATAGATCAAGAAGTGAAGGATTTGATACTCTTTGGCTCTAGAGAACTAAAATTTCAAGGCTTGGTCAGTATCCTAGAACACCAGATGGATTATAATGAAGCACTTATTGAGAAATATTGCTCTATCATGCACTGCAAGGAATGTACTGGCTATAGATTGAGAAAAGAAGCACTTACAGTGAAAATTGATGAAAAACATATAGGTGAAATATCAGAGCTCAGCATCGATGAATCCCTTAAGTGGTTTGAAAATTTGCCAGACAACCTCACAGAACAACATAAGCAAATTTCAAATAAAATATTAAACGAAATAATCAAAAGGCTGACATTTTTAAAGAATGTAGGGCTAAATTACCTTACACTTGACCGTGAATCTAGCACTCTCTCTGGTGGTGAAAGCCAGAGGATCAGGCTTGCTTCGCAAATTGGCTCTGGTTTAACAGGAGTGCTATATGTGCTTGACGAACCCTCAATTGGCCTTCATCAATGTGATAATGATCGATTAATTGCCACACTTAAAAATCTGAGAGACATGGGTAATACTGTGATTGTTGTTGAACATGATGAAGACACAATAATGGCTGCTGATTATGTGATTGATATTGGTCCTGGAGCTGGTGTAAACGGAGGAAAAGTTGTTGCAGAAGGAACACCAGATCAGGTACAAAAAAATTCAGAGAGCATAACAGGACAGTATTTAAGTGGAAAGAAGGAAATTTCAATTTCAAAAAGAAGAAAGCAAGCAACTCAGTTCATAAAGGTAGTTAACGCGTGTGAGAACAACTTAAAAAATATAAATGTTGAATTTCCTATAGGTAATCTCATTTGTGTTACTGGAATATCAGGAGGAGGAAAATCAAGTTTAGTGATAGAAACACTATATAAATATTCAGCACAGAAGATAAATCATTCATCTGTAAAGCATGGCCGATGCGACAAGATAGAAGGCCTTGAGTATATAGATAAAATTATAGAAGTTGATCAATCGCCAATTGGTAGGACCCCAGCATCAAATCCAGCAACATATGTTGGTATGTTTACTCACATCAGAAATTGGTTTGCAGGTCTTCCAGAATCGAAAGCTAGGGGATATAATGTAGGCCGATTTTCATTTAATACCAAGGGAGGAAGATGTGAAGCTTGTAAAGGTGATGGGCATTTAAAGATCGAGATGCATTTCCTACCGGATGTTTATGTGAAATGTGAGCAATGTAGAGGACAGAGGTATAACCGAGAAACATTGGAAGTTACTTACAAGGTAAAATCAATCTCTGATGTACTTGATATGACAATAGATCAAGCATGTGATTTTTTTGCAGATCTTCCAATGATAAAGGAAAAGTTGATTTCTTTACAAGAAGTAGGGCTTGGCTATATAACGCTTGGACAGTCGTCAACAACTTTATCCGGTGGTGAAGCACAACGAATAAAGCTGTCTAAGGAACTATCAAAGCGATTTACCGGAAAAACATTGTATATTCTCGATGAGCCAACAACTGGGTTACATTTTGAAGATGTAAATAATTTACTGAAAATACTCCATAGGCTAGTTGATTTAGGAAATACTGTTATAGTTATTGAGCACAATTTACATGTTATAAAAACTGCGGATCACATAATAGATATTGGTCCAGAGGGTGGAGTAAAAGGTGGCAAAGTGGTTGCTGTAGGAACTCCAGAAAAAGTTGCACAGACTCCAGAAAGCGTTACAGGCAAGTATCTTAAAACATATTTATTGGATCAAGTATCGACTATTTCTTAATAATTAGGTTATGAGGAGTATTTTAAAAGGTATACCTAACATATTTAATTCATGAATCTTCTCTTACTAAAAAAAGCTACAGATCTCATATTTCCAAACGTATGCGTAAGTTGTGAACGTATAATTGATAAAAGTTATGATTTATGTAGTGAATGCAATAAAAAAATCAATTTTTTAACTAAGCATTACTGTAATGTTTGTGGTGTAGTAATTCCAGATAACATTTATACATGTGGTAAGTGCATCAGCAATCCTCCACCATTTAAAGTATTAAGATCAGTTTTTGCCTACGATGAACATAGCAAAAATATGATTATAAATTTTAAATTTTTTGATAACTTAAATTATGTGAAAGTCTATGCAAAGTGGATGTACAAAACTAACAAAGACATATTTCAAAATGCAGAGGTCATAATTCCCATACCGCTACATAAAATACGCTTATTTAAACGTAAATATAATCAAGCAGCATTGCTCGCGAAGGAATTAAGTAAGTTATCTAATTTATCTTATACACCATTTGCAATAAAACGTATTCGTCACACTGTACCTCAAGCTGGTCTTTCACTTAAGCGGCGTGAAAAAAATTTAAAAAAGGCTTTTAAAATAAGCAACAGCGAAATCATCAAAAACAAAATCGTGATATTGGTTGATGATGTAGTAACAACTGGCGCAACTGCAAAGTCTTGCTCTCAGGAAATTTTAAACTCTGGTGCAAGAGAAGTAAGAGTGCTATCGCTTGCAAGAACTGTATGAAAATCAGCTTTAAGGTACAACGTTTCATTTTTAGTAAAGGTTTAGTGTAATCTTTACAAATTCCTCTCAAAAAATCCAGTTATAGTGTATGCTGGGTCTATAATTATAGCTCTTTTTCTAATAGTTCGAATAGCTGGATATTCTTTCTGGCTCAATTTTTTATAGCAAACCAATTATGCTCAATTTTGTTAAAATCTGGAGAATATGGAGGCAGATATATAACTTCAGCACCGACATTTTTTTATTTCTGGATTATATTAGAAATCGATATTGTACAGTCAACATAAATTTTTTACTTCCGTGTTTTTTCTGTTGTTGTTTATAATGACTATAGTTACATCACATATTTCTTCCAATTAAATGTATCAGTTATTTATTGTAAATTACTGACTTTTTCAATGGATTCTTTTTCTAAATAATTTCCAAAAATGTGTTTACTTTTGTTTGTAATTGTGTAGTAACTGCAACGTAAAGTTATAGGAGGTAAAGATGGATTTTGAAAATCTGAAAAAAATATTAAGTGCAATTGATAAAGATGCAAGTGTAAATAAAGATAACGTAATTAATAAAATAAAAGAGGTATTACAAAGGGAAGCTACGATAGCGTATCAAGAGTGGGAAAGTAAAAATTTTAATGTAAATCATATATTTACCCAAAGTAATCCTGATGCTAAATTTACATTGTTAATTGCAGCTGCAGCAGGTGGCTGTAAGGATTTGGTAAATGTTTTATTAGGTAGCCATGCGGATGTTCATGTAGAAGATGAAAATAGAGAGACTGCCTTGCATCATGCCGTTTATAGTAGATGTGTAGGTGTAGTAAATGCTCTACTAAAAAAAGGTGCGGATGTTAATGTAAAAGACAGAAGTGGTAGTACTCCTTTGCATTATGCTACTATATATAAATTCATAGATGTAGTAAATGTTCTACTAAAAAGAGGTGCAGATATTAATGTAAAAGATGAAAATGGTAATACTCCTTTGCATTATGCTACTTTAAGTAACTATGTAGAGGTAGTAGATGCTCTGTTAGCTGAAGGTGCAAGTGTTCATGTAAAAGATAGAAATGGTAGTACTCCTTTGCATTATGCTGCTAAAAATGGCTATTTAGAGATAGTAGATGCTCTACTAGACAGAGGTGCAGATGTTTATGAAAAAGATAGTTTGCAGAAAACTCCTTTGTATTATGCCATTATAAATCACCAAGAAGATACGGTAGAGAGTATAAAAGGGTTTTTAAAAAATAAAGTAGTTCAAGGTAGTGTAGTTGTTGGTGGCTTAGTTGCCATGTTAGGGAATTTTGTAACATCGACGCTTTTTATAACCGAGACAATGGAAATTACATTAACGTCTGTTATGGTAGCAATAGCTGTATCTGCATCAACAGCATTAACATCTGGTTATGCTAAATATCTAATGTCAAAATTCGATAACGAAATAAAAGAAATAAAAGAGCGACAAGACGTAATGGAAGGGAGGCAAAGCTTAACAGAAGGGTGGCAAAATGTAGGTCTACAAAGCATACGTATACATAATGCTCTTTTGTAAATTTTTACTTCCGCACTTCTTTAGTGTTGCTTATAATAACTATAGATTTAGATCTTAATTAGAGGCTTTAATTACCTACTTTAAGTTATTGAATTTCTTATCATAGCATCTATCATTCCAGTACCCTGGAATGATAGAAAAAGAACACTGAATTAAAAATACAACATACCATCTTATATCTTAATACTGCATAATACCTCGATCATAGATTGATTAAGGATGCCTTAAGTTAGTCTTGCTTTACTATGAAAAGCTTGTACTCTTTAAATGTATTATTTATAAATTAACTGTTTATAAGCTAAAATATGTCTAGTAGAGCTAATATACCTTTTTTTATAGCTGGTGCTATTGCTTCTCTTACATTAATTACATCTGGAGTTTTTGCTGTAGCTCCTTACGTTGCATTTTTATCTTCAGTTGCAGCTTTAAATATAGCTCCCCCTGTTATTTTTATTTTATTTGCGCTTTCTGCAGTAGTAATTGTGTTTTCATATAAAATGATTAAACAAAGTAAAAAATCTCAAGAAAACTCGAAAGCTGAAGTCAAAGAGCTAAATAAAGAGTCAAGTAAAGAAGAAAATAAGCTGACTCCAATTAAAGAAGAATTAGAAGATGGAAAGGATAAAGAAAATAAATACGGGTTTAGTGGTCTAGAAGAAAAAGTTCATAGAATTTCAGAGAATTTTGTAACGAAAGATGAAGTGAATGGGTTAAAAAAAGAGGTTAGTGATCTTTCTGCAAGGTTAATTAATAGTCCTACAACAAAAAATGAAGTAGAAGCAAAGCTGAATATGGAATTTTACGCAAAAGGTGAAGCAAGAGGATGGAATACAACATTTGATAATATTATATTACCAAGTGACATAAAAGAAAAGTTGAGAGGAATTTGTGAGTCAAAAAGCGGAGGATATCTCTTGTACGGTCCACCAGGAACTGGTAAGACTAGTATTAGTAAGGCAATTGCAAATCAAACTAAATCTCTGTTTGCGTTTATGTCTGTTTCTGCGTCTTGCTTGTCTAGTCAAAGGAATATAGATCAAGTTTTTGAGAAAGCAGAGACAAATAGTCCTTGTATGATTTTTATAGATGAGATTGACGGAGTTGGTAAAAAGCGAACTGTTCATGAGGATGCAGGGCCTTTAACTTATTTACTCACTAAATTGGATAAAGAGTTTTTATCCTCAAAAAATATAACGGTAGTTGCTGCAACTAATCATAAGAATCATTTAGATCCTGCGCTTATTAGGGGTGGTCGTTTGGAGTGTATTGAGGTTCCTGGGCTGGATAAAGACGATACACGTCAAAAAATATTACAAGAACGGCTCGAAAAATTAAAAGATAGCGATATGAAAATTCTTGTACAGGCTAGTAAGGGATTCTCAATGGCAAATCTGATTTGCTTAATCGATAAAATAAGCGAAACTACAGAAAAGGAAGGCGAAATAAAATATCTTCGCACTTTCTGTAAAAATTTCAAGAAGAAGCATAACATAAAAGATGAGCCAGATAAGAAACATAGTAACGGGAAAACTAAAAACAAGTATATAAGGCTATCATCTGGAAGCTTATCTAGAAGTTCATCAGTAAGCTCTTCATTGAGTGATGTATCTTCTCGAGGAAGTAATCGGCAAATTGAGGAATAAGGAGAATTACTACATAGTCTGGCCATGCAAGTGACACAAATGTCATTCCAGTGCTTGACAATAGTTTTTATCCAGAAGGGTCATTGAACTTCTAAAAGGGTGTCATTCCAGTATCACAGTACACAGCTATTATCTATCAGAAGGATGTCATTCCAGTGCCCAGACACTGGGATCCAGGAGTTTTATTAAACTTGCAAGTATAAAAGTAGCTGCTTTATGTTGAAATACAACGTTTTTGATAATGATAGAAAAATGGATCCCAGTGTCAAGCACTGGGATGACAGGAAAAGGAGGCACTGGCATCCCTTTTCATGGACGCCAATGTCAGCTACTTGCATGACACCATTCAAATCATGTCATTCCAGTGCTTGACACTGGAATCTATATTTTTCATGTAGGCCAGTGTCAGCTACTGACATTTGCTAACTCAACAATTCAAAACAATCTATCAAAAAGGAGAATATTATGTCTACAATAATTTTATCATCAATTTTAGGTCAAGCAGGTAGTATCTTTGGTCCAATTGGCCAAATTATCGGCTCAGAGCTCGGGGCTCTGCTTGGTGCACAGCTTGATAGTGCAATGTTTAGTCTTGATGCTGAGCAAAAGATAACGCATGGGGCGAGGCTGAAAAATCTGCAAGTTCAAACCTCAACTTATGGCAAAGCAATTCCAATTATCTATGGCACTGCTCGCATTGCTGGAAACATTATTTGGTCACAGCCAATAAAAGAGGAGGCGATAACCACTCAAAATAAAACAGGAAGAGGTATAAATATTACATATAACTACTATGCAACACTCGCAATTGCAATTTGCAAGGGGAAAGTGGAAAAATTAAATAGAATCTGGGGGGGTACAAAATCGCTTAGCTTTGACCAAATAGATTATACTTTTTACCACGGTAGAGAAGACCAAAACCCTGATCCGTTTATGTTATCAATCGAAGGTGAGAAGAATGTACCAGCTTATAGAGGAATATCTTACATAGTCATCAAAAATTTCCCTTTGGCAGACTATAGTAATCGTGTTCCGGTGTTTACATTTGAAGTGCAAACTGCACTGAAGCTCAGTGGATTCTCAGTAGCAGAAAACATTAAAAATATCAATATCATACCAGGTTCAGGGGAGTTTGTGTATGATACGAAAATACAGAAGAAAATTGCACGAGAAAAAATAAGCAGTAGTCAATATATTCCCTATGGACCGGTACAAAGAGTAAATCACAATAATCACACAAAAAAGAGCGATGCTATGCTTTCTTTGGACCAATTGAAGGAAAGTTTACCAAATGTTGAATGGGCATCGGTAGTGGTTAATTGGTTTGCGAGCAGTTTGAATATCAAAGATTGTAAAATATATCCTGCAGTTGAATTTCAAGACGATTCTGCTATAGTGCCTGATGATTGGCAAGTAGGAAATATAACCAGGGATAATGCCCAGCTCATTTCAAAAGATAATCATGGAAATCCAAGATATGGTGGTACAGTTAGCGATGCAGCACTAATAAGATATATAGAAGAGCTGCATAGCAGAGGTTATAAGGTGATGCTCTATCCAATGCTCTTGCTTGACACAAAAAACAAAGAGTGGCGGGGAAAATTGAGCGGGCCTCCTGAAGATATAAGTGATTTTTTTGAGAATCAGTATAGTAAATTCATAGAGCATTACACGAGCATTGCCAAACAAACTAAAGTGGAAGGGTTTATCATCGGGTCTGAATTTGCGCAGCTTACCAGAGTAAAAGATGTAGAGGGTAACTATCCTGCAGTAGCAGAGCTAGTTAAAGTTGCAAAGCAAGTAAAGCTTCAGCTTGGAAAAGAAGTAAACGTAACTTACGCTGCCGATTGGAGTGAGTATCATTCATATGATGGTTGGTATAATATGGATGAACTATGGTCTTCACAGTTCATCGATGTTATTGGCATAGATGCTTACTTTCCACTCACCGATGGCGAAGAACCTCCTTTTGGCTATTCCGCGGAAGATGTAATCTATGGTTGGAGCAGCGGAGTAGGGTATGATTATTTTTACGATTACTCAAAGAGTGAGCCTGAGAAAGTAAAGTATAACGACAGCATGTATGCGTGGAAAAATATTGAGAAATGGTGGAGTGAAGTTCATGTAAATCCAGGTGGTAGTAAAACAAAATGGCAGCCAAAAATGAAGAAAATATGGTTTACCGAATATGGATTTCCCAGTATGAACGGCTGCACTAATGAGCCCAATGTGTTTGTTGATAAAGGTAGTATAGAGAGTAAATATCCACGATACTCAAACGGAGAGGTGAGCTTTCTTTCGCAGAAAACTGCAATCGAAGGAACATTAAAAAAGTGGCAAAGCTCAGAAATGGTGGAGAAAATGTTCCTCTGGGCGTGGGATGCAAGGCCATTTCCTTATTTCCCCAATTTATGTGACATGTGGGCTGACTGCCATAACTGGCAGACCGGGCACTGGATTCAGGGAAAAATTTCACAACTTAATGTTTCCGATGTTTTGTCTGATCTGTTGCAAAAGGTAGGTCTCAAAGGCGATCAGTTTGATACAAGTGATGTTAAAGGATTACTATCTGGGTATGTAATAAATGATCAGCAACCCGTACGCTCAATTATTAAAATGCTGCGAAGGTGCTATTTTTTTGATGTGGTTGAACAGAACTCAAAACTGAAATTTATTCAAAAGGGCAGGGGAGTGAAAACTGAAATACCAATTGGCGAGATGGTTACCAATAACGTTGCAAAACTTGTTAATATTAGTCAGCTAGATTTAAATAGTAAAGTCAATGTTGTCTGTTTTAACCGCAATTTTGGCTATCCAATTGATGTGAAATATGCTGAACTGCCAAAGCAGGGCAATGCTGCAACAGTTCCAATACCTCTCATTATGGAGGAAGGGGAGGCGCAAAATATAGCTGAAGTTTTACTTTATTCTTCGTGGCAAGAGAGAAATGTATACAACTTTAAGCTCCCGATAAAATATGCATGGCTTTTACCAAGTGATGTCATAGCAATTTCAGATGGCGAGAAAAGACATACGATGAGAATTATCAAAACAAAGTTTGAAAGCATGTCCATTCAAGTAATGGGAGTTGGTTATGATCCCTCTATATACAAGCTCTCCTTTCCTTCAACAAGATCACTTATGCTTAAAGAATACCCTCCTTCTCGCGTCAGTAAATCTATCGTGGAAATGATAGATTTACGGCATATTAAAGGTAATATTGCAAGTTTTACTTTAATTAGTGAAGAGGAAGGTTGGAAAGGAGCAACGCTTTTTATTTCGTATGATGATAAAGATTATAAGCCTATCGCAAGTGCAAATATACAATCTACTTACGGATATGTAATCGAATTTACCGATGAGGGAATTACAGTAGTGCTACGTTTTGGTTTATTGAGTTCTTCATATAACACAACTTATCACGGTGTCATTCCAGCGTGTGACGCTGGAATCTATGGATCCCAGTGCCCAGACACTGGGATGACAAAAGAGGGTTTTTCAAGCACTAATACTAGTACTATAAATGCAGGCAATTTAGCTTTAATAGGAAAAGAGATAATAAAATTCCAAAATGCTGAGCTTATAGGTAAAAACAAATATAAGCTTAGTGACCTAATTAGAGGCCAAGAGGGCACTAAGAAGTATGAACACACCACAGGTGAAAAATTCGTTCTGCTTGATGATTCAATAATTTCTTTTGAAGTGCAAAAGGGAAAAAAGCTTTATCTCAAAGCAGTCACTTATGGTGATTCATTAGATAATACGGAGACAAAAGTTCTTACAGTTGACAATTAACGCAGTATATGTTAATATTATATACATATAAAGTAATTATAAAGCTTATTATATCAAGAAAAATAGTTAATGTATTGAAATCTAAAGTAAAAGAGCTCAAATATGCTGATTTAGGAGCTAAAGGATTAAGCTCAAGTGGTTGGTATGACATTTACTCTGGCAATGTAACATATAAAGATCTCAATAGATGCAGTGATATCACTATTAATGGACAAAAAGTAACTAATGAGTTTATTAGAGAACTATACTCAAAGCATGAAAGCCTCCTTATAAGAGATGAAAATGAGGGAAACAACGATTGTACATTTCTGAAAGCAGTTTTTACAGAAATGTTTGAACACGCTGGTGCAATAGTTCCAAATGATTTGATTATTGAGGAGTTAATAACTAATTATAATCAGGCAGGATATCCTGGCTTTTTTAGACTTTATTATAATGAAGCACTACTCCCTTGTGATTTGCTAGCATCCTGCTCTGAAAGGATAAGTATTCATATGGAGTGTAATGACCCTAATCACCTTAGATGCTTTTCCAATAAGGTAGATATAGGATTATTACTTTTTTCAGAAGCAATTCAATTGCCATATAATTTATGTAGCTCAGTAGAGTTTGAAATGAAATATAAAAATGGAAATGTGACATATGAAGGTGGTAAAGTGTTGCTTACAATCCCTAAAGAGTTAGAAGATTACAAAGCTGGTGATGACAGTCTGCTCGATAAGCTTACTGATATTATTAATAAGATTGTTGAGTATTTGAAAAAGCTCTACGAGAAATTGGGCCTTAAGTTTGATACAAGGATAGAGTATGATTCTGAGCATAATATAAAAATGGAGCATAGCCTTGGTAAACCACTGAAGGTGATAGATAAGCCAGATATATCTACTTTTTTTCTTGAATATCGAGAGCAAGTTCGTGCTTTTATGGAAAAATATGGAGGGAAAGATTTAAACAATCTTAGCGCCGAACCACTGGGGGTAACCAGTATATCTACCGTCAATGGCTCACAGTTCAAAAAGTAGTGAACTATTTTCTTTTTTTCGAAGTGCAACCAGGGTTACCTAAAAGCAGTCACCTACATACGAAAGCGAAAATTGTAAACTAGGAGAGAAGGACTTCATAAATGAGGTCTTACCAGCAGGAACTTGTTTTTCATTAAAAAATCCACTATTCTATTAATATAGCAATATAGAGAGGTTAAATTATGAATAATAGTATAAATGAATTATCAAATGAAGCACCAATAATACTAACATGGGTGCCAAGAGTATATGGTGCATCTCTACCTGATGGTAAGAACAGCGAACTTAATTACTTAGATATAATCAAAAATCATAAATCAAAAAACAAAGAGGAGAGGGACATATATCTGGTTATAAATGGTCCTGGATTTGAAGAAAATCAAATAGATTATTTAAAATGTAAACTGAAAAAATTTGAAGGAGTACATGTTATAGACTTGCATCAATATGACTGGAGTGAAATAGACACAGGATGGAAAATAGATGGTAAAGACATTAGCATAAAGGATTTCTTTAAGAATATGTATAATATGTCAGAGGAGCAAAGAGCATATTTTGCTGTTGAAATAGATACCTTTAGATTGATTGCTCTGTCACTCTTAAAGCAGTTTACGGAACATGAGGGTGGAATATATATAGATTTTGATTCTTTAAAAGCCCTTGACAAGCATATAGGGAAGGATATAACAATCCCTGAGGGGATATTGTTGGGATCAATTACTGCACATGTTAATCAAGAGACCGGAAAAATTATTAAAACGGATTTAAATAATGATCTGATTGCAGTAAGTTGTCCACATATAGCGATTAATATTTTATCTCAATATAAAAGCGCAATACTGAGTCAAGAAAAAATGTGCTATGAGTTAGCAGAGCGTTTATCTAATTTTGTGAAAAAAGAAAAACTACGGTTTTTTGCTATTTATAAAGGGTTGGGAGAGAAACAGCTGTTAGATGATGAAGCGAAGAAAAAAGGGAAGAGTGTTATAGAGGAATTAGATAAGATAGAGCACAAAATAGTTGATCTAAGAAATGGTAAGATCAGAGAACTATATGAGCCGCTAGTGTGTCATTATTCTAGGTATCGTGAAATAGGTTTAAATTTAGGTCAATTTTATACCGTAGAAGTAGTCCGTAATGGATTAATCGGTCAAGACGAAAGCAAAATAGGGTTATTTTTTTTTGAAAAGAACAATGGCAATTACGTTTGTACAATAAATGGTGACCTATCTTGGGTTAGAGGAGCAAACTTATACCATAAACAGGTAAAAAGTGAGTTAGAAAAAGTACAAGTAGATCAGATGGAATTGGAAAATCTATCGTTAGAGTAATCAAGTGTAAACCGGAAAGTAACTCAGGTTACAGTTGATAGTCTATATTATTAAAAAGTTAGTAATTATATGTGTATTATAGTATAAGAGCTATTAATAGTATATATGTCAAAAAAAATGATTAATGAGTTGAAAGCTAAGGTGAAGGAGAGAGGATATGCTGATTTGAAGTCTACAGAAAGTTCTGATTATAGAACATATAAGGATTTGGATATGGACTTCAATAGTGAATATGAATTTGCTTGTGATCTTGTTATTAATGGGAAGGCAATAACTAAGGATTTCATTAAAATTTGTATTTAAAACATAAAGATCTAATTCCAAAGGACAAAAAAGGGAGTTATCGTCTATTTCTTAAGCTAATCTTCACAGAAGTATTTGTATACGCCGGTGCAGCAGTTCCAAATGACTCTATTATGGAAGAATTGATAACTTATTATAACAGGTCTGGGTACAAGCAATTCTTTTCTTCTCAAAGTCAAGCACTTCGTTCTTTTGGATTGTGCATGTATTCATTCCACTATTTAATTCCTTCTTACAGAGAAAGGACCTATATAAGTTGTGAAGATCCAAATTGTCTGAAGTTCAGTTTTAGTGTAAACGATGGCATATATAACGATAATGGGGGGTTGATATGTGATTTACGCAATTCAGTGGAATTTAAACTCAAATGCGAAGGTGAAAATGTGACATATGAAGAAGGTAAGGTGTCTCTTACTATTCCTAAGGAGCTGAAAAACTACAAAGCAAATGATAAGAATTTGTTTGACGTTATTATTGAATATTTTCAGAAATTTTGCGAAAAATTTGGATTTCACTTTGAGACAAAAATTGAGCATATTCTGGATAAGCCACTTGGAGTATTAAGTGATATAAATACATTCCAAGATAAGAATCTAAACTTGAAGGATTTAAAATAAGATATTGAAATCTCTGCTTTTTTTAATAAGGTGAGTATAATAAAAAGTAAATCAAGTTTTACAGAAAACCTTTACTTATGATGAAAAGTATGTAATACGTATATAATATAAGATTGTGATATGTCAAAAAAAATAGTTAATGCATTAAAATCTGAAGTAAAAAAGCTCAAATATGCTGATTTAAAGTCTATATCAATAAAATCAGATAGTTGGAACTTTAGTTACAAAACATATATTGACCTTGGTAGATCACACAACCTTACTATTAATGAGAAAGAAGTGCCTAATGAGCTTATTGAGAAGCTATATTCAAAACATAAAGATCTCATTTTAGAAGATGAGAATGGAAGAAAGAACTATAGTCCATTTCTTAAGCAAATTTTCATAAAAATATTTGAATATGCTGGTGCAGAAGTTCTGAGTGACTCTATCATGGAAGAATTGATAACTAACTATCATCAAGAAGGGTATAATCATTTTCTGTTTCTTCATATATTAAAGGCTCTTTCTCCATTTGGCTTGCTTGTGTTAGATTCTAATATAATAATAACTTATAGTATGGATTGCCGTCAATCCAATTGTCTAAAACTCAATTTTAGCATGGATTGTATAAAGGTACGCAGCAGTGATCTTGTTAATGATATCAAAACACCAGGTTTTTACAGCTCAGTAGAATTTAAGTTAAAATCTAAGGGTAGAAGCATAACATATGAGGATGGTAAAGTGCTTATTAATATTCCGAAAGAGCTGAAAAGTTATAAAGCAAGTGGTAGAAGTTTGTGTGACATTACTATTGAGTATTTTCAAGAATTTTTTGGAAATTTGGGATTTAAATTTGAGACAAAAGTGGAACATAGTCTAGGTGGACCACTTAAAGTGTTAAAAGATGTCAATACATACCATGATAAGAACTTAAACTTGAACCAACAGTTAAGTAATTCAAGATAAGATATTGAGATTCGCATTTTTAAAGATAGAAAACACATTCATTGAGAGAATAATTTCGCTACTGAAAGCAAAAGGCGTTTTTACAATCTTCTATCTACTACTCCCTCATGAACAGATACGTTTAACTGCTCACTAACTTCTTCATTACTTGGCAAGTGTCCTCTAAGAGATAAGTTACGTACTGCATGCTCCAAAGGAGTTTGTAATCGCTCAACATATACTTTTGCTAGCAACTCAGCGTCAATTAGCGCTCCATGTAACTCCCTACTCTCTAGTGATATACCAAAACGCTCACACAATGCACTTAAAGAAGCCGGTGGTCCAAATTTCTTTCTTGCAAGCGGTAATGTGTCTAACACTCTGTCTGAAGAGATTAATTTGGCATTCAGTTTACCAAGTTCCATGTTCAAAAATTTAATGTCAAATCCAGCATTATGAATTACCAAAGTATCGCTAGATATAAAATTAAGAAATTCAGATGCAATCTCTGAAAATAATGGCTTATCCTTTAGAAATTCTTCGCTGATACCGTGAACTTTAAATGCACCTTTGTCTATGCTCCTTTCTGGGTTGATGTATCGATGGAATACTTTGCCTGTTGGAATATGATTAATTAGTTCTACACACCCTATTTCGATAATTCGATGGCTATTGACATCAAGACCTGTAGTTTCAGTGTCAAGTACTATTTCACGCAGCCCATCTTGTTTGACACCTAACCTACTACTAGGATCTGACTGACTATTGGTAGCTTGTATCGTTTTTTTTCTTTTAGCTACTAATTTTTTTGTAGCACCTTCACCATCTTTTACTCTAAAGTGTCCAGGCGCTTCGGTTATTGAGCTTTTTTTTATACTATCAAGGATAACTTCTTTATCATTTAAGAATTTTTTACCGTTACCTTCTACATAAAGTGAGGTGAGATTTTTGAGTGCTATATCTCCTCCATAGTGGTGGCGCCACACTCCAACAATGTTGTTGTTTTCTACATTTAATAAAGTAAGATTTGGGAGACGTTTGCTGCCAATCAAAAATGCAAAACCTATGTCGCCAATATGATTATTGCTTATTTCAAGTAAAGTAAGGTTTGGTAGATTGCCTTGACCTATATATCCTGCACCTTCAAAACCAAGTTTATTGTTCCTTAGAGTAAGCGAAGTAAGATGTGTAAGTTTACCTAACTCTTTTATATCTTTAGAATCAACCTCTACATTTATTAAATTAAGCTCTTTAATGTCTTTTTTACTCTGTAGAAAGTTTGCTAGCTCTTTTACATTAATCTTAGTATTTATATCTGATATTGTTAAAGCTTGATTATGTACATATTCGCTAAAATCCACCTTACCCTCTGTTAATATACTATGTAAATATTTTAACTGGCATCTCAGTAGCTGTCAATTGCTTATATAAGATCTTAAACAGCTGGTTTAGGTGCTGTAAAATTCATACTTTTTGTGATCAGCTAGTAAAAAGTCAAGCCTAGGGCAACTCACTAAGCTTTTCTGATTTATTGTGATACAGTTCTTGAGTTTTTTTCTTCCTTTACAAAAGAATCTGTTACTAAATCCTTTAAAGTTTTACCAGGCTTTTCTAGCAATTCAGGTTTAAGTAAATACTCAAGTTCATATATTGCTGCTGTAATTACTGTAGCAGCTAAAGCTGCAATTAAAAATGGTGACCTTATTTCTTCTGTTATGAGTATTAAAGTTATTAAACCTCCTAGCAGCCCAATTACTGGTGGAACAATAATTGCTGCACCTCTTTCCCATAATTGTGTTTTCTGTACTTGCCCTCGTATTAACAGAAAATATGGTGGAGGTGCTGAGTACTGCCCTCGAGTCCAATTCTTTTTTTTGCTCTGTTTCTTTTCTTTGTGTCGTTTACACTTTCCTTTTTTTCCTTCAAGTGGAATTTCTTTAAATTGGACTTGCTGACAAAATGTGACCTTTTTTTTTGGCTTTATTTTGTCAGAAATAGAAGATTTTGATAACTCAGTGTAGTCAACTTTTTCGTTAGAACCAACCATAACTTTTTCGCTTCATTAATACCTATATTAAATTATATTCTAAATAAAGTCAAGATATTAATTACTATATTAAACTGTGCTCTGAAAAAATTAAGATATTAACTACAAGCCTTGAGCCTGTTAAAATCTTCTTCAGCGTGATATGATGAACGGGTTAATGGACTTGATGCAACTACCAAGAAGCCTTTAGAATAAGCAATATATTTATAATGCTCAAACTCTTCTGGAGTAACATATCTATCAATTTTTGCATGCTTTGGAGTTGGTTGCAGATATTGACCAATTGTAATGAAATCAACTTCGGCGCTACGTAAATCATCCATAACCTGAAAGATTTCTTCTTTTGTTTCTCCAAGACCAACCATAAGCCCTGACTTCGTGAAAAGTTTAGAATTAATCTGTTTCACCATCTTTAGCAAATATAGTGAATGAAAATAACGAGCTCTTGGTCTTATTTTTGCATACAGCCTTGGTACTGTTTCGATGTTGTGGTTATAAACATCAGGTGATGCAATAGCTATTGCTTCAAACGCTCCTTTCTTATTTACAAAATCAGGAGTGAGGATCTCTATTGTTGTTTCCGAAGTTATCTTTCTAATTTCTTCTATACACCTTATAAACTGATTTGCACCACCATCTGGTAAATCGTCACGGTCAACAGAGGTAATGACAACGTGCTTTAAATTTAACTTTTTTATTGCTTTTGCTAAATTTTCTGGTTCATGAGGATCGAGCTTATCAGGAATGCCAGTTGCAACATTGCAAAACGCACAAGCACGAGTACAAACAGAACCGAGAATCATCACAGTAGCATGACGTTTATTCCAACATTCACCAATATTTGGACACGCAGCTTCTTCGCATACTGTATGTAAGTTATGTAGCTTAACAGTGTTTAAGGTTTCATTGAATACTTTACCAGCTGGAGCTTTTGCTCTGAGCCATGTAGGCTTACTATGCATCTGAAACGGCTAATTCTACCTCTTGTTTTGCTAAAACTTTCTTTAATCTTCTTTTTATCTTTTGTGCTTCTTTGCTTAGCTTAATTGTTTTTGTATTGAGCAAGAAAGCATCAAGATCACCTTTATAGTCTATAGTTCTTAAAGTTCTTGTTGCTATACGAAAGCTAAACTTTTTTTCTAATATATTACTTGTTAATGTAACCTTATGTAAATTTAGGAGAAAGGTACGCTTTGTTTTACGATTTGAATGCGATACCCTATTACCAAAAGCCTTTTTTCTATTTGTTAATTCACAAATTCTACTCACTTCAATATACCAATTTATCCTATTTAACCAGGTTAACCTGATATAGTTAAATAGTCAACTCCCTTGCTTGATTTTTATACCGTATACTGCTTTATAGCCAAAAAACACTGTGATTTTTTCTATTACAAGAGAAACCATATGCTGCATTTCCAATGCTTTACTGCCATTTGTTACTAACAGATACAGCACACCCGAATTTACATTTTGTGCGTATGAGATCTTTTGTGGTTTTGTACATTCTGCTAATTCCTCTCCAACTATACTTTTCCAGTTTAAAATAAGACGTATTTCATTTTTGCTGATCTTATTTTTCATGCATTTTAATGCATAGTTTTCTATTATAGATTTTAATTTCTTTGGCCCGCTATATTTAAACATCTTTCCAGTGCTTAAAATTAAATTATATTACAACTTTCTTATACAAAAAACTAACTTATTGTTTTCATGACCCTCGGCCTCACACATAAAAAGCAGTATTTGTATATCTAGCATTTGCCAGAATTTTGTGTCTTCTACCTTGTAATCATTTTTAATTTTAATTTGTTAAATTATTATGAAGCTAAGTAAAATTTGGGTAAAGTATAGTATTCCCAAGAAGATTATCTTTTTACTGTATGCCGTAATTTTCTTATAGCTATCTGTTTTTTAAGATCTTTCTTCAATCCAAGCTGCTTGAATGGCCTCTAATATTTTTTCATTACAATACTTTTCATCATCATTAAACTCTTCTAAATTCAAGACTTTTCTTTTGAGCTCAGTGAATCTAATATTAATTATATCTTCACTTGGAAATTTTTCTTCTAGAGCCTCTGCAACATCTTCTATATCAAGCCATTTCATACTTTTTCAATAAATTAAACTGGTGCCCATGGGGAGACTTGAACTCCCAAGGTCGCAAAACCCACGGATTTTAAGTCCGCTGCGTCTACCGATTCCGCCACACGGGCCTTTTTTATCTATCTAGAATAGAATTCTACTACTAAATTGACTTCCATGTCTGCTGAATAGGGGACTTCGGAATATTGAGGCGCTCTCAAATACTTCACTGAAAGTGCTTTGCTATCTGTCTCTAAATAATCTGGAGCCTTACGTTCTTGTTTTTGTTCAGCCTCTATTAATATAGGAATTTTTGCTGCTCTTTCCCTTATTTTTACTATATCACCAGGCTTCACTCTATAACTTGATATGTTAACCACCTTATCATTAACTGTAACATGTTTATGAGATATAAGCTGTTTTGCCGAGTAAATTGTTGGCACAAAACCAGAGTGATATAGAACAGAACTTAACCTTGATTCCAAGGCACCAATAAAATTATCAGCCGTATAACCCTTTCTTTTGTAAGCATCTAAAAATGTACGTCTAAGCTGCTTACTTGAAATTGCATAGTAGAACTTAAATTTCTTATGTGCAGCAAACTGCTTACCAAAGTCAGATAACTTCTTAAATCCAAGAATACCATGCTGACCTGGAGGGTATTTTCTTTTATTGACCGAATCTTTTGCTCTACCCCATAAGTTTACACCAAGCCTGCGACTGATTCTATACTTTCTATTGATAACAGTTGTCATACAAAAATTCTCACGATCTAACTATAAATTATTAATGATTTTAACATTAAGTGTCAACTTGTTTTTGCCACTATGATATAGTATACTTCACTTTTAAGTTTTCCTATTAATACATGAATCATCTACTACTAAAATCCATGGCAAATGCTGTCCGCTTTTTATCAATTGATGCGGTACAAAAAGCAAATTCTGGACACCCAGGTATGCCACTTGGCATGGCAGATGTTGCCACTGTATTATTTGCTAAATATCTAAACCATAACCCTGATAATTCTAAATGGATCAGTAGAGATCGTTTCGTCCTATCAAATGGTCACGGTTCGATGCTGCAATACTCTATATTATATCTGACAGGCTACATTGGTATAGATGAACTAAAAAACTTCAGGCAACTTACATCAAAAACTCCAGGTCACCCAGAATTTGGCTTGACTTCTGGTATAGAAGCAACAACAGGCCCGCTTGGTCAGGGATTTGCCACTGCTGTTGGCATGGCACTTGCTGAATCGATTCTTGAAAAGCAGTTTGAAATCAGCCACTACACTTACGTAATGCTAGGAGATGGCTGTCTTATGGAAGGTATAAGCCATGAAGCAGCGTCCCTTGCTGGGCATCTTAAATTAAATAAGCTGATAGCACTTTTTGACGACAATGACATCTCTATAGACGGCTCTACTAGCCTCTCTTGCTCTGATGATATAGAAAAGCGTTTTTCAGCGTATGGATGGAATGTTGACAAAATCGATGGGCATGACTTTGATGCTATATCCCTTGCAATAGAGCAGGCGCAAAAGTCTGATAAACCTACGCTAATCTGTTGCAAAACTATTATCGGAAAATTTTCGAGCCGTGCTGGCACATCTTCTGCTCATAGTGGTGCCTTTACAGAGGAAGATGTAAAACAGATGAGAGAAAAATTGAATTGGAACTATGAACCATTTTATGTACCAGAAGATGTGAAAAACGCTTGGATGGAAACAGTTAAGAGGGCAAAACAAAACTATACATCCTTGATCAATAAAGAACTACAAAGAAGACTTGAGAAACGTTTGCCGAATAACATCGAGAGTGATTTGGCTAACCTGAAGAAACAAATATGTGAGCTCATGCCAAACGAAGCTACTCGATCTTCTTTCGGCAGAGTAATGGAACTATTAACTAAGTCTATGCCAGAACTAATTGGTGGATCTGCTGATCTTACCGGTTCAAATTGTACTAAATATAAGCACATGCAGGCAATAGATAGTAATAATTATGATGGTTCTTATGTATACTATGGAGTGAGAGAGCACGCTATGGCAGCTTGTATGAATGGTATGGCTCTTCATGGTGGAATTATTCCTTATGGTGGAACTTTTTTAGTATTTTCCGACTACTGCCGCCCTGCTATACGTCTTTCAGCCTTGATGAAACAGCAGGTTATCTATGTAATGACTCATGACTCAATTGGAGTAGGAGAAGATGGTCCAACTCACCAGCCAATAGAGCATTTAGCTTCTCTGAGAGCTATACCAAATCTGTATGTTTTTAGGCCAGCAGATGCAATTGAAACTTTGGAGTGCATTAGCATTGCACTTGAAAAAAAAGAGTCACCTGCACTATTTGCGCTTTCAAGGCAAAATATTAATTACATGCACTCTTATACTGACCAATTGGCCAACCTATCAAAATTTGGTGCATATATACTATGCGAATATTCAGGGAAGCTAGAAGTGACGATATTTTCTACCGGATCTGAAGTTGAAATTGCAGTTGAGGCAAGAGAAAAATTACAGGAAAAAGGTGTAGGTACAAGGGTCATTTCTATGCCGTGTTGGAGGCTTTTTGACGAGCAAAGTGATGAATATAAAGGGGTAGTGTTAAATAATGACAGCATTAAAGTTGCAATTGAAGCTGGAAGTGAAGTGGGTTGGCATAAATATATAGGTTCAAACGGTATATTTATTGGCATGAAAAATTTTGGAGAATCAGCACCTTATGAAGCTCTTTATAAGCATTTTAATATTAGCGCTGATTATGTAGTAAAATGTGTTTGTGAAAACGCTTTTTATCATTCCACTGCCCATAAAATTACTTAATGAACTCAGCCAGTGCCGTTATTATGATATGTATAACAATGTTACAAAAAATAATATCATAGAATTCAGTAGGATAATTCCTAGAAAACCCCTACATACTAAAAAAAGCAAAATGCTGTTAAAATGAGCTTAAGAATAAATAGCAAACATCTAACATAACGAGTCTATTTGTAAATCAGGTGAGGCTTATCCTATAGAAAGCTTTCGAACTACGCAAGCGTATCTTTTGCCTTTAGTATTTCTTTATTGTTTAAGATAACTGTCTGAGCTCCTCTGCCTTAGCATTATATCTCCACTTTCTGCAAGTTATTCCATTAAGTAGTAAAAATATTAGACTTACCGCAAAACTAAGAAAAAAAGACCAAAGATAGAGCAGATTGAACTTACAGTAAAAATAGAACAAAAAAACTCCAACAATAAATTATACAAACTTCATCAGGTTAACTTTAACTTAAGAAAACATAAATCAAATTTTCTTGCTCAAAGACCTTGCTTTTTCTCCAACCTTACTCAACCGTACTCTAGCTTAATGCATAATTTTACCCATAAACAACCTTATCTTTGGTACTTTTATTAGTTACAAGTCATCTAGAAAACCCAGATGCTCTACGAAGCCCACCAATCAATATCAGATCCTGCTCTTGTCCTACAGCATTTAATATAGCGTATAACAAAACCATCGCATCTCCCCCAGTAATACGCTTGCATCCTCCACAAAATTCGTATTCACTTAACTGTCGATTTGCCTCCACCCTTTTTCGTTCAACTTGTTCTGCGGTGTTAGCATACTTCAACTCTATTCCAATTGGATGAGTATCATCATTTTCCGCAGATTTTGATAATACTAGGTCTATTTTCCTTCCTCTCTGTAGCTGGAACTCAATAATTACCTTGGCAGGATTATCGCAACTTTGAAATATCCCACGCAACAAAGCCTGAAATTTAGCTTCATTGTTCACGAGTAGACGGTTTCCATTTAATAACGGAGACAACAGACGAGAAATCTCATTAAATAAAACTTCATACCTAGCCCTGTACTCACCATTAACATTACTATCATTACCAAAATTAGGCTCAGCACTCATCAACTGATCTGCAAGTTGATGTAAATTCCTAACATTGCCCATTTGTTCTGAAAACCTTCCCTCGAAATAACCTTCACTATGAGAACGTGAGTAAGCACGTAGTGATTCGAATTTCTTTGCAGAAGCCACTTCCAGATGACCCTGGACATCTACTTCACAAAGTACTTGACGCACCTTAGCATCATCTGTGGCTTGAGGCAGTAACGACAGGTTCAATGCCTTGTCTGGTAAAGTCTGCCACTTTAAACGACGAAAAATGTGAAGCACAAAAAAACCAATATTTGATAAAAATAGAGCTAAAGTTAACGCATGGCTTACAATATCTGCTGCATCTCCCCTACCACCTGTACGTTTCATTTTCTCTCCCTGAGAGTGGTTAAATAGATACTTGGTAACCCTTACCTCCCGCCCATCATTTGTTTCTAAGTCCCTCCTTGTAGATAAAACATTTCCAAAAACAAACGATGACGTACAGGAAAAAGTGTTACAATGAGGCGATTGAGTGAACTCTGATGCTATGGGTTGTAAAAAACGTTTTACATTTCCCCTAACTCCATTTCCATGAGGATGTAGTAAACCCGGTATTAAGGAAAGACCACCTTCTGAAAAGGCCTGCACAGAAGTTCGGAGACCAGCACCTCCACGTAATTGAAAATTTAACGCTACACAAACAGCACTTGGTGATGAGGTATGAATAGGCAAAGACGAAACAGAACAACTTTTAGCATAATCTTTAGCTTGCTCTAATCCTTCCTCATCACCAACCTTCAACTCAATTATAATTGGAACCGAATCATTTGTCTGATCAACACCACGAACAAGCAAAACAACATCTGCATAACCTTTTCCTATAAGTAGCTCTGGGTAGAAATCAGCCACAGCTCGGTATCTAAAATTTACTAAAAACCCACATAGAAAACCGTGGTAATCAGACTCTGCACGAAACACTAAGCTATCTTCATGTTCATCATGGATATCAATAACATATTCCAAAATTCTTTTAACATTAGTACGCACTTCTCCTGTATCGTCATTTGCCAACTCACTCATCAGGTCTAACAATTCACCTTGTTCTCTGATTGGGTTGATTTCATGAAAAATTGGAGCTCCAGGTTCATCACGTTGAGGAAATCTATCTATTTCATGAATAAACCTACATTCTTCTCCAAACCGAAATATTTTATACTCTTCCCAATCCAGATCCTCATCTTCCTGTAATTCTTGTGGAAGATTCTCTTCTACCTGCTGCTTCTCTTCTGCACTAAACCTTGACCCAGGGCTGTTCTCATTATCAGCAACAGTATAACACCTGACTATTCTTCTATTTTCTTTATTAGTGAGAACAGCAACTTTTAGATTTCCATAATTGTCAAAACGAAAATAGACTCTTTCATCTTCAACTAATATACCTGCATCATGTGCAGTAGAAAACATACCAAAAAAGAATGTAGGAAAAAAGCCAGGCTTATTAGCCGAATGCAAAAAAGATGGACAGTTGTTTAAAAAACCTACAAATTGTCTACTAAACTCATCACAACCTCCACTTAATAAAGCCCTAACTAATTCACGATCTTCATTATTACCATGCATAAATACTCCTATTTGTTAACAACTGCAGCAGGCGAAATACTAACATTAGTACCCACTAACGTAGATTGAGGACCTTCAGTGCTAGCAGAGAATAAATTCAAATTTCTCGCTGACTTACACAACTCTTCTATTAAATTGCAGGAGCTAGTTGCATCTATCATCTTAGAATTCCTTGTTTTATCTAAACTATTTGCTATCCTCTCTTTTAATGATTTAAAGCTTTTGTCTGAACAACAATCTTTAGCAAACTTTAAAATACTCAAGACCAAATCAACTTTTTCACCATCGCCAGCACTTTGAGTATCCTTGCTGTTCTCCTGATCTACAATCAAATTTGAAATTGCATTTTCCATTGCAACAAAAGCAATCCTATCTTTAAAAGGATCGACAACATTTATTTTATTTTGGTTAAATACACTAGATTCCCAAAGACTGCTAATAGCTGACCTTGCTTCATTCCTGTTATCCAAGTCATAATCTTTAGAAACTACAACAAATGAAAGCGATGAGAGAAGATGTGCATATCCTCTAGGTGAAAGCATTTTCTCTACTTCAGATCTTGAACATCCCTCGCTCAAGTACTGGATAACATACTTAGTTGTGCAAAGAAAACCGTGCTCTACTAAGTAACTAAGAGGACGATAGATCACACCCCTATCTTTCTTATTCGGTAGCCCAAGTAGTGACTTATGATCTACTTTTGCGCTTATGACTTTACCTAGAAGGGAATTTAAGGTAGAAGCAAGTTTATAGCTAGATTGGAATGGAGATAATTTTGCAATAGCAGAAACTAGCAATTTTTCTCTCTCTTCTTTCACTAATTTTTCTTCAGAACACAGACGATTATAGAAGTGTTCCACTCCCTTACTCCACTTGAAATCTACAGCCTTATTAAATCCATCTTCTGCTTCTATATTTTCTCTAAGGTTACCTGATTCTTGATCAATCCAGAAATTGAAAACAGGATCACGTCTTCCCATGGAACTTAACAATTCAACTCTTGCAAGCTTATCACTGCAAGCTAAATTCCTATCTTCCTCACATGCACCTTTATGGGATAAGTCAGATCTAAAAGACTCTAACGCCTTGTCAAATAATTGCTTAATTTCACTCTCTACACACTCAATACATGCTATTTTATATATAGCAAATGGATTCAACACACCTGATTTAGCTAATTCTCCTACCAATTTAGCAACATCTAGTGTCGCACCTGACCAACAAGATTCATCACGAAACGCATTACATAAGAGGTCCGATTGCTCAACGGTTAGACCCTCTACTGTTACAGGGTGAGACTTGACCCATTCCTCAATAGCTGAAGTTCTATCACCTTTAACAACATCCTTCAGCTTACTTATTACTTTGCTAGAGATAATCTCTTTATTTTTTTTAGGATCAGAACTGAGACGAGATCTTTTGCTTGGGCCTGCATTACCCTTCAAATCTTCCGTTCCACGTTTAGTTTTACTTTTTGGCATCTAATTACCTCAAAATCAAATATTCAATGAAGGTATTATACAAGCATTAGAATAATATATAAATCGAAAAATTAGTGTGCACCTAAATTTAAGCAGTAATTATAGACCTGCTGCAAAAGAGGAGATATTTAAAGAGAGATGTAGCAAGAGGGAATGAGCTTAAATTATCAAATCAACGTTATTCTACTTTACCTCACTAGCATTTTCCTTACCTTGAGCCTTACTATTACTCACAAATATAAACGTTCGTTACATAGCTCTTAATATGTCTAAAGAGACGAAATTTCCCGAATTATTTATAATGAACCCTTACGATCACATTCTGGGGACGTACATCAGAAAACTTTTATATTATTAGTTTTGTAGTAAAATTATATGAGTACATCGTATCTATTAAATCAGAAGCTTTATGGATTACAGATTGAGAGCTTATTTGTTTGGGGTTATCTGGTTTATACTTAGCTTACTTAGTAGTGCAGCTAATGATACTATATCAAAATATCTAAGTTTACATCTTCAGAGTTTTGAAATAATTTTTTTCCGCTTTCTGTTTACCACTATTACCCTTGTACCTTTTATGTTTTACTATGGAATAGAAGCTTTTAAAACAAGTCAAATATCTATTCAAATAACTAGAGGTACATTATTGTTTTTTGGAATGGTCTTATGGACCTATGGATTGAGTACTTTCCCCATAGTAACTGCAACGATTATAAGTTTTTCTATACCATTATTTGTTATACTTCTTGCAATCCCTTTGCTAAACGAAAATATAATTTGGCAAAGATGGATAGTAACTGTTATTGGCTTTGTTGGTATTGCTATTACTACCAAAGCTCATAGTGAAGATTTTAATCCTAAAATTCTTATTTTTATTGTATCTGCATTGATCTTTGCTATATTGGATATACTTAATAAGAAACTTGTAACAAAAGAGTCAGTAATAAGTATGTTATTTTATTCAGCTCTAACGACAACTATTTTTTCTACTCCACCTTTGTTATTTTATTGGCATATGCCTTCCTTGTTGGAGTTAGTATTACTGCTGATTTTAGGAATAAGTTCAAACCTAATTCTGTTCTTCATGTTAAAAGCTTTTGCTCTTACTGATGCTACTGCACTTGCACCGTATAGATACATAGAGCTAATAATTTCTGCAATAGTAACATACGTTATATTTAATGAATTACCTGATAAAAGTGCTTTATATGGTACTTTGATATTAATACCATCAACCTTATTTATAGCTTATTCGGAAGGTAAGGCAATTAAGAAAAATAATGTAACAACAAAAGTTTATAATTGTTAATGGTATTTATTTTAGATGCTAAGCTATATTTTTAAGGTAATGCACATAACTATTATAGGAGTAGGGTATGTAGGATTAGTATCTGGTACAATGTTATCGGAGCAGGGCCATAAAGTTGATTGCATTGACATAAATACTGAGAAGATTGAACTTTTGAAATCAGGGAAAATTCCTCTATATGAACCTGGATTAGCAGATTATTTAGAGAATAATATAAAGTCACAAAGAATAAGATTTTTCGATTCGTATTTTCAAATAAATCCCAATACAGAAGTAGTATTTATAACTGTAGATACTCCATCAGACTCCCTAGGAAATGCAAATTTAAAGAATGTATATAATGCAGTAAGTGAAGTTTATGAGAGAGTTAATCAAGATTGCTTAATAGTGATAAAGTCAACTGTTCCTCCTGGTACTGCAGAAAATATATATAATTATTTATCTAATAAGGGTTATAACTTTGATTTGGGGGTTAATCCAGAGTTTCTCAAGCAAGGCTCTGCAGTATCAGATTTTTTATACCCAGATAGGATAATAATAGGAGTAAAAACTAAGCTAGCTAGGGCAAAACTAGAAGTTATATATAAATCATTTATAGATAAGAATATTCCGTTAATAGTCACTGATACAGTTACTGCTGAAATGATTAAATATGCTTCTAATGCTTTTCTAGCAACAAAGGTTGCTTTTATCAATGAGATGGCAGGTTTATGTGAGCTATTAGGAGCAGACATTGACCTTTTAGCTAACAGTATGGGAATGGACCACAGAATAGGTAAGGAATTTCTCAAAGCTGGTCCAGGATTTGGAGGATCATGTTTTCCTAAAGATTTGTCAGCTTTAATAAGGCTTGCTGAAGATCACAATGTCAAGCTACAAATTTTAAATTCAGTTAAGGAATCTAACTATAATCATATAACAAACATTGCTAAAAAGGTAGAATATGTATTAAATGGAGTCCAAAATAAAAAAATAGCAATATGGGGGCTAACTTTTAAGTCTGGTACTGATGATGTAAGAAATAGCCCAGCTATAGATATTGCACAATTGTTAGTGAATAACAAGGCTAAAATTACTGCATATGACCCAATGGGGATGGATAATGCTAGGCAAGTTCTAAAGGATATAGAATACGCGGACAATGCTATAGGGGCTGCAAGGGACGCGGAAGCCTTGTTATTGTTAACGGAGTGGAAAGAATTTAAAAATCAAGATTTTGCAAGTTTAAAGAGTATTATGGCTGCACCTAATGTTTTTGATTTCCGTAATTTATTAGATAGCGAGCTATTACTAAGATATGGTTACCATGTTTATTCCTTGGGTAAAAAATCTATCTACAAAGTTTAACTGTTGAGAAATTTTTTTTTACACCGCTTTACTTAGTTTTTTTAGATCTTTGCTTGATAGTATGGAAAAGCAAACGAGTGCAACAACAGAGCAAATGGAAAAAAATGAAAACATAATACTGTTACCGCAGTGCTTAACAAGTACTCCTAAGAGCACGCATGAAAATATTGAACTTGCAATATACCCAAATAATCCTGTTAAGCTTACAATTGCACATACATTATTTTGTGGAGCAATTTCTACAGCTATAACACCTGTCAGTACTTGCACTCCAAATATAAAGAATCCTGATAAGATTGCACCAAGGTTCATAAGAATTATGTTTTGACCAAAGTTCATTGCAATAAAAGTGAGTGCTATACCCAACATATAAAGTGATGCCAGCAAGCTTCTATTTTGAAAGAAGTACATATCACTAATTCTTCCTGTGATTAAAGTTCCAAGGATTCCACCTAAATCATATACGCCTGTTATTAGTGAGGATTGTACAAGAGAAATTTGTAATTTATTCTTTAAAATTATAGGAAACCAAAAGAAGATTCCCATTTTTATAATATAAGCACAAAAAGTAGCACAACATAGAAACCATATGGAACTTGTTACCTTGATACCTATTTGAGATTTCTGCACCTTATAATAGTTAGTAAAGTTGGCACTTTCTTTGTAATATGCCTTTAATATTATATAAATTCCAAAAAGTAAGCATAAGAAACCAGAGTACAAAAATGCACTTTTTGCATCATATATTTTAATTATACTTGGTAATACAATTAAAGTAATACAAGAACCAAGTTGCTGAGATGCGCTCATAACTCCCCATGATGATGCAATTGAAGAGATGCTAGAGTTTGTAACCATAAACTTGGTAATAGCTGGCCAACCTAACCCTTGTGTCCAAGCTAATAATATTAATGTTAACAGTAATAAAGTTAGATTATTATATGATAAAGTTATACCAATGGTTAATAATCCAGTTGCAATATTGCATAGCCCAAACATAAATAATGGATTATTTTTGGAGTCCATGATTATTCCATTAACAAATTTTGATACTCCATAAAAAAAAGAAAAGCAGGCAAAAAAATAGCTTAATTTTACATGGTCAGTATCTATTAACAGTGGTAGAGCAATCGGTATACTTTGTCTTGATAAATAAAGCAGCATATACCCACAGAAGAATAGTAAATATTGAAAGAAGACAAAGTTCACACCTATTCCCAAATAGCTCTATGCAGATGCTAGCATAATACTATATTGGTATAATATTGTTTGACAAGAAGTTTGCAAACAATTAGTGCAGGAAATTAATTACTTAGTATCTTTCTTATAGCAGATACAGTAGCATTAATATCTTCATAGCTTATATCTCTATGTGTTATAGCTCTGATTTTACCTCTTATGTTAGCCATTCTAATCCCATAATTTGTCATTAGTACGTTTATTAATTCTTGAGTAGATATACAATTAGTACGTAATGAAAAATACGCTATATTAGTTTTATATAGGTCGATATCAATTATAACTTGATCTATGAAGTCTAGGCCTTCTATAAGGTGCTGCATTTTTTTATGATCTTCTTCTAAAGAATTTACATTATTATGTAGAGCATATAAACATGCAGCTGAAATAATGCCAGCTTGGTGCATACCTCCGCCAATTTGAAACTTATAGTACCAAGCTTTTTCAATAAACTCTTCACTTCCAAGCAATATTGCGCCCATTGGAGCACCTAATCCTTTACTAAAATCAATGAATACCGAATCAAAATAACTTGCATACTCCTTTGGAGATATTTTAGTATGAGCACAAGCGTTGAACAGTCTTGCTCCATCTAAATGAGTGAATACGTCATTCTCTTTGCAGAGACTTGAGATCTCTTGAATATATTCTAAAGGCCACACAGCTCCACCACCAAAATTTGTTGTTTGTTCGATAGAAACAAGCCCAACTCTCGGAATATTTCTTAAACTGGGACGAGTAATAAACTCAACAATTTGTTCTCCAGTAAATATTCCTCTCGTACCTTTGATGGGCAAAGGAGTGGCATGTGCCTGGGCTGCGATCAAGCCAGATTGTACTATGAGCGGATGTGAAGTTTCATCAAGCAGCAAGTAATCACCAGGTCTTTGAATGTGTACTTTATAAGCAATTACATTGGACATCGTTCCTGAAATCAAAAAGATTCCTGCAGGTTTACCTAATATTTTACATGCGGTTGCCACTAATTCGTTCACAGTTGGATCTTCACATGCAGCTTCGTTTCCAACTTTTGCTTTAGCCATCGCTTCCCTCATTTTAGCTGAAGGGTCAGTGTTTGAATCGCTAAAGAAATCTATTTTTATTCTCATATTAAATTTAACACAACCTCCTTTATAATTTCAGCAGCTTTCATGATATCTGTTTCCTTTGTGCCAAGATGGGTAACTGCTCTTATATGAGACTCGAGCCAAGGAAAAAGCAATAAACCATAAGCTTGGCACTTACTCAAGAAAACCTCATTAGTTACATTTAGTGCTTTTATACTAAAGCTTACTATATTAGTTTCTGGATAAGGTAGTACCAGTTTTATGTGTGGAATTTCTTTAATCTTATCTGCAAATAATTTAGCGAGCTTATTATCTTCTTTAAGCCTAGAGATATTATTCTGTAGTACATATTTTGCTGCATTAGCACAATACCCTATCTGATGATAACCACTACCTAGCCAAACCTGTAGCTTTTTAGCCCTTTCAATTATCTCTCTTTTACCCATAAGCATTGAACCAAAAGGAGCGCCAAGTCCTTTAGTAAAAGAAAAGCTCATTGTATCAACATATTTAGCATAATCTGCTAAAGCAATATTTGTTTCGATATGAGCATTAAATATTCTTGCACCGTCTAAATGAAGATTTATATTGTGAGCTTTTAAAAAGTGATATAACTCGACTTGTTTTTCAAAAGGATAAATTTTACCATTAAACCCATTTATACTATTTTCTATAGAAACAAGACTCACCTGAGCAAAAATTTTATACCTCGGCTTAGAATTAATAGCATATTCTACTTCATCAACATCTAAGATTCCGCTATTATTTCTAATACAATTAAATACGATATTATTTACTTTTGCATTGCCTGCGCTATCGAAAAAATTAACGTGATAATTATAATGAGTTATTAGTTCATCACCAGGACTTGTTTGACTGGCAATGGCTAATCTATTTGCAAGCATACCGCTGGTTACAAATAATGCTTCTTCTACCTTGAATAATTGTTTGCAATATTCTGATAAGTCATTACAGCTTTTGTCTTCACCATAAGCAAAATCTCCAACAGTTGCATTACTTATTGCGTGTATAACGTTGGAGCTCTGCAGAGTTGTAGTGTCGCTTCTCAGATCAATAATTTTTCCCATCTTCTTTTTTGCCATTCAAACAACCAATTTGAGCATTCCAAAGTTCCTTGTAAAGACCTTGCTTAGAAACTAATTCAGCGTGTTTACCATCTTGGACAATTTTTCCTTTGTTAAATACTAGAATTCGGTCCATGTGTAAAAGTGTAGAAATACGGTGTGCTATAGTAATCGTAGTTTTATTTTGCATCAGTTTAAATAAACTCATTTGAATTATTTGTTCTGTTATAGAATCTAACTGACTAGTTGGTTCATCGAGAAATAATATTGGAGCGTTTTTTAAAAATGCCCTTGCTATTATTATTCTTTGTCTTTCTCCTCCAGATAGCTTGATGCCTTTCTCTCCGACTATAGTTCCATATTGATCAGGTAGAGTCATAATGAAATCGTGAATACCAGCCAGCTTGGCGGCTCTCATTATTTCTTTGATAGTAGATTGAAGTTTACCGTACATAATGTTTGCTAAAATAGTATCATGAAATAACAAAGAATCTTGAGGTATTACAGATATTTGTTGCCTCAAAGAACTCTGTGTAACTTCTGATACTATTTGATTATCAATCTGTATATTACCTTTTTTAACATCAAATAGCCTTAGGATTAAGTTTATAAAAGTAGATTTACCACCTCCAGAACAACCAACTAGACCTACTTTTTCGCAAGGATTAATGGTAACTGAGAAATCTTGAAATAATGACTCCTGACCTTCATAAGAAAAAGAAACATTATTAAACGTTATTTTTCCACTTAATAAATTTAATTCTTTAGCATTTTTCTTATCTTGCATTTCTGGTACGGTAGTTAAGATTGGCAATGCATCTGAAACTTTGCCGAAATGAGTAGAAAATTGCGTAAGATTCCTAGTTAGATGGTTAAGAAACTCTATAATCGATATATTAATTCCAAGTACAAGAGCTATATCTCCTATTGCGATCTTGTTCAATTGATAGTCATAAATTAAAAAGTACAAGTTTACTGCTTGGAGTATATCAAATGAATAGCCATATATAAACCAAAGACAAAAGTATGCCCATTGTAATTTTCTCTCTGCAATAGTTCTTTTCTTGCATATTTGAAAAAATTTGTGTCTCTCATGTGCTTGCTGAGAAAATAGCCTTACTGATATAACATTTAAAATACTATCTGCTATACTAGCTATTACTTGTGAATTTTGTTTAGAGTAATTATCAGCTAGTTCAGTAAGTACACGAAAGCTGAAAATCGATACTAAAATAAAAATGCTTACCCAAGTGAATGTAGCGATTGCAAATTTTATGTTTACTAATGATAAGGTATAAATAGCTAAGACTAATGCTATGCTGTAACCGAAAAAACAATCTATAAGCAATCTTATTAACTCTATCACACTATCCATTAAGCTACTGACCTTATGTACTAAGCTTCCAGATAAATTGTTCTGATAATAGGAATGGTCTTGTTGGAGTAGTCTACAAAAAGATATATCAGCTATCTTTTGACGCATTAAGGTAAACATTCGAATGTCAACAAAATAGCCATAGAATCTAAAAGCAGTAGTGATAAGTAATGCCATACCAAGATAAGCGCTTACAGGCAATAAAAGATTCTCAATTACATTACCTTCCTGATATTTTACAGCTGTATCTAGAATATTTTTTACTAAATACTTTCTAAAAGACAAATCAACAGCTACCACCAGGGCAACTAAAGACATTATAAGTACATTAAGTTTGAATTTAGATACTATATTCAAGATGAACATCAATACACATTTGAAGCTATCAACTCTACTTCTGTTCATTTATAATGCTAGCTCCACTACGTTGACTTTTTTATTGAGAAATACAAGTAGTGAAAACCATAAATTTTTGTATATTTTTCCTGAGATGTCTCCAGCATCATGTAGTGCTGATGCTCGATTCAGAATAAGTAGCTTATATAAATCTCGCTTAGCCTCAGTAGTGTCGATCTCAGAAATATTTGTAGTTGTATCTGTAATAAAGGCTAACCAGCTCTTGATAAGTTCTTCCATGTTTTTTGCTTTTATACTTTCCTGGTAGCCAAACAATGACAAGCATTCTCTCAGTATAGATTCTGTTAACTCACCACAATTGAGTATACCAAAAACTGAAGGCTGAGGTTTTGGCACATAGGGAAGGTCTTGATCTTTTATAATCCACCTTGTTACATAAGCAAATCTATCTTTAGCATCTGTATTCTTATCACTACCATGCCATAACCGTGAATCAAAAACTATCGCATCTCCTGCTGAAATAGGTAGTGACTTAATTTTGTAATTTTCTCGGTTGTTTGAGTACTGATCAAAAAAATATGGGTACCAAAAATCAACTAAAGGTTGTATTTCCCATTTATGACTGTTTTCTATAATTTGTAGTGCACCTGAAGTTTCACTTACATTATTCAAAGCTAACCAAACAGAAAAGTGGTAAGGATCATTGAAACTATAGGAGATGTCTTGGTGGAAGGGAACTGCATCTATTAAATCAGCAGTTTTACATATAACATTTGATTTTTTCTGCAGTATCTGACACTGAAGTGACTTTTCAAGGTAATTTTTAATAATTTCATCTAATGCTTGAGAGATAATTCTAGTTACTTGAGATGACGTGCCCCATCTGCCGGTACAGTTTAAGTAGTCAGAAGTTGAAACACTTAGTTCTTGGGATAGCTCTGATATCTTATTTGTTATATCACTTAAAGACTGAGTTATTAGCTTTAAAGGAACCAGATTTTTGATAATAAAAAAACCATTTTTTTGTAGTATTTCCATATGATTAATACCTGACATCAATGACTGATAAGTAATCTGTTAAAGGCACAACAGCAAAAATTTTGAATCCTTTTACTTGTTTTAATATTTTTTCCCAATCGCTTAATGTTCTTAGTTTACCTCCTGTTTCAACCATTACATTAATATCTACAGAGCCTCCAGTTGGAGAGCGGTAATCTAAAATAGTTTCTATCAATAAAATACGAGATATTCCTTTGACCAATTTTAAATAAGATAATACTTTATCATCATCATAATGCTGCAGAAAGCGGCAAAAGACACCTAATTCATAATTTGTAACTGATAGTTCTTCCTGAGTTATAAGTTTGACTTTTAAATTTTCTACTAACTGTCTTGGTACTTTATGTTCGTTATATAGGCCTATAGAACCTTTATTGTGTATATCAGAATAAGCAAGAAATAAAGAGTGTACACCAAATAGCAATATATTCTTAGCACCATCTATATTAATCCTAGAATTAAACTCTTTAGTATCAAACCTAGAATATCCTAGCAATGCTTGGTAAAACGCTATTTTCTTATCTTCTGATGCTTCTCTTTCCTTAAAAGATTCAAATGAAGAGATGGACTTCTGTTTTAGTATATCGGCAATCTTTAACCAATTCTTTTCAGCGGCAACTCTTGCCCACATCGTTGCAGCTTTAGACAAAAACGGTATTTCCTTAAAGCACTTACCTTTTGATGATAGTTGCCATAAGTCCTTATCGTAATCAATAAACCCTATTTCCCACAACGCCCTTAACAGCCTTTCTAGATTTGGTACGATAATGTTTAACTTTTTAGATAAAACTGGAATAGTTGCAGGTAAAATATTTAACAAATCAAGTTCAATAGCAACGCTTGTTAGGTAAGTTTTCCAAAAGGCTGAAAGTTCTGCAGAAATCCTATGCACTTGAGATTCTTTACCTAAATCAAAAATACTAAACTTTACATTTCCGGTAATATTGATTTGTCCTAACACACCTTCAAAAGTTTCAACCTTTGCCATGCCATTATAGAATGCTTCTACCATTTTAAATCTCTGCTGGTAAACAGGATCACCATTAATATCTATATGAAACCAACCATGTTGATCTTCTGCAATAGAATACCCTTTATGAAAAACATTAAGTTTTTTATACCATTTATTATGTACTAACTTTCCATGATGATTAATATGTGTAGCTTTGCCATCCTTATAGACTACAGCGATACCATCCTTAAAATCTCCAACATAATCATATTCCTCCTGATAAATCCTGTTGCCATTTAAATTAATATGAAAACATTTATCATGTCTTCTAACTACACAAGCATCTTCCTGATAATTTCCAATCCATTGATACGACTGTTTGTATACTCTACATCCAGATGAATCAATATGGTAACACCCTGTATCATCTTCTACGGCTGCTCTATTGAAGTAGAATCCAAAAGTTTTTAGAAATCTATGATGATAAACTGCTTCTCCTCTCACATTGATATGATAAGCACCTGTCTGATCATAAACCGGTGCAAGACCGGGCTCATGAAATTTACCAACCTTTATAAACCTATTTTCATACAAAGGATTTCCTAGTAATTCGTGAAAACTCTCACACGGTGAAATTTTAATAGATTTAAGATTATCTTTGATTAATTGATCAAAGGTTTTCTCATGTTGCATGTTTTGCATAATTTGTAATTTAAATAATTCTTTTGTAAGCTTAGGTACTCACTACTCTGCCATATTTCCTCGAGTTTAACCTCATTAACATTACCAAAATTTCCTAATGTCTTACGGAGTTCATCTGGAGCACAGCAAGGACTAAACTTTCCTTCATTGTTTATCCATGCTTCTTTACCTAAAAATGGGCATTGACCACCTGGAGCCAAATCCTTAATACCTTCTTGAGAAAGGATTGTAAAATTTTCTAATTTTATCTTTTTACCATTTGGCAATAGCATATTATCTCTAAGCTCATATAACCTTCTTACCTCTGTATTCCATCTACTAATTGCTAATTCATCTCTTCTCATAGATAGATCCTTAATTTCCTCAAAATGTGCCCAAAGATGATGTCCTTTAACTCTATCTATGCCATTTTTTATGGCCATCTTAACTATGTCATAGAGTTCATGTAAATTACTTTCCAAAAATGTTAATTGTAAAGTAACGGTACACCTTTCACCTGTATCGCTAAAGTATTTATCTCTAACTTCAAGGAAAGTTTTTAAATTTTCTGTCACTACTTCCCATTTTGAACCTTTCATGATTTTTTCATGAGTTTCTTTAGTTGCCCCATTCCAGGAAATCTTAACATCAGATAAAATTGGTACCAATAGTTCAGCCCATTTTCTAGCTCCTTTAATAGGAAAAGAACCATTGGTTGTGAGGTTAAGCTTAAGGTTGAACTCATGGCACAAATTGATTATTTCATCAAAGCTTTTATACATTAAAGGCTCACCCATAGTAGAAGGAATGATTTCCCTTAAAGGTGTTCCAGCTGCTTCCTTAATTACTTTTCTGATAGTTTCTATCGACAGTATCTTAGGTTTTATTCCTTTAGCTTTCTTTTCTTCTTTAACTTTGCTGTATGGTGAAAAACATTCGCACATTATACAAGCAAAATTGCAGTAATCTGGATTAGTATCAAAAGTAATTCTCCAAGGACCGGGTTTCAAAGCTACTGATTTGCCTTTCTTTTCAATAGCATTACGGTAAATCTTGTTAAGTTTTTCAGTATGCTCACTTATAGAAGGTATATTTCCATTTTCAGTATAAGGATAGCCTTTTTGGGTAAGTTTATTGTATAACTCCTGATTTGTAGATAGGACTTGCATTTTTTCTGATAAACTACTTGCATCTCTGTGCTTAAACAATAGTCCATCTCTTACATATTCTGCCATACCACCATAATCGGCTGTTATAAGTGGTATTCTAAGTTGCTGTGCTTCATGTATTACTAATGGTGAATTTTCACCCCAAATTGAAGGAACGACTATTGCATCAACTTTATTAAATACGTCAGTAACTATATTCTTATTATCATAACTTCCCATCCACTCTATTCTTTCTTTAACAACAGGTGAAAACTGATCGGCAATCGCTTTTAAAGCTTTAGTTTCTTCTCTTGCTGCTCCCCAAATTCTAAGTTTTGCTTTAGATGATAAGTGAGAAAAAGCCTTTAGTAATAGGTCAACACCTTTTTCGGGAGTATGAGTACCAATATAACCGAAAATAAACTCTTTTTCTTGTACTCTATTTCTATTCTTAAGACGACTGAGATCAAAACCATAATCAAGATAAGAAATTTTGTTTATCGGAACATTGAAATCCTGAGTAAATTTATCCATCAAGAATTTTGATGGGGAAATAAAGTAATCTATATAGTCTATTATTTTCCTTGTGTGCTTCATTCTAGTTGCAACCCATTGTTCCCAATAATTTATGTCTGAATTCAGGAATTCTTCATCTCCTGTAAAATATCCCTTGTAACATTGGGTTGCACATTTTTGATCCTTTTGTCCATCACAAAGCTGCAATAAATCTTCAGAATTACGTTGAATAAACCTTCCTCTTGGACACATTAACCAAAAGTCATGTAGCGTAAAAATTGTAGGTATATTTTCTTTAAAAGCAATTTCTGGTAAAGTAATTGATAGATGATTAAGATGACCAAAATGTATAAGATCTGGCTGAAAGTTATCTATTATTCTTTTAAATTTTATATTTACTTCTTCATTGATAAATTTATAACGATATTTAGCTGTAGGTATATTAATTAAATGCAGTAAAATCCGGGAATCACTACGATCTAGAACTGTAGTGTAATAAAAATCAGGTAAAAAGCTATTTTCATACCTAGTAAATACTTGTACCTCATTGTTATTTGCTAGTTCATGAGCAAGAGTTTGGCTATAAACCTCTGAACCAGCACTATAATAAGGAGGGTAACCATGAATAACTTTTAATATTTTCATATATTACCATATCTATATTGTTAGGATATTCTTGTGTATTGTTTTGTAGACTTTTTATAAATTTACTTAATCCTACTTCTAATGAATGTTTTGGAGACCAACCAAGTAGCTCTTTAGCTCTAGTAAAATCACCATGAAACTTAGTTACATCAAAATTTCTTGGAGGATAAAAATCAATTCTAGAATCACTTTTTGTGACTTTTAATATTGTTTTTGCTAAGTTTTCTAAAGTACATGGGCTATTAGTAGTAAGATGAATAGCAGGAAGAGAAGATTTTTCGCTTTGTAAATATTGAACAGTTAAGCATATACCCTCTATAACATCATCCAAATAGGTAAAATCAAAAACACATTCTTTACCTTCTATTTTAATTGGATCACCTCTTAATGCATTAATACAGAGTGCAGGAATTACTCTACTGTTATGATCTAGTAAACCACCGTATACATTTGAAAAGCGTAATATTGCTACATTAAAATCTTTTAAGCTTGTTATTTGTTTCTCAATAAATGCTTTACCTTTGGCATAATTATTTATTGGATTGATACTAGCAGATTCTGTAACCGGCAGTTCCTTCTGCTCTCCATAGACTTCCCTACTACTTGCATATATAAACCATGGTTTATTTGAAAGTGACTTACATAACCCTAAAAACTGCATTGTACCATCAACATTAATTTTTTTACACAGTTCAGGATAAAGTTCACCATGTATAACCCGAGAAATTGCAGCCAGATGAATAATTCCTGTACACTTAGCAAGTAGTGGTACTATATCTTCTGAAAAAAAACTGAGTGGATTGTTGTGAAACCTAATATCACAGCTTATTACTTCATGGCCCTGGTTTTCTAACTTTTTCACCAAGGTTGACCCTATCAAACCTGCAGCACCTGTTATTAATATCCCCATGTATACCCTCTCACTACAACTAGGAAAATTTGTCGTACCAATTATCTTACAAGTAAGAATCAAAAGGTATTATAAAACCAGTATAAAATAAATGTCAACTTAAATTAGTGAATAAAAAATGTGATTATGAAAGAAGAGTTGTTGCTTGAAAATAGTGTTCAGCTTTAACCAAATCCTCTTTATTATTTACTCCCATTGCTTCTCTTTCATCAGTAACTACATAACCTACACTCAAGTTATTGGTTGCTGCAATGGGTACTATATCATTAAGACAATATTCATTGGTCGAATTATTAAATTTTATTTCTTTTACTAAGGTAGAGAGATCTTTAGCATATGAAGCTATTATTCCAGAGTTTGCAAGAAGCATTTTATCTCCATTTTTTAGGATTTTTTGAACATTGCCGTAATTATCAATTACTAATCTTCCATATTGTTCATCTTGACTATTGAATCCAAGAAGAACTAAATTATTATACTTTAAACAATCAGTCATTTTCATAACTGTATCACTAGATATAAAAGGAGTGTCTCCATACTGTATTAAAACTATGTCTTGATCAGATAACTCCTCCAGATTTTCTAGAGCAATTTTAACTGCAGTGCCAGTACCTGTAATATCTTCTTGAATTATTAGTTTTATATTGTATTGATCGATTATACTTTTTAGAGTATCAAAGTTTTCTAAATCTTTTAGAAGGGAGTTGTTAACAACAATTGATAAGCTTTTTAGACTCAGCAATTTTGCATTAGAAATTATATGTTCTAAAAGAGTAAGATTTCCCACTTGGTGCAACGCTTTTGAATATTCAGAATTCATTCTACTGCTCTTTCCTGCTGCTAATATTATCAAAATGTTACTCATACATGACTTAGGGATTGATTAGATAGTAAGTTAATTTATAATTAATAAGATGTAAAGCCCACTATAATTTTCTAAATGATCTAGATCTTGGCACCCTCATTAGAGTTTCATTTAAGAGAACTATAACTTTAAACTCTTTACTCGATTTTCTACGCTGACATCTTGTAAACTCTGATCTGGACTTTTTAATATTTCTAATAATCTACTTGCAAGGTTTGAGTGTTTATTGATTACTGCAACCTGGACTAATGACTTGCCTTGATCATCACGAGCATTTGTTACAGCTACGCGCTCATCGGGTTTTATTGCTCTCAGCTTACTGATAATTTCAACATTACCATTTTTTGCATTTTCAAATAGCTCTTCTACTAATTTCAATAGGTTAGTAATATTCTGGTCTCGAGAAAGATCAAGTGGTGCTTTACCTTCTTTATTCTTGATGTTATAAATTGCACCATGTTTCAACAAAGATTTTACAGCTTCGAAAAAGCTATTTTCAGTAGCAACATGCAACGATGTAGTGCCTTTAACTATTGTTTTAGCATTAATAAAATCACTCAATTTATTGTGGCTTACACGTTGTAACAAAGCTTCAATAATTTCTTTATGACCTTTGGAAGCAGCAGTGTGTAATGGTGTATTACCCTTGTTAGTAACTTGAGTAGCATCAGCTCCATTTGCTAGCAAGATATTTACAACTTTTATGTGCCCATTATTAACAGCATAATGTAATGGCGTTCTTCCATCCACGTTCTTCGAATCAATGATTGCTCCATCTCTAATGGAACTCTCAATTCCTAAATAATTATTATCTTCTATAGCCTTAAATAACTTCTCAACCAATTTTAGTAATTTTATTACTTCTGGGTTTCCTCTTCTTTCCGCAAAGTGTAATGGTAAAACATATCTACCTCCTTCAGCTCTAGCATTAAAGTATGCTCCGCTCATAAGTAGAGACCTAACTATATCTAAATTACCAATTTGTGCCCCTAAGTGTAAAGGCGTAGCATTTTTATCCATTTTTGCATTAACATCCGCTCCATTTATAATAAGAGTTTTAACTACCTTAGGATGACCATATTGAGCTGCAAGATGTAGAGCTGTGCCTTTATTTTGATTTTCTTTTACATTTACATCAGCACCATGTTTCAATAGAACGGTTGCTATCTGATCATAACCTTTTTCTGCTGCAAAATGTAAAGGAGTCCAATTTGTGTGATCTAAAGCATTAATATCTGCTTCCTTTTCTAAGAGCAATTCAACCACCTCTAAATGATCATGGTCTACTGCAAAGTGTAGAGGTGTAGTACTTTTAACTGTTTTAGCATTAATGTCTGCTCCTTTATCAAGCAAAGATTTAGCAACTTCTAAATTACCATCATATGCTGCACAATGTAGAGGAGTCCAACTTCTGTTATCTAGAGCATTAATATCTGCTCCATTTTCAATCAAGAAATTCATTATTTCCAAGTGATTATGTTCTGCTGCCAAATGTAGAGCTCTTCTACCATCATCCATCTTTGCATTTATATTTGCTCCTTTTGCAATTAAGCTCTCTACTATTTTTAAAGAAAAACCATTATATGCTGCATTATGTAAAGGAGTCCAATTCTGATCATCCACGGTGTTAATGTTTGCTCCATTTTTAATTAAAAAATCACTCACCTCGAAATGACTTTGCTGAATTGCTAGATGCAAAGGTGTAAAACCTTCGTTTTTTTTAGCATTAACATTGCCTTTTTTCTCTATTAGTAGCTTCACTACTTCTAGGTGACCATTCTGAGATCCTATATGTAAAGCTGTGGAATTATCGTGGCCTTTAGCATTAACATCAATTCCCTTTACGAGAAGAAGAGACTTAACTACTCCAAAGTGATTACGTTCTGCTGCTAAATGCAGAGGTGTAAGATTCTCATAATCCTTAGCATTAACATTAGATTTTGCTTTTAGTAAAATGTCTACTAACTCTAAAAAGCCATTTTGAGACGCTAAATGTAGAGGTGTAATCTTATCATCTGTTTTTGCATTAACGTTTGCTCCCGCTTCAAGCAGAACTTTAACTATATCTAACCTACCAGTTTGTGTTCCCAGATGTAAGGGTGTAATGTTTGCATCAACTTTACGATTACCTATGCCTGAAGATCCAGCGTTAATGTCAGACCCTTGTGAAATAAGAGCTTTAACTACTTCGAGGTTACCATTTTGTACTGCAGAATGCAAAGGTCTTGCTCGATCATTATTTACAGCATTAACATCTAATCCCTTTTCAATAAAAACATTTACTATATCTAGATGACCATTCTCTGCTGCTAGGTGTAAAGGTGTATTAAGTTTATCTGTTTTAGTACTAAGATCTGCTCCATTTGCAATCAAGGTGTTGACTATATCTAAATATCCTTGCTGGGATGCAAAACTTAAAGGTGTAAAGCCTAGAATGGTCTTATGGTTTACATCTGCTCCATGAGCAATAAGAAAGTTAACCATCTCTAAGCGATTTTTTGCAATTGCAAAATACAGTGGCGTAAAGCCATCGTACTTAATCTCTGAGTTAATATCTAAACCCTCTCCTAATAAAGTGTTGACTAAATCCAACTGACCATTTCCTGCTGCTAAATGTAGTGGTGTAAGACTAAGATGTTTCTGAGTTTCATAATTTTCATTTAAAAACTCTACAAAAAATTGTAGCTGATCCAGATTATTAGATATTCTATTAGTAAACATAAAGGCCTCGCATGAAGAATTTATGTAAAATATAGTATCTACAAGTTTTTAAGCAAGATAAATCTTCTTCTTAAAAAAGATACTGTAATCCAATCTGTGTGCTTATAACTTTTTTATTTGATCATGAATGATCAGCTGTCTCAGCTGCAATAGAGACACCTGCCTTAAGTAGTTACATCAATTTTTTCTGTTTTTTTTTGCCCTTTTTTTTCGCTGATGATGATGTCTTCATTCTTCTCAGTAGCCAACATTCTTTTTAAAGTATAATCGTTGCGTGCACCAAGGAACTTAGAAAGAACAATAGGAAATCCACTTAAAAAGCATTAATAATTATACATAATTCTAATGATCTTCATGAAAGGGCTTAGAATAGAATTTAATAGACAATCTGATTTTAATTGATATTAAACTGATCAGACTGAGAGTTAAAAATATGGCAATAATTCTTTTAGACACAAAAACTATAAATCGTATAGCAGCGGGAGAAGTAATCGAAAGGCCAGCAAGTGTAGTAAAGGAATTAGTAGAAAATGCAATAGATGCTGGAAGTTCAGAGATAGAGATCAAAATAGAAAGTGGTGGACGTAACCTTATAACTGTGACAGATGATGGAAATGGAATAGAAAAGGACGACTTAGAACTAGCATTTATGAGGCATGCCACTTCAAAATTAAGCGATAGTGAGTTAATAGAAATCAAGCACCTTGGGTTTAGGGGAGAAGCTTTACCTTCAATTGCAGCAGTAAGCAGAATGAAATTATCGTCTAAGGCAAGTGGAGCAAAGGAAGCATGGTCTATAAGGTATGAGGGAGGAGAAAAAATAAGAGAGATTACCCCTTGTTCTTTGTTGCAAGGTACATATATTGAAGTTCGTGACTTATTTTTTGCTACACCAAATAGACTAAAGTTTCTAAAAACCGAAAGGGCAGAAACACAAAGTATTGTTGATATTGTGAATAACTTAGCGATGATTAATTATAGTATTGGGTTTACTCTCACTTCTGGTAATAAAAAGCTCTTAAAATATGTTAAGCAAACTTCGCTGTTCAACAGATTATGTGAAATAGAAGAAGAATTTCAAAGCAATTCACTAGAAGTTAAAGAGGAAGAAGAAGGCATCAAACTTAAGGGACACATCTGTAAACCTAATGTCAATCGTGGCAACTCAACTCAGATTTATACGTTTGTTAATGGAAGGCCAATAAAAGACAATCTACTTGTTGGTGCAATTAGATATGCGTATCACGATTTTATTCCAAACAATAGGTATCCTTTTGCAGTGTTGCATTTAGAAGTACCATATGACCAAGTAGATGTAAATGTGCATCCAAATAAATCGGAAGTAAGATTTCAGAATAAAAGGCTAATATATGAAATAGTGAGAAGAGGGATAATAAAAACACTATCAACGAGATTTGCAGCGGGTGATCAAGGTATTGAAGAGGAGCTAATTTTTAATGATAGTAAAAGCCAAGAGCAGGTTGATAGTCAAGAGAAAAAAGATCAAAAAGAGTTTTATGAAAAGAGACCAAGTCTTTTAGAAAATCGTCTAATGAAAGAATTCAATGCACCAGATGAAAGAAGGCAAAGCTTACCAGAAACTTTTAAGTATGGAGAATCCCCACCCCAAAAGGGAACGATGGTTTTAGAAAGGAAGCAAATTGATTTGGTAGAGGATCATCCCCTAGGATATGCACGTTGTCAGGTCCACAATACTTACATTATTGCTGAGTCTGGAGATAGGCTGATTATAGTAGATCAACATGCAGCCTATGAGAGGTTGATATACGAGTGCTTAACAAGCATAAAAAGACAAAAACTTCTTCCTGAAACAGTTGAAATTAAAAACCAAGCTGGAATGGGGATGGTTAAAACTTATAAAGATGAGCTTTTTGAAATGGGTTTTGATATTGAAATACAATCAGAAGATAAAGTAACGATAAAAGAAATACCTGCAATCTTGGGAACAATAGATATAAAAGAGATGCTAGTTGATATAGTAGATAAGTTAATGGAAATGGAAGATACGTTGCCAATAGAGGATAAGGTGAATAAAATATCAGCCACAATCGCTTGCCATGGAGCAGGAAGAAAAATGAAATTGGAAGAGATGAATGAGATACTAAGACAAATTGAGAAAACTCCATATTCTGGTCATGAAAGACCAACTTATATAGAAATGAAACTAAGTGATATAGAAAAATTGTTTGAAAGGAGATGAGTTCAGTTTGTCAAAAAGGTTCCCAATTAAGTATACGTAACAGCTCTTCTGGTTATGGAGTATAAAATGTGAAAAAAGAGAATAAATGCTCTAATTTTTTAGATTACAAAGTAATAGGACAGGAAGTAAGAAATCGTAGGTTAGCAAAGGGATATACTCAAAAAGATTTAGCAAAAAAAATCGATACAACATATCAGGTAATACTGCAATATGAAAAAGGAACACGCAGAATTTCAATTAAGAAGTTATATGAATTAGCAGAAGCATTATCAACAACTGCTAGAGATCTAGCTTGCGGACAAGAAGTATCAAATGAGGGAAGGTATGAGGAAGAAGAGATATTAAATCTAGTAAGAAGACATAAAGAGATTAAGGACCAAGAATTACGTGAAACGTTTTATTTATTAACTAAATTCATCCGTATTAGTGAGGAAGAGAGTGGAAAGGCAGTAAAAGTAGAGGTGGCAAAGGGTTTAGTTAAGGAAGGAGTTTCTGCTCATGTTATCTCTCAAACGACCAGTTTATCTATTGATGAATATGATAATGATGAGAAAAAAATTTCTATTCCGTATAAAGTAGGTCAAAGAATAAAAGAATGGAGGTTGAGAAGAGGATACACTCAAGAAGATTTAGCAAGTAAAGTGGGCATAATAAATCAAAGAATATATGAATATGAACAAGGACGAGCTGGTGTTTCACTTGAAATGTTAGATGAAATAGCAAAGGTACTATCAATTAGTATTACAGACCTACTTCCAGAAACAACAGAAAATGAGAATAGTGAAGTGGAACTATCAAGGTTAATAGAAGAATACAAAAAGATTAAAAGCCAAGAATTACGTCATGTACTAATAAAATCTCTGTTTGAAAGCATACAAGTTTGCAAAGAGAAAGTGAAGAGAGTAGAAAAGATGAAAATTGCAAAGAATTTAGTTAAGGAAGGAATTTCTATCAATATTATTTTAAAAACAGTAGGTATCTCTTTAGACGAAATTCAACAAATTTAAAATAAAAAAATCAGTATCTATTAACGTTTTTACTTTTTGATGAAAAAATAAGTGAAAAAGATTTAAAAATTGATTTGACTTCACTCAAAAGCTATGGCTTTATGCCAATGCTGATAAAAAACAGCAGTAAATAATTAAAAATATTTTGTTATTAGTGAAGGGTAATTTTTATGAACAATAAGAAAGATCGTAGAGAAGAAATAGAATTCAGAGCATTAGAAAGCAACGGTAAAGCTTTACTTGATCGTGAAGTAATAGAAACGTTTCTAAGTGCAGTGCATGACAGGGAAGAAGCTCGAATTATTGCTAGAAAGCTAATAGATAATTTTGGAATAGGAGGAGTTTTAGGCCAGGAAATAGATGACTTGAAAACTATAGAAGGGATAACTGACTCTACAGTAGCAGTAATTTTATGCCTAAAGGAAGCTGCAAAGAGAGTACCAAGAGAAGAGTTAAAGAAAGGACCTGTAATGGATAACTTGGAAACCATAGTAAAATATTTGAGGGTGAGTATTGGTTATTCAGAGGAGGAAAAGATGAAAATAATATATTTTGATCAAAAGTGCCGTTTAAAGGGGGAAGAAGTGTTCACTGGTACAGTGGATAAGGTACCTTTTTACATAAGAGAAGTAACAAGAAAGGCATTAATAAGAAAAGCGACGTCAATAATAATATCGCATAACCACCCAGAAGGAAGGTTAAAGCCATCTGATGAGGATGAAGCTGTAACTAAAGACTTGGCTAAAGCTTGTCAGACTATAGGGATTAGGTTGCTGGATCACATTATCATCACAAGTGTTGGGTATTTTAGCTTTAAAGAGCAAGGACTGTTATAAAGCAGATGTTTGAAGATTTTCATGAGTTGTTTAACTACTTGAATGAAGAAAGTATTTGCAATCACATTAATCATTGCTTATAATTAATGAGAAAGTATATATTGAATTAATAATAAAGTAATAAAGTAGGTTATAGACTTAGTAAAGTATATTTAATAGCGGAGGCTAATATGGTTAATAAAATAATTGTACCTTTTGATGATCAAGAAGGAGGTACTTACGAGTTAAACATTGATCTTGATAGATTATCAAAAGGTGAGGTGTTAAATGCTATTGTAGGAATAGGTCGTACTAACACCTTTGTAAGCAAAATTAATAAGGCTAAAAAGCCTGAAGAAATAGCACCTTTCCCTGGTAGAGAAGTTCGCGAAAACAAAATCAACTATGGGAAAGGATTTGACTATGTTTATGGCACAAAACCTGTAAGTGATCAAGAAGATAAAAATCCATTTGCTTCAGCTTTGAAAAAAATAAAGCCAAGTGCAGAAAAGTTGAGCTGGTTTAAGAGTGCTGTGGTAAGAGCAAAAAGTCCAAATGAACTGCACAAGGTTGTAGACGAAGCACTAGCTGCTGGAGCAAGGCTAAATGCATGTAATGATGGAGAGTGGAGCCTCGCGGAATATGTGATACTGGGCACACATTTTCATAAATTTGATAAGGCTGATCGTAAAAAGCTAATACGTAAATTAATGCTAAACGGTGCAGAGTTTCATGATACTTTATTGGAGAATAAATTGATAGGTGAAATCTATAATGAGCTACAACCAGAAGTTCAGCCACATATAGATGAGAGACTAGAAGAACTAGAGAAAGCTGGCGAAAGTGCTGTGCAAGAAGGAGAATTAATAGATGTTGAAATAGATAATACAACATCGTATATAGAATTTTCTGGGGATAGCAAGGTAGAGGTAGCCAAAATACTGGAAGCAAAAAGAGAGCTAGGAAGTAATATTTTAAAAATTGGCAATGATGCAGTTGAGGTTAAAAGTGAGAAGGGAGGTATAAGAAACTATATCGATATGTCAGATGGAAGCTCTATTATATTAGAATTTCCTACAAGCATTGGTAAGCTAGATATTATATTGTACCACGATGTAAAAAAATATGATCAAGTACAAGTCAGAGTAGAAAATAAGGAAATGTGGTCTAAATTACAAGAAAGAGGCGAAGAAATAGGAAAAAATTGTCTTTTTGCTGGAGTAAAACTTAAAGAAGCAGTAGAAAAGGGAAGTTTTATGAGATGTGGCATATGGAATAGCAAGCAGCTTATGAAGGAGGTTGATAGCCCAAGTGAAAAATTGTCTTCATGGGTAGATAAAGTACGTGAAAATAGTAAAGAAACTTTTAGGGGGCTTTAATTCATTTATTTTAAGGTTCCAGAGTCTAGTGTGCCGTAGAGACACAAGGAATGTTCAAGTAAGAGCAAACTAAGTGCAAAAGCTACGCAATAGATGGGGGTGGGCCCCTCGGAGCCGGCTTACAAGAGCAGGCTTCAAACAACCATAAGCTGCTTTGGTAAAAAGCTAAGGTAGTGAGCGTTATGGAAAAGGCGCAAATATGCGTCATGTGTAAAATAGAGAGATGAATGAAAATGAACCACTGATAAAGTGTCGAAAGGAATTGGATGATGTCAAAACCAGGGGTTAGACTTAACCTGGGATAAATCTATCGGGAGCTTGTTTACTGGATAGATGGCGTCCGGCATAGAGGTGGCATGAATCTATTTTGGGCTATTGCGTGGAACTGCGGGAACCTGTCGTTTCGATGATAAGGGAGAAATCCAAGGAGCTGATCTCTGAGGATGAGAGTACCGATGCGGAAAACAGGGGCGGATCAGCTCGTAGTAGTGAAGAAGTTTCTGTAATGGAAATGGAGCGAAGGAGCTGAGTTATTTAGTTTTAGTTATTTATCAACCGAAAGGGAGGAGTTAATGAATAAAACAAAGTCTTGTGATATACCAAAGAAACTTATTTGGAGAGCTTATAAACAAGTATCGAAAAATAGAGGTGCTGCTGGTATAGATGGGGTTTCGATAACAAAGTTTGAGGAAAATCTAAAAGATAATCTATACAAACTATGGAATCGTATGTCATCCGGAAGTTATTTTCCAGAGCCTGTAAAAGCTGTAGCAATACCGAAAGATATGGGAGGAGGACAAAGAATTTTATGTGTTCCTTCAGTATCAGATAGGATAGCGCAAACAGCAGCAACAATGTATCTCGAACCGTTAGTGGAGCCAAAATTCCATGAGGATTCATATGGTTATAGATCGAATAAATCAGCATTGGATGCGGTAGATACAGCGCGTAAGAGATGCTGGAAGTACGATTGGGTGGTAGACCTTGATATATCAGGGTTCTTCGACAATCTGGATCACGAATTAGTTTTGCAAGCTATCAAGAAACACACAGACTGCAAATGGGTCATACTATATGTTGAAAGGTGGATGAAATCCCCTATACAACTTGCAGATGGCAGTAAAGTAGTTAGGGATAAAGGAGTTCCGCAAGGAGGTTCAGTTAGCCCAATCATCTCTAATATATTCATGCATCATGTGTTTGATATATGGATGAAAAAGAACTATCCGACGGTACCATTTGAGAGATATGTGGACGATGCGATAGTGCACTGCAGAACAGAGAAACAGACAGGATTTGTGAAAGTAATGATCGAAGAGAGATTGGCTGAGTATAGGTTGAAATTACATCCTAAAAAGACACAGATAGTGTACTGTAAGGATGACAATAGGAGAGATGAATTTCCTAAACAAAGTTTTGATTTTCTGGGTTACACATTCAGACCCAGGTTAGCAAGAAATAAAATAGGGAAGCATTTTGTTTCATTTCTCCCAGCAATTAGCAACAAGGCCAAGAAAAAGATTACTACAACCATAAGATCATGGAAAATGCTACGAAATACGCATATAACATTAGAGGAGATATCAGGAAAAGTAAATCCAATAGTCAGAGGCTGGTATCAGTACTATGGCAAATTTTACAGAACTGAGGTCTACAAATCTCTAAAGAATGTAGAGCGGCATCTAGAAAAGTGGGTCAAAAGGAAATATAAGAGACTCAGGAGTCACGGAAGACTAGCAAGACAATTTCTAGGAAAGGTGAGAGATAGGTCTCCAAATATTTTCTATCATTGGACACTAGGTTTAGGGTCAAAAAGGCTAAATAATGGGAGCTGTATAAGCTGAGAGGTTTATGTACAGTTCTGCGAGAGACTGGTAGGGGAAGTTCCACTGGTCTACTCTCCCCATTATATCTGGAGCCTTTGAGCTATAGTAGAAAATATTATATGTATGGTTCTTTGTATGGAAAAAAGTCTAGACTGTGAGGTAGGGCAAAAAGTAAAAAATTGGAGGTTAGAGAGAGGGTATACTCAGAAGGATTTAGCGGAGAAGGTTGGTGTAAAGTACTGGGCAATACTGCAATATGAAAAAGGGAGTCGTAAAATTCCAATTAAGAAATTATATGCTATAGCAGAAGCATTATCAGTAAATGTTAAAGGTCTAGTTTGTGGAGAGACGCTACCAAATGAAAAAAGATATTTTGAAGATGAAGAAATATTAAATTTAGTAAAGGGTTATAAAGATAAAGAATTAAGCGAGGTATTTTATTTATTAACCAAATTTATTCGTTTGAGTGAGGAAAGAAGCAGAAAAGCGGTAAAAATAGAAGTAGCAAGGGGTTTGATGAAAGTAGGAGTTTCTGCTCATGTTATCTCTCGAACAACTAACTTATCTATTGGTGAGTATGAGGAGAACAAAATTCCGGTTCCATACAAAGTAGGGCAAAGGATAAAAGAGTGGAGATTGATACGAGGATATACACAAAAAGATTTAGCGAATAAAGTTGGCATAACAAATCAAGGAATATACGAATATGAACAAGGGAGAGCTGCTGTCTCACTTGAAATGTTAGATGAAATAGCAAAGGTATTATCAATCAGTATCATAGATCTACTTCCCGAATCAGATGAGGATAGTGAAGCGGAAGAAAAGCTATCAAAGTTGATAGAAGAATACAAAAAGATTGAGAGTCGGGAATTACGCGATATGCTAATCAAGTCTTTATTTGAAGGTATACATGTTTATAGAGAAAAGGTCAGAGAGGAAAAGAAGATTGAAGTTGCAAGGAATTTAGTGAAAGAAGGAATTTCTGTTGATATTATCTTGCAAACGACAGGCTTATCAAATTATATGATTGAGAAATTTTTGTGATTTCATAAAAACTTAGCCAATAGTGGATTTTTTTGTGATAGAATATATGTTTGCTTCTGTAGGAAAAACAGCTTTTAGAGGATTTATCTATGATAATTCAGAGCATATTGGCTCAGTAAGCTACGAGCTAGGGAAAAAAATAGAAGGTTGTAGGATAGTACAAGGGTATACTCAGGCAAAATTAGCAAGCAAAATTGGTTTAACACATAAGGAAATACATAACTTTGAACTAGGGTGCAAGGCTATTACAATCAAAGAATCGTATATAATAGCAGGAGCATTGTCAGTTAATGTTATAGATCTACTTCCAGGACCAACAGTACTAAGAGAAAACAGTTGGTATGAAGATGAGGATAAAGAAATAGTCTATCTAACAAAAATACATAGAGAAATTAAGGATCAGGAATTACGCAAGAAGCTGTATCCATTAGTAAGGTTTGTATATATTAGCGAGAAAATTAGCCAAGAAGAAGCGAAAATAGAAGTAGCAAAGAATCTAGTGAAAGAAGGAGTTTCAGTTGATATTATTTCCCAAGTGACTCGCTTATCTACTTACGAATATGATGATATAGAGAAAGAAATTTGTACTGATTCTATACTCTACAAAGTGGGGAAAAGGATAAAAGAGCAGAGATTAATACGGGAATACACTCAGGAGGACTTGGCAAATAAAATCGGTTCAACACCTAAAGAAATACACGACTATGAACGAGGATATACAGACATTCCAATTGAAATATTATATAAGATAGCAAAGACATTATCAGTTAACATTAAAGCTCTTGGACTAACAGAATATGAAAATGAGCCAGTTTTTGGGTTTATAGGTAAATGCGAAAAAATTGAGGATCAAGAATTACTGGATACGGTAGCTAGATCTTTATCTGAAGGAATGCAAACTGGTAAAGAAAAGGTTAAAAAAGCAGAGAAAATCAAGATTGCAAAAGATCTAGTTAAGGAAGGTGTTGCTATTGATATTATTGTGCGAGCAAGTGGCCTAACTGCTGATGAGTTGGGTGAGTGTGAAAATTGAATGTGTTTAAGATATAAGTAAAGTTAGTTAATGATTTAACCAGCAGAATTTGCTAACCAACTTTTTTGGCTCAGTTGAATTTTGCTTGGTATAAATTAAGATATGAAATCGCAAAGTTTATCTATTAATTTCTGGTTGTCCTCTATCATTGCATTTGCCTCTTGCTGAAGAGATTTGATATTTTTGAGTGTAATATTGTCCATCTCAGTCGATGCTACTTTCAATTGCGATTGTATTCTTATATATTTATCGTCTATTACTTGTTCTAGTTGATAATCAACGCAATCCAATCCAGAGGCAAACATCACATTCAGTAGTGGCTTGATCCACCCTATTTTGCCAAATTTCCTTGAGTTAGCATACTTTATACTTCTATCTGTTCCACCAGTGCCTATTGATAGCAGTATAATCTCATCATTTGGAAATAACCTCTTACCACTTGCATATGCACAAGCCGCTGGATTATTTGCAAACACTCCACCATCTATCAATACTCTCTCTGTTTGGCTAATTTTCAGACGTTTTGGTGTGAAGTACGTTGGAGCAGCTGTTGTAGCTCTGAGTGCATCTTTCAACTTAATGTTTTTTTCTTTCCAACTTTTGAAGAAAAATTCACAACTATTGTGAATGTCATAACTGGTGAGTAGTAGATTACTCGCAACATCGGCCATAGTACTTTCACCAAAGTATTTGTTGAGAATAAATTCCATATTTCTATATGAGTACTGAGAACCACTCAGCCAAGAAGCAATTGATTTTCTCCAAAATGATGATTGAAAGATATATGGTCCATACTCTTGGTAAAGTTCAACCAAATCATTGGCAGAGTATTGAAGTTTATTGCTTTTACAAAGTCCAGCAACAATAATCCCACCGGTTGAGGTTCCTGCCATTAAATCAAAAATCTGGGAAATTGGCTTTTTTGTCCTAGATTCAATTTCTGCTAGAATAATGGCAGGTATTATCCCTCTAATGCCACCTCCATCAACGGATAAAATGTATTTTACCACTGTGAAATTTATTTGTGTTTTTGCTCAAGCTCATTAACTTCTTCAATGAGGTTTTTTACCCGCTCCTCAAGGCGATAAACTGTTTCCATTAGTTCGTGATTTCGTTCTATAAATTGATCATGAATTTGTACTTTTAAATCAAGCTTAGCGAGCCACCAAATTGTTGCTATGGTCTGTATTACTATCGTTACTATTACTGTGATTGGGATTTTTTGCTTTTTCATGTGAAGATATTAACTTGTTATGGATAGTTTTAGAAGTTTATATACAGATTATAGAAAACTTACAGCTTTAGTGATTTCTTTCTATTGATTTGTATCGATCCTCTGCTTCTGCAAGTAGCTTAATGATTTCATCATAAGGTTTGTCCTTATTATGCCGTGATCTTAATACAGCAATTTTCCTTGGTGTTTTTCCATCTGTATCTCTAATGGTAGGGTCTGAACCTTTGTCTAATAAAAATCTAATTATCTCCAATTTGCCTTCATATGTAGCTGCATGTAAAGGTGTCCATCTTTCATATTTCGTAGCATTTATATCAACTCCTTTTTCTACTAGGAATTTTACAACCTCTGCACATCCCTCTTCTGCAGCATAATGTAGTGCTGTTAATTTAGGGATCTGCACATTAATATCTAATAGATTTTCTACTAAGAATTTTACAGTCTCTAAGTTACAATTTTGAGAAGCAATGCGTAATATCGTTTTATAATTATCTGCAGCCTTTGCCTTCATGTAGGAATAGGTAGCAATAATACATACTATTACTGTTATAAGCCACCAAAAATGCAGCTTGTTTTTTGTATCTTGACCCAATTTATCCATATTCAACATCTTTTTAATATTAAATAGATCATTTACTCATTTTTTATTAACATTACTTACTCAAAGATGCTGACAACATAGTAAGGTAACCTGAGCTATTTAAAGTATGCTCCGCTCTATTAACTATCCATTCACCATCTACCGCTTGGTTAAAGTCTATAAGATTAAGTTTAGCTTCTGCAAAAATTTGAGGATTACCAGGCATAGTTATATCTAAAGCTTCATTGTTACGCTTCAATTGTTTCAACTTGGCATTTGCTGCACTCAGCGCTGACTCTGCATTAGAGTAAAGTTCCAGCATAATATAACTTGGCTCGCTACTACCAACTGTTTCTTTAATAGTTTCGCCCTTTTCATAGCTATGCCACTTTGCCACTACTGAATTATACTTATCACGTACGGTAAAATGTACTTTCCAGTTAATTGTATCTTGAGGTCTAATAGTCGTTGTTCCTAAAGCTTTTCCTGTGGCTGATTTTGCCATATTCTTTGAAATAAACAATATATACCCACCAGCTAATTTTGCCATTGCTTCACGCTCTGTTGCGATCTTTGTTAACAGACTTATATCACTTTCATCTGCCTGATTAATATGGGGTATCAATACACTCTTAAATTCCTTAGCGACTTTGTATCCATATCCATGTTTTTGGGCTATTTCTTTTACTAAGTTTTCTATGGTAATTTGGCGCCATTCTTTTGATACTTTTGCCTTCAAAGATATTCTTAAATTTGTTGCATGAGCTTTGATTAGTAGAGTCTTAGGTGGACCCTGTATAGTCACTTCGTTGACTGTATATATACCCATTGGAAAGATTCCAAATTCCTTATAACCTAGTGCTATGTTCAATTCATTCGGAATATCTATGTCTTCATCCCTGTAATTAACACACACTTCAACTACATCATCTATTATTCCTGATTCATCTGTAAGGTGCAATGATATAACTCTATCTTTAATTGATTCACATTTATCTATTATAAAATCTGGCTGCATTTATTCCCAGACCTTTAATTTTGACTTTTGTACTATTTTCTTAATAGTAGGAAGCTTTATCTTTAATCCTGCAGGCAAAAAGCTTCCGTATTCTGCCAAACCTAAGTTCTCTGCTAGTACTAATTCCACTACTCCATCAGTAAATCCGTAATGTTTCCAGCAAATCAGATCTAACATCTCATTTTCTTTACTCACATAGTATACAGTCATCTATAGCTTTTTAAACTCAAACTAAATTCAACTTTTCTTGGTAGTCCATTAGGTAAAAAATACATCTGCTTTTCTTCTAACCTAGTAATTACGAATTGTCCTAAAATATTACCTAAACTATCTACTAAAATATGTGGTTTTTCAGCTTCTTTCACACTCTTTAATTGATTTAGCCCGTTGAGATTATGCAGATAAATCATTCCTTCTAAATCTATATTTTCTACACCTTGACCGATATTTTGTAATAGTGGCATATTTTCAATACACTCAATCGTGCTCCAACGATTTTCTTTGCTATACTTTAAACTTGTGGGAGCAAACTTATACGGACCAAGAGATAGCATCAATAAAATGTCTCTACCGTATCAAATAAAACATCACGTGACTTTTCTCTTATCCTTTTTATTACTTCATCTGCAAGACTACGAACATCTTGGTTAGGTTCTGCTTTAATGCTGATAGTGTAATTATTAGTGATGTTCTGAGTTTTATTTTGTTCTTTATTTTCAAACTTACTCCTTGCAAATATCTTATCGCTCTCTGTCTCCTCAATAAGGCTTTTGACTCTGAAGCTATTTTTATTTCTCTTTGAAAATTCTTTAATTATACTGTTACCTAGCACAGGATTTCCACTGTTGAGAATATTACTCTTTATGGTAGTATGGACTGCTTTTATTTCAGTTTTTCTTTTTTCAAATTCTTTCAGTGGGCTATTTTCCAATACTTTTCCAAATACACTTTCCCCTATCCATGAAAAAGCTTTTCCTATAGGTTCAATGAGTGATTTCCACAAGCTAGAGAAAAAGTCTTTCACCTTTTGCCAGTTAGCTATAACAAGAGCGGCACCAGTAACAAGTCCAGCAACTAAAAGTCCTATAGGGTTAACGAGTGTTATTGCTCTGAGTCCTGTTACTACTGCAGGAAAAACTGTAGCTGATAAAAATGAAAATACTCCAAGAAGGTTTGCTTTCAGACTAAAAATAGTACTTCCTAGCAATGTAAATCCGTATCCTAGTGCTACTGCTACAATTTTTAAACTTATCAAGGATGCTGCAGTACCCATGATCGCCGTGGTTAAAGTTGGATATTTTTCTGCAAACTCTGCTATATATCTAGTTTTTTCTTGTAAAAATTCAGCTATAGATTTTAAAGTAGGCAACAACACTGAGCCCAGGTTCATAACAACTTCAGCTATTGCATTTCGAAGAAGTCGTAATTTATTAGCTGTAGTGTCTGCAAGATTTTTGAATTCTTCTTGTAGAGAGCTCTTGTACTTTTCTGTATTAGCCAATAACTTTATTGCATCCTCACACTTATTAAAACTTCCAGCTAATAATGCAATATCATCTTGATATTCCTGACCGAAAAGTTTCATAAGGATTGTAGAACGTTCCTGGTTATCCATTTTCTTTAGAGTTTGAAAAAAATAGAGTAATGCTTCTTCGCCGTTTTCGCTTATTCTTTGTACTATTTCTTCTGCAGTTATTCCCATTTGCTCTAATGCTGCTTTAAAATCCCCTCCTTGTTCTTCAGCAGTCTGAAGTTTACTAAGTAGAGCATTTATAGCAGTTGCAGCTTTTTCAGGTGTTTTACCTAAGCTAATGAAAGCATTTGCTAAACTACTTGTTTTCTCGATATCCAAACCAAACTGCTTTGCAGTACCACCAACTATTGCTAGAGTTTCAACCATATCTCTTGCTTTAGCAGCAGTGTTATCTGATAAGTGGTTGATCACATTACCAACATGTTCCATTTTACTAACATCAATGCCATAAACGTTAGAGAGTTTAGCTATAGAATCACCTGCTTGCTCTGCAGACATATCAAATGCTGTAGACATTTTTGCCACTGTTTCTGTAAACATAAAAAGATCTTCTTTCTTGATACCAAGTTGACCACCACTTGCAGCTATTTGTGCCAGTTCTGCGGCTGATAATGGTATAGTGCGTGACATCTCTTTTAACTTCTTTGCAAATTTAGTTGCTTCATCCGTTCCTTTTTTAAAATCTACCACTTTTGTAACATCAGCCATAGCACTTTCAAAGTCAATCGCAACTTTAACTGGAGCTGCAAGCGTTAGCCCTAGCCCAATAGTCTCTATAATTTGTGACTTAAAATGTGCTTTGGTTGCTAAAAAACTTTGGTGACTACGTATTGCAGACCCAAGCTTACCATACTTACCTTTTAGCACTTCAATAGAAGAACCAAGTTTATATTGGTCACTTACTAATGACTTAATATTTCTGCCACTTTTCCTTACTTCTTCATTAAATGAATGTAAAGCATCTCTCTTTTTCAAATATGCTTCTTTTGCTTTTGTTGCGGAGGTTTTGGCCTTGTCAAACTCTGCTTTTAAAGTTTTGCTTGGTTTCTCCACCGCTTTCATTTGTTTAGCTAAAGATTTTACTTGATCTTCAAAGCCCTTCCACGACCTCCTGCTGGTCAAAACATCACTACCCAACTGCTTAAATTTTGATACTGATTTTAAAGATGAGTCAAGCTTTCTTATGTTCTCACCAAGATGAGTAAGTTGACTACTACTGCCCTTTATTACAGTATTAAAACTGCCATCAAGTACTGCACCTATTTTTATCGATAATACTGACATTTGAACTCCCTAGCTAATTTGCTCCATAAAATAAATTCACTAATCTCCATATCAAGTATTTGTTCAACTCCGCCTCCTACAACAGAGCTGAACATTAATACTTCTGACCTCAAGTTCTTTGAATAACTGGTGAAAAAAAATCCTTGAGCACCTCTTGTACTTTAACATAATCAGCAATATCTAACTCCTCAATTGATTCTTTTGCCACTGATGTTAAGTTCGCTGTCAGAGTGACTTCTTTACTTAGATCACTACCATTTAAGCGTTCAATTGCAAGATAATCTCTAACTTTTGGACGTCTAACGGTAAGTTCTGAGACAGAAATTCCATCAACTGTAATTGGGTTATTAAGTGTTATAGCTTGCATGTTCCTCCTTAAAAATTAATTAAATAAAAGTCTGCTTGGCTTTTACATAACTAATTTTTTTTACTATAGTTTTTGTGTTTGATTAACGACCCTTTATACTAAATTTCTCAATATAAAAATGATAATAGGGTTTATTTTTCCTCAACTTGGATTAATTCTTGAACTTCATCGACAGAAAGACCTGTACACTTGACAATAGTGCTAATATCAACATTATTAGTCAACATCGCTTTTGCAACTTCAATCTTTCCTTCAATCTTTCCTTCAATCTTTCCTTCTTTTTTGGCATCATCAAGTTTTTGAGCAAGAGCAGCCTGCTCATCACGAATACGCTTGACCTCTTGTTCGTAGGCTATAAATTCTTTTTCTGACCAGTTGAACCTATTTAGCTCTTCATAAGCTTTTTTGATTATTACGTCACTTCCTATTATCCTTTCCAGCTCTTCTTCACCTGTTTCGTCAGCGTACTTAAAAAAATATACCCACTTCTCAACTATATTTGAAAGCTGATCTTCTTTAGTTTTGGGAAATTTAGGCAATTCAATAAATACAAAGTAAAAATCTTTTAGATCATGTTCATTAGTATCTTCATCGCGAATAGTGTGCTTTGATCTATACTCAGACTTATCAGGAAACAGTATACAATCTGCTATAGCAATAAAAATAATTTCCTTAAGATCATGGTATTGATCACCCTTGTCAGCTTGTCTTGAATAGGCTTTAGCAGCATAGTACTGAGCTCGTTTTTCAAAGCCTTTGGTTTTAGCGACCTGCATCTCAATTATCCATTGCACTCCTGTTGAATCTCTACATAGCACGTCAACAATACTTTGCTTTTTAGAGGCAATCTCAGGATCTTGAATAGTACTTAAGAACTCTATATCCTGTATTGCATTTTTGCCAGTAAAATTCAAAATATCATTGAGGAAGTGAATGAGGATGTCTTTATTCTTTTCTGTACCAAAGATACGACGAAATGCTAGGAGAGTAGACCAGGAGAACTTCCCTCCTGGCCCCTTCCAGAACCCTACGTGAAACTCGCG
>NZ_MUIY01000001.1:41291-73809 GCF_007115045.1 Wolbachia endosymbiont of Nilaparvata lugens | reverse complement strand
TACCATAGCTCTTTACCACAGCAGCTTATGGCTGTTTGAAGCCTATTCTTGCAAACCGACTTCGAGGGGCCCACCCTCATCTATTGTGCAGCTTTGCACTTAGTTTGCTCATTTTTAAGCATTCTTTGTGTCTCTACGGCACACCTTGAACCATTCCATGATTCAAAGTGTTAATGTTATCTATATTCTTTCGAATTTTACTAAATTCTTCCACGTTCACTTTATTAAAGCGTACCTCAACATCTAGGTCATCTTTTATAACTGTGTTGTTTTTAAAGTGCCAGAATCCACTAGGACTAGAATTCAAAGCTGAAGAGGAAATTGTGTCAGGTAGACCATATACACTATCTACTGGCCTAAAAATATCTTCATCTACTTGATCCCAAGCTTGAGGATTATTATTGATTGCTCTAGATTTAGAAATTGCGTTACTAATAACAGTAGCACCCTTTACTGGAGTGAAACCATCACGTTCAAGATCACTGCTTTCAAAAATGGTGTTATCTTCTACTTGAGTATTAAGTAATAAAGCGGTATTTTTCACTGTAGCAGAAACTTTACTGCCTACTAACTGCTTTTTCCTACCTAAACCCATTACACCTCTTGATCTTCAGGTTTTGCTATAACACACAAGTTTAAACCCTATACTTGAATACCAACCTATGGGCAACTAGCTACAAACTAAAAACGCTCTACATATCAACCTTAATATAAGTACCTATACAAAAAAGTTTTTGATGTCAATAGTTTTTTTATTTGAAGACGACAACAAACAGTGTCATTTTATGGTGCAGTGCTTACTATAATATAAACGTTTGTTACGTAGTCTTTGATTTGTGGGTAATAGTAAGCTTTGGAAGTGTTCATATATGCCAAGTTAAGGTCCAAACTCTTAAAGAGAGCATCTTGTTTGGTACATTTATTTTTTAGGAAATTCTTATCAGGAATAAGACAATTTTTTTAGAATAATCTATAAATTAATATCTAAAACAGTTTTTCCATTTCCTTTCTTCCTTATACCACTTTCCCTTAGCTTGACGCGTATATTAGGCATTATTATTTATTAGCAAGAGCTTTAAGAGGTTGTCCACAAATTAAGAAATAAGTAGTATATAAAGGAAGAATATTGAGGTAAGAGATGAGGAAAAAATATCCAACAGACTTAAGTGAAAGGGAGTGGGCTAGAATAGAAAAACACTTCAGGGTATCGTATAAGAAAGGGGGAAGGCCACCAAAATACAGTAAGTGTGAGATACTGAATGCAATTCTTTATGTACTACGCACAGGATGTCAATGGCGTAATTTACCACACGATTTTCCGTTGTGGAAGGCTGTACATGAACAGTTTAGAAGATGGAAAAAGCAGGGGGTTTTTGAGAAAATGAACTATGATATCACTAAATATAGTAGGTCAAAAATGGGAAGAAATGAAGAGCCGAGCGCATGCATAGTGGACAGTCAATCGGTAAAAACCACAGAAAAAGGGGGATTAAAGGTTATGATGGTGCAAAAAAGGTAAAAGGGAGAAAAAGACATATAATTACAGATACTCAGGGTTTTATACTAAGTTGTTATGTAGGAGCTGCTAATGAAAATGATAGAGATGGTATTAAAATAGCATTAAACAATATGAGAACAAAATATACTAAAGTTAAAAAAATGTGGGCTGACATGGGGTACCAAGGAAAAGATTTAAAAACTCATATAGAGAAAGAATATGGAATAAAGATTGAAATTGTGAAAAGGCCTCCATGTAGATTTTGGGTGCATAAAGATACACCACTAGAACTATTGCCACAACGGGATCCTGGATTTTCAGTACAGCCGAGAAGGTGGGTGGTAGAGAGGACTTTTGCTTGGATCAATAGAAATAGAAGACTATCAAAGGAGTACGATTTACTTACAACATCTACTGAAAGTTTCATATATCTGCCTATGAGTAGGGTTATGTTAAGTAGGGAATATGCTTGAATTTAATTGTTTGTGGACAACCTCTAATCACTAAATGGACAATGTCACACAATGTTTCATCCTTAATTTTCCTATATTCCCTCACTAGCCTTGATATTTCTTCGCTGCCCACATCACTACGGAAGGCCTTATCATGTAAGTCTTCAGAGGATTTGGTAAAAAAATACGACATATCAACCGATAGTACTTCTGCTAATTTATATAACCTATCAACTACAAGCCTAATCTCTCCGCTTTCATATCCTTGTACATGCTGAAATGAAATTTCAAGCTTTTTTCCTAACTCTCTTTGACTAAAACCACACATTAGCCTTCTTTTCCTTATTCTTTCCCCTATTTGTTTATCGATAGGATGTTGTATAGTCATTTTACGTATCAGGTAATATTAACTATGTATTATCACTTTGAGAAAAAGATTTTACCAATATATAAACTGCACTACGTAACCTTTTGCTCTTAATTTCGTTATATCCTTTGACTAACTTTAGTATTTCTTCATCATAAGCTTCATGTGAGTCAGTGTGCATATCAGTAAAAAAGTTAGCAACATCTATCGATAGTGCTTTTGCTAAATCATATAATCTACTGGCCAAAACACAATTTGAACCATTTTCGTACTTTTGTATCTGTCTATACGAAACACCTATTCTCTTTCCCAATTCGGTCTGTGTCAAAGCACGATCTAACCTAAGTTGTTTTATTTTTTTACCTAATTGCACTTTTCACCTCTTATTCAAACTTACAACAAATTTTATGAAGTGGAAAAAAAGCTAGCAAAGTAATTGCTTTAATAATTTCTGCCTCTCGCTAATTAAATCGTTTGGCCTTACGTATTTTTTCTCAATTTCCCTCATCTCTTTTTCTCGTTCTGCAATGCTATTTCGTATTACTTCAGCCGAGTATCTGCTTTTGCCACTTGCAAACTCTGATCTTAATCTTCTAACCTTGTATTCGAGCTCAGCAAATCTTTCGTGTTGCTCAAGAAGTTCTATCATATGACTAATTTCAGAGTTTAGCTTTTTTTCCTCAACATTTCTTACAATAAAAGAAAGTAGAAGCTTATCTATTTGGTAATCAATATTTGGTTGAGCAGCAAATAGATCAATTATGGCTTTTACGTCAGTAGGATTTGTAACTAGTAAGTTAAAATTACTACATAAAAAACTATAGAACTTTATCGTCTTCTCAAGATAATTTTTCATATCTTGTGATAATTGCAATTCTTTGTGAATTCCTGACAGCAATATTTTCAATTCTTCCAAGTATTTCGTGTCAAAATTACTTACTTCTGTAGGTGAAAGGATCATTAGCAGCTTTTTTACAAGCTCAACATCATTTAACTTTACTGCATTATAAAGAGCTTTTTCTTTATCTTCTTTTAAATCATAAAGCTCTGATGAGTTATCTATGCTGAATAGATATTCAGTATTTCCTTGAGGAGAGTAGATTAAAATGTCCACTTCTCTTAGCGGGTGATCATCATTAAACTTTTCTAGTAACTGCTTATCGGTAGTTTCCTCTATTGCTACAACTGCTTTGCTTACCTCTTTCAACTTTGCAATATCATCTCTTGAGTTTTCAAGTATATCTTTAGCCTTGTCTAGCAGCTGCTCATATAGAATTATTTTTTCTTCATTATCAAGTAGCTGACAATGCTTTTTCAGCTTTTCAGTAGAGTAAGATAGGATATCCATTTTTTTCAATTTTACGATTACGATACCCCATTTTTGTTGAAACTGAAATAATTTTTATAGGATGTGTTTTTCTAGTGTAGATGCCCGCAAAACTTGTTATTATAATATACAGTAAATCAATAAGTCGTATAATATTAACAATTAAATAATATTTATCACGATATGATCGAATAGTAATGAAATTAAGTGAGGGTTACAATGAAAAAAATAAATGGTAAAAAATTGTCTAGTAAAATGTTAAAAGCGGTAGAGCGAATAGCAAAAGAAGGGTTATTACCTAATTTTATAAAAGCTGCTCCAACAGCAAATAAAAAGATTAGTAAATTACCTGTCTTAACATATCCTGAGGAGCTCAATCCATTTCGATCAGCTTTATGCAAGATAAGGCTAAGTGAATATGAAAATGTGAAATTAAATGAATTCTTGGAAAAAGCTATTGCAGCTGAAAATCTAGACAAATTAAGTAAAATTGTCGATGAAGCTTTGGATTTAGGAATAAGAGTAAACGCTCGCAACGAAGATGGCATTAGCTTCGCTAATGTTACAATGTTTAAGATGCATCGTGATGAATTCAAAGGAAATAAACAAGAGGATATAATCAGGAAGTTAGCCTTAAATGGAGCAGATTTTAATGTACAAGTTGATAAGAAAATAACTGAAATTCATCAAAAGGTGCAAAAAGAAGTTGAGCCACAAATATATAGTAGGCTCAAAAAACTCAGGGAAGTTGGAGAGAACGCTACTATAGAAGGAACTGTTGAAAATGTAGAAATCGATAATAAGACCTTCTATATGGAATTTTCACATAGCTGCATAGTTGATGTTGCAAAAGTTGTAGAAGGCGCAAAAAACTTGGGCCTGAGCAAGGGAGATTTAAATCTCGGTGGCAATATCATAAAAATAGGTGATGGTGAAGTTGAGGTCAAAACCGGGAAGGACGGTAAAAGAAATTACGTAGATATATCCGATAACAGCGCTTTTACAGTAACACTTTGCACTAGCCTAGGAGAGCTAAATTTAATGGTATATCACGATACAGAAGACTATCATCAAGTACAAATTGAGGTAGAAGATGAAGAAATGTGGAATGAGTTGCAAAAAATAGGAGAAATCATAGGACAAGGTTGTTTATTTGGTGGAATGTCTGTTAAAGAAGTAGTGGAAAAAGGCAGCTTTACTAGATGTGGAAGGTGGGGAGACCAAAATTCTAAAAGTAGTGAGACCTTTTCTTGGGTGAATAAATTAAAAGACAACAAAACGACATCCGTAGGGCGTTCTTGATCGGAGGCTATGTTTTTACATAGCCTTAGCTATTGCGAAGTAAAGTAGTTTTTAAAATTCAATCAAGTTTACCGTAAATAATTTACTTTAACCAATAATTTTCTTGTAAAGGTGAGTTGGAAATACATTTAGGCATTATTACTTATTGGCAAGCGCTTTTATTACTGAATGAACTATGTTACACAATATTTCATCTTTAATTTTTCTATATTCTCTTACTAATCTCGATATTTCTTTGCTGCCCACATCGCTACGGAAGGCCTTATCATGCAAGTCTTCAAAGGCTTTGGTGAAAAAATATGACATATCAACGGACAAAGCTTCTGCCAAATTATACAGCCTATCAACTATAAGCCTTACCTCTCCAGTTTCATATCCTTGTATATGCTGAAATGAAATTCCAAGCTTTTTTCCTAAGTCCCTTTGGCTCAAACCACACATTAGCCTTCTTTTCCTTATTCTTTCACCTATTTGCTTATCGATAGGATGTTGTATGGTCATTTTACGTATCAGATAATATACTTTGAGAAAAAGATTTTACCAATATATAAACTACGCTACGTAACCTTTTGCTCTTAATTTCGTTATATCCTTTGACTAGTTTTAGTATTTCTTCATCATAAGCTTCATGTGAGTCAGTATGCATACCAGTAAAGAAATCAGCAACATCAATTGATAGGGCTTTTGCTAAGTCATATAGCCTACTGGCTAAAATGCAATTTGAACCATTTTCGTACCTTTGTATCTGTCTATATGAAACGCCTATTCTTTTTCCTAATTCAGTTTGTGTCAAACCACAGTATAACCTAAGCTCTTTTATTTTTTTGCCTAATTCCACCTTTCATTACTAATTTTAGCTGTTCAAGCTTACATTGAATTTTGTAATTTATGAAGTAGAAAAAAAAGAAGGAGAGCTAGAGAACTCTCCTTCCGGTCTATAGGTTACAATAAACCACTGTCATAAAAACTAAAGTGGCTCTTCTGTGTTACGATTATATGATCTATCAATTTCATTCCTACATTTTCACAGGTTGCAGCTAATGTAAGTGTGTTATCCTCATCCTCCTTTGATGGTTCTATATCTCCACTTGGATGATTATGTGAAATTGCAACAGATGCTGCGTCAATCAGTAACCCCTGCTTTATTATTTCCCTCACATATAGAGGTACTCTGTCTATAGTTCCACAATCTTGAATATACTCATATATTAAATGACCACTTCGATCTAAGTATACCACTCGTAAGCTTTCCTTTCGTGACTGACCTATTGCTGCTTTAAAGTATTTTAATAGCTCTTCTCTATTATCAAGAATCGACAGCTTTTTTAACTTACCTTTCAATATCCTATCGAAAATCTCTTTCAGACAAAAGATACTTGCTATTGCTCCATCGTTCATTCCTGTAACATTTTTTAGCTCATGAAAATCAGCATTAATTACCCTTCCTAAACTACTAAAAAGCTCCATTAGCCTTTTGGCGACTTCTCTTCCTTCTGTACACGCGGATAGATTACGTTCCAGTAGCTCATGGTCAAGTAAAGACCTACCCCTACTTGATAGAATACGAGTTTCTAATTTCTCTTTTCTCTCACTATTATTCATAAAAACCTCCAAGATCAACATTATATACAAATTCAGCGCCAGCTTTCTGACGCAGTAGTTCTCGAGGAATAACCCTTTTGAACTCTAAATTTGCAATGTTGTCCTTGTTGCTTTTATAGGTTTGCCACCAGAAAAGCATACTACAATGTCCTACCAACTTAATGAATTTTCTAGACAAGTTGCTAGACAATTTAATACATCTTTTGCTAGGTATGATGACTGGAGCGATTTACTATGGGCAGTTGGTGAACGTCTACTATCAGGGAAAATACTATTGTTATTTGATGAAATTTCTTGGATGGGCTCAAAAGATCCAACCTTTTTAGGCAAAATAAAAAACTTTTGGGATACACAGCTAAAAAATAATAACAAACTAATTTTCGTTATTTGTGGATCAGCTTCATCATGGATCGAGAAAAATATACTTAGTAGTACTGGCTTCGTAGGAAGAATATCGTTAACTTTAACACTCGGAGAATTATCACTCTCTGATTGCAACGAATTTTGGCCAAAAAATATTTCAGCATATGAAAAGTTCAAGGTGCTTGCAGTAACTGGCGGAATTCCAAAGTATTTAGAAGAGGTAAATTTTAAGCATAGCGCTGAAGAAAATATTAAAAGGCTTTGTTTTACAAAAGGTGGGTTTTTAGTTGAAGAATTTAATCAAATATTCTCAGATTTATTCATGCGAAAAACGGCTTTTTATAAGCAAATAGTCAGAGCTCTTTCTACTGGAGCTAAAGAACAAGAAGAAATTTGTGCTACTTTAAATATCGTAAGACATGGACGCATTTCTGAGTATCTACATGAGCTTGAGCTTGCTGGTTTTATTGCAAAAGATCATACTTGGAGTATAAAAACTGGTACTGATTCACGACTCAGGAGATACAGACTTCAAGATAATTATTTAAGGTTTTATCTAAAATACATCGAAAAAGATCTAGGAAAAATTAGTCGTGACACCTATTCTATAGGGTTCTTACCAGAGTGGTATACAATTATTGGGCTTCAATTTGAAAATTTGGTGCTGAACAATAGAAAGAGTATACATAATATCTTAGGAATTGATGGAATAATAAGCGAGAATCCATTTTTTCAGAAAAGAACGCGTAATAGTGCAGGTTGTCAAATTGATTATATGATTCAAACGAAGTTTAACACTCTCTACATTTGCGAAATCAAATTTTCAAAAGATAAAATTGGTCATTCAATAATACAAGAGGTACAAAAGAAAATAGATACACTAAATCGTCCAAAAGGCTTTTCATGTCGTCCAGTCCTTATCCACGTCAATGATGTAAGTGATGATGTTATAGATAGTGATTACTTTTCAAACATAATTGATTTTGGAGAATTGTTGAATTGTAAGTGATGTTTTTTCTGACTTTAAAAAATAATAGTTTCTACAGTTATTCTTAAGTTTATAGAGTTTGCTAACATTAGTATCTTTAGCTTTACAAGAAGGGAATGGAGCCAAAATAATCTCTCTACTACAATACCATTCTTTAAAACGTCTTTAGAGGGCTATTATAGCGTTATTGATGATTTAGATAGGTTTTGTATGTTTTTACCAAAAACTCATGTAATCTCTTTTCAGCTCAAGTAAAAAGTTGTTTCCAAAATGGAAAGGACTCAAATAGCGAAGATTTCTGTTGTAAAAGACATAATGCTCTTTTTAATTTCTTAGCTGTTTTAAAATTATTTTAACTTTTTTTCAGAAACTCCCGGAAAAAGTGATCGGTATATATTAGTATAGGGGCATTGAATGTAGATGTGCTTAAAACACAAAAGTCGGCAAACGAACAGAGTAGAAAAGATTGAAGAAAGCAAAAGAAATTTAGGCTTTTACGTAATTGAGAATTTGTATTTTTTTTAGATAAGGCAAAAACTGTATTTTAAAGCTAGATGTGACTTTAGGGTAAAATACCAACCAAAGAACGCTTCTTTAAAACTTGATCACAAGCCTTGTAACATCTTTTACTTCTCTTCAACACAGTTAACGAACTACTTTTATCAGCACAGTGAAAGGGTTAATACGGTAGCCATAATCTTTACGTGATGATCCAGGCCAACCAACTGTTTGAATCACATCATTACGTTCGATGTTTAATCCTAACTTTTTAGCTAAAGTGGTTTTTATTGTTCTTTGGATTGTGTTTATTGGTTTTCTAATGTAATGTTCTGGGTATGCTTCTGGATCAAGATTTAGGCGCTTTTCTATTTCAGTTATGCTAAGCAACATGTGTTTTTCAGGAGGTAATTCTTTTTTACAATCATGCAAAAATTGTTCAAATAATATGCGAAAAACCCTCATACATGCTACAGCTTTCTTATTTAGAATCTCTATATTGTTTACGTAAAGTGAGCCCTCTATCAATTGCAACTTTAGTAATTCCTTCTCTTTAGAAGGTTCAATTAGATTAAGTGCAGTATGTAAGATTTGCATTGAAGTATTTGGTATAAACTCTAGTACTCCTCTTTGTGCTGCTTCTTGGAATACTTCAATTAAAGTCTTATGCTGAAAGAAAAGGTCAACCATTTTTACTGTGGGCAAATCAAGAGGTATGTTTGATGGATTTTTTCTTAGTATTATTAATACAGTTGGATTAGCTTTAAGCTTATCTATCGTTAAGAATGTTGGATTGGTGCAAAAATCAAGTATGATTAAACTTACAATCTTACCTTGTCCACCAACATGATAAACTCCACCTTCCACTTTTTGCCACATAAAATTTGTATCACTTAGCTGACCTTCAAACCAATTCATAAATTTCTCTGGGTTTAAATATGCAGATAAGCGGTGAAATCTTTGCTTCTTATAGGTATTAGGTAAAATATCACGGTTGCAGTTTTCACAAATTATATTATCGCATGCTTCGTTAAAGTCCTCATCAATGAAAATCTCATTGTTACAGTATGGATCAACTATATTGGGCCAATCTAATTTATCTTGTCTACGAGAGCAGATAATGTAAGACCTCTCTTGCATCTTAATTAATTCAAGATCTGACAAATACCTTGCTGCTTCGATGTAATTTTGATTTGGATTAACCCAAGAGCTGCCAGAATTAAGAAGGTCAGAGATTTGCTCTTGGCAAGATTGTAAGACCATAAAATTGTTTTATGTATGCTTTAAAATCCTCTCTTTCCCTTTTATTCAGAGGATGTTCAGAGTAGTAAATTGCTATATACTCATCACTTCGCTTGAAAAATAAGCCTATCTTTTTGCCTTGAAATATTACTTTAATCGACTCTATAAATGGCACTATGTTTCCTACAAATGGCTTTAAAACATGCAATTCCGGTGCAATAGGATCATATGGAGCGACAGTCAAAGTGATATTAGTATAGCTGTAATTGAAACGATTTGACTGAAACTTTAACTCAAAAACACGAATATTTGAATCAGATTCATTAATACAAGTTTCTATAAATTTATGCACCTGTTCCGCGAAGTTTTTATCCTGCACATCTACAAAAATACATTCGCAGCCAAAGTGACAACTTGCAATGCTATTTGCTATTTCTATAGCTTGATCAATATTTCTAGCACCAAGATCTACCTGAGTGCCATTTAGTAGAAAATCCAAAATCATCCACTCTGCCTTATGGCCATGAATGACTTTGTTTGAATTTAACAACAAATCTATATCGCTAGCTTTGCGTATTAACACATATAAACGATTCTGATGATAGAAGAAACCTTGTAGTTGATTCTCGAAACTGTCATTTCTCTTAATGTTATCTTCTTTCAGTATTTGTTGTATGATTTCCTCTGAGATAAAGTCCTTAAATGGAGTACTTGGTCGTCTTGGTATTTTTTGTAAGGCAAAAGACATGAAACTCTTTCTTTGTATTTTTTCAAAGTGATAGACAGACTTTAAAAGATTGTAATCTGCATGAAACAGTAGAAACAGCAAAGACTTTTTATCATATTTATTATTATTTTTTACAAGGTAGGATTTCATGAGTTCCGTAGTTAATGCAGATCTTGCAATTTCACTGACAGTAACTTCTAGTTTTGCACGGTCAAAACAGGTAATCAAGTAGTAAGTAACGAGAGAATCGGAATAATTAGCAATCACTTTACGTTTGTATTGTACAGATGTATTATCGTAACTTTCATCATCAAAGAGTTGAGCATTTAATTTATCTTTAAAGGAGTTTTGAAAAATAATATTTAATTGCTTACCAGAAAGTGAATCTATCCAAGACTGACGTATTTTTGTATTGTGAAAACGATCAAGCAAATGGTTAACAGGGACTTCTAAATCATCTTCCCAAAATTTACGATTTGGATAAATGTTCATAAGAAACTAACCACACCATAATAACATAATAGACTATTTAAATAGTTAAGATAGAAATTTGAAAGTCTTGACCAATAATTATGCAATGGCTGTTTACTGATTTTTAACCAAGTTTTTTCAAAAAATTTTGCTTAAAGAGTAAGATTTTTTTAGGACGAATTTTTGAGTTACCGTGTATATATATTATGTACACACTACAACTTACCTCTAATTTCTAGTAATGTCAATCCTAACACTGGACCTCGGCAAACAAACAGGCTGGGCAATTCTAACAGATGGAGTAATTGAAAGTGGAAGCAAAAGTTTTCATGGTAGTCGTTTCAGTGGAGGTGGTATGTGCTTCTTGAATTTTCGTAATTGGCTCAATTCTTTGAAAGACATTTCTGCAGTGTATTTTGAGGAAGTAAGAAGACATTTAGGAACTGATGCAGCGCATTGCTACGGTGGTTTTCTTGCAGTTCTCTCTGCTTGGTGTGAAGAACATCATGTGCCCTACCAAGGTGTTAATGTTAAAACTATCAAACGCTTTATAACAGGCAAAGGTAATGCAAGTAAGAGTGAAGTTATTGAAGCTGTAAAGAAAAAAGGGGTTTCACCTAGAGATGATAATGAGGGGGATGCTTTGGCTTTGATGTTCTACGTTAGTAAAGATTTTAACACATTAAAAATACCGTAAAAGTGGGTCCTTTCGGCCATACTGGCGGGTTTGGTGGGTTAGACCCCAGGCCTTTTCTAGTGTTAGACATATTTTGAATATTAACTTTTTAATTATTAAGATATGAATTTAGCAATCCACTACTATCCTGTTGAAAACCTCGTCGAATATAAGCGTAATCCTCGTAAAAATGATGATGTAGTCAACAGAATGTGTGCTTCAATCAGGGAATTCGCCTTTCGTATACCAATAGTTGCAAAAAGTGATGGTACTGTGGTTGATGGTCATTTAAGACTTAAAGCAGCAATAAAACTTGGTATGGAGAGTATTCCAGTGGTCTTAAGTGATAATTTAAATGAACCACAAACCAAAGCTTTTCGATTACTGGCAAATCAATCAGCTAATTGGGCAAAGTGGGATGATGAGCTTTTGAAAGTAGAAATTCAAGAGTTAGAAGATTTGCAATTTGACCTTAAAATGACAGGATTTGAATTGGAAAAAGTTCAAAGGTTTCTCGATGATTTTGATGGTGAAAAAGAAGATCTTTCTGATTTAGCTGTTGATAACAAAAAAGTAACAAAACCAGGTGATCTTTGGATTTTAGGTGATCATAGAATCTATTGTGGTGATAGCTCTGTAGTTGAATCATATAAAGCGCTGTTAGATGATAAAATGGCAGACATTACTGTTTGTGATCCTCCATATAACGTTGATTATGGTAGCAGTCAAGAAAGAGAAGATAAAAAAATATTAAATGATAATCAAGGTGAAAAGTATGAGCTTTTTCTTTACGACATCTGTTCCAATATTTTAGCATATACGAAGGGAGCAATTTACATCTGCATATCATCATCAGAGTTTTCAACGTTACAAAAAGTATTTGAGGAAGCAGGAGGAAAATGGTCGACATTTATCATTTGGGCAAAGAATCACTTTACGCTAGGCAGGTCTGATTATCAAAGACAATACGAAGCAATGCTCTATGGATGGAAAAGCGGCAATAAACGTGAGTGGCATGGAGGAAGAAATCAAAGTGATCTGTGGTTTTATGATAAGCCAACACACAATACATTACATCCAACGATGAAGCCAGTAGAGCTAATGGAGAGAGCAATAGTAAACAGCAGCAGATCAGGAGACATAGTACTTGATCCATTTAGTGGCTCTGGCAGCACACTGATTGCATGTGAGAGAACAGGAAGAATTTGTAGGACAATAGAGCTAGATTCAAAATTTGTAGATGTAACGATAAAACGTTGGCAAGTGTACACAGGTAGGGAGGCAATTCTTTCTGGTACTGGTAAAACTTTTTCAAAGATTCAAGAAGAAAATTCGTAGAAAAAAGGTAAATAAAGAGAGAGAGGAGAAAAAAAGTGAAAATCACACAAACAGAATGGGCAAGAGAGATAGGAGTATCAAAGCAATATGTCTGTTATTTAGTAAAGAAAGGAATAGTTGAGTTGGAGGATGGTTTGATCGACCGAGAACAAGCAAATGAAGCGGTGGCAGCAATAAGAGATCCGAGTCAGCCATTGAGGAGGAAAAATCCAGAAAGTACAAGTAACCTCTCCACAATGTTGCTAAAAACTAGAATAAAAAATGAAATGGAACGTGGTAAACTGCTTGAGGCAAAGGCAAAAGCTGAGATTGGTGAACTTGTAGCAGTAGAGGAAGTAAAGCGCGAAGCATTTAATGTAGCAAGAGTTGTCCGTAATAATCTGCTTAATATTCCAAATAGAGTTTCAGCACTGCTTGCATCACTGAGTGACACTGAAAAGATTCATATGGCGCTAACCGAAGAGATTACAAACTCATTACAAGAATTATCTAACGCTAAATTTGAATAATGTCTGCTAAGTTAAGTTTAGAATTAATAAAGTGCCTCATTAATCAACCTGGATTAGATGTTAATGTCAGAGGATCAAACGGAAAGACACCACTGCATTATGCAGTAGAAATTAACGAGCTTAGTATGGTTGCACTCTTACTGAACAGGAAAAATATTAATCCACTGATCGCTGATGATGATGGTAAAAGTGCGCTTTCTTGTGCAAGAGAAGAAATATTACAAGCACTAATCAATCATAAATATGGATCAGAGGGAGATAGCTTGCTTCACTTAGCTGCGATGTTGAATGAAGCAAATGCTGTAAGATTTTTACTTAACAAAGGAGTTAATGTTAATGAGCAGAATGCTTTACTACATACACCATTACACTTAGCGGCAGGAGCTGGACATGAAGAAATAGTAGAAATTTTAATTAGAGAAGGAAACGCGGATAAGGATGTTCTTGACGTGAGAAATCATGCAGCAATTCATTATGCAGTAAACAACAAGAAGCTAGAAGTAGTAAAATTACTTTCAAATCTTGGTGCGAATGTCAATATAGCTGGTAGCGGCAGAAATGCAATGAAATTATCTTCTTTGCACGTAGCTATAAGTAGTAGTAATTACGACGAAAGGGACTTATGTTTAGATATTGTAAGATGCTTAATAAATGTTCCTAATGCTGGGGTTAACTTACAAGATTATGAAAATAAAACGCCACTACATTATGCTGAAAGGCTGAAAACAATAGAAGTTTTACTAACGCGAGAAGATATAGACCCTTTAATTAAGGATGATAATGGCAAGACACCATTTTGTTATGCAAAAGAAGCAAATAGATTAGATATAGTAAAGATTTTAGCAAGTAATAGATACGGAGCTGATAAAAACAGTTTGCTTCATTTAGCTGCCAGAAAAGGATATGAAGACCTAATAGACGGTATTCTTGGTGAAGGAGTTGAAATAGATGCTGTAGATGAGAGTGGAAAAACGGGAATTTATGTTGCTGCAAAGCATGGTCACTTTAACGTAGTAAAGTTGTTGCTAAAGAGAGGAGCAGATGCCACGGATGTTTTTCAGTATGCAATAATAACGAACAACGCAAAATTAATAAAATTACTGAGCAAAGAGAAGGAAATAGTGCTATTTGGAAGACAGAAGAACTTTCCAACATTTCATTGATTGAGCAATAAATATTTTGAAGAAAGGAAAATAGCAGACAAAAAAATAAAGAAATATATCAATATCGTCTGTGTTTCTATAACAGTATGTGCAATAGTGATAGTGGGAATTTACCCTAACATTATAGCTGCGGTAATGGTGGGAATAGTTGCGTTCATAGCTGCAATAACAATGAGTAATTTAACTCAGAAGTACATAGAAGAAGCACTTGAAAAGAAAATGTTTATTGAACTTGAAAGTGAGAAAACAAGTGAGTGCAGTTCTATTTTAAGTGATGTTGAGGTATCATCTAATGATGGTGAAGAGCTAGCGATATGATATATGCTACATCATTTTCTGAAGGTTTAAAACCAGATCCAGAGCTTAAAGTATCAGAGTGGGCGAATGAGTATCGAGTTCTAGCATCAACTGCAGCATCAGAGCCAGGTAAATGGAGAACAGAAAGAACTCCTTATTTAAAAGAAATCATGGATTCACTTTCTCCGTCCTCACCAGCAGAAAAAGTAGTATTCATGAAAGGAGCGCAGATTGGAGGAACAGAAGCTGGCAACAATTGGATTGGCTATATTATCGATCAAACACCAGGTCCAATGCTGGTAGTACAGCCGACAGTTGAAATGGGAAAGCGTTGGTCAAAAGGAAGATTTGCGCCGTTAATAGAGAGTACGCCATGTTTAAAAAGTAAAGTAAAAGACCCAAGGTCAAGAGACTCAGGCAATACTGTACAAAGTAAGGAATTTCCAGGTGGAATAGTAGTAATAACCGGAGCAAATAGCAGTGTAGCACTGAGATCTATGCCAGTAAAATATCTCTTTCTTGATGAGATTGATGCTTATCCAGGAGATTCAGGAGGAGAAGGAGATCCAGTACTGCTCAGTATTGCTCGAACTAATACCTTTGCACGGCGAAAGATTTTTTTAGTATCAACACCAACGATTCATGGAATAAGCAGAATTGAGAAAGAATTTGAAGCAACAGATAAGAGATATTTTTTTGTTCCCTGTCCGCATTGTAATTACTATCAAGTTCTAAAATGGTCACAAATAAAATGGGAAAACAATGACTCAATAACAGCACATTATGTCTGCACTGAATGTAGCGGCAAAATAGAAAATCATCAAAAGACAGAGATGCTTGAGCGTGGAGAATGGAGGCCTACTAATAGAGTAAAAGGTGAGAAAAAAGGATTTCACCTTTCAAGTCTTTATAGCCCAGTTGGGTGGTATAGTTGGCAACAAGCAGTAGAGGACTTTCTGCATGCAAAGGAAAGTGAACAATTACTGAAAGTTTGGATAAACACAACGCTTGGAGAAACCTGGGTAGATAAGGGAGAAGTACCAGACTGGAAGCAATTATTCAACAGAAGAGAATTTTTTCAGATTGGCACAGTACCAAGGAGAGAAGTGGTACTTACTGCAGGAGTAGATGTTCAAAAAGATCGTATAGCATCGAACAAAATGAATCTGTCAAACCAGGAAGAAACTCATCAATTTAAGTTTCTAGTAGTTTTAAGTATAGTTGTGAAGGAAGCGCCTCATGCAGTTATAACCGGAATCTTCACTGGTGCCATAAGTGCCCGTCGTTTAGCATGGTTTTGGAGGAACGGTCAAATCATTGATGGAGTCCTTAGACTACCTCGGTTAGGAGATTGTATTATATCAACCGTCCCAAGCTGAAGCGTTTCCCTGCTATAAATTATATGAAGGAGTTACCATGAAAAAAACAAAAAGTAAATTAGAAATAATGAACCCTAACGCAGCAGGAATAGATGTTGGTTCAGCTATACATTATGTGTGTGTGCCAGAAGGAAGTGATGAACAGCACATACAAAAATTTAGCTGTTTTACAGAGGATCTTCATAACATAGCAAAATGGCTAAAAAAGTGTGAAGTTACTACAGTAGCCATGGAGTCAACCGGAGTGTACTGGATTCCTTTGTTTCAAGTACTTGAATCATATGGACTTGAAGTAAAACTTGCAAATGCAAGACATGTAAAAAATGTACCTGGAAGAAAGTCAGATGTCCAGGACTGCCAATGGCTTCAACAACTACACAGTTATGGGTTAATCGAAGGATCATTTAGGCCAGATAATCAAATGTGTGTATTGCGTAGTTATGTGCGGCAACGTAAAAACTTAATTGAAAATGCTGCTACACATATTAATCGTATGCAAAAGGTTTTGGTACAAATGAATATTCATTTACATAAAGTAATAAGCGATATCACTGGCGTCACAGGAATGCAAATTATTAAAGCAATAGTAGAAGGTGAAAAGAATCCCAAGAAGCTAGCTGAATTCAGAAGTGTGAATATGAAGAACGATAAAGCTACTATAGCAAAAGCATTAACAGGCGATTATAGAGAAGAACATTTATTTGTACTGAAACAAGAATATACAGCATATACTTTTTTTCAAGAGCAAATAATTGAATGTGATAAAAGCATAGAAAATTACTATAAAACATTTGAAACAAAGTCCGATGAGAGTAAAGAGTTAGGTAAGGAAAAAAACAAGTCTAGAAGAGGCAGACCAAACTTCACCTTGCGTGAGAAATTGTATAGGATAACCGGAATAGATTTTACTAAAATTCCTGGATTTGATATACTAACTGTACAAACTATTATTTCAGAAGTTGGCATTAACCATAATAAGTGGCAATCAGAAAAGCACTTTACTTCATGGTTAGGACTTAGCCCTGCTAACAAGATCACAGGAGAAAAAGTATTTGGGACAAAAACTCGTAAAGTCATTAATCGCGCTACAAATGCCCTGCGAATGGCTGCTTATGCTGTGGGAAATAGCAAAAGTGCATTAGGTGCATATTGTAGGAGATTAAAAAGACGGCTAGGAGCAATAAAAGCAATTACTGCCACAGCAAGAAAATTAGCATGTATTTTTTACCAAATGTTGAAATATGGACAAGAGTATGTGGAAAAAGGAATGAGTTATTATGAAACACGCTACAAAGAGAAAATTGTGAAAAATTTGATCAAAAAAGCGCAGGAGTTTGGCTACACACTAGTTCAACAAGAAGAGTTGATTAATGGAGTTTCTTAGGAGAAGTAGAAGTTGTAGCCTGGGGAAAAGGCAGAGAAAATTGGTCAATAGACTACCGAGTATTTGAAGGAGATACAGGAGGTAGGGAAGTATGGGGAAAACTCTCTGAGCTCTTAAATCATCATTTTATCGGTGAAAATGGGCTTGAGTATATGATAAGCATGATGGCAGTAGATGCAGGATATGCGACACAAGAAGTATACAATTGGGTGAGAAGTCATCAAGGCTGTGGAAGAGTAATGGCAGTCAAAGGTGTAAATAAAGCACTAGTACCACTTAGCAGCCCAAGTAGAGTAGATATAACAGTTGGTGGTCAAAAGCTAAAAAGAGGAATAAAGCTCTGGCCAGTAGGAGTATCGATATTAAAGTCAGAGCTTTTTCAGCTACTTAATATTTTAAAAGAAGAAGAGAAAGTGCCAGCAGGATATTGTCATTTTCCTGAGTATGCACCTGAATATTTTAAGCAGCTAACGGCAGAGCAATTAGTCAGTAAGGTAGTAAAAGGATACACCAAACAAGAGTGGCAAAAGGTAAGAGAGAGAAATGAAGTATTAGACTGTAGGATTTATGCAAGAGCAGCATCGATAGCACTGGGAATAGACAGATGGCCAGAGAGTAAGTGGAATAGTTTGAGTGGAAAAATGGAAAGTAAAAAGTCGAAGAAGATAGTGAAAAGTAAATGGATGAGAAATGTATAACGAAGAGTATTTGTTTCAGGTTGAACAGGCAATTCAAAAGCTTCAGAGTGGCGAAAGAGTAGTATCAATTGCTTATGGTGACCATGTGGTGAGATATGCTGAAGTTCAGATAAATGATTTGCTCAGCCTCAGACAACGCATCAAAGGTGAACTAAAGATTGCTGGAAAGAGGAAAATTGTTTTTTCAACGAGTAAGGGGATCATATAATGATAAAAATCGTTGAAAGGAACCGTATGACAAAAATTATAGCAAAAGAATATACAGAATTTTTAGAGCAGCTAAAAGAACAGATTGCTACTAGTCGTTATAAAGCAGCACTAGCAGTAAATAGCAAGCTTATTGTGCTTTATCACCATATTGGTACAGAGATCTTGAAGCGCCAAAAAGAACATGGCTGGGGTGCAAAGATCATCGATCAACTCAGTCGTGATTTAAGAGATGCTTTTCCTGATATGAAGGGATTTAGCATTCAAAATCTAAAATATATGAGGAGATTTGCGGAAGAATATAGCGAAAAAGAAATTCGTCAACAAGCTGTTGACCAATTACCTTGGGGACACAATATTGTAATAATGTACGAAGTTAAAAATAAAGAAGAAAGATTTTGGTATATTAAAAAATCATGTGAATGCGGATGGTCTCGGAACATCTTATCCATGCAAATTGAAACAAACTTGTATAAACGCGAAGGAAAAGCAATCACAAATTTTGGTGATAAGCTTCCGTCACCTCAATCAGATTTAGCGCAGCAAACACTGAAAAATCCTTATGTATTTGATTTTTTGAGTCTTGGTAAGAAAGCTCATGAACGGGAGGTAGAAAAAGCTCTTGTAGCTCACATAGAACGTTTTCTTTTAGAGCTTGGTGAAGGGTTTGCATTTTTAGGAAGGCAGTACCATTTACGGGTTGGAGACAGAGATTTCTATTTGGACTTGCTCTTTTATCATATTAAGCTTCGCTGCTATATTGTAATTGAGTTAAAAGCAGGTAAATTTAGGCCAGAGTATACTGGAAAGATGAATTTTTATCTTTCAGCAGTTGATGATTTATTAAGACAATCAGGTGATAATCCATCAATTGGTCTTATTCTCTACCGCTCTAAAGTTGGTGTTATAGCCGAGTACGCATTACGTGATATAAATAAGCCGATAGGCCTTGCTGAATATCGAATTACTGAAAACCTGCCAGAAGAAATAAAAACAGCGCTACCAACAATAGAAGAGCTAGAGGCCGAGTTATTGAAAATTTCAGATAAGGACAAGTAATGCTATTAAAATCATTCAAGCAACTATTTAATAAACCAAAAAGTTCTGCATGGGATGCGTCAGGCTCAGGAAGAAGAGTGATGTATTGGCAAGGAGAAACAGGAAGCATAAATAATTTACTTTCTCAGAGCCTTGGGCACTTACGTGGAGAGTAGACCAGGAGAACTTCCCTCCTGGCCCCTTCCAGAACCCTACGTGAAACTCGCGCTTCATAAGGCTCCCACTAGTCATTGCCCTAACCCTATACTCAATTTCCAGTGCACAAACAGACTTGGTCTGCTCTTTGCAGTTCTTTCTAGTACCTTAGCTGCTTTGGTTTTGTGTCCTCTCAGCTTTTTGTACTTTGTCTGGAACCACTTTCTGAGTTTCCTATTAAACATTCTTATTATGCTATCTAGTGCAGTTATATGATGCTTCCCGTAATAGTTAAACCATCCTCTCAGGATTGGATTACATATTCGTGATATATCTTCTATTTCCAAGTTTGTTCTTCTAGCAAATTTCCAGCTTCTAATTTCTTTCTTCATCTTGTTCAGACTTTCTTTACTTACAGTTGGAGTAAAGCTTACAAACAGACTACTATCTTTTCTATTTCGTACAAGTCTTTTTCGAAATTCATATCCAAGAAATGTAAATGATACATTCTCATGATTATCCCTTCGTTTTCCATCTTGACAATAGATAATTTTGGTCTTCGTATGTTTTATTTCCAATTTGCAAATCTTCAGTCTCTGTTCAAGTTGACCAAGAATTAGTTGTGCTTGACTCTTGCTTACACAATGTATAACACCATCATCAGCATATCTTGCACACTTTACACTTGGATATTCTCTTCTCATCCACATATCAAAGCTGTAGTGCATAAATAGGTTGCTTAAGATAGGACTTACTACACCCCCTTGCGGCACCCCACTGAGACGCTTTATTTTTGTCCCATCTTTTTGCTGTATCTCTGCACTTAGCCATCTTTGTATATATAAGAGAACCCACTTATTTGTGGTATGCTTTCTGACTGCTTTCATCAGTAGATTGTGGTCTATGTTGTCAAACATTCCCTTGATGTCGAACTCTATTAACCAATCTTGGTCGAAGCATCGCCTTCTCGTTTTTCCTATGGCATCTAATGCTGACTTATTTGGCCTATAACCATATGAATCCTCATCAAATACCTTCTCAAGTTCTGGTTCTAAAACACTTCTCACCACTTCCTGTGCTATACGATCGGCAACAGTTGGTATCCCAAGTGTCCTTGTTCCTCCTTCTGTCTTAATTATATCACAAGCCTTGACTGCTGGTGGAAAATAACTACCAGAAGATAGCCTATTCCATAGCTTGTAAAGGTTCTTGCTTAAGTCTTGATCAAACTTTTCAATTGTTAGATCATCAATACCTGCTCCTCCTCTGTTTTCTTTAACTTTTTTATAAGCCGAAAACACTAGAGATTTCGGTATATCAAAAGGCTTTGTTCGTTCAATCATTTTCATCCTCCTTCAAGTTGAATGATTTACTAAAGTCGACTAGCTCAACCCCTTCGCTCCATAGTCATTACAACCACTTCTTCACTACTACAAGTTGATCCGCCCCAGTGATTTGCATTGCTACTCTAAAGCTTGAGGATTAGCCTCTTGCTTATCTCGCTTTTCATCAAATCGACTGGTTCCTGCAGTTCCTTATTAAAGCCCAGATCAGACTCGCGCCACCTTTATGCCGAACACCACCTACACAGTAATCAGGTTTCTTGTAAGCTCATTAAGAGGAGAACGACTCACTCCTCCTTTCGATGTTCACTTCCCTTTTCGACACGTTCATCAGTGGTTCACTTACGTTCGCCTTTCTGATCCACACCTTCCAGCTCTTACGCTGATTTTTCCTTAACGCTTATGACCCTATCTCTTAAATAGAGCCACTTAAGGTGGTTTGAAACCTGCTCCTGAAAACCGACTTCGAAGGACCTTCCTTCATCTTCAATAAAGCTTCTCACAAACATTACTTTGTTTGTTACTGCAGCACACAGCCGCTCTCGGGATATGGTAAGAAAAAATCCATATGCAGCAAATATAATTGATACGATAGTAAGTAACTCTATTGGAACAGGAATAAAACCACAATCAAAAGCAAGAGATGGAGAATTTCGAAAGAAGGTGCAAGAATTATGGCTAAAATGGACAGATGAAGCAGATAGCTGTGGAATAAGTGATTTTTATGGATTACAAGCTCTAGTATGCAGAAGTATGATAGAGGGAGGAGAATGTTTTGTACGTTTAAGAACGAGAAAGCTGGAAGATAGATTTTCTGTGCCATTACAACTGCAAGTACTTGAGTCTGAACATTTAGATAATAAAACAAATCAAACTTTAGGAAATGGTAATGTAATAAGAAACGGGATTGAGTTTAACAGGCTTGGGCAAAGAGAAGCATATTACCTATTTAAAGAACACCCTGGTGAAGGCTCGTTTGGTGAATCAGTGAGAGTGCCAGCAAATGATGTTTTACATATTTATAGACCATTAAGACCTGGGCAAATCAGAGGGGAGCCTTGGCTTTCTAATATACTGCTGAAGCTTTATGAGCTTGATCAATATGATGATGCAGAGCTGGTGAGAAAGAAAACTGCAGCAATGTTTGCAGGGTTTATTACAAGACTTGATCCTGAAGCAAATATTTTAGGAGAAAGTGAAAGTAATGAGCAAGGAGTAGCACTATCTGGTTTAGAGCCTGGAACAATGCAGCTTTTAGACCCAGGAGAAGATATAAAATTTTCAGAACCATCGGATGTTGGAGGAAGTTATGAAGCATTCATGAGACAGCAGCTGAGAGCAATAGCAATAGGTACAGGAATAACATATGAGCAACTAACTGGGGATCTAAGTGGCGTTAATTATTCATCAATCAGAGCAGGATTAATAGAGTTTCGTAGGAGATGTACAATGTTACAGCATAACATAATGGTATTTCAGTTTTGCCGTCCTGTATGGGATAGGTGGTTAGAGTTAGCACTACTTTCTGGAGAGCTAGACATAGGTGAAGAATGGACAAAGGGAAAAGAAGGAGCAAAAAAAGAAGTAAAATGGATACCACAGGGATTTGATTGGGTGGATCCGCTAAAAGATCAGCAAGCACAGCAAATGGCAGTAAGAAATGGATTCAAGAGTCGAGCGGAAGTAGTATCAGAAATGGGTTATGATGTAGAAGAAATTGACCAAGAAATAGCAGAAGATCAAAGACGTGCAAGTGAACTGGGCTTAAGTTTTGATTCTGACGTTACGGCCAATCAAGAGGTGATATGAAACAACAATGGCTAAACAGATGTGTAATGGTAGAACCAAGGAGTTTTGAGTTACTGTCACTACAAACAGGAAAGCAGCCTATCTTTAAAAATATAAAACATGCAGTAAGAAATAGTGAAAGAGGAATAATACCGATACATGGAATCTTGACAAAAAAGTCAGAAACTTTTGATGATATTTTTGGAATGACTTCCTATAATCAAATAGAAGCACAAATTACACAAGCAATAGAAGATAGTGATATAGAAACAATCCTGTTGGATATAGACAGTCCTGGAGGAGAGGTCAATGGAGTGTTTGACCTTGCTGATTTTATTTACAGTGCAAGGGGAAAAAAGAGGATAATAGCGATAGCAAATGATGATGCATATTCTGCTGCGTACGCTATAGCTTCTAGCGCTGAAAAGGTATTTGTGAGTAGAACTTCAGGAGTAGGAAGCATAGGAGTAATAGCAAGTCATATAGATCAAAGTGGGTTTGATGAAAAACAGGGAATAAAATATACGACAGTATTTGCAGGAAGTAGAAAAAATGATTTAAATCCACATGAGCCAATAACTTCTGAGAGTTTAGAAAACCTAAAAAGCGAAGTGAATCGTTTATATGGAATGCTGGTTGAGCTAATAGCACGGAATAGAAACCTCTCTGTAGAGGCAATCAAATCAACAGAAGCAGGGCTATATTTTGGCGAGAAAGCAGTAGAAATAGGTCTTGCAGATGGAATTACAATTCTTTCAGAGTTTAAATATATTAATAAAAACAGGAGTATTACTATGAACGAACAAACTATAACTGACCTAAAAGAAGAAACTAATAATTTAACTAAGTATCGTACTGAAGTTCTTGAATTAATACGTTTATGTAATATATCAAAGATGCCAGAGAAAATAGGAGAATTTATAGAGCAGAATGTTAGCAGCAAACAAGCACAAGAAATATTAATGTCGATACTTGCAGAACGAACAATGAAGACTGAAATTTTAAGCACATTACCACAGAATTCGTCAGAAGATTTAATGATACAGGTAGCAAGAAGTCGTAGGAGTTAAAGTATTTTTATAACCGCCGTATATAGCATTGATAAAAGCGGCGGTAAGAAGTTAAGGAGAGAAATTTATGAGTTGTATAAGTGAACAAAATAATCTAGGTGACTTATTAAAGTATGAGGCATCAAGTCTATATTCAAGAGACCAAATAACTGTAGCGAAAGGTCAAAATATTAAATTGGGTACAGTAGTTGCCAAGAAGACAGATGATGGTTTTATTAGAGTGCTGAACCCCACTGGAACAGATGGCACACAAACAGCAGTAGGAGTAATTACAACCGATATACATAGCAAAGATTCTGATATTAAAGGAGTAATTATTACTCGCAGTGCAATGCTAGCAGATCATGCAGTTGTATGGCCAACAAATATTACTGAAGAGCAGAAAGCTACAGCAATAAAGCAACTTGAAGCACGAGGGATTATCATTCGCAAGGGAGTTTAACTAAAATTAATAGGAAAAAAGGGAGAGAAAAAATGCAAAATCCATTTACAAATACAGCATTTAGCATGACGGCACTAACAAATGCGATGAATATATTGCCGATAAATTATGGTCGCGTTGAAAATTTAAATTTATTTCCAAGTAGGTCAGTAAGATTTCGACATATTACTATAGAAGAACACAACGGAGTATTGAGTTTACTGCCAACACAAGTACCCGGAGCACCAGCAACAGTAGGAAAAAGAGGAAAAAGAAAGGTAAGAACATTTACGATTCCACATATTCCACATGATGATGTAGTGTTACCAGAGGAAGTACAGGGAATAAGGGCATTTGGATCAGAGAGTGAACTTAAAGCGCTGGCAGATGTAATAACCGATCATTTACAGCTAATGAGAAACAAACATGCAATAACATTAGAGCATTTGCGAATGGGAGCGCTAAAAGGAATAATTTTAGATGCTGATGGGTCAGAATTATTAAATCTGTACAACGAATTTGAAATCACACCAAAAGTAGTAAATTTTGCACTAGGAACTGCAACAACTGATGTAAAGCGTAAGTGTATGGAAGTACTCCGGCATATAGAAGATAATCTNGCAATACTGTACAAAGTAAGGAATTTCCAGGTGGAATAGTAGTAATAACCGGAGCAAATAGCAGTGTAGCACTGAGATCTATGCCAGTAAAATATCTCTTTCTTGATGAGATTGATGCTTATCCAGGAGATTCAGGAGGAGAAGGAGATCCAGTACTGCTCAGTATTGCTCGAACTAATACCTTTGCACGGCGAAAGATTTTTTTAGTATCAACACCAACGATTCATGGAATAAGCAGAATTGAGAAAGAATTTGAAGCAACAGATAAGAGATATTTTTTTGTTCCCTGTCCGCATTGTAATTACTATCAAGTTCTAAAATGGTCACAAATAAAATGGGAAAACAATGACTCAATAACAGCACATTATGTCTGCACTGAATGTAGCGGCAAAATAGAAAATCATCAAAAGACAGAGATGCTTGAGCGTGGAGAATGGAGGCCTACTAATAGAGTAAAAGGTGAGAAAAAAGGATTTCACCTTTCAAGTCTTTATAGCCCAGTTGGGTGGTATAGTTGGCAACAAGCAGTAGAGGACTTTCTGCATGCAAAGGAAAGTGAACAATTACTGAAAGTTTGGATAAACACAACGCTTGGAGAAACCTGGGTAGATAAGGGAGAAGTACCAGACTGGAAGCAATTATTCAACAGAAGAGAATTTTTTCAGATTGGCACAGTACCAAAAGGCGAAGTAGTTCTCACAGCAGGAGTAGATGTTCAAAAAGATCGCTTGGAAGTAGAAGTTGTAGCCTGGGGAAAAGGCAGAGAAAATTGGTCAATAGACTACCGAGTATTTGAAGGAGATACAGGAGGTAGGGAAGTATGGGGAAAACTCTCTGAGCTCTTAAATCATCATTTTATCGGTGAAAATGGGCTTGAGTATATGATAAGCATGATGGCAGTAGATGCAGGATATGCGACACAAGAAGTATACAATTGGGTGAGAAGTCATCAAGGCTGTGGAAGAGTAATGGCAGTCAAAGGTGTAAATAAAGCACTAGTACCACTTAGCAGCCCAAGTAGAGTAGATATAACAGTTGGTGGTCAAAAGCTAAAGAGAGGAATAAAGCTCTGGCCAGTAGGAGTATCGATATTAAAATCAGAGCTTTTTCAATTACTTAATATTTTAAAAGAAGAAGAGGGAAAAGCTCTACCTGGATACTGTCATTTTCCTGAGTACGCACCTGAATATTTTAAGCAGCTAACAGCAGAGCAGTTAGTCAGCAAGGTAGTAAAGGGATACACCAAACAGGAGTGGCAAAAGGTAAGAGAAAGAAACGAAGTGCTAGATTGCCGAATTTATGCGAGAGCTGCATCTATTGCGCTTGGAATTGATAGGTGGCAAGAAAATAAATGGAATAGTTTGAGTGGAAAAATGGAAAGTAAAAAACCTAAAAAAGTGAGACAGAGTAAGTGGTTGGAAAATGTATAACGAAGAGTATTTAGTTCAAATTGAAGAAGCGATAAAGAAGCTTCAGAGTGGCGAAAGAGTAGTATCAATTGCATATGGTGATCATGTGGTGAGATATGCTGAAGTTCAGATAAATGATTTACTAAACTTAAGACAACGTATTAAAGCTGAGCTAAAGATTGTTGGAATGAAACCGAAGAGAAAGATTGTTTTTTCAACGAGTAAAGGAATTTTATAAATGCTGCTAAAAACCTTCAAGCAATTATTTAACAAACCAAAGATAAAAAGCTCAGCATGGGATGCGTCAGGCTCAGGAAGAAGGGTGATGTATTGGCAAGGAGAAACAGGAAGCATAAATAATTTACTTTCTCAGAGCCTTGGGCACTTACGTGGAGAGTAGACCAGGAGAACTTCCCTCCTGGCCCCTTCCAGAACCCTACGTGAAACTCGCGCTTCATAAGGCTCCCACTAGTCATTGCCCTAACCCTATACTCAATTTCCAGTGCACAAACAGACTTGGTCTGCTCTTTGCAGTTCTTTCTAGTACCTTAGCTGCTTTGGTTTTGTGTCCTCTCAGCTTTTTGTACTTTGTCTGGAACCACTTTCTGAGTTTCCTATTAAACATTCTTATTATGCTATCTAGTGCAGTTATATGATGCTTCCCGTAATAGTTAAACCATCCTCTCAGGATTGGATTACATATTCGTGATATATCTTCTATTTCCAAGTTTGTTCTTCTAGCAAATTTCCAGCTTCTAATTTCTTTCTTCATCTTGTTCAGACTTTCTTTACTTACAGTTGGAGTAAAGCTTACAAACAGACTACTATCTTTTCTATTTCGTACAAGTCTTTTTCGAAATTCATATCCAAGAAATGTAAATGATACATTCTCATGATTATCCCTTCGTTTTCCATCTTGACAATAGATAATTTTGGTCTTCGTATGTTTTATTTCCAATTTGCAAATCTTCAGTCTCTGTTCAAGTTGACCAAGAATTAGTTGTGCTTGACTCTTGCTTACACAATGTATAACACCATCATCAGCATATCTTGCACACTTTACACTTGGATATTCTCTTCTCATCCACATATCAAAGCTGTAGTGCATAAATAGGTTGCTTAAGATAGGACTTACTACACCCCCTTGCGGCACCCCACTGAGACGCTTTATTTTTGTCCCATCTTTTTGCTGTATCTCTGCACTTAGCCATCTTTGTATATATAAGAGAACCCACTTATTTGTGGTATGCTTTCTGACTGCTTTCATCAGTAGATTGTGGTCTATGTTGTCAAACATTCCCTTGATGTCGAACTCTATTAACCAATCTTGGTCGAAGCATCGCCTTCTCGTTTTTCCTATGGCATCTAATGCTGACTTATTTGGCCTATAACCATATGAATCCTCATCAAATACCTTCTCAAGTTCTGGTTCTAAAACACTTCTCACCACTTCCTGTGCTATACGATCGGCAACAGTTGGTATCCCAAGTGTCCTTGTTCCTCCTTCTGTCTTAATTATATCACAAGCCTTGACTGCTGGTGGAAAATAACTACCAGAAGATAGCCTATTCCATAGCTTGTAAAGGTTCTTGCTTAAGTCTTGATCAAACTTTTCAATTGTTAGATCATCAATACCTGCTCCTCCTCTGTTTTCTTTAACTTTTTTATAAGCCGAAAACACTAGAGATTTCGGTATATCAAAAGGCTTTGTTCGTTCAATCATTTTCATCCTCCTTCAAGTTGAATGATTTACTAAAGTCGACTAGCTCAACCCCTTCGCTCCATAGTCATTACAACCACTTCTTCACTACTACAAGTTGATCCGCCCCAGTGATTTGCATTGCTACTCTAAAGCTTGAGNCCAAACGCAACAAAGCAAGAGCAAGTACTGGTTGATGCAATAGATTATAAGGTAGATCCAAGCTGTATAAGAGGGTTTAAATTTAGATTAGAAGAAAGAATATTACCTTGGCTAATTGAGGAATATGAATTGGGGGAAATTCTACGTTGGATAAGGGATAAAAGAAAAGCCGTAGTAGAAGGAGTAAAATTTCAAAGACTGAGAGGAACACCAGCATCACTCAAAATAGCACTCAAATGGGCAAATATAGAAGATATTACAATTATCGAAGAACCACCTGGCAAGCACTTTTTTGAATTACAGATAGGAATAAAAGATGTTCCAAATAACTTTTTTGTAGATGCAGTAGTAGAGCTTGCAAAACTATCATTACCAGCAAGATCAAGGCTAATGAGGATTTTCAATGATCACTACAACGTTGATAGGTTTATTTTAGATGAAAGTTTTTTTGGAAATTTGTTATCGGATTACTCAGGTATAAAGGTTGAAAAGGATGGACCAGTGTTATCATTTGGAAGAGTAAATTTTTTCAGGTCTAGTGGTCCAGTTATTAGGATTATAGAAAACTATCTACGCGATCATTATGAACGGGCTTTAAACAATGATATATATCGCCTAGATGTAGCAATCCTTGGAGAAACAGAGCCTCACACAAAGGATTACAAAGGCATTTATGAAAGAAGTCATCAGTGGTATAACTTAAAAGCCCTGTATCCTCTAACTCAAAGCTTATTACCGTCGATTAAATTTGCAAAAGCGCAAGTTATATTATCGGACAGTTGGAACTTAGGAGAAACAAATGCGTGCTTTCCAGTAAGTAGCGTAGAAGAAAAAGGAAATAAATTTGTATTGGGAAACGATAAACTTTCAGGGCAACGTTGGAATTTAAAACACAAGCCAATTTTAGAAAGGTTTAGCGTTACTCACCACTACAAAATAGAAAATTATACAGATCAGAAGGTCAGAAAATATGTTTTAGCAGAACACAACGTTTACTATAAAAACGACTTATATTCAGAGCAAAAAGACTCAATACACGAATTAGAAAAGCACATTTTAGTGTTTTACCCGGGAGTACTGAAATGGCACGAACATCGACATTTGCACAGAAGTTGGAAAAATAGTCAAGCAATATGTGTAATAAGTTAAATACTTATATTTAGATCCTCATATATTATATTAATAATAGTTTAAAGTGTATGAAATAAAAAGAAAAGGACTTGCTTTCTTATGCTAAAACGGACATGACTTGAATAGCAGCAGGTAAATATAAGAAATTTATCTAACGCTAGAAAAGCTAATTTTGTGAGGTATGAAATGAGTTTTAGTAAGTTTTTTAAAGAAGTATCAAGTAAGGATATTAATAAAAGAAATGAAGAAGGAGAGACGATCTTGCACCAAGCAGCGGAAATCTCCGATTACAAAACAGTGAGATTATTAATAAAAAAGGGGGCAGAGGTAAATGCAAGAGATAAAAAGGGTTATACACCACTACACTGTGCAGTATTTGCGAAAAGCTTAGAAAATGTAAAAGTGCTGCTAAGGTCGGGAGCAGAAGTAAATGCCACTCAATATGTCAGTGGATGTACGCCACTCCACTCTGCGTGCAAAGGAGCAGGAGTTGAAATAATAAAAGAGCTAGTAAAGGCAGGGGCTGAGGTTAATCAACTGAATAAGTATGGTGCAACACCAATGTATTACATCTGGGAAAGTGAAAAGTATCGTCTATGTGATAGCAAAGAGAGTGAAAAGGCAAGTAAATTTTTGAGAGAAAAAGGAGGAATAACAAAAAGTAGAGAACTGACATGCTATGGAATAGAGAGGCTAGTGGGAGAAATAGCAGACATGTTGAATGGAAGCTACATGCCGGAGCTAAAAATAATAGAGATAGGAGAAATAAGGAAGAGAGACAAATCACTAATAAAGGAAGAATGTGAAAATTTAGCAAGCAAAATAATAAGCCAAGTAAGTGAAATGATAGATGAGGTGGTGAAAAGGAGGGCTTAAAATTCAAAAAAAGGTGAGGTCGGTTATGAGTAAAAAAGGAAAAGAGGAGTCACTATTAGAGAACTCGTTTAAAAATATTTATGCAAGAGATGAGAATGGAAGAACAGCTCTGCATTATGCGGTAGACGCAAAAACAGTGAAGTTATTAGTCGAAAAAGGAGCGAATGTGAATGCAGCAGATGTAGAAGGACACACAGCACTGCACCTAGCAGTAACGGAGAAACGTCTAGAAATCGTGAGAGAATTGATAAAATCAGGAGCAGAAGTAAATGCTGAGGAATATGGAAATAAATGCATACCTCTACACCTTGCGTGCATGGTAGGAGAAAAAGAAATAGTGGAGGAGCTGGTAAAAGCTGGAGGAGAAATAGAACAAGAGGATACATTTGGAATGACAGCAATGGATTATGCGAAAAATAGCAAAGAGATAACTGAAATATTGAAGAAAGAAACAGAAAGAATTGAAAAGTTATTTGAACAGCAAAGTGGGAAACCTTCTATGAGAGGCTAAAGATATGGAGAAAGAAATAGAAAAGAAAGTAATGAATTTAGAGAAAAAACCTTTGGGTGAAATGAGAAAAATATGGAAGAAGGTATATGGGGAAGAGGCGCCTAGATACTCAAAGAAATATCTGATACCAAGATTAGCTTATAGAATGCAGGAAAAAGCATATGGAGAAATGTCAAGAAAAGGAGCAAAAAGACTAGAGTATCTGGCAGATCGGTTAGAGAAGGGAAAAAGAATAAGTAGCGATAAATTACCAGTAGCAGGAACAGAGCTAATATTAGAGAGAGGGGAAGAAACGCATGCGGTAATGGTAACAGACAAGTGTTTAATCTACAAAGAAGAGTTTTATACATCATTGTCAGCAGTGGCAGGAAAAATAATGGGAATGAGCTACAACGGACCTTTATTATTTGGGATGCGTGATAAAAATGAAAATTGAAGAGAATAAAATGCTAAAAGAAGTAAGGTGTGCGATATATACAAGAAAATCAAATGAGGATGGACTAGAACAAAAGTTTAATAGTCTTGATGCGCAACGAATAGCATGTGAAAAGTACATAAAGAGCAGAGAGGGTTGGGTAATATTGGCAAAAAGGTACGATGATGGAGGTTTCTCAGGAAAAAACTTAGAAAGACCAGCGATAAAGGAATTATTTGAAGATGTAAAGGCAGGAGAAGTAGATTGTGTAGTGGTATATACTCTGGATAGGCTATCAAGGGAAACAAAAGATAGTATAGAAGTGACATCATTTTTTAGAAGGCATAGAGTAAATTTTATAGCAGTAACGCAGATATTTGATAATAATACGCCAATGGGAAAATTTGTACAAACGGTATTGTCAGGAGCAGCACAACTAGAAAGAGAGATGATAGTGGAAAGAGTAAAAAATAAAATAGCAACATCAAAAGAACACGGACTATGGATGGGTGGAACTTTACCGCTAGGGTATGATGTAAAAGATAAGGAATTAATAATAAATGAGAAAGAAGCAAAAACAGTAAAGCATATATTTGAAAGATATGTGGAGCTGAAGTCAATGGCAGAGTTGGCAAGAGAGTTAAACAGAGAAGGGTACCGTACGAAATCAGATATCTTTAAAAAAGCGACGGTGAGAAGAATAATAACAAATCCAATATATACGGGAAAAATAAGGCATTATGAGAAAGAGTATGAAGGAAAACATGAAGCAATAATAAAAGAGGAAAAATGGCAAAAAGCACAAGAATTGATAAAGAATCAGCCATATAGAAAAGCAAAATATGAGGAAGCATTGCTTAGGGGAATAATTAAGTGCAAGAGCTGTGATGTAAATATGACACTGACATACTCAAAAAAAGAGAATAACAGATATCGATACTACATATGCAACAATCACTTAAGGGGAAAAGGCTGTGAATCAGTAAATCGAACAATAGTAGCAGGAGAGATAGAAAAAGAGGTAATAAAGAGAGCAGAAGATTTATATGAAAAATGGGGAGAAAAAGCGGAAAAATGGAAAAATTTAAGTTTTGGAAAGCAAAAAGAAGTAGTGAAAAAGTTAATAAAGGGAGTAACGGTAAAAGGAGAGGGGATAGAAGTACGTTCTGAATCAGAGGAAAAATTTATACCAATAGAGAAGAAGGGAAAGAAATGCACAGTAATTGAACCAGAAGGTAAAACAAATAATGTGCTACTCAAAGCCGTGGTAAGAGCTCATTTGTGGAAACGGCAACTGGAGGAAGGAAAATATAGAAGTGTGAAAGAGCTGAGTGCCAAAATTAATATAGGTACAAGACGTATACAGCAAATTTTGAGGTTAAATTATTTAG
>NZ_MUIY01000001.1:38932-40881 GCF_007115045.1 Wolbachia endosymbiont of Nilaparvata lugens | reverse complement strand
TTTGAATTCTGCTGTATATTCTTTTCTTTTTGTCATACCACACCTCTTTGAAAAAACGTTTTATTTTACTTCAAAAACGTCTTAACTTTCTGTCTACTTTTTCTGGGTAAGGTCACTACCTAATGTCTCAGTGATCCATAAAAATTTGAAGATATCTGCCTCTCTATCACCAAAAGTTGTACATTTGCAGGAAGGTTGTTTATGCTTTCTTTGAGAGCTGTTATCCACTTATAACTTTCTTTTTCTTCTATGGAGGTACCTGTTTGCTTTTTCTTGTGCCGTTTCTTTTTCCCTAATAGAACGTGCCCAACATTGTTGAGAAGATAGACCTAAAGGTAATCCGTTTTTGCTAGGCACTGTGCAACAGTAAACCCATTTTATGCTTCGTATAAGCTTTAGAAATACTACCTAGCCTCTTGGTTTTTATATGAGAGTCAAAATCCAAATAACTTGTATCTTGAACTGAAAAAACAAACTGATTTCCTTTCATTCTCTCCATAGTTTCTTTGTAATGGGAAGAATAAATTTCCTTATCCTTAAGCTTTTCATTGCTAAATAATCTGTATGCACCCTTAGCTTCTTTCCATCCACTACAGCTTTGATTCAGACGCCTTACCCTCTATACAATAGCCTGTTTTAATAAGTCTCTTATTAAGTCTTGTATCTCCTAAATTAACATGTTTTAACTCTCTTTCCAGCCATTTATCCCATAAGTGTTGAAAGTGCTATAAGTGGAGTGATACAAGGTGATTGACGGCATGTAAATTCCCTCCTGATAGTAAAACAATTGAACGTATAAAAGAATCATTAAGATCCAATGTGAATTGTAATAGTGCTATTTTGAATCCGTGTAGATTATTTTTGATTTTATAAACAAGAAATAACAAAGCCGTAATAATAATCATGTAAATATACACCTTCATGCCATTCATAGTATGGCTTAAAAAGTGCTTATATCCAAGATTTTGCTTTATAAATTTAAAGAATACCTCTATGTCCCACCTGCGCCTATATAGCTCTGTTACTTCATAAGCTAACATTTCAAGCAAGTTGGTTAAAAACCATATTTCATCTCCTGCCTTATTTCGAATTTTTATTAAACGTAGGTCATGCTTTTCTGCTACTTTACCTCGTGCACGATAAAGATTAACTATTATATCTTCTAAAATCTCTGATCCATCCGATTTTTGTTCTCCTATAACTTTGTTCCTGCTTATAACATCATGTTTTCTTCCTACTTTAACTCTTGTGATAAATTTGTACTCCTTTTCATCAAATTCGGCAAAAGTTCCAACTTTTCTGATTCCTCTATCAAATAATAAAATATCCTCTTTTTCAACTTTAGCTTCATTAATGGCTCTCACTAATGCTATATCTTCACTAATTTCTTCTTGTCCTTTACAAAATCTTATACTTGTCGGCAATTGATCCTTTAATCCTACACTCACTTTAACTTGACTGTCGTTACTTTTACCGCCTATTTTTAGCCCATCTTTTATGAGATATCCCGATAAATTTATGATTGTCGAATCAAACTTATGTAAATTATTTGATGTTTTTTGGGGTAATAGCTTTTTAATCTTGCTCATCAAATCAATATATACTCCCTTAAAATATTCTGGATTTATAACTTTTAACCTTTTTGACAAACCACTGTATGTTACTGTACTTTTATCGCTATTCTTATCCATTATACACCTGTTTATTACCATTTCTAGCGCTCTTAAGCTTGTTTTTTGCCCCATTAATATTAACTTCATTAGACCTTTAAATATAATCTTGCCCAACAATTTAGTATTACATTTATCTACTTCACTTAATTTTCCTAGCCTTTCTAAATCCTCATCTTTTATTAAATTTAGTACTCTTTCTATTTGATCCATTATTGCCTCCATTTTCTTGCAATAACAGTTCTTTATACTTTTCTGATACTACTTTCAACACTTATG
>NZ_MUIY01000001.1:30620-36407 GCF_007115045.1 Wolbachia endosymbiont of Nilaparvata lugens | reverse complement strand
CTGACCTTACCCAGAAAAAGTAGACAGAAAGTTAAGACGTTTTTGCTATGAGAATGATGAATCAAAAAGCTCAGGAATGCAATAGTTAATAGTAGAATGTCTACGCTGTTTATTATAAAAAATTTCTATATATTCAAATATTGCGGTTTTAGCTTGTTGTGCAGAGTGTTGTGAAGTATCAATGAGTAACTCTCTCTTAAGTGAACTAAAAAAAGCTCTCTGAAACAGCATTATCATAACAACAACCTTTGTGACTCATACTAGAAGTAATATTTTTTGTACTTAGTAAAAATTGATAATTTTTAGAGGTGTATTGCGATCCTTGATCGCTATGAAATAGTAGATTTTTAGCAGATTTGCGCCTACCAATAGCCATGAATAACGCATCTATAACTAATTGCCTATTTACTGCATTACTCATTTACCAGCCAATCACCATGCGTGAATATAAATCTATTATTGCTGCCAAATATAACCATCCTTCATTAGTTTTTATGTACGTAATATCAGTTACCCATATCTTGTTAGGTTGATCAGCAATGAAATTCTGATTTAATATGTTAGGAGTTATAACTCTATTGTCTATTTGTGGTTTTTTACTTTTAAACTTTCGTCTAAGCTTAGCTTGAATGCCATTTTTCTGCATAACATTTTGCACTGTTTTGATGTTATAATTTTTACCTAAAGCCTTTAATTCAGCGTGAATTTTAGGAGCTCCGTATCTGCATTGTGATGATCGATATACCTTCTGAATATCTTGTATGAGCTCTTCTCTTATTGATTTTTTGTTGTTTTTTTCCTTAGTAATCCATTTATAATAACCACAAGCAGATACGTTCAAAAATCTGCATAATTCCCGTATTTTATAGCAGTTTTCATGTTCTTTTATAAAAGAATATTTTACTCTTTTTGGTTTGCAAAATATCCCAGGGCTTTTTTTAAAATGTCTCTTTCCCTCGTTACTCTTGCCAGCTCTTTCTTTAAATCAAACTTTTCTTTGTCACAATGAGCTACTTTCCCCTTTTCTGGAAACGCATCTACTCCAGACATTCTATCATTGTATGTTTTTACCCATCTGCTTACCGCTAATACCCAAATCTCTTGCTATTTTTGCTGATGATTGACCTGTTTCTTTTACTAGTCTTATAGCTTCAATTTTGAATTCTGCTGTATATTCTTTTCTTTTTGTCATACCACACCTCTTTGAAAAAACGTTTTAACTTTCTGTCTACTTTTTCTGGGTAAGGTCACATTCTTATTGTAATAACCTCTATGAATCACACAACTAAATTATAAGACTGAAAATAATCCAGAGTCAAAATTATTGCTAGGAGTACAAGGATTAATCTCAGAATACGAATGTGCAAAGATAATGGCAAGAAGTCGAAGGGGAAAACTCCATGCAGCAAGGAAAGGGTGTATAAGTGTAATGGGCTTATGGATACCGCTATATAAAGCATGTAGTCAGAGAAGAAGCAAAGTTTGAAGTTGAAGAAGAGGAAGCAAAAGTAGTGCGTAAACTGTTTGAGTGGATAGGTCAGAGCTTAAAAGAAACTACAAGAAGGCATATTACTGCTCCAAAGGGCAGAAGAAATTGGCATTCAGGTACAGTGTGTAGAATGTTGAGGAATCCAGCATACAAAGGACAAGCAGCATTTGGTAAAACGAATCAATAAAAAAAGAAGTGAGAGCAATATGGAAAGTGAGGAAAAAAAGTTATTCCATTTATCAAACTGAGAAAAAGAATTGGATTCATATCGAGATACCAAATATAGTTGAAATTTGATATAGTACAAGAGCAACTATCTGAAAATAGAAAAAGAGCAAGAATGCAACGAAGTGGGAGAAGGTACCTATTACAAGGGCTAATGGTGTGTCAGTGTTGTAAATACATTTATTATGGAATGAGTAATGTTAAAGGAGGAAGAAGTTACTATCGATGCCCTGGAAATCGTTTTGGTGGGAATAGAGTGTGTAACAGCAAATCAATACAAGTTGATATACTAGAAGAAGCAGTATGGGAAGAAGTAAAGATGGTACTCAAAGAACCAGAAGCAATGACTAAGGAATATCAGCTCAGACTCGTGAAACATGAAAGTACAGAGGCAAAGGATGAACTTGAAAAGCGTGCAAATAAAATAGAACAAGGTATAGAAAGATTAGCTTATGTATATGCAAGAGGTCATATAACGAAGGAAAAATATGACTTAGAAGTTGAGAGCATGGCAAAGGAGTTAAAAGGAATTAGAGATCAAAGGGAAGAAATGGTCGATGAAAAGAGGCTACAGAGGGAATTAGATTTTATCACAAGTAGTGTAGAAAGTTTTTCCTCTGAGGTTGAGTTGGAACTTAATCAGGCGGATTGGGAAACTAAACTTGATATAATAAGAAAATTAGTTCAACGCATTGAAGTTGATGATGATAACGTGCATGTAGTGTTTCAGCTGAAAGAACTCGCTCTCGAAAGGCAAAAAAAAAGTGTTCAACATTGTATCGGGAGTCCAGTGTCAAGTGCTGGAATGACACCATCTGCTACCTACAAACCCAATGTTCGTACAGTTGTATGTCAAACACTGACTGTTTGTTGTGCAAGCTATCCAATGTTCATACACTGAAGTGTTTAGGCTCCAAGTTCTCTTTAAAGGTCCAATAGATGCTTGAATGTAAAAATCTATCCTGTGCTCGTAATAACAAAGTATTATTTAAAAACCTCAATTTTAAAGCTGAACCAAAATCAAAAATCTTAATCACTGGTCCAAATGGTAGCGGCAAAACCAGCTTAATCAGAAGTTTATCTGGACTTTTGCCGCCAGTGTCAGGTAATATAATGTACTGTGGAAAAGACATATATGATGACCTAAAATCCTATATACCTTCCATGGTCTATATAGGCCATAAAAATGCCTGTAAAGATAGCTCAACAGTTGGTGAAAACATACAATTCTGGGCAAGAATACGGAATACTAGAGAATTAATTATGGCAGCCGTTTGTTGCTTACAGTTGCAACCTGTACTTAATATCAAATATAGTGAACTTTCTGCAGGTTGGAAAAGAAGAGTTGCGCTTGCTCGTCTCTTAATTTCTAATGCAAACGTTTGGCTGATAGACGAACCATTTTGTAATCTCGACAGTGCAACGTGTAAATTAATATTAAATCTAATCTCAATACGCTCTGAGCAAAACGGTATAGTAATTATTACAGGACATAGCTCTACAGAACAACTGTGTGACTTCAAGACAATCGATATACGTGATTTTAACAGACCTCTTGTATAATTTTTGGCCTTAAAATTAACTGTGTGATTCATAGAGGTTATTACAATTGACTTGTCAGATTGAGTCTGAACTAGTTGGCTTGTNCTCCATTTTCTTGCAATAACAGTTCTTTATACTTTTCTGATACTACTTTCAACACTTATGGGGCTTTCAGCCTGCGTTTCTACCAAACCAATATCCACAATACTTTCTGCAGCACACTCCCACTGTAGCTCTTCCTAGTCTACAGCAAAGTAATTTTATTCCTAGAAAGAGAAAAGCCGAAGAAATAAGTAGTTCAAAACAGGAAGGTGGCTCAAGTAAAAGGCATAAAGGGTTCACAGAAATACATTCAGTCCTTTCCGACGAAGAGCGTCAAGAAGTGTTTACACGTATATTTGAATTTATATCTAATAGCTTTCCCAACGCTTCTATTAAATCGGTAAGACAAGGTCTACATTTACCTTCCTTTGAAAAACGTGGAGTTAAGGTTAATGGTAAATGTGTAGCAATTACTCGTAGCTTTTCTCAAGCTTTATTTTTGCATGGTGAAAAAGCATTTTTGAGTAATTTAGAAGTTTTAGCTAAAATTTATGAGCACATAGAGCAGCATAAGCAAATATCTGAGAGTGAGAAAAGAAAAGTTCGTGATTTAGAAAATTTAATTTATAGTTTTGAAGAGCAGATAGACTCTTATGAGAATAGTAGTCTACCTTTAAGATTGATTCACAACACCAAAGAAGACCGTAAAACGTTTAGTGATTTATCAAGCTATATGGCTGAAATTGAAGGCGATTTTGCCATCCATCTAGTTACAAGCAATCATGTTGTTGCTATTTACAGAATTGGTGATAGTTACGCTTACTTTGATGGCAATATAGCGTTTGTTTTCGGTTTAAAAAGTGTTGATCAGTTTACAGAAGTTGTAAAAAAAGCAATAGAATCCGCCGGCTATAGGGTAGAAGAAAAAGGCCTTCTTGTTGAGCACTTTGATGTTGATAAAGCTAATGACCTACTGTCTGATGAAGACAAACAAGTTCTAATAAAAGAAATTAAAACAGAGCGTCAACTTCTAGCAGAACAGGATGAGAAGTTTGGTCCTATTAAGTCAATGGTCAACAGAGTGCAGTTATATAACTTAAGCACTAAAATTAATGTAGAAGATAGTGTACCATTACTCATCAACGCTGAAATGAATTTAAGTAGCAAAAAATTCCAAGATCACCTAGATAAAAAAGAAGTGAGTATGACAGCTAGGGAATATCTTGATAACTTGAAAAATAGCAAGAATATGGAAGAGGTAGTACAAGCAACCAAAGCGATTCCTTTCATAGGTTCAAAACGTGAAATTGAAGAAGCAGAGCAAATACGCAAGCCGAAGCGATTTTTATTAGAACAGTTGGTTAAAGGAACAATTAATTCTATATTTGCTGCCGTTTCCCTTAGCTGGTCAGAAAGTCAGTTGCCAAGAAAAACAGATGATAAACCTAGAACCTGTTTAAATGATCCAACAGTGGATAACCAACTACAAAAATTGCTGTAATTTCAGGATATTTCTTCTTTGAGTTGTGCAATTTCAGCTTGAGGAAGGCCAGTTGTCTGGGAAATAACATCAATAGAAATGCCAGCCTTAAGTAGGTTTTTTGCAACTTCGATTTTTTCTTCTTGTCTACCTTTTTCTTGACCTACTTTAAGACCCTCATCAAATTTTTGAGCTAAAGCAGCTACCTCATCCATTATGCGTTTTTTCATTTGTTCATATGCTAGTAACTCTTCTTCTGACCAATTAAACTTATTCATTTCTTCATAAGCTCGTTTTATTATTACGTCACTACCAACTATCTTATCTAGATCCTCTTCGTTTGTTTCTGCTGCATAGCGAAAAAAGTAACACCATTTTTCTACTATATTTTCTAGTTGGTCTTCTTTTGTCTTTGTAAATTTTGGTAGCTCTATGAATACGAAGTAAAAATCCTTCAAGTCATGTTCAAAGCTATTTTGATCTAAAATGACATGATTAGATTTGTACTCAGCCTTATCTGGAAAGATGATACAATCAGCAACAGCAATAAAGATAATTTCCTTGAGATTATGATAATTATCACCTTGATCAGCTTGACTTGAGTATGCTTTGGCAGCATAATACTGAGCACGTTTTTCGAAGCCCTTGGTCTTAGTGAACTGCATTTCTATAATATATCTTGAACCTTGAGAGTCTTTACAAAGAACATCGACAATACTCTGCTTTTTAGCGGCAATTTCAGGGTCCAAAATGGTAGCTAGGAATTCAACATCGTGAATAGCAGCTAAGCCAGTGAAGCCTAAAATATCGTTCAAGAAATGAATGAGAATATCTTTATTCTTCTCGGTGCCAAATATTCTTTTAAAGGCATAATCATTGCGAGCATCAAGAAACTTCGAAAGAGCCATGAGAAAGTAAGATAAAAAGCATTAATAATTATACACAATTGTGAAGAAATATTCAACGTTTTTGTGCTAAAGTCTATTAAGATTAGCTAAATTTCAAGAGT
>NZ_MUIY01000001.1:0-29411 GCF_007115045.1 Wolbachia endosymbiont of Nilaparvata lugens | reverse complement strand
CCAAACGCAACAAAGCAAGAGCAAGTACTGGTTGATGCAATAGATTATAAGGTAGATCCAAGCTGTATAAGAGGGTTTAAATTTAGATTAGAAGAAAGAATATTACCTTGGCTAATTGAGGAATATGAATTGGGGGAAATTCTACGTTGGATAAGGGATAAAAGAAAAGCCGTAGTAGAAGGAGTAAAATTTCAAAGACTGAGAGGAACACCAGCATCACTCAAAATAGCACTCAAATGGGCAAATATAGAAGATATTACAATTATCGAAGAACCACCTGGCAAGCACTTTTTTGAATTACAGATAGGAATAAAAGATGTTCCAAATAACTTTTTTGTAGATGCAGTAGTAGAGCTTGCAAAACTATCATTACCAGCAAGATCAAGGCTAATGAGGATTTTCAATGATCACTACAACGTTGATAGGTTTATTTTAGATGAAAGTTTTTTTGGAAATTTGTTATCGGATTACTCAGGTATAAAGGTTGAAAAGGATGGACCAGTGTTATCATTTGGAAGAGTAAATTTTTTCAGGTCTAGTGGTCCAGTTATTAGGATTATAGAAAACTATCTACGCGATCATTATGAACGGGCTTTAAACAATGATATATATCGCCTAGATGTAGCAATCCTTGGAGAAACAGAGCCTCACACAAAGGATTACAAAGGCATTTATGAAAGAAGTCATCAGTGGTATAACTTAAAAGCCCTGTATCCTCTAACTCAAAGCTTATTACCGTCGATTAAATTTGCAAAAGCGCAAGTTATATTATCGGACAGTTGGAACTTAGGAGAAACAAATGCGTGCTTTCCAGTAAGTAGCGTAGAAGAAAAAGGAAATAAATTTGTATTGGGAAACGATAAACTTTCAGGGCAACGTTGGAATTTAAAACACAAGCCAATTTTAGAAAGGTTTAGCGTTACTCACCACTACAAAATAGAAAATTATACAGATCAGAAGGTCAGAAAATATGTTTTAGCAGAACACAACGTTTACTATAAAAACGACTTATATTCAGAGCAAAAAGACTCAATACACGAATTAGAAAAGCACATTTTAGTGTTTTACCCGGGAGTACTGAAATGGCACGAACATCGACATTTGCACAGAAGTTGGAAAAATAGTCAAGCAATATGTGTAATAAGTTAAATACTTATATTTAGATCCTCATATATTATATTAATAATAGTTTAAAGTGTATGAAATAAAAAGAAAAGGACTTGCTTTCTTATGCTAAAACGGACATGACTTGAATAGCAGCAGGTAAATATAAGAAATTTATCTAACGCTAGAAAAGCTAATTTTGTGAGGTATGAAATGAGTTTTAGTAAGTTTTTTAAAGAAGTATCAAGTAAGGATATTAATAAAAGAAATGAAGAAGGAGAGACGATCTTGCACCAAGCAGCGGAAATCTCCGATTACAAAACAGTGAGATTATTAATAAAAAAGGGGGCAGAGGTAAATGCAAGAGATAAAAAGGGTTATACACCACTACACTGTGCAGTATTTGCGAAAAGCTTAGAAAATGTAAAAGTGCTGCTAAGGTCGGGAGCAGAAGTAAATGCCACTCAATATGTCAGTGGATGTACGCCACTCCACTCTGCGTGCAAAGGAGCAGGAGTTGAAATAATAAAAGAGCTAGTAAAGGCAGGGGCTGAGGTTAATCAACTGAATAAGTATGGTGCAACACCAATGTATTACATCTGGGAAAGTGAAAAGTATCGTCTATGTGATAGCAAAGAGAGTGAAAAGGCAAGTAAATTTTTGAGAGAAAAAGGAGGAATAACAAAAAGTAGAGAACTGACATGCTATGGAATAGAGAGGCTAGTGGGAGAAATAGCAGACATGTTGAATGGAAGCTACATGCCGGAGCTAAAAATAATAGAGATAGGAGAAATAAGGAAGAGAGACAAATCACTAATAAAGGAAGAATGTGAAAATTTAGCAAGCAAAATAATAAGCCAAGTAAGTGAAATGATAGATGAGGTGGTGAAAAGGAGGGCTTAAAATTCAAAAAAAGGTGAGGTCGGTTATGAGTAAAAAAGGAAAAGAGGAGTCACTATTAGAGAACTCGTTTAAAAATATTTATGCAAGAGATGAGAATGGAAGAACAGCTCTGCATTATGCGGTAGACGCAAAAACAGTGAAGTTATTAGTCGAAAAAGGAGCGAATGTGAATGCAGCAGATGTAGAAGGACACACAGCACTGCACCTAGCAGTAACGGAGAAACGTCTAGAAATCGTGAGAGAATTGATAAAATCAGGAGCAGAAGTAAATGCTGAGGAATATGGAAATAAATGCATACCTCTACACCTTGCGTGCATGGTAGGAGAAAAAGAAATAGTGGAGGAGCTGGTAAAAGCTGGAGGAGAAATAGAACAAGAGGATACATTTGGAATGACAGCAATGGATTATGCGAAAAATAGCAAAGAGATAACTGAAATATTGAAGAAAGAAACAGAAAGAATTGAAAAGTTATTTGAACAGCAAAGTGGGAAACCTTCTATGAGAGGCTAAAGATATGGAGAAAGAAATAGAAAAGAAAGTAATGAATTTAGAGAAAAAACCTTTGGGTGAAATGAGAAAAATATGGAAGAAGGTATATGGGGAAGAGGCGCCTAGATACTCAAAGAAATATCTGATACCAAGATTAGCTTATAGAATGCAGGAAAAAGCATATGGAGAAATGTCAAGAAAAGGAGCAAAAAGACTAGAGTATCTGGCAGATCGGTTAGAGAAGGGAAAAAGAATAAGTAGCGATAAATTACCAGTAGCAGGAACAGAGCTAATATTAGAGAGAGGGGAAGAAACGCATGCGGTAATGGTAACAGACAAGTGTTTAATCTACAAAGAAGAGTTTTATACATCATTGTCAGCAGTGGCAGGAAAAATAATGGGAATGAGCTACAACGGACCTTTATTATTTGGGATGCGTGATAAAAATGAAAATTGAAGAGAATAAAATGCTAAAAGAAGTAAGGTGTGCGATATATACAAGAAAATCAAATGAGGATGGACTAGAACAAAAGTTTAATAGTCTTGATGCGCAACGAATAGCATGTGAAAAGTACATAAAGAGCAGAGAGGGTTGGGTAATATTGGCAAAAAGGTACGATGATGGAGGTTTCTCAGGAAAAAACTTAGAAAGACCAGCGATAAAGGAATTATTTGAAGATGTAAAGGCAGGAGAAGTAGATTGTGTAGTGGTATATACTCTGGATAGGCTATCAAGGGAAACAAAAGATAGTATAGAAGTGACATCATTTTTTAGAAGGCATAGAGTAAATTTTATAGCAGTAACGCAGATATTTGATAATAATACGCCAATGGGAAAATTTGTACAAACGGTATTGTCAGGAGCAGCACAACTAGAAAGAGAGATGATAGTGGAAAGAGTAAAAAATAAAATAGCAACATCAAAAGAACACGGACTATGGATGGGTGGAACTTTACCGCTAGGGTATGATGTAAAAGATAAGGAATTAATAATAAATGAGAAAGAAGCAAAAACAGTAAAGCATATATTTGAAAGATATGTGGAGCTGAAGTCAATGGCAGAGTTGGCAAGAGAGTTAAACAGAGAAGGGTACCGTACGAAATCAGATATCTTTAAAAAAGCGACGGTGAGAAGAATAATAACAAATCCAATATATACGGGAAAAATAAGGCATTATGAGAAAGAGTATGAAGGAAAACATGAAGCAATAATAAAAGAGGAAAAATGGCAAAAAGCACAAGAATTGATAAAGAATCAGCCATATAGAAAAGCAAAATATGAGGAAGCATTGCTTAGGGGAATAATTAAGTGCAAGAGCTGTGATGTAAATATGACACTGACATACTCAAAAAAAGAGAATAACAGATATCGATACTACATATGCAACAATCACTTAAGGGGAAAAGGCTGTGAATCAGTAAATCGAACAATAGTAGCAGGAGAGATAGAAAAAGAGGTAATAAAGAGAGCAGAAGATTTATATGAAAAATGGGGAGAAAAAGCGGAAAAATGGAAAAATTTAAGTTTTGGAAAGCAAAAAGAAGTAGTGAAAAAGTTAATAAAGGGAGTAACGGTAAAAGGAGAGGGGATAGAAGTACGTTCTGAATCAGAGGAAAAATTTATACCAATAGAGAAGAAGGGAAAGAAATGCACAGTAATTGAACCAGAAGGTAAAACAAATAATGTGCTACTCAAAGCCGTGGTAAGAGCTCATTTGTGGAAACGGCAACTGGAGGAAGGAAAATATAGAAGTGTGAAAGAGCTGAGTGCCAAAATTAATATAGGTACAAGACGTATACAGCAAATTTTGAGGTTAAATTATTTAGCACCAAAAATTAAAGAAGATATAGTAAATGGGAGACAGCCAAGGGGTTTGAGGTTGGTTGATTTGAAAGAAATACCGATGCTTTGGAGTGAGCAGATGGAGAAGTTTTATGGATTAGGGGCGTAATTACACCATTTATAAAAAGAACAAAAGGAGAGAAACTGAAAACACCAAAACTATTGAAAGGTATTGCTGAGAAATAGGAAAAATAGCCAAATTGCCGCTACTGCAGTTGATATAGAGGAATCAAGGATCACACCAAAAGATGTTGAGATTGATATAGAAAAGTAAATCAATGTTACAAAATCAATTATGTGAAGATATCAATATAAGTATTGAAAATTTTAGTATATTGGATGCAATAGTGACAAAAAATGTATCCAATTTTAGCTGCATATTTTAATGGTAGATCTGGAGAAAAATTTCCGTAGGTATCAAAAAAGTTAACATATATGACTTTCTTATAATAGTCTGAACGAGGATAAAAACATTTTTTTAATCTGTTCGAGTTATTGTAAAAAGGGCTATAACTCGAATAGCGTAGTTTATTTAAGTTCCATAAAAAATATATGGTAACGGATGTAAACACCAAGTTTTACCTTACGATACTATATACTATTCCAGACCTATCTTGATCATATACAAGGTGCTAACTATAAACAGACTTAACAAAAAAATCTTGTTTTTTTTTATGAATGTGATAAAATTCAGAGTAGTGTGAGAGTGCATTTTTTCTAGAGCTTAATGAAGTACTTAATTCTTAAGATCAGGTCAAAATAAGTAGAATAGATGAATTTATTCTTAGTTTAAAATTATTATAGTACCAAGATGAAAAAAATTGAAACTTCAGAATTGCTAAAAAGAATTGCTATCTGTTTGTTATGCATAGCAATTATGGTCTCTATTGCTCTTTTGTTTGCCTATATGCATACAATGTTGCTTAGTAAAGGATATGAGCTGGCTGCACATTATATTAGCGAAGCTATGCCTGCTGTGTTGCTTACTGTTTTCTTTTTTATCGCTTGGTTTATATATGATCAAGTATTTAGTAAAATGAAGGAAGTAGAGCTGCCTATAGAAATAGAATTAGCTAATTCAGATAATAAAACAACATTTGCTGATGTTATAATTGATGCTTCCTTAAAGCAAGAGTTGCAGTTTACTTGCTGTAATCAAATGACAGAAGAAGTGCGTAAAATGTTGAGAAGTCAACGTATTAACTTACAAAAAGATTATATATTATGTGGCCCTCCTGGAAATGGCAAAACACTTATCGCTCGTGCAATTGCAGGTGAATCAAACATGAATTTTATAAGTATCTCAGGTCCAGAACTTATTGGAGTATATATTGGTCATGGTGCACATGCTGTACGCGAGCTTTTTAAAGTAGCAAGGAAATATTCTCCTTGTATAGTTTTTATAGATGAAATAGATGCAGTTGCTCAAAAAAGAAGTACCGATAATAACTCAGCTTACCACTGTCGGGAGAGCTTAACACAGTTACTAACTGAAATAGATGGATTTAAGAGCAGAAAAGATATAATAGTAATTGGTGCAACTAATCTAATCGATGAGATAGATCCAGCACTTATTAGACCTGGACGTTTAGGTCAAGTGGTTAATATACCTAATCCAAGCACGGAAATGAGACAAAAGATATTGGAGCTTTATACTAAAAATATAAAAACTGATGAAAGGCTAAATCTTAAAGATATTGCAGAAGAAACAGGAGGCTATTCTGGAGCTAAGTTAGAGCAATTAGTAAATGAAGCAAAAAAGTGTGCTGTTTTACGAAGGCAATGTATGGTAGTTAATAAGGAAGATTTCAATTATGCGTTTCACAAGCTAAATCTGAGACAAGGAAGAGGTAAAATGACGTCAGTTTCAGTTCATTCACAGAAGGAAAAATCATCTTTATTAACATAAAAATTAAATGTGTGGTTTATAGACTTACTATTACCCACAAATATAAATGTTTGTTGCATAGCTCTTAATGGCATAACTTTTGCTTGAAATAACTGTTTATATGGTGCAAATTACAGCTTTTGGTTAATAAAAATGCGAATATTAATATTTTTTGCTTTATTGTTTTTAGTGAGCTGCATGTACATTATCTATAATCACAGAGTTTCTGGAATTAATGTTAAGCTGTGGAATAAGGTAAAAGTAGGTGATGATAGAGAAAAAGTAGTTCATATTTTAGGATCACCAACACTAGTATCAAAGTTTGATGAAAATGTTTGGTACTACTATGGAAGTAAATCTCTGCAAATTTCGTTTAATCAGAATGGTGAAGTTACAGATATAAGAAAAATCTACTTTCCAAAACGTTGGATAAGGTACCTAATACGGCCAAAATTTTAGTAACATATATTTGTACTTCTTTCTCATAGCATCATATACCCAAGAATAATAAAAAGGCTAGCTTTTTTTAGAAGACATAGAGTAAATTTTGTAGCAGTAACGCAGATATTTGATAATAATACGCCAATGGGAAAATTTGTACAAACGGTATTGTCAGGAGCAGCACAACTAGAAAGAGAAATGATAGTAGAAAGGGTAAAAAATAAAATAGCAACATCAAAGGAGCAGGGATTGTGGATGGGTGGAACTTTACCGCTTGGATATGATGTAAAGGATAAAGAATTAATAATAAATGAAAAAGAAGCGAAAATAGTAGGGCACATATTTGAAAGATATTTGGAGCTAAAATCAATGGCAGAATTGGCAAGGGAACTAAATAGTCAAGGTTACAGAACAAAATCAGATATCTTTAAAAAAGCGACGGTAAGGAGAATAATAACAAATCCAATATATATGGGAAAGATAAGACATTATGAGAAAGAGTATGAAGGAAAGCATGAAGCAATAATAGAGGAAGAAAAATGGCAAAAAGCGCAGGAATTAATAAAGAATCAGCCATATAGAAAAGCAAAATATGAGGAAGCGCTGCTAAAGGGAATAATTAAGTGCAAGAGCTGCGGTGTAAATATGACGTTGACCTATGCAAAAAAGGAAAATAAAAGGTACCGATATTATATATGTAATAATCGTTTAGGAGGAAAAGGGTGTGCATCAATGAGTCGAAGTATAGTAGCAGGAGAAATAGAAAAAGAAGCAATGAAGAAAGCAGAAGATTTATATGAAAAATGGGGAGAAAAAGCAGAAGAGTGGAAAAATTTAAGTTTTGGAAAGCAAAAAGAAGTAGTGAAAAAGTTAATAAGAACAGTATTGATAGAGGAAGAAGGAATAGAGGTGCATTCTGAGTCAGAGAAGATATTAATACCAATAAAAAAGAAAGGAAATAAATGCACAGTAGTAGAACCGGAAGGCAAAACAAATAATGCGCTACTCAAAGCAGTGGTAAGAGCTCATTTGTGGAAACGTCAATTGGAAGAGGGAAAATATAGAAGTGTGAAAGAGATGAGTGCCAAAATTAATATAGGTACAAGACGTATACAGCAAATTTTGAGGTTAAATTATTTAGCTCCAAAAATTAAAGAAGATATAGTAAATGGGAGACAGCCAAGGGGTTTGAGGTTGGTTGATTTGAAAGAAATACCGATGCTTTGGAGTGAGCAAATGGAGAAGTTTTACGGGTTTAAGCAAGCTGTCTGCTAATAAAAAATAAGATAATTTCTTTAGAAGAATCTATAAATTATTAAATTTTCTGCAATTCTTTAATCTCATTTTTGGAGGAATTAGTAAACTTAACGCTCCCATTAAATTGGATAAATTGATCGCAAAAAAATAAGATTTCAGTAAGTTGTTTGTATAGCTGATCTTTCATAAATAGCGATGCAACAAAGCCCTTTATGGAAAACGTATAAAGAAAAAAAGCACCTATTTAGATGCTCTTTTTTAAAAGGCTTACTGCAATTATTGTGCATCAACTGATTGACTATTAATAGCTATTCTTTCTTTTCTTGATTGAAAAAGCAACGAACTTGGTACCACCTTGCAAAATAACTTTTCTCTTTCTAAGCTTGCCTTTGATAAAAAGTTAGATAACTCTGGAAAACACTTCAACTTTGCTCCCTCTGGAATAAAAATGCCGTTAATAACAATATTATTACCTTGAGATTTATTTAGCACTGCCGATGGTGTTTGGTTTCTACTTTGTTCTACCACCATGTCAGAATTGATTAAACGCGGTTGCGTAATTCCATCATCTATGGCATCTTGAAACTCTAGTGTGTCATCATCAGAAGTTATTGAGCTTAGTTGTTTATCTTCTGCATCATAAAACTCTTCTTCGCTAGAATCAGAAGTAAAAGATTCTCTCTCAGATCTCTTAGAGATTGGTGTTTTTTCTACCTTATCTGAATCCTGTGCTGAAACTTCACTAAGTAAGTCTCCCATTGAAATTTTCACTTCTGCGTCAACTTCCACTGGTTGTACTTTTCTGTTACTAGCAGCATTATTATGTTCATCTTTTTCTTCATGTGCATTAACTAAAGTTCCTTTATGTTCATTTGTCACTGCCGATGATGTTGGTTGATCAATGGTTGTATTGTTAACCATCTGTGGGTTACTAGTAGTATGAGATTGTTTCATCTTTGGAGTTATTAATGACTTATCAGATATTTCAGTTACTTCAAGAAATTTTCCGATCTCATATAATTCCAATTTATTCATCATTTCTAATCGGCTTCTTGGGTCCCCAGAAAGGCCCATATTCTTCCACTTCTTTACTGAAGTTATGGACACAGACTTCTTTTCATCACCTACATTTTGCTGTGAATTGTAAGAACCGGTAATAATAAACTTTCCACTCTTACACTCTACAAATACACGAAACTCTTCAGGTATATCTTTATTTTTACATTGTGCTTCAAGAAATGTATAATTTTTGTTTGTTATAACAAATAGTAATTCGTTATCGGTGAACTCAAAATAATTCCCTATCTTTGTGCTTTGTTGAACAACATTAGGTTTAAGGGAGTTTTCTATTAGCTTGACGTTTGTATCTGCTTTAGATACAGATTCCTTAAGATTTTCTTCAGCTAGATGTTGCGGTATAGTGATCTTAGGTTCCTGATCACTGATTTGAGACTGAACTCTATTTTGGCTTTTAGGTGAGTTAACTACAGGTTTTTGAGATTTATCTAGACATTCATTATCACTGGGTCTTAATACTCCACACGCAATACTACCAGCAACATCCTTGGTACGCTTGTAGGGAACTAGTGCGTTATTAGGCAGTTCTTGAATATTATTACCTTCAAATGCACTGACCGGTCTATTGAGACGGTATGCAATCCCTGCAACAACTAAACAACAAACTCCAACTGCTATTCCTACCGCTAACATTTCTAAGTGAACTGCAATAGCTACACCTAAAGCAACTCCAGGTATTATTATTACAGAAGCGGCTATAACAGGCAGTTTACTTCTTTTCATATTTTGTAAAGCAGGATTGTTTTGATTTGGGTCACTAGATTGTTTGCTGTTACCTTGAGTATCACTTACTTGGTCAGGGTCTTTACTAGCTACGAAAGGTGTCTCTATTGTTATTGGTTTTGCATATAACTGAATTTCACTTAAGTTGCTATCAGATAACTTTTTCTGTTCATCTTGTTCATACTCATCATCAGAAGAGATAACATGTCCTTGTACTGCTCCATTTTTTAGTAAAATTTCCTTTATTTCTGTATGGCTGCAATTGCTACTACATAAATCATCCGATGTGTGTCTAGAAATAGAAAGCCAGTCTAAAGGAGTTTTTCCACTTTTACTTACTACATTAACATTTGCTTTGTTTTCTACTAGCGTTTCCACTACTTCTTTATGGCCATTTACAATAGCAAGACATAAAGGAGTCATTTCTACATTATCCTTTTCATCAAACTTTGCTCCTGCATCTAGTAAGGATCGCAATATTTCTGTGTGGCCTTTGCTAGCGGCATAATGTAGAGGAGTCCTACCATATTTATCCCTTGAATTAATATCTTCCTCTATCTCTATTAGAGCCTTTACTTCCTCTTTATCACCAATCTCAGCAGCATGGTGTAAAGTCCTATCTGCATTAACCTTTAACACAGGTGTTATTTCGCCTACAAATTGAATGTTACTATCTCCAATACTTGCTGAACTTTTCGGCTGTAATACTTGTATGAAATCCTCTTGTATTACATATCCAGTTAATTGAGTAGTAGCTTGTTCATTCTTATCACTTTCTTGTTCTAAAGCTGGCATTTTAGCAGTAGAAAAATTAGTAATAGCATCGGTAGTTCTACTATTAGATTCGCCTCTTGTAAACAAGTCCATACTTGTTTTACTAATATCAATTTGAGTTTCCATTTCCCCTGTCTGAAGCTTAAATAGCTCTTGATCCGCAGCGTCTTGAAATTCTTCATCTGTACTAATAGTTGCGTAATTATTACTATTATCTTCTGCATTAGACTGCTCTTGATTTGGTTGTGCAAAGTGTTGCATTATTCCCACTTCTGATAATCCTTTGATGACAAGGTCATATTCATTCCTATTTGGTATATTTCTATCGTAATTCTGTAAAACATTTTTAATATTTTCGTTAAAGTACTTATTTATCTCTGCTAGAATTTTTTGCTGTTCACAGGTGATTTCTTCAGGCTCATCAATATCTACGATGTTTACAGCAAAATCTTCTAAGGTATCTTTTAATTCAGGATGAAGTTCTACATATTCAATTAGTTTATTAGCTAAATCTTCTATAAATGGTTTAATGTTCTCTTCTGTAATAACATTTTTCTGTGCTTCTAGCTTTTGTTCTTCTTGTAAATAGTCATCATATTGTGCCAAGATTTCGGTACTAATTTCATTTATACTATTAATAATTTGGATCCATGTCCCTTGGATACAAGCACTACTACCTTCACCATATGTCGTTGCTGCTATATATATTTGTTTTAGAGGAACAAGCTCCTTTTGCTCTCTCCAGATCTTTTCTATATCTAAGCCACTGATTTCTTTAAAGAGCCTATCTATTTTTTCACTATCATCTATACTATTTAACAATGTATATAATTCTTTTCTCTCAAATTGTTCTTTATTCAAGATGTCACTATTTCCAAGTTCTTTTCTTATTGCAGATAATTTTTTTCCTACTAGTTCTGGGTTTTGTTCCATAAGAGTAACTAGCAATTCTTTTTTTTCTTTCGATGGAATGGAAAGATTATCAATAAGTAGTTTTATACGGCCTATAGATTCAGGTATAGTAATCTCTTCATTATTTCCATACTTTATTCTTGATGTAGGATATCCTTCGTCATATTCACCACGTTTATTTTTTCTTAAGAATTTAGTTTCTAATGCATCTTTAGCTGTATCGATGACAATTTTAATAAACTCTTTATCATCTGGTACAGGATTATTATCTAATGTTACTTCCATCACACTTCTTTTTTCATTATCAGTTAAATTAAGAAGTCCTAGCCTTACTGGATCATTTTGATATTGTTTTAATCGCTCTATACTTTCTACGTAATAAGATACTGCTTGCTTTAACTCTTCTTCATTGTCTTTTGTGAATTCAACCAGTTTTTTAGTTAAAAACTTTGTCCGTTTAACTATTGGACTTGCATGAACAGATTGATTATCTTGTGCAATGTGTTTATCCTCTCTTTCCTGATTCATTTCTTTTTCAGGGATCATACCACGTTCAAAGAAAAACTTTTGGATCTCAGGATCATGAGTATAAAAATGAGCTAGTGTGTGTCCATACTCATTTCTTGAATTAATGTTAAAAGGATATTTATCAAAATCATCCAAAAAAAGCTCTATGACCTCTTTTAAAACATGATGTTGCACAAGATAAAAGAAGAAGTCCTTTACAACCTTTTTATCTAGCTTGCTAACATTACCATTAGATTCTTCCCTTGCTTGGGACCATAACCCTTTCAGATCGCGACAAAAACTTATATTATGTCTTCCATTCATTATATAAAAAAATTTATCTATTAATTCACAGTATTCCTCAGATTCAGCAAAAGCTTTTGCTTCTTTTCCACCAAAATTATCCCCCGTTAAACACAGTCTATCAAGGTTTGTAAGATTACCAGTAGCAAAAGCTTTTGCTCCTTCTTCACCAATACGATTGGAATTTAAATCAAGTAGAGTAAGGTTTGTAAGATTACCATCAGCTAAAGCTTTTGCTCCTTCGTCACCAATATGACAATTTTCGAGAGAAAGTTCTGTGATATTTTTATTCTCTTGCAAAAAACTTATCAGTTGATTGATATCTACCCTTACATTAGTTAAAAATAATTTATTTTCTTTAACATACTCACTAAAATTCATTTTTACCTTGCCAATATAATCTAATTAATATTTTAATGAAAATTGCAGCAATTGTCAACTTTATTAATATACTAACCAAGCTATATTATAGTTTGCAGAAAATACTAGGTGTTTTAGTACCACAATGAATTGAATTATTGACTCTTCCTAAAATTACAAAAAAGGTCATATATTTGTGAGAACACGTTGCGTAAAAATAAGGTTATAAAAATAGAAGATTTAAATTATTTCCATGAGCTTAGGTAACACAGTTCGTATGTAGATATGGATGAAATGGGCTAATGTAGCTAGTTTTAGCGTATAGTTAAATTGTTATATTAAAAAGTTCATATGGTACACATGGTAGACCATGCCATCCCAAAACGAACAGTTCTCACGCTTGCTGGTTTCAGTTGACGAAAATGGCTGTATTGGTTTAGTTTTAAAAATACAAACTATAATAACATGCTAAAAAGTTCTTGCTTTGCTAGATCTTTTTAGCCATAACAAAATTATATTTTACGTAATAAATGTGTGGGGTATTATGTTAAAGACATCACATTCTGTAGATTATTTTAAACAAGCAGTTAATCGATCTGAGTTAATAAAAGATACACTATCATCTAGTAGTCAACAAATACCTATTGATTTAGATTTGCCGGAAGATTTTATAATAGGGGAATCAATTGGAGAAGGAGATTGTTTCTTTGATTCAGTTGCGCAAGGACTTAATCAATTAAAGCCTGGAGGGACCTTTACTGTAAAATCTTTAAGAAATATTTGTAGGCTGTTCGCAGAGAAACAACTTGGTCTTGATTCGTCATGGCTTACAGAAGCATTAAAAAATGATGGTAGAAGCATTTCTGATTATATTTCACGAGTTGAGTTTACCGCAGATGATATTAAGAAAGGATCTAAAGCAATAGATAAATTAAAATTAGCTACGGCTATGTGGGGTCTACCAGAAATTGATGGAAGAATAATTTGTATAGTATATAAGGTAAGATTGCATTTTATTGAAGAACACATTACTTCCGATGGAAGAAAGGTAATAACGCATCACCTTATTGATAAGGAAGGTTACCAAAAGGGTATATTAAATAGCGAGATTCTTAGTAAGAAAATTTACTATACAAAAGATACTATACATATAGTAAATCAGGGAGGTCTTCATTTTCAACCAATCTTAAGAGGGACAGTACAGCAAACGTCACTTTATTATTATAAAACCATGGCTAGTGAAAAAAAATTGGACAGTGAGTCTGTTTATTTTCGACAAAATTTTGAAGCAGAAATGAAAGATGTCACAGACAATCAAATGGACTGTGAAGATTATAAAGAATCTAGCCCTGTTGTAGAGGTGTTGCCTGATGAGTCAATAATGGAAGCAACAGTTGATTATGAAGACAGATTATCTGATGAAGAACTTCAGCATGAACGAAGTCAAGATAGTCCTAGAGTAACAAGAGCTTCATCTATAAGCAGCAGTAGTACATGGTATAGTGCATTGATTGATTGTAGGTTAACGGTAGAGGATATAGGTCTTACAGATGATGAAATAGTGAAAAGAGCAACTTTTTTTGTTAAGACTTTTGTTAAAGAATTCGAAAAAAAACTATTTCAATACTCTGAAGAAGTAAAACCAGGTTCAAAAATAAAAAAAACAGGTAAAATATTAGGTCTGGCTGATTCAACTATAAAGAGTGCTATTACACCAGGTATGCGAATAATTCCTGATAAAGCAATTGAAATGATAGGTTGTCTTTCTGCAAAAGAGCATAGGAAAGGAGCAAAAAGTGTTTCTTCAACAGTTATGCCTTTAGGAGGTAGCACAAGAGAGATTTTAGTAGATGCTAGTTTGGAAATTTTTCAAAAATTTGAGGGGCAGTTTACTGGGATTATGGATGTTAGTAGCCTTTCTTGGGAGAGAGGGATTGAGAAATTAGCAATAGATGCTGTATCTAGAGTAATAAATTATATTTCAGATAATAAAGAAGAACTTTCCGTTGATCTTATAACAAAAGGTGTTGTTTTAGGTGAATCAAAAGCGAGAACATTTGCTAAGCAAGTTTTAAAAAAACCAGCGAAACTTTTTAAGTCAGAAGCATTTCAGTCTGGATATAAAGTGAAAGATAAGCAAAGTGGTAAAATTTGGATAACCCCAGAATTATATACAGGAGTAGGAATAAAAAAAGTAAACTATGATACTACTGAATATTATCAGTTGAGGAAACATGATAATGCTGAAAAATATGGATATAGACTTCCTTTTACATGGGAATTAGAAAAGTGGTGGGAGGTAGACAAAAAGTATAGGCTTGTTAACTTACCTAAAGAAGAAGAGTATGTGCATATTTTAAATGAGAAAAAAAAGAAAGAATTGGCTGATAATATATTAAAAGAGATTAATGGAAACGATCCAACGAAAAGAAAAGATATAGAAGAACTGTATGAAAAGATCAAGAATTTCCAAACAAAAAAAGAGGAAAGTGTACGTCCGTTTTTCTTTAATTTGGACCATTTACCACAATTCTTTGTAGAAAGAGGAAATATGTTAAAGATGTTAAACGAGAAGTTAGACATTGAAAAACAAGAAGAAATACCACGAATGGTCTTAATTCATGGAGGCTATGGAGTAGGAAAAAGTGAACTAGCTAAAAGTTATGCGCATAATATAAAGAGTAAAGGTAACGTTATATGGATAAATGCCAAATCATGTAGCACTCTTTCAAATTCATTTTATAGTTTAGCTAAAAAATTAAAAATTCCTACAGAAGGTTATAAAGGTATACAAAAAATAAATTCTGGTATGGAAGGTAGAGAGCAAGTAGATTACAATGATGTTCAAAAGAAAAGAATTGAATCTATTGTTGATAATGTATATGAGAAACTTCAAGATGTGGAAAGTTATTTTATTTTTGACAACGCCAATCAATATGAGGAGATTAAAAAATTTTTACCGCCTTATGGTTTCATTTTTGGTGGAAAACAGCCTTACATCTTAATTACTTCTCGTAACAAAAATTGGAAAGCAGAAATAGAAAAAATAGACTTGAATGATGGGTTTTCTCTAGGAGAATCCATAATATTTATTGAACGAACCTTAGGAATAAAAGATAGGTCACAGAATTGCTATCTGGTAGGGTTAGCAGAAGCATTAAATTACCTTCCATTAGCTTTGACACAAGCAACAGCATATATTAAACAAGAAAAGATTGATGTTAGTGAATATCTAAAACTCTATAATGAAGAAATAAAAAAACCGAATCCTAATCGTTTCGAGGTACTAGGTCTCACCAAAGAATTATTTACGACTTTGAAGGTCAACTTTGACAAAATAAAAGAAGAAAAAGATATTGGACAACAATCGCATGATATTTTAGCCTCTATGGCTTACTTGAGTCCTGATCAAATTGATACAGCAGAAATTTTTCTTCATAAGAAATCAGAAAACGATCAGCAAAAGGTTTTGGATGCACTTAATCTACTTGATAAGTTCTCAGTGATTGATTTAGAGGAATCAATAGCAAGAGTTCATATGGGAGTACAAAAAACAATAAGATTAGAGAAAGAACAAGCAGGAACAGAAGAAGAAATTTTAAGAGAGATTATGACATCATTTTGCCTTACAAATGCAAATCACGCTATATCTGTTTGGAGTCATGCAAGTAAATATGACAGGTTAGTTAATGAATTTATTGATTCTCTTTATGATGGAAGTACTATCTTACATTTACTAGCCAAAGATGGTAATGAGAAAGTTATTAAAGGTATATTAAAGAAAGTAGATCCAAATAGATTAAGTAAGATTGTTAATGCTGTTGATAAAATGAAATTTACTCCTTTAGACTGTGCTGCCATGCATGGTCATTTAGGAATAGTTAAATATTTTATAGAGAAAGGAAGTGATTTGGATGGAGATCTTACCCCTTTACACTGGGCTGCTGTATGTGGTCAATTAGAAGTAGTTGAGTATTTTATTGACAATGAATATTGGGGGGTTGATAAGTTGAGTAGAGAGAGTGCTACTCCTTTACACTATGCTGTTATCAGTGGTAATATAGATGTTGTTAAATATCTTGTAGAAAAAGGGGCCAATGTAAATCTACAGGATGAAACTGCAGGGCCCTTGCATTTTGCTATTGAAGAGAATCGTTTAGATATTGTTGAATACCTTGTAGAGAAAGGAGCTGATGTAAATCTACATGATAAAAATGATATGAGTCCTTTACACTATGCTGTTATCAGTGGTAATATAGATATTGTTAAATGTCTTGTAGAAAAAGGGGTCAATGTAAATCTACAGGATAAAGTAAATGGTATGAATCCTTTGTATTTTGCTACTCAAAATGGTCGTAAAGATTATATGAGTCCTTTTTGCCATGCTGCTGAAAGTGTTAGATTAAATATTGCTAAATACCTTATAAAGAAAAAGCTGTTTATTATGAATGCGAATCCATATGATAAAAATTGTATGAGTTCTGTGTGCCATCCTGCCATGCATGATCACTTAGATAGTGTTAAGTACCTTATAATGCAAAGAACTCTGGTAGATTTACGGAACAAAGGTAGTATAAGTCTTTTGGACTTTGCTGCCATATGTGGTCATTCAGATATTATTGAATATCTTGTAGGAAAGGGAGCTAATGTAAATGAACAAGACAAAGATGGTATGAGTCCTTTGCACTTTGCTGTCATATATGGTCACTCAGGTATTATTGACTATCTTGTAGGAAAGGGGGCTAATGTAAATGAACAGGATAAGAAAGGTGTGAGTCCTTTGCACTATGCTGTCATATATGCTCACTTAGATAGTGTTAAGTACCTTATAGAGAAAGGGGCTGATATAAATCTAAAGGACGAAGGTGGTATGAGTCCTTTATTTTATGCTCTTACCATTATCATTGGCCGCCCAGATATTGCTTGCTACCTTACTGAATATTCTTCTTTAGTGCGAAAAGAAGTTAATGTGAAAGTTAAACTCAAGAATTTTTTGCATAAAAGACAACAGAGGAGATCTGCGCATTTAAACGAGCCTAAAAAAAGAAAATTAGAAAATATAAGTGCAATATTTGAAGAAAATGCATCAAATATACAATTGCTTCAAGGTAGTCAGAATCCACCATCTAACATGTCAATGCAATTTGAAGATCTTGCTGATAGAACGGAAAGCATTGTTAATATAAATAGTGAGATTCCCGCATATTCATTTAATAGTGTTGTTGTGGAATCTGTGAATAACAAGAACTTAAAAGGGAGCTAATTTTACAGTAAGCTATTTAATTTCATTAGGGAAATATTCAAAAAGCTAGAGAAATGAAGTAATAAATTGATATAAATTCGCGTAGAACAAGTGGTAGACCAACGCATTCCAAAGAAACTTGTTCTCACGCTAGCTGTTTTTGATTGTTAGAAACGATCAAATTATTCAGGTTATTTAATACCAAACAAGTATAAATTTATTTCCTTACTTATCTAATCACGGGATAAGAATTACGTATGAATAAATGATATTAGTTAACATAGCAATAGAAATATTGACATATTAATAATATTATTATACTCTTAATATAGTTAAGTAATTAAGAGAAGTTATGAGTATTGTATTGTTTTATAAGAAATTTAATGACCGTGATTTAGGTGATGATAAAAGTCCTTTGAGAAAAAAATTCAACGAAATAATTAAAGATTTAAAAGAGAACAACAGTACAAGCCAAGGGAATATAAAATTAGTAAAAGGTGATGGGAATATTGAATATTCTCGAGCTAAATTAAGTGATAGTGACAGATTATTATTTACAAGTATAAAGCATAATAACAAAGATGCTTTTGTTATTTTAGAAGTAATTCTGAATCATGATTATCATAAGTCTAGATTTTTAACAAATAGAGAGAAAATAAAAAACATAGAAGTAACAAGTGAAGAAGTTCCTGATACATTGGAGATTGAAGATGTTCCACAAGTTAGTTATCTCGGTAAATTTATTACTTTTAGTGCAAAGCAGGAGGATATAGTTGAAAGGGTTGAATTACCTTTAGTTATCAATGGGGCCGCTGGTAGTGGAAAAACATCAGTGGCTTTGGAGAGCCTAAAGAAGATAAAAGGGAAGTTTGAGGGAGGAAAAATTCTATATATTACCAAATCCGAAAATCTTATAAAAGAATCAAAAAAATTACTTGAATACGAATACTATGATGAAACTGCTAACGAGTTCAAGATTGCTACTCCGGAAGAAATTGATTTCTTATCTCTTCATGAGTTTCTTGAAAAGCGAGCAGAAGATATAAAAGGAAAGAAGCCTATTGATAGAAGTAAGTTTTTTTCATGGTTCAACGAAATATGCAAAAAAGATAAATTTAAAAAGTATAAAAAAGACGGAGATAAAATATTCGAAGAATTTACAGCTGTGATAGGTGGAGGAGGCTTATTAGGAAAAGATGGAAAAGATAGATATGCTAAATTAGGAAACAGACAATCTATGTTTTCTGTAGATGAAAGGAAAAGTGTTTATGATTTTTTTAAAGAGTACAGGGAGTTTATAGAAAAAGATTCAGAATATTATGATCCTAATCTTGTTACTCATAAGTGTATTGTAGAAGGAATGTATGATGCGGTTGTTAATGAAAAAATCTGTCTTGAAGATGAGGGAGAAGAAATATTAAATCTAGTAAGAGAATATAAAAAGATTGGCGGTCAGGAGTTACGTAGAGTGTTTTGTTTACTGACCAAATTGGTTCAAGTTAGTGAGAAAAGTAGTAAAAAAGCAGAGAAAATAAAAATTGCAAAGGGTCTGGTTAAAGCAGGAATTTCTGTTGATGTTGTTTCACAAGCAATTGGCCTCTCTGCTAATGAGTGTGTTGAAGAAAAAACAGGTTCTATCTACTATAAAATAGGAAAAAAGATAAAAGAATGGACGGGAATATACTCAGAAGGATTTGGCTGAGAAAATGGATACAACACGTGATGAAATAAGCAACTATGAGCAAGGACGTGTGGCCATTCCACTGGAAAAATTATATGCAATAGCAGAAACATTATCAATTAGCATTACAGATCTGCTCATAGAGGAAGATGAGATAGTAGAAAGTGAGCTACCTGATTTGATTAAAGAATACAAAGAAATTGAGAGCCGAGAGTTACGTAATGCACTAATAAAATCTCTGTTTGAAAGCATACAAATTTGTGAAGAGAAAATTAGAGAAGCAGAAAGAATCAAAATTGCAAAGGGTCTGGTTAAAACTGGAATTTCTATTAATATTATTTTGCAAACGATAGGCATCTCTTTAGACGAAATTCAACAAATTTAAGTAAAAAAATCAGTATCTATTAACATCTTTACTTCTTGATGAAAAAATAAGTAAAAAAGATTTAAAAATTGATTTGACTTCACTCGAAAGCTATGGCTCTATGCCAATGCTGATAAAAAACAGCAGTAAATATCTAAAAAAAGTTTGTTGTTAGTGAAAGGTAAATTATATGAATAATAATAAGAATAAAGAAGAAATAGAATTCAGAATATTAGAAAGCAAAGGCAAAGCACTACTTGATCGTGAAATAATGGAAACGTTTCTAAGTGCAGCACATGAAAGGCCACAAGCTCAAGAAATTGCTAAAAATCTGGTGAATACTTATGCAGGAGTAGGAAGGATTTTAGGCCGAGAAATGGATGACCTGAAAGTTATAGAAGGAGTAACTGATTCTGCAGTAGCAATGATTATGTGTGTTAAGGAAACACTAGAAAGGGTACTAAGAGAAAAGCTCAAAAGTGAGCCAATAATGGACTTACAAAGGCTAGTAGAGTACTTAAACGTAAGTATAGGCCACTCAGAAAGGGAATGTATAAAAATACTGTATTTGAATAAAAGGCGTCAATTAATCGGAGAAGAATCCTATATTGGTGAAATGGAAAAAGCACCAGTATACATAAAGGAAATTATAAAAAAAGCATTAATAAAAAATGCAACATTAGTAATAATGTCACATAACCATCCTGGAGGGAGTTTAGAACCATCAGAAGAAGATCAAGCAGTAACGAAGAGCTTAGCAGCAGCATGTAGTACTGTAAGTGTTAGATTGTTTGATCACATTATTATCACAAGTGCAGGCTATTTTAGCTTTCGAGAAAACGGATTGTTATAGCAGAAAGTATTTGCAAATCTACTCACTATAATTTATAATGAGTAATAGAGTGTATAAACTAAGGTTTGTATACTTAAAAAGTATTTTTAATAGTGAGGATAATATGGGTAATAAAATAATTGTACCTTTTGATGATAAAAAAGGAGGTACTTATCAATTAAACGTTGATCTTGATAAATTATCAGAAGGTGAGATGTTAAATGCTATTATAGGAATTGGTCGTGTTAACCAGCAGTCCACCTTTGTAAGCAAAATTAATAAGGCTAAAAAGTCTCAAGAAATAGCACCTTTCCCTGGTAGAGAAGTTCGCGAAAACAAAATCAACTATGGGAAAGGACTTGACTACATATATGGCACAAAACCTGCAAGTGATCAAGAAGATAAAAATCCATTTACCTCCGCCTTGCAAAAAATAAAGCCAAGTGCAAGCGAAAGCAAAGAATTGAGCTGGTTTAAAAGTGCTGTAGTAGAGGCAAAAAACGTAAATGAATTGCACAAAGTTATAGACAAAGTAATAACTTCTGGAGTAAGGCTAAATGCATGTAATGATGGGGAATGGAGTTTTGCAGAATATCTAGTATTAGGTACACATTTTCATAAATTTGATAAGGCTGATCGTAAAAAGCTAATACGTAAATTAATGTTAAGCGGTGCAGAGTTTCATGATACTTTATTGCAGAATAAACTGATAGGTGAAATCTATAATGAGTTACAGCCAGAAGTTCAGCCACAGATAGATAAGAGACTAGAAGAACTAGAGAAGGCTGGCGAAAGTGCTGTTCAAGAAGGATCCTTAATAGATTTCGAGATAGACAATACAACATCATATATAGAATTTTCTGATGATAGCAAGGTAGAGGTAGCCAAAATACTGAGAGAGTTAGGAAGTAATATTTTAAAAATTGGCAATGATGCGGTTGAGGTTAAAAGTGAGAAGGGAGGTATAAGAAACTATATCGATATGTCAGATGAAAGCTCTATTATATTAGAGTTTCCTACAAGCATTGGTAAGCTAAATATTATATTGTACCACGATGTAAAAAAATATGATCAAGTACAAGTCAGAGTAGAAAACAAGAAAATGTGGGCTGAGTTACAAAAAAGAGGCGAAGAAATTGGAAAAAATTGCCTCTTTGGGGGAGTGAAGCTTAAGGAAGCAGTAGAGAAAGGTGGTTTCACTAGATGTGGCATATGGAGTGAAAAGTATGCTATAAAAGAGATTAGCAATGATGAAGTACTCTCTCCACCTTCGTGGGTAAATAGAATATATGGAGGTAGTAAAGAAACCTTTAGGGAACTTTAATGTGTCTACAGTCAACTTTAAGGTTCCAGAGTTTTTTTCTTACCGTTATATCTGGAGCCTTAACAAAATTAAGCTATAGTAGAAAATATTATATGTATGGTTCTTTTAGTGGAAAAAAGTCTAGACTGTGAAGTAGGGGAAAAAGTAAAAAATTGGAGGTTAGAGCGAGGTTATACTCAGAAGGATTTAGCGGAGAAAATTGGTGTAAATTACTGGGTAATACTGCAATATGAGAAAGGGAACCGTAGAATTTCAATCGAAAGGTTGTATGCTATAACTGAGGCACTATCAATCAGTATTACTGATCTTATTCCTGTATCAAAAAGCTGTCTTGAAGATGAGGAAGAGGAAATATTAGATCTAGTAAGAGAATATAAAAAGATTAATGATCAGGAGTTGCGTAGGATGTTTTGTTTGCTAACCAAATTTGTTCAAGTTAGTGAGAAAAGTAGCAGGAAAGCAGAGAAAGTGGAAATAGCAAAGCGCTTGGTTAAAGCAGGAATTTCTGTTGATATTGTTTCACAAATAATTGGCCTCTCTGCTGATGAATGTGTTGAAGAAAAAGTTAGTTCTATATACTGCCAAATAGGAAAGAAGATAAAAGAATGGAGACTAGTGAGAGAGTATACTCAAAAAGATTTAGGAGAGAAAATGAATACAACACGTGACGAAATAAGCAACTATGAACAAGGAAGGACTGCTGTTCCACTTGATAAATTATATGAAATGGCAGAAGCGTTATCGATTAATATCATGGACCTACTTGAACTAACAGAAGATGCGGATGATAAAATAGAAAATGAGCTACCTGATTTGATTAAAGAATATAAAGAAATTGAGAGCCAAGAACTACGTAATGCATTAATAAAATCTTTGTTTGAAGGGATGCGGATTTGTGAGGAGAAAGTGAGAGAGATAGAAAGGATTAAAGTTGCAAAGGATCTAGTAAAAGGTGGAATTTCTATTGATATTATTTTGCAAGCGGTAGGTTTACCTGTTGATGTAGTTCTAGATGGGTAGCTCATGAAAAAATTATAGCAATAAAGTTTTAAATGGAGGTATATGTGTTTGTTTCTGCAAGCAATGTTAGTTATGGAATAGGGCAAAGAGTAGGAAATAGTAGGTTAATGCAAGGGTATAATCAAGTAGAACTAGCAAGTAAAATCGGTTTAACATATCAAGAGGTGAACAGCTATGAAAGTGGCTATAGCGCTATTCCAATTGAAGTATTATATACAATAGCAAAAGAACTATCGATTAGTGCTATAGATCTGCTACCTGAATCAGTAGTAGTAAGAGAGTATAAAGATGAAGACGAAGAAATACTCTATCTAACGAAAATATACGAGAATCAAAAATTAGGCAAAATAGTACCTTCATTAGTCAGGTTTATTCATATTAGCGAAAAAATCAATCAAGAAGAGGCAAGGTTGGAAATAGCAAAAAATCTAGTTAAAGAAGGAGTTTCAGTTGACATAATTTCCCAGGCAACGGGTTTATCTATTTACGAGTATGATAGTACAGAGAGAGAAATCTGCACTGATTCTATATATTACAGAATAGGACAAAGAATAAGAGAATGGAGGTTGATAAGAAGATATACTCAAAAAGATTTGGCAGATAAAGTTGATTTAACGCTCAAGGAAATACACGAATATGAAAGAGGGTACACTGCTATAACATTTGATAAATTATATGAAATGGCAGGAGCATTATCAGTGAATATTAAAGTTCTACTGCCTAAAACAAGAGAAAGCAAAAAGCTATTGAGTTTAATGGATGAGTACGGAGAACAAGAATCATTAGTCAAATCTCTATCTGAAGATATGAAAAATGGCAAGGAAAAAGTTAAAAAAATAGAAAAAATCAAAGTTGCGAAAAATCTAGCAGAGGCAGGTGTTGCTAGTGATGTTATTGTGCGAGCAAGTGGCCTAACTGCTGATGAGTGTGAAAATTGAATTGTGTTTAAGATACAAGTAAAAATAGTTATATATTTTATATTTCTATACAGAATTTCTCTATCATTTTCTGGTTGTCCTCTATCATTGCATTTGCTTCTTGCTGAAGAGATTTGATATTTTTTGATGTAATATTATCCATGTCAGATGATGCTATTTTTAATTGCGATTGTATGCGTATATATTTATCAGCTATAACTTGATCAAGTTGGTAGTTTACTGCATCTAAACTTGAAGCAAACATCACATGTAATAGTGGTTTTATCCAGCCTATTTTTCCAAATCTCTTTGAATTGGCATACTCTATGCTTCTATCTGTTCTTCCAGTACCTATCGATAATAGTAGAATATCATCATTTGGAAATAACCTCTTACCACTTGCATATGCGCAAGCCGCTGGATTATTGGCAAACACCCCTCCATCCACTAATACCATTTCCTTTTGGTTGACCTTAAGATATTTAGGTGCAAAGTAAGTAGGTGATGCAGTTGTAGATCGTAATGCATCTTTCAATTTGATAAAATTTCTATCTTCTCTCCAGCTTTTAAAGAAGAAGGGATAATTGTTCTTAATATCGTAGCTTGTAAGCATTAAATTATTTGTTGCATCTGCAAGAGTAGAATCACCAAAATATCTATTCAGAACGCATTCAATATTTTTGCATGAATACTGTGCACAATTTAGCCAGGAAAATATTGATCTTCTAAAAAATGAAGACTTAAAGATATGTGGCCCGTCTTTCTGATAGAGATCAACTAAGTCGAGAGCAGAGTATTGTTTATTACATAACCCGGCAACGATAATACCACCTGTAGAAGTTCCGACCATTAAGTCAAACATTTGAGAGATTGGCTTTTTTGTTCTATACTCTATTTCAGCTAGAACAATAGCAGGTATAATACCTCTTATGCCTCCACCGTCGACTGAAAGAATATATTTGGCCATGTTTAGATATTTATTGATTTTTTTAACTTGTTTGCTTTTATCAGGTTGTGTTTCTTGTCCAAGTACTACTGTATGTTTCACTCCTAGAGAAAATTGCACCAATCTAATAATTGATTCTGTGGATCATGCTAAAAAATCCGTGTTGGTTCAGGCATACCAATTTACCTCAAAGCCTATTGCACAATCTTTAATTAGAGCAAAAAAACGTGGTGTTGATATTAAGGTTATTCTCGACGAATCGCAAGTGAGCTCAAAGTATAGCGTTATCAATGAGCTGTTTCATCAAAGAATACCAATATATATAGACTATAAACCTGCAATTTCACATAGCAAAATTATGATCATTGATAATCAAAAAATCATAACTGGATCTTTCAATTTTTCTGACGCTGCGCAGAAAAGAAACGCTGAGAATCTACTAATTATAACGGGAGATCCTACACTAGTTGAGCAATACGTTGAAAATTGGAAGGATCGTCAATCTCAATCTGATCCTTATATACCGAAAATAGAAGAATAATTACTTAAAATCAGCTTTAAGCTCATCTAACTCTTCAGAGAGGTTTTTTACTCTTTCCTCCAGACGATATACCGTAACAGTCAATCCATTATTCTGTTCTATAAATTTATCATGCATGTGCACCCGTAAATCAAGCTTAGCAAGCCACCAAATTGTTGCTATGGTCTGTATTACCATCGTTACTATTACTGTGATTGGGATTTTTTTGTTTAGCATATTTTTTACTGGTTATAAAATAATTGAAATTACTGATAAAAGAAGAAATATGTTCAGTTTCTATATTTTGCTGTGGTAGTCACTATTTGAATTCGTATTGCTCTTCTGCAGATCCTTATGACTCCAATATATCTTTGATATTATTTGCTATTTTTGAGCGAGCCTTCTGCATTGGAAAGTAGTTTTATTACTTCTCTGTATTGCTTGTTTTTATCTTTATTACGTTCTTCTGATATTACAGCCATGCTTCTAGGTGTTCTTCCATCTTTAGCTACAGCACTAGGATCTGCTCCTTTATCTAATAAAAATTTAACAATTTCCAAACGTCCTTGATCTGCAGCATAATGCAGCGGTGTCCATCGCTCGTATCCGTCAGAAGCACTTACATCAGCTCCTTTTTGTACTAGAAACTTCACGACTTCTAAACAATCTACCTCTGAAGCATAATGTAATGCTGTTAATTTAGGAACCTGCACATTAACATCTAATAAATTTTCTACCAAAAATTTTACAACCTCTAAATTACAATTTTCAGAAGCAATTTGTAGTACTGTTTTATAATTACTCACAGCTTTACTCTTTGTATAACAACATGTAACGACAACACATATAACTGTTATCATCAGCCATAGAAAATTTATCTTATTCTTTATGTTCTTACTTATTTTGTTCATGTCTAACATTTTTTTAGAATTAAATAATCATTTGCTTAAGTTTCACTTAAACAGCTTTGCTCACTGCTGCCTCTACTATAGTTTGATATCCTCTATTATTCAGAATATGTTCTGCCTTGCTAATTACCCATTCACCTTCAATTTCCTGACAAAATCCTGAAAGACTGATCTTAGCTTCTGCAAATAATTGTGGATTACCAGGAACAGTTACATTTAAATTTGATGTACTACGTTTTAGTTGTTTTAACTTAGCTGCTGCTGCACTAATTGCTGATTCTGCGGTAGAGTAAAGCGTTTGCAGGGTATAACTTGGACCCTCATTTCCCACTTTCTCTTCTATAGTTTCTCCCTTCTCATAACTGTGCCATTTTGCAATAACAGATCCATATTTGTTACGCACATTAAAATTTACCTCCCAATTTATAATATCTTTAGGTGTTAATACTGTTGTACCTAACATCTTTCCAGTCGCTGATCTTGCTTCTCCCTTCGGAATAAAAATTATATATCCTCCTGCTGGTTTTACTAGTGCATCATATTTTTTGCCTAATCCTTCCAAAAAACTCATGTCGCTTTCATCTGCTTGAATGGTATGTGGTATAAATATATTTTTAAATCTTTCAGCAACTTTACCTTCATACCCATGTTCTTGTGCTATTTCTTTAATCAAATCTCCCAAGGTAATGTCTTTCCATTCTTTTGATTTTCTTTCCTTTAATGATCCTCTTAAACTTGCAGCGTCACATTTTATTCTTAAAGTTTGTGGTGGACTTTGTATTGTAATTTGATTTGCCTTATATACCCCCATAGGTAATAAACCTGTTTCTTTATATCCTAGAAAAACCTGTAAATTACCCTTAAGTTCTAAAGCGCTAGAGCTATAATTAATAAATATCTCAGCTTCGTCACTTGTAGTACCTGATCCATCAGTGACACGTAGTGATATTAAACTCTTTTTTAAAACCTCTGTTACTGGGTTATTTTTTGCTACTATATCAAAATCTGGTGTCATTCATCTAAAATGTTTATAACAGATTCTTTCGGTATTTTTTGAATTTTAGGAAGCTTAATTCTTAATCCAGCGGGCAAAAAACTTCCATGTTCCGCAAGGCCTGGATTTTCAAGCAATACTTCCTCCACTGCTCCACTACTGTATCCATAATGTTTCCAGCAAATTTCATCTAACATTTCGTTTTCTTTAGTGTAATAATAAATCACTTGCTGTAACTTTTTAACTTCAAAATAAACTCAATTTTTCTTGGTGTTCCATCAGGAAAAAATAATATCTGTTTTTCTTCTACATTAGTAATGACAAAATTCCCAAGTACATTTCCTGAATTATCAACTAGAACTTGAGTATCGCGTATATTTTTTAGCTGTTCTAAGCCATTACTCTGATAACGTGGATAAATCACTCCTGTCAGATCAATACATTCAATTCCTGAGCCAATGTTTTGTAGCAACGTTTTTTCAATACATTCAATTGTATACCACCTTTTTTCTTTACTGTATCTTAGGCTTATTGGTTCAAGCTTACATTTTCCAAGCAACATCAATGTAACTCTTCAACTATATCAAAAAGTGCCCCACGTGCTTGTTCTCTAAATCGTTCTATTACTGCATCAGCAACACTGCGCACATCTTCAGATTTAATGTTGATATTAAACGTTTGATAGAATGCTTGGTTATATACTTTCGATTCGCTATTTTCACATCTACTTTTCTTGAATGCTTTCTCAACTTCTTCTTGTTCTATAGCTCTTTTTTCTTCTATAACACCTTTAACTTTAAAACTCTCAAAATTGCCTTTACTATTTTCTGAAAATTGTTTAATAGCACTATTACTTGTCAATGGGTTTCCGTTACTGAAAATGCTATTTTTAGAAAGCCTATTAACAACATTTCCATTATTTTCAAATTTTCTAATCGGGCTATTCTCAGCAAATATGCTACTAACTGTATTTCCCATCCATGAAAAAGCTTTTCCTATAGGTTCAATGAGTGATTTCCACAAGCTAGAGAAAAAGTCTTNGAGAAAATTAGAGAAGCAGAAAGAATCAAAATTGCAAAGGGTCTGGTTAAAACTGGAATTTCTATTAATATTATTTTGCAAACGATAGGCATCTCTTTAGACGAAATTCAACAAATTTAAGTAAAAAAATCAGTATCTATTAACATCTTTACTTCTTGATGAAAAAATAAGTAAAAAAGATTTAAAAATTGATTTGACTTCACTCGAAAGCTATGGCTCTATGCCAATGCTGATAAAAAACAGCAGTAAATATCTAAAAAAAGTTTGTTGTTAGTGAAAGGTAAATTATATGAATAATAATAAGAATAAAGAAGAAATAGAATTCAGAATATTAGAAAGCAAAGGCAAAGCACTACTTGATCGTGAAATAATGGAAACGTTTCTAAGTGCAGCACATGAAAGGCCACAAGCTCAAGAAATTGCTAAAAATCTGGTGAATACTTATGCAGGAGTAGGAAGGATTTTAGGCCGAGAAATGGATGACCTGAAAGTTATAGAAGGAGTAACTGATTCTGCAGTAGCAATGATTATGTGTGTTAAGGAAACACTAGAAAGGGTACTAAGAGAAAAGCTCAAAAGTGAGCCAATAATGGACTTACAAAGGCTAGTAGAGTACTTAAACGTAAGTATAGGCCACTCAGAAAGGGAATGTATAAAAATACTGTATTTGAATAAAAGGCGTCAATTAATCGGAGAAGAATCCTATATTGGTGAAATGGAAAAAGCACCAGTATACATAAAGGAAATTATAAAAAAAGCATTAATAAAAAATGCAACATTAGTAATAATGTCACATAACCATCCTGGAGGGAGTTTAGAACCATCAGAAGAAGATCAAGCAGTAACGAAGAGCTTAGCAGCAGCATGTAGTACTGTAAGTGTTAGATTGTTTGATCACATTATTATCACAAGTGCAGGCTATTTTAGCTTTCGAGAAAACGGATTGTTATAGCAGAAAGTATTTGCAAATCTACTCACTATAATTTATAATGAGTAATAGAGTGTATAAACTAAGGTTTGTATACTTAAAAAGTATTTTT